>CAWFYY010000015.1:0-226496 GCA_963820225.1 uncultured Gaiellaceae bacterium | reverse complement strand
CGATCGAGCAGGCGCAGCTGCAGCGCCGGTCGAGGGGAAGCTGGAAGAGCTTCGGCGGGCTCTGGGGGTACAGGACGGGTCGCTAAGGTCTGCTCATGGACGCGCTGCTCTCGAAGCGCCGCTCGACGACCTGCTCGCGGCGGCACGCGAAGCGGCGGCGTGGCGGCGGGCGCGTCACCTACTCGCCCAAGGTCTTCATCCCGCTGACGACGCTCTGCCGCGACGTCTGCGGCTACTGCACCTTCGCCCGCCCGCCTCGACGGGGCGAGCGCGCGTTCCTGACCGAGGAGGAGGTGCTCGCCGTCGCACGGGCCGGCGCCGCAGCCGGCTGCACCGAGGCGCTCTTCACCCTGGGCGACAAGCCCGAGCTCCGCTACAAGGTCGCTCGTGAGGAGCTCGAGGCGCTCGGCGGTCGAGACGACGCTCGAGTACCTCGGCCGGGTTGCAAGGCTCGTGCTCGAGGAGACCGGGTTGCTGCCGCACCTGAACCCGGGCGTCATGACGCGGGCCGACCTCGCCGCACTGCGGCCGGTGTCGGCGTCGATGGGGATCATGCTCGAGACGACGGCCGAGCGGCTCTCGGCCAGGGGCGGCCCGCATTGGGCCTCGCCCTAGAAGGACCCGTCGCGCCGGCTCGAGACGATCGACCTCGCCGGCGAGCTGCGCGTTCCCTTCACGAGCGGGATCCTGATCGGGATCGGCGAGACTCGGGCCGAGCGGGTTGCCGCCCTCGAGGAGCTGAGAGCCCTGCACGAGCGTCACGGCCACCTGCAGGAGGTGATCGTCCAGAACTTCCGGGCCAAGCCGGGCACGCGCATGGCGTCGCATCCCGAGCCGAGCCTCGACGACCACCTCTGGACGATCGCGGTGGCGCGGCTGCTGCTGCCGGACCGACGTCGCCGTTCAGGCGCCCCCGAACCTCGCCTACGACGACTTTCCGCGCCTCCTCGATGCCGGCATCGACGACTGGGGCGGCGTCTCGCCGGTGACGATCGACCACGTGAACCCCGAGGCGCCGTGGCCGGACCGTGACCGGCTCGTGGCGGCGACGCGGAGCCGTGGGCTCGAGCTCGCCCCGCGCCTGCCCGTGTACCCGCGGTACTCCTCCGGCGGCTGATCGACCCGGCCGTCCTGCCTACGGCGCTCCGGCGTCCGATGCGCTCGGTCTCGCGCGCGAGGACGGCTGGCACCCCGGCGAGCCGGGCGGTGTCCCGTTCGTGGTCAGCCGCGACGCGCTCCCGGTCGACACCGCCGAGCTCGGAGAAGAGGAGCTCGTCCGTCTCTTCGAGGCGCGCGGCGACGAGCGCCAGCGGGTGTTCGCGGCGGCCGACCGGCTACGGCGCGAGGTGTGCGGCGACGAGGTGAGCTACGTCGTCACCCGGAACATCCAGTACACGAACGTCTGCTACTTCCGCTGCGGCTTCTGCGCGTTCTCGAAGGGCCGTCTGGCGGCGAACCTGCGCGGCGCGCCCTACCTCGTCCCGCACGACGAGATCGTCCGGCGGGCACGCGAGGCCTGGGATCGAGGCGCGACCGAGGTCTGCCTCCAGGGCGGCATCCACCCGGCCTTCACCGGCGACTACTACGCCTCGGTGGTCGAGGCGATCCGGGCCGAGCTGCCCGAGCTCCACATCCACGCCTTCTCCGCGCTCGAGGTGTGGCAGGGAGCCGAGACTCTCGGGTTGTCGCTCGACGACTACCTGGCGCGACTTCGCGCGCTGGGCCTCGGCTCGCTCCCCGGGACCGCCGCCGAGATCCTGGACGACGAGGTGCGAGCGGCGATCTGCCCGGACAAGGTCTCGACCGACCAGTGGCTCTCCGTGCACGCGGCCGCTCACCGCGTCGGCCTGCGCTCGAACGTGACGATCATGTTCGGGCACGTCGAGGCGCCCGAGCACTGGGCGCGCCACCTGCTTCGGGCGCGCGCGCAGCAGGAGCGTTCCGGGGCTTCACCGAGTTCGTGCCGCTGCCGTTCGTGCACATGGAAGCGCCGATGTGGCTGAAGGGCCGGGCGCGTTCCGGCCCGACCTTCGGCGAGTCGCTGCTGCTGCACGCCGTTGCGCCGCCTCGCGCTTCATCCCGCGATCACGAACATCCAGGCGTCCTGGGTGAAGCTCGGCCCCGAGGGCGTCGCTGCGGCCCTCGCGCGGGCGTGAACGATCTCGGCGGACGCTGATGAACGAGTCGATCTCGCGCTCCGCCGGCTCCGAGCACGGACAGGAGATGCCGCCGGAGTCGATGGAGGCGCTGATCCTGGCCAACGGCCGCCGGCCGCGGCAGCGCACGACGCTCTACGCGGATGCGCCCGCCGAGCGGCGCGCCGCGTCGTTCGCGGCCGCGCCGCTCGCCGAGCCGCTCAACCCGCCGGTCCGCGACGCAGGGCTGAAGGCGCCGCCGCGGCTCGTCCGGCCGGGCCTGCTCGCCCGCGCCCGCTAGCCCTCGCGGAGCTCCCGCGGCAGGCCCATCAGCCAGCGCGGGATCCGGCGGCGCGCGGTCCGGAGTGCGCTCTCGAGCGCCGCCGGATGCTGGTGGATCCCCTCGCCGTGCCCCACGAGCAGATGGTCGGGGGCGAGGCCGCGGAGCGAGCGCAGCGGCCAGGGCCGAAGAAAGGGTGGACGCCGGCAGGCTCCTCGCCGGCGCAGAAGAACGGAATCGTGCCGACCGCGTCGGCGACGAGCAGCAAGCGGCGCTCCTCCCACCAGAGCGCCACTTCTCGCCACCAGCGGAACCGGACGACCGGACGGAGCTCGAACGGCGTCCCCGGCAACTGCCGGGGTACGACGAGGTGGGGGACTTCGAGCCGCTGTGCGACGGCGGCGCAGTCGCGCTCGTGCCGGTCGAGCAGTTGCACGACCGCCGCCGGCTCGCCGAGCTCGCGCACCCGCGCGTCGAGCTCCGGCCAGTCGACGACGTCGAAGAGCCAGACGCGCCCGTCGACCTCGAGGGCGTGCGACGTGCGCGCGCCACCGTTCTCCTCGATCCAGCCGGTTGCGTGAGCGATCTCGTCGACGATCTTCACGCGCGTTCCTCGAGCTGCGCGAAGGCCTGCTCGAAGACGTCCTCCGGCTGCGCGCCGAGGACGAGCAACCGCTGGTCGAGCACGAAAGCCGGGACCGCGTTCGCGCCGACGCTCACCGCCTGACGTGTCGAGTCGACGACGCGGTCGCGGTAGCGGTCGCTGCCGAGCACATCGTCGACCTCGTCCGCGGGCAGCCCGGCATCGCCGGCGAGCGTCCGCAGCACGTCCGCGTCGCCGATGTTCTGCGCCTCGGCCCAGTACGCGTCCATCAGCCGGTCGTGCACGGTCCGAGTGCTTGCCGAGGTCACGCGCCAGCTCCGTGAGGCGGAGCGCGCTCATCGTGTTCGGCACCACATCGGGGTGCGGGTTGTAGTCGAGCCCCCGCGCTGCGAAGAACTCGCGCATCCGCTCGGTCATCCCAGGGCCGTACCGCTCGATCAGCTCCTGCCGCGGCAGGCCATCCGGCGGGTACTCGGGATGAAGGTCGAAGGGCAGCCAGGTCACCTGGGCGCCGAACCGGCGCTCGAGCGACACAGCCGTTGGCTGCGCCGCGCGGCAGAAGGGTCAGATGTAGTCGCTCCAGATCGCAACGGCATGCTCGCTCACGGCGCGAGGCTACCCCGCCGCCGCCGTGGTCAAGCGCGGCGGCGGGGTGGTCCGGCTCCTCTCCCCTAGGCAGCGGGTGGGATCAGGACGCGGTCGATCACGTGGACGACGCCGTTCGACGCCTTGACGTCGGCGGTCGTGACGCGCGCGTTGTTGATCCGGACGGTCATGCCGGTGACGCGGATGCGCACCGACGGACCGGCGAGGGTCTTGGCGGACTTCAGCGTGACGACCTTCGCTGCGGTCACCTTGCCCGCGACGACGTGGTAGAGCAGGACGCGCTTCAGCGCGGCGGGGTTCTTCGCCAGCGCGTTCAGCGTCGCCTTCGGCACCTTCTGCGAAGGCGGCGTTCGTCGGCGCGAAGACGGTCAATGCGCCGGGAGCCGAGAGCTCGTCGGCGAGGCCGGCCTTCTTCACGAGCGACAGCAGCGTCGAGAGCTGCGGCGTCTTGGCCGCGAGGGTGGCGATCGTCGGCGACGCCTCCTTCTGTGCGGGCGCGGCCGTTGCGGCCGGGACTGCGATCGCCAGTGCGGCGAGGACGAGCAGGGCGATGCGGTTCATCTGTTCTCCTTTTCTTGGTTAGGCGGTGACGGTGGGCGACCAGCGGCGGCGGATCGCCGCCTGCTGGGCGATCTGGTAGACGGCGGCGAGGCCGACGAGGCCATAGACGAGCCGGCTGGCGGCGTTCGTCTCGCCGAAGTCGAGGCCGACGAGAGTGGCGACGAGGTCGAACTCGGCGAGTGCGACCAGGCCCCAGTTGAGGCCGCCGACGATCACGAGGCGCGGCGGCGAGCACATCGAGTTTCTTCATGGAGCACCTCCTTGTTGTTCAGGGTTTGTTCAAGGAAAGTACAGGCTGAACAGCGGCTTGTCAAATCTTTGTCCAAACTCTGTACACTCTGGCGATGAGTGACGTCTCGCAGCTGCGAATCGGCGAGCTCGCGCGCCGGACCGGCGTCGCAACGGATCTCCTCCGGGCCTGGGAGCGCCGTTACGGCCTGCTCGCGCCGACGCGGACGGACAGCGGCTATCGGCTCTACTCGAGCGCGGACGTGCGCCGCGTCGGCCGGATGCGCGAGCTGCTCGCGACGGGCGTCTCCGCGGCCGAGGCGGCCCGCGAGGCGCTCTCGGAGCCGCCGCCGTCCGCGCCGACCGCGTGGAGGGCGTGCCGGTCGAACTGGGCGACGCGATCCGGCGGCTCGACGACGCGGCCGCGCACGCCGCCTTCGACCGGCTGCTCGCCGACTTCTCGCTCGACGCCGTGCTCGACGGCGCGGTCCTGCCGCTGCTGCGCGAGCTCGGCGAGGGCTGGGAGAAGGGCGAGGTCTCGATCGCGCAGGAGCACTTCGCCTCACACCTCGTGCGGGGCCGGCTCCTCGGGCTCGCACGCGGCTGGGATCGCGGCAGCGGGCCCGCGCGGTGCTGGCGGCCCGCCGGAGGAGCGGCACGATCTCGGCCTCCTGATCTTCGGCCTCGCGCTGCGCGAGCACGGCTGGCGGATCACCTTCCTCGGCGGCGACACGCCGCTCGAGACGCTGGCAGAGACCGTGCACCAGCTCGCGCCGGATGCGGTCGTGCTCGCCGCCGACCGACGCGGGCCGGTTCGACGCGATCGCGGCGCCGCTCCGGGCGCTGGCCGGGCGAGACGACGATCTGGCTCGCCGGGGCGGGCGCCGATCCGACCGCGCCGAGCGCGCCGGCTCGAGCTGCTCGACCTGCCGCCCGTCGCGGCGGCAGCCGTCGTCGCCGTCAGGCGCCCCTAGGGCTCGCGCGCGAGCAGGTCGTCGACCGTCTCGCGACGGAGGATCAGCCGCGCCTCCCCCCGCAGACCAGCACGGCCGCCGGCCGCGGGACGCCGTTGTAGTTCGAGCTCATCGCGAGCGTGTAGCCGCCGGTCGCCGGGACCGCGATCAGATCTCCGCGGCGGGGCTCGGGCAGCACCGCCCGCTCGATCAGCTCGTCGCCCGACTCGCAGTGCTTCCCGGCGATCGTGAAGTGGCCGTCCGCCGGCTCTTCCTCCGCCCGGTTTGCGAGCAGGGCGGAGTAGCGGGCGTCGTAGAGCTGCGGCCGCGGGTTGTCGGACATGCCGCCGTCGATCGCGACGTAGCGCGTGTCGCCCGCCTGCTTGACCGCGCCGACGCGGTAGAGCGTGAACGCCGCGGGGCCGACGAGCGAGCGGCCGGGCTCGAAGACGAGGCGCGGCGCCGGGAATCGCCTCGTCGCCCATTCGCTCGCGACCGCGTCCGCGATCGAGCGCACGAGCTCCTCCACCGGCGGCTCGGCCTCGTCCTCGACGTGGCGGATGCCGAAGCCGCCGCCGACGTCGACGAGCGCCGGCGTCCAGTCGAGCTCGTCGCGGCAGCGCGCGGCGAACTCGCCGAGCTTGGAGACCGCCTCCAGGTGGGCGCGGCCGTCCGCGAGCTGGGAGCCGACGTGCATGTGCAGCCCTTCGACCTCGAGCCCGGCTTCGCGTGCCGCAGCGATCGCGACGAGCGCCTCTTCCGCGTCGAGGCCGAACTTCGAGCCGCGGTGACCGGTTCGGATCGCTTCGTGCGTCTCGGCTTCGACGCCCGGCGTGACGCGCACGAGCACGCGGCGGACGCCGGCTTCGGCGGCGCGCGCCGGCTCGTCGAGCGCGTCGAGCGCGACCAGCGCGCCGGCTTCGGCCGCGGCACGCAGCTCCTCGTCCGACTTGTTGTTCCCGTGCACGATCAGACGGTCGCCCTCGATCCCCGCCCGGCGCGCGAACGCGAGCTCCCCGAGCGAGGCCACGTCGGCGCCGAGGCCTTCCTCCGCGAGCAGCCGCATCACGGCGACGTTCGGGAACGCCTTCGTCCCGTAGACGACGAGCGCATCGGGCACGGCGCGCCGGAACATCCGCGCCCGCTCCCGCAGCGCTCGCTTCGGAGTAGACGACGAGCGGTGTCCCGAAGCGCTCGGCGAGCTCCGTCGCTGCGAGCCCGTCGAGCTGCAGGACGCCGCCCTCGATACGAGAGCCGGTCGGGAAGAGCGCGATCACCCGAGCAGGTCCGAAACGGTTACGAGCTCGTAGCCGTCCCTGCGGAGGCCCTGCACGATCGCGGGCAAGCGCTGCGACCGTGGCGTCGCGGGTGAGGGCCGGATCCTTTCCATCCCCGTCGTGCAGGCAGACGATCGCCCCCGGATGCGCTTCGGCGACGGCGCGCTTCGCGATCGCGTCCGCCTGCGCATCGTCCGCCCAGTCGAAGCAGAGCACGGTCCAGAGCACGACCGGACCGAGCCCGCTTTCGCCGCCGCGCGCGCGGTGCGGCCGGCATCGCCTCCGAACGGCGGTCGAACGAGCTGGGGCCGCTCGCCGACGGCGCGTTCGAGCTCGTCGGCACAGACGCTCAGCTCGTGCGACCAGCGTCTCGGGCTCCCGCATGAGCAGAGCATTGAAGTGGTTCAAGCCGTGTACGCCGAGCTCGTGTCCTGCCTCTTTCGCCCTCTGCAGCGTCGCTTCCCGGCCCGGCTATGAAGCCCCCGATGATGAAGAACGTTGCGGGAGCATTCTCGGCCGAGAGCACGTCGAGTACGGTTTCCGTCGAGGCCGCAGGGCCGTCGTCGAAGGTCAGCGCGATGCGCCGATCATGCCCTGGTCCGGCGGCGAGAATGGAGGCGGCTCGGCAATTCCACTTGCTAGATTGTGCTGCAATGACACGAGCGGAGCTTCTTCCGTAGCACAGGAGGCGAACGCGGCGGCGCCGCGAGAGCTTCCGCTGGGCCTCTCGCGCGAGAGGCTTTTTTGTACCCGGAGACGACCCAGATGACCGAGAAGTACGAGCCGAAGAAATCGAGCAGCGCTGGCAGCGCGTCTGGGAGGACGCGGGCGCGTTCCACACGCCCAATCCCGAGCCCGGCCAGGTCGAGGGCGCCAAGACCTACGTCGTCGAGATGCTGCCGTACCCCTCGGGCGAGCTGCACATGGGCCACGTCCTGAACTACACGATCGGAGACGTCGTCGCCCATCTCCGCCGCCGGCGCGGCTACCGCGTCCTGCGCCCGATGGGCTACGACGCCTTCGGGCTGCCCGCCGAGAACGCGGCGATCCGCGACGGCCGCATCCACGCATCTCCACCGAGCGCAACATCGCCGCGATCCGGGAGCAGATGCGCCGCATGGGCTGGGCGATGGACTGGGAGCGCGAGATCTCGACCCACGAGCCCGACTACTACCGCTGGACGCAATGGCTCTTCCTCCGCTTCTACGAGCGAGGGCTCGCCTACCGCAAGGAGGGACTGGTCAACTGGTGCCCGGTCGACCAGACCGTGCTCGCGAACGAGCAGGTGATCGACGGCCACTGCGAGCGCTGCGGCGCCGAGGTCGAGGCCAAGACCCTGACCCAGTGGTACTTCAAGATCACCGACTACGCCGACGTCCTGCTCGACGAGATGGACCGCTCGAGCACTGGCCGGAGCGCGTCCTGACGATGCAGCGCAACTGGATCGGCCGCTCCGAGGGCGCGCGCGTGATCTTCCGCGTCGCCGGGAGCGGCGAGGAGATGCCGGTCTTCACGACGCGGCCCGACACGCTCTTCGGCGCCACCTTCTTCGTGCTGGCCCCCGAGCACCCGCTGGTCCCACAGCTGACCGACTCCGACGGAGGTGCGCGAGTACGTGCGCCACGCCGGCTGCGCGCTCGGCGGTCGAGCGCGAGAAGAAGGAGAAGGACGGCGTCTTCACCGGCCGCTACGCGATCAACCCGGTCAACGGCGAGGAGATCCCGATCTGGGTCGCCGACTACGTGCTGATGGGGTACGGGACGGGCGCGATCATGGCCGTCCCCGCCCACGACGAGCGCGACTACGAGTTCGCGGAGAAGTACGGGCTGCCGATCCGCACGGTCGTGAAGCCCGCCGACGGCGATGCGCCCGAGGAAGGCGCGTTCTCCGCGCACCCGAGAACGAGGTGCTCGTCAACTCGGACCGCTTCGACGGCCTGCCCGCACCGGAGGCGAAGAAGGCGATCGTCGACTGGCTCGCGGAGCACGGGCTGAGGCGGAGGCGACGATCGGCTACCGCCTGCGCGACTGGCTGCTCTCGCGCCAGCGCTACTGGGGAGCGCCGATCCCGATCGTCCACTGCGAGGCTGCGGCCTCGTGCCGGTCCCGGACGACCAGTTGCCGGTGGTGCTGCCCGAGGTCGAGGAGTTCCTGCCGAAGGGCCGCTCTCCGCTGGCGGCGGCGGAGGACTGGGTCAACGTCGAGTGCCCGAGCTGCGGCGGCCCGGCGAAGCGCGAGACGGACACGATGGACACCTTCGTCGACTCCTCCTGGTACTTCATCCGCTACACGCGATCCGAGGAACGACAAGGAGCCGTTCGCGCGCGAGATCGCGGACTACTGGCTGCCCGTCAACCAGTACATCGGCGGCGTCGAGCACGCGATCCTGCACCTGCTCTACGCGCGCTTCTTCACGAAGGTGATGCAGGAGATGGGCCTGGTCGGCTTCCGCGAGCCGTTCGCGCGCCTGTTCAACCAGGGGATGATCCACAAGGACGGCGCGAAGATGTCCAAGTCGAAGGGCAACATCGTCGATCCCCTCGTCTTCGCCGACCGGTACGGCGCCGATGCGGTGCGGACGTTCACGCTCTTCCTGGGCCCGGCCGACCAGGACATGGAGTGGCACGACTCGGGGATCGAGGGCGTCTGGCGGTTCCTGAACAAGCTCTGGCGCGTCGTGCTCGAGCAGGCGGAGAAGCCGCGGGTCGAGCAGCCGGCCGGCCCGCTGGCGCAGAAGGCGCACCAGACGATCGCCAAGGTGACCGACGACATCGACAGGCGCTTCGCCTTCAACACGCCGATTGCTGCCGTGATGGAGCTGGTGAACGAGATCGGCCGCGCTCCGGACGATCCCGCCGCCCGTTTCGCCGCCGAGACCGCCGTCTCGCTGATCCAGCCCTATGCGCCGCACGTCGCCGAGGAGCTGTGGGAGCGCCTGGGCGGCGAGCGGTTGTGGGAGTCGCCGTGGCCCGAGGCCGACCCGTGCTGCTGGAGCGCGACACGGTCGAGGTGGTGCTGCAGGTGAACGGGAAGCTCCGCGACCGGATCCAGGTTCCGTCCTCGATCGGCGAGGACGAGCTCGTCGCGCTCGCGCGGGCGTCCGAGCGCGTGCAGGCGCACCTGAACGGCGGCGAGCCCCGGAAGACGATTGTCGTCCCCGGCAAGCTAGTGAATTTCGTCGTCTAGCTGACAAGAGCTGACGGAGATTCGCCTCCGACAGAGGGTGTTCGCTGCCGGACGATGGTGGGCAGCGACGAGCCGCTAGCGCCGTCACCGTCGGCCCTGTACGGATGCGTAAGAGTGACTAAGCTGTCAGTAGGAACTCTGCGGCGTTCGAGGACGAGGGGGCGACAGCGAGAGTGCACGACTCCACCGATTCAGTTGGACGTGGGGTAGACGGAGCGCGGGAGCGGGCTTTGGTCGGGTTCTTGCTTGCCTTCGCGAGCATGTTGTTGCTGCTGCCGGCGATCGCCGTCGCTGCACCGGCGCCGTATGTGCTGTGCATCGAGACGAAGGGTTCGAAGGAGACGATCGCCGACCTCAATCTGCTGAGGGGGTCGTGCAAGGCCAAGCCAGGCTTGGTGCTCATCACCTTCCAGCAGCTGTTCCCGAACGGTGTTCCGCTCGGTCCCGCCGGCCCGGCAGGGCCCCAAGGGCCGGCAGGGCCGCAGGGCGCCGTTGGTGCGCAAGGGCCGGCGGGAGCTGCAGGCCCGGCCGGTACGCAGGGCCCGGCAGGGGCTTCGGGGCCTGCCGGTGTGCCCGGTGCCGCCGGCGCAACCGGAGCAACGGGCGCCAACGGCGCGACCGGCCCGCCTGGGATCCAGGGTCCCGTCGGCGCGACTGGAGCAGCGGGGGCCACCGGAGCGACAGGCGCGGCCGGCCCGACCGGAGCGACCGGCCAGACCGGGGCGACCGGAGCGACGGGCGCGACTGGCGTGCAAGGCCCGCCTGGGATCCAGGGTCCGATCGGTGCGACTGGAGCAGCGGGCGCCACCGGAGCAACAGGCGCGGCCGGCCAGACTGGAGTGACCGGCGCGACTGGTGCTACCGGTGCTACGGGTGAGACGGGAGCGACTGGGGCGACGGGCGTCAGGGCCCGCCTGGGATCCAGGGTCCGATCGGTGCGACTGGAGCAGCGGGCGCCGCCGGAGCGACAGGCGCGGCCGGCCAGACCGGAGCGACGGGTGCGACGGGCGCGACCGGCGTGCAAGGCCCGGCTGGGATCCAGGGTCCGATCGGTGCGACTGGAGCAGCGGGCGCCACCGGAGCGACAGGCGCGGCCGGCCAGACTGGCGCGACTGGTGCGAGCGGCGCCACCGGTGCGACCGGCATCACCGGCGCTCAGGGCCCACCAGGAATTCAGGGGCCGACTGGAGCGACAGGAGCGACGGGCGCGACCGGCCTGCAAGGCCCGCCCGGAGCCCAGGGTCCCATCGGCGCGACTGGAGCAGCGGGCGCCACCGGAGCGACAGGCCCGACGGGCGAAACGGGGGCGACCGGCGTGCAAGGCCCGCCTGGAATCCAAGGCCCGGTCGGTCCCGCCGGAGCAACAGGAGCTACGGGTGAGAGGGGGCCGCAAGGTGATCCGGGCGTACCTGGTTCGCAGGGGCCGCCGGGGACGCCGGGCGCTGATGGAGCCACTGGCGCGCAGGGGCCGACGGGCGCCACCGGTCCGCAAGGAACTCCTGGTGTGAACGGTGCTGTAGGCCCGCCAGGGCCGCAAGGTGCACCAGGTGCGCAAGGACCTCAGGGCGTACCAGGCGCAACGGGTCCGCCTGGCCCCGGCGGTGGCGGAGCGATCTCGCAGTCCACGGGAACCGCTTCGACAACTGGTCCTGGATCGCCCGTCGGAACGCTCGTGACGGCCGTGGCATCATGTGGTTCGGGTGTCGTCGTTGGCGGCGGAGCGGTGGTCGACTCGATCAACCCGGTCGACCAACCGCGTGTCGCGATCATCGAGTCACAGCCCGTCGGCCAGACGTGGCGCGCCACGGTCGTCGTCACGCAACAGCTCAATCAGCAGTTCACGCTCAAGGTCACGGCGATCTGCCGGGCATAATCCTTCGCAGTGCGCCACGACTGAACGGCAGTCCCCAAGCCCGCCGCCGCCGCCGCGACGAGCGCGAACCCCGCCGTCGCCAACAGGACGAGCAGCAGGTGGGTCGGCGCGAGCTGCGAGGGCCGGAAAGGTTCATCGCCGGGCCTGGCTACGGCTCAGGGAACCGGCTGGATTCTGTCGGCCGCCACCAACTCGTGGGCGCGCCCTGCGGACGGGTCGAAAACCTCGACCTGTGTGTCCGAGCCCGGAACGGCGGCGTACACGTTCGTCGGTAAAGCCGTCGTGTAGAAGGCGACCGCGCCGCCCGGCAGCGCGATCCGCACCGCCCCCTGCTGCTGCGCGGTCTGCCTCGTCGCCGCGACCGCACCCTCGAGCGGGTAGGTGACGACGGTCAGGTGCGGCTTTGAGGAGCCGACGGCCACTCCGGCCGGCAGGTAGCGGAGATAGACGCGGCCGTTCGCTGAGCGGGACAGCTCGAGCGTCGTCTGGGGGATCCGGCCGAGCCAGAAGATCGGGTGGCCGAGCTCGCTCGCGAGCCGCTTCAGCTCGGCCGGCGAGGTGCGCTCCGCGCGCGGCCACGCCGCGTTCGGCTCCGTGCTCGCGTCGGAGAGCGCGGCCGGGCTGACTGGGCGGATCCGGCCGGCGGCGACTAGTTGGCGCAGCACGCGTGGCTCGGGGGCGTACAGCTCGACCTGCGTGTTCCCGCGTGGGAATGCGATGTACACGTTCGTCGGCCGTTCCTTGCTGTAGAACGCGATTCCTCCGCGTTTCCCGCTCAGCCTGACCGAGCCGGGACGCCCGGCCGCGGTCCGCGTCACCGCGTACGCGTTCGCGACCGGGTAGGAGGCGACGGTCAGGTACGGCTCAGCGCTGCCCGCGGCAACCCCCGTCGGCAGGTAGCGGACGAAGATCTTCCGGTCGGCCGTCTCGGTGAACTCGTAGCTGACGCCGTCCCGCGGACCGGCCCAGTAGAACGGCCGATCGAGCGACTCGCCGAGCGCGACCAGGTCGCGACTGGACAGCTGCGCGGTGCTCGACTGGACAGGAGCAGCCTCCTGTGCGCCTCCCGACTCGTCGTCGCGGCCGACCAGCCACAGTCCGAAGCCGACAGCTGCTGCCAGGCTGACGATGATTACCACTCGAAGCCAGCTGCGATTCATCGGTTCCGACCCTAGTTGTCGAGAGGGTATTTTGGCCGCCTCGTCCGCGTGCAAGCTCGGATCGCGGATCCGTGCCGACCTAGTTTCAGCGCGGCCGAGCTGGTCGCGCCCCGCCCGGACGCCGCCACGAGGTCGCGGGAAGCGGCCCGTGCAACGCCCGCTCGAGCGCCGCGCCGACCTGGACGACGCCGAAGCCGCCGCCGCGAAGTGGCCGGGCGCTCTGCGTGAGCAGCAAGGCGACTTGGCCGGCGTGCAGCTTGGGGCGTGCGGCGAAGAGCAGGCTCGCCGCCGCACTCACGATCGATGCCGCGTACGAGCTGCCGGTCGCACCCCAGAGAACGCCAGCGCTGGCCTGGAAACAGGCGGTCGTGCCGCGAAATGCGCAGTCCACCGGGGCTTGGTAGGGCGAGTTGCGGGTCGGAAAGAGCGTCGTCAGCCGTTCGCCCGGAGCGACGAGGTCGACGGCGCGCCGGATGGAGAAGCCGGCGAGAGCGGGGGCGGCCTCGTTCGCATCGAGCGCCCCGACGGCAAGCACGTCCGGCTCGGCAGCGGGGAACTGCGCCGCCGCTTGCACGCCGCAGCCGGGAAAGCAGTTGCCGGTGGCAGCGACAACCAGCGCATCCTTGCGCGCGGCGTAGCGTACGGCGGCTGCGATGGCCGGGGTGCGCTGCGAGCCGGCGAGCGACAGGTTGATGACGCGGACGCCTTGGTCGACCGTCCAGCGGATTGCATTCGC
This sequence comes from uncultured Gaiellaceae bacterium, assembly GCA_963820225.1. Classification (GTDB taxonomy): domain Bacteria; phylum Actinomycetota; class Thermoleophilia; order Gaiellales; family Gaiellaceae; genus Gaiellasilicea. Next base: position 212,898 of record CAWFYY010000015.1, on the reverse strand, counting down.
GACCGCCGCCGGCCGGTAGTAGCCGCTGTCTCGGCGCGAGACGCTGGCGACGACCAGGCGGGCGGATGGGGACAGCCCGTCGACGCCGACGCCGTTGCCTACGCTCGCGGCGATCAGCCCGGCGACCATGGTGCCGTGGCTCGAGTCGGGAAAGAGCGGGTCGAGGCCGCCGAAGCTGCGAGCGGCGACGATCCGGCCCTGCAGGTCGGGATGGACGCCGTCGAGGCCGCCGTCGACGAGGCCGACTCGGACCGGCGCCAGCGGCGGCAGGGTCTGCGGCATCGCGACCGTGTGCCGGTAGCCCTGCTGCGCCGCGAGCGGGTTCACGCTCGTGTCGTCGGCGAGCGCACTGCCGCACACCGCTAGCGCTGCACCGTAGACCGTGAGCCAGACGACGATTAAGCGGCGCGAGCGCACCCGACGACCGTTGCGCGCGCGGCAGCCCATCCACGGTCAGTTCGGCACGCGACAAGACAGCCGTGATCGCTCGATCGAGCCACCGCGTGCGTAATCTCGACGGTCGCGTCAGAGCGGATTCAGACGTATCAGACGGTGGCAGGTCCACGAAGACGATTGGTTTCGGGCAAGCTCGTCAACCGCGTCGTCTGCATGGAATTGGCACAGAATCGGCACGGAGCCGCATGTCATCCATGACTGTTCCTCCGGCACGCTCGAGACATGCCCTCCCTGCCCGTATCGCGCCAGCGGGCGCTCGTTCTCGCCGCGGTGGCGCTCGCGCTCCTCGCGGTGGCCGGGCGCACGCTGGCCGGTGCGGGCACGGCCACCGTCCAACCGGCCGCAACGCTCGTTCCCGAGCAGGCGGCCGCGCCGAAGCTCGTCGTCCACGTCGCGGGCGCGGTTCGGCGCCCCGGGCTCTACCGGCTGGCCGAGGGCAAACGAGTCGCTGACGCGGTCGCCCGTGCGGGCGGAGCGACCGCGTCGGCCGACACCGCCGCACTCAATCTCGCGGCGCCGCTCGCCGACGGGACGCAGGTGCTCGTGCCGCGTCGGGTTTCCGGCAACGCCGGAACGCCGGCCACGGCGGCGCGCCCGAGTCTGAGCTCGGCCTCGGTTCAGGAGCTCGACGCGCTTCCGGGCATCGGGCCGGTGACGGCGCAGAAGATCGTCGACTACCGGACTGCGCACGGAGGCTTCCGCTCCGTCGAGGATCTGGACGCGATTCCGGGAATCGGGCCCGCGCGCGTCGAGCAGCTGAGGGACCTCGTCTCGCCGTGATCGCCCGCATCGTCGAACGAGGCTGGCCGACGCTGCTCGTGCTCGCGGCCTGCATCGGGATCTCGCTCGCCAATGCCGTGCGGGCGCCGGCGATCGTCCTCGCTCTCGTCGTCGTCGCCGCGGGCGTCGCCGCGATCGTGTCGCAGGCACGCCTACCCGCCTGCGTCGTCGCGCTCGTTCTCGTCGGTTGGTGGTGGGGGAGTGTGCGGCTCGACGCGCTCGACCGCAGCGTCCTCGCGCCTGAGATCGGGCGCTCGGCCGGTGCGACGGTCGTCGTGACCGGACCGGCACGGAAGACGCCGTTCGCGATTCGCGTTCCAGCCGAGGTCCGTCGACTCGATGCGCGCACGCTCCGCGAGCGAGTCCTGCTCGAGCTCCCCGTCGGCCGTTCGCCGCCGCAGGGCACCATCCTCACCCTGCGCGTCACGATCGGCGCTCCTCGCGGCGCAGAGGACGGCTTCGACGAACGCGGCTGGCTGACGCGCCGCGGCGTCCATGTCGTGCTCCACGGCGGCGAGTGGCGGATCGTCGGCAGGCGCGGCGGGATCGGCGGCGTCTCGGACAGGCTTCGTGCGCACGTGGCGCGCGCGATCGCTCCTGGGCTCAGCGGCGAGCGGCGCGCGGTGCTCGCGGGAATCGTGCTCGGTGAGGACGAGGGGCTCACGGATGAGCTCCGCAGCAACTTCAAGTCCTCGGGGCTCTACCACCTGCTCGCCGTCTCGGGACAGAACGTCGCGTTCCTCGCGATCGGCGTGCTCGGGCTCGCCTGGCTGCTCGGGATTCACCGGCTCGCGGCCGAGGTGGCGGCGATCGGTGCGATCGGCGCCTACGTCCTCGCGGTCGGCTGGCAGCCGTCCGTCGTCCGCGCGGGGGTCGCCGGCGGCTTGGCGTCGCTCGCGTGGCTCCTCGCCCGCCCGCGCGATCGATGGCACTTCCTCGCTCTGGGCGCGGCGGTCCTGCTCGCCTGGACGCCGGCCTGTCTGTTCGAGCCCGGCTTCCAGCTCTCCTTCGCCGCTGTCGGCGCGATCTTCCTGCTGCTGCCGAGGCTCCGTCTCGCGCTCGAGGGCTATCCCATGCCGGTCTGGCTTCGCGACGCGCTCGCCGTGTCGACGGCCTGCGGGGCGGCAACGGCCCCGATCCTCTGGTTCCAGTTCGGAACCGTCCCTGTCTACTCGCTGCTGTCGAACGCGCTCGTTGCGCTCGCGATCGGCCCGCTCCTCGGGCTCGCGCTGGTCGGCTCGCTGGTCGAGCCGGTACTGCCGTCGGCAGCGCTCGCGCTGGCCTGGCTGAACGGCTGGCTTGCCGCGTACATCGCAGTGTGCGCGGAGATCGTCGCGGGGTTGCCGCTGGCCCAGATCGGGTCGGGCAAGGCCGTGTGCGTGCTGCTCGGAGTTCCGCTCGCCCTGCTCGCGCTCCAGCGGCTGCCCCGGTGGCGGCGGCCGGCGGCGCTGGCCTGCGTCGCAACCGTCGTTCCCGCCCTGCTCGTCTGGCAGCTGCTGCCGTCTGCAGTGCTGCCGCCGCCGAAGGGGCTGCGCATCACGTTCCTCGACGTCGGGCAGGGCGATTCGATCCTCGTGCAGGTGAAGGAGGGTGCGGTGCTCGTGGACGAAGGGCCGCCGGAGGCGAACGTCGCGCAGCAGCTCCGCTCACTCGGTGTGCGGCGACTGGCGGCGGTCGTCCTCACGCATCCGCAGCGCGACCACATCGGCGGCGCCGAGACCGTGCTGCGCCGGCTCGCGGTCGATCGCGTGCTCGACCCGTATCTGACGCGGTCGAGCGTCTACCGACACTTCGCTCTGGCCGAAGCGGCCGAGCATCACGTCGACGTCCTCGAGATACGTGCCGGCGACACGTTCCGGCTCGGCCGGCTGCAGCTACGAGTGCTCTGGCCGAACCGGCCCGGCACGGAGAGCGAGGACCCGAACCGGCTTCCGGTCGTCATCCTCGCAACGTACGGAGGGGTCGACGCGTTCCTCACCGCCGACGCGGAGACCGACGTGACGGCGCCCCTGCTCTCGCGCCACGTCGAGATCCTCAAGGTTGCACACCACGGCTCCGCCGACGCGGGCCTCGCGAGCGAGCTGGAGGAGCTGCGGCCGGAGGTCGCTGTGATCTCGTGCGGCCGAGGCAACGACTACGGCCACCCACGCGCCTCGACAGTCGCCGCACTGCTCGCGAGTCCGGGCCTCAGCCTCTACCGCACCGACGAGGACGGGCGAGTCGTCGTCGAGTCGGACGGCGAGCGGATCACAGTCCGGACGGGCCGTTGAGTAGGGTGGAAGTCGTGGCCGCCGCCCCGGATCTGAAGCCGGTCTACCTCCTCACCGGCAGCGATCGTCCCAAGATCGAGACTGCGCTCGCGCGCCTCCGCCGCCACTTCCAGCCGGAGGCGATCGAGCTCGTCACCGCCCAGGATGTGCCCGGTCCGGACGCCGCCGCGCTCTGCAACGTGGGCAGCCTGTTCGGCGACGCGCGTCTTGTCGTCATCGAGGGCGTCGACGGCCGGCGCAATGCCGACGGCCGGCTCGCGAACGGCTGGAAGGTCGCGGATGTGAAGGCGATCGAGGAGTACCTCACCTCGCCGGCCCCCGGCACCGTGCTGGCCCTCGTCGCCGAGGAGCTGAAGAAGGACGCGCCGTTGACGAAAGCGTGCGCCAAGGTCGGGGACGTCCTGACCTTCGAAGTCGCGAAGCGCAACGTCGCCGGCTGGGTGGCCGAGCGCTTCAAGCAGGCGGGCGCGCGCGCCGAGCCGGAGGCGTGCGCGGCGCTCGTCCACCTGGTCGGCGACGACTTCCACCAGCTCGCGAACGAGATCGACAAGCTCGCGCTCTGGGCCGGGGACGAGCCGATCGGCCAGAACGAGGTCGAGCTGCTCGTGGCCGCAGTGGCCGAGACGCCGACGTTCGCCCTCACGGACGCCTGGGCGGCGCGCGACGGCGGCCGGACGCTCGCCGCGAGCGAGACGATCTTCGAGCGCGAGGGCCGCCCGCGCCGCGACACCGCCCCGCGGATGGCCGGCGCGCTCACCAACCACCTCTCATTCATGCGCCGCTGCCAGCAACTCGCGGCGGACGGTGTTCGGCCGCGCGACGCGGCGTCGACGCTGAAGCGGCATCCGTTCTACGTCGAGAAAGTGTTCGCCCAGGCCGCGAACTTCTCGGAGGACGAGCTGCGGGATGGAGTCGTCCGCCTCGCCGAGCTCGACCACGCGCTCAAGGGAGGCAGCAAGCTGGCGCCCGATCTCGAGCTGCAGCGGGCGCTGATCGACCTCAGCGCAGAGGACTAGAGGCCGAGGCTAGGAGCTGGGGGCGGAGCCGGCGACGAGGCGGGCTGCGCGGGCTTTCTTACGCGCAGCCGTGTTCTTGTGCAGAGCTCCACGGGCCGCGCCCTTGTCGATCGTCCGCACGAGCTCCAGGTACTCGGCCGCGAGCTTGTCCTTGTCCGCCTCGGCGGCGGCGGCCTCGAGCCGCTTCGTCAGGGTCTTCACGGTCGAGCGGTAGCGGAGGTTCTCGTCGCGCTGACGCTCGGCGATCCGGACGCGCTTTTTCTGTTGCTGAATGTTCGGCATCTCGAAGAAAGGCCCGCACGCGGCGGGCGCGCAGGATCCTAGCAGACAGGGATTGGCGGCCGGCGGTCCCGGCTGACCCCGTTCCTATACTCGCAGCGTGGACGAGCGAGCCAAGGGGAGGAGGCTCGCGTGGTCGACGGCGATCTTCTCGGCGGCGACCGGCCTCTCCCGGGTGCTCGGGCTCTTCCGCGAGGTCGTCGCCGCGAACTACTTCGGCGCCCGCGGCCCGATCAACGCCTTCACGGTCGCCTTCCAGATCCCGAATCTCGTCCGCGCGCTCGTCGCGGACGCCGCGCTCTCGTCCGCATTCGTGCCCGTCTTCAGCGAGCTGCTGGAGAAAGGGGAGAAGGCGCGTGCGTGGCGGGTGGCGTCGACCGTGTTCTGGCTCTTCCTGCTGGTCGTGGGAGGCATCACGGCCCTCTTCATCCTCGCAGCGCCGGTCATCATCCCGCCTCTCAACGGCGCCTACGACGACCTGGCCGTCACGCTCTCGCAGATCCTGTTCCCGATCGTCGTCCTGATCGGGCTCTTCGGGATCGTCACCGGGATCCTGAACAGCTACGAGCAGTTCACGATTCCGGCCCTGACGCCGGTGTTCTGGAACCTGGCGATCATCATCGGGCTCGTCCTCGGCGTGCCTCGCGCCGACACCGAGAGCGGCAAGCTCTACGTCTACGCCGGCTCGATCGTCGTCGGGACGGTGATCCAGTTTCTGCTCCCGCTGCCCTGGCTCCGCGGGCTCGACGGCCGCCTCCGCCTGGCGCTCGACATCCGCGATCCGGCCGTGAAGCAGATCTTCAAGCTGATGGTGCCGGTGATGCTCGGCCTCGGCCTGATCAACGTGAACGCGGTGATCGGCACGGTGGTCGCCTCGAAGCTGATCGATCCGAGACTCGCCCCGACCGCCATCGACAAGGCATTCCGCATCTACATGCTGCCGCAGGGCATGTTCTCGGTCGCGGTCGCGACCATCCTCTACCCGTCGCTGGCACGCCTCTCCACGCGCGGCGATCTCGCCGGGTTCCGGGCCACGGTCTCCAGCGGGCTGCGGCAGATCAACTTCATGCTGATCCCCTCGGCGGTCGTCTGTGCCGTCCTCGCCGAGCCCATCGTCCGCCTGCTCTACGAGCGCGGCGCGTTCGGGCCCGGCCAGACGCAGGTCGTCGCCGGCGCGCTCGCGGCCTTCTCGCTCGGCCTTACCTTCAACGGGATGATGCTGATGCTCAACCGCGCATTCTTCAGCCTGCAGGCGCCCTGGGTTCCCACTCTTGTCGCGCTCAGCGTGCTCGTGCTGAACACCGCGCTCTACGCGATCTTCTACCGCGTCGGGACCTGGGGAATCCCGATCGCGATCTCGCTGGCCAACATCGCCGGCGTGGCGCTGCTCTTCGTCACGCTGCGCCGCCGCGTCGGCCGTCTCGACCTGCACCGGATCGCCCGGTCCTTCGGGCTCGTCACGGTCGCCGCGGCCGTGCTCGCCGCCGTCGCCTACGGCGTCTGGTACGTGCTCGACAACGCGCTCGGCCGCTCGTTCGCGGCACAGCTTGTCTCCCTCGGTGTCGCGCTCGGCGTCGGCGGCGCCGCCTACCTCGCGGTCTGCACCGCCCTGCGGGTGCGCGAGATGGCGGCGCTACTATCGCTGCGAGACCGCTTCCGACGGGACTGATCACGCATGGACCAGGCAAAAATCCGCAACTTCTCGATCATCGCGCACATCGACCATGGGAAGTCGACGCTCGCTGATCGCATCCTTCAGGTGACAGACACGGTCGCGGACCGGGACATGAAGGAGCAGCTGCTCGACTCGATGGACCTCGAGCGCGAGCGCGGGATCACGATCAAGGCGCAGGCGGTGCGCGTCATCTGGAAGGGGCAGCAGCTGAACCTGATCGACACGCCCGGGCACGTGGACTTCACCTACGAGGTCTCGCGCTCGCTGCAGGCCTGCGAGGGCGCCCTGCTCGTCGTCGACGCGGCCCAGGGAACCGAGGCTCAGACGCTGGCGAACGCCTACCTCGCGATCGAGAACAACCTCGAGATCGTCCCGGTCGTGAACAAGATCGACCTTCCGCAGGCCGACCCTGACGGCGCCGCCGCCGAGGTCGCGGATCTGATCGGCGACGACGCCGATCGCGTGTTGCGCATCTCGGCGAAGACCGGACACGGCGTCGAGGAGGTCCTCGACGCGATCATCGAGCGGATCCCGCCGCCGATGGGCGACCCGGCGGCCCCCGCCCGCGCGCTGATCTTCGACTCCTCGTACGACCAGTATCGCGGCGTCGTCGCGTTCGTCCGCGTCGTCGACGGCCGCTTCGAGACCGGAGAGCCCCTTCGGGCGATGGCGCAGGGAACGCGCTTCGAGGCGGAGGAGCTCGGCTTCCTCACCCCCGACCGGCGTCCTGTCAAGACGCTCGAGGCGGGCGAGGTCGGCTACGTGATCACGGGGCTGAAGGATGTGTCGAAGCTCGGCGTCGGCGACACGCTCACGAGCGAGAAGCGGGCGGCGCAGGAGCCGCTGCCGGGCTACAAAGAGGTCAAGCCGATGGTCTTCGCGGGGCTGTTCCCGACCGACTCGGACGCCTACCCGGAGCTGCGCGATGCGCTCGAGCGGCTGAAGCTGAACGACGGCGCGCTCTTCTACGAGCCGGAGACCTCGCAGGCGCTCGGCTTCGGCTTCCGCTGCGGCTTCCTGGGGCTGCTCCACATGGAGATCGTGCGCGAGCGCCTGGAGCGCGAGTTCGACCTCGACCTGATCGTGACCGCGCCGAACGTCGCCTATCGCGTCCGGCCGCGTCCCGGCGCCGACTGGGTCGAGGTCCACAACCCGTCGGACATGCCGGTCGAGATCGACGAGGTCGAGGAGCCGTACATCAAGGCATCGGTCATCGTCCCCAAGGAGTACGTCGGCGCCGTGATGGAGCTCTGCAACGACCGCCGCGGCAGCTTCGACCATATGGAGTACCTCTCCGAGGAACGCGTGCATCTCGTCTACGAGCTGCCGCTCGGGGAGATCGTGCTCGACTTCTACGACCAGCTGAAGTCGCGCACCCGCGGCTACGCCAGCTTCGACTACGACATGGCGGGGTTCAAGCCGGGGCACCTGGTGCGGGTCGACGTCCTCGTCGCCGGCGAGCCTGTCGACGCGCTCTCGCTGATCATCCACCGCGAGTTCGCCTACGACCGCGGCAAGCTGCTGGTCGAGCGGCTCCGGAAGGAGATCCCGCGCCAGTTCTTCGACGTCGCGATCCAGGCGGCGATCGGCGCCCGCATCATCGCGCGCGAGACGGTCAAGGCGAAGCGGAAGGACGTGCTCGCCAAGTGCTACGGCGGCGACATCAGCCGCAAGCGGAAGCTGCTCGAGAAGCAGAAGAAGGGCAAGAAGCGGATGAAGCAGGTCGGCGGCGTCGAGGTGCCGCAGGAGGCGTTCCTGGCCGTGCTCAACCTGGACGACCGCAAATGAGCGCCCGCCACCTCTACGTGCACCTGCCGTTCTGCTCCCACCGGTGCGGCTACTGCGACTTCGTCACCGTGACCGGGCACGACGGCGAGCACGGCGGCTACGTCGACGCGCTGCTCGCCGAGCTGGAGCTCGAGCGCGGCCACCTGGCGCACGACGTCGACACCATCTTCCTCGGCGGCGGCACGCCGACCTTCACCGAGCCGGCCGCGCTGGCACGCCTGCTCTCTGGTTTGCCGGAAGCGGCGGAGACGACGGTCGAGGCGAACCCCGAGACGGTGACGCCCGGCCTCGCCGCGCTGCTGCGGGAGCACGGCGTCGACCGGGTCTCGCTCGGCGCGCAGACGTTCCAGCCGCACCTGCTGGAGACGCTCGAGCGCCGCGCCCGCCCGGAGGACGTCCGCAATGCGGTGCACGCGCTCCGCGCTGTCGGCTTCGACAACATCTCGCTCGACCTGATCTACGGGATCCCCGGGCAGAGCACCGGCGACCTGGAGCACGACCTCGCCGAAGCGCTCGCGCTGGAGCCGGAGCACCTGTCCTGCTACGAGCTCGAGGCGAAGCCCGGAACGCGCTTCACGCACGCGCATGGCGAGGAGCTCGAACGTCAGGCCGACGCGATGGAGGACTACTTCGAACGGGTCGTCGAGACGCTGACGGGTGCCCGCTATCGCTGGTACGAGACGGCCAACTTCTGCCGGCTCGACGGCGACCGCGACCTGCGCTCGCGCCACAACCTCGGCTACTGGCTGGGGCGCGACTATCTCGGAATCGGGGTCGGCGCGGTCTCGACGGTCGGCGGGCTGCGGTGGCGGAACGCTCCGAGCCTCCTTCGCTATCTGTCCGCGCTGGACCGCGGCGAGCGCCCGTCGCGAGAGCTCGAGCCTCTCGACTCCGGCGTGCAGGCCCGTGAACGTGTGCTGCTCGGGCTTCGGCTCGACGAGCCGCTCCCGACCGCCGGTCTCGATGCGGCTCTCGATCACGAGGCGCTCGCTCGGCTCGAACGGCTCGGGCTCGCGGAGGTGCGCGAAAAGGGGACCGTGCTCGCGCTCACGCGGCGAGGCCGCTTCCTCGGAGGCGGAGTCACGGCAGAGTTGCTCAGTTGAGCCCAGGAGGGATTGGCGGAATATCGGCTGAGCCGTCGGGCTGCGCTGCTCGCCCCGATGCCGGCGTCCTCAGTCACGCCGATAGCAACCGCTATCGGCGCTCCCTGCGTCCTTGGCTCGGAACGAGCATCGCACCCCGACGGCGAGCGACATCCCACCAAACCCTCCTCGCTAGAATTACCTGCAAATGAGCGGGATCAGCGAACGCAAGCGCGACATCCTCCGCGGAGTCGTCGAGGAGCATGTGGCCACCGGCGAGCCGGTCGGCTCGAAGACGCTTATCGAGCGCTCCGGGCTCTCGGTGTCGCCCTCGACCGTGCGCAGCGAGCTCGCCGAGCTCGAGTCGCTCGGGCTGTTGTCGCACCCGCACACGTCGGCCGGCCGGATCCCGACCGGAGCCGGCTATCGCTTCTACGCCGAGGAGGTGCTGGAACGGCAGGAGTCCCGGCCGCCGCGCTTCCCGCTCGACCTGACCTCGATGAGGAGCGAGGTGGAGGCGGCGCTGCAGTCGACGACCGAGATGCTGAGCCAGGTGACGCAGCTCCTGGCGCTGGTCTCGGCCCCCGGGCTCGAGACCGCGACGGTGCGCCACGTCGAAGCGCTGCTGCTCCAGCCGTCGGTCGTGATGGTCGTCACCATCACCTCCACCGGCGGGGTCGCGAAGAAGCTCGTCAAGTTCGACAGCCCGGTCGACCCGGGGCTTGCCGCCTGGGCGAACGAGTATCTGAACGAGCGGCTCGCCGGTGTGGGGCTTGGGACGCACTTGCTTCGCAAGCGGATCGACGACCCGAGCCTCTCCGCGCGCGAGCTTGCGTTTCTCGACGCGCTGCGGCCATCGTTCCTCGAGCTGGCCGCCCCGACTGCGCAGTCGCTCTATGTCGGCGGCGCGGCGTCGTTGCTCGACAGCGCCAGGGCGGATGAGCTGGAGGCGTGCCGGAGTCTCCTCTCGGTGCTCGAGAAGCGGGCTGCGGTGCTCGAGCTGATGACGGACGCTTTCGACGTGCGCCGCCCGTTCATCCGGGTCGGCCTCGACCATCCCGGTCTGCACGCCGTCTCGCTCGTCGGCGCGACCTATGGCCTTCCGACGCGGATTCTCGGGACCGTCGGCCTGCTCGGCCCGGTGCGCATGGACTACGACAAGGCGGTTCGCACGGTGCGGGCGGCGGCCCACGAGCTCTCCCGCCTCGTCGAAGCCACGTACGACGAGAGCTAGGCTTGCCCGATGGCCACGGCCGAACGCGACTACTACGAGCTGCTCGGCGTCGAGCGGACGGCAACCGAGGCCGAGATCAAGAAGGCCTTCCGGAAGCTGGCGCGGGAGCTGCACCCCGACGTTTCACAGGAGCCTGACGCGCAGGCGCGATTTCGCGCGGTCGCAGAGGCGTACGAGGTGCTCTCGAAGGCCGAGACGCGTCAGCTCTACGACCGCTACGGCCACGCCGGCCTGAAGCGCGGCGGCTACGCGCCGAGCGACTTCGACTTCTCGAACCTGACCGACATCTTCTCGGCCTTCTTCGGGGACGATCTGTTCGGGCGCAACCGGGGCGGTCGGGCGCGCGGCGGAGACGTCGGAGTCTCGGTCGGCATCGAGCTCGCCGATGCGTTCACCGGCGTGAAACGGACGGTCGAAGTGGAGGTCGCGGCGGTCTGCGAGCGCTGCGACGGGGAGGGCGCCGAGCCCGGAACAGAACGAGTCACGTGTCCCACGTGCGGTGGTCAGGGACAGCTGCAGCAGGTGTCCCGTAGCGTCTTCGGCGAGTTCGTCCGCACGCAGACGTGCCCGACGTGCGCCGGCGCCGGCCGCGTCGCCGAGAGTCCGTGCACGGTGTGCGAGGGCGTCGGCCGCACGCTCGAGACGAAGGAGTTGGAGGTCGAGATCCCGGCAGGGATTCACGACGGGCAGCGGATCCGTCTCCGCGGCTCCGGGCACGCCGGCTCGAACGGAGGGCTCCCCGGCGATGCGTACGTGGAGGTGCGCGTTGCCCGCGACCCGCGCTTCGAGCGCGACGGCGACGACATCCTGTCTCAGGTCGACCTGACGATCGTCCAGGCTGCGCGCGGGGCGACGCTTTCCGTGCCGACGCTGCATGGCGACCTGGAGCTGGGCTTCGACGCGGGGACCCAGCCGGGAGAAGTGCGTGTGCTGCGCGGCAAGGGGATGCCGTCACTCGAGCGCTCGGGCCGAGGCGATCACCGCGTCCTCGTCAACGTCGCCGTACCGCGACACCTGACCGACGAGCAGCGCGAGCTGCTCGACCGCTTCGAGACGCTCTCGGACGAGGACACCTACCGGCGCGACGAGGGCTTCTTCGAGAAGCTCAGAAACGCCATTCGCTGAATGCCTGGGTCGGCGTGACGCTCCTGCGCCGCGTCTCGGTGACCGTTCCCGACGCTCGGGCCGAGCAGGCGCGCGCGGTGATGATCGAGCTCTTTCCGGAAGGTTTTGAAGAGATAGCCTTCGACGGAGATCGACGGCGGTGGGCTGGAGCTGGCCGCCTACACCAATGCGGCCGGCGAGGAGCGGATCTGGCAGGCGTTCGGCGGAGCCGCTGCCTCGGACATCGTGGACGACTGGGAGGACCGCTGGCGGCAGTTCCACAAGCCGGTCCGCGTCGGCTCGCTCTGGATCGGGCCGCCGTGGGAGGAGCCCGACGAGGGGGCGATTGCGGTCGTGATCGATCCGGGCCGAGCGTTCGGCACGGGCGGGCATCCGACCACGCAGCTCTGCCTCGGGTTGCTCGCCGGCGAGGACCGGGGGAGCGTGCTCGACATCGGCTGCGGCTCCGGCGTCCTCTCGATCGCGGCGGCGAAGCTGGGCTTCGAGCCCGTCCTCGCGTTCGACTTCGATCCGCAGGCGGTCGAGGCGACCGAGCGGAACGCAGCCGACAACGGCGTCTCGATCGACGTCAGGCAGGCAGACCTGCGCGACGACGACCTGCTGGAGACGGATCTCGCGCTTGCGAACATCGCCGCCGAGGCGGTGCTCGCGCTCGCTCCCCGGCTGCGGGCCGGTCGCGTGATCACGTCCGGCTACCTCGTCTCCGACGACCCTCGCCTCGAGGGCTACAGGATCGAACGGCGCGTCCAGGACGGCGGCTGGGCGGCCGATCTGCACGTGCGCCAGTAGATTTTCCGGGCAATGGCGAGCTTCTCCGTCCGGTTCCTCGGCTGCAAGGTCTCGCAGACCGACGCGCAGGCGTTGCGCGAGCGGCTGCTCCGCGACGGCCACCGCGAGGTCGCTGACAGCGGCGACGTTGCCGTCGTGAACACGTGCTGCGTCACGAACGAGGGCCTCGCGAAGTCGCGCCAGGCCGCTTCGAGAGCCGCTCGCTCGCATGCGCGTGTGTACGTGACCGGCTGCGGAGCGCGGCTCTCCGACGACGCGTTCGCCGGGTTGCCCGCGAACGTCACGGTCGTCCCGGGCCAAATCGAGCAGGCGGTCGAGACCGTTGCCGGCGACGTCGGTGCGATCGGCTGCGTTCAGGCCGATGCGAAGCTCGACCGCATCCGCGCCTTCGTGAAGATCCAGGACGGCTGCTCGTTCTCGTGCGCGTTCTGCGTGATCCCGCTCGTACGGGGGGCGACTCGCTCGCGCAGCGCCGAAGCCGTGCTCGGCGAGATCCGGAAGCGGGTCGCGCAAGGCCACCGCGAGGTCGTCCTCACCGGCGTGAACCTCGGTTGCTTTCGTGACCGCGCCGCTGGGATGAAGCTCCCCGACTTGATCCGAGCGGCAGGCGCGATCGAGGGCATCGCGCGTCTGCGCCTCTCGTCGATCGAGATCAACCACGTCGACGACGAGCTCGTGTCCGCGCTGCGAGAGACGCCGGTGGTCGGGCCGCACCTGCACGTTCCGCTCCAGTCCGGCGACGACGGGGTTCTGGAGGCGATGGCGCGCCGCTACTCCGTCGACACCTATCTCCGGAAGGTCGAGCCGCTGGCCGACTTCAATCTCACGGCCGACGTGATCGTCGGCTTCCCGGCCGAGGACGAAGCCGCGTTCGAGCGCACCCTCGAGACCGTCCGCGCCGCCCGGCTGACCAAGCTGCACGTCTTCCCGTACTCCCCTCGCCCCGGCACGAGGACGGCGGACGACGACCGCGTTCCGCCCGAGGTGAAGAAGGAGCGGAGCGCCCGGCTGCGTGCGCTCTCCGACCAAGCGTGCCGCTCCCGCTGGGAGCAGAAGGTGGGCGAAGCAGACGTCGTCCTGATCGACCGTCCCGGCCGCGGCTACGGCGCCGACTACTCGCCGTGGCTCGTCGACGGCCGGGTCGGAGCGCTCATTCCCGTTCGCGCCGCCGCCGTGACGGAGGAGGGGATTCTCGCTGCCTGACGATTGCCTGTTCTGCCGGCTCGTGAAAGAAGGCGACCACGTCGCGACGGCAGACGGCTTCGTCGCGATCCGAGACATCAACCCCCAGGCCGAGACGCATCTCCTCGTCCTGCCGGAGCGTCACGTCGACACGTTCCGAGACGTCTCCACGTTCCCCGCGGACGAGGCGAAGCGGATGCTCGACTTCGTCGCGGCGGTCGCCCACGAGGCCGGGCTCGACGACTACCGCGTGCTCGTCAACGTCGGTCCCGGCGGCGGCCAGACCATCTTCCACCTGCACTGGCACGTTCTGGGTGGGAGGATCACGGGGTTGCCGGCTTGAAGAGGACGCCGTGAGTCTGATCGCAGAGATCAAAGAGCAGCTCGAGAACGCGATGCGGGAGGGGGACGCCCCCCGCCGCGACGCGCTGCGGCTGATCCTGGCAAGCCTCCAGGGCGCCGAGAAGGAGCTGCAGCGTCCCCTGCACGACGACGAGGAGCTGCAGGTGCTGCAGCGGGAGCGGAAGAAGCGGCTCGAAGCCGCCGAGGCCTTTCGCTCCGGCGGGCGCGAGGAGCAGGCCGAGAAGGAGGAGGACGAGCTCGACGTCCTCGAGGAGTTCATGCCCGAGCCGATCGGCGAGGACGACCTGGAGGCGATCATCGACGACGTGATCGCCGAGGTGGGCGCCACGAGCATGCGTGACATCGGGCGGGTGATGGCGGACGTGATGCCGCAGGTCGCCGGCCGCGCCGACGGGTCGGCCGTGAGCCAGCTCGTGCGCGAAAAGCTCGCCTGACCCTCACCTACACTGATTCGGGTGCAGGAAGTGCTTTCCGTCCCGAACGAAGTCGCCGCCGAGCTCGGTGGAATCGGCGACGGCGTGCTCAACACGCTGCGCGACCGGCTGCACTGCACGCTGCGCCTGCGCGGCAACCAGCTGACGATCGAGGGAGCCGACGACCGGGTCGCCGCGGCGCGTGCCGTCGTGGACGAGCTCGTCGAGCTCGTCGAAGGCGGGCACGAGATCGGGCCGGACACCGTCGGCGCCGTCGTGGCTGCGCTCGACCAGACGGACGATCTCCGTGAGGTCTTCGAGGACGTGGTCTGGCGCCATCGCGGCAAGAAGATCGCACCCAAGACGGTGGGGCAGAAACGCTACGTCGACGCGATCCGCGAGTGCACGGTGACCTTCGGGATCGGCCCGGCCGGCACCGGCAAGACGTACCTCGCGATGGCGCTCGCGGTTGCGGCGCTCGCGGAGAAGCAGGTCGCCCGGATCATCCTCACGCGACCGGCCGTCGAAGCCGGCGAGCGGCTCGGCTTCCTCCCCGGCGACATGCTCGCCAAGGTCGACCCCTACCTGCGGCCGCTCTTCGACGCCCTCTACGACATGCTCGACGCCGACAAGCTGACCGCCCACATGGAGCGCGGCGTGATCGAGGTGGCGCCGCTCGCCTTCATGCGCGGCAGGACGCTCAACGACTCGTTCATCATCCTCGACGAGGCGCAGAACACCTCGCCGGAGCAGATGCAGATGTTCCTGACGCGGCTCGGTTTCGGCTCGAAGGTCGTGATCACGGGCGACGTGACGCAGGTCGACCTCCCGCGCGACCAGGCGTCGGGGCTGATCCAGGTGCGCGACATCCTCGACTCGATCGACGGGATCGCTTTTGTCGAGTTCACGCACCAGGACGTGGTCCGGCACAAGCTCGTCCAGCGGATCGTCGAGGCGTACAAGCAGCACGCCGAAGAAACCGGTACCGCCCGCAAGCGGTGAACATGGTCGGAGTCGAGGTCGAGAACCGGAGCGGCGCCGAGGTAGACGAGGCCGCCGCGGTCGAGCTGGCGCAACGTGTTCTCGGTGCGGAGGGGATCGAGGAGGGCGAGCTCGGCCTCGCCTTCGCCGGCCCGGACGAGATCCGGGCACTGAAGCGCGATCACCTCGGGATCGACGAGGCCACCGATGTCCTCTCGTTCCCGCTCGACGGACGCGAGGAGATTCCCGAGGGACTGCCGCGCGCGCTCGGCGACGTCGTCATCTGCCCGCAGGTCGTCGGAGATGCGTGGCGAGGCCCGCTCGTGCACGGGCTCCTGCATCTGCTCGGCTACGAGCACGGGGCCGAGATGGAGGCCAGGGAGGCGGCTCTGCTGTGAGAGCCCGACGGCCACCGTCGATCATCGAGTCGTTCAACTTCGCGTTCGAGGGGATCATCCATGTGCTCCGCACGCAGCGGAACATGCGGATCCACTTCCTGATCGCGGCCCTTGTTCTGATCGCGGCGCTCGTGTCCGGCGTGGACAAGATGGAGCTGATCGCGCTCCTGCTCGCGATCGCGTTCGTCCTGATCGCGGAGATGCTGAACACGGCCGTCGAGGCCGCGGTCGATGTCGCGACGACCTCATTCGACCCGATGGCGAAGCTCGCGAAGGACATCGCCGCCGGCGCGGTCTTGATCGCGACCGCCGTCGCCGTCGCCGTCGGCTACCTCGTGTTCTCCGGCCAGGTGGCCGACAGGAGCTCGAAGCTGCTCGACCGGCTCACGAACGTGCCGGCCGAGCTGACTCTCATCGCTCTCGTGCTGACGTCGATCCTCGTGATCGGGACGAAGGCGCTCACAGGCCGGGGCTCGCCGTTGCGCGGCGGCCTCCCGTCCGGACACGCCGCAATCGCCTTCTCCGGCTGGATGGCGGCCACCCTGATCCTCGACAACTCGCGCAACCACTTCCTGATCTCGTCGCTGACGTTCATCATGGCCTTGCTCGTGGCCCAGACACGCGTCGAATCCGGAGTGCACTCGTCGCTCGAGGTCGCCTACGGCGGCATTCTCGGCGCGCTGGTGACGCTCGTCGTCTTCCAGGTGGCGCAATGAACGATCAGGAGCTCCTCGCCCGTGCCGAAGCGATCGCGGCGCGCGCCTACTCGCCCTACTCGACGTTCCAGGTGGGCTGTGCGGTCCTGGCACGCGACGGCACGGTGATCGAAGGAGTCAACGTCGAGAACGCGGCGTACCCGCTCGGGATCTGCGCCGAGAAGAACGGCATCGGCACCGCCGTCAGCGAGGGCTACGGCGTCGGGGACTTCGAGGCGATCGCGATCACGCACTCGCCGTGCGGCGGCTGCCGCCAGTGGCTCTGGGAGTTTCGCCTCGACCGCGTTGTCTTTCGCAATCAGGGAAACGTGGTGACGATGACGCCGGCGGAGCTCTTGCCCGAGACGTTCGACGACCTGTGAAGTCCGGCTTCGTCGCCGTCGCCGGCCGGCCGAATGTCGGCAAGTCCACGCTCGTGAACGCGCTGGTGGGCGAGAAGGTCGCGATCACATCGACCGTGCCGAACACGACCCGCCGCCGGATCTACGGCGTCGCGAACGGTGAGGACTACCAGCTCGTGCTGGCCGACCTGCCGGGCTTCCAGAAGCCGATGGACAAGCTGACGACCCGGATGCAGAACACGGTGGACGCGGCCTTCGAGGACATCGACGTCGTGCTCTTCGTCGTCTCGGCGCGCGATCGGATCGGCGCCGGCGACCGCTTCATCGCGCGACGGATCTACGCGCTCGGCAAGCCGGTGATCGTCGCCGTCAACAAAGTCGACAATCTGAAGCCGAGCCACATCATCACGCAGATGAAGGCGGCAGCTCAGCTCGGCGACTTCCACGCGCTCCATCCGGTGAGCGCCAAGACGAAAGACGGGATCGACGAGCTGCGGGGCGACCTGCTGCACCTGCTTCCCGAGGGCCAGCCGCTGTTCGAGCGCGAGTCGGCGACCGACCAGACGAGCGAGCAGCGCATCACGGAGCTGATCCGCGAGAAGGCGCTGCAGCTGACACGCGACGAGGTTCCCCACTCGATTTCGGTCGAGATCGACGAGCTGGACGAGAAGCTCCTCCGTGCGTTCGTGCTCGTCGAGACGGAATCGCAGAAGCAGATCCTGGTCGGCAAGAAGGGAGCGATGATCCGCGAGATCGGCACGCGTGCGAGACCCGAGATCGAGGCCCTCCTCGGTCACAAGGTCTTCCTCGAGCTCGTCGTCAAGGTGCGGCCGAAATGGCGCCGTGACGACGCCGCGCTCGAACGTCTCGGCCTCTAGTCTCGGTCGCTAGTCCATACTCCGAGGGGATCGCGAAGGGAGGGTCAGCGACTGGCGACGAAGCCAGATGAGAGGAAGGCGGCGCTCCTGGACGCTGCGGTCGCGCGCGTCCACGAGCGTGTGGAGAGCAGCGAGGTCGAAGACGCCGAGCGGTTCGTCCGCGCGTACTACGCGCACGTCGCTCCCGACGACCTGACCGACCGGAGCGACCTCGATCTCTACGGCGCCGCGCTCGCGCACTGGAACCTGGCGCGCGTCCGACGGCCGGGGGAGTTGAAGGTGCACGTCTACACACCCAACCTCGAGGAGCACGGGTGGGAGTCGCGGCATACCGTCGTCGAGACCGTCGTCGACGACATGCCCTTCCTCGTCGACTCCGTCTCGATGGCCGTGACACGGAGCGGGGGAGCGATCCATCTCGTGATCCGCCAGATCATGCGCGTGCGCCGGGACGCGGAGGGCCGCCTGCTCGAAGTCGGCGGCGAGGACGGGCTGCCCGAGTCGCTGATCCACGTCGAGATAGACCGGCAGACGAGCCCCGAGGCGATCGAGCGGATGCGTGCCGGGCTGTGCAGCGCTCTCGAGGACGTGCGCGCCGCGGTCGACGACTGGCCGACGATGCGCGAGCGCGTCCGTGCCCTGCTCGTCGCACTCGACGAGTCGGCGCCGCCGGTCGCGCCGGACGAGCTCGCCGAGGCGCGCGACTTGCTCAGGTGGATCCACGACGACCACTTCACTTTCCTCGGCTATCGCGAGTACGACATCCTCGCCGAGGCTGGGGAGGATGTTCTGCGGGCCGTGTCCGGCTCGGGTCTCGGCATCCTTCGTGCAGGCGACGAGCGACCGGTTTCGGTGAGCTTCGCCCAGCTGTCGCCGGAGGTGCGGAGGCTCGCGCGCGAGAAGAGCCTGCTCATGCTGACGAAGGCGAATTCGCGGGCGACGGTGCACCGCCCCGCGTTCCTCGACTACATCGGCGTGAAGCGCTTCGACTCCTCCGGCGAGGTCGCCGGCGAGTGGCGGTTCCTCGGTCTCTACACGCACACCGCCTACAGCGAGAGCCCGTGGGCGATTCCCGTCCTCCGCCGCAAGGCCCAGCGCATCGTCGATCGATCGGGCCTGTCGAAGGGCAGCCACGACTACAAGGCGCTGGTCGAGATCCTCGGGACCTACCCGCGCGACGAGCTGTTCCAGATCTCGGAGGACGAGCTCTTCGAGACGGCGCTCGGCATCCTCCACCTCGACGAGCGCCGGCGCGTGCGGCTCTTCGTCCGCAGGGACGCCTTCGGCCGCTTCTTCTCGTGTCTCGTCTACCTGCCCCGGGAGCGCTTCGACACGAGGAATCGGCGGCGGATCGAGGAGATCCTCAGGCAGTCGTTCGGCGGCGTCAGCGTCGACTACACGACGCAGCTGTCCGAGTCGGTGCTCGCGCGGGTCCACTTCGTCGTCTACACGGAGCCGGGCGCGGCGCCGGAGTACGACGTCGCCGAGATCGAGTCACGTCTGGCAGAGGCGACTCGGGCCTGGAGCGACGACCTCCGCGACGCGCTCTCGGAGCAGCTCGGCGAGGAGCGTGCCGGCCCGCTGCTCGAGCGCTACGGCGAGGCGTTCCCCGGCGCCTACCGCGAGGACTTCACTCCGCTTCAGGCGGTGCAGGACATCGAGCGGATCGAGCG
Organism: uncultured Gaiellaceae bacterium; assembly: GCA_963820225.1. Classification (GTDB taxonomy): domain Bacteria; phylum Actinomycetota; class Thermoleophilia; order Gaiellales; family Gaiellaceae; genus Gaiellasilicea. Next base: position 193,459 of record CAWFYY010000015.1, on the reverse strand, counting down.
GCTCGACCCGGAGGGGGACCTCGGGATGAGCCTGTACGTCCCGCTCGCGCAGACGCACGATCACCTCGCGTTCAAGCTCCTCCGCTCGGGCCAGCCGCTCCTGCTCTCCGACGTGCTGCCGCTGCTCGAGAACATGGGCGTCAAGGTCAGCGACGAGCGCCCGTACGAGGTGTGCCCGCCCGGCCGCCCGCCGGTCTGGATCTACGACTTCGGCCTCCGTCACGACGAAGGGGCCGAGTTCCACCCCGACGACATCCGCGAGACGTTCCAGGACGCGTTTGCGCGCACGTGGCGCGGCGAGGCGGAGAACGACGGCTTCAACAGGCTCGTCCTGGCGGCGCGGCTGACGGCGCGCGAGATCACGATCCTCCGCGCGATCGCGAAGTACCTCCGCCAGGCGGGAAGCACATTCAGCCAGAACTACATGGAGGACGCTCTCTCCGCTCACCCCGACGTTGCGCGCCGGCTGGTCGAGCTCTTCCGGCTCCGCCTCGACCCGATGCGGTCCGACGACACCGACGCGAAGGCGCGGGCACTCGAGCGCGAGCTGAAGAGCACGATCGATGCGGTCGAGAGCCTCGACGAGGACCGGATCCTACGCGGGTTCCTGCGTGTCGTTCGCGCCGTGCTGCGCACGAACTACTTCCAGACGGAGGCCGGCGGGGCGAAGCCGTACCTCTCGCTCAAGCTGGATCCCCAGTTGGTGCCCGACCTGCCCGAGCCGCGGCCGATGTTCGAGATCTTCGTCTACTCGCCGCGCGTGGAGGCCGTGCACCTCCGGGGCGGACGGGTCGCGCGAGGAGGCATCCGCTGGTCGGACCGCCGCGAGGACTTCCGCACCGAGGTGCTCGGGCTGATGAAGGCCCAGACGGTCAAGAACGCCGTGATCGTCCCGGTCGGCGCGAAGGGCGGCTTCGTCGTCAAGCGGCCTCCTGCCGCCGGCGACCGCGCCGCGCTGCTCGAGGAGGTCGTCGAGTGCTACCGGACGTTCATGCGCGGGCTGCTCGATGTCACCGACACGATTGCCGGGGGCAAGATCGTGCCGCCGCTCGACGTCGTTCGCCACGACGACGACGACCCGTACCTCGTCGTCGCCGCCGACAAGGGCACGGCGACGTTCTCGGACATCGCGAACGCGATCGCGATCGAGTACGGCTTCTGGCTCGGGGACGCGTTCGCGTCCGGGGGCTCGGCCGGCTACGACCACAAGGAGATGGCGATCACCGCCCGCGGGGCCTGGGAGTCCGTCAAACGCCACTTTCGCGAGCTCGGGACCGACATCGAGACCACCGACTTCACCGTTGCCGGTGTCGGTGACATGTCCGGGGACGTCTTCGGCAACGGCATGCTCCTCTCCCGTCACATCCGGTTGCTCGGCGCCTTCGACCACCGGCACGTCTTCCTCGACCCGAATCCGGATGCGGCGACGAGCTTCGCCGAGCGCGAGCGGCTCTTCCGGCTGCCCGCCTCGTCCTGGGCGGACTACGACCCGGCGTTGATCTCGTCCGGTGGCGGAGTCTTTCCACGGACGGCGAAGTCGGTTCCGCTTCCCAGCGAGGCACGGGTCGCTCTCGGCGTCGAGGCCGAGTCGCTGACACCGAGCGAGCTCATCCACGCGCTGCTGCGCGCTCCGGTCGACCTGCTCTGGAACGGCGGCATCGGCACCTACGTGAAGGCGAAGGACGAGCGGCACGCCGAGGTCGGCGACCGGGCAAACGACGCGGTCAGGGTCGACGCCGAGGAGTTGCGCTGCCGCGTCGTCGGAGAGGGCGGAAACCTCGGCTTCACGCAGCGAGCGCGGGTCGCCTACGCGCGCGCCGGAGGGCGGATCTACATGGACGCGATCGACAATTCGGCCGGCGTCGACTGCTCTGACCACGAGGTCAACATCAAGATCCTGCTCGACACGATCGTCGGGGACGGCGATCTGACCGGCGAGCAGCGGAACGCGATCCTCGCGGAGATGGGGGACGAGGTCGCGGCGCTCGTCCTGCGCGACAACTACGAGCAGACGCAGGCGATCTCGAGCTCGACCGCGCAGGCGGCGTCGATGGTCGAGGTGCACGAGCGGTACGTCCGGAGCCTCGAGCAGGACGGCACGCTGAACCGCGAGCTGGAGGTACTGCCGACCGACGAGGGATTCGACGAGCGCCAGGCGGGCGGTGGCGGATTGACCGCCCCGGAGTTCGCGACTCTGCTCTCGCACACCAAGATCGCGCTCGGCCAGGAGTTGCTCGCCTCCGACCTGCCGGAAGACCCGTACCTCTCGAGTGAGCTCGAGCGCTACTTCCCGGCGCGCCTCGGCGAGGAGTTCGGGACGCAGCTGCAGCGGCACCCGCTGCGGCGGGAGATCATCGCCTCACGAGTCGCGAACGACCTTGTCAATCGTGCCGGGACGACGTTCGCGTTCCGCCTCGGTGACGAGACCGGTGCCGGCGCCGACGACATCGCCCGCGCCTACGCGGTGGCCCGCGAGGTCTTCGGGCTCCGCGGCCTCTGGGCCGAGATCGAGGCGCTCGACGGGCTCTTGCCCGCGGACGCGCAAACCGCGATGCTGCTGCGGGCGCGCATCCTGCTGGAGCGAGCGACACGGTGGCTTCTCCGCAACCGCCGCAGGCCGATCGACATCGCCGGCGGAGTCGCCCGCTACGCCTCCGGGGCGGCAGCGCTCGCGGAGGCGCTGCCCGCATTGCTCGGCCCTTCCGAGCTCGAGACTGCGCGAGCACGGGCCGCCGGGTTCGCCGAGGTCGGCGTTCCGCCGGAGCTGGCGGAGCGTGTCGCGCATCTCGAGTCGCTCGTGCCGACGCTCGATCTCGTCGAGATCGCAGCGGCGGCCGAGGCGGACATTGCGACGGCGGCAGCGGTCTATTTCGCGCTCGGCGCGCGGCTCGAGCTGCATTGGCTGCGCGACCGGATCGTCGACCTGCCCCGAGCGACGCGATGGCAGGCCATGGCGCGGGCGGCGCTCCGAGACGATGTCTATTCCGAGCAGGCCGGACTGACCGCCGAGGTGCTGCGCGGCGGTGCGGGCATCGAGCGCTGGCAGGCCGAGAACGCGAGCGCGATCGGCAGGTCGTTGCAGGTGCTCGCGGACATCAGGAGCGGAGGCACGCTCGACCTCGCGCGGCTGTCTGTCGCGGTGCGCGAGATCCGGAACCTGATCCACTCGAGCGGGACGCAGGAGCCGGCCGCACAGCCGGCTCCTCAGGGATAGCGCGAGCTCGCGGGCAAACTTCAGACGTTCTGACGTTTCCAACGTACGCGCCCGGCCGTAGTTTCGACGGCATGCCGAGCTACCTCGTCGAAACCTATCTCGCCCGCGGTGACACCCAAGGTCGCGTTGCGTGCGAGCAGCGGGCTCGCTCGGCCGCGAAAGCGCTGACGCGACAGGGAACGCGCGTCCGCTTCGACTGTGCCATTCACGTTCCCGAGGACGAGATCTGCCTTTTCGTCTTCGACGCTCCATCGAGTCTCGAGGCCTTGCTCCTCGCCGAGCGGGCCGGGCTCGACCATCTACGCGTCGTCGAAGCGATCCCGTCCGGAGAGGAGCACCGATCATGAGAGTCCGTATCGGATTCGCTGTGACGCTTGCGCTCGTCGTCGTCCTGGCCCTCGGGTCGACGGGAACGTCAGCGGCACCTGCGACCGCACCGAGCGAGAACGCGGTCGTCTATTGGAGCGGCGTCGCCGAGGTGGCGATCGCCGCTGGGCGTCCACCCGCGAGCAGCACTCCGCTCGCGGCGATGGTGCACGGCGCGATGTACGACGCCGTCGCCGCTGTGGCGGGAGGGCTCAAGCCGTTCGCCACCGGAGTCACCGCACCGCCGGAGGCATCCGCCGACGCGGCCGTGGCGCAGGCGGCACGAGACGTCCTCGTTGCCCGCGTTCCGGGGCAGTCAGCGGCCGTCCAGGTCGCCTACGACGCCTTCATGGCGTCGATCCCTGCCGGGCCTGCGAAGGACGGCGGCAAGGCCGTCGGCACCGCCGCTGCCGCGGGCATGCTCGCCCTGCGGACGGGCGACCACTTCGACGACGTCGTTCCGTATGTCCAGCCGACACCGGGGCCGGGAGTCTTCGAGCCGATCGCTCCGACGACGCCCGTCGATGTCAAGCTGGGCAAGGTGCGGCCGTTCACGTTCGACTCGCCGTCGAAGTACCGGCCGGACGAGCCGTACGAGCTGACGAGCAGGCGCTACGCGCGTGACGTCAACGAGCTGAAGGAGATCGGCGGGGTCGTCAGCGCGCTCCGGACGCCGTTCCAGACCGAGCACGCCCGCTTCTTCTCCGATCAGGCGTACGCCCAGTACAGCCGTGCCGTCCGCGGCGTCGCCGTCTCCCGTGGGCTCGATCTGCGCGAGTCCGCGAGGCTGCTCGGCTACGTCTGGGTCTCGGCCGCGGACACGATGATCTCCTGCTGGGAGGCCAAGTACCACTACTACTTCTGGCGCCCCAACCACGCGATCCAGCGTGCCGACACGGACGGAAACCCGGCCACCTCGCCGGATCCGGCGTGGCTGCCGCTCCTCGTCGGCAACCATCCCGAGTATCCGTCCGGCCATGCGTGCATGACCGCGGCGGTCACCCAGTCGCTGAAGGGCTACTTCGGGACGAAGCACGTACAGATGACGTTCACGAGCAACATCGTCGGCGCACCCAAGACGTACGCCAACCTGGACGAGGTCGTGACCGCGATCGAGAACGCCCGCGTCTGGGGCGGCCTCCACTACCGCACGACGATGACGGAGACCGCGAAGCACTTCCCGAAGATCGCCCGCAGCGTCGGGAAGCGCTATTTCCTCGCGGGTCACAGGCATCACGGTGACTGAAGCGCTCGAAGCCGTCGACGACGAGTAGTGAGGCAGTGATCGATGGTGGGCCGTCCTCGGGGCGGCCCACCTGCCGGCTGGACATCGCCGACCGTCGCTCTACTCGATCTCCAGGCCCTCGTGCGCGAGCTCGAGGGTCTCGATCGCGACTTCGTTGCCACTCGCGTTCAGCGTCGGGCCTTCGAGCTTCACGGGCCATGCGTTGCGCAGCAGCCAACGGAACACGGCTTGCCGCTGCTCGTCGAGCAGGGTGATCGTCACGTTGCGCCGTATCACCTGGCCGTCTCGAACCGACTTCCACCACTCGAAGAGGTCGGTGTTCCCGGTGATCCCGCGCTTCAGCGTGACGTTCGGGTACTTGGCCCGGCCCGGGAGCTTGCGCGTGGTGTTGACCCGCTCGGCGCCCTCCCGGTACTCGATCACCTCGATCTCACCAGAGGGCACCTCGGCCTCGCTGAAGCCCAGCTCGTCCCCGGTGCCGATGTCGACGAGGAAGTTGAAGTTCAGATAGGGGTTGTCACGCTGGACGGGCACTGTGGGGAACCTCCCGGTCGATGAAGCCGAGATCGCGGTAGATCTCGAGGTCGTGGTGGATGGTGCTCGAGCGCCGTTCGCCCGCGGACGTCCGCCACGAGACCGCGGCGGTGAGCTGCGTCGGCTCCTCACGGGCGAAGTACGAGGCGCTGCGGTCGAGGAAGACGGAGATCGACTTGCGCGGCGCGAGGAATTCGAGTCGGCGGAAGAGCGCGAGCCGCTGCATCTTTTTCGTTCCGCCGACGCCGCCGAACGGCTTGTCGAACTTGATCCGCACGCCGTGGGCGGGCCGGTCGCCGGTGTTGGCGACGACCAGGAAGAGGAGGCCGCGGTCGAAAACGACGTCGAGGATCACGTCGCCGTCGCAGCACTCGTCACGCATGCGCGGAGTCTACGCCGGGCCTCCGCGTCGCTACGCTCAGAGTGATCGGAAATGTGCGTGGGCGCGCTGCGACGGCTGCTGCTGTCGGTGCCGGCCGCTCGCTTCGCCGGCTAGACGTCGTTCCCGAAGGTGTCGCAGGCGGTCGGGTCGCCGCTGTCGAAGCCCGCCCGGAACCATTTGACGCGCTGCGCGGACGTTCCGTGCGTGAACGCCTCCGGATGGACTCCCTGTCCCGATTGCTGCTGGATGCGGTCGTCGCCGACAGCGGCGGCCGCGTTCAGCCCCTCCTCGAGGTCGCCGCTCTCGAGCAGGTCGCCTTTGGCGAAGGCCGAGTGCGCCCAGATCCCGGCGAGGCAATCCGCCTGCAGCTCGAGCCGGACCGAGAGCTCGTTCCGGTCGTCGGGGTTCTCCTGGGTGGAGAGCTCGACGTCGTCCATCACTCCCAGCTGGTTCTGGACGTGGTGGCCGAACTCGTGTGCGATCACGTAGGCGCGCGCGAAGTCGCCGTTCGCACCGAGCCGTCGCTGGAGCTCGTCGAGGAATCCCAGGTCGAGATAGACCTTGCGGTCGCGCGGGCAGTAGAACGGCCCCACCGTCGAGGGAGTGTTGCCGCAGCCGGACTGCACGGCATTGTCGTAGAGCACGACTGTCGCCGGTTCGTAGGTCTTGCCGCTCTCGGCAAAGATCTTCTTCCAGGTGGCGTCGACGTCACCGGCGACGAAGTCGACGAAACTTCGCCGCATCGTCGGCCGGCGCCTTGTCGAGATCGGAGGATCCGGCGCCCGGCGCCGGCTGGAACTGCCCCGTGCCCGGGTCGACTCCGAGTCCGCCACCGCCGCCCGGCAGGCCGCCGAAGAGCAGGTAGACGACCAGCAGGATGATCAGCCCGACCCCGCCTCCACCGGCCTTTCCCATCGGAAACGGCAGGCCGCCGCCGCCGAGGCCGCCCCCGGCTCCCCGGCGATCCTCGATCCGTCCTGCTCCTCCACGTCCGCGCCACTTCATTGGAGCGGCTTGATTCCCACTCGGCTGGGTTCTACTCCCTCGGCGTACACTTTCCGCATGGCCCAGGCGCCCGCACTGCCGCGTGGCTTCGAGCTGCCGCTCGAGCCTCGCCTGCCCCGGATCGGCTCCGTGGACGCCGTCGCGCTCGAGGAACGTGCCGCCACGCTGGCGAAGCGCTCGATCAAGAAGGACTCGAAGCTGCAGGCGTTCGAGCTGGCCGTCCGGATGATGGACCTGACCACGCTGGAAGGGGCCGACACGCCCGGCAAGGTGGCCGCACTCTGCTCGAAGGCCATGCGGCCCGACCCGAGCGATCCGTCCGTGCCCTCGGTCGCGGCCGTATGTGTCTACCCGAACCTCGTGCCGGTCGCCGTCGCGCGCCTCCGCGGCTCGAGCGTCAAGGTCGCTTCCGTCGCCACCGCGTTCCCGTCCGGCCAGTCCCCGCTCGCGGTCAAGCTCGACGACGTTCGCGAGGCGGTCGCGCTCGGCGCCGACGAGGTCGACATGGTCATCGACCGTGGCGCGTTCCTCTCCGGCCGCTACGCGAAGGTGTACGACGAGATCGTCAAGGTGAAGGAAGCCTGCGGCGGTGCGCACCTGAAGGTGATCCTGGAGACCGGCGAGCTCGGGACGTACGACAACGTGCGGCGGGCGTCGCTGCTCGCGATGGCCGCCGGCGGCGACTTCATCAAGACCTCGACCGGAAAGGTGAGCCCCGCGGCGACGCTGCCGGTGACGCTCTGCATGCTCGAGGCGATCCGCGACGTCCACGAGGAGACCGGACGCGTCGTCGGGATGAAGCCGGCGGGCGGAATTCGCACCGCCAAGCAGGCGGTCCAGTACCTCGTCGTCCTGCACGAGACGCTCGGCCTCGAATGGATGACGCCCGACCTCTTCCGCTTCGGCGCCTCGTCGCTCCTCAACGACGTGTTGATGCAGATCCGCAAGCAGAAGACCGGCCAGTACCAGTCCCAGGACTACTTCACCCTTGACTGAGCTCGAGCGCAAGAGCCACGCGCCGGTTCCCGCGCTCACCGAGTGGGACTACGCACCCGCTCCCGAGGCGCGCGACATCGTCAAGCTCGAGGAGCGGTACGGGCTCTTTGTCGGCGGCGAGTTCGTGGAGCCGAAGTCAGGCGAGTGGTTCGACTCGATCTCGCCCTCGTCCGAGGACAAGCTCGCCGAGGTCGCTCAGGCGGACGAGAAGGATGTCGGCCTCGCCGTCCAGGCAGCCCGCGGCGCCTTCGAGAACGGCTGGTCGTCGCTCGCGCCATCCGAGCGTGCGAAGTACCTGTTCCGGATCGCCCGCATCATCCAGGAGCGCTCGCGGGAGCTCGCGGTGCTCGAGAGCCTCGACGGCGGCAAGCCGATCCGCGAAAGCCGTGATGTCGATCTCCCGCTCGCGGCGGCGCACTTCTTCTACTACGCAGGCTGGGCCGACAAGCTCGAGTACGCGTTTCCGAACCGCAAGCCGAAGCCGCTCGGCGTCGCGGGGCAGATCATCCCCTGGAACTTCCCGCTGCTGATGCTCGCGTGGAAGATCGCGCCGGCGCTCGCGGCGGGAAACACCGTCGTGCTGAAGCCGGCGGAGACGACGCCGCTGACCGCGCTCCTCTTCGCCGACGTCTGCCGCCAGGCCGAGCTCCCGCCGGGGGTCGTGAACATCGTCACCGGAGACGGTCGCGCCGGGGCCGCACTCGTCAAGCACCCGGGCATCGACAAGATCGCCTTCACCGGCTCGACCGAGGTCGGGAAGGCCATTCAGCGTGAGCTCTCCGGCACCGGCAAGAAGCTGACGCTCGAGCTCGGGGGCAAGGCTGCGAACATCATCTTCGACGACGCCGCGCTCGACCAGGCGGTCGAGGGAATCGTGAACGGCATCTACTTCAACCAGGGCCACGTCTGCTGCGCCGGCTCCCGCCTGCTCGTGCAGGAGTCGATCTACGAGTCGACGATCGCGAAGCTGAAGCGCCGGCTCGAGACGCTCCGGCTCGGCGACCCGCTCGACAAGAACACCGACATCGGCGCCATCAACTCGAAGATGCAGCTCGACCGGATCACCGAGCTCGTCGAGGCGGGCAAGGAGGAGGGGGCGGAGATCTACCAGCCGCCGTGCCGCCTGCCCGAGAAGGGCTACTGGTTCGCGCCGACGGTCTTCACGAACGTCGCGCAGAGCTACCGGATCGCGCAGGAGGAGATCTTCGGCCCCGTGCTCAGCGTGCTGACGTTCAGGACGCCTGAGGAGGCGGTCGAGAAGGCGAACAACACGCCGTACGGTCTCTCCGCCGGCGTCTGGACCGAGAAGGGCTCACGCATTCTCTGGATGGCGGAGCGGCTCCGCGCCGGCGTCGTCTGGGCGAACACGTTCAACCGCTTCGACCCGGCATCGCCGTTCGGTGGCTACAAGGAGTCCGGCTTCGGGCGCGAGGGTGGCCGGCACGGGCTCGAGCCGTACCTGAGGTTCGACGAATGAGGCGTTTCCGAGCACCGCTGCTACTCCTTGCCGCGGCCGCCGCGCTCGTGTTCGGCGACCGCCGCTTCGGGAGTGCCAGGTGACCAGGCTGCCGGTCAAGAAGACCTACAAGCTCTTCATCGGGGGCGGGTTCCCGCGCTCCGAGTCCGGTCGGAGCTACGAGGCCGAGGGGCAGAATGTCGCCCGCGCCTCCCGCAAGGACGCGCGCGACGCGGTCGTCGCGGCCCGCAAGGCCCAGCCGGGTTGGGCGAGCGCGACCGCCTACAACCGCGGCCAGGTGCTCTACCGGCTCGCGGAGATGATGGAGGCCCGCACCGCCGATCTCGCCGCCGTCTGTTCCGGCAAGAAGGAGGTCGAGGCTGCAATCGACCGCGTCGTCTGGTACGCGGGCTGGGCCGACAAGCTCGCCCAGGTGATCGGGTCGTCGAACCCGGTCTCCGGGCCGTACTTCAACTTCTCCGTCCCCGAGCCGACCGGCGTCGTCGCCGTCCTCGCTCCCGATGAGCCCGCGCTCGGTGGCCTCGTCGCCCGGCTCGCACCCGTCATCGTCGGCGGCAACGCAGCTGTCGTGGTCGCCTCCGAGACACACCCGCTCGCCGCGATCGAGCTCGCGGAGGCGATCGCGACCTCGGACGTCCCCGGCGGCGTCGTCAACATCCTCACCGGATTCGGAGCGGAGCTGGCGCCGATCCTGGCCGGCCACATGGACGTCAACGCCATCGACGTCACCGGCGCAGACGGGCAGGCCCCAGACCTCGAGCGCCTGGCCGCCGACAACGTCAAGCGAGTGGTGCACGGAACCGCTGACGAGCAGAGCCCATGGACGATCGCCAGCTTCCTCGAGCTCAAGACCGTCTGGCATCCGATCGGCCAGTAACCAAGTAACAGACTGTTACGAAGAGGCGCGCTTCCGTGCGCCAGACCATCCGACCTAGTAACAGACTGTTACCAGGCGTCTCTTTGGCCTAGCCGCGCGCGGCGTAGATCGCCTGGCGCAGCTTTCCCTGCCGCGGCGGCGACGCGAGCGCGTAGACGACGAGCGGCCGGCCACGCGACCACGTGACGCCGATGTAGTCCGCGAGCATGCGGCCCAGCGTCGTCTCCGGCATCCAGGCGAGCTGCATTCGCCGCGGCGTCAACCGCTGTGAGGAGCTCCAGCTCGCGCCGTTCCGTGAGGTCACGAGCTGTGCGTCGACTCCGTCCGGCCGGAGCGAGTAGTAGGCGATCGCAAGCCGGCCGGTGCCGGGCTCGACGCCGAGCGTGGGCATGACGGCGTTGCCGTTGCGGGTGACGCGGACAGGTGGCGACCACGTCGCCCCGTCGGACGACCGGGTGAGGACGACGTCATTCGCTTCGCAGCCCGCGTGAAATCGGCAGTCCTGCCAGACCGCCACCACGCGTCCCGATCCGTCGATGTCGGCGGCCGGGATCGGCGGCGCGCGGAACGGAGTCGCAGGCCTGGCCTGGATCTTCGCGATCGTCACCGGACTGCCCAGGGTCACGCCGCCGTCCGTGGAGCGCACGGCGAGCATGCTCGAGGTCCGCTGCGACCAGAAGACGAGCGTGAGTGCCCCGTTCGGCTGCATGACCGGGATCACGCCGGTCACCGACGTGTGAACCGTTGCGGCGGCCGACCAGGTGACGCCGCCGTCGCTCGAGTGCTGCACCGCCAGGTCGTCCTCGCCCTCCTGCTCGCCCACGAGTGTGTAGGCGAGGTAGCAGCGGCCGCGAAACGGGCTGGTGACCGCGTTGTCGCACGCCAGCCAGTTCTTGTCGTAGGCGATGTCGAACGCGGGCGCCCGTGACGCGTCGGTCGGCCCGGTCCAGGCCAGGCCGTCGCGCGAGCGGTGGATCGTGAGTCGCGTCGAGTCCGGCGCGATGGCCAGGGTGTTCGCCAGCCAGACGCCGTGCAGGCTGTCGTACGCGACGGTGGGATCGCTCGCCCGCGACGCTGTCCCCGGCGGCGCCGAGGTCTGTGTGAGCCCGGGGAGGACGCCCTCGCGCCAGGTTCTCCCGCCATCCTTCGAAGTCGAGAAGGCGATGCTGGCGGCGCCGCCCGAGCGGTTGCGGCCGTTCTGGAAGAGCGCGACCGTCGTGGTGCCGAACGTGAAGGAGTCCGGCTCCACCTGCGTCTCGTGCTGGCTGTCCGGATTCGACTGCCGGTCGCGGTGTAGGCGTGTGCTCACGACCTCGCAGTCGCTCTCGACCCGGTCGCGGGCATCGACGGTCACGACGTCGCGCCCTGGCCCGCACGAGATCCGGTCGGTGCCGCCGTCGTACTCGGCGGCGATCCGGTCGTCGCCGGCTCGCGCGACGATGCGATCGGAGCCGTCTCGACCGGCGAGGAAGTCGGCGCGGGCCGTCCCGATGATCGGCGGCTGCGCGGCTGCGAACGCGACGGTGGGCGGCACCGCGAGGAGAAGGACGATCGCCGCGCGCACGCGCACGGCTGAAACGTAGCCACGATGGGTAGTGTTGCGGTTGCGTGACCGGCCCCAGACGTTTGAGCCAAGCCATCTCCGAGGGCGACGGGATCTCGCTCATCGTCGCCGTGACCGGTCCGGATGAAGCACGTCAGGCGGAGGCCGACGGTGCAGAGGCGCTCCTTGCCGACGACCACGTCGATGCGATTCGCGCCGCGACCGGCTTGCCGATCCTGACTGCGGTCGGATCCGCGGGAGACGCGCGCCTCGTGCGCGCGGGCGACGACGACGTCGAGCTCGGCGACTCGGTCGAAGTCGTGGTGCAGGTGGGGCGGGAGGAGGAGCTCGAGGAGGCGCTCGAGCGGCTCGATCCCGAGCTGTTCGTGCTCGCCGCCCGCGACGCCGACGACCCGCTCGAGCACGTGCTCGACCTGCTCTCGGACCTGCCCGCGGGCAAGCTCGCCATTGCAGACGTCGGCGACGTGACGAAGGAGCAGCTGGCCGAGCTGGAGCGCGCAGGCGTCGACGCCGTCCTCGTCCGCGAGCTCCCCTAGATGACACGCGAGCAGCGCAGCTCGCTCGCGATCGGCGTGGCCGTCTTCATCGCCGGCGGCGTGCTGCTCGGGCTCGAGATCGCTTCGAGCCGCGTCATGGCGCCGTTCTTCGGCAACTCGCTGTACGTCTGGGGCTCGCTGATCGGGATCGTGCTCGCCGGCCTCTCGACCGGATACTGGCTCGGCGGCATCGTGGCCGACCGGTATCCGACGCCGCGTCTGCTCGTGGGGCTGCTCGGCACTGCGGCGCTGCTCGTACTCGCGATTCCGTTCGTCGACGGATGGGTCCTGGACCGCGTCGTGGCCTGGGACCCGGGCCCGCGCCTGAACCCCGTGATCGCGACCATCCTCCTCTTCGGCCTGCCGAGCCTCGTCCTCGGCAGCGTCTCGCCGGTCGCCGTTCGGCTGAAAGCACATTCGATCGAGCAGCTCGGCCGCACGGCGGGGCGTCTCTTCGCGATCTCGACGGCAGGCTCGATCGCCGGCACATTCCTGACGTCGTTCTGGCTGATCCCCGAGCTCGGCACCGATCAGGTGATGGCGTCGGCTGCGGTTGCCCTGGTGCTCGCTGCCGCCGCAGTCGCGCTGGTCGAGAGGCTCACGATTGCGTTCGCCGTCGCTCTCGCGCTCGCCGGCGCCAGCATTGGAGCGGTCGTCGCGCTTGCGCCCGAGCAGGGCGGGACGGTCGCCGCCTCGCAGCTTCGGAACTGGTCGCCCGTGTACCGCCAGCAGTCGCTCGAACAGCGGTCCGGCGACATCGAAGAGTCGCAGAGCGGCTACAAGATTCTCCACACCAAGGACTCGCAGTACCACCGCATCGCCGTCGTCGACGACGACGAGAGCCGCTATCTCCGTTTCGACAGCTCGTTTCAGAGCGGGATGTACCTCGACGACCCGTACCGGACGCGCTTCGAGTACTCCGACTATCTTCAGCTGTCCTTCGCCTACAAGGCGCAGACGAGGCGGATCCTCTACGTCGGCCTCGGCGGGGGGTCGGCGCCCAAGCGGACGTGGCGCGACTTTCCGGGAGTGCGACTCGATGTCGTCGAGCTCGATCCGGAGGTCGTCGACATCGCCTACAAGTACTTCGAGCTGCCCCGCGACTCCCGGCTGGCCGTCGAGGTCGAGGACGGCCGCCGCTACGTGTCGGACCACGACGGCCCCTGGGACGTGATCGTCGTCGACGCGTTCTACTCCGACTCGATCCCGTTCCACCTGGCGACCCGGGAGTTCCTCGAGCTCGCCCGGTCGCGCCTGAGCCCGGGCGGGCTCGTGGTCACGAACATCATCGGGGCCGTCAGAGGCCCGGACTCGCGCCTCTTCCGCTCGATGCTACGCACCTACCGCACCGTCTTCCCGACCGTCGCAGTCCATCCCGTCGTCGATGCCGGTGGCACCGACCTCCAATCGGTCCGGAACATCATCATCGTGGCCGGTGAGAGCGCTGCGCCGTCGAAGCAGTTCCTGCTCGATCGCTGGCGTGAGGTACGCCGCCGCGCTCCGGGCGCGCCCGACCTCGCCGTGGCGATCAACGGCCGCGTCGACGCGCCCATCTCGACCCAGGACGTCCCGGTGCTGACCGACGACTACGCGCCGACCGACGCCCTGCTGCTCCTCTTCGGCTAGGCCTGGCTCAGCTCGATTGACCCTCGAGCCCGTCGACGACCGTGAGGGTCGGAAGGGCATGAACCAGGAGCCTGCGGATGAACGGGCCCATGTGGTGGGGGTCGAAGGGCTTCGTGATGTAGCCGTACGCGCCGTTCTCGAACGCCTTTGCCTTCACCACCGGATCCGATTCCGCCGTCACGAAGATGAGAGGCAGATCACGCGTGCGCGCGTCCTCGCGAAGGGCCGCTGCGAGCCCGAAGCCGTCGAGTACGGGCATGCTGATGTCGAGCAGGACGACGTCGGGCGCGTGGTCGAGCGCGAGCTCGAGGCCCTCCTGGCCGTTCGCGGCCTCGAGCACGTGGTAGCCGTCGCGCTGCAGAATCGTCGAGCAAAGGATCCTGGTCGCCTGGTCGTCGTCGACGACGAGCACGCGTGGTGGGCCGGGTGGGCGGCTCGTGCGGGAACGTGACTCGGGCGGCTGCATTCGATCCTCTTCTCAACGCTCAACCGTCGAATTCGGCTTCGGTCGGCCGACGATTCCTGCCCGGCTGTTGAGGGCGGATCTGAAGCGGGATCGGTTCTTGTGACCCCGCAACTGCACACCACAGCCCGTTTCTACGGCCGTGGCAGACGCAGCGTAACTGCGACATGCCCAATTGTCAGGTCCTGCTGGTCGCGCTACTCTGCGCGCAGGCGTGCAGTTTCTCGCCCGGCACTCGACCCCCGTTCAGCGATGACCGATCACCGTCCGCTACGAATTCTGATCGCGAACGAGCGCAAAGATCGGCTGGAGCGCATCGCCGAAGTCGTCACGGGGCTCGGCCATGACGTGATTTCGCGGGAGCTCGAAGTCGCCGACGTCGCAGCGGCGACCGAACGGGAGCAGCCCGATCTCGCGTTCGTCGGCCTCGGCATCAGTGGCGAGCACGCACTCGACATGATCTCGGAGATCGTGCGCGAGGCGTCCTGCCCTGTGATCGCGCTGCTCGAATCGGACGATCCGGTCTGGGTCAACGAAGCCGCGAAGCGCGGCATCTTCGCTTACATCGTCGACGGCAGGGCCGACGAGATGCAGAGCACCATCGACATCACGCTCCGCCGCTACGCCGAGTACGCCAATCTCGAGGGGGCGTTCGCCCGGCGCGCGGTGATCGAGCGCGCCAAGGGGATCATGATGGCGAGGCAGTCGATCGACGAGAAGAAGGCTTTCGACCTGATGCGGTCGCAGTCGCAGCGGACCGGTCAGAAGCTCTTCGACATCGCGCAGGCTGTCGTCGACAGCCACCTCCTGCTCGTCCCGCCCGAGCGCAGCTCCCCCTAGAGCTTCTAGCCGGCGAAGGCCTGGGCGACGGTCCACCAATCCGGTGGGACGAGCTTGAGTTCCGTCGTCGCCTCGACGAGCGAGACATCGACGATCGAGTCGCCGTGGAGCGCGGCCATCCGCCCGAAGGTGCCCGCCTGGACGAGGTCGGCGGCCTTGAGCCCGTACCGGGTCGCCAGAACGCGGTCGCGAGGCGTGGGCGTGCCACCCCGCTGGACGTGCCCGAGCACGGTGACGCGCGTCTCGTAGCCGGTTCGATCCTCGATCTCACGGGCGAGCTCACCGCCCACCCCGCCGAGAACGACATGGCCGAACTGGTCAGTTGAACGCGCGTCGCCGGCGACGAGCGTCTTCTCGCCCGAGGCGTAGGTGAGCTCGTAGCCCTCGCTGACGACGACGATCGAGAAGTCCTTGCCGGCCTCGTGCCGCTTCTCGAGCCGTGCACAGGCATCTTCGACGGTCATCGGCTGCTCGGGAATCAGGATGACGTCCGCGCCGCCGGCGATGCCGGAGTGCACTGCGATCCAGCCCGTGTGACGGCCCATCACCTCGACGACCATCACGCGGTTGTGCGACTCGGCTGTCGTATGCAGGCGGTCGATCGCCTCGGTCGCGATCGTGACCGCCGTATCGAAGCCGAAGGTGTAGTCCGTCGCGTTCAGATCGTTGTCGATCGTCTTCGGGACGCCGACGACGGGAAAGCCGTGCTCGGCGTGGAGCTTGGCAGCAACGCCGAGCGTGTCCTCGCCGCCGATTGCCACGAGCGCGTCGAGCCCCTCGCGCTCGAAGGTCGCGAGTACCTTGTCCACACCGCCTTCGACCTTGTACGGGTTCGTGCGCGACGTGCCGAGGATCGTGCCGCCGCGCGGCAGAATCCCCGAGACCTCGCGCAGGCCGAGCGGCCCGACGAGCCCGTCGATCAGGCCGCGCCACCCCTCGCGCACCGCCGCGACCTCCCAGCCGCGGTCGATCGATCGGCGCGTGGTCGCACGGATGACCGCGTTCAGACCGGGACAGTCGCCGCCGCCTGTGAGGATCCCGACCCGAGCCACAGCGCCAGTGTAAGGAGAGGCGCGCGTCGGGCGAGGCACGAAGTGGGCTACTCTGCTGCCAGCGTCTCGACCCCGACGCTTCCAGTCGTCCTCCAGCCAACGCGGGACGAATTCCGTCGGTAGGGCCTACGGGCCAGGAGAGACGACAGTGTCGCGCACACACAAGCTTGTCAATCTGACCGGGATCGTCATGCCCTTCGTGGGCCTGTTGATCGCCGTCGTCGTCCTCTGGGAGCGGATGGTCGGCCCGACCGAGCTCGCGATCCTCGCGGTCGGCTATGCGCTCACCGGCGCCGGGATCACCGTCGGCTACCACCGCCTCTTCACGCACCGGTCGTTCGAGACGTACCGCGGCGTGCGCTACACCTTCGCCGTCCTGGGCCAGATGGCCGTCGAGGGCGACGTGCTCGCCTGGGTCTCGGACCACCGGAAGCACCATCAGTTCTCCGACGTGGAGGGTGACCCGCACAGCCCGCACGTGGGGTACGGCAGCGGCATCCTCGCTGCACTGCGCGGGCTCTGGCACGCGCACACCGGCTGGCTCTTCTCAGCCGCAGGCCGCGCCGATCAGTCGCGCTACGCGAAGGACCTGCTGCGTGACCGCGGCCTCCGCGTGATCGCGAAGCTCTTCCTACCGCTGGTTCTCTTCTCGCTCGTCCTCCCGGCGCTCGCCGGCTGGCTGCTGATCGGCGGCTGGTACGGGTTCTTCGCGGGGCTCTTCTGGGGTGGCGCCGTCCGGATCTTCCTGCTCCATCACGTCACGTTCTCGATCAACTCGATCTGCCACTTCTGGGGCCGCCGCCGCTTCGCCTCGCAGGACGAGTCGCGGAACGTCTGGTGGCTCTCCTGGCTCTCGTTCGGCGAGTCGTGGCACAACAACCATCACGCGTTCCCGACCTCGGCGTTCCACGGCCTCAGGCGCACCGAGATCGACCCGGGCGGCTGGCTGATCTGGGCGCTCGAGCGGGTCGGCCTGGCCTGGAACGTCGTCCGCATCCCGGTCGACAAGCAGGCTCGCAAGCTCGCCACGCGCTGACCGATCGCGCTAGCCGCGCGGACTGCGAAGTGCGATCACTGCCTTCCCGATCAGCCACGACGTGACGACTGCGAGCGCGAAGGTCAGGGCGGCAGCGCCGTCGTCGAACCTCGAGATTGCCGCGAGCGTCAATGCAAGCACCGCCAAGGCGGCGCACGCCCGCGCCCACCAGGGAACGAGCAGTCGGCGCAGATGCCGTTTCGGGGGGCGAGACCCACTCGTCCGTGCCACCCGCACCGCGTACCGGGCCTCGTTCTCGGCCATCTTCCCGAAGAGAACGAACCAGGCCGCGAGGAAGACGAGAGCGAACACCGTGCCCGCCGTTCCCTGGATTCCTGCCGCCGTGAAGATCGTCAGACAGCCGGCGACCGTCAGCCCGAGCGAGGCTCTCCAGGTGAACCGCGACGTCCAGACGCGCGCAAGCATGCCGTGATCATGCCGAAGGGGGGAATCGAACCCCCACTCCCCGAAGGGAACCGGATTTTGAGTCCGGCGCGTCTGCCAGTTCCGCCACTTCGGCCGAGAGACGATGGTATCCGCCTCTCCGGAACGCGATCCTCACGTTAAGAAAGTTGAATGTCGGACGGCTTGCCTGGATACTTCATCCCTTCGCCCGTCAGAAGGGCTGCGCAAGCGTGCAGGCTCGGTCGGGTCCATCAGTACGGAGGAGGAGAGCAGTTGATTTCCAGAAAGCGTGGTTTGTTGAGCGTTCTGGCGCTGATCGTCGCGGCGCTTGCACTGGTCGCGGCGGGTTGCGGAGGCGACGACGAGTCGAGTGACGGTGGGTCGACCACCGAGGCTTCCGGGAGCACCGGAGGCAGCATCGAGGCGTTGCCGTCCTCGTCGTGCACTGCGGTCGAGTACAAAGGTGAAGGCGATCCGGACGTGCTCCTCGCATCTGACTTCCCGCTTCAGGGGTCGTCACGCACCCAGACCATCCAGATCGTGGAGGCCATTCGGTATCTCCTCGAGCAGTCGAATTACAAGGCCGGTGACCACAACGTCGCGTACCAATCGTGCGACGACGCAACCGCTCAGGCGGGCAAGTGGGACTCCGGTAAGTGCTCGACGAACGCCCAGGCGTATGCCGGCAACGAGAAGGTCGTCGGCGTGATCGGGACGTTCAACTCGGGTTGTGCAGCGATCGAGATTCCGGTCCTGAACCAGGCTCCGGGCGGCGGCGTGGCGATGATCTCGCCCGCGAACACGTACGTCTGCCTCACCGAGGGCGGCCCGGGCTGCGACAAGACGGAGCCGGACAAGTACTACCCGTCGGGTAGCCGCAACTACGCCCGCGTCGTCGCCAACGACGCGTACCAGGGCGCAGCGGTTGCCGAGTTCGCCAAGGCGCAGGGCGTGAAGAACGTCTACATCCTGAACGACAAGGAGGCCTACGGCCTCGGCGTCGCGACGAACTTCAGGAACGCAGCAGAGAACGTCGGCATCAAGGTCGCCGGCTTCGCGGCGTGGGATCCGAAGGCGTCGAGCTACGAGGCTCTGTTCAACAAGATCAAGGGCACCGGCGCGGATGCAGTGTTCCTCGGCGGGCTGATCGACGAGAACGGCGCCCAGGTGATCAAGGACAAGGTCGCCGTGCTCGGCCCGAACGACGGGAACGTCAAGCTGTTCGTGCCGGACGGCTTCACGACGCAGCAGACGATCGACGAGGCTCCCGAGGCCGCTCCGGGCATGTTCCTGAGCGTCGCCGGCGTGCCGATCGACCAGTTCAAGGGCAAGGGCGCGGAGTTCATCGCGGACTTCAAGCCGCGGCTCGGCGGCAAGCCCGTCGACCCGTACGCGATCTACGGCGCACAGGCGGCGGAGGTCATGCTCAACGCGATCGCGGCGTCGGACGGCTCGCGCGGCGATGTGATTGCGAAGCTGTTCGAGCAGAAGATCGATGACGGCTACCTCGGTACGTTCGAGATCAACGAGAACGGCGATCCGGGCGGCGCTGAGGGCGCGGTCGTTGGCTTCACGATCTACAAGGCCACGGACAAGCTCACGACCGTGACGACGATCTCTCCGAAGCCGGAAGTCGTCGAGGCGGCCCGCGGCTAGCGGAACGCGCAGAACGCACCACTTTGGGGGAGGGCCTTGGCCCTCCCCCAACTTTCCTTTAGGTTCTTCCCCTCATGGCGGCACAGGTCCTGACGAGCACGCTCGACCGCTTGCGGAAGTCGAGTGTGACCAGTCTCATCGGCTATGCGCTCCTACTGCTCGTCGCGGTCTGGCTGGTGGTCAACTTCGTGAAGGACCCGACCGAGTTCATCAACATCGGTCTGATCGGGCTGACGAACGGCACGATCTACGGCCTCGTCGCGCTCGGCTACACGCTGATCTACGGGATCCTGCAGCTGATCAACTTCGCGCACGGCGACGTCTTCGCGCTCTCGGGGCTCGTCGCGTGGTCCCTGATCGTCAACGTGCTCGGCCTCGACAAGCAGACGTCCGTCATCGGAGTGATCGGCGGCATGGTCCTGACGCTCGTCGTGATCATGGTCCTGTTCTCGCTCGTGAACGCATCGATCGAGTTCGTCGCCTATCGGCGGCTGCGTCGCGCGCCTCGCCTCGCGGCGCTGATCACCGCGGTCGGCATGTCCTTCATCATCCAGAACGTCTCGCTCGCGTTCTACGGCGTGAACTTCCATTCGGTGCCGTCGTTCATCCCGCGCACGGAGGCGATCGGGATCGGTGACATCACCTACTCGTGGAACAAGCTCTCCGCGCTCTTGATCACGATCCCGGTCCTGATCATGCTCAGCTGGTTCGTCCGGTCGACGAAGCAGGGCAAGGCGATGCGCGCCGTCGCGCAGGACACCGAGGCGTCGGCGATGATGGGGATCAACGTGAACCGGACGATCTCCGTCGCGTTCGCAATCGCCGGCGCCCTCGCCGGCGCGGCCGGCATCGTCTACCTCCTCCAGTTCAACATGCGCTACGACACCGGCTTCGAGCTCGGGCTGATCGCGTTCACGGCGGCGGTGCTCGGCGGGATCGGCAACCTCACCGGCGCCGTCCTGGGCGCCCTCATCATCGGCTTCATCCAGGCCTTCAACGAGGGGCTCGCCTGGTTCGCTCCCGGCTCGGACTGGACCCGGACGATCGTGTTCGGGATCCTGATCCTGATCCTCGTCTTCCGGCCGGAGGGCATCCTCGGCGAGCAGACGCCGGAGGGCGCGTGACCGCCGTCCAGGATCGGTTGCGGAGCTATGGTCCCGGGGCGCTCATCGCCGTCGTCCTGATCGTTCTCGGCTTCCTCTATCCGAAGTACGTCGAGTCGCTGAGCGACCTGCCCCTGATCGGCGACTTCATCCCCGCCGTGGGCTCGATGGTGATCATGATCGTCTTCACGATGATGGCCGTCGGCCTGAACATCGTCGTCGGCTATGCGGGCCTGCTCGACCTCGGCTACGTCGCTTTCTACGCCGTCGGCGCGTACACCGCGGCCTGGTTCGCGTCGCAGCAGTTCGACCAGTGGACGTTCCACTTCGGTGCGGTCGGCATCGCAGACACCGTTCCGGGGATCCACCTCTCGATCTGGATCGTGCTCGTCATCGCCGGGGCGCTGACCGCGCTCTCGGGAATCCTGATCGGCCTGCCGACCCTGCGCCTCCGCGGCGACTATCTGGCGATCGTCACCCTCGGCTTCGGCGAGATCATCCCGCAGGTCGTCCGCAACGGGGACAACGTCTTCGGCTTCGACCTCACGCACGGCACGTTCGGGATCAGCCCGATCGACTCGCCCGGGTTCGGCAAGATCGGCGAGTCGCTCGGCCTGCCGCTCAGTTACCAGCAGTCGTTCGAGCGAGCGCAGTGGTTCTACTGGACCGCGCTCGCCCTGCTCCTGTTCACGGTCTTCTGCTCGATGCGGCTGCGCGACTCGCGGTTGGGCCGCGCCTGGATCGCGATCCGCGAGGACGAGACCGCCGCCGCCGCGATGGGTGTTCCGCTGATGCGCACGAAGACCTGGGCGTACGCAATCGGAGCGTTCTTCGGCGGCGTCGCCGGGGCGTTCTACTCGAGCTTCAAGAGCGGCGCCTTCCCGGCGGACTTCTACTTCAACATCTCCGTCTTCCTGCTCTGCATGGTCATCCTCGGCGGGATGGGCTCGATCTGGGGGGTGATCCTCGGCGGCATGATCCTCGGCTACCTGAACGTGGAGGGCCTCGCTACCTTCGGCTCCCGCCTCCAGGAATCCGGGATCGACTTCGACCCGACGAAGTACCAGTTCGGCTTCTACGGCGTGATCATCGTGCTGATGATGCTGTTCCGGCCCGAAGGGCTGATCCCCGAGCGACGGCACAAGCGCGAGCTCGAGCTCGGGGTCCACGACACGCCCTTCTACGACGTCATGCACGAGGGTGCAGACACCGATCGCGACCCCGGCAATGACTGATCAGCAGCCTGACCTGCTCGTCGCCGAGACCGTCCGGAAGGAGTTCGGCGGGCTCGTCGCGACGAACAACATCGACTTCACGATCCCGCAGGGCTCGATCGTCTCGCTGATCGGCCCGAACGGGGCGGGCAAGACGACCTTCTTCAACATGCTCACCGGGGTCTACCGGGCGACATCGGGACGGATCGTCTTCGACGGCACCGACGTGACCGCGAAGCCTCCCCATGCGATCACCGCGCTCGGTGTCGGCCGAACGTTCCAGAACATCCGGCTCTTCCAGCACATGACGGCGCTCGAGAACGTGCTCGTCGGGATGCACTGCCGCACCAGCGGCGGCATCTTCGGCTCGATCCTGCGCACCCCACGCGTGCGCCGGGAGGAGCGCGACTCCAACGCGCGCGGACGCGAGCTGCTCACCTACTCGGGGCTCCCGGGGCGCCACAACGAGATGGCGCGCAACCTCCCCTATGGCGACCAGCGCCGGCTCGAGGTGGCGCGCGCGCTTGCGACGGAGCCGAAGCTGCTCCTGCTCGACGAGCCGACCGCAGGCATGAACCCGCAGGAGACGGCGGCGTTCACGACGTTCGTCCGCAAGCTCCGGGACGATCGCGGTCTGACCGTCCTGATGATCGAGCACGACATGAAGGTCGTCATGGGCATCTCCGACCGCGTCACCGTGCTCGACTACGGCGAGAAGATCGCCGAGGGCACGCCGAGCGACGTCCAGAAGGACGAGCGCGTGATCGAGGCGTACCTCGGGAAGGGCGCGACCAGTCATGGCTGAGGTCGGAGACGGCGTCGTCCTCGAGCTCGACGACGTCCACACGTACTACGGCGCGATCCATGCGCTCAAGGGGATCTCGCTCAAGGTGCACGAGGGAGAGGTCGTGACGCTGATCGGCGCAAACGGCGCCGGCAAGTCGACCACGCTCCGCTCGATCAACGGCGTCAACCACCCTCGGGAGGGGGCGATCCGCTTCCAGGGCACGGACATCACGAACGCGCCCGCACACGCGATCGTGAAGATGGGCATCTCACAGTCGCCCGAGGGCCGCCGCCTCTTCCCGCGCATGACCGTGCTGGAGAACCTGGAGATGGGCGCGTTCCAGCGCACGGATCGCGCCAACTTCCCGGAGGATCTCGACCGCGTCTTCGATCTCTTCCCCCGCCTTGCCGAGCGGAAGCAGCAGAAGGCGGGGACGATGTCGGGCGGCGAGCAGCAGATGGTGGCGATGGGCCGCGCGTTGATGGCGCGGCCGAAGCTCCTGCTCCTCGACGAGCCGTCGATGGGGCTGGCGCCGATCTTCGTCGAGCGGATCTTCGACATCGTGCGGGAGATCAACGCGCAGGGCACCCCGATCCTGCTCGTCGAGCAGAATGCCCTGATGGCGCTCGACGCCGCCAACCGGGGCTACGTGCTCGAGACCGGCGTGATCGCACTCGAGGGGCCGGCCAAGGAGCTGCGCGAGAACGAGCGCGTTCAAAAGGCCTATCTCGGCATCGACGCGCGGCCGGGGCTCCGGCGGGCGGAGCCCGGTCCGCCGCCCTCGCGCCCTGAGTGCACGCGGCTCTCCTAGCGCCGCACTCGCGCGCCCTCAGCACGCGCCAGGCGCCGCTAGCGCGCCGACCTCGAGCGGGGAGAAGGGCGGGCTGAGGAGGACGCCGATCCGGGCCTCGCCGCCGGCGCGGCCGTGCGCCATCTCGAGAGCGCTGGAGACCCCATGCGTCGGTACGAAGCCGAGTGTGCGGGCGGCCTGGTGGTCGCGGCAGCCGGCGACGAGAACCGCGCCGAGCCTGTCGAGCGCCGGCCGGCAGCCGTCCCAGTCGACATAGGGAAGAAGGGGGTGGCAGGCACGGCCGGCGCGGTAGGCAGCGAGAGCGCGTTCGTCCGAGGCCGCCGCCAGCTCGCCGGCGGCGAGCTCGGCTCCCGTGCGGCCGTCGCGGAGCGCGTGGAAGAGCGCGCGGTACGGGTCCTGTGTCCCGTGCGCGAAGTGACGCGAGAAGCGGTGGAGCACGATCGCCGTTCCGCCGTCGACGACGGGAAACGAGTCGCGCCAAAGCCTCAGCGCCAGCCCGAGTGCGACCGTCGCCACGGTCAGCGGGTTCAGCCGCTCTCGCGGGGAATGGTGGTGCTCCCAGGGCATCCCGATCACGATCGCGTCGAGAGGCTGCTCGAGCCGGATCGAGCGTCGTGCGATGCCGCGGAGGAGAGCTTCGGCGTGGGCGACCGAGGGTGGTCCCGCAAAGGCCGCGACGACGGTCAGCTCTCGTGCGAGGTCGTGGAGGATCTTGCGGCGCAGACCGGGCGGAAAGAGCGAGAAACGACGGAGGGGGGAGGCGACGAGGTGGCGAAGAGACGCCTCCTCGTAGGGATAGCCGCGGAAGCGGCCGAGCAGCCGGGGCGGGTTGAGCACGAGCGACGTCCCGATCATCGGCACCCGGGCGGCGAGCATCCGCTCGAGCGCCAGTCCCAGCTGCCAGCCGCGCGCCGCAGCCGTCTCGAGCAGGGAGTACGCGGTGGCGCCGCGAAGCGTCTCCGGGCCGCAGGCGCCGAGCAGCGCACCCGGGCCGCCGTGCAGCACGGTCTCTGCGGCGGTCACGCAGACGACGAGGTCGGTCTCGAGCAGCCTTCGATTGACGCGGATCGGCGTGCGGCCGGCGTCGCCGAGGTGGACCAGGTCGGTCGCCTCCGCGTCGTGAACCTCGACCACGCCGTGAAAGCGGCGGGCGGACACGGGCGGGAGGAGTGCCTCCTGCTCCCGGTGCCCCGCCCGGCGGTTGAGCCCTCCCGCAATCAGGATCGTCTGCTGCTGCGAGCGCACGCCCAACCGCTCGAGCTCCGCGAGCGTCGCCGCGAGCGCCTCGCGCCGCGGGTCGGTCGGAGCACCGGGCACGCGGCAGCTCGGGTGGCTCGACGACGATCGTGACCTTGCCGCCGCGTTTGACGAGGGCTTCGAGCGGTGCACCCGACAGCGGGAACCGAAGCGCGTCGCGAACGGCGGCGCCCACGTCGGCAATCCCCTCGGACGGTGTTCGGGGCCTCAGCACGAGCGCGTCGTCAGGGGCATTGACGACCGCGATGCGAGAGCCCGACGGCAGCGGGATCCTCGGCATGACGCGCGCGACCTTACCTGGGCCGCTTCTGGAGCTAGCCGGTCTGGCGCTAGGGGATGCGCCGGTAGAGCCGCAGGAACGACTCGCGGAAGCCTCGGCGGGGCCAGAAGCGCGACGAGAGCAGGTTGGTCACCCGCCAGTCGGTCACCATCGTCTCGTAGCCGCGCTCGCGCGCCCAGGCGAACCCGGCGTCCGTCAGTGCCACGCCCGCTCCCGATCCTCGAACGTCCGGACGGGTCGCAGCCCAGCCGAGGAACGCGGCGCCGCCGGGCCGGGCCAGGCTCACGTGCATGCTCGACAGCTCGACGGGGACGATCTGGAACGCTCCGACGATCCGGCCGTCCTGCTCCGCGACGAGGTCGCCCACCTCGTCCCTGGCGAGGTCTTCCAGGAAGCTCGCTCGCAGCTCTTCCTCGGTCTCCTCCGGCAGCCCGCCTCCGAAGACGGGCGCCAGCGCCTGGTGGTCCTGGAGAAGCGGGGCCAGCTCGACGAGAGCGTCCAGGTCACGCTCCGCTGCCGGCCGGACGCTGTCCGGCCACGTGACATCGGGTATCTCCCGGATCCCATAGGCATGCTGCTGTCCGAAGCTCACGCGCGACCAGGCCTCCAGCACGAGGGGATCCGTCGCCGGGACGAGTGAGTAGTGGCGGTCGCGGCCCTCGTCGACCCAGCGAGCCGCCGCCGCGCCGTACAGATCGCGGAGGTCCTCGGCGGCCTCGACCGCGTGTCCGGCGGTCTCCACCCAGACGTTTCCACCCCAGATCGCATCGCTCTTCCGCACGCCGAGGAGGAAGCCGACGACTCGCGAGCCGCGGAGGGCGACGCTGCCGGACGCCCCCTCGCTCCTCGCGAGCGCCTCCACTTCGGCCGCCGCGGCCTCGGCGTTCTCGTACCTCGCCGGGAGGAGCGGCTCGGCCGCCCGGTGGGCGCGATGGCGTGCCGCGAGGAGCTCGCCGGCGTGGGGGAGGAACTCGTCGGAAAATGGGCGAATGTCGAGACGCGTCATCGTCGCGAGACGATAGCTTCAGTCTGTGCCGAAAACGCTCACCGGACAGGAGCTGCAGCTCGACGACGGCCCGGCTCGGGACTCCGAGCTCTTCCTCGTCGACGGCAACAACCTCGCCTACCGAGCCTTCTTCGCGCTCCCCGAAGAGCTCGCGACGAGCGACGGCTTTCCGACGAACGCTCTCCTCGGCTTTGCCAACATGCTCTTCAAGCTGCTCTCGGACTACCGGCCGAAGGGTGTCGCGGTCGCCTGGGATTCGAGCCCGACGCACCGGGCCGCGGTCGCGCAGGCGGCAGACGTCGTCTACAAGGAGGGCCGGCGGGCGATGCCCGATCTCCTGCGCGAGCAGTTCCCGCACTTCCGGCCGGTCGTCGAGGCCTTCGGCTACCGGAACCTGGAGTTCGAGGGATGGGAGGCGGACGACGTGATCGCGACGCTCGCCACCCGCGCGGACGAGGCCGGAGTGAAGACGACGGTGGTCTCGACCGACCGCGACGCCTTCCAGCTCTGCTCGGCGAACATCACGCTGATGATGACGCCGCGCGGTGTCGCCGACGTGAACGTCTACACGCCGGAGCGGGTGGAGCTGCGCTACGGGATCAGGCCGGATCAGGTACCGGACTTCATCGGGCTCAAGGGCGACACGTCGGACAACATCCCGGGTGTCCCCGGCATCGGGGACAAGACCGCCGGCCAGCTGATCGCCCAGTACGGCTCGCTCGAAGAGGTGATCGCGCACGCGGACGAGCTCTCGCCGGCGCGGCGGAAGAACATCACCGAGTTCGCGGATCAGGCGCGCGTCTCGAAGGAGCTCGCGACGATGCGGCGCGATCTCGATCTGGACTTCGACCCGACCGGGATCGTGCTCGAGCCGCCCGACCGCTCGCAGCTGCGCGAGATGTTCCGCCGCTTCGAGTTCCGCGCCCTGCTGAACCGGATCGACGACCTCGAGGACGCGATCCCCGCAGCCGTGCCCATCCCGGTCGCCGGCACCGTCGTGCCCTGGCGCGAGGGGGAGCTGCCGCAAGTGCGCGGCCGCGCCGGGCTCGCGATCGTCGACGGCCGTTTCGCGCTCGCGCAGGACGACGGCGTGACTGTCGGCGCCTGGGACGAGACTCTGATCCCGCGCCTCCGCGACGGCGCAGCTCGTGGCGCACGACTTCAAGTCGCTGCCGCGGCTGACGATGGCGCCGGCCGACGACACGCTGATCGAGGCGTACCTGATCGAGCCCGGCCGTTCCGAGTATCTGATCGAAGACCTCCAGCGGGAATACGGGCTCGAGGTGATCCCCGAGCCGGCCACCGAGGAGGAGACCGCGGCGCTGATCACCCGCGCCGAGGCAGCCCGCCGGCTCGCCGGCCCGATGCGCGAACGTGTCGCCGAGCGCGGCTCGGAGCGGCTCTACGACGAGATCGAATTGCCGCTGACCGCCGTCCTCGCCTCGATGGAGGACGCGGGCGTCAAGATCGACACCTACCGGATGGGCGAGATCACCGCCCGTCTCGCAGACCGCGTCGAGGAGCTCGAGGCCAAGGCGTACGAGCTCGCGGGCGAGGAGTTCATGATCGGCTCGACCCAGCAGGTCGCGCGGATCCTCTTCGACGTGCTCGGCCTGACGCCCGGACGCAAGGGCAAGACCGGCTATTCGACCGACACGCGCGTGCTCCGCTCGATCCGCGGCGAGCACGAGATCGTCAACGTGATCGAGGAGTGGCGCGAGCTGTCGAAGCTCGTCAACACGTACCTCAAGCCGCTCCCCCTGCTGCTCTCGGAGCGCGACGGCCGGCTGCACACCACCTTCAACCAGGCCGCAGCCTCGACCGGCCGCCTCTCGACGACGAATCCGAACCTGCAGGCGATCCCGATCCGCACCGAGCTCGGGCGCGAGATCCGTTCCGCCTTCGTCGCCGAGCCGGGGTACCGCCTGATCTCGGCCGACTACAGCCAGGTCGAGCTGAGGATCCTCGCGCACGTCTCCGGCGAGCCGCGGCTGCGAGAGGCGTTCGCGCGGAACGAGGACATCCATACGGCGACCGCTGCCGAGGTGCTCGGCAAGGATCCGGCGGCGCTGACCAAGGACGAGCGCAACGTCGCCAAGATGGTCAACTTCGGGATCATCTACGGCATCTCCGCGTTCGGCCTCTCGGAGAACCTCGAGATCCCGCGGGAGCAGGCGCAGGAGTACATCGACACCTATCTCGCGCGCTTCCCGCACGTGCAGGACTTCATCCAGCGCACGATCGAGCAGGCCGAGCGCGACGGCTACGTGACGACGCTGCTCGGCCGCCGCCGTCCGGTTCCGGAGATCCGCGTCCGCAACCGCCAGACGCGTGCGCTCGGCGAGCGCCTCGCGGTCAACTCGGTGATGCAGGGAACCGCGGCGGACGTCATCAAGGTCGCGATGATCCGGATCCACGACCGGCTGCGCGAGGAGGGGAGAGGGGCGCGCCTGGTGCTGCAGGTGCACGACGAGCTGCTGCTGGAGGCGCCCGAGACCGAGACGAGCGCGATCAAGAACCTCGTCAGCGAGGAGATGACCGGCGCCTACCCACTCGACCCGCCGCTGGCCGTCGACGTCGGCGTCGGCGACGACTGGAACGACGCCAAGAGCTAGACCGGACCGGCGCTTGTGCGGCGAAAACACAAGCCGGGCCGCGTTCGGTGACCGGGCGTTGGACCTGGCTATACTGCGCAACTCGTAATGGCGAACGAGACGATAGAAAAGCCGCAGCAGGCCGAAGAAGGTGTCTGGGTCGAAGGCCCGGACGGCGACCTGATCCCCGACTACGAGTCGACCTTCCCGACGATCAACGAGGGGGAAGTCGTGCACGGCACGGTCGTGCGCGTCGACAAGGACGAGGTCCTCGTCGACATCGGCTACAAGTCCGAGGGCGTCATCCCGGTCGCCGAGCTTTCGATCCGCCGGTCGGTCAACCCCGCCGATGAGGTTTCGGTCGGTGAGGAGATCGACGCGCTCGTGCTCACGAAGGAGGACGCCGAAGGGCGCCTGATCCTCTCGAAGAAGCGCGCGCGGTTCGAGCTCGCCTGGAAGAAGATCGAGGCCGCCGCCGAGTCCGGCGAGCCGGTCGTCGGTCGCGTGATCGAGGTCGTCAAGGGCGGCCTGATCCTCGACCTCGGCGTCCGCGGCTTCCTGCCCGCCTCGCTCGTCGACATCCGCCGCGTGCAGGATCTCGACGAGTTCATGGCGACCGAGCTTCGCTGCAAGGTGATCGAGCTGAACCGGTCGCGGAACAACGTCGTGCTCTCCCGTCGCGCCGTCCTCGAGGACGAGCGCAAGGATCAGCGCCAGCAGATTCTCGACCGGCTCAACCCGGGCGACGTGGTCGAGGGCACGATCTCGAACATCGTCGACTTCGGCGCGTTCGTCGACCTGAACGGGATGGACGGCCTGATCCACATCTCCGAGTTGTCGTGGAGCCACGTCAACCACCCGTCCGAGGTGCTCGAGATCGGTCAGGAGGTCAAGGTCAAGGTGCTCGACATCGACCGCGACCGCCAGCGCATCTCGCTCGGCCTCAAGCAGACGCAGTCCGATCCGTGGCAGCAGGTGCTCGAGAGCTACTCCGAGAACGACGTCGTCGAGGGACGCGTCACCAAGGTGGTCACGTTCGGCGCCTTCGTCGAGATCCTCCCGGGCGTCGAGGGGCTCGTGCACATCTCCGAGCTGGCGCAGCACCATGTCGAGAACCCGCGCGAGGTCGTCTCGCAGGGCGACGCGGTCAACGTGCTCATCCTGGAGGTCGACGCCGAGCGCCGGCGCCTCTCGCTCTCGCTGAAGCGGGTCGAAGAAGGCGTGGAGCCGCTCCCGCGCGCCGACGGCGGCGAGTCGGTGCATCTGACGCCGAATCTCAATCTTTCCGAGGACGTCTTCCCGGCCGGTTCCGCTTCGGCCGACGAGGCTCCTCCGCTCGAGCTCGACGACGACGCGGAGACCGCGGTCGAGGCCGAAGCTGCTCCCGAGGCTGAGGCCGCCGTGGAGCCGGAGGCCGAGGCTGCCGTCGAGGTGGAGGCCGAGCCGGAGGCCGCCGCCGAGCCCGAGCCCGAGCCCGAGCCCGAGCCCGAGCCAGAAGCCGTGGTCGAGGCCGTCGCCGAGCCGGAGCTCGAGGACGCCCCGGCGCCCGAGTCGGACGCCGCAGCCGAGGTCGAGCTCGAGGCCGAGTCGCCTGCAGACGCAGAGGCGGCCGCCGGCGACGAGCCCGAGACACCTCCCACCGCGTAACCGTGCCGCGGCCGATCGCGGTCGCGATCACCGGCGGCATCGGCGCCGGGAAGAGCGAAGCCCTGTACGCGTTCCAGCGCGCCGGTGCCGCCACCGTCTCGAGCGACGAGATCGTCCACCATCTGCTGCGGACCGATCCGGAGGTGCGAGGCGCGATCGTCGCGGAGCTGGGGGAGGGCGTGCTCGGAGCGGACGGCTCGATCGACCGCGCACGCGTCGCCGACGTGGTCTTCGCCGACCGGGCGAAGCTCGACTTCCTCGAGCAGCTGCTGCACCCCCTGGTCGTTCGCGAGTACCTGACCTGGCGGGATCAGCTCGGCGAGCTGCCGAACCCCCCGCCGGTCTCGGTCACCGAGGTGCCGCTCCTCTACGAGACGGGAGGCGACAAGCGCTTCGACAAGGTGGTCGTGATCACCGCGCCGGCGAAGCTGCGAGAGCAGCGGCGTCGGGTCGCGCCCGACGACCGCGAGACCCGCCTCCTGCCGGACACGGAGAAGGTGGAGCGAGCCGACTACTCCTACGTCAACACCGGGACCCTGGACGAGCTCGACGCCTGGGTCGAGCAGGTGATGGCCGACCTGAGGCAGGCATGAGCCGTCTCGCCGGCCTGGCGCTGGTCGTGCTCGTCCTCGGCGGCTTCGCGCTCTATGTGTTCGAGACAGAGCCGCGCTGGTACGAGCGGGCTCGCTATCCGCTTCGCTACGAGCACATCGTCACGGGTCACGCCGAGAACTACCACCTCGACCCACAGCTCGTGGCGGCGGTCATCTACCAGGAGTCGAAGTTCGATGCGGACGCCGTCTCGTCGTCCGGTGCCGTCGGGCTGATGCAGCTACTGCCGGCGACGGCACAGGGAATCGCCGACCGCACGGGCGGCCACGGCTGGCACGAATCGGATCTCGTCAACCCGGAGCTGAACATCCGCTACGGCTCGTGGTACCTCCGCCACCTGCTCGACAAGTACGGCAACGAGGAGCTTGCGCTCGCCGCGTATAACGCCGGCCAGTCGAACGTCGATCGCTGGCGCAGCGAGGGGAGAGGGATCCAGTTCGCCGAGACGCGGCGATACGTCGAGCGCGTGCAGGAGCTGAAGAAGATCTACGCCGACGCCTACCGCTCGGAGCTCGGGCTGTCCTGACATTGGGCATGCGCATCGCGGTTGCGCTGCTCATCGCTCTCGTCGTGGCCGTGCCCGCGCTCGCCGACGAGCCGGCGCCGTACGTCCGGACCTGCGCGACACGTCAGTTCGGCGATCTGGCTCAGGGCTGGCAGGAGCGGGCGATCGTCGCCGGGCACGTGGCGTTCGTCGGCATGAAGTCCGGCTACGGCCGCTACCGGCCGGGAGGTCCGGGCGCCTGGCCCGTCAAGGTGCTCGTCGTCGTCGACCCGAACGCGGCGCCCACCGTCACGATTGCCGCGCGCTCACGGGCGCATGCGTCGCTGGGCTACAACAGCGTCCGGCACAACGGCCGGGGCGTCACGCTCGACGCCGGGACGCAGAGTGTCCGGTTCGAGGCGTGTCGCGCGGCCAGGTCGCGCGAGCCGTGGAATCGCGGTACGCAGTTCGGCGGCTACTTCCTGGTCGAGGGCCGTCAGTGCGTCTACATCGAAATCGCGACGCAGGGCACGATCATTCGCCGTGCGCTCCGCTTCGGCGTGCCGCGGTGCGCGCGGCTAACGACGCCCGACGCCTGACTCGACGAGCTCGTTCAGCAGGTCGAGATCCGGAAGGTCGTCGCCGGTCGTGCGCGCGATCGCGAGGCCGTTCGCGACGAAGCTGAGGAACTGGAGGATCGCCTCGATCGGGATGTCCTCGCGGACCGAGGGGTGCAGTCGCTCGAAGCGCGACGGCCGCTGGCGCTTGGCCTCGTCGTCGAGCCGCGTGAGCTGCTCGCGGAAGCGCTCCTCCGTCCTGACGCGCCGGGTCGCCTCGATCTGGACGGAGAGCCATTCGGGATCCTCGTGCGCGATCGCCTCCAGGAGCTCCCGGAAGCCCCGCTCGAGCCAGATCTCGACCAGGCGCTCGGACGAGCGGCCGACGACGCCGATGAAGAGCGCCTCCTTGTTCTCGAAGTAGCTGAAGATCGCACCCCGTGAGAGGCCCGTCTCCTCCTCGAGGCGGGCGACGGTCGCCCCTTCGTAGCCGTGCCGCGCAAACGCTCGCTGCGCCCCCTCGAGGATTTCCTCGCGGCGGCGCTGCTTGTGCTCGGTCGAGACCTTCGGCATCGCTCTACTTTACAAAAACGTACGGACGTATTATATTCTCGCGGTGAGCATCCTGCGCAACCGTTCCCTCGCCGCGCTGATCGTGGCCGAGATCGTCTCGTCGCTCGGCTCGCGCATTACCTTCCTCGCCCTGCCGTGGTTCGTGCTCGTCACCACGGGATCCGCGGCCAGGATGGGGATCGTCCTCGCGGTCGAGATGGCGCCGGTCGCCCTGCTCGGAATCCCGAGCGGTGCCGTCGTCGCCAGGTTCGGTGCGCGCCGCACGATGCAGATCTCGGATCTCGCCCGTGTGCCGCTGATGTGTGCGATTCCCCTCCTGCACTCGGCGGGGATGCTCACCTTTCCTCTTCTGCTTGCGATCGTCTTCGCGATCGGATGCTTCCTGGCCCCGTTCTTCGCGTCGCAGCGCGTGATCCTGCCGGAGCTCGTCGGCGAGGACGAGACGACGGTGGCGCAGGCGAACGCCGTGATCGAAGGGGCAACGACGCTGACGAACCTGCTCGGGCCGATCGTCGCCGGCCTCCTGATCGCCGCCGTCGGTGCGACGAGCGTGCTCTACATCGATGCGGCGACCTTCCTGCTCTCGTTCCTGACGCTGACGCTCTTCGTCCCTTCACGACCGCCGCAGCCGCAGACGGACGACGCGCGCGGCGTCTTCGCGGGGCTCCGTTTCCTGTTGCACGACCCGCTGCTCTGGCGGATCGGCCTGGCCGCCGTGTTCCTGAACATGTTCGGCTCGGCCCTTTCGGCGGCGCTGCCCGTGCTCGCGTTCGACGATTTCGGCGAGAGCTCTCGCGTGGCGGGCGCGCTGTTCGCGTCCCTCGGTGCCGGGGCGCTGCTCGGCATGGTGCTGGCGATCAAGCTGATGCCGCGGTTCAAGCCGCTCAAGCTCGCCGCGATCGGGATCGTCGCCCTGGCGCTGCCGATCTGGCTCCTGGGGCTCGATCTGCCGCTGTGGGCCACGATGGCCGCACTGTTCGCCTCGACGATCCCGCAGCCGCTCGTGAATGCGCCCGTGATCGGCCTGATGACCACTCGCACGCCCGAGGCGCTGCGTCCGAAGCTGCTGACTGCGCTGTTGACGGTCGCGATGCTTGCCGGGCCGATCGGGCTCGTTGCGGCCGGCCCCCTGCTCCAGGCGTTCGGCACGCAGATGGTCTTCGTGATCATCGCGGCCGGGATGACCGTCTTCGCGCTCTACTTCGCCTCGGTCGCGATCCGCTTCGGCCCCCGCGACGTCCCCGAGGCGGCTGCGGTCGCGGCCTAGCTGCTCGCGCCTACGGCGTCCCCAGGCGCGCCCACAGGTTCTCGAGCATGCGACGGACGGGGGTGATCATCGCGCTGCCGCCGAAGTCGATAGCGCCCCCCGCGAAGACCTTCGCGCCCGCCGGGGTCTCGTAGTACGTCATCTGGGCGGTGAGGCCAGGGCCGTAGAGGTCGGGAATGTCGGCGAGGACGATCGTGCCGACCGGCGTGACGGGCGTCGTCTGGTCGATCTCGATCCCGTAGCCGCCGAGCTCCTGGCCGAAGACGGCGCCGTCGCCGAGCGCCG
The DNA here is from genome assembly GCA_963820225.1 of uncultured Gaiellaceae bacterium. Classification (GTDB taxonomy): domain Bacteria; phylum Actinomycetota; class Thermoleophilia; order Gaiellales; family Gaiellaceae; genus Gaiellasilicea. Next base: position 159,707 of record CAWFYY010000015.1, on the reverse strand, counting down.
TGCCGGCCCAGAGCCACGGCGCAGTCGCGGCGGACCGAACGATGAACGGGCGCTGGATACGTCCATCGTCGTTCGCCCTGTACTGGACGCCGATGATCGAGGACTCGGGCCTGTTGATGCTCCGCCAGAGCCTCGTGCGGCGGAGGACGCGGCCTTCGAGGCGGACCTCCCAGAAGAAGTTGTTCGCGGAGAGGAAGGCGAGGTTGCCGCCGAGGTTACGGTAGTTCTCGATCAGATCGAACTCGTGCGCGGGTCACGTACTCGGTGTGGCCGGGGAAGATGATGAAGTCGTAGAGGGCGAGCCAGCTCCTCGCCTGTGCGGATCGACTCGAGGTCGGTCTCGGTGACGTACTCCGGGCGCTTGCCCGTCGCGTGCAACCAGCGGAGGAAACCGACGTCGTACTTCCGCCACTGCGGGGGCACACCGCGACGAAGGAACATGCGGCCGAGCTGCGCGGTGCTTTGCGCGCCCTTCGCGTACCAGGTGTCGCCCCAGCCGTTCCCGTCGGCGTCGCGGAAGTTGTAGGCCTGCCAGGTGTTCGTCGGGATCACGACTGCGATCCGGCTCGTCGAGCCGAGCGTCGTCGGCCTGATGGTGAACGGCGCGTAGCCGATGCGGCCGTCGTTCGCCGTCAGCTTCACGAAGTACACGCCGGTCGGCCACGGGCCGACCGCGAAGTTGAGCGTCGCGCGGCGATGGCGGGCGACCCAGGCGATCGTCACCGGCTGGTTCACCGGCACGCCGTTCATGAGCGAGTCGCTGTGGGTCGGCCTTCTTCCGGGCCGGCGCGGAACGTCTGCAGGGTGAGCGATTCGGCATCGGTCTCGATCGCGAGGCGGGCCGAGCTGGGCGCCACGTAGCTCTCGGCGGTGAAGCCGGCGTCGACGCCGAGGACTCGCACCACCGCCGACTTCAGCTTCCGGCCGCGCCGGGCCTGTGTCGTCGCCGTACGTGCGCCGGTTTCCCGCCACATCGGTGGTCGTGATCCGCACGAGGTACGTGCGTGGGCCGATCGACCAGTGTGGGAACCACGTGAACGTGTTTCGGCCCGGCCGGAGGTTGGCCGTCAGCTCGTAGATCGTCTTCGGGACGCTGATCGTGGTCGTCACCTCGAAGTGCACGATCGCGCGCTCGCTGAGCGTGAACGAGATCTTGGCGGACTCGCGCAGGCGGTCGCCGTTCGGCGAGATCGTCGTGACGCGGGCCTTGTCGCCCTGGAACGGCTGGCGGCCCCTGTTGTGGGCCGTGATGTTCATCGCCCTCGGCGCGATCCGGTCGATGGTGAGCGGAGTCTCCGCGAGGACGCGCAAGCCGTCGACGAGCCGGAGCGTGTACTTGCCGTCGGGCACCTTGGCGCCGGCGAGGCGCCCGTTCCAGCGCAGCGTGAGATAGCGGCGGCGCTGCGGCGCGGCGATCCAGCCGACGGGCTTGCCGGCGGTCGTGGCGAGCTGCACGCCGACTCGCTCCGCCGACGGCAGTTCCGCATGGACGTTCAGCCGCTTCTCGTCGGGAGAGAACTCGCGCGGGACCGCGGTCAAGTCGGCCGCGTGGGCGGCGGAAGGGAATGCGAGTACGAGTAGGACGAGCCCGAGGCGGCGTTTCACCGCGAGAATCCTAGTTGGCGCCCCCGCCGGACTCCGCCGTCAGCGAGTTGCTGCGAACGGAGCTGAGCACCCGCCGCCGTCGCCGCTTGCGGACGTGCTCGGCCGCGAGGTAACTGCCGACGACGAACGCCGCGGCGCCGGTCTGCGCAAGGACTCCCTGCCAGGTCGGGTAGATGCCGAGCCACGTCCCGGCCCAGTACGGCAGCTGCACGCCGTCGATGGGCGCCACCGGGAGCCAGCCGACGACCTGGAAGGTCTGGACGGTCGTGCCCACGAGAATCACGAGCACCCAGGTCATCAGGATGCCGGTCACGATCAGCATCTTGCGGTGGGGCAGCTTTCGCTCCAGCAGGATCGTCACCGCGCCGACGGCGAACGTCGCCGCGAGGCCGAGCATGACGCCGGGCAGGACGGCGAGCACACCGGCCTCGAGCGTCAGCGCCTGCAGGAACAGAACCGTCTCGAACCCTTCGCGGTAGACGCTCGAGAATCCCAGTGCGGCGAGCCCGAGCGTCTGCGCCGCAACCAGCCCGACGCCCGCGCCGCGGAGCAGGCGCTGCTTGCGCTGGTGGAAGCCGGCCAGGTGCTCCGCCCAGTAGACCCGGTGGTAGAACCAGTTGAGGATCAGCAGCAGCACGCCGATCGCGATCACCGACACGACTGCTTCGAGCCGCTCGCCGTACCGCGCGAGTGAGCCGAGCACGGTTTGCGCGACGACCCAGGTGAGAGCCGAGGCGATGAACGCGACCCCGACGCCGACGAGCAGCGGCCGCCGGTACTTGCGGTTGGCGCCGACCATGCTCGCCATCAGCGCGGCGAGGATCAGCACTGCCTCGAGCCCTTCGCGGAAGACGACGATCGCGCTGTTCGAGACGACGGAGGCGGTCGAGTTGGCCCCGGTCCCCACCCGCTGGGACGCGGAGACGAGCTCGGCGTCGAGAGCGGCGAGCGTCGCCTCGAGCTCCGCGCCCGCGTCCTTCCGTTTCACGAGCTGGACAAGGCCGGTGTGATCGCCGTCGCCGTACCAGAACAGCCCCTCGATCCGCTGGAAGAGCGACGGCGCAATCCCGCGGAGCCGCTGCTCCGGGCCGAGCTCGAAGATGCCGTACGCCTCCAGCCGCGCCGACTCCGCGCGGCTCCAGCTTCCGGCGCGAGCCGCGTTCGCAAGCCGGTCGAGCGACGCTGCGATCACGTCGAAGTCAGCGCCTGCGGCTGCTTCCTTCCATTCCGAGGGATAGAGCCCGTCGATCAGGTCGAGCGAGCGGTCGGTCTGTGCCGACACGCGTTCGGCAGGAGCGACCGCTCGGCCGCCGCCGGCGGCATCCAGCACGCTCCCGAGCGAGGCGAGGATCGCCGTCAGCTCCCGGGTGGCACTCGCGTCGCGCTGGAGCAGGGTGGGGGCGACGTCCGCGAGGGCTGCCGCGGCGGCATCGCGGAAGCTGATCGCCTCCTGGATCTCGAACGCGAGCGTGACACGGTTGGCCTCGACCCCGCGGTCGTACTCGATCGGCACGAGGCGCAGGAAGCGGTCGAGCTGGCCGGCGCGACGGGCCTGCTCGGCGGGGGCGAGCGGGGCGGCGCGGAACCCCTCGAGCTGCCGGTCGATTGCTCCGACGGCGCGCTCGACCCGGGCGCGGTCGCCGGCGAGCGCCGCGCGCTCGAGTTGCGCGGCCGCGGCTTCCAGCCGCTTCGACGCGGCGGTGCCGCGCTGGGACTCGTAGCTCCCGGCGAGGATGCGGACGTACCCGTGTGCGAGCGCAGCGGCTTCGACGAGGCGGACGTCGAATCCGCGCACCGAGGCGGCGCTCACGCTCTGCAGGGTCGCGTGGAGACGTGCCTCGTACGTGTCGAGCAGATCGGCGCGGACGGCTCGAGCTGCCGCCGCGGGCGTCAGCTGGCCGCGGCTCAGTCCGGCGACCGCCAGCGTCGCGTCGGTGCCGGCGCGGGTGAATCGTGTCGGCGCGCGGAACTCCCGGACCAGCAGCCATTGGCGCGCGGCCGCGGCGTCGCCACGTCGTGCGTCCGCGACGGCGCCGAGCAGGCCCGCGTGCAGGATCTCGGTCCAGGCGCGCGCCTGAGCTGCCGCGAAGGCGACATCGTCGCCGCGCGCGGCAGCACGCTTCGTGGCTGCCGACGGCGTCCTGCGCGGAGGGCGGGAGGCTCGCCGTGAGCGGCGTCAGGGTCCGGTCCGCCGCGGCCACGAGCGTCAGCGCTCGCGCGCGGTCGCCGAGCATGAGCGCGGTCTGTGCGAGCCCGAGATCGCGGCGCGCGTCGACTGCGGTCGTCCAGTTCGGAGGCGTCTGGGCGCCGGCCGGTGCGGCGGAGAGTGCGACGGCGGCGGTAACGGCCGCCGCGAGCAGCATCGGCAGACGCATGGCTACTGCTGGATCTCGACGCCCAGTTGTGCGGCCTGCTGTGTCACCTGGCCGGCGACGGCGCTGCCGCGCTCCTGCGCCTCGACGCCGAGCCGATCCGCTTGCTCGGGGGCAAAGCGGCGGCCGGAGGACTCCTTCGCGCGCAGGTCGGTGATGAACGCGGCCAGGTCGGACAGCTCGTCGCGCGTCTGCGAGGCACTCGCCGCGTCGACCTCGGCGATCGCCGGGTGGACTCCGTCGAAGACGACCTCGAGCCCGGCGATGATGTCACCGATGTCCGACAGCCGGGAAACGACGTTGAACGAGTCGCCGTCCGCCTTGTCACCGCGGACGAAGCGCGACTCCTTCCACTGGCCGAAGTACTCGCTCATCGTCGGCACCATCACAACGAGCGACGTGAACGCGTCCGATGGCGTCGGCTGCCACGCCTGCGCCTTGGTGGAGAGCTCGCGTGCGTAGCGGTCGAAGGCATCCGCGGCAGCTGTGAAGATGCGCGCATCCGGGAGAGCCTCGCCGAAGGCGACTTTCCCGTCCGCGTTGAGATCGGCCTTGACGTCGGCGGTGAACTCGGGCCGTGTGCCCCAGAGCATCCCCTCCGTCAGGTTGTAGAGATTGCCCGGCTGCTCGAGCACCCGTCCGTCGTCGAGCTCCAGATCGAAGGGGACGGCGCTCTCGGGATCTTCGGCCTTGCTCGAACCGGCGTCGATGATGACGTCGTACTCGGCGAGCGAGGGCGTGCCGGCAACGATGCCTTCCATGCGCTCGTAGTACGGATTGCCCTCCGTCCAGAGGGCCTTCGCCTTGGCGAGCAGGGGCACGACCTCGTCGCGATGCTCGCTCAGGAGCCGCGCGTGGTCGTAGTCGACTCCCGCCGCGAGCTTGTCGTAGTCCTGGGCGAGGGCCTGGAAGCGACCCGTGAAGTCGACGAGCTGATCCGTGTGGTCCGTCAGGTAGGACTTGACACCCGTGAGGTCGGCGGCGGCGAGAGGTCCCGTGACCTTCGGAGGAGCCGCCGTGGTCGTGCCGGCAACGTCGGCGGAATCGTCGCCGCCGCAGCCCGCGGCGAGGCAGACGACGAAGATAAGGAGGAGTAGACGCATCATGTAAGGCGCACCTTACACAGCGCGCGGAGCGACGTGTGCCGAACTAGCTCGTCATGTGGCGCCAGAGGTTGTCGAGCATCCGCCAGACGGGCTGGAAGGTGATCGAGCCGCTGAAATCGAGCGCCCCGGCGCAGAATACCCGGGCCCCCTGCTCGGTCTCGTAGTAGGTCATCTCGCCGGTCAGTCCAGGCCCGAAGAGATTCGGGATCTGCGCCAGCACCTTCGTTCCGGGAGGCGAGAAAGGCGTCGTCGAGTCGATCTCGATTCCGTAGCCACCGACCATCTCGCCGAGGGTGCTGCCGTTGGCGAGGCCCGTCCCTTCGAAGAGCCACGGCGCGCCGGACGTGTCGACGATGTTGTAAACGCCCTGCTTCGTGCCGTTGTCGTTCGCCCGGTACTGCGCACCGATGAGGGCGGCCTCGGGCCGGCCCAGGTTGCGCCAGAGCTTGATCCGCGTCATCAGCTGGCCGTTCTTCTCGACCTTCCAGAAGAAGTTGTTCGCCGTCAGGAAGATGAGGCGCCCGCCGAGGTCGCGGAAGCGCTGGACGACGTCGTACGTGTGCTCGGTGACGTACTCGCTGTGGCCCGGGAAGACGACGAGGTCGTACAGGCGCCGCAGCTCGTCCCCGCTCGGGAACGCCTCGAGGTCATCGTCGGCGAGCACGTCGGGCGTGCGCCCGGTCTGGCGGAGGAACTTGAGGAACGGCACGTCCGAGCGGCGGAACCACGGCGGCGTGCCGCGCTGGCGATACGGCCGATTGAGGCGCACGGGCGGGTTCCCGCCGGCGTACCAGGTGTCGCCCCAGCCGTCGCCGTCAGCGTCGTCGAAGTTGTACGCCTGCCAGGTGTTCGTCGGCATCACGACCGCCTGGCGCACGGTGCCGAGCACTGCCGGGCGGAGGATCAGGGGCGCAAAGCCGACGCGCCCGTCCGCGGTGGTGACCTTCGCCGCGTAGACGCCGCTGGCCCACTCGCCGACGTCGACCACGATCGTCTGCGGCGACGACCGCTTCCTGGACCAGCCGTGGGAGATGGGCGGCCCGATCGGCTCGCCGCGCATCTCGTCGGTGCGGTCCGTGTACTCCGTCTCCGTGCCGCAGGCCAGGAACTGGATCGTGATGCCGCTCCGTGTCGGCGCTGATCGTCAGCTGTGCCGGCTCGAGCGGCGCGTAACTGCGCTTCTCGAATGCCGCCTCGACGCCGAGGATCCGCACGACCGGAGTCCTCGACCGTGAGGCCGTCGCCGGCCGGCTGCCGCCGTACGTCTTCCGGTTGCCGCTCTCGTCCTCCACCGTCAGCCGCATCACGTAGGAGCCGACGGGCGTCTCCTTGTTCGGGCGCCACCACAGCCGGTGGTAGCCCACGTCGAAGAACTGCTCCGTCTCCCAGACCGTCGTGCGCTTCCGCAGCGCGGTGCGGACCGCTTCGAGCCGGACCGTTGCGGGACGGTCGAGCGAGAACGCGACCGACGCGGTGTCGCGGCCCGCGACGCCGGGGCTGACGCTGGCGAAGAGCCGCCGGTCGCCGAAGTACCGCGGGCCGCGATTGCGGACCGACAGCCGCGCGAGCGACGGCGCGCGCAGCTGTGCGAGCGCCCCACGCGGGGAGACGAGCAGCGCCCCGGCGGCGGCGAGCCCAAGCTGCAGCAGGCGTGTGCGAGAGACGGCGGCGTTCATCGCGGCCGCATCGTAGACGCGACCCGTGACGGAACTGTTAGCTGTTCCCCGCTCGCTGCTCGAGCTCGTTCGCCTTCGCGGTGAGCGCGCTGAACGCCCGCCAGCAGGAAGTCGTTGACCGCTCCGGCGGCCAGCACGCAGGTCAGCAGGCGGCCCGTGCGGGGGGCGAGGATCTGGGTCGACGCGAGGCCGGCGCCGACCCACGTCCCGATGCAGCGGGTGCAGGTGACGAGCTCGCCGATCGCCTGCTTCGTCTCGCTCTCGTCGTCGGCTTCTCGCCCTCGCCGTCGTAGCGCCTCGCCCTCGCACGAACGGCTCGCGCACGAAGCTCGTGACCTTGTCGCGGGCGACGGTGCGCGAGGCCTTGAACGTTGCGAGGCCGAGGAGCGCGAGGTCGAGCACCGTCATCTCCTCGAGCCGCCGTTCCGCGGAGCGACGCGAGCGCCGCTGACCGCGCCGAGACCGGCCTGAAGCTCCGACGATGGCGCGTACGCGCGGTAGGGAGGCTGCTTCCGGGCATCGCTAGGCTGTACCCAGATGGCTGATCTCAAGACATCGGCTTCCTACATCCCCACCGGCGACCAGCCGAGGGCGATCGACGAGATCGCGCGCTCACTCCAGGGAGGCGAGCGCTACCAGACGCTGCTCGGCGCCACCGGCACCGGCAAGACGGCGACGATGGCGTGGATCATCGAGAAGCTGCAGAAGCCGGCGCTCGTGATCGCGCACAACAAGACGCTCGCCGCGCAGCTCTGCAACGAGTTCCGGGAGTTCTTCCCGCGCAACGCCGTCGAGTACTTCGTCTCCTACTACGACTACTACCAGCCCGAGGCATACGTCCCTCAGGCCGACCTCTACATCGAGAAGGACAGCTCCCGGAACGACGACATCGACCGGCTCCGCCACGCCGCGACGTCGAACCTCCTGCAGCGCCGCGACACGGTCATCGTCGCGTCCGTCTCCTGCATCTACGGCCTGGGCTCGCCGGAGGAGTACGAGAAGCGCGTCGTCTTCCTCACCGTGGGCGAGCAGACCGACCGTGACGTGATGCTGCGGAAGCTGATCGACATCCAGTACGTCCGCAACGACACGCTGCTCGGCCGCGGCCGCTTCCGGGTCAAGGGCGACGTGATCGAGATCCAGCCGGCGTACTCCGAGACGGCGTACCGGGTCTCGATGTTCGGGGACGAGGTGGAGCAGATCACGCACTTCGATCCGCTCACGGGCGAGGTCTTCGCGAAGCTCGACACGATCACCGTCTTCCCGGCCACGCAGTACGTCACCTCGAAGCCCACGATCGAGCGCGCCCAGGACGAGATCCGGCACGAGCTGGAGCAGCAGGTGGCGCTCTTCGAGGCCGAGGGCCGGATGCTCGAGGCGCACCGGATCCGGCAGCGGACGGAGTACGACATGGAGATGATGCGCGAGCTCGGCTTCTGCAACGGGATCGAGAACTACTCGCGGATCCTCGACGGACGTCCCGCAGGCTCGGCCCCGCACACGCTGCTCGACTACTTCCCGTCCGACTACGTCGTCTTCGTCGACGAGTCGCACCAGACGGTCCCGCAGATCGGCGGCATGTACGAGGGCGACCGCTCGCGCAAGCAGACGCTCGTCGATCACGGCTTCCGGCTCCCGTCCGCGCTCGACAACCGGCCGCTCCGCTTCGACGAGTTCCTGGACAAGGTCAACCAGGTCGTCTTCGTCTCGGCGACGCCGGGCGCATTCGAGCTCCGCCACTCGACGGTCGTCGCGGAGCAGCTGATCCGGCCGACCTACCTCGTCGATCCCGAGGTCGAGCTGCGTCCGACGAAGAACCAGATCGACGACCTCCTGAACGAGATCCGCAAGCGCGAGGAGGCGGGCGAGCGTGTGCTCGTGACGACGCTGACGAAGAAGATGTCCGAGGACCTGACCGACTACCTGCTCGAGGCGGGTGTCCGGGCGCGCTACCTGCACTCCGAGATCGACACGCTCGAGCGGATCCAGATCATCCGCGAGCTGCGCCTCGGCGAGTACGACGTGCTGGTCGGGATCAACCTGCTGCGCGAGGGGCTCGACCTGCCCGAGGTGTCGCTCGTGGCGATCCTGGACGCCGACAAGGAGGGCTTCCTCCGCGGCAAGACGGCGCTCGTGCAGACGATCGGCCGCGCCGCGCGGAACCTCAACGGACGGGTGCTCCTCTACGCCGACAAGATGACCGAGGCGATCAAGGGCGCGATGGACGAGACCGAGCGCCGGCGGTCGGTCCAGCTCGCCTACAACGAGGAGCACGGGACGACGCCGATCACGATCACCAAGGGCGTCTCCGACATCGCCGAGTTCCTGTCGCTCGAGAACCCGAACGTGCCCGGCCGCAGGCGCCGCGGCGCCAAAGCAGACGTCGAAGGGCTGTCGCGCGAGGAGCTCGAGAAGCTCGCCGTCACGCTCGAGGAAGAGATGTTCGTCGCGGCGGAGGAGCTCCGCTTCGAGTACGCCGCGAAGCTGCGCGACGAGATCAAGGAGCTGCGCCGGGAGCTGCTCGCCCTGGCGGAGCCCGTCACCTAGGAGGGTCAGCCATGTGCCGCAATATCCGAGTGCTTCACAACTTCGAGCCGCCCGCAACAGCCGAGGAGATCGAGGCCGCCGCGGAGCAGTACGTCCGCAAGATCAGCGGCGCGTCGAAGCCGTCGAAGGCCAACGAGGCTGCATTCGAGCGGGCCGTGGCCGAGGTCACGGCTGCGTCGAAGAAGCTGCTCGCGTCGCTCGTCACCAGCGCGCCGCCGCGCGACCGTGAAGTGGAGGCAGCGAAGGCCCGAGCCCGGGCCGCCGCTCGCTTCGCCTAGCGGTCGGGTTCGAATAGAGTCGCGCGATGCTCGGCGCGCTGCTCTCCCTGCTCGTCTCCGGCTTGATCATCGGGGTGCTCGCGCGCTTCGCGGTACCAGGCAAGGATCCCCTGAAGCTCTGGCAGACGATCCTGCTCGGGGTGAGCGGCTCGGTGCTCGGAAGCGTCGTCGCACGTCTCCTCGGCCTCCTCGACGGCGACGACACGATCACCGCGAACGAGGCGTTCGCCTCGCTGGCGTTCTCGCTCGGCGGCGCGATCGTGCTGCTGATCCTCTATCGCAGGTTCGTGCAGAAGCGGCCCATCACCGGCCCCGACGCGCGCTGACGCCGGCCACGAACTAACGAGCGCTGGGCTCCGCGCGCTGCCTGCGCACGAGCCAGCCCGCCAAAGCGCCGATCAGCAGCCCCGCTTCGGGTGCGAACGGAATGTCCGTCGCGATGCTGACGAGGATGCCGAGCACCAGTCCGATCCCCGCGCCGACGGCGAGGAACGGCCACGTCTTCTCACCCACCGCTGTCGCTCCGTTGCTCCGTTGCTCCCTAGGCGGCGGCCAGCGCCCCGAGCTTGTCCTTCAGGTAGCGGACGTACGGCGCCGCGTCGATCGGGCCGCCGACGACTCGTTCGAGCGTCTCCTGCGGCGTGAACTTCCGTCCGAGGGCGTAGAGCCGGTCGCGCAGCCACTCGTGCAGCTGGCCGAACTCGCCCTGCTCGAACTGCTCCGGCAGGTCCGGGATCTCCGAGAGGACCTTCTCCCAGATCTGCACGGAGATGATGTTCCCGAGCGAGTAGGTGGGGAAGTAGCCGAAGCCACCGCCCGACCAGTGGACGTCCTGCAGCACGCCGAGCGTGTCGTTCGGCACCGGAATCCCCAGGTACTCCTCGAAGCGGGCGTTCCAGATCGCCGGGAGCTCCTTCAGGTCGATCGTGCCGGCCATGATCTCCTGCTCCAGCTCGAAGCGAAGGATGATGTGCAGGTTGTATGTGGCCTCGTCCGCGTCGACCCGGATGAAAGACGGCTTCACGCGGTTGATCGCCCGGTAGAAGCGATCCTGGTCGACGTCGCCGACCGCTTGGGGGAAGGCCGCCTGGAACGACGGGTAGAAGTGGTTCCAGAACGGACGGCTGCGGCCGACGATGTTCTCCCACATCCGGCTCTGCGACTCGTGCAGCGCCGAGGAGACACCGTGGCAGAGCGGCGTGCGCTCCAGCGACGGCGAGACGCCGTGCTCGTAGAGCCCGTGCCCGCACTCGTGCATCGCGGTGAAGATCGACGTGATGTCGTCCTCCTTGTAGCGCGTCGTCAGGCGGATGTCCTGCGTGCCGGAGCTGGCCGCGAACGGATGCACGGTGAGGTCGAGCCGGGCGAACGACTCGTCGAAGCCGAAGCGCTTGATGATCTTCAGCGAGTAGTCGTTCTGCGCGTCGATCGGCCAGGGGCCGTCCATGAACGCGTCATCGCCCTCGATCGAGCCGATGTCTGCGATCAGCGGCACGAGCTCCGCCTTCAGGTCGTCGAAGACCTGGCGCACCTCGGCCGTCTTCATTCCGGGCTCGAAGTCGTCGAGGAGGACGTCGTACGGGTCGTCGTAGCCCTCGAAACACTCCACGTAGCGGCGCTTCAGCTCGACCGCGCGCTCGAGGTGCGGGAGGAAGTGCGCGTAGTCGTTCTCGGCCCGGGCCTTCGCCCAGACGTCATGGCCGTCCGCGGCGGCGCCGGTCATCTCGGCCGCCAGGTCGGCCGGCACGCGATGGGCCTTCTCCCAGTCGCGGCGCGTCGTGCGGATCAGGCTCGCGTCGTCGGAGTCGTAGTCCAGTTCCTGCTCGTAGCCGGCGAGCGCCTCGAGCAGCGTCCCGATCTCGTCCGAGATGAACTTCTCGTGCGCGATCCGGTCGAGCGTCGTGACCTGCGCGCCTCGCACCGGGCCACCACCCGGCGGCATCATCACGGTCTGGTCCCAGAAGAGGATCTCCTGCGCCCGGCGGAGGTCGTGGATCTCGGCCAGGCGTGACTTCAGGTCGGCGAAGCTCGGCTGCATCGTCTCTCCTCCGGATCGGTGTCGGCGGGACTCTAGCGCGCTCTTTCGGTTTGCCGCGGTTGCGGCGAGGGGAGATGCAACCGCACGCTCAACGAACCACTACCTGGGGGTTACTTAGATGGGAATCATCGCGTTCATCATCCTCGGCGCACTTGCCGGGGCGATCGCGAAGGCATTGCTGCCCGGCGACGACCCGGGCGGATTCATCATCACGACGATCATCGGAATCGTCGGAGCGCTGCTCGGCGGCTTCGTCGCCGCAGCGATCTTCAACGCGCACCCGCTCGACGAGTTCTTCGACATCAGCACCTGGCTGACTGCGATCGTCGGGTCGATCGTCCTACTCCTGATCTACCGCGCCGTCGCCGGACGCAGCGGCACGAGAGCGACCGTCTGAGGACGGCCGGCCGCGAAGCGGCCCTTTAGGGATCTACGCGCTGGGCATCCGCTTCCGCGGATGCCCAGCTTGCGGAGAGAAGAGGCTCACGGCCGCGCGGGAACGTGCGCACGGCCGTGAGCCCCCAGCCGTCCTCGCGCCAGATGTACGTGAGGATGCGCAGTGCCTTCTCACCGATCTCGTAGACGTGGAGCCCGCGCGCCTCGCCGCGCCGGTTCGGGCGTGGCTGGCCGAAGCCGGGCGCGATCGAGAACACGACCGCGTGCTCGCCGCGCGGCGTCGCGAGCTCGAACTCGCGCCGCTCCGCGACCGTGCTCTGGTGGATGTGCCCGGCAAGGACGAGGTCGGCGCCCGCCTCCACGAGCCCGGCAAGGACGCGGTTCCGGTTCGCGACGGGCTTCTTGCGTGATCGCCACGGTGCCCCGAGCAGGTGGTGGTGCAGCGCCACGATCCGGTACGCGTTCGCGGGACTCTCCCGGAAGACCTCCGAGGCGCGCTGCACCTGCTCGTCGCGCAGGCGCCCCGACTGGTGCCGCCACGGTCGCACCGAGTTGAGCCCGGCGACGACGAGCGTCTCCGAGCGGTACACCGGCTCCGTGGTCTCCCACAGCCGCTCGAACTCCTGCCAGGGCTTGGTGAACCGCTGCGGGAACGAGTAGGGGATGTCGTGGTTGCCGGGGATCGCCAGCAACGGCAGCTCGAGACTGCGGAGGAAGGAGGAGGCTCGCTCGTGCTGACTGCGCAGGCCCCGGTGGGTCAAATCCCCACTCGCGATCACGAGATCGGGCCGCGCCTCCTCGATCAGCCTGCTGAGTGCCTCGATCGACTCCGGCCTGTCGTTTCTGCCGAAATGCAGGTCGGAAAGGTGGAGAACACGTGTCGACACAGCCGCCTGAGGCTATACAGTCCATGCATATGGCGGCCGATTCCGAGTCTCCCGAGATCTTCGACGACCTCTACCTCGGGTTGAGGGCCGGTGGCGCACTCCGCAAGCAGCGCCGCGGCGAGCCGCTCACCACCGAGGAACAGGAGGCGCTCGGTCGCTGGCAGCGGCTCTCGGTCGCCCGCAAGGGCCTCGCGGTGGGCGCGTTCTCGCTCGGCACCTTCGGTCTCGGCTTCACCCTCGGCGGGCTGATCTTCGGCCGCTGGCGCAAGGCCTGACGACCCCTCGCGCCAGGAGCCGTCAGGTCAGGTGGCCGATCTCGCAGGTCGGCTAGCCGGTCTCGGCGTCCTTGGCCGAGAAGATCACCGCCGGCACCTCTTCGTCCGCGGGATCCTTGTCGCGGATGATCACGTCGATGAGTGTGGCGCCCACCGCGGCGATCGGGATGGCGAGGATGACGGCGAAGCCACCGAAGAGGAGCCCGGTCGCGGTCACCGCAACGAGTACGACGAGCGGGGTGAGGCCGACGGCGTCGCCGAGGACGCGGGGGATCACGAGGTAGTCCTCCGCGATGCGCACGCCGACCACGGCAAGTCCGGCGGCGAGCGCTGTCTGCCAGGACACGGTCAGCCCGACGCCGACGGCCAGCGCGCCCGCGACGAAGGGGCCGATGACCGGAACGATCTCCACCAGGCCTGCGAACGATCCGATCAGGAGCCAGTACGGCAGCCCGATCGCCCAGAACGCGATCGAGAGCACGACGCCGACGAGCACGATCAGCAGCGCCTGCCCGCGCACGTAGGCCCCAAGCTTCGCGTCGATCAAATTCCAAGTGTCGCGCACCTTTTTCCTGCGCCGCCGCGGCAGGAGCGAGCAGACGAGGTCCTCGGCGCGATCGCGCTCGAAGATCCAGTAGGCGGCGCTCGCGAGCACGAAGAAGATCCCGAGCATCACCTCGAAAACGGTTCTCGTCACCTGGAGGGCCGGATCGACCAGGCTCCCCGCTGTCGGCAGGTCGGCGAGACGCCGCTGGATGTTCTCGAGCACGTCGTGCTTGATCCCGGTCGAGTTCCGGGTCTGCTCACCGAGATCCGAGCGCGTCTGCGGAATACCGCCGAGCGCGGAGTCCACCTGGTCGATCGCGCGCGGTACGACGAGCCACAGGAAGCCCGCGATCAGACCGAGCAGGACGATGTAGTGCAACGCGATCCCGGCCGGTCGCGGGATGCCGCGCCGGGCGAGGACCTCGAGCGTGGGGCGCATCGCGGCCGCCAGGATGAACGCGAGGAAGAGGAGCGCGACGAGGAGCCGGAGCTGCCAGAGGGCGAGCGCCAGCACGACGATCGCGCCGACCACGAGGGTGGTGAGGGCGGCCCTCTTCGCAGTCTCCGACATCGTCAGCCGATCATCCCCCAAGGAGACCAATCGTACCCTTTACGAACACGTGTTCGCTCGCTAGAATAGCGCCGCACATGGCCGCTGACGAGTTGATCGTCCACGGGGCCCGCGAGCACAACCTCAAGGACATCGACGTCCGGCTGCCGCGGAACTCCCTTGTCTGCATCACCGGGTTGTCCGGATCGGGCAAGTCGTCGCTCGCGTTCGACACGATCTACGCCGAGGGCCAGCGCCGCTACGTGGAGAGCCTCTCCGCCTACGCGCGCCAGTTCCTCCAGATGATGGAGAAGCCCGACGTCGACTCGATCGAAGGGCTTTCGCCCGCGATCTCGATCGACCAGAAGACGACCTCCCGCAACCCGCGCTCGACGGTCGGGACGGTCACCGGAGATCTACGACTACCTCCGCCTGCTCTACGCGCGTGTCGGCCGGCCGCACTGCCCGGTCTGCGGCAGGCCGATCGCGGGGCAGAGCCTCGACCAGATCGTGGAGCAGATCCTGGCGCTGCCCGACGGCACGCGTTTCACGGTGAACGCGCCGATCGTGCGCGACCGCAAGGGAGAGTTCCGCGACGTGCTCGAGGAGCTGCGGGCCGACGGGTTCACCCGCGTCAAGGTCGACGGCGAGGTGCGCCTGCTCGAGGAGGAGATCGTCCTCGACAAGAAGTTCAAGCACGAGATCGACGTGGTCGTCGACCGGCTCGTGCTGAAGCCGGACCTGCGCCAGCGCCTGACCCAGTCGGTCGAGACGGCGGCGGCGCTCGCGGACGGGCTCGTCGCGATCGATCTCGTGGACACCGGCGAAGGCGGCGGCAAGGCAGAGTCCATGCTCTTCTCGGAGAAGTTCGCCTGTCCCGAGCACGGGGTCTCGCTGCCCGAGCTCCAGCCGCGGATCTTCTCCTTCAACTCGCCGCACGGAGCATGCCCGCGCTGCACAGGCCTCGGCTCGCAGCTCGAGATCGACCCAGACCTGATCGTCCCGGACACGACCGTGTCGGTCGGCGACGGTGCGCTCGTTCCCTGGTCGGTCGGAAACGGCGGTTTCTACGACTCCGTCGTCCAGGCGATCTGCGATCGCTACGAGATCGATCCCGACACCGCCTGGCGCGATCTGACGACCGAGCAGCAGGACCTCTTCCTGCACGGCACGAAGGGCGACAAGCTCTACGTCCAGTACCGGAACCGGATGGGTCGCCGGCGGTCGTACACGATGGCCTTCGAGGGGATCGTCTCCTCGCTCCAGCGCCGTTACAAGGAGACCGACTCGGCGCAGCAGCGCGAGCGGATCGAGGAGTACATGAGCTTCCGGCCGTGCGGCACCTGCAAGGGGGCGCGGCTCAAGCCCGAGGTGCTCGCGGTCACCATCGGCGGCCTGTCGATCAACGAGTTCACTCGGATGTCGGTGACACGCTCGCTCGCCTTTCTCGACGAGCTCGGCCTGACGCCGACCGAAGAGCTGATCGGCCATCGGATCGTCAAGGAGATCCGCGAGCGCCTGACGTTTCTCGACAACGTCGGCGTCGGCTACCTGCAGCTCGACCGTGCCGCGAAGACGCTCTCCGGCGGCGAGGCGCAGCGGCTGCGGCTGGCGACGCAGATCGGCTCACAGCTCGTCGGTGTGCTCTACATCCTCGACGAGCCGTCGATCGGGCTGCACCAGCGCGACAACGGCAGGCTGATCGCGACGCTGCAGCGGCTCAAGGATCTCGGCAACACGGTCCTCGTCGTCGAGCACGACGAGCAGATGATGCGCACCGCCGACTGGCTCGTCGACATGGGGCCCGGGCGCGGGCGAGCACGGCGGCTGGGTCGTCGCGGACGGCAAGGCGAAGGATGTGATGGAGAACAAGAAGTCCGTCACCGGCCAGTTCCTCTCGGGCAAGCGGACGATCGCGATCCCGCCGCGGCGAGAGAACGACCTCGGCCACTTCACGGTCCGCGGTGCGTCGATGCACAACCTGAAGGGGATCGACGTCGAGTTCCCGGTCGGGAAGTTCGTGACCGTGACCGGCGTCTCCGGCTCCGGCAAGTCGACGCTCGTGAACGAGATCGTCTACAAGGCGCTCGCGAACCGGCTGAACAAGATGCGGGTCAAGCCGGGGGACCACGACTCGGTGGAGGGAATCGACGTCTTCGACAAGGTGATCGACATCGACCAGAAGCCGATCGGCCGGACGCCGCGCTCGAACCCGGCGACGTACATCGACCTCTTCACGCACATCCGCGAGCTCTACTCGCTCACGCCCGAGTCCAAGGTGCGCGGCTACAAGCCGGGGCGCTTCTCCTTCAACGTGCGCGGCGGCCGCTGCGAGACGTGCAAGGGCGACGGGACGATCAAGATCGAGATGCACTTCCTGCCGGACGTCTACGTGCAGTGCGAGACCTGCCACGGGCACCGGTACAACAAGGAGACGCTCGAGGTGCGCTTCAAGGGCAAGTCGATCGCGGACGTGCTCGAGATGTCGGTCGAGGAGGCGCTGACGTTCTTCGCGAAGATCCCGAAGCTGCGCCGGCGGCTCCAGACGCTGCACGATGTCGGGCTCGACTACGTCAAGCTCGGCCAGCCGGCGACGACGCTGTCGGGCGGCGAGGCGCAGCGGGTCAAGCTCGCGGCCGAGCTCTGCAAGGTCGCCACCGGGCGAACGCTGTACATCCTCGACGAGCCCACGACAGGCCTTCACTTCGCCGACATCGAGAAGCTGCTCGAGGTGCTGCAGCGGCTCGTCGACGCCGGCAACACGGTGCTCGTGATCGAGCACAACCTCGACGTGATCAAGCAGGCCGACTGGGTCGTCGACCTCGGCCCCGAGGGCGGGGAGGCAGGCGGCGAGCTGATCGCGGCCGGCACGCCCGGAGCAGATCGCCGAGACCGAGGGCTCGTCCACCGGGGAGTTCCTCCGCAACGTGCTCGCGCCGCGCGGCGAGCCGGTCGCCGCGTGACCGATGCAGGAGATCGCACCCGGCCTTCGTCGCTGGACGGCGTGGCACGACCACTGGGAGGAGCAGGTCGGCTCGGTCGCGGTCGACACGGCCGACGGGCTCGTGCTGATCGATCCGCTCGACCCGCCCGCCGAGCTCCCGAGCCCGAAGCACGTGCTCCTGACGCTCTACTACCACGCGCGGACTGCTGCCGGCCTGAAGGCTCGCGTCTGGGCGCCGGCCCGCTCGCAGGGGCCGCTCCGGAACCGCGGCGTCGACGCGGAGGACGCCGTGAACGGGGAGCTTCCGGGCGGGATCGTCCCGTATCCGACGGCCCGCGCGTCGGAGGCCGTGTACTGGCTGCCCGAGCACCGCGCCGTCGTCGTCGGCGACGTCCTCCTCGGTGCCGGCGCAAAGCCGCGCGCCACGGACGACCCGCTCCGCCTCTGTCCCGCGGCAGTGGCTCGGGAAGCCGACGCACGAGGACTTGCGGAAGTCGTTGCTCCCGCTGCTCGACCTTCCCGTGGAGCACGTGCTCGTGTCGCACGGGCGTCCCGTGGTGGAGAACGGGAAGCGCGAGCTCGCCCGGGTGCTGGCATGACGACGGTCGCCGACCGCCGGGAGCGCTTCAGGGCGCTGCACGCCGCGGACGGGCTGTTCGTGATGCCGAATCCGTGGGATATCGGCTCGGCCCGGCTCCTCGCCGCGTCTGGCTTCGAAGCGCTTGCGACGACGAGCGCAGGCTTCGCCTGGGCTCTCGGCAAGCACGACCAGACCGTCACGCGCGACGAGCTGGTCGCTCATGTAGCCGAGCTCGCGGCTGCGACGGATCTGCCCCTGAACGTCGACAGCGAGCGCTGCTATCCGGACGACCCGGGCGGCGTCGCCCAGACCGTGGCGCTGCTCGCCGAAGCCGGCGCGGCGGGGTTCTCGATCGAGGACTACGACCCGGCCGCGGGCGGCATGGACGAGATCGGTGTCGCCGCCGAGCGTGTCGCCGTGGCGGCCGACCGCCTCACGCGGCTTGCCGGAGCCGATGGTCGTGACCGCGCGCGCCGAGAACCACATTCGGGGCGTCGACGACCTCGACGACACGATCGCGCGGCTGATCGCCTATCGCGAGGCCGGCGCCGACGCTGTCTACGCTCCGGGCCTCACCGACCTCGAGCAGATCGCAACCGTCGTTGCCGCGGTCGAGATCCCGCTCAACGTCCTCATCCTGCCCGGCGGTCCGACGGTCGCCGAGCTGGCCGGGGCCGGCGTGCGCCGCGTCTCGACCGGGAGCCTCCTGGCGGCGAGGGCCTACGGCGCCCTCGTGGAGGCAGCGAACGTGCTGCGCGACCAGGGGACCCCGCCGCCATCGGGTGCGCTCGTCTCGCGCGCCGCGCTCGGCGCGGCTCTGGACTAGAGCACGGCCTGCGTCTGCGTGACGCGGGCGACCCGCTTGCCGCTCTCGTCGAAGAGGTCCGTCTCGACCACGATCGTCCGGCTGCCGCGGTGGAGCGGCCGCGAGCGGGCTTCGACGCGCCCCGAGCGAACGGCTGAGAAGAAGTTCGTCTTCGACTCGATCGTCGCCGTCGCGGTCGAGCCGTCGGGCAGATTGAGGAACGCGCAGTAGGCGCCGATCGTGTCGGCGAGCCCCATCAGCACGCCGCCGTGCAGGATCCCTGCTGCAGTCGTCAGCCGCTCGTCCCAGTCGACGGCGGCATGTACCTCGTCCTTCGAGGCGGCGATCAGCTCGAGGCCGAGCGTTTCGGCGTACGGCATCGCCGTCCGCACCTGCTCCGTCAGCGCCTCGTCCACTCGGTGAACGTACCAAGTGAGGGATGCAGGTCTACCCGGCCGGTGCCGACGTCTGCACCATGATCCGGCTCCTCGCCACCATCGTCGGCGCCGCGTTCCTTCTCTCGGGTTGCAGCACCGAGGAGGGCAACCGCGCGCAGGCGCTCCTGCAGGAGGCGGAGCAGGCGCAGGCGACGCTTCAGTCCGCGACCTTCGAGGCGAGCATCGGCTTCCAGATGGAAGGGAAGCAGGTCGACCTGGCCATGAAGGGCGCGGCGTCGAAGGAAGGCGCGACGTTCTCCATGCATGCGACCGGCATCCCCGAGGCAGCCGGCAAGAATTTCCAGATGGTCGTCCGCGGCAACCGCGCGTGGATGAGCACCACCAACGGCAAGTGGGTGTCGATGCCCGTGCCGAAGGAGATGAACGGCGTGAGCGGCTCGATGGGAGCCGGCGCGTTCCAGGAGCTCGCCCGCTATGTCCGGGACGTGCGGGTTGCCGAGCACCAGCAGATCGACGGCAAGCCGGTGACGACCATCGCCGGCGAGATCGACACGACCGGGATGATCAAGGCGATGGCGAAGCTCGGCTCGCTCTCCGGGCCGGGCGGCGAGACAGCCTGCGTTCTCCTTCGACCTCGACGACCTCGGCGTGAAGTTCGGCGACATCAAGGCGGTGCTCTCGATCGACGAGGGCACGCACCTCCTGAGCACGGCCCTCGTCACGCTCGGCATGGAGGCGCAGGGCCAGAAGCTCGACTTCGAGATCCGCTACCGGCTCACCAGCTCGAACAAGCCGGTCGAGTTCCCGTCCGTCTCCGGCTAGCGACTAGATTCGGGGCGTGGACCCCGACCGCCAGTGGTGGCTGCGAGTGCCGGCCGTCTTCCTCTCGCCGAGGTCGGTGTTCGTCGCGATGCGGGACGAGTCGCGCGAGGACGTCGACGCCCGCTCCGAACCGGTGCTCGCGCTCACGGCTGCTCGCCGGGATCGCGACCGCCCTCGCCTCGAGCACCGCACGCACGCTCTACGACGACCCCGAGTACGACGTCCTGCACGTCGCCGTCTGGGCTGTCATCGCCGGCGGGATCATCGCCTTCGCCGGCTATTTCATCGTCGGCGGCGCGCTCTACCTCGGCACCCGCGGCCTGGGGAGCGTCGGCACGTTCCGGCGCGCCCGGCACATCCTCGGCTTCGCGGTGGCGCCCATCGCCCTCTCGCTGCTGCTCGTCTGGCCGCTCCAGCTCGCCGTCTACGGCACCGATGTCTTCCGTCGCGGCGGCTCGGACCACGGGGTGGGGGCGAGCCTCTTCGACCTGCTCGAGCTGGGTTTCGCCGCCTGGTCGGCCGTCCTGCTGCTCGTCGGCGTGCAGGCCGTGCATGGCTGGACCTGGTCGCGCTCGCTCGGCCGCGCTCGGGCTTGTTGCCCTCTTCCTAGCGGCGTTCGCGAGCCTCCGCTCGATCCTCTAGCGCCTCCTCGAAGAGCTCGAGCTCGCCGGCGGGCATCGCGTACGTGTGCTGCTCCTCCGGGAAGCGGCGTTCGCGAACCTCTTCCACGTACGTGCCGACCGCGGTCTTGATCACCGCCGAGAGATCTGCGTACTGCTTGACGAAGCGCGGCGCGTGGCCCTCGTACAGGCCGAGCAGGTCGTGCCAGACGAGGACCTGTCCGTCGCAGTGCACGCCTGCGCCGATCCCGATCGTCGGCACGGCCAGCGCTTCGGTGATCCGCGCCGCAACTGCCGCCGGCACCGCCTCGAGCACGATCGCGAAGCAGCCTGCAGCCTCGAGCGCGAGCGCATCCTCGAAGAGCTGCACCGCCTTCTCGGCCGTCCGGCCCTGAGCCTTGAAGCCGCCGAGCATCGTCGCCGACTGCGGCGTCAGCCCGATGTGCCCCATCACCGGGATCCCGGCGCCCACGATCTTCTGCACGCGCGAGAGCGTCTGCCCGGCGCCCTCGAGCTTGACCGCGTCGGCGCCGGCCTCCTTGACGAAGCGGATCGCGTTGTTGAGCGCCTCCTCGTCGGAGACCTGGAACGACCCGAACGGCATGTCCGCGACGACGAGCGGCCGGCGCGCGCCGCGGTTGGCCGCCCGCGTGAGCACGATCATCTCGTCCATCGTCGCCGGCACGGTCGAGTCGTGGCCGAGCACGGTCATCGCGGCCGAGTCGCCGACGAGGATCACGTCGGCGCCGGCCGCGTCCGCGAGCCGCCCCGACGGGGCGTCGTACGCGGTCACCATGGCGATCGGCTGTCGGCGCGCCTTCAGCTCGGCGAGCTCGGTCAGAGCCAGCTTCCCGGGCGCGGGCGTGCCGGGTGCGGGCTTGCGCGGGCGAGTGGTCATCGTTCCTCCTCGTTCAGGATCACGTTGTCGATCAAGTCGGGTCGAGCCGACGCGCACTGCGGCGGCGAGAACGGGTGGGTCGAAGTCGGCGACCTCGACGTAGTCGATGTCGAGCCCGTCGAGCTGCGGCGCGGGCGGCGGCAGGGATCGCGGGTCGAGAGTGCGCGGGGGAGAGCCAGCGCGGCCGCGCGCTCGGCCGCCGAGAGCAGGACGTTTCGCGACGAGATCGCCAGACCGTCGGGGTCGCGCACGGTCGGGATCGACCTCACCGTCAAGTCGAGGTTGAGGTCGAGAACCATGCGGCGGATCACGGCGATCTGCTGCGCGTCCTTCTGCCCGAAGTAGGCGAACTGCGGCCGGACGATGTTGAAGAGCTTGAGGCAGACGGTTGCGACGCCCCGGAAGTGTCCGGGCCGGTACGCGCCCTCGAGCCCGCGCGAGAGCTCCTCGACGTCGACCCAGGTCTGAAAGCCGGCGGGATAGATCTCGTCGGGCTCGGGCGCGAAGAGGACGTCGGCTCCCGCCTCGGCCGCCATGCGCCGCGTCGCGCTCCTCGTCGCGGGGATACGACGGCGAGATCGGCAGCCTCGTCGAACTGGGCCGGGTTGACGAAGAGGCTGACGACGACGGTGTCGCACTCCGCCCGCGCCGCGTCGATGAGCGCGACGATGACCGGCGTGAAGCGCGCCCATCGTCGGCACCAGCCCGATCCGGCCTCCCCGGACCGCCTCTAGGTGCTGCCGTGCTTCGCTGATGCTTCGCACCGTCCTCACAGCAGAGCCTTCGTCGTCTCGGCCAGGGTCACATACATCGCCTCGAGCTCGGGGCGCTCGGCCCGGATCGCGGTGACGTGCGCGTCCACGGTCGCCCAGTCGCCGCGCGCGATCGGCCCGGTCAGCTCGAAGTCGTTCTCGATCGTGCGGCGCATCAGCGGGTCGAGCGCCTCGGGCGGGGCGCCCGCGGCCTCGAGGAGCGAGCCGGCGGCGCGCCGCAGCGTCACGAGATAGCTCGAGGCGATCGCGGCGCCGGCGTGATAGGCAACGCGCTTCGAGTCGGCGAGCGTGAACGGCTCGAGCCCGAGCGTTCGGGCGAGCCACAGCGCGACGTCGCGCGCCTCGTCCGTCTCCGCGCTGACCGCGGCGAACGCGCCGTCGAGCTGCTCGGCGCCTCTTGCGCGCGTGAACGTCTGGAGCGGGTGGACGCTGAAGCGACGCGCGTGCGGGTCGAGCGCCGCGAGCGGGGTGGCGCCGCTGACATGCGCGACCCACGGTCCCGGCGGGGTGGCCGCCGCGACCTCGGCGATCGCCCGGTCCGGCACGCAGAGCAGCACGAGCTCCGGACTCGTCTTCGGACAGCGCGATTCCGCGCTCGCGCAAGCGCGCGGCGATCGCCGACCCGGCGCGTCCCGCGCCGATCACGTGTGCTCTCTCGATCATCTCGTTGGCTCCAGTTCCGTTGCCGGATACCGGGCAAAAGTAGTGTAGCTCCATGCGTGTTCAGGTAGGCGGCGTGCGCCTGTTCTTCGACGTCGACGGTGCGAAGCTCGTCCCCGACGGGCCCTGGATGCGCGAGCGCCCGACTGTGCTCCTGCTCCACCCGGGGCCGGGATTCGACCACGGTCTCTTCAAGGTGCAGATCGGGCCGTGGCTCGCGGCGGGGACGCAGGTCGTCTACCTCGACATGCGCGGTGCGGGCCGCAGCGACGCCGGCCCTCCCGAGGAGCATCGGCTCGAGCGCTGGGCGGACGACGTGCGCGAGCTGTGCGCTGCGCTGCGGATCGAGCGGCCGGTCGTTTTCGGGCTCGGGTTCGGCTCGCTCGTCGCGCTCCAGTACGCCGCCCGCCACCCGTCTCATCCGGCCGCGCTCGTCCTCGGAGCGCCGGTCGCGCGGATCGTGCCCGAGCGCTCGATCGCGGTCTACGAGCGGCTCGGTGGACCGGAGGCGCGCGGGTCGCGGAGCGCTACTACGACGAGATGGACGAGCAGGCGTTCGCCGACTTCCTCCGAGTCTGCCTGCCGCTGCTCTCGACGTACGCGCAGACGAGCGATGTGGTCGCCCGCGCCGACTGGAACCCCGAGGTGCTGATGCGCTGGATGGCCGGCGAGGCCAAGGTGGTCGACCTGCGCAGCCGAGCTCGGCGCCGTCGAGACGCCGACGCTCGTCCTCGCCGGAGAGGACGACGCCTGGGCGCCGCTCGAGTCGGCGCGGGAAGCGGCCGACCTGCTGGCCGGTCCGACGCGCTTTCGGAGCTTCACGCGCGCTCGCCACTCCGTCTTCCGCGACGCGCCGGAGGCGTACGACGAGCTGCGGCTCTTTCTCGACGACCTCCAGTCGGGAGAGGTAGAGGCATGAAGGTCGCCGTCCGGGGAGTCGACCTCTTCTTCGACGTCGACGGCGCCAAGGTCGCGCCGGATGGGCCGTGGATGCGCGACCGGCCGACGGTCATCCTGCTCCACACGGTCTCCGGCGCCGATCACTCGCCCTACAAGGAGCACATCGGCCCGGCGCTCGCCGAGGTCGCCCAGGTCGTCTATCTCGACCTCCGCGGCGCCGGCCGCAGCGACTGGAGCTCGCCCGAGCACTGGACGGTCGAGACGTGGGTCGACGACCTCGACGCCTTCTGCGATGCGCTCGAGCTCGAGCGGCCCGTGCTGCTCGGAACGTCGACCGGAGGCGTGGTCGCGCTCGTCCACGCCGCACGGCATCCGGACCGGGTCGAGCGGCTCGTCCTCGTGAGCACCGTCGCGCGCTACGTGCACACGCGCTCGATCGCCGAGTTCGACCGGCTCGCCGGGCCGGAGGCCGGCGAGGTCGCCGCCCGCTACTTCGCCGATCCCACCGAGGCGCACTTCGCCGAGTTCCTGCGCGTGTGCGTGCCGCTCTACACGCGCGACCCGATCTCCGCCGGACACGATCGCGCGCATGGAGATGAACATGGCGTTGATCGCCCACTGGGACCGGACGGGGGCCCGGAGCTACGACGTGCGGGAGGAGGCGGCGGCGATCCGGTGTCCCGACGCTCGTGCTGGCGGGCGACGACGACCCGTCGACGACGATCAGCGGAGTCGACGAGCTGGTGGAGGCGCTCCCGTCCGAGCTCGTCCGCTACGAGCACTTCGCCGACACGGGGCACGGCGTCTTCCGCGACCGGCCCGAGGCGATCGAGCTCGTCCGGGAGTTCCTAGCGCCGCCCGAGCCGGCGTAGGAGGTTCGCCCGCACCTCGGGCCACTCGTCGTCGATGACGCTGTACCACGCCGAGTCCCGCCGGAGGCCGTCGCGAACGAGCATCTGCTTGCGGTGCACGCCCTCGAACTGTGCGGGCAGCGCGGCCATTGCGCCGCGCGAGCGCTCGTTGCGGGCGTCGGTCTTCAGCTCCACGCGCAGGCAGTCGAGCCGCTCGAAGGCGTCGCCGAGCATCAGCAGCTTGGCCTCGATGTTGGCGCCCGTCCCCCAGGCCTCCGGAGTCAGCCACGTCCAGCCGATCTCGAGGCTGCGGTGCTCCGGCCGGAGCGCGAGATAGCGCGTGCTCCCGAGCACGCGGTCGTCCTCCTGCCGGATCGTCGTGAACGGCATCTCCGTTCCGGCCGCCTGAGTTGCGAGCGCGCTCTCGACGTAGTCGTGCATCTGCTCGCGCGTCTCCGGCTGGAAGACCGAGAGCCATCGCCAGGTCTCCGGATCGCGCGACGCTTCCCAGAGCCCGTCCTCGTGCGCGGCCGTCATCGGCTCGAGCCGCACGAGCTCGCCTTCCAGGGTCTTCGCGGTCCAGCATGCGTAATAGAGTGCCGATCGTGCCGTTCGACCAGTACCACGAACCGCCGGACGAGCTTTCCGCCGAGGTCCGCACGTTCGCCCGCATCTGCGCCTCGTTGATCGAGGAGGCGGAGGCGATCGGCTGGTACGAGCAGCGGCTGGACGTCGAGCGCGACCCCGACGCGCGGGCGATCATGGAGAACGCGCAGGGCGAGGAGTTCAAGCACTTCGCGATGAACCTCGAGTTCCTCGGCCGCCGGAAGCCCGAGTGGGCGGCCGTCCTGAAGCGTGTTCTCTTCCAGCCCGGCGACATCGTCGAGCACGGCGAGGAAGCCGAGGAAGAGCTCGACGCGGGGTAGACTGAGCGCATGCCGATCTACGAGTACGCATGCATGGAGTGCGAGTCGCATTTCGAGGAGCTCGTCCGGAGCGCGAGCAGGCGGTTGCGTGTCCCGAGTGCGGCGCAGGCAACGTGCTGAAGCAGTTCTCGACCTTCGCGGTCGCCGGCGTCTCGTCGCAGCCGAAGTTCGGAAGCAGCGCCGGCGGCGGGTTGCTGCGGCGGCTCTTGCGGCTGCGGATAGGCGTCCGAGCCGCGGGCGTAGACTCACCGTCGATGAGCGAACTGCTCACCGCGTACAAGGACGAGACGCTCGGCTGCACGCGCTGCCCGCTCGCTTCGACGAGGACGCAGGTCGTCTTCGGCTCCGGCGACGCGAACGCCGAGCTGATGTTCGTCGGCGAGGCGCCCGGCTACCACGAGGATCAGCAGGGCGTTCCCTTCGTCGGCCAGGCCGGCCAGCTGCTCGAGAAGCTCCTGAACGGGATCGGGCTGACGCGCGCGGACGTCTACATCGCGAACGTGCTCAAGTGCCGCCCGCCGGGCAATCGTGACCCGCAGCCGGAGGAGATCGAGGCCTGCGAGTCGCATCTCTTCCGTCAGATCGAGCTGATCCGGCCGACGCTCGTTGCCACGCTGGGCAACTTCGCGACCAAGCTGCTCTCCGGCAAGCCGACCGGAATCACGCGGGTGCACGGAGTCCCGCAGCAGGTGACGCTCGGCGGCAACGACGTGACGCTCTACCCGCTCTACCATCCCGCGGCGGCGCTCTACACGCGCTCGATGCTCGGAGTGCTCGAGCAGGACTTCCAGCGGATCCCGGAGCTGCTCGGGCGGGCGCCAGATCCCGGCTCCGAGACCCCGTTCGCGCTGGACGCGGAGCCGGAACCGGAGCCCGTCACAGAGCGCGTCGCACGAGCCGGCCGTCCAGCTCGGGCTCTTCTAGCTCTCGCATGGAGCTGCGCTCGTCCTCGCCCGGCGAGACCGAGGAGATCGCCGGACGGCTCGCGGCGGGCCTTGTTCCGGGCGACGTCGTCACCGTCTCGGGCGAGCTCGGGGCCGGCAAGACGACCTTCGTCCGCGGCGCCTGCCGAGCGCTCGGCGTCACCGCCCCGGTGACGAGTCCCGACGTACACGATCGGCCACCGCTACGAGGGTGAACCGGATGTCTCGCACCTCGATCTCTACCGCTTCACCGGCGTCTCCGCCGCGGAGTGGGCAGACCTGGAGCCGTACTTCGACGACGCAGTCGTGTTCGTCGAGTGGCCCGAAGCAGGTGCGGCCGGCCTGCCCGAGGTTCGCGCGGCTGTTCGGCTCGAGCACGACAGCCCGACGAGCCGCGTGCTCCGGATCGAGGCGGAGCCGGAGCTCCTTGCCCGGGTCGCGACGTAGACTTGCGGGCGATGAGACGCGCGATCGTGACCTCGGCGTAGGCTCGGGCCGGGTGCTGATCCTGGCCTTCGACACGGCGACCGAGCGGGCGACGAGCGCGCTCGTCGACGACGGAGAGGTTCTCGGTGAACGTGTCTCGCGTGCCTCGACCCTGCTTGCGGACGTCGACGCGCTCCTGCGCCAGGCGGGCGCACACCCGCGGGATGTCGACGTGCTCGCAGTCGGCACGGGGCCGGGAAGCTTCACGGGCATCCGGATCGGGCTCGCTGCCGCGCGCGGGCTCGGGCTCGCGCTCGGTGTCACCGCGGCGGGAGTCTCGACGCTCGACGCACTGGCGGCGGGCGCTCCGGGTGCCACTCCGGTGATCGACGCCAAGCGGCGCGAGGTCTTCGTTCCCGGCCCTCGCGCCGTCGCTCCGGCCGAGCTTGCGGTCGAGCCCGGTGCGCTCTACGTCGGCGACGGCGCCGTGCGGTACCGCGAGCTCTTCGAGCAGGCCGGTGCGGAGGTTCCACCCGACGACGACGAGCGCCATCTGCCGCGGGCCCGCTTCCATGCCGAGCTCGCGCGCGACTTCGGCCCGGTCGAGCTCGTCGAGCCGCTCTACGTGCGGGTGCCGGACGCCGTCGAGGCAGCCCCGTGAACGTCGAGCTCCGCAAGCTCGAGCTCCGCGATCTCAGCGCGATCGAGAGGATCGAGCGCGAGTCGTACCCGACGCCGTGGTCGCGTTCGATGTTCGCGGGCGAGCTTGCCAAGCCGAGCTCGCTCTCCCTCGGAGCGTTCGAACCGGACGGAGGCGAGCTCGTCGGCTACCTCGTCATCTCGAGGTACGTCGACGCGTGGCACGTCATGAACCTCGCGGTCACGCCCTCGTACCGCCGCCTCGGCGTGGCGCGAGCGCTTCTCGACCGGCTCTTCGAGGTGACCGCTTCCGACGAGCGGCGCGGCTACACCCTGGAGGTTCGCGTTTCGAACGTGGGTGCGATCAAGCTCTACGAGCGCATGGGCTTCGTCACCCGCGGGACGTTCGGCGTGGCTACTACACGGACAACCGCGAGGACGCGTTGATCATG
The DNA here is from genome assembly GCA_963820225.1 of uncultured Gaiellaceae bacterium. GTDB lineage: Bacteria > Actinomycetota > Thermoleophilia > Gaiellales > Gaiellaceae > Gaiellasilicea. Next base: position 131,814 of record CAWFYY010000015.1, on the reverse strand, counting down.
TGGCGGGACCCGGTCGCGGACGAGCACGCCGAGGCGGGATGATGCTGTCCACATGATCTTGGGGATCGAGACGTCCTGTGACGAGACAGCGGCGGCGCTCGTCACCGAGGGCGGCGAGATCCGCTCGAACATCGTCGCCTCGCAGGCCGAGCTGCACGCCCGCTACGGGGGCGTCGTGCCGGAGGTCGCGTCGCGCCGCCATCTCGAGCTGGTCTCGCCGGTCGTGCAGGAGGCGCTCCAGCAGGCGGAGGCGGGCCTGGACGACGTGGAGTCGGTGGCCGTCACGCAGGGGCCGGGGCTGGTCGGGGCGTTGCTCGTCGGGCTTTCGGCGGCGAAGGCGCTCGCCTGGGCGCGCGGTCTCCCGCTCGTGCCGGTCGACCATCTCCACGGCCATGTCGCCTCGCTCTATCTCGACCCCGACCCGGTCGAGCCGCCGTTTCTCTGCCTGCTCGCCAGCGGCGGGCACACGCTGTTGCTCGACGTGCGCGAGCGTGGGGGCTACCACGTCCTGGGCACGTCCATCGACGACGCCGCCGGTGAGGCATTCGACAAGGGCGCGCGGCTGCTCGGCCTCGGCTATCCCGGCGGCGCGGCAATCGACCGCCTCGCGCAGGAGGGGGATCCAGAGGCCTTCTCGTTCCCGGTCGCGCGACTGGAGGGCCTCGACTTCTCCTTCTCCGGGCTGAAGACTTCGCTGCTGTACAAGGTGCGCGACCTCGGCGACGAGGCGGAGTCGCGCAAGGCGGATCTCGCCGCGTCGTACCAGCAGGCGATCGTGCGGGCTCTCGTCGAGCAAACGGCTCGAGCCACGGCGCAGGTCGGCCTACAGACGGTCGCCGTGGTCGGCGGCGTCGCCGCCAACTCCGCGTTGCGCGCAGCGCTCCCGGAAGCGCGCTTCGCGCCCCTCGCTCTCTGCACCGACAACGCCGCGATGATCGCTTCCGCGGGCAGGTACGGCAGGAGCCTTCCCTATCCTCGTTACCTTGATCTCGACGCGTATGCATCGCGGGCCTGAACGCCGCAGGCTTGCCGCCGGGCTCGTCGTGTCCGCGGCGTTGCTGGCGGCCGGCGGCGGCCAGGGTGCCCAGCCGAGCGGGCCGGCCGAAGGAGGTGCCGCGGCATGGCGCGGCTTCGTCGACGGCGAACGGAGCGCCATCGCAGTCGGCCAGCGGATGATCGTCGTCCTCGAGAGTCCGTCGCTCGCCGATCGCATGGCCCGGGCGGGCGGGCACGCGTCCGAGTCGGCGATGCGGAGCTGGACCGCTGCCGCGCTTGCCGGTCAGAAGCAGATCGCCGCGCGGCTGTCGCGCGAGGGGATCCAGCTCGTCCCCGATTTCGTCTACACGCGGACCTTCAACGGCTTCGCGGCCCCGATCGACAGCAGGGCGCTCGCACTGCTCGAGCGGGACCGAGACGTGGCCGGGGTGTATCCGGTGCGCGCGGCCTATCCGGCCGCGCTCTCGGCCGGCGAGCTCCGCAGTCAGGCGTTCGAGCGAGGGTCCGGACGGCGACCGGACCAGGCCGGCATCCCGGGCTACGACGGGAGTGGGATCACGGTCGCACTGCTCGACACCGGCATCGACATCACGCACCCGTACATCCGGGACCGCCTGCTCGACGGGGCGGACATGCTCAACCCCGAAGGCCGCCCCGTGGCGCGACCGCACCCGGACGATTCGACGCGGCTCGAGCGCCACGGCACGCAGATGGCGGGACTGATCGTCGGCCATGGCGGCCCAGGCGGCATCCACGGTGTCGCGCCCGGCGCGTCGATCCTGCCGATCAGAGTCGCCGGCTGGCAGCCGAGCGCCGACGGCGGCTTTGCCGTCTACGGCCGCACAGACCAGCTGCTCGCAGGCCTGGAGCGGGCGGTCGACCCGGACGCCGACGGCGACGTCCTGGACGCTGCGCGCGTCGCGGTCGTCGGTGTCACCGAGCCGTTCGCGTCCTTTGCCGATGGGCCGGTCGCTCTTGCCGTCGCCGGCGCCGCCGAGCTCGACACGCTCGTCGTCGCACCGGCCGGGAACGAAGGGCCGGCAGGCCCCGACTACGGCAGCATCGGCGGTCCGGGCGGAGCACCGGCCGCGCTCACCGTCGGCGCCGCAGACCTGCGTCGGGAGACGGCGACGGTGCGGGTCGTCGTGCGCTCCGGTCTCGGCGTTCTCCTCGACCGGGAGCTGCCGCTGGCCGGCGCGGCCACCCCGCGCGAGACGCTGACGCTCGGCGTCGCGAGGCCTCGGCGCGACGCCGCCGCCGGGCCGCGTGGGCCCCTCCTCGCACGCTACTTCGACGACCGCGGATACAGCCTGGTGGCCGGCCACGCAGCCCTGCTCTGCGCGCGCGACCGGCCCTACGGACGAGGCCCGCGATGCGGTGCTTGCCGGAGCGGAGGCGATTCTCGTCGACGGGCTCGTGCCTGCGGGAGCGCTCGGCCTCGACGACCGGCTCGACGTTCCGGTCGTCGGACTGCCCACGGCGGTCGCGGCATCGGTGCGCGCGGCCCTCGCCAGAGGTCTGGACGTCAGCGTCTCGCTCGGCGCCCCCGGCTGGCGGACCAACGAGCGGCTGACGCGCGTCGCCCCGTTCTCGTCGCACGGCCTTTCCTTCGGCGGTGGTGTCAAGCCGGAGCTGGCGGCTGCCGGCGTCGAGCTGGTGACCGCCGACCCCGGGAGGAACGAAGACAAATCCGCCAGGTACGGGACGATCAGCGGCACGAGCGCCGCCGCCGCACTTGCCGGCGGGGCGGCCGCCGTGCTCGCACAGGTTCGTCCCGGGCTCGACGCCGCTGCACTGAAGGGCGTTCTCGTCGGCACGGCGGCACGCGCCCCGCTCAACCCGACGGCAGCGCAGGGAGCGGGGGTCGCCGATGCAGCGGCGGCGAGCGCAGCCGAGGTGACCGCAGATCCGGCGGCAGTCGGGTTCGGCGCCGCCGACAAGCCGGGTTGGAAGGCTGTCCGCAGAGTCACCGTCCGCAACGTGTCCACCCGGCGCGTCACGGTCGAGGTGGCGGCCGCGTTGGAGGGGATCGCCGGAGTCACGGTCGTCGCGAAGCCGGCGCGATTCCGCCTTCGGCCCGGCGCGCAGGGCCTGGTGACGCTCACTGCCCGCGTCTCCTTCCTGCCTCGCAGGCTCGGCGCAATCGAGGGACGAGCACGGCTCGACGTGTCGGGCGGCGGCCGGATCTTCGTGCCGTGGGCGGTCACCCTCCCCGCCAACGGCTCGTCGCTGATCGGCTCGCTCACGCTCTCCGCCAGGAGCTTCCGCGCCTCCGACCGCGCCCCTGCAGTCCTCACCGTCCAGGCGGGCGATGTCCAGGACCGTGCCGGACGCCGGCAGCTTCGCCCGGTATCGCAGTTGGACGTCGAGCTCTGGCGAGACGGCGAGCGGATCGGTCTGCTCGCCCGGCTGCGGGACGTGCTCCCCGGTCGCTACGCCTTCGGGCTCACCGGGCGCGGGCCGAGGGGCGGCCCGCTCCCGCGCGGTCCGTATCGCCTGCGCGTGGTCGCACGACCCCCGGACGGCGCCGCCGAAGCGAAGAGCATCGGCTTCCGAATCAGGTAGCTCGCACCGGGGTAGACTCCCGCGCGCCCACCGAGCGACGAGCCACGAGAGTCGAGGATGACGACGGCCGAGGCGCCGACCCACCTGCGCGAGAACCCGTACGAGCTCGCGTGCCAGCAACTGCGAAGCGTCGGGACGACGTTCGGAATCGACCCGAATCTGATCAACGTCCTCGAGCGCTGCAAGAAGTCGGTCGAGGTCTCGATCCCCGTGACGATGGACGACGGCACGGTGACCGTCTACGAGGGCTATCGCGTCACGCACAACATCGCCCGAGGCCCCTCGAAGGGCGGGATTCGCTACCACCCCGACGTCACGCTCGACGAGGTCAAGGCACTCGCGATGTGGATGACCTGGAAGTGCGCGCTGATGGGCCTCCCGTTCGGAGGCGCGAAGGGTGGGGTGATCTGCGATCCGAAGCGGCTCTCGCGGCGGGAGCTCGAGGGCATGACCCGCCGCTTCACGAGCGAGATCATCAACGAGATCGGCCCGGAGAAGGACATCCCGGCCCCCGACGTCGGCACCGACGCGAGCGTGATGGCCTGGATCTTCGACACGTATTCGATGAACAAAGGCCACTCGGTGCTCGGTGTCGTCACGGGCAAGCCGCTCTCGATCGGTGGTTCGCTCGGACGCGAAGAGGCGACGGCGCGCGGCGCGCTCTACGTGATCACCGACGCGCTCGAAGAGGAGAACAAGGGGCTTGGGGGGCTTCGCGTGGCCGTTCAGGGCTTCGGCAACGTGGGCCGCCACCTCGCCCGGATGCTCGCCGAGGAGGGTGCGATCGTCATCGCAGTCTCCGACTCCGCCGGCGGCCTCCACGCGCCGAACGGGCTCGATCTGCCGTCGGTCCTCGCGCACAAGGCGGAGCACGGGACGCTCGCGGGCTTCGCCGGTGCGGACGCGATCACGAACGACGAGCTCCTCGCGCTCGACTGCGACGTCCTTGCGCCGTGTGCCCTCGAGCAGGTGCTCCACGAGGACAACGCCGGCCAGGTGAAGGCCCGGATCGTCTGCGAGGGAGCGAACGGGCCGGTGACGCCCGCTGCGGACGAGATCCTCGAGGACCGCGGCGTGCTCGTCCTCCCGGACGTGCTCGCGAACGCCGGCGGAGTCGTCGTCTCCTACTTCGAGTGGGTGCAGGGCCTCCAGGAGTACTTCTGGAAGGAAGAGCAGGTGAACGCGCGCCTGAACGAGATCGTCACTCGGGCGTTCCGCGAGACGTCGGAGACCATGGCCGCTCACAAGACGAGCATGCGCATCGCCGCCTACGGCCTCGCGGTGCGGCGTGTCGCCGAGGCGACCATCACGCGGGGGCTCTATCCCTAGGGTCGTCGTCTACGGCGCCGAGGGTTGTCACCTCTGCGAACGCGCGCTCGAGGTGGTGGACGAGGTCTGTGCCGGCGACTTCGAGCGCGTCGACATCGGCGGCGACCCGGAGCTCGAGGCTGCATATCGTGAGTCGATCCCCGTCGTGGAGATCGACGGCGAGCGCGCGTTCACCTATTTCGTCCAGCCCGAGGCGCTGCGGCAGCGGCTGCAGGCCCGCTGACGGTTCCCCCCGCTCTGCGAAGGCGTCGTCGGCACAATGTGACGCTGCTGTTACAAACCGAAGGAAGGTTGGAAGTTGGCTGATCGGTTGACGGTGGGTGTTGCTGCTCGTCTCTCCCGCTACCTGCAGGTACTGACGCAGGCCAAGAAGATGGGCAAGGACCGGATTTCCTCGCAGGAGATCTCGGACTACACGAACATCAACGCCACCCAGATCCGTCGCGACCTCTCGGCGTTCGGCAAGTTCGGCAAGCGCGGCGTCGGCTACAACATCGACTCGCTGCTCGGGGAGATCCGCAAGATCCTGCGCACCCAGGGGCAGCACAACATCGCCCTGGTCGGCGCTGGGCCGGCTCGGCCAGGCGATCGCGAGCTCGCCGATCTTCGCCGAGCACGGGATCAATATCGCGGTCGTGCTGGACACGGATCCCGACAAGGCCGGCCACTCGGTCGGAGGAGTCGGCGGCCTCGCGGTGCAGCCCTACAGCAAGCTCGGCGAGGCGGTCCGGGAGAACAACATCATCGTCGGCGTGCTCGCCGTGCCCGCGGACAACGCCCAGCAGGCGGCGAACGATCTGATCGACGCCGGCGTCAAGATCATCTTCAACTACTCGGAAGCGCTCCTCGACGTTCCGGCCGACGTGGCCGTGCACGCCTCGAATCCCGCCGTCGAGCTCCTGTACGCGCTCTACTTCCACCTGACGTAACCGCAGCTCGAACGCCGCACCCGTCCCTGCGGGCCATGGCGGGGCCAGGACCCGGCGTGTCCGCCTCGGTCAGTGGTGGCGCTTCTTGTCGAGCTTCTTCGGCGGGTGCTTCGCCTTCGCCTCGTTCCGGTCCGAGACGCCGTCGTTGTCGTCGTCGGCATCCGGGCCGTCGGCGAGGCCGTCGTTGTCGTCGTCGAGGTCCCTGACGTCTGCGATGCCGTCGCCGTCGTCGTCCTTGTCCCGACCGGCCGGTGAGCCGTCGTTGTCGAAGTCGAGGTCCCGCACGTCCGGCGCCGAGTCGTTGTCGTCGTCCGAGTCGCGCACGTCGGCGACACCGTCGTTGTCGTTGTCGGGGTCGGAGCGGTCGGCGACCTCGTCGTTGTCGTCGTCGAAGTCGCTGCGGTCGGCGATCGAGTCGTTGTCGTCGTCGTAGTCCTTGGCGTCCGCGATGCCGTCGCCATCGTCGTCGCCGTCGCGTGAGTCGACCATGCCGTCGTTGTCGCGGTCGAAGTCCTTCGCATCCGCGACACCGTCGTCGTCATCGTCGTGGTCCGTCGCGCTCGGCTCGCCGTCGCCGTCCTCGTCGCCGAAGTCGACGAAGCCATCGTCGTCGGTGAACCCGTCGTCGCCGAGCTCCTCGTCGTCGCCGTAGTCCTCATCCTCGACGTAGCCCTCGTCGTCGACCCCTTCGTCGCCGAAGTCCTCGAGGTCCCCGTCGTCCTCGACGACGCAGTCCGGGTCCTCGATGTCGCAGGCAGCAGGTGGGTCGGCAGGATTCGGCGCGGAGCCTGCAGCCACGCCCGCGAGTGCCAGTGCGAGCACGAGATGAAGGACCAAGACGAGGGACTTGAGAGAGGGCATGGAGGCTCCTGGGTCGGGTACCGCAACCGGACGTTCCCGATCTATCGGCAGGATGGAGCCGATCGTGCTCCCCCATTCGAGAGACAACGCATGAGGATCCTGCTCTGGCACGGATATTTGCTCGGGGGAACGGGCTCGAACGTCTACACCCGTGCGCTCGCGCGGGAGTGGACGCGCGCCGGCCACGACGTCGTCGTGCTCAGCCAGGAGCCGCATCCCGAGCTCTACGATCTCGGCGGCGCGGGGTTCGTGCGGCCGGACGTCGGCGGTCTCCTGCCCGTCTTCGTGCTCGACCGCTACGAGGGGTACGAGGTGAAGCTCGTCCAGGAGTGCTCTCGCCCCGAGCTCGACGGATGGGTCGAGCGGAACGCGGTTGCGGTCCGCGAGCTGCTGCCGGCCGACCTCGTCTTCGCCAATCACGTGCTACTCGGCGGCCCGGTCGGTGCGGCCACGGGGGCTCGTTTCGGCGTCAAGGCCCACGGCTCGGAGCTCGAGTACTCGATGCGCGGCAACGCGGAGCTGTCGGCCTGGGGCAGAGAGACGCTCGAGCGGGCCGAGGCCGTCTTCGTCGGCTCCGCGCACATCCGCCGGGTGCTCGACGACGTGGTCGGGCATGTGGATCGCGTTCACGAGGTGCCGCCCGGCGTCGACATCGACGAATGGCGTCCTCGTCCGCGCGAAGAAGCGCTCGCCGGGCTGCTCGAGGAAGCACGCCGCGACCCGGCCAACCCCGGGAACGCAAGCGAGCGCCTGCCGGACGAGGGCAACGCCGAACGCCTCGCGACCTTTCTCGCCGGCGACCGCCCGACCGTCGTCTACTTCGGGAAGCTCCTCTACAACAAGGGCGTCCATGTGCTGCTCGAGGCGCTCCGCTCGCTGGATGCCCGAGCGGTGATCGTCGGCTTCGGCGACTATCGCAAGGAGCTCGAGGAGCTCGCAGGACCGAACACGCTCTTCACCGGCCCGTTCGAGCACAGGCACCTGGTTCACCTGCTGGCGCTCGCGGACGCCACGGTCGTCCCGTCCATCTTCCCCGAGGCATTCGGAATGGTCGCCGCCGAGGCGGCCGCCGCCGGATCGCCGCCACTGGTGGCACGTCACTCCGGGCTGGCGGAGATCGCGGAGGGCCTCGAGCAGGAGTATCCGCCGCACTTGCGGCACCTCGCGAGCTTCGACACGGGCGATGCGGCAGACCTTGCGAGCAAGCTCGGCGAGCTGCTGGCACTCGCAGACCCCGACCGCGCCGCGGTGCGAGCGGCCGCCCGGAATGCGACCGTCACCCGCTGGAGCTGGGCGGGTGTCGCGCGGCGCTTGCTGGAACCGTTCGTCGATCCTTTACCCTCCGCGCATGGGTGACGAGCAGACCGTCGGCTACGAGGACCTCCTCGCGGCGTCTCGCGAGGGCTTCGAGACGGGTACCGACTTCACCGTCGCGGTGGAGGAGGAGTTCGCCCTGCTCGACCCCGCGACGCTGGGCCTCGTCAACCGCTTCGAGGAGGTTCAGGCCGCTTCGAAGGGGACAGCTGCTCGAGCCGCACGTCGTCGGAGAGCTGATCGCGTCGGAGGTCGAGGTGAAGACCGGGCGCTGCCAGACGTTTGCCGACATCCCGGCCGCGATGGCGGAGCGACGGGTGCAGCTGCAGGCCGTCGTCGACCCGCTCGGGATCGCGCTCGGCGCGACGGGCACGCATCCGTGGTCGCCGTGGCAGGAGCAGCGGATCATCGACACGCCGCACTACCGGCGCAACGACCAGCTGCTCCGCTACGTCGTCTGGCGCAACAACTCGTTCGGGCTGCACGTCCACGTCGGCATTCGCGGCGCCGACCGCGCGCTTGCCGTCACGAACGGCCTGCGAAACCTGCTGCCGGAGATCCTCGCGCTGTCGGCGAGCTCCCCCTTCCACGAGCACGTCAACACCGGCCTCCACTCGGCCCGCACGCAGATCTTCACGCGCTTCTTCCCACGCTGCGGTGTGCCTGATGCATTCGCGTCGTGGCAGCAGTACGAGGACTACGTCCGCTTCCTCTACGAGACGGGCTCGGTCACCGAGCACACACAGCTGTGGTGGAGCGTCAGACCGCACCTCGCGTTCCCGACCGTCGAGGTTCGGATCTCCGATGGGCAGCCCGATCTGGCCGAAGCTCAGGCGCTGGCCGCGTTCGTCACCGCGCTCGCTGCGCGGATCGCGCGCGCCCACGACGAGGGAGAGCCGCTCGCCGACCAGCCGCACCGGCTGATCGAGGAGAACTTGTGGCGTGCCATCCGCTGGGGTCTCTCAGGCGAATTCCTCGACCTTCAGCGCGGCGACGTTCTGCCGACGCGCGCGCGGCTCGAGCGGCTGCTCGAGTGGATCGGGCCGGTCGCTGACGAGATCGGCGCCGGCCCCTACCTCGCGCTGCCGGAGAAGAACGCCGCCGAACGCCAGATTGTGCGCTTCGAGGAGGGCGCGTCACTCGAGGAGATCTACGCCGAGCAGGTCGTCGGGGTGCCGGTCCGTGGCTGACGAAGAGCAGATCAGCGAAGAGGCGCTCCTCCAGGCCCTGCAGCAGCTCAGGGTCTCCGACCTGCTCGTACAGACGCTGTCGACGGTCTCGTCGCTCGCCTACCACCGGCTGTCCGAAGAGCACCGCGACCTCGAGCAGGCCCGGCTCGCGATCGATGCGCTGCGGGCGCTCGTTCCGGTGCTGGCCGGCTCGGTTCCGGCCGACCTCATCCGCGACTTCGAGCAGGTGACGACGAACCTGCAACTGGCCTACGCCACCGCTGTCGCACCAGCCCCGTGAATCGGGCACGACCGCCGCTTGTGATACATAATCCGCCGCGCCGAGTCACCTCGGCGTTCACTTTGTGACGGGGTATCAAACGGAGGGTTGATGGATTTTTTCAATGACCACGCGGTTGCCTTCGCGCTGATCTGCGCGGGTGTCGCGGTCGGATTCGGGCTCTACTTCACCTGGTGGCTGTTGAAGCAGCCGGCGGGCAGCGAGCGGATGCAGGAGATCTCGCGCGCGGTGCAAGAGGGCGCGGCCGCCTACCTGCGCCGGCAGTACACGACGATCGCGGCGGTCGCCATCGTCCCGTTCCTGCTGCTCGGCTTCTACAACAAGCTCGGCTGGGGAACGGCGATCGGCTTCGCGATCGGCGCGATTCTCTCGGGCGCAGCCGGCTTCATCGGCATGAACGTCGCCGTCCGCTCGAACGTGCGCACCGCGGAGGCCGCGAAGTCGGGCCTGCGTCCCGCGTTCAACGTCGCGTTCCGCGCCGGCTCCGTCGCCGGCCTCCTCGTGGTCGGCCTGGGACTGCTCGGCGTCGCCGGCTACTACGGCTTCCTCACGATCGTGCTGGACAACTCGCAGGACTCGGCGATCGACGACCTGATCGGCCTTGCCTTCGGCGGCTCGTTGATCTCCGTCTTCGCCCGCCTCGGCGGCGGCATCTTCACGAAGGCCGCCGACGTCGGCGCCGACCTCGTCGGCAAGATCGAAGCCGGGATCCCCGAGGACGACCCGCGCAACCCGGCCGTGATCGCCGACAACGTGGGCGACAACGTCGGCGACTGCGCCGGCATGGCCGCCGACCTGTTCGAGACGTACGCGGTCACCGCGGTTGCCGTGATGCTGCTCGGGACGGCGTTCCCGCTCGGGAACCTGCCGGTCTATCCGCTGGCGCTCGGCGGCGTCTCGATCCTGGCCTCCGTGATCGGGATCTTCTTCGCCCGGATCGGCAAGAGCGGCTCGATCATCAACGCGCTCTACAAGAGCGTCATCGTCGCCACGGTGCTCTCGGCGATCGGCTTCATCCCCGTCACGATGGCGTTCGACGAGGGCCGTTTCAGCTTCGGCGAGCTCTACGGCTCGGCGCTCGTCGGCCTCGCGATCACCTTCCTGCTCGTCGCGATCACCGAGTTCTACACCGGCTCGCGCTGGAATCCCGTGAAATCGATCGCCAAGGCGTCACAGACGGGCCACGCGACGAACATCATCGAGGGCCTGGCCGTCGGCATGCGGGCGACCGCGGCTCCGGTGCTCGTGATCGCGGCCGGGATCATCGCCGCGTACGAGATCGCCGGCCTCTACGGGATCGGCGTCGCCGTCATGGCGCAGCTCTCGATGTGCGGGCTGATCGTCGCGCTCGACGCGTTCGGGCCGGTGACGGACAACGCCGGCGGGATCGCCGAGATGGCCGGCCTGGACGAGTCCGTGCGCGCGATCACGGACCCGCTCGACGCCGTCGGAAACACGACCAAGGCGGTCACGAAGGGCTACGCGATCGGCTCGGCCGGTCTTGCCGCGCTCGTGCTCTTCGACGAGTACACGCGTGGGCTGGACGAGGCGCAGCTGAACACGACGTTCGCGCTCGGCGACCCGTACGTGATCGCCGGCCTCTTCATCGGCGGCATGATGCCGTTCCTCTTCGCGGCGCTCGCGATGACGGCGGTCGGCCGTGTCGGCGGCGAGGTCGTGCTCGAGGTGCGCCGGCAGTTCAAGGAGATGCCCGGGATCATGGAGGGGACGCAGCGTCCCGACTACAGCCGGGCCGTCGACATCGTCGCCAAGTCGGCGATCAACAAGATGATGCTGCCGGCGTTGATTCCGGTTGCGATTCCGATCGCGGTCGGGATCATCAGCCCGGAGATGCTCGGAGGCCTGCTGATCGGCACGATCGTCACGGGTCTGTTCCTGGCGATCTCGATGACCTCGGGCGGAGGCGCCTGGGACAACGCGAAGAAGCTGATCGAAGACGGCCTCTACGGCGGCAAGGGCTCCGAGGCGCACGCCGCCTCGGTCACCGGCGACACCGTCGGCGACCCGTACAAGGACACCGCAGGCCCGGCGATCAACCCGATGATCAAGATCGCGAACATCGTCGCGATCCTGATCATCCCGCTCCTCGTCTCGATCCACGGCTGAACGCGTGCGTGGGGGAGCTTCGGCTCCCCCCAGGCACGGTCGCGAGCAGTGCCAACAGTGTTTGCGTTCCCACTTGTGGTCGCGTACCAGAGCTACTACGATCCGTCAGCTTGGGCAGGGCCGTCCCCCGGGCGGCCAGTGAATCTCTAGGGGAGAGACATATATGCGAATTACCACCTGGGGCGCGCCTCGCGCTCTCGGCGCTTTGCTCGTCCTGTCATTGCTTGCCTTGATGGTCGCGGCCGGTGGATCGGCCGCCCGCACGCCTCAGGCAGCTGACACGGAAGGGCTGGTCGAGCCGGCTTGGACGCCGCTCGGTCTGCGCAACGACACGACCACAGTGATGGTTCAGGTCGCAGGCGACCCGTCGGCACTTGTCGAGGGCAACGCGAACCGCGAGCTGAGCGACGCTGAGAAGGCCTCGATCGAGGCCAAGCTCAAGGCCACGCAGGCCGGCGTCCAGAAGGCCGTCGAGCAGCTGGGCGGCACCGTCGTCGGCTGACTACCAGGCTGCATACAACGGCCTCAAGGTCCGCATCAACCGCAACAAGACCGACGAGGTCGCGCAGGTCGCGAACGTCGTCGCCGTGCGGCCGCTCGCAGCGGATGAGAGCCCGACAACACGAGGGGCGTCGCCCTGATCGGCGCTCCCGCAGTCTGGGACGGCGTCAACGGCTTGCACGGCGAGAAGATCAAGATCGCCGTGATCGACACCGGCATCGACTACACGCACGCGAACTTCGGCGGCCCCGGCACGATTGCCGCCTACAACGCAGCCAACGCCACGGACACGCTCCCGGCCAACGCTGCGCTGTTCGGTCCTGCCGCGCCGCGCGTCAAGGGCGGCATCGACCTCGTCGGCGACGACTACAACGCCGACCCGGACTCGCCGGACTATCAGCCGGTTCCGCATCCGGATCCGAACCCGCTCGACTGCAACGGGCACGGCTCGCACGTCGCCGGCACCGCCGCAGGCTCGGGCGTGCTCGCGAACGGCACCACGTACACGGGCCCGTACAACGCAACGACGATCTCGGGCAACTCGTGGACGATCGGCCCGGGCGTCGCCCCGAAGGCCGACATCTACGGCATCCGCGTGTTCGGCTGCGAAGGCTCGACCGACGTCACAGTCGACGCGATCGAGTGGGCCGTCGACCACGACATGGACGTCATCAACATGTCGCTCGGCTCCTCGTTCGGCGGCGCCGACGACCCGTCGGCAGTTGCCTCGACGAACGCGGCCAAGTCCGGCGTGATCGTCGTCACGTCGTCGGGCAACAGCGGCCCGAACCAGTACATCACCGGCTCGCCCGGCACCGCCGACGGCGCGCTCTCGACCGCGGCGATCGACTCGACGCCGGAGCTTCCCGGGCGCCGGGATCACGCTGTCGACCGGTGTGACGATGGACGCGATGAACGCGAACGGCTATGCCTTCACCGGGCCGTTCACGGGCGAGATCGTGGTCATCCACGAACAACCCGGCGACGCTCGCAGACGAGTCCCTCGGCTGCGCCGTCTCCGACTATGCTCCCTGCAGCGGGCAAGATCGCGGTCGTGAACCGCGGCACCTGCGCCCGTGTCGCGCGTGCGGTCTTCGGCCAGCAGGCCGGCGCGAAGGCCGTGATCATGGTCAACAACGCCACGACCCTGCCCCCGTTCGAGGGCAAGATCACCGGCAACCCGGACACGGGCGAGGTCTACGACGTCACGATCCCGTTCCTCGGGGTCAAGGGCCTCCCGACGACACCCACGTCCGACGGCGGCAAGCTCCGCGCGTCGCCGCCCGGGACCACGGCCACGATCGTCGCCAAGGCGCTCACGAACACCAACTTCAGGGGCTTTGCGGACTTCTCGTCTGCCGGCCCGCGGACCGGTGACAGCCACCTGAAGCCGGACGTCTCGGCTCCGGGCGTGAGCATCGTCTCGACCGGCAACGGCACCGGCAACGGTGCGGCCACGATCTCCGGTACGTCGATGGCATCTCCGCACGCCGCCGGCGTTGCGGCGCTGACCAAGCAGGCCCATCCGCGGAAGTCGAGCAAGTCGCTCAGGTGGAACGTCCGCGAGTGGAAGGCCGCGATCATCAACACCGCTGATCCGGCCGGCGTGCTCGGCTACAAGACGAGCCGCGGCGGCTCCGGGCTCGTGCAGCCGGCGCTGTCGACGAAGACGCAGGCCGTTGCGTACTCGGAGAAGGGGCTCGGCGTGTCGCTGAACTTCGGCTACGCGGAGCTCAAGGAGGACTACTCGGAGACGCTCACGCTGAAGATCGAGAACCTCTCGCCGCACTCCGGGACGTTCAACATCTCCTCGGCGCTTCCGAGCGGGTCTCCCCACTCGGTCTCGTTCGACGAGACGTCCTTCGTCGTGCCCGGTGAGAGCACTCACTTCGTCGACGTGACCCTCAACGTGGCAGCCGCGACGGCGGGTGTCTCGAACGGCGCCGGCCTCTCGTTCAACGAGGTCGCCGGTCTCGTGCTGGTCACGCCGCAGGGCTCGGAGTTCAACAGCGGCATCGCGCTTCGCGTCCCGTACTACCTCGTCCCGCGTGCCCTCTCGGACATCAGGACGAAGCTGGGCAGCAAGCTGAAGCCGTCGAACCCGACGACGACCGCGAATGTCACCAACGAAGACGGTGTCATCGCCGGCGACGCGGACTTCTACGCGTGGGGTCTCTCGGACGGCAAGGAGGCCGGTAAGGCCGTCCAACGACGTCCGGGCGATCGGCGTGCAGTCGTTCCCGTTCAACGCGACGAACCAGTTCATCGGCTTCTCGGTGAACACGTACGACCGCTGGTCGAACCCGTCGACGAACGAGTTCGACATCTACGTCGACGTGGACAACGACGGCATCGACGACTACGTCGTCGTCGGCGCCGACCAGGGGGCGGTCCAGACCGGCACGTTCAACGGCCGGCTGGGCTCGTTCGTCTTCAGCACCCGAAGCGCAGGCGCGAGCATCAACTTCTTCGCGCAGGCGCCGACGGACAGCGCGGCGGCGAACATCTTCGTCCTCTCGACGCAGCTCTGTCGCGGCGACAACCCGGCCACGCCGGCTGTCGACCCTGAGCCGTGCCTGAACGCGGCGAACCCGCGCTTCACGTACAGCGCGGTCTCGTTCGACGTGACCGGCGCCAGCCCGCCCGACGAGGTCGAGGGCTCGGCGAAGTACAACGCCTGGGCGCCCGCCATCTCGACCGGTGGGTTCCAGACGGTCGCTCCGGGCGGTACCGCTCAGGAGACGATCTCCGTCAACGCAGCCGAGTGGGCACTCACGCCCGCCCTCGGTCTGATGATCACCACCGTGGACAACAAGAGCAAGAACGGTGGAGAGGCACAGACGATCCCGGTGGACTTCAAGTAGAAGCCTGACCGGATCGATCGACGCGCGAGGGGCCGGCTATGCCGGCCCCTCGCCGTTTCTCCAGGGGTGTCGGCCGGTATCGTCGGCGCCCTCGCGGTTTCGTTTCTCTAGAGTGCGCCGGTGCCCAGCCGCAGACGTCGGCAGGTGGAGCTCGAGCGGGTACTCGGCACGCCCGCGCTCTTTGCCACCGCCTACGGGAACGTCGGCTCCTCGATCTACTACGCGCTCGGCCTCACGGCCGTCTTCGCGCTCGGGCTGACGCCGCTCGTCTTCGTGATCGCGGGGGTGATCTTCGCAGCGACCGCCGCGACCTACGCCGAGGGCACGGTCCTCTATCCGGAGGCCGGTGGCTCGTCGAGCTTCGCCCGCCACGCGTACAACGAGCTCGTCTCCTTCGGCGCCGCCTGGGCCCAGATGCTGGTCTACATCGTCACCGTCGCCACGTCGGCGTTCTTCGTCCCGCACTACCTGTCGATCTTCTGGGGCCCGCTGCGCGAGAACCCCTGGGACATCGTCGGCGGCGCGATCGTGATCGTGCTCCTCGTCGTCCTGAACATCGTCGGCGTCCAGGAGGCGGCGCGGCTCTCGATCACCCTCGCGGTGCTCGACTTCGCGACGCAGATCTTGCTGGTCGCACGTCGGCTTCGTTCTCGTCTTCAGCCCGGAGATCCTCGTCGACAACGTCCACTGGGGCACGGCGCCGACGTGGTCGAACCTCGCGATCGCCGTGCCGGTGGCGATGCTCGCCTACACGGGGGTGGAGACCGTCTCGAACCTCGCCGAAGAGGTGCGCGACCCGGTCCGCAACGTGCCGAGTGCCTACAAGCTCGTCGCGTATGCGGTCTTCGCGATCTACTTCACGCTGCCGCTGATCGCACTCTCCGCGCTGCCGGTGCACCTGATCGACGGCGAGCTGACGACGCTGCTCGCGCTCCCGCCGGAGGAGGGCGGCTACGCGAACGACCCGATTCTCGGTGTCGTCCAGAACCTGGGCATCGAGGGCGGGTGCTCGACGCACTCGAGATCTACGTCGGCGTGCTCGCGGCCACGATCCTCTTCATCGCCACCAACGCGGGGGTGATCGGCGCGTCGCGGATCACCTACTCGATGGCGACGTACCGGCAGATGCCGGAGGTCTTCCGGCGCCTGCATCCACGGTTCAAGACGCCCTGGCTCTCGATCCTGATCTTCGCCGGGATCCTGCCGATCGCGGTGATCCTTCCGGGCGACGTCAACTTCGTCGGCACGCTCTACTCGCTCGGCGCGACGCTCTCGTTCACCGTCGCGCACGCCTCGATCATCCGGATGCGAATGCGCCCAGGCCCGGAGGAGCTGCCGTATCGGGCAAGACCGAATCTTCAGAATCGGGGCGACCGACTGGCCGCTGTTCGCGATCTTCGGCGGGATCGCGACCGGCGCCTCCTTCGTCGTCATCCTCGTCCAGAACGCGACCACACGCTGGGTGGGCCTCGGCTGGATCGTCGGCGGGCTGCTGTTCTACGCCGTGTACCGCCGCCGTGTCGTCCACGAGCCCTTGCTGGCGACGGTCAAGGCGCCGCCTGCGTACGGCCCGGCTCTGGCGCTCGAGTACCGACGCCTGCTCGTGCCCGTGCTGCCCGGCCGCGCCTCGGACGACGCGCTCGACATCGCCGCGAGCCTCTCGGCCGAGCGCGGCGCCCAGATCGCGGCGGTGACGGTGCTCGAGATCCCGCTCGAACTGCCGCTGAGCGCAGAGCTGCCGGAGGAGGAGGTGCGCGCGAACCGCGAGCTCGACGAGGCCCGCGCCATCGGCGACTGCTACGGCGTCTCGGTGATCCCGCGGCTCGTGCGCGGCCGGAACGCAGGCGCCGAGATCGTTCGCGAGGCCGAGCGCCGCGGGACCGAGATCATCGTCATCGGCGCCCCGCGAAGGGACGTCGGCCGGCGTAAGCGGGCGGTCTTCGGGCGCACCGTCGACTACGTGCTGAAGAACGCACCCTGCCGGGTGATGGTGACGGCGATCGACGAGGCGAGCATGACGCTCTACAAGGCAGTTGTCGGCGTGCTCGCGCTGGTCTTCGTCGGGATCGGGATCGCGCTCCTCGCGGTCACGGCCGCGCACGGCGGCGGCGTCCTCGGCTTCCTCCTCGGCGCGCATGTTCATCGCGCTCGGCGTCGGACGGCTGACGCTTCTCCGCAGAGGTGGCCGCTAGTGGCCAGGAAGCTGCGCGGCTTCCAGCGCGTGCTCGACGCACCCGCGCTCTTCTCGATCGCCTACGGAGAGATCGCCTCCTCGATCTACTTCGCGCTCGGCATCGTCGCGGGCTATGCGCTCGGGTTCACGCCGCTCGTGCTGCTGATCGCGGGAATCGTCTTTCTGATCGTCGCGCTCTCGTACGCCGAAGGGACGGCCGCGATCCCCGAGACCGGCGGCGCGGCGACGTTCGTTCGCCGGGCCTTCAACGACCTGTTCGGCTTCCTCACCGGCTGGGCGCTGTTCCTGGACTACCTGATCGTGATCGCGCTCTCGGCTCTGTTCCTGCCGCACTACCTGGGGACGGCGCTCAGCGTGGACGTCCTGCGCGACTCGCCGTGGGATGCGGTGATCGCGGTCGGCGTGATCGCGACGCATCGCCGGGATCCGGCTCGTGCGCCGCTCGCGTCTCCATACCGGCGGTCTCGCCGTCGCGGGGCTCGATCTCGCGACGCAGCTGCTGCTCGTGATCCTGGGGCTCGCCCTGCTCTTCTCGCCGGATCTCCTGACCCAGGGAATGTCGCTCGGACGCACCCCCGCGTGGTCCGACCTCGCCTTCGCGCTGCCGCTCGCGATGCTCGCCTACACCGGGCTGGAGACGGTGGCGAACCTCGCCGAGGAGACCCGGGAGCCTGGACGAACCCTGCCCCGCAGTCTCTTCTCCGCAATCGGTCTCGTCGTCGTGCTGACGGTGCTGATCGCGGTCGTCGGGCTCTCCGCCTTCCCGGTCGAGAACGGGGAGACCGCGCTCGCCGGCGAGTGGCTGCGGGCGCCTCTCGCAGGGATCGTCCAGGCTCTGCAGCCGTCGCTGCCCGGCTGGCTCGGCGACGCGCTGCGCGTCTACGTCGGCCTGACCGGTGCGCTCGTCCTCCTGGCGGCGGCCACGACCTCGATCTCCGGCTTCACGAGGCTCGCCTACTCGCTCGGCGAGCACCGGCAGCTGCCGCGAAGCTTCGGCCGGCTGAACCGGCGCACGCTCGTCTCACCGCAGGCGATCGTGGCTGCGGCGGGGATCTCGATCGCGCTCGTGATCGTGTCCAGCGCGCTCGCCGACGAGGTCATCTTCCTCGCCAGCCTCTACTCGTTCGGCGTGCTGCTCGCGTTCGCCGCGGCGCAGCTCGCCGTGCTCAGGTTGCGCATGACCGAGCCCGACCTCGCGCGTCCCTTCCGCGCACCGCTGGCTGCGCCGCTCATCGGCGCGCCGCTGGTGATCGGCGTCTGGATTCTGGCGATCGTCACGCACCCCGGCGCGCGCTACGCCGGGCCGGCATGGCTCGCGCTCGGCGTCGTCGTCTACCTGCTCGTTCGCCGGCGAGAGCGCTCCGGTCTCTTCCACGAGGTCAACGTGATCGAGGAGCTCCCGCCGGGCGTCCAGCTCCGCCGGTTGCTCGTGCCGATGAAGCTCGGGCCGATCGGGGAGGAGATGGTCGCGACCGCCGTCGCGCTCGCCAAGGAGCGAGACGCCAGAGTCGACGCGCTCTTCGTGATCGTCGTGCCGCTCGAGTTCCCGATCGACGCACCGCTGTGGGATCTGGAGGAGCAGGCCGCGGCCTCGCTGGCCGAGGCTGTCCTGCTCGGGCGAGGAGAACGATGTGCACGTCGAGCCGATCACGGTGCGCGCACGGGCGATCGGCCAGGCGATTCTCGAGCAGGCGGGTGAGCGCAAGTCGGATCTGATCGTGCTCGGCTCGTCGCCGCGCTGGCGTCGCCAGTCCAAGTTCTTCTCGCCGACCGTCGACTACGTTCTCCGCAGCGCCCCGTGCGAGGTGCTCGTCGTCGCGTTTCCCCAGGGTGTCCTGGAGGACGTACTCTGAAAGCGTGAAACTCGTAGTGATCGGCTGCGGCAGGGTTGGCTCGGCCGTCGCGCGCGATCTTGCCGAGGACGGCTGGGACGTGACCGCGGTGGACGAGCAGGAGGAGGCGCTTGCGCGTCTTGGGCCGCGCTGGTCCGGCGGCTTCGTCGTCGGGCACGGGATGGATGCGGAGATCCTGCGGAAGGCCGGAGTGCCGGATGCGGACGCGGTTGTCGTCGCGACATCCGGCGACAACACGAATCTCGTCATCGGCCAGGTCGTCGAGAAGCGCTACGCAGTCCCGTGCGTCATCGTCCGCGTGCTCGACCCCGCGCGTGCGGACTTCTACGCCAACCGCGGCCTGCGCACGATCTGCCCGACCCAGACGGCGATCTCGGCGCTCAGCGCGGCCGTGCGCAAGGCGACGCCGGCCGTCGCTGGAGCACGAGCTGATGTACGCGATCGTCGCCGGCGGCGGCAAGGTCGGCTCCAACGTCGCGCGGTCGCTGCTCGCCATGGGGCACGAGGTGACGCTGATCGAGCAGCGCCCGTACCGCTTCGAGCAGCTGCAGGAGGAGTTCGAGCACCAGGTGCTGCTCGGCGACGCGACCGAGCTGCACGTGCTCGAGCGCGCGGGAATCGCCCGCCCGCCGGAGCTCGTGCTCGGCGTCACGGGCGACGACGAGGACAACCTGATCATCTGCCAGATCGCGAGCGAGGGCTACCGCGTGCCGAAGGTGATCGCAAGGGTGAACGACCCTCGCAACCAGGAGCACTTCGACCTGCTCGGGATCTCGCAGACGGTCTGCGCCACCTCGAACGTGCTCGGGCTGGTCGAGCACGAGGTGCCGGAGCACGGGATCGTGCACCTGCTCGAGCTGCGGAAGGAGAACCTCGAGATCGTCGAGCTCCAGATCGACCGTGACTCGCCTGCGGCGGGCAAGCGCGTGGCCGGGCTCAGGCTCCCGGAAGGCACGCGGCTCGTCGCAGTCGTGCGGAACGGCCGCTCCGAGCTCGCCGAGGAGGCCACTGTCCTCCGCCCCGGCGACCAGGTGCTCGCGGTGCTGGAGCCCGGCAAGGAAGACGAGCTCCGCAAGGTGCTGTTCAAGACCTAGCTCCTAGCGCGTCCTGACGCGTCGCTGCGGTGCGTAGGCCGGTGGAACAGTCGGAGTACGGGCCGCCGGCCGGGAGGCCCAGCCGGTCAGGGCGTGCTACGTTGCGCCAGTAGTGGCGTGAGAGCAGGACCACGATCGGAACGATCTCGAGGCGGCCGAGCCACATCAGGCCGGTCATCACCAGCGTCGAGAAGTCGCTGAACGGCTCGAACGAGCCGAGTGGGCCGCCGATCCCGAACGCAGGCCCGACGTTCGAGAGCATGCTGGCGGAGACCGAGACCGCGTCGAGCACCGAGAGATCGAGGCCGGTGCGCGCGGCGTCGATCGCGAGCGCGCTCGCCCCGAGCACGAAGATCCCGATGTAGAGCAGGACGAACGACGAGACAGCCCTGCAGCGTCCGCTCCTCCACGACGCGGCGGTTGAGGCGCACGGGGAGGACGATCTCCGGGTGCAGCGTCTGGTCGATCTCGCGCCGCAGCAGCTTGCCGACGAGCAGGTGCCGCACGACCTTGACCGACCCGGTGGTCGAGCCGGCGGAGCCGCCGACGAACATCAGGCCGACGATGGTCATCAGCGCGAGCGTCGGCCAGCCGTTGTAGTCCGCGACCGAGAAGCCGGTGGTCGTCATCGTCGAGACCGCCGTGAAGACTCCGGCCCGGAAGGCGTCCGACGAGGGGAGCACGTTCTCGGTCCAGATCTCCGTCACGACGACGACGGCTCCCACGACGAGCAAGGCGAAGTACAGCCGGAGCTCCTCGTCGCGGGCGGCCGCACGCGGCTGGCGCCGCACGATCGCGCGGTACATGAGCGCGAAGTTGATCCCGCCGAGGATCATGAAGACCACGATCACCCACTGCGTCGCAGCCGCGAACCCCTCCATCGAGTCGGCCTTCGTCGAGAACCCCGCGGTCGGGATCGTCGACAGCGCGTGCGCGAAGGCCTGGAACGGCGTCATCTCGTCGTCGACCCCGGACTGGCCGAGCCCGAGCAGGATCAGGAACAGGAGGGCGGTGAGCGCGATGTAGAGGATCCAGACGCGCCGGGCGGTGTCGCGGATCCGCGTGCTCAAGCGTCTCGATCTCGGGGCCGGGCATCTCGTGCTCGAGCAGCTGCCGTCCACCGACGCGCAGCCGGGGCAGGACGGCGAGTGCGAGCACGATGATCCCGATGCCGCCGACCCACTGGGTGAACTGGCGCCAGATCGCGATGCTGTACGGCAGCTCCTCGACGCGGCCGACGATGCTTCCGCCCGTGGTGCTGAAGCCGGACATCCCCTCGAAGTACGCGTCGAGCGGCCGCCCGAGCTGTGGGTCTCCGGAGAGGATGTAGGGGAGGGCGCCGAGCCCAGCCGCCGCAAGCCAGGTGAGCGCGACGACGAGGAAGCCTTCGCGGATGCCGAGTCGGCGCTCGCCGCGGGTCGCTCGGGCGAGCTGTGAGGCCGATCGCACCGACGATTGCTCCGGCGGCGAGAAACGGCCAGACCGGCTCGCTGTAGCCGATCGCGAAGGCCGCCGGCATGAGCGTGGCCACGCTCAGGTAGGCCAGAAGCATCCCGACGATGTTCAGCGCTCCGAGGACGTCGACGGCCAGGAGCGGCGGCCGGCGGCTCCTTCCTGTCACAGGGCTCTCTCGACGTCGGGCACGCGCTGCGACTCGGTGAAGACGATCACGCGGTCGCCGGTTCGGAGCACGTCGTCGCTGCGCGGGAAGACCGCCTTGCCGTCGCGCACGATTGCGCCGATCACGGCGCCGCGGATCGGCATCTCCTTGAAGCTCAACCCGACGTACTCGCTCCCCGGCTTCGTCGTGATGTCGAGCACCTCGAAGCGGTCGCCCTCGAGCATCACGACCTGCTGCGTGCGCGGGTCGTGGGCGAAGCGCACGATCTCCTCGGCCGTGATCTGGCGCGGGTTGACGGTGACGTCGACGCCGGCGTGCTCGAACACCCCGACGGACGCGGCCTCGTGGACGATCGCGACGGTGAACCGTGCGCCGTGCACCTTGGCGAGCGTGGCCGCGAAGTGGTTCTTCAGATCGTCGCGCATGGCGAACACGGCCACCTGCGCGTCGGCGATCCGCTCGCGTTCGAGAAAGTCCGGATCGAATCCGGTCGCGTTGTAGACACGAACGCCGGGCAGCTCTGCGGCAACGGCGCGCGAGCGCTCCCGTGACGCCTCGATCAGGCGGACGCCGATCCCCTGCTCGAGCAGCAGCCGTGCGACGGCGGTTCCCGCGCGACCGGCGCCGAAGATGACGACGTCCCGAACCTTTACCGTTCCCGGAGCGATCAGCTCGGCCCAGGCCTGCGCCGCCTGCGGCGATCCGATCACGACGATCCGGTCGCCCGGCCGGATCGACTCGTCACCTCGCGGAATCACGACGTTGTCGCCGCGAATGATCGCCGCGACGCGAGAGTCCGGCGGCAGGTGCGCCTCGCGAAGCGGCGTGTTCAGCAGGCTCGGGTCGGCCGACTCGCGCACGTCGAACTCGACCATCTGCACCTGGCCTTCGGCGAAGACGTCGGTCTGTCTCGCCGCCGGCACTCCGATCGTCCGCGAGATCGCGTACGCCGTCTCGACCTCGGAGGAGACGATGAAGTCGACGTCCAGCTGTCCTTCCCGCCAGACCTCGAGGTACTCCGGGTTCGTCGTGCGGACGATCGTCGTCGTCCGGGTCGAGCAGGCCTTCGAGATCATCGCCGAGACGATGTTCGTCTCGTCGCGCGACGTGCACGCGATCAGCAGGTTGGCCTCCTTGATCCCGGCGGCCGAGAGCACGCGCCGGCTGGCGCCGTTTCCCTCGACGGTGTGGACGTCGTAGCGCTGCGAGATCGCGGCCAGCCGCTCCTCGTCGAGGTCGAAGACGGTCAGCTCGTGCTCGTCGTGCAGCGCCTGCACGATCGTCGTTCCGACATGACCCGCTCCGATGACGAAGATCTTCACGTGCGGCAGGTTACTGCGCCCGTTCGCGAATCCCTTGGCTATCGTGGCGCCGATGAAGTCGTTGGTCGCAGTCGCCTGCGTCGCCGTGCTCGGCACCGCCTGTGCGGCCGGAGCTGCGCCGCAGCAGGTCGAACGGGCCCAGTTCAAGCCCCGCGCGGTCGCGAGCGGCTTCGATCAGCCGGTCTACGTCACGGCCGCGAAGGGCGAGAACGGCCGTCTGTACGTCGTCGAGCAGGGCGGCACGATCCAGGTTCTCGACGGTGGCAAGCGGCGCTCGACGCCGCTCCTCGACATCCGAAGGCTCGTCACAGCCGGCGGAGAGCAGGGACTGCTCGGGCTCGCGTTCCATCCCTCGTACCCGAAGGTGAAGAAGCTCTACGTCCAGTACACGGCACGCAACGGATCCACCCAGGTCGTCGAATACCGGACGAACGGCAACCGCGCCTCGTCGCCGCGGACGCTCTTCTCGAGCGCCGATCCCTACGGGAACCACAACGGCGGCATGCTCGCCTTCGGGCCGAACGGGCGGCTGTACTTCACCATGGGCGACGGCGGCGCCGGCGGTGACCCGGAGAACCGCGCTCAGAACCCGCGCTCGCTCTTCGGCAAGCTCCTCTCGCTCAACGTGGCGACGAAGGGGGTGCGGATCGAGGCGGTCGGGCTTCGCAACGCCTGGCGCTTCTCGTTCGACCGCGCGAACGGCGACCTCTACATCGGCGATGTCGGCCAGGGACAGACCGAGGAGGTCGACTACACGCCGGCGAACAGCCCGGGCCTCGAGAACTACGGCTGGGACGTCTACGAGGGGAACGGGAAGTTCGAGGACAAGGCGCTCGGCCCCGGCAAGCTCGTGAAGCCGGTCGCGACGTACAGCCACGCGGAAGGCTGCTCGATCACGGGCGGCTACGTCTACCGCGGCTCGAACGCCTCGTTGCGCGGCCGCTACATCTACGGCGACTACTGCAGCGGCACCATCTGGAGCTTCAAGCTCGCCGGTGGAAAGGCGTCGGGACTGGACCGGGAGGGGTTCCAGATCGACAGCGTCAGCTCCTTCGGCCAGGACAATGCGGGCGAGCTCTACGCGGTCTCGCACGAGGGCACGATCTACCGCCTGACCCCCTGAACGCGATCTGCCTGACCTGCGCGACGCAGTTCGGCGAGAGCGAGACGCCGCCGGACCGCTGCCCGATCTGCGAGGACGAGCGGCAGTACGTCGGGCTGCAAGGTCAGCGCTGGACGACGCTCGAGGAGCTGCGAGCCGAGCACCGCTCCGACGTTCGCGACGACTCCGGCTACCTCGGCATCGGCATCCAGCCGGAGATCGCGATCGGGCAGCGGCTGCTGCTCGTCGAGACCGACGAGGGGAACGTGATCTGGGACATGATCCCGCTCGTCGACGACGCGGCGGTCGAGGCCGTCACCGCGCGCGGCCCGGTGCGCGCGATCGCGATCTCGCACCCGCATTACTACTCGGGGATGGTCGAGTGGAGCAGGGCGCTCGGCCGAATTCAAGGCGATCCAGTGCCGATCCTGCTGCACGAAGCGGACTCGGAGTGGATCATGCGGCCCGATCCGGCGATCGAGCTCTGGTCGGGCGAGCGAGCGGGAGCTCGGCGGCGGCCTGACGCTGTTGCGCCTCGGCGGCCACTTCGCGGGCGGGACGGTGTTGCACGACTCGGCGTCGAGCACGCTCCTCGCCGGCGACATCGTGATGGTGATCCCGGACCGCCGGTTCGTGAGCTTCATGTGGAGCTACCCGAATCTGATCCCGCTCCCGGCCGGCGAGGTCGAGCGGATCGCGGCCAGGCTCGAAGCGTGGCGGTTCGACCGGATCCTCGGGGCCTGGTGGAACCGGCTCGTGCCGCGCGACGGCAACGAGGTCGTGCGCCGTTCGGCCGAGCGTTACGCCGAGCGCGTCACTTCGCGCGCCTGACGCGCGGGCTCTGCCCCAGCGCGGCGTAGGCCAGCGCGTTCAACGACTCGTTCAGATTGCGGAGCTCTCGCGCCATCAGCTGGAAGCCCTCCGCGTTCTCGGCGTGCCGGTTGAGCCTCGCCAGCTCGTCGGCGATGCGGTCGAGCCGCTCCAGCACGGCCTCGAACTGCCGGTCGGGCATCTCTTTCGCGTCCATGGGGTCAATTCTACCGCGCGCGCTGCGCCAGAAGCTCCGCCCGGCTGCGAACGACCGTGACGTCGCCGCCGAGGCGCTCGAGTGCACCGGCGCCGGTCTCGACCGTGTCGACGCGGCGCGCGGCGCCGAGCTGGGCAGAGAGCGACGCGCGCGAGCTCCGCGGGCGCGTCGGTGAAGACGGCCAGCCGCACACCCTCGGCCTGCAGTCCCCGAAGCGCCGCGCTCACCTCGGCCGCGGGCCGGAGGTAGACGGGCGCCCGGTCCTCGGCGTAGCGCTCGAGCAGCGTCCGCCAGTTGCCGGCGCCGCGCGCGTCGAGCTCGGCCGCCGCCGCGGCGCGATCCTCCGGCAGCCCTTCGACGTCGAGCACGCGCGAGGCGTCGTCGAGCCAGTCGCGCCAGAGCTGCCGCGTATCGCCGAGCACGTCGAGCTCGATCGCGACGATCATCGAGCGACCCGCCGCCAGAGGAGGATCGCCGACCGCGACGCCGACGCTGTCGATCAGGACGTCGAGCGGCGCGCCGACCCGGCCCTCGACGAAGTGCTGGTGCAGCTCGTCGGACGCCGCGTACGCGACGCCGAGCCCGAGGGCCGACAGCTCGTCGCCCGCAGCCCGCAGCAGCAGCGCGCCGAGAACCGCGTACTCGCAGGCATGCGCGATCTTCCGCAGGACGAGATCCCACGTGCCGAGCCCGGTGCCGAGGTCGGGCACCGACGAGAAGGCGAAGATCACGGCGGCCCAGAGGACGACCGGCGCCCACAGGCGCAGAGCGGCGGACGTCGACACACCTCGATGATAGGTTCTCGCTCCCACACAAGGAGCACGGTGAGGGAACCCGGTGCAAGTCCGGGACGGTCCCGCCGCTGTGAGGGGAGACGCCCGACGCGGAAACGCCACTGGCCCACGGGCCGGGAAGGCCGCGAAGGGGGAGCCCCGAGTCAGAAGACCTGCCGCGCTCCCAATCCCGAACCCCTCGCGGAAGGAGGATTCGTGCTTCGCAGGCTCAGCATTCTCTCGGTGCTTCTCGCCGTCATCCTGACGCCGACCGCGCTCGCGGCGAACGTCAGCATCCGGGTCGAAGGCAAGACGACCACCATCTTCGGTGCGGCTCAGCCGCGCATCGCGGCTGACAACGCGCTTCAGGCGCTCGACGTGGCCAGCACGGCCGGAGAGTTCTACTACGGCACGACGACGGCCGACTTCGGCACCTACGTCAGCCAGATCGGCAAGTACCCCGCGGCCGGCTCGGCCGGCTGGGTGTTCAAGGTGAACGGCGTCTCGCCGCCGGTCGGCGCCGACAAGGTGACGCTGAAGGACGGCGACGTCGTCCTCTGGTACTACGCCACCTTCGGCGCGCCGGGGGTCCGCCGACGCTCGAGCTGCAGCGGCTGCCGGCGAACTGCTACGTCGTGCAGACCGTCAACGACGCCGGCAAGAAGACGCGCGCCGCCACGGCGACGCTCACGGCGGACGGGAAGCGGTTCAAGACGCAGGCCGGCCGCGCCTGCATCGGCAAGCACGTGGGGCTCGTCCGGGCCGTCGCGCCCGGCGCCGTCCGCTCGAACGCGGTGAAGTGATCCGCCGCGCGCTCAGCGCGCTCGCCGTCCTCGTCCTCCTCGCCGGCTGCGGCGGCGCCGCCGGCGGGGAGGAGGGGACGGCGCAGCTCTGGGTCACGCGCGACCGAGGCGCCAAGCTGCTCGTCGACACGAAGGTGCGAGGCCGGGCAGACGCTGATGCGCGCGCTCGCGTCGAAGGCCGACGTCAAGACTCGCTACGGCGGCCGCTACGTCCAGGCCGTGAACGGAATCGAAGGCAGCCTCAGCGCGCAGCGCGACTGGTTCTGGTTCGTCAACGGCTACGAGGGCGACCGCAGCGCGGCCTCGTACCGCCTCCACGACGGCGACGTCGCCTGGCTCGACTACCGCGCCTGGCAGCGGGAAGGGGAGGCGCGCGTCGTCGTCGGGGCGTTCCCGGAGCCGTTCCTGCACGGCTACGGCGGGAAGACGCGGCCGGTCGCAATCCGCTACGACCGCGGCTCCGAGAAGCGTGCGCGGACGCTCGGCGCCGAGCTCGGTGCGGCGAAGGTCGCACCGCTTGGGACGCCTGTGCCGGCGGGCGCGAATGTGCTCGAGGTGCGCGGAGGCGCTTCGAGCCTCACGGCGCGAGCTGCTCGGCGAGACCGCCGGAGACCCGGTGCGCTTCGTCTGGCGCGGCGATCCGACTCCCGAGCGGAGGTACACGGTTCCGTGAGCCCCGGCCCTGCAGCACTCCTGCTCGGTGCGGCCGGCACGGCCGCGCTGCTGACCGATCGGCTCTGGGCGGTCGCGGCTGCTGACCGTCGTGCTCCTCGCCGTCTGCCTGCGCGCGCCCGTCGGACCGCCGCCGCGTCTACTCTTCGGTGCGCTCTCGACCGGTCTCGGCGTCCTCGTGCTCTCGCCCTTCCTCTGGTCGAGCCCGGACGGGACGATCCTCTGGGAAGGGCCGACGATCCCGGTGCTCGGGCCGCTCGACGTGACGACGACGGAGCTCTTCGAGGCCGCGCTCAACGCCTTGCGGCTGACTGCGCTCGCGCTCGCCTTCGCGGCCTACGCGCTCCTGCTCGACCACGACCGGCTCGTCGCGGCTGCCGGCGCCGCCCGGCGCTCCGCGCTCGCGGTCGCGCTTGCGACCCGGCTCGTGCCCTCGCTCGAGCGCGACGCGGCGGGTCTCGCCGAGTCGATCCGCGGCCGCGGCGTCCGGCTCGAAGGCGCGCGCGGCTACGCGACGCTCCTCTCTCCGCTCGTCGCCGGCTCGCTCGAGCGTGCGTCGAGCCTGGCCGAGGCGATGGAGGCCCGTGGCTTCGGGAGGCCCGGCGCGACGCGCGCGCCCAGGCCGCCGTGGAGCACCCGGGACTGGCTCGCGCTCCCGCTGGCGGCATTGCTCGTCCTCGTGGCGGCGCTGTGGCTCTAGCGTCCGTCACCGGCCTCGCGTTCTCCTATCCGGCTGCGCCGCCGGCGCTCCGCGGCGTCTCGCTCGAGCTGGAGGCCGGGGAGGTCGTTGCGCTCCTCGGCCCTTCGGGCTCCGGCAAGTCGACGCTGCTGCGCTCGCTCGCGGGGCTCGTGCCCCACTTCCACGGCGGCCGCTTCTCCGGCCGGGTCGTCGTCGCCGGGCTCGACACGCGCACCACCCGTCCCGCTGAGCTCGCCGGCACGGTCGCGACGGTCTTCCAGGATCCGGAGGACCAGGTCGTGATGACGATCGCGGCGAACGAGGTCGCGTTCGGGCTCGAGAATCTCGGCGTGCCGCCGGCCGAGATCTGGCCGCGCGTCGAGCGGGCGCTCGCCTCGGTGGACGCGCTCCATCTCTGGGGCCGCAAGACGATCGAGCTCTCCGGCGGTGAGCTCCAGCGCGTTTGCCTCGCGTCCGCGCTCGCGCTGGAGCCGCAGCTGCTGCTGCTCGACGAGCCGACCTCGCAGCTCGATCCCGAGGGCGCCGCGCTCTTCCTCGATGCCGTCGAGCGCCTCGGCGCGACCGTCGTCCTCTCCGAGCACCGCATCGGCCGGGCGCTCGAGCTCGCGACGCGGGTCCTCTTCGTCGACGAGGGCCGCCTCCTCCTCGACGCCCCGCGTGCGGAGGCGCTCGAGTGGCTGGCCGCGGAGCGCCCGGCGTACACGAGAGCTTGTGTTTCTGAAACACAAGCTCCTCCCGGCGACGTCGTCCTGCGCGCTCGCGGCGTGTCGTTCTCGTACCGCCAGGCCATGCCGGTTCTGGACGGGGTCGACCTCGAGGTGCGGCGCGGCGAGATCGTCGCGCTCGAGGGGCCGAACGGGTCCGGAAAGACCACGCTGGCGCGGATCGCCGCCGGCCTCGTCGAGCCGCAGTCCGGCAGCGTCGAGCTGCAGGGTCGCGCCGGCTACCTCTCGCAGGATCCCGGCCGCTACCTCGTCAAGGAGACGGCGCTCGAGGAGGTCGCACTGGCCGTGAACGGGGATCAACAGCGGGCTCGCGCCGCGTTGGAGCGCGTCGGGCTGGCCTGGGCGGAGAAGCGCCATCCGCGCGACCTTTCGAGCGGCGAGCGAGAGCGGCTCGCGCTCGCGTCGGTCGCGGTGGCGGAGCCGGACCTGCTCGTTCTGGACGAGCCCACGCGGGGCCTCGACCCCGAGCGCAAGGAGACTCTCGCCGCCTGGCTCGAGGAGTACGCCGCGTCCGGAAAGGCCGTGCTCCTCGCGACCCACGACCGCGACCTCCCCGCACACCGCCGAAAAGGACTTTGTGTTTCAGAAACACAAGCCCCCGAGGAGCGCTCCGTTGGCGTCTAGGGTCGCCGGGCTCTGCGCTGCGGCTGCGCTCGCGCTCGCCGCCTGGGCGGCGCTCGATCCGGCCCGCGGCGGGATCGCGACGCTGCTCGCCGCCTTCGCGGTGCTCGCCGCCGGCTTCGCGTGGCTCGAGGGCGGGACGGTGTCCGCGCGCGACCTGACGCTCGTCGCCACGCTCGGCGGCCTGGCCGCCGCGGGACGTGTCCTCTTCGCCCCGATCCCGAGCGTCCAGCCGGTGACGGTGATCGTCGCCGCAGCCGGAGTCGCGCTCGGCCCGCGTCGCGGCTTCGCGGTCGGCGCGCTCGCGGCGATCGCGTCGAACTTCTTCCTCGGCCAGGGCCCGCACACGCCCTGGCAGATGCTGGCGTGGGGCGGCTGCGGCCTCCTCGCCGGCCTGCTGCGGCCGTTCCTGCGACGCCGGCTCGCGTTCGTCGCATTCGTGCTCGTGCTCGGCTTCGCGTTCGGGATGCTGATGGACACCTGGCTCTGGTTCGCCTTCTACCCGCACACCGAGGCGGCGCTGCTCGCGCGCCTCGCCGCGGGCGTCCCCTTCAACATCGCCCACGCGTCGGGGAACGTCGTGCTCGCGCTCGTTGCCGGGCCGGAGCTGAGACGCGTGCTCGAGCGGTTCGAGCGGCGGTCGCGAACCGAGGTGGTGTGGGCGTGAAGCTGCTCGCCGCCATCGCGGCCGCGACCGCGCTCGCGACTCCCGTGGGCTACGTCCAGTCGCTGCAGCGCGACGACGGCGGCTTCGGCGATCCGCAGCTCACCGCCTGGGCGACGCTCGGGCTCGTCGCGGCCGGCGCCGACACCGGTCACGCCGCCGAGTACCTCGCGAGCCAGAAGCCCGAGTCGGCGACCGACGTCGCGCTCGTGGCGATGGCGCGCGCTGCGGCGGGCGACCGCCCCGACGACCTCCTTCCGCGCCTGCGCGCTCACACGCCCGGGAAGCTGGTGAACGCGACGATCTGGACGATCCTGGCGCTGCGGCAGGCAGGCGAGCCGGCGCCGCCTGCGCTCGTGCGCGCCGCTCCTCGCAGCGCAGCGGCCCTCGGGCGGCTGGTCGTGGCTGGCAGGCGGCGCGGCCGACACGAATGACACGGCCGCCGCGATCCAGGCGCTGCGCTCGGCCGGTGTGCGCGGCGGGCCGATCGATCGCGGCGTCGCGTTCCTGCGCCGCCATCAGAACCGCGGACGGAGGCTTCGAGCTCGACCGCCGATCGCGGCTCCGACACCCAGTCGACGGCCTGGGCGATCCAGGGCCTGCTCGCCGCAGGGCGAGTCCCCGGCCCGCCCGCCTTCCGCTACCTCGCAGCGCATGCGGCGCCCGAACGGGAGCTACCGCTACAACGCCCGCTACGTGACGACGCCGCTCTGGGTGACGTCGCAGGTGCTGCCTGCGCTTGCGCGCAAGCCGTTCCCGCTCGCTACCGGTTGACCGTCGACATGTCGGGGTAGCGGTCTCCCGCCGCCGCCCCTGCCGGAAACAGCGTGCTCGAGCAGGTCGAGCTCGTCAGTGGTGAGCTCGATCTCCGCCGCGGCCGCGTTCTCCTCGAGGTACGAGCGGCGCTTCGTGCCCGGGATCGGGACGATGTCGCCGCCGCGCGAGAGAACCCACGCGAGCGCGATCTGCGAGGCCTTGACGCCCTTTTCCTCTGCGATCGCCTCGACCTGCGCGACGAGCTCGAGATTGTGCTCGAGGTTCTCGCTCCTGGAAGCGTGGGCCGCGGCGCCGGAAGTCCCTCTCGTCGAGGTCGTCGACCGAGCGGATGCGCGCCGGTCAGGAACCCGCGGCCGAGCGGGCTGTAGGCGACGAAGCCGATTCCGAGCTCGCGCACCGTCGGCAGGATCTCCGCCTCGGGGTCCCGCGACCAGAGCGAATACTCGGTCTGCAGCGCGGAGATCGGGTGGACGGCATGCGCGCGTCGAATCGTGTCCGGGGCGGCCTCGGAGAGCCCGAGGTACCGCACCTTGCCCTCCTGCACGAGCTCGGCCATCGCGCCGACGGTGTCCTCGATCGGCGTCTCGAGATCGACCCGGTGCTGGTAGTAGAGGTCGATCGTGTCCACGCCGAGGCGCTCCAGCGACGCCTCGCAGGCCGAGCGGACGTAGTCCGGCTTGCCGCTGATGCCGAGGTACTCGCCGCCGGCCCGCGCATGTTCCCGAACTTCGTCGCGAGGACGACCTGATCGCGGCGGCCCGCGATCGCCTTCCCGACGAGCCGCTCGTTCGCGCCCCAGCCGTACATGTCCGCCGTGTCGAGGAAGGTGACCCCGAGCTCGATCGCGCGGTGGATCGTCGCGATCGCCTCACCCTCGTCCGCGGTGCCGTAGAACTCGGACATCCCCATGCAGCCGAGCCCGAGCGCCGAGACCTCGAGTCCTTCGCTCCCCAGCTTCCGCGTCTCCATCGGCCGACCTTAGCGGCCGCTAGCATCGACGGGTGGCCGTTACTTCGCCCGAGGGCTATCTCGCCAACCTGAATCCCGCCCAGCGGGAGGCCGTCCTGCACACGGAAGGCCCGCTGCTCGTGATCGCCGGAGCCGGCTCCGGCAAGACGCGCGTGCTCACGCACCGCGTCGCCCACCTGATCACCGCGATCGGCGTCAAGCCGAACGAGATCCTCGCGATCACCTTCACGAACAAGGCGGCGGGGGAGATGCGCGAGCGGCTGATGACGATGCTCGGCCCGGTCGCGCGCGCGATCTGGATCCTCACCTTCCACTCCGCCTGCGGCCGCATCCTCCGCAGCGAGGCCGAGCGGCTCGGCTACAGGTCGAACTTCACGATCTACGACTCCGCCGACCAGGTGCGCCTCGTCAAGCAGTGCCTGGAGGAGCTCGAGAAGGATCCCGAAGCGGTTCGTCCCCCGCGGCGTGCATGCGCAGATCTCGAACGCGAAGAACCAGCTTGTCACGCCGGCGATGTACGCCGAGCGGATCTCGTCCTTCTACGACCAGACGATCGCCGAGGCGTACGAGCTCTACCAGCGCAAGCTCGCCGCCTCGAACGCGGTCGACTTCGACGACATGCTGATGCTGACCGTCCAGATCCTGGAGAACTTCCCGGACGCGCGGAAGCACTGGCAGAACGCCTTCCGATACGTCCTCGTCGACGAGTACCAGGACACGAATCACGCGCAGTACCGGCTCCTGCAGCTGCTCGCCGAGCACCACCACAACATCTGTGCCGTCGGCGATCCCGACCAGTCGATCTACGCCTTCCGAGGAGCCGACATCCGCAACATCCTGGAGTTCGAGCGCGACTTCCCCGAGACGCGCACGATCCCGCTCGAGCAGAACTACCGCTCGACGAACGCGATCCTCGAGGCGGCGAACTGCCGTGATCGCGAACAACTCCGAGCGGAAGGAGAAGCGGCTCTGGTCGGAGCTCGGCGACGGCGATCCGGTGCGGGTGATCGAGGTCGAGGACGAGCAGGCGGAGGCGCGCTACGTCGCCGCCCAGATCGCGGGGCTCGTCGAGGAGGGGTACTCCGGCAGCGAGATCGCGATCTTCTACCGGATGAACGCGCAGTCGCGAGTGCTCGAGCAGACGCTGCGGCTGCACCAGATCGGCTACCAGGTGATCGGCGGCCCTCGCTTCTACGAGCGCGCCGAGATCAAGGACGCGACGGCCTACCTCCAGGTGCTCGACAACCCGGCCGACGCCGTCAGCCTGATGCGGATCGCGAACCGGCCGAAGCGGGGATCGGCGACACGACGATCTCGCGGCTCGTCGTCTACGCGGAGAACCACGGGCTGACGCTCTTCGACGCGCTCGACCGGCCGACGGAAGCGGGCCTCGGCACGGCCGCCGTGAAGGCGGTCACCGGGCTCAAGAACCTGCTCGACTCGCTCCGCTCCGCGGCGCAGGAGCTCGAGGTGCCGGAGCTGCTGCAGGCGGTGCTGGAGCGCAGCGGCACGCTCGACGCGTACGAGGCGGAACGGACGATCGAGGCGCGCGGCCGGATCGAGAACCTCGAGGCCTTCGTCGACGGTGCTCGCCAGTACTCGCAGGAGGCCGAGGAGCCGACCCTCTCCGGCTTCCTGCAGGAGATCTCGCTCTACTCCGACCAGGACGCGCTCGCCGGCGAGGAGCAGTCGAACGTGACGCTGATGACGATCCACAACGCGAAGGGGCTCGAGTTCCGGGCGGTCTTCGTCGTCGGCGTCGAGGAGGAGATCTTCCCGAGCGCCCGCTCGATCGAGGAGCAGGGAGTGGAGGAGGAGCGCCGGCTCTTCTACGTCGGCCTGACGCGCGCCGAGGAGAAGCTGACGCTCACGCACGCGTCGTCGCGCCTGCTCTGGGGCCGGACGACGTCGCACCTGCCCTCCCGCTTCCTCGACGAGCTCCCCGACCGGCACGTCGAGCGCGAGCGGCTGCGGCCCTCGTCGTGGCGGAGCTACGGCACGCCTGCCCAGACCCAGGACATCGCGCCGCGCACCGACCAGCCGTCGCTGTCCACGGGCGACAGCGTCCGTCACGGCACGCTCGGCGAGGGCGTGATCACGCGGATCGAGCCGGGCGGCGTCGTCACCGTTCGCTTCGCCGCAGACGGCAGCGAGCGCAAGCTGATGCTCGACTACGCGCCGCTCGAGAAGATCGCCTGATCTAATCGAGGCATGACGATCGAGATCAGGCCTCCGGCGGAGGACGAGCTGCGCGCCGCGATGAGCGCGGCCGAGATCGCGTTCGGGAGCGCCGGCATCGAGGACGAGGACTGGGAGCGCGAGCGCAAGGCGCTGCCGGCAACGCGCGCGCACGCCGCCTTCGACGCGGGGAAGCCGGTCGCCCTGGCCGGCGCGTACAAGTTCGACCTGACCGTCCCGGGCGGGTACCTCCCGTGCGCGGGCGTGACGTGGGTGGGCGTGATGCCGACGCACCGTCGTAGGGGCATCCTGCGCGACCTGATGCGGCAGCAGCTCGAGGATGTGTACGACTGGGGCGAGCCGATCGCGGCGCTCTGGGCCTCGGAGGCTTCGATCTACGGCCGCTTCGGCTACGGGCAGGCGGCCCCGAATGCTCAGGTGAAGTCGGATTCGGCGCGGTTCGCGCTACGGCAGGAGGCGGCCGGCGCGGTCCGGCTGGTCGACGCGGACGAGGCGCTCCAGCTCTTCCGGCCGGTCTACGAGAGCGTGCGTGCCACCCGCGCCGGCATGCTCTCGCGCGACGAGCGCTGGTGGAAGGAGCAACGGCTCGCGGACCCGGAAAGCAGGCGCCGCGGAGCGAGCAAGAAGTTCTACGCCGCGGTCGAGGTCGACGCTCGCATCGAGGGCTACGCGATGTATCGGGTCAAGGACGAGTGGGAGGACGCGTTCGCGACCGGCCACGTGCGCGTGCTCGAAGCCTTCGCGGCCTCGCCGGCCGCCGAGGCGGTGCTGTGGCGCTACCTGCACCAGATCGACCTCACCGTGCGCGTCGAGATGCACCACTTCGACCCGGGCTCGCGGCTGCCGCTGCTCGTCCGCGACCCGCGCGCGCTCGGCGTGCGGCTGGGCGACGGGCTGTGGCTGCGGCTCGTCGACCTCGACGCGGCGCTCAAGGCGCGCTCGTACCGTCCGGGCAAGTCCGTCGTGCTGGAGGTGACCGACGAGCTTTGTCCCTGGAACGCGGGCCGCTACCGGGTCGGCGACGACGCGGGCCGCACCGAGGACACGGCCGACCTCGCGCTCGACACCGCCGACCTGGCTTCCGTCTACCTGGGCGCGATCGACTTCCACCGCCTCGCGGCCGCCGGCATCGTCGAGGAGCGCATCGAGGGCGCTCTCGAGGCCGCGACGCTGCTCTTTCGCACCGATCTGCCGCCCTACTGCCCGGAGGAGTTCTGAATGGCCTGGGATGTTCGCCCGACCAAGGATCTCGAGGAGTTCAAGGCCGCCGTCGGCGCGATCTCCCACTACTTCGGCGGCGGCCCGGACGACGAGCGCGCCGAGCGGTTCGCGAGAGTGCTGCCGCTCGAGCGGATGCACGCGGCCTTCGACGGTGACGCGGTCGTCGGCGGCGCGGGAGCCTTCCCGTTCCAGCTGACGGTGCCCGGCGGCGTCGTCCCGTGCGGCGGCGTCACCGTGGTCGGCGTCCTGCCGACGCATCGGCGTCGCGGCGTGCTGACGGCGATGATGCGCGCCCAGCTCGAGGACATCCGCGACCGGGGCGAGCCGATCGCGGCGCTCTGGGCCTCGGAGGAGGTGATCTACGGGCGCTTCGGCTACGGGATGGCGTCGCTGGCCGGCGAGATCGCGCTGCCGAGCGGCTACACGGGGCTGCGACAGCCGCCCGACGAGACCGCGCGCACGCCGTCTGATCAGCCTCGACGAGGCGAAGACGGTCCTCCCGGCCATCTACGACCGCGTGCGGGCCGCGACGCCCGGGATGTTCGACCGCACCGAGGCCTGGTGGGAGCTGCGCAACCTGTCCGATCCGCCGGAGCGGCGCCAGGGCGGCGGCGAGAAGAACGTGCTCGTGCTCGAGCTCGACGGCGAGCCCGCCGGGTACGCGCTCTACCGCGTCTTCTCGAAGTTCGAGTTCGGCTCGTCGGCCGGCCACGTCGAGGTGATCGAGGCGCTCGCGGACGGCGCGGTCGCCACGCGCGAGCTCTGGCGCGTCCTGCTCGACATGGACTGGCTGGCGACGCTGAAGGCGTTCCTCCTTCCGATCGACCACCCGCTCCTGCAGCAGCTTCGCTACCCGCGCCGGCTCCAGATGCGGATCGGCGATGGGCTCTGGGTGCGCCTCGTCGACGTCGGCGCGGCCCTCTCCGCCCGTGCGTACGGCGGTGAAGGCCCGGTCGTGTTCGAGGTCGAGGACGCGTTCCTGCCGGAGAACACGGGACGCTGGAAGATCGCCGGCGGCACGGCCGAGACGGACGGACGAAGCCGCCGATCTCGCCCTCGACGTGAGGGAGCTCGGCGCCGCCTACCTCGGCGGGTTCACGTTCGGAGAGCTGCTCCGGGCGGGCATCGTGCGCGAGCTGAAGGAGGGCGGTGCGGCTCGTGCCGACGCTCTGTTCCTGACGAGCGGGCCCAAACCGTGGTGTCCGGAGATCTTCTGACCGGCCTGCTACCCTCCCGCGCTGAATGTTGGGGTCCCTTCTCGGCGCGGCCTGCGCGCTGCTCGTCAGCCTGATCCTGGTAGCACCGGCAAGCGCCGTCGTCGACGGCCCGATCGACGTCTACCTCGAGCACCTCGAGCCGCTCACGCTCGAGTGGCCGGCGGACGGGACGATGACCGACGGCTACGGCCCGCGCTGGGGCCGGATGCATCTCGGCATCGACGTCGGCATCCTCGAGTCGCTCGACGTGCGAGCCGCCGCGAGCGGGAC
This sequence comes from uncultured Gaiellaceae bacterium, assembly GCA_963820225.1. Classification (GTDB taxonomy): domain Bacteria; phylum Actinomycetota; class Thermoleophilia; order Gaiellales; family Gaiellaceae; genus Gaiellasilicea. The sequence continues at coordinate 95,034 of CAWFYY010000015.1, read as the reverse complement.
GGTGACGGCTGCCGGCTGGCTGACGGGCTACGAGGGCTACGGCAACGTGGTCACGGTCGACGCTGGGCGGCGGCTACTCCGTCCTGTACGCGCACCTCTCGCGCTCGCACGTCGTTCCGGGCCAGTGGCTGGCGGCCGGGGAGTCGATCGGCGAGGCCGGCTGCACCGGCTCGTGCACCGGCACGCACCTCCATTTCGAGCTGCGCCTGAACGGCGTGCCGATCGATCCAGCGCCCTTTTTGGGGTAGGCCGGTCCCCCCCGATCGAGTGATGGCGGCGCCGGAGAGCCGGGGCTACGGTTTGCCAAGCCCATGACACGAACGCTCCCTATACGGAGCGCGCTCGTCGTCGTCTTGCTTGCCTCTCTCGTCGTCGCACCAGCGGCATCGGCACGCCCTGACGCCTCCGCGCGCCTCCAGATGGTCTGGCCTGCCAACGGCACGGTCACCTCGCCCTTCGGCGTGTGGCGTGGCAACCACCGGCACGAGGGCATCGACATCGGCATGCTGCTCTCGCTGCGTGTACGCGCGGTCACCGAGGGCGTCGTGCAGAGCACGGGCTACGAGAACGGCTACGAGGGCTACGGCAAGATCATCGTGCTCGACCTGCCCGGCCCGTACACCGCCCTCTACGCGCATCTCTCGAACGTCGCGGTCCGGGACGGCGAGCACGTTCGCGAGGGCGAGTTGATCGGCCAGGCCGGCTGCACCGGGAGCTGCTCGGGCACGCACCTGCACTTCGAGGTGCGGCGCCGAGGCGTCCCGATCGACCCGATGCGCTTCCTCGGCTAGAATCCCGCCGCAAGGGCGGTTAGCTCAGTTGGGAGAGCACCAGCTCGACAAGCTGGGGGTCACTGGTTCGAGCCCAGTACCGCCCACCTCCGAAAGCCCCGCTAAGGCGGGGTTTTCGTTTTCTCGGGAGGAGACGTTGGGCGCGCGAATAGAGGAGATGTCTGCGAAATGTCTGCGGCCCGCGGCTTGTGGCTGCGCAGACATGCGCGGAACGACCTGGCGTGCCGGGGCAATCAGTGACGAGGAGGAATGATGAAACGACCGAAGCGAGCCGTCGTCGTACTGGTCACCGCGACAGGAGCCTTGGTGGTTGTGGCGGGTGCAGGTGGGTACGCCGTCGGTCGCATGCAGGACGTGCCACGCGGAAACACCGCAACGTTCCTGCCGAGCCACTGGTCGTGTCGCAACCTCGGGCCGAGCGTCAAGTGCCAGTCTGGAGACGCCTTCCCCAACGCCACGCTCACGAGCACCCGAACTGGCGGGATCACTGTCAAGGTGCACACGCTCCGCGATCCGCAGGGCGGCGGGCTACGACGTGGCTACGAGAGCGGATACCCGGTCTATGTGTTCACAGCCTTCCGGTAGGCCACTGCCCGAATGAACTTCAGGCGGCAACGTCGAGTGCGGCTCGCAGGCGCTGCCGCTCCGCCGGGGCGAGCGTCTTGACACGTCGCTCCAACATCCCAGGACCTTCCTCTCCGGCCTCTCGGATCAGGTCGATGAAGTGGGCGGCGACCAGTACCTCCAGGTCTGGGAAGGAGAGCCCACGCAGGTCGCTCACCGACTGCAGTCGCCCCGCCCGACCGGAGCCGAGCGGGGCGAGTTCGCGCCGGAACGTCCGGTCAGCTGGAGAAGTCGCCGTGGAGGAACATGACGCTCACCGTGCCGTCGGTGTGGTTGGCGACGTAGCCAGCGCCGCGGACCTTCGGGGTGACTCGCGTTGCTCCGTAGTGGTAAACGTCCCCCGAGATCCCCCGCGGCTTGGGCAGGGCCTTCCGCAAGCTGGGCTCGATCCCGACCAGCTCGCCTTTGAAATAGGTCACCCCGAGGCCCGGCGGCTTGGGCGGGGCCTTCCGTAAGCTGAGATAGATACCGAAGTCTGGAGCCAGGCCAGCACTGTGCCCCGTCGTCTTGGAGTTGGGACCTGCCGAAGCGACGGGCGCTGCCGAGACGGCGAGCGCCACGATGGCGGCGAGGATGGTCAGTACGCGGAACATGATGTACCCCCTTGTGTCGGTAGGTGATTCGCCCCACCCGACCGGAGCCGAGCGGGGCGAGCGGCCTCAACAGCCCCAGCGGGGGTTGCAGATCCGGCCGTCACTCATGATGAAGCCCGGGACGACCTCGCCACCCGACGGAGTTCCCGCCGCCCCGAGCGGCGAGGACAACAGCCCTGCGGACGCGGGTGCCGCGGAGACGGCGAGCGCCGCGACGGCGGTGACGATGGTGAGTACGCGGATCATGACTTTCCCCTTTCGTTGATGTCCTTGCTCTCTAGGACACCGGAAAGGGGCTGCGTATTCCTGCGAGCGGGACAGTCCGAAGAGCCTCAAGCCCAACTCCTCAGTCGCGAGTGGGCGCAGGCTCGCGAAGGCTGGGCAAAGAGCAGACCCCGCAAGCTCGATAGCCTCAGGCGCTGAACGCAAGGGAACCTCGGGCTCGCAGCAGCGCTGGCGCGCGGAAGGCGGGGCTCCCGTTGAGGGGGCCCCAATGCTCGCTCGCGCCCGAGGGGGAGGGGGTGCGGACTTCCATACAGGTGCCGCAGGACGAAATTCCGGCCAGGTCGCGATCGGACACCGCAAATTCCCCTGCCCTCAAAAGGAAGCGGCAGCGAGCACGCAGCCGGGGGGTCTCCTCCTCGGCCAGGCCTTTGGCCAATGCGGGATCGCAACGTACTCTCGCCCAGCCGGACCCTCGCGCTGCGCTCGGGCCAACGCTTAGACGCTCGCCAAGAGTCGGCGTGCCACGGTCACGAACCATGAGCGCCCAAACTGGTGTAGCTGGGGGTCAGGCCGCAGCCCGAGTCTCTATGCGGGCTCGCGGACAGCGTGTCTACGGCGTGTCTACGGCCGCGGGCACTCGTTCACCCTCCGCCGACTGCGCCCGGACTCCAGGCGCCCTCCCCCGCGGGGGGAATTGTGTGCGTGGGTCCCGGTCGCGGGAGACTTGCCTCCCGTTCGCGGGAATACGCAGCCCCTCCCCGGTGTCCTAGGGAGCATGGACATCAACGGAGGGAGAATCATCGTGTTTCGCGCACTTACCATCACTCGCCGCCATCGTCGCGCTCGCCGTCTCGGCGTCACCCGCGTCCGCAGGGCTGTTGTCCTCGCCGCTCGGGTTGACGACGAAGCCGAAGCCCGCGGTTTACGACCACGGAATCACCCAAGGCCGGAAGCCGCCGCCTCGCGGCACAGTCGGATGCACGCTTATTGAAGAGGTCGGCTTCCCGAAGGTAGCCACCGCTTCCGTCCACAACTGTTGTGCAAGGGACCGTGACGCCTTCATGGACTACACGGACGATTCGTGCATGGCCAAGTCGCGCTCGAGCTCGGTGAAGGCCCGGCCCAAGCCGCACCAACTCACCGGGGGCGTCCCGGACGGGACGTCGAACACGATGATGAAGAGCGGCTCGCTCAAGCCGAGCCGAAACGGGATCATCGCCATCCTGATCGGCTAGGTCCGCGCTCCGCTCCGCTCCGGCATCCTGGATCTGGGGCGCAAGCCAGGCCGAGGCAATGCCCGGCGCGGGCGGGTTCTCCTCTAACTTGTCCTGACGTGCCTGACCAAGCTCCCGCAGCAACGCCACCGAGGCCGCCATCGGATGCGCCGGACCGCTCACGTGGCTGGCGAGTGGATCCGGCGCCCGACGGCCGCGGGAAGCAGCCGGCGAAGCCGCCGATGTTTCCACGCAGCAGGGCCCTGCTCGCGTTCTTCGTCGGGCTTCTCGTCCTCAACCTCCTGCTCTCGTTCCTCACCGGCGCGCCGCCGGACCGCCCGCGGGTGCCGTACCAGCCGTTCTTCCTCGAGCAGGTCGAGGCCGGGAACGTCGAGGCGATCACCTCGCGTGAGGACTCGATCGAGGGCGAGCTGAAGAAGCCCACGACGTACGACCCACCGGGCGACGACAAGCCCGTCGAGGTCGACCGGTTCAAGACGCAGGTTCCGGCGTTCATCGATCGCACCGAGCTGACGAAGGTGGTGACGGACCAGGAGGTCGTCATCAACGCCAGAGCGCCGGATGCGGGCCGCAGCTTTCTGCTGAGCCTCCTTCTCGGGCTCGCGCCCGCGCTCGTGCTGGTCGGGTTCTTCGTCTGGCTGATGCGGCGCCAGGCCGGGTGGCGGCGTTCTCGGTGGCTTCGGCCGGTCGACCGCCCGCCGCCTCGAGCAGGGCGGGCAACACCGCGTCACGTTCGACGACGTCGCCGGCATCGACGAGGCGGAGCAGGAGCTCGTCGAGATCGTCGACTTCCTCAAGAGCCCGGAGCGCTACACCCGGCTCGGCGCCCGCATTCCCCGCGGCGTGCTCCTCTACGGCCCACCGGGGACGGGTAAGACGCTGCTCGCCCGCGCGGTAGCGGGGGAGGCGGAGGCGGCGTTCTTCTCGTTGTCGGCCTCCGAGTTCGTCGAGGCGATCGTCGGAATCGGCGCGTCCCGCGTGCGTGACCTGTTCAAGCAGGCGAAGGAGAGCGCTCCCGCCATCGTCTTCATCGACGAGCTCGACGCGATCGGACGCTCCCGCAGTGGCGGCGGCGGCATCAGCGGCGGGCACGACGAGCGCGAGCAGACGCTGAACCAGATCCTGACGGAGATGGACGGGTTCGAGCCGGGCACGAACGTGATCGTGCTCGCGGCGACGAATCGCCCCGAGATCCTCGATCCGGCGCTACTCCGCCCGGGTCGTTTCGACCGCCGGATCGCCGTCCAGCCGCCGGACAAGCCCGGCCGCGCGAAGATCCTCGAGATTCACACGCGGTCGGTGCCGCTCGCACCCGACGTCGATCTCGAGCAGATCGCGGCGTCGACGCCGGGAGCCACGGGCGCCGACCTCGCCCTGATCGTGAACGAGGCTGCGCTGTTCGCGGCCCGGCGGGGCAACGCAGCCGTCGAGCAGCGGGACTTCACGAACGCGATCGAGAAGATCATCCTTGGAGCCGAGCGCCAGATCGTGATGACGGACGCCGACCGCGAGCGCACCGCGTACCACGAGTCGGGCCACGCGCTCGTCGGGATGCTCACGCCTGGCGCCGACCCCGTGCGCAAGGTCTCGATCATCCCGCGAGGGCAGGCGCTCGGCGTGACGCTCTCGACGCCGGAGACCGACCGGTACGGCTACTCGCGCCACGAGCTCGTCGCCAGGATCAAGGTGGCGCTCGGAGGCCGCGTGGCCGAGCAGGTCGTGTACGGCGACACCACGACCGGCGCCGAGTCGGACATCCAGAACCTGACGAGGATCGCGCGCGGAATGGTGGCCCGCTGGGGCATGAGCGAGGAGCTCGGCCCGTTGGCGATCGCCGACGGCCCGCAGGACGGGTTCCTGCTGCCCGGCTCGACGCCCGCGTCGCCCGCGACGCTGGAGCGGGTCGACGAGGAGACGCGGCGGATCGTCGAGGAGGCCGAGGACGAGGTCACCGGCCTGCTCGAGCGCGAACGCGGCCGGCTCGACGCGCTCGCGCGCGCTCTCCTGGAGCAGGAGACGCTCGATCAGGCCGACGCCTACCGCATCGCCGGCGTCGAGGAGCCTGTGCTCGAGCCCGAAGCGGAGGCACGAGCTGCGTCCTCGAGCGTCTCGGAGGCGTATTCCGCATCAGACCTCCTCCCTTTGATGTTCGCGCCCAAGCCTGCGTGGCCGTTGTAGACGATTGCCCCCTGCTTCGGCGCCTGCCGAGCTTGTCCGGATCCTTGTTGTCGGTGACGATGCCTTTTGACCCGCCCGCCGAGGCGACGGGCGCTGCCGAGACAGCGAGCGCGACGATGGCGGTGAGGATGGCGGGTACGCGGGTCACGGCGTGCATGACTTCTCCCTTCGTTGACGTCCTTGCTCTCCAGGACACCGGGGAGGCGCTGCATATTCCCGCGAACGATCACCCGGACGGGGTGAAGTCGGCGATGAGCTCCGTTCTGGGATCGTCCGAAGCAGCCGCGGAAGGTTGGACTGGACAGGGAGGACGCATGGCTCAGGGAGAAAAGCCGAACATCCTCGTCATCTGGGGCGATGACATCGGGATCACGAACCTCAGCTGCTACAGCGACGGGTTGATGGGCTACCGGACGCCGAACATCGACCGGATCGCCGACGAGGGGATGCGGTTCACCGACTCCTACGGCGAGCAGAGCTGCACCGCGGGGCGGTCGTCGTTCATTACCGGGCAGAGCGTCTACCGCACCGGGCTGAGCAAGGTGGGCGTTCCCGGCATGGACGTCGGCCTCCAGGCCGAGGACGCGACGATCGCGGAGCTGCTGAAGCCGCACGGCTACGCAACGGGGCAGTTCGGCAAGAACCACCTCGGCGACCTGAACAAGTACCTGCCGACCGTGCACGGCTTCGACGAGTTCTTCGGCAACCTCTACCACCTGAACGCAGAGGAGGAGCCGGAGCAGCCGAACTGGCCCCCTGCCGAGGACTTCCCCAACTTCCGGGATCGCTTCGGCCCGCGCGGCGTCATCCACTCCTGGGCGACGGACGAGGACGACGACACGGAAGAGCCGCGCTTCGGCCGCGTCGGCAAGCAGCGGATCGAGGACACGGGCCCGCTGAACAAGAAGCGGATGGAGACGATCGACGACGAGGTGCTCGAGCACGGGCTCGACTTCATCGATCGACAGGCCGCCGACGGGACGCCGTTCTTCGTCTGGCTCAACACGACGCACATGCACTTCCGCACCCATCCGAAGCCGGAGAGCGTCGGCCAGTCGGGGCGCTGGCAGTCGCCCTACCACGACACGATGATCGACCACGACAAGCTGGTCGGAGCGCTCCTCGACAAGCTCGACGAGCTCGGGATCGCCGACAACACGATCGTGATCTACTCGACCGACAACGGGCCGCACATGAACTCGTGGCCGGATGCCGGCATGACGCCGTTCCGGAGCGAGAAGAACTCGAATTGGGAAGGCGCGTTCCGCGTTCCCGAGCTCATCCGCTGGCCCGGGAAAATCGCCCCCGGGACGGTCTCGAACGAAATCGTCCAGCACCACGACTGGCTGCCGACGTTCCTCGCCGCAGCCGGCGAGCCCGAGATCGTCGAGAAGCTGAAGTCGGGGCACACGATCGGCGACACCACCTACAAGGTGCATATCGACGGCTACAACCTGGTGCCGTACCTGACCGGCGAGACCGAGAAGAGCCCTCGACCGGGTCTGCTCTACTTCTCCGACGACGGGGACGTGCTCGCGCTCCGGTTCGACAACTGGAAAGTCGTCTTCATGGAGCAGCGGGCGCAGGGAACGCTGCGGATCTGGGCCGAGCCGTTCGTGCCGCTCCGCGTCCCGAAGCTGTTCAACCTGCGCACCGATCCGTTCGAGCGTGCGGACGTGACCTCGAACACCTACTACGACTGGATCCTCGATAACGCCTACATTGCGCTGGCCGGGACGACAGTGGCCGCACAGTTCCTCGAGACGTTCAAGGAGTTCCCGCCGCGTCAGGAGCCGCCGAGCTTCACGATCGACCAGGTGGTCGAGAAGCTCGAGGCTGCGCTCGCGGCGGGACACTGAGCATGGCCGAGCCACTCGCCTCCTGGAACGACGGGCCGACGAAGGACGCGGTGCTCGGCTTCGTCGAGCGCGTGACGGCGGACGGCGTCCCGCCCGACGAACGCATCGCGGTCTTCGACAACGACGGCACGCTCTGGTGCGAGAAGCCGCTGCCGATCCAGGCCGACTTCATCCTTCGCCGGCTCCACGAGATGGCCGAGGCCGATCCCGCGCTGCGCGAGCAGCAGCCGTGGAAGGCGGCGTACGACCGGGACTACGCCTGGTTGGGAACGGTGATGGAGGAGCACTACGCGGGCGACGACACGAACGTGCGCACGCTCCTGGGTGGCGTCCTCGCCGCGCACGCGGGGATCAGCTGTCGACGACTTCGAGGAGCAGGCGGACTCCTTCCTCCGTTCGGCGCAACATCCGACGCCTCGGTCGCGGCTACCTCGAGTGCGCATACGCGCCGATGGTCGAGTTGCTGCGGTACCTCGAGGCGAATGGGTTCTCGAACTACATCGCCTCTGGCGGCGGCCGCGACTTCATGCGGCCGATCAGCGAGGAGGTGTACGGCATCCCGCGCGACCGGGTGATCGGGAGCTCCATCGCGCTCGACTACACGTCCGACGACCGAGGCGGCACCATCACGCGCAAGCCGGAGGCCGACGTGCTCGACGATGGCCCGCAGAAGCCGATCCGGATCTGGAGTCGCATCGGCCGCCGGCCGATCCTCGCCGCAGGAAACTCCAACGGCGACCTCCAGATGCTCGACTTCACCCAGCACACGGACAAGCCGTTCCTCCGCCTGCTCGTCCTCCACGACGACGCCGAGCGCGAGTTCGCCTACACGGCCGGTGCAGAGGACTCGCTGGAGCGGGCGCGGGCGGAGGAGTGGACGGTGATCAGCATCGCGAACGACTGGTCGACGGTGTTCGCGACGCGATCGTCTGGGCCGGCCGTCATAAGAGCGGACGAGCGAGTACGTCGGGGTTGAGCTTGCGTGGAACGAACTGCCCGAATCCAGGCTCCGCGTTGAGCCTGCCGTCCTCGACGACGACGCTGCCGCGGAGGATCGTAGTCGCCGGCCATCCCTTCACCTGCCAGCCCTCCCACGGGCTGTAGTCGCCGTCGTGGTGCAGGTCGGCGATCGTGATCGTGCGCTCGACGGCCGGATCCCAGAGGACGAGGTCGGCGTCGCTACCGGGGGCGATCACGCCCTTGCGCGGGAAGAGGCCGGTTACGCGTGCCGGATTCGTGGCGAAGATCTCGACGAAGCGCTGGAGCGAGAAGCCGCGCTTGCCGACTCCCTCCGAGAACCCGATCATGCCGCGGGTCTCGATGCCGACATGACCGCCGGGAGTCGACTCGATGTCCGTGCCGGCCATCTTGATCGCATACGAGGTCGTGTACTCGTCGGTCGCCAGCGTCGACAGGCGGCCGTCGGCGAGCCCGCGCCAGAGAGCGTCGCAGTCTTCGCGCGGCCTTAGACCCATGCCGATGTGGTACTTGGCGCCATCGGGCTTCTCGTAGTCGTCGAGTGCGAAGCACAGGCAGTTGTGGAGCACCTCGCCGTAGACCGGCTGTCCTGCCGCGCGCCGCGCCGCAATCGTGTCCAGCGCTTCCTCCCCGCACACGTGGGCGAAGTAGACGGCTGCGCCCGCGTCCTCGGCCAGAGCGGCGATCGTGCGCACTGCCAGCTCCTCGCCCCGGTTCGTGTGCACGAGGTGCGCGTTGCCGAGCTGGGTGCGCCCGTCCCGCCGGAGCTTCGCCTCCATGTACTTGATCAGGTCGTCGTCCTCCGCGTGCACCATCGCCATCGCGCCGAGCCGCGCGCACTCCTCGAGCAGCGTTCGGGCCGAGCCGTTGTCGAGCCGGATCCCGGACTGGGTGGTGGTGAGGTCGGTGGTGAAGAACTTGAAGGTCGCGGTGCCGTCTGCGACTGCATCCGCGATCGAGGCCATCGTCGCGTCGGACGGAGTGCCCGTGAAGACGGGGTGGAAGGCGAAGTCTGCGTACGAGCGCGGATCGAAGATCCGGCGGCGGTGCTCGACGGCGAGATTGGCGTCGAACTCCTGCTGATCGACGTGGACGTCCATGAACGCGAACGAGACGACGGTCGTCGTGCCCCCGAAGAGCGCGGCGCGCGTGGCGCCCTCCGGCGGCTGCAGCCACTCCTCGCGCCCCTGCGACCAGCCCTTGTGCATCGGCTCGTGAATGTGCGCGTGCGGCTCGACGCCGCCCGGGAAGACGAGCTTGCCGCTCGCATCGATCACGCGGCCCGCGTCAGCCTCCACCGCCCCCGGTGGAGCGACGTAGGCGATCGTCTCGCCGCTGATCCCGATCTCGAGCTCGCCTTCCTCGAAGGGCGTGACGACGTGGCCGCCCGTGATCAGCAGGTCGATCACGCGCTTCGCTCCGCCGCGAATCTCGGCAGAACCAACCGCGCCCAGTTCGTGATCCGGCGCTCGTGCTCGGGCTGATCTGCGTCGATCGCACCGTCGAAGTTGCGCGCTCCCGCGTTCATGGCCGCACGCAGTTGCGTCTCGACCTCGTCGGGAGTGCCGGCGAACATGAACCGCTCGCGCAGGTAGGGGCCGACGCCGAGCCGGTCGGCGAGCTCGACGTACTCGGCCTTCTGCTCGTCGCTCGGATGGCCGTGACTCTTCAGGTCGTAGGCCTTGCCGATCTCCAGCAGCGGCGCCTTGAATTCCTCGGGGAGGAACTTGTGCTCGACACCCGAGTCGGCGAAGTGCAGGGCGAACGCCGTCGCCGACCAGGCCCCATCGGCCTTCGCCTTGCCCGGCTCCTCGTCGGCCCACCAGAACGACGTGAACCAGACCTCGAGGTCCTCGGCTGAGCGGCCGCCGTCACGGGCGCCCGCGTCGAGCAACTCGAGCGACGACGCGATGACATCGGGCGTTATCCCGAGGCCGATCACGACGCCGTCGGCGATCCTTCCTGCGAGCCGGAGCGAGCGGGAGGCATGCGCACCCATGATGATCGGGATGCGGCGCGGACCCGCCCAGGGCAACGTCAGCGCGTGACCTTGCCACTCCGCGCTCCCGGTCTCGAGCAGACCGCGCACGGCAAGGACGTAGGCCTCCAACTCGGCGAGCTTCGCGGTACCCATGCCGAGGTGCCAGACCCCTGTGCCACCCGCGCCGATGCCGATATAGAGGCGGCCGGGTGCGAGGTCATCGACGGTTGCCGCACATGCCGCCGTCACCAACGGGTGGCGCGAGAGGGGATTCGTGACCCATGTGCCCAGTCGGATCCGGTCGGTGTCTCGCGCGACTGAGGCGAGCGTCGTCCAGGGCTCCCGGAAGAGCGCCGGCGAATCCCAGACGCCGAACCGGTCGTAGCCGAGGTCCTCGGCGCGTCGCATCTCCTCGCCCACGCCGAGCGGCGCTCCTGGTGTGACGCTGAAGCCGAAGCGAACGCTCACCGCGCTCAGCCCACCGGCGCTTCCGCTTCCAGTTCCCGAATCAGCGCGTCGCGCATCGCGTCTGCGTCCGGCTCGACGCCGGTCCACCAGCGGAAGCCGATGACGGCCTGCTCGACCAGCATCCCGATACCCGCAAGCGTCTGCCGGCCGGCAGCCTCGGCATCGCGCAGGAAGGCCGTGCGTGGCGGTGCGATCACGACGTCGGCTGCAATCCCGGCTCCCTCCGTCCAGACCAACGGCAACCTTGCGTCCGAGTCACCCATCCCAATCGTGGTTGCCTGCACGACGATCTCCGCGTTCGCCGGCACCGTCCAGGGCTCCGTCAGCTGCGCTGCCTCGCACGGCGCGCCGACCGCCGCGGCCACCTCCTCGGCCTTGGCAAGCGTCCGGTTGACGACCGTGATTCGCCCCGCGCCCGCCAGCGACAGCTCCGCGACGATCGCCCGCGCGGCACCGCCCGCGCCGATCACGACCGTCGACTTGCCCGCCGGGTCGGTCAGGCTTCTCAGCGAGGAGAGGAAGCCCTTCCCGTCCGTGTTGTCGCCGATGAGCGCGTCGCCTTCTCGCTTGATGCAGTTGACCGCTCCGGCCAGGCGCGCGGCCTCGGTGAGCCGGTCGAGCATCGGCAAGGCAGGGACCTTGTGCGGCACCGTGACGTGAGCACCCTGGACTCCCAGAGCGCGTAACCCGCGGACTGCGTCTGCGAGCGCTGCCTCCTTCACCTCGAGCGACACATAGCGGCCATCAAGACCTGCGGCGGCGAAGGCCGCTTCGATCATCTCCTGTGTCGGATTGCCCGCCACAGGGCAGCCGAGCAGGACATAGAGCGAGGTGGTAGCCGCCGGAGACACGGGTAGCACGATGCTACTTCTGTCGGCCTCGAGGAACCTGCGAAGATTCCCCGGCCAGCCGTGCCAGGGGAAGGGGAGTCGTGTACGTCAGTCTCACGCGCGCCAAGATCACGGATCAGCCGGTCGAGGACGCGACGATCGTCGCTGAAGAGATGGTGCGCTGGCTGCGTGACATCGAAGGGTTCGACGGATTTCTGATGCTCACCGGGGAAGGCTCGGCGATCGGGCTCACCTTCTGGGAGAGCCGCGAGGTCGCGGCTCGGCATCAGGTCGCTCGCGGGCAGTTCATCGAGCGCATGCTGTCGATCGCGGGAGTCGAGCTCGAGGAGAGGGCTGACTTCGAAGTCGCCTTCGCCGACGTTGGGCCGCTGTTGGCCGAGTTCTCCGGCTAGCGCGAGCTACTTCGTCGTCGCCGACACAGGATTCGCCCCAGTCCGGGCGACGAGGACGCCAAAGCCCTTCCCCGCGACTTTCTCGCCGTAGTAGAGGAGTGTCTTCCCGTTCGGGAGCGCAAGGAGCTGCGGGTCGCCGGCACCAGGAAGGATCGCGCGCTCGTTCGAGAACGTCACGCCGTCGGTGCTGGTCGCGCGCAGCGTCCCGTAGAAGGAGCCCACGGTCGCCGTTGTAGTAGAGGGCGATCGTCTTCCCGTTGGAGATCGCGAACGGATGCGACGCGCCCTTCTTGATCGAGCCGGATTCTCCGGCGATGTATCGCCCGACTTTCCACGTCAGCATGTCCGGCGAGGTGGCGGTACGGGCGACCCGCGTTCGCCGTGTCGCCGGGCTTCTCGAGGTTCGAGAAGTAGCCGCGATAGCCGCTGCCCACCTTGACGATGCTGAGCCCGCCGGGCTCGAAGCCGGCGGCAGCGGTCGTGATGCGGACGCCTTCGTCGGTGAAGCTGAGACCGTCGCTTCGAGATCGCGACTTGATGCTCCCGCCGTCGAGGTAGAAGAGGCGGACGCGCCCGTCGGACAGCTTGTACGCGCGCGTCTGGCCGCCCGGTGCCCAGGTGATTCGGCGGCCGGGTTCCGCGACGAACCGCGTCCCGGTGCCATCGGTCGAGATCGCACTGCGGATGCCGTCGGGGGCGACAAAGGCGTAGAGGCGGACGCGACCGTCGGCGAGGCGGACTGCGGTGACGTCGGCGACCTGTTTCCCGGTGCTCGAGAAGGTGTCCGCAGAGAGGGCGATGCCGACCTTGGTGAAGATCGCAGCCGTCTTCACGGCCGACGCCGTGGGCTGCCCGGCTTGCGCCGGCGTGCCGCCGCCCGGCAGTACGGCTGCCAGGTTCCGATGACGCACTGGATCTTGCCGCCGTTGAGATCGGCGATCTCACCATCCTTGGGACACGGGTCGCCGGGCTTGTTGGCGCCCGTCGCGGTCGCCACGAGGGCGAGGGCGGCCAACGGCGGCCGGCACGGTCAGGAGAGCAGTGCGCAGGGACATCGGTCATTCCTCCAGTTCGGCCGTCAGGTGCCTCAGGCGGAAGGGACGGCCGTCCGCTACCCGCATCCGTTCATCGGCCCGGGCGAGGCGGGATCGAGCGCCGCGCTCTCTGTGCAGTGACCTCTTCGAAACCTATCCTTGCAACTTTTGAAAAGCATAGTAACCTGCCGTACATGCGTAAAACTTCTCTGCTCGTGTTGCTCGTGGCGTCGCGCTGACGTGCGTCGCGACCGGCAGCGCCCGACGCCCCGCAGCCGCTGCCGGAGCGTTCACCTACCGCGGCACGGTCACGCACGTCGTGGACGGAGACACGCTGGACGTCCGGCTGACGAGCGGCAAGACGAGAGCGGATCCGGCTGATCGGGATCGACACGCCCGAACGAGGTGTCTGCTACTTCTCCCAGGCCACCGCACGCGCACGCCAGCTCGCGATGTCGAAGCAGGTCGTCCTCCGCGGTGACGCGACCCAGGACACACGCGATCGCTACGGACGCCTCCTCGCCTACGTCTGGCTCCCCGGCGGGAAGGACCTCGGCTATCAACTGATCGCCGGCGGCTTCGCGAAGGTCTACGTGTACCGGAATCCGTTCGAGCGGCTGTCCGCCTACAGGAACGCGGGAGCGGCGGCAAAGGGCGCGACCGCGGGGCAGTGGAAGGCCTGTGCCCCCGCTCCTGCGCCTGCACCTGTGCCGGTCCCGACTCCGCCGCCTTCGGGCTCGAATGCCACGCGTCCTATTCGCCGTGCCTGCCGATCGTCGGCGACCTGGACTGCGCGGACATCCGCGCGCTGGGCGTCGCGCCGGTTCGCGTTCTCGGCTCGGATCCGTACCGGCTCGACGGCGACAACGACGGGTTGGGTTGCGAGTAAAGGCGTCGTCCGGCTGCGTCCAATTGCGTGGGTGATGCTTGTCACTACTACCAGGAGATCGCAAAATGCTTGACTGCGGCCGCCCGATTCGAAGATTGGTTGGGCCCGTCATCGCTACGGGTATCGCGTTCGGTGCGTTCGTTGCTCCGTCGAACGCTGCGATCGATGTCTCTCCGGGTCTTTTCCAAGAGGTGTCAAGCGGTGTCGCTCTGATCAAGACGTTCGGCTGTGGTGGAAAGCCACTCGGTCAGGGCACAGGCTTTCTCGTCGGCGAGTCTGTGGTGATGACGGCGCGACACGTGCTCGAGGGTTCTTGTCGGACTCGCGTCACAATCGCAGGCGAGCGCTTTGCAGGCAAGCGCTGGGTCTACTGGCGGAGCGGCACGAGCGCAGGACGCGAGGACCCTGGCGACACTGAAGCTCGATCGAGCCGCTCCTGGTTTTGTGTTTCGAGTCAGAGCGTCGAGGCCACCGGCCGGAACGAACCTCGGGATGGTCGGGTACCCGCTCGGCAACCGGCTGAGTCTCAATCAGGGCAAGATCATCTGGCGGGGTAAGCGAAATGGCGTCCCACTCCTCGCGGTGAAGATGCTGGGGGCTGAGGGCGCGAGCGGGGCTCCGTTCATCGATGACAGCGGCCGGGTCGTGGGAATCCTGCAAATCGGGCTCGGCTCCAAGGACGTACTCGGCCAGCGCACAGCAGGCGTCCTTGTTGGGCTTGATCTTGTGCGTTGGTGGGGCCCACGGGCTCGCCTTGACCTATGTCGGGCTTATGTAAACGGTGGCATAGCTGGCTGCCCGACAAAGGATGGTGGCGGTGGTGGGGGCGGGACGCCTCCTCCGCTCCCGCCTCCGCCTCCCTCATCGCTACTGGCTATCTCGGATTGCTGGGCTTCGACTACAGACTCGTCTGATCCAGGCGCGAAGTCATATTCAGTCCGGGCTGCAAGCCAGGATCTCTATTTCACCGCGCGGTTGAATCGTCCATCGGCCACAGCGGATCCGTTTTCGTTGCGCTACCGCCTGCTCCGGCCTGATGGCACCGTCTACGGCGACGACACGTTTGACAACACAGGGCAGCGGTACTCCGGGTACAGGGTCAAATACTCCGTGAAGGGCAGCAACGGCGTCGCACCGATGGGAGGTGACTGGAAGTACGAGGTCACTCTCAACGGGGGACCGGCCTGCACATACGCAATCAAAGTGGATCGGCTGTCGAATCCCTTGGAGCTGACGCTCTCGAAGACGCAATTCGATCCCTATTACACATATTCGGTCACCGTGGGCTGGAAACTGCTCCAGGACGTGGAGTCGACGGCAGCGCTCATGCTTCGGCTCGTAACTCCGAACGGCGCGGTGTCTTCGACCCAGTCGCCTTACATCAGCAGCTACAGCACGTCTGGCACGGCATACCTATCAACACCTTTCTGTTCACGCTATTCGACTATCGACACCTGCCAGTACGGGACATATCGAATCGATGTTGTTCGCGACGGACTCGCAGTCGCCGGCGTCGAGCTCACCGGGTTCAAACCCTGAGCGTTCGGGTGAAGCAGCAACTAGGCGGCCTTGCCGGCCGAAGCCCACTGTTCGAACGTCTCGACCCGCTCCTGCGGCCACGCGCCGTCGCACGGCATCGTGCCTTCCTGCAGTCTCGTCCAGAATCGCGTCGGCGTTCTGGCTGACGTCCTCGTGCGACCAGAGGTCGAAGGCGAACGTCATCGAAGCTCGGTCGCGCTCGCGGAACAGCGGTTTGATGTGCGCCTCGAAGCTGAGCGGCTCGTCGTCGGCGGGCGTGGTCATGGGAGCCTCCTCGGATTGCGGAGCGAGGGCGGATGCGCGAGAGCCGGGAGTCGCGCCCGCGACCCACGACCAGCGCGGAACGGGCATGTGCGTCGGCGGCGTGGCGCCTGGGGTCGAGTTCTCGAGGGCGATCCGCGAGCCCCACTCGAGGTAGGAAACGAAGGCCGCCCGGAACTCGGGATCGGCGGGGAGGCCGGCCTCGTCGGCGCACTGGCTCATCAGCTGCACCCAGCGAGCCCGTTGTGCCTCGGTCAGCGCCTTCCCCATGTGCTGGGAGACCATCCAGTCGTAGCCGCCGTACTGCTCGCTGTAGGTCGTCGGGCCGCCGAACGTCTCCGCGAGCCACGCTGCCACACGCTCGGGGTGATCGGCCGCCATGTTGGCGAACAGCGGAGCAAGCAATGGATCCGCGGGCACGTACTTCTCGTAGAACAGACGCGTCATCCGAGTGAACGCGGCCGAGCCGCCGGCCCACTCGAACACGCTCGGCTGACCGTCGGCGTGCTCCACGCCCGATGAATAGCACAGCCCGGCTGGACTATCCTGGCCTCCAGTGGTGACGTTAGACGAGGTGCGGGCGCTGGCGATCACCTTGCCGCGCACGACGGAGGCGTTTGTGCGCGGCCGCGTCAAGTTCCGGGTCGGCAGGATCGTCTACCTCGCCTTCTCGCGCGACGAGACCCTGATGGGCTTCGCGTTTCCGAAGGAGTGGCGTGAAGCGCTGGTGGAGTCCGAGCCCGACAAGTTCATGCTGCCGCGCGAATCGGACCTCCGCTACAACTGGGCGGTCGTTCGGCTGGCGGCCATCGACGCCGAGGAGATGCGCGAGCTCGTCATCGACGCGTGGGCGATGGTCGTGCCCAAGAAAGTCTCTGCGCCCTACGCGGAGCTCACGTGAGCGTGCTCGAGCTGGAAACGCCGCATGGCCGGGCGAACGCGCACCTGCATCCCGCCGAAGAGCCGAGAGCCGCGCTCGTGCTCGGCCATGGAGCGGCCGGAGGTGTGACGGCGCGGGACCTCGTGGCGGTGACCGACGTTGCACGGGAGGTGGGAGTGAGCGTCGCGCTTGTCGAGCAGCCCTACCGTGTCGCCGGGACGACGCTCTCCCGCTCCGGCACGCCAGCTCGACGCAGCCTGGACGGCGGTCGTCGACCAGCTGCGCGCCGGCGAGCTGCGCGGGTTGCCGCTGATCGTCGGCGGTCGGTCCTCGGGTGCCCGCGTGGCGTGCCGCACAGCGGCGGCGACCGGCGCCGTCGGCGTGCTCTGCCTTGCGTTTCCGCTCCAGCCACCGCGCCGCGCGGCTCCCGCGCCGAGTCGTCTCTCCGAGCTCGACGCGGTGACGGTCCCGACACTCGTCGTGCAGGGCTCGCGAGACGCGTTCGGGATCCCACCCGCCGGCTCGCGGCGCACGGTGGTGGAGGTCGCAGCGGATCACAGCTTGAAGACGGATCTCGACGCGGTGGCTGCCGCGGTGCGGGACTGGCTTCCGAGCATCGTGGGTTAGGGTTGGGGCCTATGGACTGGAAGCTTGAACTGGTGGCGGTTCCCGTCTCGGACGTCGACCGCGCGAAGAGCTTCTACGTCGACCAGGTCGGCTTTCACGCCGACCACGACCACAGGGTCAGCGACGAGATTCGCTTCGTGCAGCTCACGCCACCCGGGTCGGCGTGCTCGATCGCACTCGGGACCGGACTCGTGAACACGCCGCCGGGCTCCGCCCAGGGACTGCAGCTCGTCGTCGCGGACATCGACGCGGCTCGTGCGGAGCTCGTCGAGCGGTGGCGTCGACGTCAGCGAGGTTCAGAAGTTCGACTGGGGCTCGTTCGTCTTCTTCAGCGACCCGGACGGCAACGGCTGGGCCGTGCAGCAGATTCCGGCCGGCGACTGAAGAGCGCGGGCTTGAATCCCGCCCGCGCACCTGCCACGATCGAGCCGTAGTTCCGCCGTTCACGGAGGTCCTCGACCACGGCAAACGTTCCGCTGCCGGCTCGCCCTCGCCTCACCTTCGGCCTCGGTCTCGCGGTCGGCGTCGCCGTGGTCGGGCTCGTGTGGCTCTACCTGTCGCGGGGCGACGACATCGGCGCCCTCGAGCAGGACCCGGGCATCCCGCCGCCTGAGTACGCCTATCTCGACAACCCGCGCGTCCTCGTCTATCTGGGTCAGATCGAGGGCGGCCTGTCCTCGAGCGAGACGCGCACCCGCAACGTCACGGACACGCGCACCGGCGGAATTGCGGCAGGCGGCGTCGAGCTGGGCGGTTCGGCTTCGCGCGGCGAGACCGTCCAGGAGACCGTCACTCCGACGGAGACGGCACGCTTCTACAGGCTGCTCGACCGGCTCGGTGACAAGGGGTATCTGCGCGAGCTGAATGCCTCGAGCCCGCCGGCTACCTTCGCAAAGGCTCTCGGCGGCGTCCCGGAGGGCTTCTTCATCCGGATTGCCGGCTGCAAGCTCCGCGTGCCGACGTATGTCCAGATGAACGAGATCATCTCCGAGTCGCGGTCCGAGATCTCGGCCGAACGTGCCTGGTCTACTGCGGTGTACGGCACGGATGAGGAGCGCATGGCGACCAAGATCGCCGAGGCTGAGGCCAGCGGCGCGCAAGCCACGACAGGCCTCGGCGCCTACGCGCTCGCGCCGGCGGACGAACGCCGGCTGAAGAAGGCGGCGAAGACATTCGATGACGCAATCGGCGCCAACCCGCCCGTCCCGCTCGCCTCCTGCACCGGCAAGGCGCTCGAGACGAGCCAGAAACCCGACCTCCTCTTCCCGGTCGCGCTCGACGCCCTCACCAAGGAACGGAGCCTCCTGGCCGGGCCGGTGACGATCGTCGGCAAGGTCGTCAGGCAGGTGCGGCTCCCCAGCGACGTATACGTCGACCGGAAGGCAGTTGCCGCGTACACCGACCCCGTCTTCGCCATGGACGAGGCAATCGGCAGCTTCCAGGGCGAAGACACGCCGACCCTGGGCGATGAGCTCTCCGCCGATGTCACGGTGAGCCCTCCGGGCGCGGTCATCCTCCCGGTCGCGATCTACAAGTAGGCGTTCTCTACGGGTTCCAGCTGCCGCGGAAGAAGCGCGTCACAAGCGCGACCGTCGTCAGGAGGATCGCCCCGATCAGCGCCAGGACGAGGATCGCGACCAGCCTTCCGAGGCCCTCTGCGGTAGAGCCCGAGTCGAGCCCGGCGCCCGGCGTCGCCACGCCCAGCACGTCGTGCTTCCCGTCGCTGTTCGCGGGTGGGATCGAGCTGACGGCGCCGCCTCGGCCGGCGCGCGCTGCGGTGGCTCCTGCGCCGGTGCCTTCGCCGCGCAGGAGCCGGAAGAAGGGACTGGTCGGGCTCGCCTGCGCATCAGCGCACGTCGGCTTTTCGGCGCCGGGCTTCGCCGGGACCGAACGGCGCTTCGAGACGACCTTGACGAGCGTCGTCGGCGCGTTGGCCAACGGTTGCCGGACGGTCGAGAGGCTCAGCAGGTAGCTGCCGGGACGGAGGTTCCGCCCGTGGGCACGGCCGGCGAAGGTCAGCTTGTTCACGCCTCGATGACCGCGGACCGGGATGACGCCGACCACCTGGCACGACGGCACCGGGCCGCGGACGATCAGGAAGAGTCGCTGTGCCTTGGAGAGCGTGAACGCCAGCCGGACCGCGACGCGGCCTTTCGCGCGTCGCGGGGTCGCGCGAAGCCGATTCGTACGCGTCGCGAAGGCCGGCTGGGAGCTCCGTGCGGCGCCGGTCCGCGAGCTGGTCGACGAGGTCGAACCCGTGCTGCCTCCGGATTGCGAAGCCGATCCGCCCGCGGGCGCCGAGGGTGCCGGGGCCGAAGATGCCGGTGCAGCGGCGGAGCGCGTCGGCGTCGTCACGATCGGCGGAGCGACCGGGCTGGGCGCCGGAGGCTTGGTGACGCGAGGCGGCGTCACCGGCGGCGTCTTGACCGTGACCGGCGGCGTCTTGACGGTGACCGGCGGCGGTGCGGGGGCAGGCGGCAGCGCCGTCGTCACCGGCAGCGACGGTGGCGGCGGCGGGGGTGGCAGCGCCGTCGTGACCGGAAGCGGAGGTGGGGGTGGGAGCGCCGTCGTCACCGGCAGCGAGGGCGTGGTGACGGTCACCCCGGGTAGGGGCGGCACTTCCAGGGCGAGCGCGTGTGCAGCAATGAGGCCGGCAAAGGCCGCACCCAGGCCGCAGAGACCTCCAAGGCGGGACATTCTGAGATGTACAACGTGCGACCCCTGCAAACGGGTGCGGGCGAGAGCTATCTACTCAGGGCGTGCTCTCGTCGTCCGCAAGCGGATCGGGCGCAGGCACAGGATCGGCCGGGTGGTCGTGGCCGTGCTCGTGGTCGTGCGAGTGATCGTCTCCGGAATGGTCGTGGCCGGCGTGGGCATCGGCGTCGGCCGACGAACCACCGGAGAACATCGACTTGATCTTTTCGAGCAGCGACATGACGGCTCCCTCGTAGAGATGGAACGTCGCATCCTATGGAGGTGGGGCTCCCGCCGCAACGGGAGCCCCAGGCATCCGCGTGTGCCGCTGCCCGAATTTGATTGAGAGGCTTCTCGCGGCTGAAGTCAAGCGCGACGGACGACGAGCGTGGCGAGCATGCCGCGCTTGCGGTGATCGGCGAGCGAGCACCACAGGGTGAAACGGCCGGCGAGGAAGCGCGTCTCGAGCTCTCCGAGGCGGCCCGGACGCACTTTTCCGATCCGGTACACCCGCGTCCCGCCTGCGCGCCGGAGGCGCAGGTCGTGCTCGTCCTCGCCGTAGTTGACGAGTTGCACGATCACGGGACCTGCCTTGATCGACTGCCGGGAGAGGACATAGCTGAACTCGTCGGCACTGACCTGCACCCGTGCGGGCGCCGGCGCGGCGAGTGTCAGCACCGCGAGCGCGGTCGCGATCATTTGACGAGCTTCGGGCGGCCGTACTTGCCGGCTCCGGGAATGATCCCGTCGGCGTCCGTGCCCAGCCACTGCTCGAGCAGCGAGCCGTAGATGCCGCGGAAGTCGGACGTCGCACGGAGATTGCCCTCCTTGTCGAGCTTCGCGAGGCCCGGGAACTCGCCGATCATCTTCCCACTCGCCCGGGAGCCGATCACGAAGCCGGCACCGGCCGCACCATGATCGGTGCCGTTGGAGCCGTTCTCCTTCGCGCGGCGCCCGAACTCCGACCAGACGTGGACGAGCACGCGGTCGGCGAGACCGCGAGCCTCGAGGTCGCGCTGGAACGCGAGCAGGCTGTCCGCCGTCAGCTTCAGGCCGTCCGACAGCGCCTGCGGCTGATCGTCGTGAGTGTCGTACATGCCGGGCGCGCTCATGGCCACCACCCGAATCGGCAGACCTGCGCCGAGCATCGCCGCGAGACCCGCCAGGCGGCGTGGGAATTCGTCGTCCTCGCCGGTGGGATACACGACCGGGCTGGTGAAGCCGGGCTTGTCGCCCTTCGGTGCGAACGGCAGCAGCTGCCGGCGGAGCTGCGCAGCTTTGCGTGCGGCGGACGTCGCCTGGATGAGCGCCGCGTCGCCACCGGTCGGCAGGGCGCCGAGCGAGCCGATCGCGTCGAGCAGCCGACGCTCGACATCGCCCCACACGTTTCTGGTCCAGAACTGGTACCGGTCGGGCCCGTCGATCGACGCGACCGGCATCCGGGCGGTCGCCAGGGCGGGCTGGAGACGGGACTCGAGCGAGAGGCCCTGAAGCGGGTTGTCGGGGGAGCCGACGCGGTCGAGATAGCGCCCGAGCCAGCCGGTGCGCAGCTGGTCGTTCGTCGCGCCGACCTCCCAGAAGTGGCGCGACGTGAAGTGCGACTGGTCGGGGCCGGCGTAGCCGACGCCCGGGATCACGGACACCTTGCCCTCGCCGTGCAGAGTCGCGAGCGGAGTCAGCGACGGGTGCCAGCGCAGACGGCTGTCCTCGGCGAACGGGACTCCCGCATCGGCCGCCAGGCCGAGCTTGGGGCGAAGGCTGCGGTACAGCGGGTCGGCGGTCGGGAAGAGCATCGAGAGCGAGTCGGCGCCGCCGTCGAGGAACACGGAGAGGAGGACCTTCTGCGGTCCGGCTGCGGTGGCGGCTGCGATCCCTTCCTCGAACGCGCGCGGCAGGAGCGACGCGCCGCCGTAGACGGCGAGCGTGAGTCCGGCGGTGCGCGCGAGGAAGCTGCGCCGGTCGAGGCCGGTGCCGGCGGGGAGCGGCATGCCGGCTTCGATCGCGGGCAGTCCGCGGCCCGCCTCGGCAGTAGCGCGCCGGAAGAGCTCAGTGCGCGAGAAGTCGTTGCAGCAGCGGGCCATAGAAGTCCTTACGAGGTCTGGAGGTCGGGGGACACGGCGATCAGCTGGCGGAGCCCGTTTGCGACGAGGAACCGGTAGCTCGTCTGCTTCCACTTCGCGTCGGCATCGGACATCGCCTTCGTGGCGAAGCGGAGGAGAGCCTTCCTGGTCGCCGGGCGGATCGTCGGGTTGCCCCAGAAGGCGAGCGCGCCGTCGACGAGGGCCTGCGGCTCGGCCGGCAGCGCGGCCGACTGCTTGTCGGTGAGCGAGAACGGCTGGGTGGCGTAGTTCGCGACCTCCCAGCGGCCGCGGAACGTGGCGGTGTCGAGCCAGCGCTCGTCGTCCCAGCCCGAGACGTTCGGCGGCATGAACAGCCGCTGCCCGGACCCGCTCGAGAGCCAGGCCCAGGACTGCGTGTCGACGCCGCGTCCGAGCGCCCGCAGCATGCCGGCGGTGTAGACGGCAGGCGGCTTGACCATGCGCGGGCCGGTGAAGAGCGCGGGGTGGCGGAGGATCGCGTCGACGACGGGCAGGATCTGGAAGTCCTTGCGGTACAGGCTCTCGAGCGAGCGCCGAGTGCCTGCATCGGGGGTCGTCGGGATGAAGTACCGCCAGAGCTTGTCGACGAAGAAGGAGGGATGCCGCTTGTGCTCGAGGCAGAGCCGCACGGCGTCCTGCCAGTCGAAGGCGCCCGTCTTGCCGAAGATGCGCTTGTTGCCCTCATCGTGGCGGTCCTTCTCGAAGCGGAAGTTGTACTGACCCGACGCCCTTCTTCCAGCTGCTCTCGAATCCGGTCAGCGCCCGTGCCTGCTCGCGGACATCGCGTTCCGTGTAGCCGCGGCCGGCGCCGAGCGTGAAGAGCTCCATCAGCTCGCGCCCGTAGTTCTCGTTCGGCGACCACTTCGTGTTCTGCGTGCCCGAGAGCCAGAGGAGCATCGCCGGGTCCCTGGTGATCTCCTTCAGCAGCTTTTCGAAGGAGCCGAGCGAGAGGCTGCGCAGGAGCTTGTTCTGCTCGAGCATCAGCTTCTGCGAGCCGACCCCGGCGAGCGAGGTCGCGAACCAGTCGTGCCAGACGAGCGTCATCCGCTCGACGAGCGGGCGGGAGGTGCGCACCATCCGGTCGAGCCACCACAGGTGATCGTGACCCCAGGCGTCGGCGGGAGCGAGCCGGCGGCCCTTGTCGTCGTGCGGCGCCGGGCCGACCCACTTCTCGCCCTTCGGATGCGTCAGCGAGCGAACGGCGCCGTCGAGGCCGAGCTTCGCGAGTGACGCAGCCTCGCCCTTGCGCGGGCCGAAGCCGGCACGCCAGAGCAGGCGCTCGGCCTGTTCACGCCCAAAGGGCCCCTTGTAGACGGCAACGCTCACCCGGCGTCAGTTATCGGCAGTGGCGAAGTGGATGGCAAGGGTGAAGGTGCAAAACTTTTGCATTCATTCCGTAAAGACGCCGGCGGCGCCGCGCTCTTGCGCGACGCCGCCGAATGTCGAACGAGTTGCGAGGCTAGCTCTTGCGCGCCGTGGCCCTGCCGCCCTTGCGGCCGGCGGCCTTCTTCTGTGCCGTTGTGCCGCCTTGCGACGAGTTGCCACTGCCTGAGTGCGATTTCTGACCTCCGTGCTTGGAGGCGTCGGGCGAGTTGGCGATTCTCGCCGCGCGCTCCTTCGACATTCCCTTGTCCTTCAGCGCCTCGTACTGCTTCTCGTTCTTGACGTTCGCAGATTTGCTCGGCATTCGACCCCTCCTTCGCGTTGTCCTATTGCGAGATCTGCTGCACCGTCTCGCCCGTCAGCGCGTCGTGGCCGGTCTGGGCGATGTCGGCCTGGGCGAGGATGCCGACGAGCCTGCCGTCCTCCTCGACGACCGGCAGCCGCCGGACCTGGTGCTCGGCCATCAGCCGTGCGGCTTCGTCGATGCCCTGCTGCGGATCGACGGTGACGACGTCCTTCGACGCGATCTCCCCGACGGTCGTGTCCGTGCCGCGGCCCTCCGCCACGACGCGGATCGCGAGGTCCCTGTCGGTGATCACGCCGACGAGCTGGTCGCCCTCGACGATCGGAAGCGAGCCGATGTCCTCGGACTTCATGATCTGTCGCGGCCTCCTGGACCGTCGTCGTCGGCTCGACCGTCGTCGGATTCGACGTCATCGCCTCCTGAATCGTCTTGTGCATGTGTTCACCCCTTTCCTCGTGAACTCGCTAGTCCGCGGTCGGGAACGTCCTCCGCGTCGCCCTGCTCCTCCTCGGGATCGGGAACGGGAGTTCCCTCGACCTCGTCGTTGCGGTCGTCCTCGCGCGGGGGCTGAGTATCCTGATCGCTCATGAAAGTGGTTCTCCCCGATTCGAGCGAACTCGAACTTCCGGACGGCGCAACGGGCCTCGACGCGGCGCGCGCGATCGGTCCGAAGCTCGCCGAGCAGGCGGTGCTGATCCGCCAGAACGGGACGGTTCAGGACCTGCGCCTGCCGCTCGCCGACGGGCAGCCGATCCAGATCCTGACGACGCGCGACACCGAGGACCCGGACGCGCTCGCGGTGCTGCGCCACTCGGCCGCGCACCTCCTTGCCGAGGCCGTGCGCCGGCTCTACCCGGGCGTGAAGGTCGCGATCGGGCCGCCGATCGAGAACGGCTTCTACTACGACTTCGAGTTTCCCGAGCCGATCCGCGAGGAGGACCTCGAGGGGATCGAGGCCGAGATCATGCGCGAGCTCGAGGAGGGCCGTTCCTGGGAGCGCGAGGAGATCTCTCCCGCGGAGGCGAAGCAGCGCTTCCTCGAGGAGAACGAGCCGTACAAGGTGGAGCTCGTCGACACCGCCGAGGGCGACATCTCGCTCTATACGCAGGGCGAGTTCACCGATCTCTGCCGCGGCCCGCACCTCCAGAACTCCAAGCCGATCAAGGCGGTCAAGCTCACCTCGCTCGCCGGCGCCTACTGGCGCGGCGACGAGCACAACAAGCAGCTGACCCGGATCTACGGCACCGCCTTCTACTCCCAGGCCGATCTCGACGCCTACCTCGAGCGCCTCGAGCTGGCGAGGGCGCGCGACCATCGCAAGCTCGGCCGCGAGCTCGACCTCTTCCACCTGTCCGAGGAGTCGCCCGGCTCCCCGTTCTGGCATCCGAAGGGGATGGTGATCTGGAACCAGCTCGAGGACCTGCGCCGGCGCGAGAACAAGAAGCGCGGCTACGCGGAGGTGAAGACGCCGCTGATCTACGACACGGCGGTCTGGGTCACGAGCGGCCACTGGGAGAAGTTCCGCGAGAACATGTTCCTCGTCGCCGGCGAGGGCGAGGAGCCCCACGCCGCGCTGAAGCCGATGAACTGCCCGGGGCACATGCTCCTCTTCGGCTCCCAGCTCCGGAGCTACCGCGACCTCCCGATCCGCTACGCGGAGAGCTCGACGCTGCACCGGAACGAGCTCGCGGGCGCGCTCCACGGCCTGCTTCGCGTTCGCCACGTCACCCAGGACGACGCGCACATCTTCTGCACCGAGGAGCAGGTCGCGGAGGAGATCGACGGCTGCATCGAGTTCGCGAAGGACCTCTACGCGATCTTCGGCGTCACGCCGCACGCGGAGCTCTCGACGCGCCCCGAGAACCGCCTCGGCACCGACGAGGAGTGGGATCGAGCCGAGGGGATCCTGCAGGCCGCGCTCGAGCGGCACGAGATCTCGTACGTGATCGGCGAGGGCGAGGGAACCTTCTACGGCCCGAAGATCGACCTGCACATGAAGGACACGCTCGGCCGCTCCTGGCAGATGGGGACGATCCAGGCGGACGCGCAGATGCCGCAGCGGTTCGGCCTCACGCTACATG
Organism: uncultured Gaiellaceae bacterium; assembly: GCA_963820225.1. Classification (GTDB taxonomy): domain Bacteria; phylum Actinomycetota; class Thermoleophilia; order Gaiellales; family Gaiellaceae; genus Gaiellasilicea. The sequence continues at coordinate 69,068 of CAWFYY010000015.1, read as the reverse complement.
GGGCCGGACAACGTCGAGCACACGCCGATCGTGATCCACCGCGCCCTGCTCGGCTCGCTGGAGCGCTTCATCGGGATCATCATCGAGCACTACGGCGGCGCCTTCCCGTTCTGGCTCGCGCCGGTGCAGGTGCGCCTGATCCCGGTCGGCGAGGACCACCGCGAGGCAGTGGACGAGCTGCGCCGCCGGCTCGAAGCGGAGGGCTACCGGGTCGAGGTCGATCAGCGGGACGACACGGTCGGAAAGCGGATCCGCGACTCCGAGCTCGAGAAGACCCCGTTCACGATCGTCTACGGCGACCGCGAGTCGGACGAGTCGCTCGCGGTGCGCGAACGGGGCGGAGAGCAGTCGACGCTGAGCCTCGTGGAACTGCTCCAACGGTTCCATGCAGAGATTGCTACGATCGAGGCCTGAAAGTAGGAGCGGACCACAGCCCCTCACCTTCCCGAGCCCAGTCATGACTGGTGTTCGCGAGGGTTCAACCGAGCCGGTTGTTGCGAGGAAAAGTGGCCGCTGCTTGCAGCGGTTTTTCGTCGTCCATGAGGAGGATTCCACGAGCTTGGTGAACAGCCTTTGAGGCCGAGACGCCGTCCGGAAGACCGGCGCGTACCGCAGCCGCAGGACCGGATCAACGAGAACATTCGCGTTCCCCAGGTGCGCCTGGTGGGCGAGGATGGCGAGCAAATCGGGATCAAGTCGACCGAGGAAGCGCGGGAGTATGCGTACTCGAAGGGCCTCGACCTCGTCGAAGTCGCCGCGCAAGCCGACCCGCCAGTCGCGCGGGTGATGGACTACGGCAAGTACCGCTACGAGCAGGAGCAGAAGGCCAAGCTCGCGCGGAAGCACCAGACCCAGATCAACGTCAAGGAGATCAAGTTCAGGCCGAAGATCGGTATTCACGACTACGAGACGAAGAAGGGCCACGTCGTGCGGTTTCTCAATTCGCGCGCGAAGGTCAAGGTCACGATCATGTTCCGGGGGCGCGAGAATCTGCACCCGGAGCGCGGACGCGACCTGCTGCTTCGCCTCGCTGAAGAGATCAAGGAGATCGGCGTGATCGAGTCACCGCCGCTTCTCGACGGTCGGAACATGGTGATGCTGCTTGGCCCCACAAAGAATGCAGGAGTGAAGACAGATGCCAAAGATGAAGAGCGGGAGCGGAGCGAAGAAACGCTTCAAGGTGACGGGGTCGGGGAAGATCCTGCGCCGCCGCGCGATGCAGAGCCACAACCTGGAGCACAAGTCACCAAAGCGTAAGCGCGCCTTCAACAAGGACTTCTCGGTCGCGAAAGTGGACGCGCCGAGGCTCAAGAAGCTGCTGGGGTTGAAGTAATGCCACGCGTAAAGACGATCAGTCCACGCGCGCAAGAAGCGCCGCAAGGTTCTCGAGCAGGCGAAGGGATACTGGGGCCTCAAGAGCCGCAGCTATCGCTACGCGAAGGAGCAGGTCGAGCACTCGCTCACCTACGCCTACCGCGACCGCAAGAACAAGAAGCGGACCTTCCGCCAGCTCTGGATCGTGCGCATCAACGCCGCTGCCCGGGCGAACGGGATGTCGTACAACCAGTTCATCTCCGGCCTGCACAAGGCCGGCATCGAGCTCGACCGCAAGGTGCTCGCCGACCTCGCCGTCTCCGACCCGGCCGCGTTCACGGCCGTCGTCGAGCAGGCGAAGGCCGCGCTCGAGTCCTCCAATCTGCCGAAGCCCGTAAGCGTCTGATCACCTCGGCGTCGAACCCGACGCTGAAGCTCGTCCGGAAGCTCCTCGCGCAAAAACGCAAGCGCGAGGAGCTCGGGCTCTTTGCGGTCGAGGGCGAGGATCTGGTCGATGCCGCAGCGGCGGCCGGAATCGAGCCGATCGAGCTCCTCGTCGCCGGCGAGAGCATCGAGCCCGAGCTCCTCGCCGCCGTCTCGACGCTGCCACACCCGGCTCGCGTCGTCGGGGTCTTCCGTACCGCTGCTCTGCCGCGCGAGCCGCGTGAGACGACGCTGGCGCTCTGGCGCGTCTCCGATCCCGGCAACATCGGCACGCTGCTGCGCGCCGCGGATGCCTTCGGCGCGGCGGTCGCGCTCTCCGAGGGCTGCGCCGACCCGCTCGGCTCCAAAGCCCTGCGAGCGTCGGCGGGCGCGATCTTCCGGGTCCCGCTGCTCGCGTTCGACGATGCGCCCGGAACGCGGGTGGCGCTCGTCGCGCACGACGCCCCGCCGCTGCACGAGCTCGACCTTTCCGGCCAGGTCACGTTCGTCCTCGGGGCCGAGAGACAAGGGCTTCCCGAAGACTTAGTGAGACAGTCACACAAGGTCGCGACGATCGCGACGTCCGGTGCGGCCGAATCGCTCAACGTCGCCGTCGCCGGTGCGATCGCGCTCTACGAGCGCTCGCGCCGCGAGCTCTAGTCGGCGCAAGATGCCAGCATCTACGGAAGCAGATGCTCAGCGCGCAAGACTCCTGACACGTGCCGCGAGTCGAGTCCGACACCGCTCGCCTACCAAGCGCCGCCGCCGCCGCCACCGCCGCCTCCGCCGCCACCGCCCGAGAAGCCGCCGCCGAACCCGCCGGAGCCGGAGGAGGGGGAGCAAGCGCCGAGCCGAAGCCTGCCGCCAGGTCGCCGATGCTCATCGAGGTCGGGCCCGATCCGAGGTCGCCGTAGGGCCCGATCCAGTAGAGCGTGCTCGCCTGTGCCAGCGCCTCCGGCATGTGGAGCTGCGCCCCCTGCAGCACCCGCTCTGCCAGCCCGAACGCGATTCCGTAGACGAGGAAGCGCTCCCAGAGCTCGAGCGTCGCGGGCGGCGCGATGTCGAGGCGCGGGAAGTCGGTGAGATACCGGCGGAAGGCTTCCCACCGCTCGGCCTCGGCCTGCGCGGCCGCTGTGCGCCGGCGCCAGAGGCGGCGGTTGAAGGCGGCGATGACGAGCGCCACGGCGTTCACGAGCCCGCAGACGCCGAGTGCGATCTTCACGATGCTGCTCCAGGTGGGCGCGACGACGTTGAACGAGCTGAATGCCCCAGACGAGCATCAGCCCTCCGACGAGCGCGAGCACGGCAGCGGCGCCGAGGAGGATGGCCAGGCCCACGTTCAGGAACCACCTCCGGCCGGAGATCTCGGTGCCCACCGAGGACTTGAACGAGTTGAACCGCTCGGAGTTCCCCGTGCGGTCCTCCTCGATCCGGTCCCTGAAGAGCGAGAGCCGCTCGGGCCCGTCGGCGACGATCGAGTCGACGACCTGGGCGACGGGCGCTTCGAAGGCCTCCACGGAGGGCTTGGTGTCTCCGAGCGACAACTCGAGGTCCGCGACCTGCTGCGTCTTCAGCCCGCCCCAGATCTTCCGCTCGGTCGTCACCGGCTCGGCGCGATAGCGGCCACGCCGGATCAGGTCGAACAGCGTCGCCGTGAACTCGAGCGACCCCGGCGTGCCGCCCTGTGCGAGGAGACCCGGCACGAGCGCCGCCTGGGTTTCCGTCGGCGGCTCCTGTTCGTACTCCCGGTCGTAGGACGTCCCGTGCTCGCGGCCGTAGAACCACCAGACGACGGCGACCACGGCGAGGGCGGGTCCGAGCGCGAGCAGGAGAAGGAGCGCGAGCGTTCGTGGCAGGTTGTCGAGCGCCTCGTCGATCTTGCGCTGGTCGCGCTCGTATGACGCTGCATCCGCCCGCTCCTCGGCCACGATCTTCTCGAGGCCCGGCCCGCTCTCCACCTTCATTCCCGCGGTCGAGGTGAAGACCCGCCGTGGAATGAGCGTCCGCAGCTCGACGAACTGGCCGGACGGAATGTCGAGCGCGCGCAGGTTGGCGCGCGGGCCGTCGAGCGTCACGTCGCCGCGCACGCCGACGGGATGCCCCCAGGCGCGGACGATGTCGCCCGGCGCGACCAGCGTCGCGGTGAGCTGGCCGAGCCTGACCTCCCACTCGTCGCCCCAGACCTTGACGTTCACGTCGACGACGTCGTCGTAGGCCGTCGCGACCCCGCGCAGCCGGTAGTGGATCCGGAAGCGCCGCGGCTCCGACTGCGCTCGGTAGTGCCACACGATTCGCACGCCCTTGTCCGTCCGCGTCGTGCCGAACGTTCCGGGCTGGTCCGAGCACCCGAGCTCCGCGCACGCGCCTGGGCGATACGCGGCTTCTCCCTCCGAGACCGCCACCCGGTCGAGCGACTCGCCCTCGCGGAGCGGAACCTCGCGGAAGGCGCCGCTGAAGGAGCCGTCGAACTGAAAGACGATCACCTCGTCGACGAGCAGGCTGCCGTCGCGGGCGACCTGGATCGTCACGTCCGCCGCGGGCAGGGCGAACGACTTGGCGGCCGCGTCCCCGGCGAGCGCGAGCGCCGCCAGGACAGCGACCGCTAGAACGCGACGCGTGGCGCCTCCCGGGCCTCGCCCTCGACCTCGAAGAAGTCGCGCTTCGTGAACCCGAGCGGCCCGGCGAAGAACACGCCCGGCACCGTCTGGATCGCGGTGTTGTAGGTGAGGACGGTGTCGTTGTAGACCTGGCGGGAGACCGCGATCCGGTTCTCCGTCTGCGCGAGCTCCTCCTGCAGCTGCCGGAAGTTCTCGTCCGCCTGCAGCTCCGGATACGCCTCGGCGACCGCGATCAGCCGTCCGAGCGCGGCGCTGAGCAAGCCTTCCGCGGCACCCTGCTCGGCCGGCCCGGTCGCAGACTGCGCGGCCGCCCGGGCGTTCGTGACCGCCTCGAACGTCTCGCGCTCGTGCGACGCGTAGCCCTTCACGGTCTCGACGAGGTTCGGGATCAGGTCGTAGCGTCGCTTCAGCTGGACGTCGACCTGCGCCCACGCGTTCTCGACCCGGTTCCGGAGCCGGACGAGCCGGTTGTAGAAGAGGACGAGTGCGACGACGAGCAGCGCGACGACGCCGAGGATGATCCAGAGCATGGGGGAACCCTAACTACCTGCGGGTGGCCGCGAAAACGACATCCTCGCCGCCGGTGTACGGGCGGCGGTCGAACCAGCCCCATTGCGCATCGATGTCGAACCCGGCGCGGTCCAGGAGCAGCCGCCACTCGGGTGGCGAGAGCCAGGCGAGATGCATGGTCGAGGCCTCCTCGCCGCGGCGCACCGAGAGCGTCAGCGTCCGGCTGCCCTCGTCCCAGTCGGCGCGCTCGAAGATTCCGCGCTCGCGCTCGATCCAGCGGCCGTGCGTGTCCTGAACGTCCTCGCGGCTCGGCGCGAAGACGTCGAAGACGATCCGCCCGCCCTCTGCCAGCAGCTCCCGCGCCGCAGCTGAGCGCACGGAGGCGGTCGGCTTCGGTCGTCATGTGCAGCAGGGAGCGGAACGGGATCAGCACCAGCGGCACGCGCTCGGCCACCGGCGGGTCGCGCATGTCGCCGAGCCGGAGATCGAGGAGCTCCGCGACTCCTTCGGCTCGCCCGTACTCCTGCGCGACCTCGAGCATCCCGGCCGACGCGTCGACGCCGATCAGACGGATGCCGGCCTTCGCGATCGGGATCGAGATTCGCCCGGTGCCGCAGGCGAGCTCCACGACCGGCCCCCCGGACGCACGAGCCTCCGCCACGTAGAACTCGACGTCCTCGGTGACGCTCGCGCTCCACGGGTCGTAGACCCTCGCGATCGAGTCATACGGGCTTGCGGACAACCCAGACGAACTCGGTCGCGTTCTCGTCGAAGGGCTGCCGCTCGAAGCCGCCGTAGAGCGCCTCGACCTCGAAGCCCGCGACGTCGATCAGGCCTTCCCATTCGGATCGGTTGAGCCACCAGAGCGAGATCGCGTCGCCGCTCTCGAGCGTGACGTCGAGCCGGTTGTCGTGCTTGAACTGGTCGATCCGGTGCCGGATGCCGTTCTGCTCCTGCCACTCGCCGTCGACGCGGGCGGCGATGTGCGGGTCGAAGACGAAGACGTTCCAGGCGAAGCGCCCGCCGGGCTGGAGCGAGGCATGGACGCGCTCGAAGACGCGGCGCCGGTCCGCCCAGGTGGGCAGGTGGCCGAGCGACGGAAGGGGCAGTAGACGAGGCCGGCCGGCTCGTCCAGCTCGAAGTCGCGCATGTCCTCCTGGCGGAGCTCGACTCGACATTCGCCGCGCGGCGCGCTCGCGTGCCTGTGCGAGCATCGCGGGCGAGTCGTCGATCCCGAGCACGCGGCCGCCCGGTCTCGCGCGCGACGGGGATCGCGACGCGCCCGTTGCCAACCGCCGAGCTCGACGAGCGGCCCCTCGGTCTCGCGGGCGAGCTCGACGTAGAAGGGGACGTCCTCCGTCATGTCCGCCGACCAGTCGTCGTAGCTCGCCGCGAACGGGTCGTAAATGCTCACGAAGCCGATGGTATCGTCGCTCGATGGACGCCACGGCGCTCGAGAGCGAAGCACGGACCGCGATCGCAGCGGCCGCAGATCCGGACGCGCTCGAGGAGCTCCGCGTTCGCTACCTCGGGCGCAAGAGCCCGCTCAAGCTGGCGCTGCGCGAGGTGCGCGACCGCGAGACGGGGATGGCGCTGAACGCGGCGCGCACCGCGATCGAGGAGGCGCTGGAGCAGCGCGAGCGCGAGGTCACCTCAGACGTCGTCGAGGACGCCGACTTCGACGTGACGCTCCCCGGCGAGGAGCGGCCGCTCGGCCAGCTGCACCTGGTCACGCAGGTCCGGAGAACGGTCGAGGACGCCTTCCTCGGGCTCGGCTACGAGGTGCGGGACGACCGGGAGGTCGAGACGGTCGAGTTCAACTTCGACAAGCTCGCGTTCCCGGAATGGCATCCCGCGCGCTCGCAGCGCGACACCTTCTTCTTCGACGGCACCCGGCTGTTGCGCACGGAGACGTCGCCCTCGCAGATCCACATCATGGAAGAGCGCGAGCCGCCCATCTACATGGTCTCGCTCGGACGCGTCTACCGCCGCGACACGATCGACGCGACGCACTTCACGATCTTCCACCAGTTCGAAGGGCTCGCCGTCGACCGCGGCCTGACGCTCGCCGACCTGCGGGGCACGCTCCTCCACGTGATGCGGGCGCTCTACGGGGCGGAGCGCCGCGTCCGGTTCCGCACGCACTACTTCCCCTTCACCGAGCCCTCGATGGAGCCGGACGTCTCGTGCCCGATCTGCGGCGGCGAGGGTTGTCGCGTGTGCAAGGAGTCCGGCTGGATCGAGATGGGCGGCTCCGGGATGGTCGACCCGGCCGTCTTCGAGAACGTCGGCTACGACCCAGAGGAGTGGACGGGCTTCGCGTTCGGGATGGGGCTGGAGCGGAGCGCGCAGCTTCGCCACGCGGTCCCCGGCCTGCGTCCGTTCTGGGAGAACGACCTCCGCGTCCTGAGGCAGTTTTAGCCATGCGCGTGCCGCTGTCCTGGCTGCGCGACTACGTTCCGCTCCCGATGCCCGCCGGCGAGCTGGCCGACCGGCTGAGCATCAGCTCGGCTGAGGTGAACACGATCGAGCCGCGCGGGCCGGTCGACGAGAACGGCAATCACGGTCTCTTCCTCGTCGGCAAGGTCCTCGAGGCGGGCAAGCACCCGAACGCCGACCGGCTCCAGCTCTGCCAGGTGGACGTGGGGGAGGGATCGCCGCGTCAGATCGTCTGCGGCGCGTGGAACTTCGGCGCCGGCGCCACCGTCGCGGTCGCGCTGCCGGGCGCGAAGCTGCCCGGTGCCGACGCCCCGCTCGGGGAGGCGAAGCTGCGCGGCGAGGTCTCGCGCGGAATGATCCTCTCCGAGCGCGAGCTCGAGCTCGGCACCGATCACGCCGGAATCATGGTCCTGCCCGAAGCCGAGCCGGGGACGCCGCTTGCCGACGTGCTCCCGCTCGCCGACCTGATCATGGACGTCGACCCGACGGGGAACCGGGTCGATCTGCTCTGCATCTACGGCGTCGCGCGCGAGGTGGCGGCGCTCTTCGAGCTCGAGCTCGCTCCGCCGCCGGGCGTCGATCCGGAGCCGCGCGGCACGGAGAGCGTCAACATCCGCATCGACGATCTCGAAGGCTGTCCGCGCTACGTGGGCCGCACCTTCGGCGACGTCCGGTTCGGGACCCTCGCCGCCCTGGCTCCGGGCGCGCCTGACGGGAGCGGGGATGCGCCCGATCTCGAACGTGGTGGACATCACGAACTACGTGATGCTCGCCCTCGGGAACCCGCTCCACGCCTTCGACCGCACAACGCTCGCCGGCGACCAGATCGTCGTGCGGCGGGCCACGCGCGGAGAGAAGCTCCGGACGCTCGACGGCGTCGAGCGCGAGCTCGACGAGCAGGACCTCGTGATCGCCGACGCGGAGCGGGCGATCGCGCTTGCCGGGATCATGGGCGGCGAGGAGACGGAGGTGCGCGATTCGAGCACCGAGATCCTGCTCGAGGCGGCCAACTTCGAGCCGTTCGGCGCTGCTGCGGACCTCCGAGCGGCTCAAGCTGCGAACCGAGGGCTCGAATCGCTGGGAGAAGGGCGTCGATCCGTATCTCGCGCCGCAGGCGGCGTCGTTCGCGACGCAGCTCCTCGTCGAGCTCGCGGACGCCCGTTGGCTGGGCGACAACGACGTCCACGGGGAGCTGCCGCCCCGGCCCGTCGTCCGGTTCCGGCCCGATCGCGCCGACGAGCTGATCGGGCTCGAGACGCCTCCCGACGAGCAGCGGACGATCCTGACCGGCTTCGGCTTCGAGGTCGACGACGGCTGGAACGTGACGGTTCCCACCTGGCGAAGCCGCGACGTGACGCGCGAGGTCGATCTGATCGAGGAGGTCGCGCGGGTCCGGATGGACGAGGTCCCGTTCACCCTGCCCCTGCGCCGCGCGATGTTCGGCTCCCTCACGCCGCTGCAACGCCTGCGGCGGCGTGTCGAGGACGTGCTCGCAGGGCTCGGCCTGTCCGAGATCTACACGCCGTCACTCGTGCCGGCGGCGGCCGAGCCCGACGGTCTGGCGCTGCCCGACCCGATGGGCGACCAGGCGGTCCTGAGGCAGACGCTCCTGCACGGCCTGGTCGAGGCCGCGGCGCGAAACGTCTCGGTCGGGAACGAGCGGATCGGGCTGTTCGAGATCGCGCGGGTCTACCTCCCGCGCGGGGAGGAGCTACCTGAGGAGCAGCTGCACGTGGGCGGCATCGTCGAGGGCGGCTTCGCCGCGGTCAAGGGAGTGGTCGAGTCGCTCTATCGGGCTCTCAAGGTGGAGCTCCACATCGAGCGCGAGACCCGGCCGTTTCTCTATCCGGGTCGCGCAGCGCGCGTCGACGAGGGTTGGCTCGGCGAGCTCCACCCGAGCGTCCTCGAGGGAACCTGGGGTGTCTTCGAGCTCGACCTCGAAGCCCTGCTCGCCGCCTCGCGCGATCCGATCCAGTACGAAGACGTGATCACGTATCCGGCCGTGAAGCAGGACCTCGCGTTCGCCGTCGACGAGGCGGTCGCCGCCGGCGATCTGATCGCAGCCGCCCGCGAGGCCGCCGGGCCGGAGCTCCGCGAGCTGCGCGTCTTCGACGTCTATCGCGGCGAGCAGGTGGGCGAGGGGAAGAAGTCGATCGCGCTCGCGGCCGCGTTCCAGTCGCCGGAGCGGACGCTGTCCGACGACGATGCGGCTGCGATCCGCGAGAAGATCGTCGCCGCGCTCGCCGAGCGGTTCGGAGCGGAGCTGCGCGCCTAGAACCGCAATCCGATCTCGCTGGACCTCCGTACAAGGTGAGTGATGCGCTTTCGGGGTCTCATTGTTCTCGCCGCCGCGGTAGCTGTCGTGCTCGTTCCCGCCGTCGTCCGTGCCGCTGCTCCGCCGCTGCTCGGGACGGTCGGGCCGGACTTCGACATCACCCTCGCCCAGCCGGACGGGACGCTCGTCACCCAGATCGACCCCGGCACGTACGACATCTCCGTGCGCGACCTCTCCGCAGAGCACAACTTCCACCTCACCGGGCCGGGCGTCGACCAGCTCACCCAGGTGGAGACGACCGGCACCGTCACCTGGACGGTCACGCTCAAAGACGGCCGCTACACGATCTTCTGCGACCCGCACTCCACGTCGCTGCGCCGGACGTTCACCGTGGGTACGCCGCCGCCACCGCCGCCGCCGAAGCCCGTCACGCCCAAGCTGCTGGCGACGGTCGGGCCGGGCAACACGATCTCGCTGAAGCGCCCCAGCGGCGCGGTGCTGAAGACCGTCAAGGCCGGTGTCTACTCGGTCACGGTTCGCGATCGCTCGAGGCTGCACAACTTCCATCTCGTCGGCAAGGGCGTCAATCGCCGGTCAGCGCTCGTCGGGATGGGCACGCTGACCTGGAAGGTCAAGCTGTCTGCCGGCGCGCTCCGGTTCTTCTCGGACAAGAGCCCGAAGACCGTCAAGGGCTCGGTCAAGGTCACCTAGACTCGCGCCTGCGAGGCGGGACCTGTTGCCCTTCCGGGGCACATCCGGCTGCTCGAGGAGGCCGAGCTCGTCACGACGGAGATGGTCGGCCGCGTCCGCGCAGGTGCACGCTCGCGCTCTACGCTTTCGAGGGCATGAGCACGTGGCTGCAGCGGCTCGACCGCTTCGCGCAGGTCGTCGAACGCACGAAAGGAGCACGATGAGCCCCACCAAGAAGAAGGAAGGATTCAGCACCGAGGAAAAGGCAGCGATGAGAGCGCGCGCCAAAGAGCTGAAGGCGGCGGCTGAGGGGGAGACCGCCGTGCTCGACGCCCTCGCGAAGATGACGCCCAGCGATCGCGCCCTCGGCAAGCGGATTCACGCGATCGTCACGGAGGCTGCACCCGACCTCGTTCCGAAGACGTGGTACGGCATGCCCGCGTACGCCCGAGCTGGAAAGGTCGTCGTCTTCTTCCGCGACGCGGCGAAGTTCAAGGAGCGATACGCGATGCTCGGCTTCAACGACAGCGCGAACCTCGACGCGGGCTCCATGTGGCCGGTCGCCTACGCGCTGACGAAGCTGACTGCAGGCGACGAGGCCAAGATCCGCGCCCTCGTGAAGAAAGCGGTGAAGTGAACAAGACGGACAAGAAGTCGCCTGCGCTGCAGGTCGCCGACAGCCACGATCTGATCCGCGTGCAGGGCGCGCGCGTGAACAACCTCAAGGACGTCAGCGTCGAGCTCCCGAAGCGGCGGCTGACGGTGTTCACCGGCGTCTCCGGCTCCGGCAAGAGCTCGCTGGTGTTCGGCACGATCGCCGCCGAGTCGCAGCGGCTGATCAACGAGACCTACAGCGCCTTCGTGCAGGGCTTCATGCCGACGCTGGCGCGGCCGGAGGTCGACGTGCTGGACGGCCTGACGACCGCGATCATCGTCGACCAGGAGCGGATGGGCTCCAACCCGCGCTCCACCGTCGGCACCGCGACCGACGCGAACGCGATGCTGCGCATCCTCTTCAGCCGGCTCGGGGAGCCGCACATCGGGCCTCCGACCGCCTACTCGTTCAACGTCCCGACCCGCACGGCGAGCGGGGTGATGAGCACCGACAAGGCCGGCCGGGTGGAGAAGACCGTCGTGCGCAACGTCGTGTACCTGGGCGGCATGTGCCCGCGCTGCGAGGGCACGGGCGCGGTCAGCGACTTCGATCTCACTGCGCTGTACGACGAGAGCAAGTCCCTCAGCGAAGGAGCGCTCACCGTCCCCGGCTACAGCATGGATGGCTGGTACGGCCGGATCTTCAGCGGCGCCGGCTTCGACATGGACAAGCCGATCGGCAAGTACACCAAGAAGGACCTCGACAAGCTGCTCTACGGAGAGCCGACGAAGATCAAGGTCGAGGGGATCAACCTCACGTACGAGGGCGTCATCCCGAAGATCCAGAAGTCGATGCTCTCCAAGGACGTCGACGCGATGCAGCCGCACATCCGCGCCTTCGTGGAACGCGCGATCACCTTCCAGACCTGCCCCGAGTGCGACGGCACACGGCTCACCAAGGGGGTCCTGGCCTCGAAGGTCAAGGGCAAGAACATCGCCGACCTCTGCTCGATGCAGATCAGCGACCTGGCCGACTGGGTCCGGGATCTCGACGAGCCGTCGGTGGCTCCGCTGCTCGCCGGGCTGCACCACCTCCTCGACTCGTTCGCGGAGATCGGGCTGGGCTACCTCTCGCTCGACCGGCCGTCGGGCACCCTGTCCGGCGGAGAGTCACAGCGCACCAAGATGATCCGCCACCTCGGCTCGTCGCTCACCGACGTCACCTACGTCTTCGACGAGCCCACGATCGGCCTGCACCCCCACGACATCGAGCGGATGAACGACCTGCTGCTGCAGCTGCGGGACAAGGGCAACACCGTGCTCGTCGTCGAGCACAAGCCCGAGACGATCGCGATCGCCGACCACGTCGTCGACCTCGGCCCCGGCGCCGGCACGGCAGGGCGGCACCGTCTGCTTCGAGGGCACCACGGAAGGGCTGCGGCGAAGCGACACCACGACCGGCCGCCATCTCGACGACCGGGCGACCCTGAAGGAATCGGTGCGTCCGTCTTCCGGCGCGTTGGAGGTCCGCGGCGCGTCGACGCACAACCTCCAGGACGTCGACGTCGACATCCCGCTCGGGGTGCTCTGCGTGATCACGGGCGTCGCCGGCTCCGGCAAGAGCTCGCTGATCCACGGCTCGGTATCCGGCCGCGAGGGCGTGGTGGTGATCGACCAGGCTGCGATCCGCGGCTCGCGCCGGAGCAACCCGGCGACGTACACCGGTCTGCTCGACCCGATCCGCAAGGCGTTCGCGAAGGCCAACGGCGTCAAGCCGGCGCTCTTCAGCTCCAACTCCGAGGGCGCCTGCCCCACCTGCAACGGCGCCGGCGTCATCTACACCGAGCTGGGCGTCATGGCCACCGTCGAGTCCACCTGCGAGGACTGCGAGGGGAAGCGGTTCCAGGCGTCGGTGCTCGAGTACACGCTGGGCGGCCGGAACATCGCCGAGGTGCTCGCGATGTCGGTGACCGAGGCCGCGGAGTTCTTCGACCCTGATTCGGACAATGCAGCCGAGGCGCGCACGCCGGCCGCCCACAAGATCCTCGACCGGCTCGCCGACGTCGGGCTCGGCTACCTCAGCCTCGGCCAGCCGCTCACGACGCTGTCCGGCGGCGAGCGGCAGCGGCTCAAGCTGGCCACCCAGATGGCCGAGAAGGGCGACGTCTACGTCCTCGACGAGCCGACCACCGGCCTCCATCTCGCCGACGTCGAGCAGCTGCTCGGCCTGCTCGACCGGCTCGTCGACTCCGGCAAGTCGGTCGATCGTGATCGCGCACCACCAGGCGGTCATGGCGCACGCCGACTGGATCATCGACCTCGGCCCCGGCGCCGGCCACGACGGCGGCCGGATCGTCTTCGAGGGCACGCCCGCCGACCTCGTCGCCGCCCGCTCCACCCTCACCGGCGAGCACCTCGCGGCCTACGTCGGTGAGGCGGCCGCTCTCACCTCCTAGGTGCGCCGGCTCGGCTTGACCAACCCGGCGTTCTTGCCGCCTGCGGCACGGATCTCGGCCTGACGATCGAGCTCCGAGTTCAGCTCGGCGCCGAAGAGCAGCGCAAACGCTGAGTAGTTGAGCCACAGCAGCAGCACGATGCCGCTCGCGAGTGCGCCGTAGGTCTTCGAGTAGGAGTCGGACAGGCTCGTGTACAGGGCGAAGAGCCCGGAGAGCCCGAGCCACATCAGGCTCCCCACGAGCGAGCCGGGTGTCAGCCACTTCCAGCTGCGGACGTCGATGTTCGGCGCGAGGTAGTAGACGAGGCCGAAGAAGAGCAGGATCGCGACGAAGGCGATCGGCCAGCGGACGATCGCCCAGAGGAGCTCGAACTCGCCGCCGAGACCGGCCTTGTCGGCGATCGCCGTTCCGAGCGGGCCGCCGAACACGATCAGCAGCAGCAGGCCGGCGAGCACGAGCCCGGTGAGGACGACGAGGACGATCGCGATCAGGCGCGTCATCCAGAACGGCCGTGTCTCGACTCGCTCGTAGGCACGGTTCACCGACTTGATCACCGCACTCATGGCGCCGCTCGCCGCCCAGATCGCAGCGGTGGCGCCGACGACGAACGCGACGACGGACGTCCCCGTCGACGTGTCCCGCTGCAGCGTGTCGATCGTCGTCAGCACGTCGCCGGGCGCGACGGGCGCGAGGAACTCCTTCAACGCGTCATAGGCGCCGAACAGGTCGAGCAGCCCGACGAGAAAGACCATCGCGGGGAAGAACGCGAGCAGCGAGCTGAACGCGACCTGGGCGGAGAGACCCATCGCGTCGTCGGCCAGGAACGACTTGAAGGCGCGCTTGAAGACGTCGACCCACTCGCGGGCCGAGAGCCGCCAGGGGCTCGACGGGGCACGACCGATGTCGACCGAGGGCGCCGCCAAATTCAGCGTTCGCGGCCCTTGCGGGCGATGAAGCGCATCGTCGCGCCGATCCCGCCCGCGAGGAAGAAGCCGGCGCCGAGCGCGCCCGCGGCGACGACCGGCAAGTTGGAGCGGAGCTTGGCGGAGACGTTCGTGGCTTCGCCGAGCCCTTCGCGGAGCTGCTCGACCGCTGTCGCGAGCTGGAGGCGCTCGGCTTCGATCTCGCGGCGGACGGTGTCCGACGTGCGTCCGTTGACGCTAGCGGTGGCCATTGGCCTTCAAGGCCTCGGAGGTCAGCTTCGCCTCGCGGATCGCCTGCTCGGGAAGCGGCGGCGTTGCGCGCTTGATCTGGGCGCGCGCCAGCAGACCGAGGATGCCGGCGATCGCGAACAGGCCGACGGTGACGAGCAGGACGGCGAGCCAGGGGTCGACGACGATCGCGAGCGCGACGGCGGCCGTGGCGAAGAGGAAGCCGACTCCGTAGAAGGCGACGACGGCGGCGCCGACCCCAAGCCCGACACCGGCGCCGAACGCTCCCGCTTTCCGTTTCAGCTCGAGGCTTGCCAGCTCGAGCTCGAGCTTCGCCAGCGTGCTCGCGTGCTCGGCGACCTGCTTCGCGGCAGTGCCGACGCCGGGCGTCTCGTCGACCGGGGTCTCAGCGGCGCGGGTGGGCATGACCCCTCCAGTCGATCAGCTTTGCGAGGACGATGCCGACGCGCGAAGGCGGCACCGGCGACCACGAACGGGTTCGGGCCGCGCCTGGGCGAGCGCTGCGGGCTGTGCTGCGGGCCGGACGGTGCCTGCGGCGGCGCAACGGTTTCTGATTCGGCGTTCCTCGACGGCATGACTCTTTCGTTGCCTGGGGCCGACCGCTGCAAACCTGATTCTCAGAGCAGCCGGATCTCGCCTTCGCGGATCTCGCCGATGCGCTCCGAGTCGATTTCCTCGCCGTTCACGATCAGGCCGTGGAAGATGTCGGTCTGCTCGTCGGCGAGCACCTCGTCGACCTTGCCGACCTTCTCACCGTTCGCATCGACCACTTTCCAGCCCGGCTCGATCAGTACCCAGGCGACCCGGTCCGGCTCGTCACTCATCTCAGACTGCCTTTCCTCCGACACGCCAGACGGGCCCCTGGGTGTCGACGTTGTGGGTGTCGGAGAGGACGTGGAGGATCGTGAGCCGCCCCGGGATCCCCTCCTGGTCGAGCCGCTCGAAGCAGCGTGCCGTCATCTGCGGCGAGGCGCCGTAGCCGAAGGTGTGCGCAACGCGGAACCGAAATGCGCTGCGACCCGGGACGCGGGCGGGATTGACCGGGGCGAGCAGCAGCGCGGCTCGCTGAAGGTGGTCGCTCGAGGTGAGCTCGAGCTCGCAGTACAGGTCGCTCCAGTCGGGCGGCAGAGCGGCGACGGCCTGCGCCCAGGCGTCTGCGAGCCGCAGGCGGGGTGCATCCACGCGCGGCGCCCGCTCGCCCGCGTCGAGCAGCCGCAGCGTGCCGCGGATCCGCGCCTCGTCGATCTTCCCCAGCAGCTTGACCAGCTGGTCGGGTCCGACCCCGCCGCCGGTGCGACTGACGGTCAGACGCAGCTCGTCGCCGGCGATTCCGGGGCCGGCCGGACCGAGCAGAGCGGCCGCACGTGAGCGCTGCGAGGGGTTCGGAACGGTGATCGCGAGCCGGGCGTCAGCCCAGTCCGCGGGCAAGTCCGCGCGGATTCGACGCCACTGTTCGACCAGCCCCATGCGGGCGTCAGCATAATGAAGCCCGCAATGGCGAAGGTCGAGAAGAAGCCCCGCGCGGAGAACGCGCTTTCGGACGAACGTCTCCGTGAGCTGTTCCGCGAGATGCTGCTCATCCGCCGTTTCGAGGAGAAGGTGGAGGAGCGCTTCCGGGCGGGCGAGCTTCCCGGCTTCCTGCACGTCTGCATCGGGCAGGAGGCGGTGGCCTCGGGCGTGTGCGCGGCGCTCGAGCCGGACGACGTGATCGCGTCGACGCACCGCGCGCACGGTCACACGATCGCCAAGGGCACGCACGTGAACAAGGTGATGGCCGAGCTGTACGGCAAGAAGGAGGGTTGCTCGGGCGGCTACGGCGGCTCGATGCACCTCTACGACCTCGAGCACGGGAACCTGGGCGCGAACGCCGTCGTCGGCGGCGGCTTCCCGGCGATTACCGGCGCCGCGCTCGCGTTCCAGTTCCGCAAGCAGCCCCGCGTCGGCGTCGCCTTCTTCGGCGACGGCGCCACGAACACGGGCACGTTCCACGAGTCGCTCAACCTCGCCCAGCTGTGGAAGGTGCCGGCGCTCTTCGTGCTCGAGATGAACGGCTGGGCGGAATCGACTCCCGTCTCGCAGCACTCGCCGATCCAGGACTTCTCGCAGCGCGCGGTCGCGTTCGGGATGCACTCGATCGACGTCGACGGCCAGGACCTCGAGGAGGTCTACGCCGCGACGCGCGAGGCGCGCGAGTACGCCGTCTCGGGCAAGGGCCCCGTCTTCCTCAACGTTCGCACCTACCGGCTCGTCGGCCACTACATCGGCGACCCGCAGGTCTACCGGTCGAAGGAAGAGATCGAGGAGCTGCGCAACACGAAGGATCCGATCGAGCTCCTGCGCGCCAAGCTCGAGCTCTCCGACGAGGAGTTCGAGGCGCTCGACACCGAGATCCACGCGATCGTCGAGTCCTCGGTCGAGTTCGCGAAGGCGGGCACCGACCCGAAGCCCGAAGACGCCTTGAAGTACGTCTATGCCTGAGCTGACCTACCGGGAAGCTGTCCGCGACGCGCTCTCGAGCGCGATGCGCACCGACGACGACGTCTTCATCATGGGCGAGGACATCGCCGAGATGGGCGGCTCGATGGGCGTCACCCAGGGGATGCTCGAGGAGTTCGGCCCGGAGCGCGTCCGCAACACGCCGATCTCGGAGATCGCAATCGTGGGCACGGGAATCGGCGCCGCGATGCAGGGCATGCGCCCGGTCGTCGAGATCATGTACCAGGACTTTCTGACGCTCTCGATGGAGCAGCTCGTCAACCAGGCCGCGAAGCACCGGACGATGAGCGGCGGCCAGGTGAAGGTGCCCCTCACGATCCGCACGCAGGGCGGCGCCGGCTGGAGCCCGGGCGCCCAGCACGCGCAGCAGCTCGAGTCGTGGTTCGTGCACGTGCCGGGCCTGAAGGTCGTCTACCCCTCGACGCCCGAGGACGTTCGCGGCCTGCTCTGGAGCTCGATCTACGACGACAACACCGTCATCTTCTTCGAGCACCGGCTGCTCTACCCGCTCAAGGGCGAGGTGCCGGATCAGATCGAGCCGATCGAGCTCGGCAAGGCGCGGGTCCTGCGCGAGGGCTCCGACGTGACCGTCGTTGCGATCGGCCGGATGGTGCCGGAGGCGCTGAAGGCCGCGGAGGACGCGGAGAAGGAAGGGATCTCGGTCGAGGTCGTCGACCCGCGGACGCTCCTCCCGCTCGACGAGGAGACGATCATCGCCTCCGTGAAGAAGACCACCCGCTGCGTCACCGCCCACGAGGCGGTCACCCGCGGCGGCTTCGGCGCCGAGCTCACGGCCGTCGTCCAGAAGGGCGCCTTCGACTACCTGGACGCGCCGATCGAGCGCGTCGGAGCGAAGTTCGCGCCGCTCGCCTTCGCGCCGGCGATGGAGCAGTGGGTCGTCCCGCACGCCGCCGACGTGCTCGAGGCGGTCAAGCGAACGGTGGCGCGGAGCCTAGCCCATGGCGACCGAGGTCAAGCTTCCGCGGCTCGGCCAGGGGATGGAGTCCGGCACGATCGTCAAGTGGCTGAAGGGCGAGGGTGAGCCGGTCAAGAAGCGCGAGCCGCTCTACGAGCTCGACACCGACAAGGTCACCCAGGAGGTCGAGGCCGAGGCCGACGGCGTCCTGCTGAAGATCGTCGTCGACTCCGGCGAGGTCGAGGTCGGCCGCACGATCGCCTTCATCGGCAACGAGGGCGAGGACGTCCCCTCGGACAACGGCGGCCAACCTGCCGAGACCAAGAGCGAGGAGAAGGACGAGGACGCCGCCGAGCCCGAGGAGCAGCCGGAGGAGGAGGGCTCGCCCGCCGACGAGATGGACGACGAGCGCGAGCGCGGCCGCCAGGCTGCCGCCGCGACCGCTGAGGCCGCGACCGCGGCGGTCGCCGACGCGCCGGTGCAGACGGCGGGTCGCGTCAAGGCCTCGCCGCTCGCGCGACGGCTCGCACGCGAGAAGGGGATCGACATCGCCCAGCTCCAGGGCAGCGGCCCCGAGGGCCGGATCGTCGCCGAGGACGTCGAGCGCGGAGTCGTCGCGGCGCCGAAGGCCGCACCGGCTGCGGCGGTCGCGACCGCCGCGGGCGAGGTGGAGGAGATCGAGCTCACGTCGACGAGGAAGACGATCGCGCGCCGCCTCACCGAAGCGTGGCAGGCGCCGGTCTTCCAGCTCACCCTCTCGGTCGACATGACGCGCGCGCTCGAGCTGCGGGAGCGGCTCGTCGCGCGGTTGAAGGACGGCGAGACGAAGCCGACCGTCAGCGATCTGCTGACGAAGGTGTGCGCCGCGGCACTCGTGCGCCACCCGGCGGTGAACGCGCACTTCAGCGGGGACAAGATCCTGCGCTTCCCGTACGCGCACGTCGGGATCGCGGTCGCGGCGCCGAACGGGCTCGTCGTACCGGTGATCCGCGACGCCGACCGGAAGACGATCCAGGAGATCGCCGCCGACCGGGCCGAGCTCGTCGGGCGCGCACGCGACGGCAAGCTGCAGCTGGCGGACCTCGCGGACGGCACGTTCACGATCTCGAACCTCGGCATGTTCGGGATCGAGCAGTTCATCGCCGTGCTCAATCCGCCGCAGGCCGCGATCCTCGCGGTCGGCTCGACGGAGGAGAAGCCGGTCGTCCGGGACGGTCAGGTCGAGGTGCGGCCCCTGATGAGCATCACGATCACGTGCGACCACCGGGCGGTCGACGGCGCGGATGGCGCCGAGTTCCTGCGCACCGTGAAAGAGCTGCTCGAAGAGCCCGCGCTGGCTCTGTGAGATGGCGACGGTCTGGTACCGGGTTCGCGACCTCGAAGCAGCGCGTGCCTTCTACCGCGACACGCTCGGGTTCGAGGAGGTCTTCGTCGACTTCGACGAGAGCTGGTCGCGGCTGAAGCACGGCGGCATGGAGATCGCGCTCGCCCAGGGCGAGCCGGACGAGTCGGGCGGCGTCGCGCACATCGACGTCTCCGACGTGAAGACCGAGGCGGAACGGCTGCGCGAGGCCGGGGTGGAGGTAGGAGTCGTCTTCGAGCTGCACGGGCAGATCCGGCTCGTGGACGTGTTCGATCCGGACGGCAACCGCATTCAGCTCGCCCAGTCCCTGGAATCGTAGGCCGATGGGGATCGTCCTTCGACGCGGTGGTACCCAGGACGTGCGCTTCCTGCGCGACATGCTCCACCACGCCTACTACTGGCGCGAACGCGTACCCGGGTCGCTCGTCTCGCGCTACGTGCGGGGCTGGGGGAGGCCCGGCGACACCGCACTGATCGCGCTCGAGAACGGCTTCCCGGTCGGCGCCGCCTGGTACCGGGTCTTCAGCGACGACGAGCCCGGCTACGGCTTCGTCGACGAGGAGACGCCCGAGCTCGCGATCGCGGTCGTACCCTCGAAGCGGGGCCACGGCATCGGCGACGAGCTGCTGCAGGAGCTGATCGCGAAGGCGAGAGCCGCGGGCTACGACAGTCTCAGCCTCAGCGTCGAGCCCGGCAACCCGGCCCGCAAGCTCTACGAGCGCCACGGGTTCACCGTCGTCGACGAGGGAGCCGATGCCTGGACGATGGTCGCCTCGCTTCGTACGCTAGCACGTTCGAGCTCAGATCGGCGAACGAGACTGACGAGTTCCGACCGGAGCGTGCTGACACGAGACCGATGGAGATGGAATGTGACGTCGCCGTCCTGGGCGGAGGCCCCGGCGGGTACACCGCAGCGATCCGCGCGGCCCAGCTGGGTGCCAAGTCCGTCTGTATCGAGCTGGAGCCCGAGCTCGGCGGCACCTGCCTTCGTGTGGGCTGCATTCCCACCAAGGCCTGGGTGCAGACCGCGCATGCGCTCCATCAGGCGGACGAGGTGTTCGCCAAGTTCGGCGTCAACGTCAGCAAGCCCGAGCTGGACTTCGGGCAGGCGGTCGAATGGAAGAACGGCGTCGTCAAGCAGATGACGGGCGGGGTCGCCGGCCTCTTCAAGGCGAACGGGGTCGAGTGGGTCAAGGGTCGCGGCCGCTTCACGGGGCCGAACACGATCGCCGTCGAGGGCGGCGAGGACGTCACGTTCAAGAGCGCGATCGTCGCCACCGGCTCGTACCCGCTCATGCCGCCGATCGACGGGCTCGACTCTCCTCGCTGCGTCGACTCGACCGGCCTGCTCGCTCAGACCGAGATCCCGCGACGGCTCGTGATCCTCGGCGGCGGCATCATCGGCTGCGAGTTCGCCTCGATCTTCCAGCGCTTCGGCTCCGAGGTCACCATCGTCGAGATGCTCGACGCGCTGATCCCGCAGGAGGACGCCGACGCGGCCAAGGAGCTCGCGAAGCAGTTCGGCAAGCGTGGGATCGCGCTCCAGCTCGGCAAGCAGTGCACCGGCGTTCAGGACGACGGCTCGCAGCTCACCGTGTACTTCGGCGAAGGCGAGAGCGTGCAGGCCGATCTGATGCTCGTCTCCGTCGGCCGGGGGCCGGTCGTCGAGGGCCTCGGGCTCGAGGAGATCGGCGTCGAGCTCGACAAGCGCAAGGGAATCGCCACCGACGAGCACCGGCGCACCACCGTTCCGCACATCTACGCCGTCGGCGACTGCGCCGGTTACTGGCAGCTCGCGCACACCGCGTTCCGCGAGGGTGAGGTTGCCGCCGAGAACGCCTGCGGCCACGAGGCGACGATCGGCGAGCCTGCCGTGCCGCGCCCGATCTACACCGACCCTGAGATCGCGGGCGTCGGCCTGACCGAGGCTCAGGCGCGTGAGCGGCACGGCGACGACGTCGCCGTCGGAGTGTTTCCCTGGGTGGCGAACGCTCGCGCCGTGATGCAGGCGGATACGGTCGGCTGGGTCAAGTCGATCCACGAGACGAAGTACGGCGAGCTGCTCGGACTCGTCATGGTCGGTCCGCATGTAACCGATCTGGTCGAGGCCGGCACGGTCGCGATCGACGCCGAGGCAACGGTCGAGACGGTCGCCGACGGCATGTGCGGCGCACCCGACGCTCTCCGAGGCGATCAAGGAAGCGGGTCTCGTCGCGCTCGGCCGCGCGATCCATCTGCCCAACAAGAAAAAGGCTCCCGCGCAGGCGTAGAAATTCAGTCGGAAGTTAGTGCAAGGTTTCCGAGGGAGTGGTATCTCAATAGGTAAGGACGTGCCCTCGTCCCCACATAGGGGCCGTGCCGCCCGCCGGCCCCGCCTTTCTCCCAGAGCCGCCCCTTGCCGCAGAGGGGCGGCTCATTTTTTGGGGCGCATTCGTGAATCGGGATCTGCGGGAGCAGATCCCGATTCGCGCCAAGACCCCTGAAGCTGCGTGGGTCGTATTCGGGGCTCGTTCACGCGTTTCTCGCCCGCTTGGATCAGTGGCGAACGCTCCCAAGGGCGCAAAATGTGGGGGGTTGGTAGCCTCCGCGCCATGTCCATCATCAACAGGCGGAACGCCGTTCTCGGCTGGCTGACCTGGGTCGGCGCGAAGACCGTGTGAAGCACAAGGCGAAGCAGGCAGTGCCGGGCACGGTCGAGGGCTCGAAGCGCCCGAACAAGGGTGCGATCGCCGCTGGCCTCGCGGCCGTCGGCAGTGTGCTGTGGTTCTGGCGCCGCAAGAGCTCGAGCGACCAGCCACCCGGCGCCGAAAGCTAGTCCGGCCGTGGCACTCTTCCGCGCGGCCCTCGACGGCCTGGTTCCGTACGAGCCGGGAAAGCCCGAGGAGGAGCTGCAGCGCGAGCTCGGGCTCGAGCGCGTGGTCAAGCTCGCTTCGAACGAAGGACCGTGGGGCCCGTTCCCGGCCGCACTCGAAGCCATGGAGCGGAGCGCGGCTGGGCTGAACCGCTACCCCGACGGTGGCGCGTTCCATCTCCGCAACGCGCTCGCCGAGCGCCACGGCGTCGATGCGGCGAACGTCGTCACCGCGGCCGGCGCCGATGCCGTGATCGGCCACCTCTCGCTCGCGACCCTGGATCCCGGCGACGAGGTCGTGACTGCGTGGCCGTCGTTCATCAGCTACGTGCTCGACACGCTCAAGCTCGGCGCGGTGCCGCAGAAGGTGCCGCTGGTCGACGACCACTACGACCTGGAGGCGCTACTCGCCGCGATCGGACCGCGCACGAAGCTCGTCTACATCGCCACGCCGAACAACCCGACGGGGACGATGACGACGCGCTCGCAGCTCGACTCCTACTTCGACCGCGTGCCCGAGCATGTGCTCACCGTCCTCGATCAGGCCTATTTCGAGTACATCGAGCAGCCGGACTACCCGGACGGGGTCGAGGAGTACCTGAAGGCGGGCCGGCGGGTGCTCGTCCTCCGCACCTTCTCGAAGATCTACGGGCTTGCGGGGCTGCGGGTCGGCTACGGGATCGGGCCGACGGACGTGATCGAGGCGATCGGGAAGACGCGCCGGGCGTTCGACGTCAACACTCAGGCCCAGGTCGCTGCACTCGCGAGCATCGACGCGCCGGACGAGCTCGCCGAGCGCCGGCGGCTGACTCACGAGGGACGGCAGCAGCTCGAGCGCTCGCTGCGCGAGCACGGGCTCGAGCCGGCGGGGCCTGCGGTCGCGAACTTCCTCTTCGTGGAAGTGGGGGAGGACGCGCGGCCGCTCTACGACGCGCTGCTCCGGCAGGGGGCGATCGTGCGCCCGATGGGCGGATTCGGGGCGCCGGGAGCGCTGCGGATCACCGTCGGGACTCCGGACGAGAATGCGTTCTTCGCCGAAGCCCTGGCCTCGGTTCTGGCCGCGACGACCTAGCCCTCCGGTATCCTTGGGCATCCGCGGGTGCGTTCTGGCCCGCGCTTTCCGTATGCGGACAACGTTGAAAAGAGGCATCGGTCGCGGTGCGACCGTCGAAGCCAATGGACGGCCCGTGCTGCCGCCCGGGGCGCTCTCTCCGATCACCGTCTACCGCCAGCCGGATCCGCCCAAGCGTTCGGGCTGGGCGACGTTCCGGACGGTTTTCGGCTGGGCGTTCGTCGTCCTGATCGTCGCGCTCGGCTCGGTCGCGGGTGGCGTCTACCTGTTCGGTCGAGAGGTCACACAGGATCTGGTCGCGCACACCCCGGACGTGAAGGTCGCCGCGAAGCGTCTCGATGTCGCGACGCCGGGGCAACCGGCGACCGCTCTCGTCATCGGCTACGACAAGCGAGCGAGCGAAGCCAAAGGCGACCCGTCGCGCTCGGACACGGTGATGCTCGTCCGGGCCGACCCGGACACCAAGTCGGTCTCGCTGCTCTCATTCCCGCGTGACCTCTATGTCCAGATCCATTGTCCGGGCAGGTCGCCGTTCGGTGCCCGCATCAACAACGCCTACGCGACGTGTGGCACCAAGGGCACGCTGGAGACCGTCCGGAAGCTGACCGGCCTCCCGATCAACTACCTGATCACCGTCAACTTCCGCGGCTTCCATCAGCTCGTCAACGCGATCGGTGGCGTGTGGCTGGACGTCGACCGGCGGTACTTCAACAACCGCGGCGGCGACTTCGGGTACGCGGCGATCAATCTCCACCCCGGCTACCAGAAGCTCGGCGGCTACCAGGCGCTCGATTTCGTCCGGTATCGCCACACCGACTCCGACCTCTACCGGATCGCGCGGCAGCAGCTCTTCCTGCGCGCGTTCAAGGACCAGATCAAGGCGAGTACCGGTTTCCTCGAGCTCCCGAAAGTGATCAAGACGATCACCCGGAACGTCGAGGTCGGCGTCGGCGGCGACGCGGAGCTCGACGGCCAGACGGTCCTCGACTACGCGTTCTTCGCGTACTCGCTTCCGCCCGGCCACTTCTTCCAGTCGAAGCTCGAGGGCATCGAGGAGAACTCGAGCTTCGATCTTTCCGCGCCGCCGGAGAACATCCGGAAAGCGGTGCAGGAGTTCGCGCACCCGGATGTCGAGTCGCCGCAGAAGGCGACCCAGGTGGCGCTGAACGAGAAGCCGAAGGCGGCGGCCGACAAGGCGCCGCCAACGCGTGAGACGGCGATCACCGTCCTGAACGGGAACGGTGTCACGGGCTCGGCGGGGACCGCCAGCTACGTGCTCTCGCAGCGTGGTTACGAGATGGTCTACCCGCCCGACGGCAAGAACGCGAACGCCCCGAACTGGGACTACTTCCAGACCAGGATCCACTACGACAAGTCCCAGGCCGGAGCAGCTGCCGCGGCGAAGAAGGTCGCGACCCTGTTCGGCACGCAGGACATCAAGCCCGTCAACGCCAAGATCAAGGGGCTCTCGAACGGCGCGATGCTGACCGTGATCGTCGGCCAGACGTTCCACGGCACGCTCGCCGAGGCGCCGGTCGACAAGACGCCGAAGCGCCAGCCGCCGAACGTCGCTCCAGGTGCGGAGGCATCGCTCGCCCTGCTGCGCGAGCGAGCGCCGAAGGTTCCGTTCAAGGTGATGGTGCCGACCGTGATCGAGCGCAGCTCCTGGATCGACCGCGAGCGCCCGATCCGCATGTACCGGATCGACCCGGACGGCAAGCACAAGACGATCCGCCTGACCTACAAGACCGGGAGCGGCGTCAACGAGTACTGGGGCGTCCAGATGACGGACTGGGAGGACGCCCCCGTGCTCTCGGAGCGGAACTTCATCCGCTCGATCGGAGGGCGAAGCTACGAGCTCCACTACACCGGCCCGAAGCTGCACATGGTCGTGCTCCGGCAGGGCGGCGCGACCTACTGGGTCGTGAACACGCTGCTCGACTCGCTCTCGAACGAGACGATGCTCGCGATCGCCAAGGGTCTCAAGCCGATCGACAAAGTCAAGTAGGTAGGTTCCGCGCGTGTCCAAGGTCGCTGTCTTCGGTGCCGGCTACGTCGGTCTCGTCACCGGCGCGTGCCTGGCGGAGCTCGGTCACGAGGTCGTCGTACGGGACGTCCTCGCCGAGCGCGTCGAGCGGCTTCGCGCCGGCGAGGTTCCGATCTGGGAGCCGGGTCTCGAGGAGCTGTTGCGGCGCAACGCCGAGCGGCTGACGTACACGCTCGATGTCGGCGAGGCGGTGTCCGACGCCCAGTTCCTCTACGTCGCCGTCGGCACACCGCCGACCTACTCGGGCGATGCCGATCTCTCGGCCGTCTGGACGGTCGTCGACGAGCTCGGCGGGCTCGATCAGCGCGCCATCCTCGTCATGAAGAGCACCGTCCCGGTCGGAACGGGGGCCAGGGTGCGTCACCGCCTCGACGAGCGCGGGCTCGATCGGGTCGGCTACGCCTCGAATCCCGAGTTCACCGCCGAAGGCACGGCGATCCGCGACTTCCAGCAGCCGGACCGCATCGTGATCGGCTCGTTCGAGGACGAGGACGGGGACGCAGTTCAGGAGCTGCACCGGGGGATCGACGGCCCGGTCGTGCGCTGCGACGTGGCCTCGGCGGAGATGATCAAGCTCGCCGCCAACGCGGCGCTGATGACGAGGATCAGCTTCATCAACGAGATCGCGAACGTCTGCGAGGCGACCGGTGCCGACGTGGTGCGGGTTGCCGAGGGCGTCGGGCTCGACAAGCGGATCGGCTCCAGCTTCCTCCGCGCGGGCATCGGCTACGGCGGCAGCTGCTTCCCGAAGGACTCGCTCGCGCTCAAGCAGCTCGCCGCGAACTCGGGCTACCACTTCCAGCTCCTGAACGCGGTGATCGAGGTCAACGAGCTGCAGAAGCGGCGCGTGATCGGCAAGCTCCAGCACCACCTCGGCAGCCTGCGCGGCAAGACCGTCACGCTGCTCGGGCTCGCTTTCAAGCCGAATACCGACGACGTTCGCGAAGCGCCGAGCCTCGTGCTCGCCGGCCGGCTCGTCGCGGAGGGCGCCGACGTCCGTGCCTGGGATCCCGTCGCGAACGGCAACGCGGTGCTGCCCCGTGCGACGATCTGCGCCGATCCGCTGGAGGCGCTCGACGGCGCCGATGCGGCCGTCCTCGTGACGGAGTGGTCGCAGCTCGCCGAGCTCGACTGGGCAGAGGCAGCGTCCCGGATGAGCAACGCGCTGCTGATCGACGGCCGCAACATGCTCGATCCGGCCGTGATGCGCGAGGCCGGCTTCACGTACGAGGGCATCGGCCGAGCGGCGGCCTAGTCCATGGGGCTCTCGGCCGTCATTCTCGTCGGTGGCCTCGGCACCCGGCTGCGGCCGCTCACCGACCGGACGCGCAAGGACATGCTGCCGCTCGTCGACCGGCCGCAGCTCGCGTACACGTTCGAGCATCTGCGCCGGCACGGCGTCACGCGGGCGATTGTCTCGTGCGGGTACCTGCCGACCCAGATCCAGGAGCACTTCGGCGACCGCTACGGCGATCTCCAGCTCGAGTACAAGATCGAGGAGGAGCCGCTCGGGACGGGCGGCGCGATCCGCTTCGCGGCCGAAGGGATCGACGAGCCGTTCTTCGCACTCAACGGCGACTCGCTGCGGGAAACCGACCTCGATGCGCTCGTGGCCTTCCATCGCGAGCGGCCGAAGCGCGCGACGATCCTCCTCACGCCCGTCGAGGATCCGACGCGCTACGGGCTCGTGCGGGTGAACGGTGACGGGCAGGTGCTCAGCTTCCTCGAGAAGCCGCGCCCGGAGGAGATCGACACGAACCTGATCAACGCGGGGCTGTACGTCCTCGAGCCGGACGTGCTCGACCTGATCCCGCCGGGCCGTCCCGTTTCGATCGAGCGCGAGGTCTTCCCGCTTCTCGTCGACGAACAGGCGGTCTACGGGATTGCGCTCGGCGGCTACTGGCTCGACATCGGCACTCCGGATGCCTATCTGCAGGCCCATCGCGACGTGCTCGAGCGGAACTTCAACACGGAGCTCGGCAGTGCGCTCGGTTCCGACTACACGCTCGTCGACCCCAAGGCCGAGGTCAGCCCGGCTGCGCGGCTCGTGCCGCCGGTCTTCGTCGGCGCAGGCGCGACGATCGGCCCGGGAGCTCGCATCGGCAGCCTCGCGGTGATCGGAGCCGGGGCACGGATCGGTGACGGCGCCTGCATCGAGTCGTCGGTGATCGGCGCGGGAGCCGTCGTCGGCCCGCGCACGCACGTCGCGGGATCGATCGTCGGCGAGCAGGCCCGGATCGGAGCCGGACTGCGAGATCCGCGGTCTCTGCGTTGTCGGACCTGGCGCCGAGGTCGGCGACGGGAATATGCTCGACCACGGGATGCGTGTCGCGGCGGACCAGACGAATCGCCGCGGGCGCAGTCTCGTTCTCGTGACCGGCACCGATTCCCCGAACATCGACTCGCTCGACCGCTGGGCCTTCGAGGTCCGGAAGGTTGAAAAGCCCTGGGGCTACGAGTTGATCTGGGCGCTCACGGAGGTGTACTGCGGCAAGGTGCTGTTCGTGAAGGCCGGCGCCGCCCTCAGTCTCCAGTTCCACAACGTCAAGGACGAGTCGTGGCTCGTCCAGTCCGGCCGCGCGAGGCTCGAGCTGGGGGACGGTCGGGCAGAAGGTGCTGCACGAGGAGGTGATCGGCGCCGGCGCGGCGTTCCACTACCAGCCGGGCACCGTGCACCGGGTCACGGCGATCGAGGACACGACGATTCTCGAGGTCTCGACGCCTCATCTCGACGACGTCGTCAGGCTCGAGGATCTCTACGGCCGGGAGGGAACCTCCGAGGCCTGAGAGACAAACCTTGCCACGGTTGTGGTAAGGTTCGGGTCGATGGAAGCGCTCACCGTTGGCGAGGCGGCCGCCCAGACGGGCTGGTCGGCACGGATGCTCCGCTATCTGGAGACGACTGGACTCGTCGTCCCGGAGCGGGCGGCGTCGGGCTACCGCCTCTACGGGCTACGGGAGCTGAATCAGCTCCGCTCGCTGCGCGATCTTCGCGAGCGCCATGCCGTGGAGCTCGACGAGCTCGCGTTCGCCGCGAGGCTGCGCCGCGAGCCGGCGTTGCGCGGCGCCGTTGAGACGTGGCTGCACGGCAGTACTCCGTCCGCCGACTGGGTGGACTGGGAGCAGCGCAAGCATGAGCGGCTCCTCGTCGCCTGACGATCCACCTACACTGCTCCGCTGACCTGACGAAAGGGATAGATGGCCACAACCAAGCGATATGACGTGAAGGACCTGGGACTCGCCCCGGAGGGCGTGCGCCGGATCGCCTGGGCCGATCGGCAGATGCCGGTGCTGGCCGCGATCCGCGAGCGCTTCGAGAGCGAGCTCCCGCTGACCGGCTACCGCGTTGCCGCGTGCCTGCACGTGACGACCGAGACCGCGAACCTGATGCGCACGCTCCAGGCGGGTGGAGCGGACGTCGTCATCTGCGCGTCCAACCCGCTCTCGACGCAGGATGACGTGGCAGCCGCCCTGGTCGAGGAGTACGGCATCTCGACATTCGCGATCAAGGGTGAGGACAACGACTCGTACTACCAGCACATCGAGGCCGCGGTCGACCACAAGCCGCACATCACGATGGACGACGGCGCCGACGTGATCGGCGTTCTGCACACCGCCCGTCGCGAGCAGCTCGGCGACGTGATCGCCGGGACGGAGGAGACGACCACGGCGTGCATCCGGCTGAAGGCGCTCGAGCGCGACGGCAAGCTCGGCTTCCCCGTCATCGCCGTCAACGAGGCGAAGACCAAGCACCTCTTCGACAACCGCTACGGCACGGGCCAGTCGACGCTCGACGGGATCATCCGCGCCACGAACGTCCTGCTCGCCGGGCGAACGCTCGTCGTCGCCGGCTACGGCTGGTGCGGGCGCGGCGTCGCGATGCGCGCCAAGGGCATGGGCTCGAACGTCGTCGTCACCGAGGTCGACCCGATGAAGGCGATCGAGGCTGTGATGGACGGCTTCATGGTCATGCCGATGGAGAAGGCTGCCGAGCATCGGCGACATCTTCATCACGGCGACCGGCGACAAGTCGGTGATCGCGAAGGCGCACATGGAGCGGATGAAGGACGGCGCGATCCTCGCCAACACCGGCCACTTCAACGTCGAGATCGAGCTGCCGGCGCTCCGCGCGCTGGCCACGGAGACGCGGCAGGCACGCGAGTTCGTCGAGGAGTTCACGCTGGCCGACGGTCGCCGCCTCTATCTGATCGCCGACGGCCGCCTCGTCAACCTCGCCGCCGCCGAGGGCCACCCGGCCCAGGTGATGGACATGTCCTTCGCGAACCAGGCGCTCTCGGCCGAGTACGTCGTCCAGAACGCCGCCTCGCTCGAGAAGAAGGTCTACGTCGTGCCGGAGGAGATCGACAACGAGATCGCCCGGCTCAAGCTCGCGACGATGGGCGTCGACATCGACCGGCTCACGGAGGAGCAGGCGAAGTACCTGGCCTCGTGGGACGAGGGGACCTAACACCGGAGAGCATCGTTCGTCTGGAAGCCGGCGCGGTCGTCTTGCTCGACCAGCGCCGGCTTCCGGACGAGGAGCTCGAGCTTCGCTGCGAGTCGGCGGCCGAGGTCGCCGAAGCGATCCGGACGCTCGCCGTGCGCGGAGCGCCGGCCATCGGCGTGGCCGCGGCGTACGGCTACGCGCTCGCGGCCGAGCGCGGCGAGGATCTGGATGCCGCGTACCGCGTGCTCGCCGAATCCCGCCCGACGGCCGTGAACCTCGTCTGGGCGCTCGAACAGATGCGGCCTGACCCGACGCCCGAACGGGCTCGCGACTTGCACTTAGCGGAAGTTGATCGGTGCCGGTGCATGGGTACACATGCATCAGCCCTCTTCGGACCTGGCACGAAAGCGCTGACCCACTGCAATGCCGGCGGGCTGGCGACGGGGGGTTACGGCTCGGCCGTCGGTGCCCTCCGGAGAGCCTGGGAGGACGGGCTGCTGGCACACGTCTGGGTCGACGAGACGAGGCCGCTGCTTCAGGGCTCGCGGCTGACCGCGTGGGAGCTGGAGGCACTCGGCATCCCGCATGCCGTGATCGCCGACTCGGCTGCGGCGCACCTGATGAGCCGAGGCGAGGTGGACTGCGTCGTGACCGGCGCCGACCGGATCGCCGCGAACGGCGACGCCGCAAACAAGATCGGCACCTACGGGCTGGCGGTCGCGGCCGCCCACCACGGGCTTCCGTTCTACGTCGTCGCGCCGACGTCCACGATCGATCCGGCCACCCCTACCGGTTCGCAGATCCCGATCGAGGAGCGAGACGGTGCAGAGCTCAGCACGCGCTTCGCGGCCTGGAATCCTGCTTTCGACGTCACGCCTGCGGAGCTGATCACCGCGATCGTGACCGAGGAAGGCGTGCACCGGGCGCCGTACTCCGACTCGCTGCCCCGCGTGGTGCACGCGTGAAAGCGATCATCCTTGCCGGCGGTTACGCGACGCGCCTGCAGCCGCTGACCGACGATCTCTCGAAGTGCCTGCTGCCTGTCGGCGGCCGGCCGATGGTCGACTGGATTCTCGACTCGCTCCGCGCGGTTGCTGAGATCGACGAGGTGCATCTCGTCACGAACCACCGCTTCGCGCCGGATTTCGAGCGCTGGGCGCTGATCGAGGGATGGCATCACCGTCCACGACGACGGAACGACGTCGAACGAGGACCGGCTCGGCGCGATGGGCGATGTTGCGTTCACGCTCGAGCAGGCGAGAGTCGACGACGACGTCCTGGTCGTCGCGGGCGACAATCTCTTCGACTACTCGCTCGCCGACTTCACCGCGTTCTGGCGAAGCAAGGGCGTCGCCAGCGCCGTCGCCGTCCTCGACGTCGGTGACCTGCGGCTCGCGTCGCAGTACGGCGTCGTCGACGTCGCCGGTGACGAGCGGATCACCTCGTTCGTCGAGAAACCCGCCGATCCACCGAGCACGCTCGCGGCGACCGCGACCTACATCTATCACCGCGAGCACGTCCCACTGGTGGCGCGGTACCTCGCCGAAGGCAACGCGCCCGACCAGGTGGGCAGCTTCATCGCCTGGCTGCATTCGCGCGAGCCGGTCTATGCGTACCGGTTTTCCGGCAGGTGGCTCGACATCGGCGACAAGGAGCAACTCCTTGCCGCCGACAACCAGCTCCGCCGCGAACAGGGCCTGCCGGAACGCGCCGAGTACGCGCTCGAGCTGTGATCAAACCGACACGATCCCGTGACACTCTCGTGACGGGTCCGCGCCTAGGGTCGAGTCAGTGCTGCTCGACGTCCTGCTTCCCAACCGTTGTGCCGGGTGTGAGCTGCCGGGGCTTGCGCTCTGCGCAGGGTGCCGCGACTCGCTGATCCGGCTTGCGCCACCCCTCTGCGGCCGCTGCGGTTCGCCCGGAGTCTGGCCGGTCAAGCGTTGCGCGGAATGCAGTGGGCGAAGGCTGGCGTTCGTATCGGCCCGTGCGGCCATCGTCTACGACGCCCGCGCCCGACGGGTCGTGCAGGCGTGGAAGGAGCGTGGCCGGCGACGGCTCGCGCGCGAGGCCGCCGCTCTCGTGGTCGAGACGCTCACTCGGCCGGACGTCGCGGTGCTCGCCTTCGTTCCGGCAGACGCCGAGTCGCGCGCTCGAGCGAGGGCACCGGCCGGCGCAAGCTCTCGCGGAACAGCTCGGCCGGCTGTGGGATCTGCCGGTACAGCGCGCTCGTCGGGCGGGCGCGTCCGGTCGAGCGGCAGCGAGGGCTGGGGCTGAAGGAGCGGCGTCGAAATGTCGCCGGTGCGTTCGCTTCGGCACGCGCTTCGCCGGCGCGCGTGTGCCTGATCGACGATGTCTACGCGAGTGGTGCGACCGCCGCCGCAGCTGCCTCCGCGCTGCGTCGAGGCGGCGCCCGGAGAGTGGAGGTGGTGACGTTCGCACGAGCCGTGCGCTGAGCTTCAGACAATTGACTACGGGCTTCGTTAACCTGGGTTGATCCCCGGATGAAGGAGAACGTGATGCGACTCGAGGTCAAGGGCCGAAACGTCGAGGTCAACGATTCGATCCGGAGATACGCCGAGGAGAAGCTCGACCGAATCGAGCGGCAGCTCCCGGAGGAAACCCAGATCGAGGTGGAGCTCACGTTGGAGACGAACCCCTCGATCAGCGAGGATCACATCGCCGAGGCGACGGTCTGGACCAAGGGCTCGACCCTCCGCGTCCGCGAGACCTCGAACGCGTTCGAGACGTCGATCGACCAGCTCTCGGACAAGCTCGAGCGCCAGGTGAAGCGGCTACCGCGAGAAGCGAAGCCGGCGAGAGACGGGTCGCCGGGCGAACGGGAGGTCGGACGAGCCGACGTTCTCGGGCGAGCAGCTGGACCGGATGATCGTGAAGTCGAAGCAGTTCGAGCTTCAGCCGCTCACGCCGGACGAGGCGGCGGTCGAGCTCGAGCTGATCGGACACGACTTCTTCGTCTTCACGAACGCCGAGACCGGCCTGACCAACGTCGTCTATCGCCGCCGCGCCGGCGCGTACGGTCTGATCGAGCCACAGGACTAGATGGGCTTCTTCCGGCGCCGTCGGCCGCTGCACGAGCAGCTGGCCGAGGAGGGCGGCATCGAGTTCGGCTCTGAGCCCAGCGAGACCGACCGGGCGCCATCCCGGCTGGCGGGACTGATGCACGGGCTCGCAGACGGCTTCCTGAGCGCGCCGCCGGACGAGTTCGGGAACCCGTCGCCGCTCGGCGAGGTGGGGGTCCACGGCGTCCCGAGGGCACGCCGGTGGGACGTCGTCGCGAGTGCACGCGCCGACCTGCCCGTGGACGAGGTGCACTTCTCCGCGCTGCCCGACGGGACGCTCATCGTCGAGGAAGACGTGCCGGATGGCTCGCTGACGTCTCTTGCGGAGGCGATCGAGGAGACGCTGAATCCGCCCTACCGCGCGGAGGCGATCATGCGGGAGGACGGAGTCTGGGCGGTCGCGGCGAGCAGGATCCGCGTGCGCGAGTTTCCCGAGACCGAGGGCGACGAGCTCGAGTTCGTCGAGGACGGCAACGTCGTGATCGGTCGCCGCCTCGACGGCGACTTGTTCGAGATCGAGGTAACGCCGCTCTAGACCGAGGCGACTGACGACCGCCCAGACGCGTGAAGCCGAGTCGTCCGGCCCGAGCCGTAGGCGATTCCGCGGCGGCCGAGCTGCGCCTGGAAGCGCGGCTCGAGCGTCCGGAAGAGCGTGTCGTGCTCGTTGGCAAGGCGTTTGAGCCTGAGCTCGCGTCCCGTCGCGTAGGCCGCGATCCCCTCCGAGTAGCCCAGGAACCGTGATCCCCGGGGCAACGGGATCTGACGGATCGAGTCGCCGTTGTGGATCTCGAGGCCGTTCCGCGTCTTGACGATCAGGCCGGGAGCGGCAAGCAGCGCCTCCTGGACGACCCCCGGCTCGAACTCGCGCTCCCGCAGCAGCTTGCCAGCGAGCGAGATCGTCAGCACGTCGCCGTTCGCGAGCACCGCCGCATAGCCGCGCGAATGGGCGCTCAACGAGACGACGCGGTCCGGTGCGGTCAGCGTGAAGCGCCGCGAGCCGTTCGGTGCGAGGACGACGATCTTGCTCCCGGTCGCGTACGGGAGCGACCCTTCCCAGACGCGCCCGAGGATGACGGGCGGCGGGCCGTCCACGTCGGCCGCGAGGAAGGCGATTCGCCGGGCTTTTGCGTTCCGGCCCTTTGTCCAGAGCGACCACTCGCGGATGTTGCCGCCGGTGTAGGTCAGCCAGAGCGCGCGGCCGCCGGTGGCGATCGCGCCGGCGACGCCGCTGCCGGTGCTCGTGCTGACGAAGCAATGGCTCGCGAGCCGCTTGTCGCTGCGGGAAGCGACGTCCCAGAGCCGGATCTCGTGGCAGCGCTTCCTGTACTCGTCCGAGTAGGCGATCTCGGTGCCCGCGATGCTGACGCTGGAGATCGGGCCGGCCACCGGCTGCTCGCGCGCCGTCGCCGCTGCCGCGGCCGGAACGAGCGCGAGCACGAGGGCGAGGGAGAGAAGCCGGCGCATAGGCTGAAGCTACTGCGCAGGTGTTAGGCGGCGGTGAAGCCGGGGTGAGAAAACTGCGCAGCGGCTACCCTACCTCGATGCCAACCGCAGATTTCGGGAAGCTCGAGAAGGTCCTTCGCATCGGCGAGGGCCGGCGGCTGAAGCGGCTCGCCCAGCAGGCGGACTACATCGCCACGCTCGAGCCGGACTTTCAGAAGCTCTCGGACGAGGAGCTGCGCGGCACGACCGCGGCGCTGCGCGAGCGGTTCGACAACGGGGAATCGCTCGACGAGCTGCTCTTCGAGGCCTACGCCGCCGTGCGCGAAGCGCGTTGGCGCGAATCGGAGCAACGGATGTTCGACGTCCAGATGATGGGCGGAATCGTCCTGCACGAGGGCGACATCGCCGAGATGAAGACCGGTGAGGGCAAGACCTTCGTCGCCGCGCTGGCGCTCTACCTCAATGCGTCTTCCCGGCACCGGCGTCCACCTCGTCACCACCAACGACTACCTCGCCAAGCGAGACGCCGAGTGGAACGGGGCGGTTTTCGAGCGGCTCGGGATGACCTACGGCTACATCCAGAACATGATGCCGTTCGCCGAGCGGCGCGCGGCCTACGCGGCCGACATCACCTACGGCACGAACTCCGAGTTCGGCTTCGACTACCTGCGCGACAACATGGCCGTCTCCAAGGAGGGGCTCGTGCAGCGCAGCCACTCCTTCGCGATCGTGGACGAGGTCGACTCGATCCTGATCGACGAGGCGCGCACGCCGCTGATCATCTCCGGCGAGCCCGAGACAGCCGCGACGACGTACTACGACTTCGCACGCATCGTCAAGGAGCTGACCGGCGCCCCGGCGACGCGCAAGAGCGAGAAGGGCGAGGACGAGACCGAGCTCTCCGGCGCCGACTACCTCTACGACGAGAAGCACAAGACCGTCTCGCCGGCGCAGACGGCGATCGACACGATCGAGCGCGCGCTCGGGATCGAGAACCTCTACGACCCCCGGCACGTGCAGCTCGTCAACCACCTGATCCAGGCGCTGAAGGCCGAGTCGCTCTACCAGCGAGACGTCGACTACGTGATCCAGGACAACGAGGTCAAGATCGTCGACGAGTTCACGGGCCGGATCATGGAAGGACGGCGCTGGAGCGACGGTCTCCACCAGGCGGTCGAGGCGAAGGAAGGCGTCCGGATCCAGGAGGAAAACGTGACGCTCGCCACGATCACGCTGCAGAACTACTTCCGCCTCTACGAGAAGCTCGCCGGCATGACCGGAACGGCGAAGACCGAGGAGAAGGAGTTCGTCGAGATCTACAACCTGCACGTCGTCGAGATCCCGACCAATGTGCCGGTCACCCGACGCGACGAGAACGACTACATCTTCAAGACGAAGGAAGCGAAGTTCGCGGCCGTGGTCGAGGACATCAAGTCCCGCCACGAAATCGGCCAGCCGGTCCTGGTCGGAACGATCGCGGTCGAGACGTCCGAGTACCTCGCGGAGCTCCTCAAGCGGCGCGGCGTGCCGCACAACGTGCTGAACGCCAAGGAGCACGAGCGCGAGTCCGAGATCATCAAGGATGCGGGCCAGCCCGGCCTGGTCACGATCGCGACGAACATGGCCGGCCGCGGCGTCGACATCAAGCTCGGCGAGGGGGTCGTCGACCTCGGCGGCCTCTACGTGCTCGCCACCGAGCGGCACGAGTCGCGCCGGATCGACAACCAGCTCCGCGGCCGATCGGGCCGTCAGGGCGATCCCGGCGAGACGCGCTTCTACCTCTCCGGCGAGGACGATCTCGTACGCCTCTTCGCCGGCGACCGGATCAAGAACATCATGGAGCGCTTCAAGCTCCCGGACGACCAGCCCATGGAGGCGAAGATCCTCTCGAACCAGATCGAGAACGCACAGAAGAAGGTCGAGGAGCAGAACTTCGTCGCGCGGAAGAACGTCCTCAAGTACGACGACGTGATGAACACGCAGCGGCAAGTGATCTACGAGCAGCGCCGCCGCGTCCTCGACGGAGACGACCTCTCCGAGGACGTGCGCGACTGGATCCGCGAGACCGTCGAGGCCGGCGTCACCAACGCGACCGAGGGCGATTTCGCGGAGGAGTGGGATCTCGCGGCGCTCGTCACCCAGATGCAGTCGCTCTACGGCAGTGACATCACGGTCGAGGAGCTGCGCGAGGAGGTCGAGCTCGAGCGCGAGGCTCTGATCGAGGAGTTCGTCGACGACGCGATCGAGACCTACAACGAGAAGGAAGCAGCAGTACGGCCCCGAGCTGATGCGCGAGATCGAGCGCTACGTGATCCTGCAGGTCGTCGACTCACGCTGGCGCTCGCACCTCGATTCGATGGACTACCTGCGCGACGGCATCCACCTGCGCGCCATGGCCCAGAAGGATCCGCTCGTCGAGTACCGCGCCGAAGGTCACGCGATGTTCGAGGAGCTCGGCGGCGTGATCCGCGAGGAAGTCGTGCTGACGCTCTTCCACGTTCAGGTCGAGATGGGTCCGAGCGGCGGCGACGCGAACGGTGGCACGCCGGCTCCGCTGAGCCGACCGGCCCGAACGGCAACCTCCAGTACGAGCACGAGACCGCCGCCGGCGCCGACGTGATCTCCGCCGCGGGCAGCTCGGCGCGGGCTCCGTCGGCACCGCATTCGCGCGCGCAGGGAGGCGGCACGGCGACCGCGACTGCGGTGAACGAGCACAAGGACCTCGGCCGGAACGACCCCTGCTGGTGCGGCTCAGGCAAGAAGTTCAAGAAGTGCCACGGCGCGTAAGCGCCGCCTGCGCCAACTTTTACGATTCGTGACTATGATCCGGCCGTCCGAAGGCTCGGATGTCCGAAAGAGGTCTCATTTTCGCCCTGCGGTGGGCTTTTCGAGCGGAGTCACCGTCCAGTAACTCTCGCAGGAGGAAAGAAATGACGAGAAGTGTCCTTGCCGCACTGGTCGTGCTGCTGATCGCGGCTGCGCCCTCCGGGGCCAGCGGGGTCCGCGAGCGCGCAGGATCCCGTCCTCGGCTCCTACATCGTCGTCCTGAAGGCCGACACCGCCCGGTCCGCGGCGCGCGCTCCTTCAGCTCGGCCGCTTGTTGCCACCGTCGCCCAGGAGCTGAGTCGGGCTCACGAGGGTGCTGTGACGTCCGTCTACCAGTACGCGCTCAAGGGCTTTGCCGCCCGGCTGACCGCCGACCAGGCCGCAGCCCTTGACCAACGACCCGCGCGTCGCGTACGTCGAGCAGGACCAGGTCTTCCACACGCATGGCGACCCAGACCCCCGCGACCTGGGGGCTCGATCGGATCGACCAGCGCGACCTGCCTCTCAACAACACCTACAACTACAACCAGACGGGGCAGGGCGTCCACGCCTACATCATCGACACGGGCGTCCGCGCCACCCACCAGCAGTTCACCGGCAGGATGGGGAACGGCTTCACAGCGGTGAACGACGGCAACGGCACGAACGACTGCAACGGCCACGGCACGCACGTGGCCGGCACGACGGGCGGCACCACGTACGGCGTGGCCAAGCAGGTCACGCTCCACGCCGTGCGCGTGCTCAGCTGCTCGGGCTCGGGCTCGAACGCGGGCGTCATCGCCGGCGTCGACTGGGTCACCGCGAACCACGTCAAGCCCGCCGTGGCGAACATGAGCCTCGGAGGCGGCGTGTCGACGGCGCTGGATCAGGCCGTCGCCAACTCGATCAGCGCCGGCGTCAGCTACGCGATCGCCGCCGGCAACTCCAACGCCAACGCGTGCAACAGCTCGCCGGCCCGCGTTCCCAGCGGCCGTCACGGTCGGCTCGACGACCAACACCGACGCTCGCTCCTCGTTCTCCAACTTCGGGACGTGCGTCGACATCTTCGCGCCGGGCTCGAGCATCACCTCGGCCTGGAACACGAGCGACACCGCGACCAACACGATCAGCGGGACGTCGATGGCGACTCCGCACGTGGCCGGCGCTCTCGCTCTCTACCTCCAGACGAATCCCGGCGCATCGGCGGCCACGGCGACGGAGGCGCTGATCGCCAACTCGACGCCGAACAAGGTCACGAATCCGGGCACCGGCTCGCCGAACCGGCTGCTCTACTCGATCTTCGGCGGCGGCGGCGGGGGAGACACCACGCCACCGACGACGTCGATCACCTCGCCGGCGAACGGCGCCACCGTGAGCGGAACCGTCACGGTCACGCCAATGCCAGCGACACCGTCGGCGTCACCCGCGTCGAGCTCTAGGTGGACGGCGGCCTGACCGGATCCGACACGACGGCTCCGTACCAGATCGCCTGGAACACGACGACGGCGTCGAACGGCGGCCACGGGCTCCAGACGCAGGGCCTACGACGCCGCCGGGAACGTCGGCTCGAGTGCGACCGTCAACGTGACGGTCAGCAACGGCGGCGGCGGCGGAGGCGAGCTGATCGTCAACGGCGGCTTCGAGGGATCGGCATCGTCCGTGGTCGCTCTCCGGGAACGCCTACTGGTCGAACGGTGGGAACCAGCACTCCGGAACCGGCTACACCGTGCTCGGCTTCTACAACAACGCCAACGGCACCGAGTATCAGACCGTGACCATCCCGGCGGGCCACCCCGCGAATCTCACGTTCTGGCTCCAGATCACGACCAGCGAGTCCCTGTCCACCGCCTTCGACTTCCTCTTCGCCGAGGTGCGGAGCACGTCGGGTGCGCTGCTGGGCACGCTGGCCACCTACAGCAACCGCAATGCGAGCGCCTACTCGCAGAAGTCCTTCAGCCTCGCCGCCTGGCGAGGGCAGACGGTGCGGGTGCAGTTCCGGGCCACGACCGACAGCAGCCTGACGACGGCCTTCCGGGTCGACGACGTCTCGCTGAGGTAGCGCTCGTCAAGTGAAGGGCGGGCGGCCGAGCGGCCGCCCGCCCTTCCCTAGGAGGGTTTGGCGAACTATCGGCTGAGTCGTCGGGCCGCGCTGCTCGCCCCGAGGCCGCGTCCTCAGTCGCGCCGATAGCAACCGCTATCGGCGCTCCCTGCGTCCTTGCCTCGGAACGAGCATCGCACCCCGACGACGAGCGACATTCCGCCAAACCCTCCTAGCGCGGCAATCGCGTGCTCGGGAGCACGTGGGCGATGCCGTCGAACCCATCCGCGATCGCGAGCTCGCGCCGGTGATCTCCGTCCAGGTCGGCAATCGACGCCACGGACCCGCCGATTCCCCAACCGAACCTGCGCAGAGGCAGAGTGCCGTCGATGCGCGTGAATGCAGGGCCGGTCGCGGTGAGATCCACCGCGCCCCCGGACGGTCTTCCGTAGACGAGGTACACCGAGCCCCCGACGTAGCCGTCGCCGAGCGGGAGTGCGCCGGGCGCTCCGAGGAGCACGTCGCCGCGCCCGTCGCCGTTGACGTCCCCTGCCGCGGCCGCCGCGACGGGGAAGTTCGTGCCCCGTTCTCCACGGATGGTGATCCCTGCAGCTCCGAGCCGGGCTGACGCGAGTGTTGTGGTGGAGGTCTTGCCGAAGACGACGTAGGCGGTCATTTGCGTCCGGTCGCCGAGAACGATGTCGCTGCGACCGTCCCCGTTGACGTCGCCGGCCAGCGCTGCGGGGAAGAGCCGGCGCCCTGTCGTGATCCGGAAGCCCTGCCGACCGAGCGAGCCGAGGTTGACGGAGACGCGCCGGCGGGCGTCGAAGACGACGAAGATCGATCGTGTCCCGTCAGTGACGACCGCATCGTCGCGGCCATCCCCGTTCACGTCCGCGAGACCGATCGGACAGACGAAGTGCCTGCCGGTGATCCGAAGGATCGCCGCCTCCGGCGCATGGACGCGTGCCGTTCCCCGCTCCCGAGGCGGGAGCAAGAACGCCCGGCCCGGGCCCGTGGCTTTCGGTGTCTCGCAGTTGCCGACGAGGAGGTGACGGCGCGTGTCGCGCAAGCCTCCGGGTGCGGCTGAGGGGTAGTAGTTGCGAAGTCCGGTGATCGCATAGCCGACTTGCCCGCTGAGCCGGGGGTCAAGCATGCCCGGCGAGCGTCTGCCGTACGCGATGCCGAGGGTTCCGGCCAAGCCATCACTGACGATCAGATCCCCGAGGCCGTCCCGGTCAAGGTCACCCGCGGCCGTGATCTCGGGCCCTCTTCTGACCTGGAGCCCGGTCGAGCGCAGCTGAGTCTGCGCGATCGTGCGTGGTCCGCCACCTCCGAACACGACGAAGGTCCGTTGCGCATCGCCGCCGTGCCCCTGAACCTCGCGGACGCCGATGTCACCGCGCCCGTCGCCGTTGACGTCGCCGACGTTGCTGACGAAGACCCTGGGCGCGTTCACCGTGGGGAGCTGGACGCGGATCGCGCTCGCCTGGTCGAGGTCGATGCGCTCCTGCAGCGGCGGCAGGGCGGCAACGGCCGTCGAGGCCGCAACAGCCGCAGATGCCACGAGCACGAACGCCACGCGCACAGCTCGATGGTACGACAACCCCGCGGCGGTGGCGTTCATCTAGCATCGCTGCGTGTCCGAGACCGCGATTCCGCTCGACCAGCAGCTCGAGGAGATCAGAGCCCAGCTCGCCTGGGTTCGTGATTACCTTTGACCCCGATGCGGTAGCCGCCCGCGTCGCCGAGCTCGAGCAGGAGCTGGGGGAGCCGGGCTTCTGGGACGACCAGGCACGCGCGACCGTTGTCTCGACCGAGCATTCTCGCCTGTCCAAGCGCCTCGAGCGCTACGAACGGCTCCAGAGCGAATACGACGACGCAGCCGAGCTGCTCGCGCTCGAGCCCGACCTCGGGGAAGACATCGCCGCCCAGCTACAGCCGCTCCGGGGCGAGCTCGAGCGCCTGCAGGAGGATGCCCTCTTCAACGGCGAGTACGACACGGGCGATGCCGTCGTGTCGGTCCATGCGGGGGCAGGCGGCACCGACGCGCAGGACTGGACGGAGATGCTGCTGCGGATGTATCTCCGCTGGGCCGACGATCGCGGCTTCCAGACCGACATGGTCGAGGCAAGCCCGGGCGAGGAAGCGGGCCTCAAGTCG
This sequence comes from uncultured Gaiellaceae bacterium, assembly GCA_963820225.1. GTDB lineage: Bacteria > Actinomycetota > Thermoleophilia > Gaiellales > Gaiellaceae > Gaiellasilicea. Next base: position 27,856 of record CAWFYY010000015.1, on the reverse strand, counting down.
GCCACCATCACGGTCAAGGGCGAGAATGCATACGGCCTCTTCAAGGCCGAGCGCGGCGTGCACCGGCTGGTTCGCCTCAGCCCGTTCGACAGCGCGCACCGCCGTCACACGGCCTTCGCGCAGGTCGTTGCGGCGCCGCTGCTGCCCGAGGACAGCGCGGTGGAGATCAACGAGGACGACCTGCGGATCGACACCTACCGCGCGTCCGGCGCCGGCGGCCAGCACGTGAACAAGACCGACTCTGCCGTCCGGATCACGCATCTCCCGACCGGGATCGTCGTCCAGTGCCAGAACGAGCGCTCGCAGACCTCGAACAAGCAGACGGCGATGCGGATTCTCAAATCGCGGCTCGTCGAGCTCCAGGAAGAGCAGCGCGAGGCGGAGCTCGCGAAGGAGCGGGGCGCGGCGCAGGACATCGGCTTCGGGAGTCAAATCCGGAGCTACGTGCTCCAGCCCTACCAACTCGTGAAGGACCTCCGGACCGGCTACGAGGTAGGCAATGCCCAGGGCGTGCTCGACGGCAACCTCGACGGGTTCGTCCGCGAGTACCTCCTCGCCAAGGCGACCGGGAAAGCTGTCTAACTGACCCTGTCGGCTAGAATGGTGCGTCCCACAGATGCCGGAGCGGCGCTTGTGCGGCCGACCTCCCCCTTCGATTCCGGTGGCTGATCAGAACTTGCATACAGACGTGACTGAAACGACGGTCCAAGAGCCGCAGAACGGTGTTCCGACCGACGCCTCGATCGCGGGGACGATGATCGTGTTCGACGGCGTGACGAAGGTCTACGACCCGAACGTGATCGCCCTGAACGACGTCTCGTTCGTGATCGAGAAGGGCGAGTTCGTCTTCGTCGTCGGCGCCTCGGGCTCGGGCAAGTCGACGATGATTCGTCTCCTCCTGAAGGAGCTCGAGCCGAGCTCCGGGCGGATCCTCGTCGGCGGCCGCGACCTCACTCGGCTCAAGCACTCCAAGGTCCCGCTGCTGCGCCGCAACGTCGGCTGTGTCTTCCAGGACTTCAAGCTGCTCCCGAACCGCACCGCCGCCGAGAACGTCGCCTACGCGCTCAAGGTCCAGGGCGACAGCAACGCGAACATCCGGCGCAAGGTGCCCGAGGTCCTCTCCCTCGTGGGGCTCTCGGACAAGGTGGGCTCGCTGCCCGACGAGCTCTCCGGCGGCGAGCAGCAGCGCGTCTCGATCGCGCGCGCCGTCGTCAACCATCCGCCGCTCCTGATCTGCGACGAGCCCACCGGGAACCTCGACCCGGACACGTCGGTCGGGATCATGCAGCTGCTCTACCGGATCAACCGGGCGGGCACGACGATCCTGATGGTCACCCACGACCGCGAGATGGTCGACAAGATGCGCCGGCGGGTGATCGCGCTCGAGGACGGCAGGCTCGCCCGCGACGAGCGGCGCGGAGGCTACGAGAGCGAATGAGGCAGTTCAAGCTTCTCTTTTCCGAGTCGATCCGGTCGCTCGGTGCGAACCTGTCGACCACGATCGCCGCGACGATGACCGTCCTGATCGGGATGTTCCTCCTCGGTCTGGTGATCGCGCTCGGTTCGTCGGCCCAGGATTTCGGCGAGAAACAGAAGGAGAAGCTGCTCGTCAAGGTCTACTTCTGTACCGAGAACACCTGCGCCAAGGCTGCGACGACGGCACAGATCAATGCCGTCGGTCGACAGCTCAACGCGAACCCGCTGGTCGAGAAAGCGACATTCGTCACGAAAGCTCAGGCGCTCGAGCGCATGCGGGAGCTCCGGCCCGACATCGTCGAGAATCTCTCGGCCAATCCACTTCCACACGCGTTCGAGGTCAAGGCGCACGACGGCGCGAACGTGAAGGCGATCAGCCAGTCGCTCCGCGAGCCTGCACTGCCGCCGGGCGTGGAAGATGTCCGCGACGGTGAGGAGGTCTCCGCTCTGGTCGTCAACCTCGCCAAGTGGCTGTCATACGCCTTCGCGATCGCGACGATCGTCCTCCTCGTGTCGTCCGCGCTCCTGATCGCGAACACGATCCGCCTCTCGATCTTCTCGCGCCGGCGGGAGATCGAAGTGATGAAGCTCGTGGGCGCGACAAACTGGTTCGTCCGGGGACCGTTCATGCTCGAGGGTCTGATCTGCGGCGTCGTGGGCTCGATCACCGCAGTGCTGTTGCTCCTGATCGGCAAGGCAATCGTGCTCGAACGGGTGGAGGAGCAATTCGACCTCTCCTCGGGGGTGGACGCCTGGTCGTTTCCGACCATCGCGTTGATCATGGTGCTCGTCGGCCTCACCGTCGGCGCCGTCGGCTCCGGCATCACGTTGCGACGCTTCCTGCAGGTTTAGGCCCACGTGGCCTCTCGCCGCGAACATCGCGGCCGCCAGAAGCGGCCGAGCCGCGGGCAGCGGCGGCAGCGGCGCGCCGCTCACATTCGCGTCCCCGAGCCGGAGATCGTCCTTCCGTTCCGGCGCACGGAGCCGGAGACCGTCGTCGCGCACGTCGGGCCGACCAACTCGGGCAAGACCCACTCCGCGCTCGAGTTCCTCGCCGACACCGGCCGCGGCGTCTTCGCAGCGCCACTCCGAATGCTCGCCCAGGAAGCGCATCGCCGCCTGAGCGCCCAGCTCGGCGCTGAGCGCGTCGGGCTCGTCACGGGCGAGGAGCGCGTGAACGAGCACGCACCGATCATCTGCTGCACGGCTGAAATGGCGCCGCTCTCGGGTGAGGTGCTGGTCCTCGACGAGGTGCAGTGGGCCGACGACAGCGAGCGCGGCTCAGCCTGGACGCGGCTCCTTCTCGCCGGCGAGTACCGGCACATCCTCCTGCTCGGCGCCGTCGAGTCGCTCCCGCTGATCGAGAACGCGTTCCCGCACGCCGAGGTGCGCTTCTTCGAGCGCAAGGCTCCGCTCGACTGGACGGGTGCGGTGTCGTTCCAGAGCCTTCGGCCCGGCACGGTGGTGGTCGCCTTCAGCCGCCGCGCGGTGCTCGCGCTCGCAGGCGAGCTGAACCGCCGGCAGCCGGGGAAGGTCGCCGTGCTGTACGGCGCGATGCCCCTTGCGTCCCGCCGGCTGGAGATCGAGCGGTTCGTGAACGGCGAGGCGTCGGTCTGCTGCGCGACGGACGTTCTCGGCCACGGCGTCAACCTCCCGTGCGAGACCCTTCTCTTCGCCGAGTCGCAGAAGTTCGACGGCGAGGAGCGGCGCGACCTGCACGCCTGGGAGATCGCGCAGATCGCGGGCCGGGCCGGCCGCTTCGGGCTCGTGGAGCGCGGTCATGTCGGCGTCCTCACCGGGATCGTCTGGGCGAATGCCGACCCCGACCTGATCCACTCCGCGCTCGTCCCGCACGTGCAGCTCCCCGGCGGCCACATGGGCTACCGGATCGTCGACACCGCACGGCTGCGGCCTCGCCTCGAGGATCTGCCGGTCGATTCGCCGCAACAGCTTCCGGCCGCGCTTCGCGCTTGGCACTCGGCGGCGCTGCGGCAGTGGGCGACCGACGGCTGGCTCTCGGTCGAGTCGATCGGCCCGCTGCTCGTCCGGCTCGATGCGGTGCAGCGCCGCCTGCTCGAGCGCGGCCGCAAGCTCTCGCTCGACCAGCTCTGGAAGCTCGTCAACGCACCGGTCGACGAGGACAACGTCGAGCTGCTCGCGACGCTCGCGCTCGCTGTCGCCGGCGACCGCGCCCAGCGGCCCGTGCTCCAGTGGCTGCTCGACACCGGGCGTCTTCGCGACGCTTCGCTCGAGGACGCCGAGCAGACGGCGCGCACCGCGAGCATCCTGCGCTGGTTCGCGCTCCAGTATCCGGACGTCGGTGGCGTCACGCTCGAGAAAGCGGCCGAGCTCGAGGAGGCGGCGGCGCGTCGCGTGAGCGAGAAGCTCGCCGCCGAGGTCAGCTCGCCTTCGGTCGGCCGCTGCAAGTCGTGCGGCCAGAGCTGCGCGCCCTGGTTCGCTCTCTGCGAGAGGTGCTACGGCCGGCGGTAGCGGAGCGTCACGGCCATCGTCGCGACGATCACGATCGTGGCGACGACGTTCGGCACGATCATCGCCCAGTTCCCGAGCGCGATGCCGTACGCGAGCCAGAGCAGGAAGCCGACGAAGAGCACACTCATGTAGCCGACCGAGACTCCGTGCGAGGAGCGGTGATGGACGATCTTCCGGATCTGGAGCACGGGGGAGACCGCCATCGCAATGCCCCACGTCGCCGCGGAGATGGCGAGGACGGTGACCACGGCGGCACGCTACCTACAATCGTTCGATGGCCAAACCGACAGGCACCAAGCTGATCGCGGAGAACCGCCGCGCCCGCCACGACTACGAGCTGCTCGAGCGTTTCGAGGCTGGAATGGTGCTCACCGGCACCGAGGTGAAGTCGCTGCGCGACGGGCGCGTGACGCTCGCGCAGGCGTACGCGGACGTCCGCGACAACGAGGTGTGGCTGCTGGGAGCCGAAATCGCGATCTACGACCAGGGCAACAGCCAGAACCACGAGCCCAAACGAGACCGGAAGCTGCTCCTGCACCGCGGTGAGATCGCCTCGCTCGTGGGGAAGGTGCGTGAGAAGGGCCAGACGATCGTGCCGACACGTCTCTACTTCAAGGACGGGAGAGTGAAGGTCGAGCTCGCGCTCGCCCGGGGCAAGGAGAAGGGCGACAAGCGCCGCGACATCGCAGACCGCGAGGCGAAGCGGCAGATGGAGCGCGCGGTGAAGTCGCGGCGCTAGCGGCGTCCGGCTCCGTCCACCGCGGTTCGTACCGTTGCACTCATGCAGCGGCTCGGGATCGTCGGTCATCGCGTGCTCGATCGAGAGGCGCGCGAGTTCGTCTCGTCGGCCTGCTCCGCGCTGATCGCCGATGCGCAGCGCACGACGACGGTCGCCGCCGTCTCCGCGCTGGCCGAAGGGGCGGACACGCTGTTCGCCGAGGCGGCTGTGTCCGCGGGCGCGACGCTGGAGATCGTGCGGCCGTACGACGGGTACGAGGGGGAGTTCGACCCCGGCCGGCGGCGGCCGCTACCGCGAGCTCCGCCGTGCGGCACACCGCGAGACACGGCTGCCCTTCGGCAGGCGTTCGACGCGGGCCTACGAGGCGGCGATGCGCCACGTCACGGACGAGTGCGATGTTCTTGTGGCGGCGTGGGACGGGACGCCGCCGCGCGGGACGGGCGGGACCGCCGACACCGTTCGCTACGCGGAACGGATCGGCCGGCGCATCGTCCACCTCGACGTCGTCAGACACCGCGTGATCGTGCGAGGCCCGACGGGATGAAGCGCACGCTGCGCAGCCGGTTCGTGCTGAACCAGCCGGTGATCGTGCTCGTCGTCCTGCTCGTCCTGGCGGTGACGCTGTTCATGTCGTTCCTGCTCCAGTCGCGGGCAGAGAGTGGTGCGCTGACGCCGATCGTGGCCGGCGGCACGAGCGCCAAGGAGCAGCGGGAGATCGACAAGCTGAACGCCGAGATCAAGCAGATTCGAAGCGACACGGGCGGCAGCCTCTTCTGGCTGAAGATGGCCGGTCTCTTCGTCACCCTCGGAGCGGCTGTCGGCGGCTACCTCATCGGACAGGCCAAGGTCACCAAGGACCGGCTCGACTTCGAGCACCGGCAAACCGTCGACAACACGTATCACGCGATCATCCAGGAGCTGTCCGTCGAAACGCCGCTCTTACGGGTCGCGTCGGCGATGAGGCTCGGAAAGCTCCTCCAGTCACCGCCCGTCGAGTGGCGCGTCAGCGACGCCCGCCGGCAGGAGCTGAGCCAGCTGACGAAGCAGGTGCTGGCGGCCTCGCTCGCGATCGAGAAGGACGAGAAGGTGCTGAAGGCGCTGACGATCGCACTGGGACTGCACGCCGAGGAGTCCGAGCACGCCGATCTGCGCGAGCTCGACCTCTCCGGCGCGAAGGCCAGGGACGCCTACTGGGCGCGGATCGACTTCCGCTACGCGGACTTCTACGGAGCCGACCTCACCGACGCGTCGCTGCGCAAGGCGGTGCTCGACGGCGCGCAGTTCAGACAGACGAACCTCGCCAACGCCGTTCTCACCGAGGCGAGCTGCGAGGGAGCGACGTTCAAGCTCGCAGATCTCCGGGGCGCGAATCTCGACGGAGCCAAGCTTCGCGGCACGACGTTCATCGACGTCCGCGTCTTCGGCGCCAGCCTCGCCGGGGCCGAGATCGGCGACAACCCCGAGGGGACCGTCGACGTCTCGGAGCAGGGCGATGCCTCTGAGACGATGCCTGTCGGCGAGTGGCTCGCGCAGGCGTCCGCAGCCGCCTAAGGGCTAGTAGCGCTCGGCACGGGGGAGGAGTAGGCTCGCGGCCATTGCACCGCCGACGAGGAGGCAACTGTGAGACGCGTCTCTCTTGCTGTCAACGGCGTCCGCCACGAGCTCGACCTGGAGCCGCGTGAGCTCCTCGTCTACGTGCTGCGCGACCGTCTCGGACTGACCGGGACGAACGTCGGCTGCGACACGTCCTCGTGCGGCGCCTGCACCGTGCTCGTGAACGGCGAGTCGGTGAAGTCCTGCACTGTGCTCGGGGTTCAGGCGGACGGGTTCGAGGTGACCACGATCGAAGGGCTCGCCGACAACGGCAACCTCCATCCGATCCAGCAGGCGTTCCACGAGCACCACGCCCTGCAGTGCGGCTACTGCACGCCGGGCATGGTCCTGGCGACCGCAAGCCTGCTCGCGGACAACCCGGAGCCGACCGAGGCCGAGATCCGGCATGCGCTCGAGGGCAACCTCTGCCGGTGCACCGGCTACCAGAACATCGTCGAGGCCGTGCAGAGCGCGGCCGCCGTGGCGTAGGGGAGAGGACAGATGGCTACCACTGAAACCCGCACCCGCAGCCGGTCCGTCGGCACTTCGGTCCCGCGCAAGGAGGACCACAAGCTCGTCACCGGGCACGGCCAGTTCATCGACAACATCAATCTTCCCGGCCAGCTCTGGCTGTCGGTCGTCCGCAGCCCGTATGCGCACGCCACGATCAAGCGGGTCGAGCTGAAGGCGGCGCGCGAGCTGGAGGGCGTCGTCGCCGCGTTCAGCGGCGCCGACCTCGCGGCCGACTGGGCGGGCTCGCTCCCGTGCGCCTGGCCCGTGACCGAAGAGATCAGGATGCCGTCGCACTTCCCGCTGGCGTTCGACAAGGCACGGCACGTCGGCGACGGCGTCGCAGTGGTCGTCGCTGACTCGCGGGAGATCGCGAAGGACGCTGCGGAGCTCGATCGAGGTCGAGTACGAGCCGCTCGCTGCGGTCACGGACGTCGGGCGCGCGCTCGATGCCGACGCTCCGCTCGTGCACGACGACTTCGAGACCAACGAGTGCTACGTCTGGAAGCTCGACGCCGGCGAAGTCGAGCAGGCGTTCGCCGACGCCGAGGTGACGATCAAGCGCAACTATCGCCAGCAGCGGCTGATCCCGGTCGCGATGGAGCCGCGCGGAGTCGCTCGCGCACCAGATGCCGGGGACGGACGAGCTGACGCTGTGGACGTCCACGCAGATCCCGCACATCGCGAGGCTCACGCTCTCGGGCGTGATCGGGGTTCCCGAGGCGCGGTTGCGGGTGATCGCGCCCGACGTCGGCGGCGGCTTCGGCTCGAAGCTCGACGTCTACGCCGAGGAAGCGCTCTGCCTCGCGCTTGCACGCCGTCTCAAGAAGCCGGTCAAGTGGATCGAGGAGCGCTCGGAGGGCTTCAACTCGACGATCCACGGCCGCGACGTCCTCCAGGAGATCGAGCTCGCCGCGACCGCGGAGGGGAAGATCACCGCCGTCCGCGTGCGGCTCGTTTCCGCGATGGGCGCCTACCTGCAGCTCGTGACGCCCGGGATCCCGCTGCTCGGCGCCTGGGTCTACGGCGGCTGCTACGACATCCCCGCCTACAGCCTGACGTGCACCGGCGTCTTCACGCACACGACGCCCGACCGATGCCTACCGCGGTGCGGGACGCCCGGAGGCGACGTATGCGATCGAACGGGCTGTCGACTCGCTCGCGATCGAGCTCGAGATGGATCCGGTCGAGCTGCGCCGGCTCAACTTCATCACCGAGTTCCCGGCGACGATCGCCTCCGGGCTCACGATCGACAGCGGCGACTACAACGCCTCGCTCGACCGCGCGCTCGAGCACCTCGACCTCGACGCGGTGCGTGCCGAGCAGGCCGAGCGGCGCGCGCGCGGCGACACGAAGGAGCTGGGCATCGGGCTCTCGACCTATGTCGAGATGTGCGGGCTCGCCCCGTCCGGGATTCTCGGAGCGATCCGCTACGTCGCGGGCGGCTGGGACGCGGCCACGGTCCGCTGCCTGCCGAGCGGCACCGTGCAGGTGCTCACGGGCACGTCGCCGCACGGGCAAGGGCACGAGACTGCGTGGTCGCAGATCGCGGCCGACGAGCTCGGCTACGGCGTCGACGAGATCGAGGTGCTGCACGGCGACACGAGCGTCAGCCCGCTCGGGATGGACACCTACGGCAGCCGCAGCCTCACCGTCGGCGGGATCGCGCTCCACCAGGCGGCGCAGAAGATCGTCGCCAAGGCGCGCACGCTCGCGGCGCATCAGCTGGAGGTGCCCGAGGACGAGCTCGACTACGAGGACGGGACGTTCACGGCCGGCGACAAGTCGGTGACGATGAAGGAGCTCGCCTTCGCGGCGTGGCACGCGCACGACATCCCGCCGGGCTTCGAGCCGGGGCTCGAGGCAACCGCCGTCTACGACCCGCCGAACTTCAGCTGGCCGGCGCGGAGCGCATGCGGCCGTGGTGGAGGTCGACACCGAGACCGGCGACGTGCAGCTGCTGCGCTACATCGCGGTCGACGATGTCGGCAAGGTCGTCAACCCGATGATCGTCGACGGTCAGATCCACGGCGGTCTCACGCAGGGGATCTCGCAGGCCCTCTTCGAGGAGGCGATCTACGACGAGGACGGCGCGCTGCTGACGTCCTCGCTCACGAACTACCTCGTTCCGTCGGCGGTCGAGATGCCCTCGTTCGAGCTCGACCGCACCGAGACGCCGAGCCCGACGAACCCGCTCGGGGTCAAGGGAGTGGGCGAGACGGGGGCGATCGCCTCGCCCGGCGGCGGTGATGAACGCCGTCGCGAACGCGCTCGCACCGTACGGCGTCACCGACATCGACATGCCGGCCACCCCCGAGCGGGTGTGGCGGGCGCTGGAGGAGGCACGGCGATGATTCCCGCAACGTTCGACTACGAGGTCGCCGAGTCCGCCGGGCACGCCGTCGAGCTGCTCGGCTCGCGCGAGGACGCGAAGCTCCTCGCCGGCGGCCACTCCCTGATCCCGCTGCTGAAGCTTCGCTTCACGCGGCCGTCGCTGCTCGTCGACATCGGCCGCCTCGACGAGCTCTCGTACGTCCGGGACACGGGCGAATGGCTCGCGATCGGGGCGTTGACGCGCCACAAGGCGATTCGCGACGACCCGCTCGTCCAGGAGCACTGCCCGATCGTCTCGCACACGGCCGGACTGATCGGCGATCCTCAGGTGCGGCATCGCGGCACGATCGGCGGCTCGCTCGCACACTGCGATCCTGCGTCCGATCTGCCCGCCGTGATGCTCGCGGTCGGCTCGGAGTTCGTGGTCACCGGTCCGGATGGAGAGCGGACCGTCGACGCGGCGGAGTTCTTCCAGGGCGTCTTCGACTCGGCCATGGGGCCGCAGGAGATGCTGACGGAGATCCGTGTGCCCAAGGTCGGCAACTGGACCGGCTGGTCGTATCTCAAGTACAACCGGCGCGCCCAGGACTGGGCGACGGTCGGCGTCGCCGCACTCGTGCGCCATGAGAACGGCGCGGGCAAGGTCGACGACGCCAGGATCGCGCTGACGAACATGGGCGCCACGCCCTTGCGCGCGACCGCGGTGGAGCAGGCGCTCGTCGCGGGCGAAGCCGATCCGTCGGCGTACATGGCTGACGGGACCGATCCTCCGACCGACACCTCCGCGAGCGCGGAGTTCCGCTCGCACCTGGCGCGCGTGATCGGCAGACGCGCGATCGAGGAGGCGATGGCTAGGTAGCGCCCAGCCCGCCGCGGACGATCACGACTCCCGGCTCGAGCACGTAGCCGTACCGCTCGTTGAGGCGGCGGATCGGCTCGTTCCGAACCTCGTTCGAGGTCTGCAGCGAGCTGTAGCCGTTCGTCTTCGCCCAGGCGATCTGCGTCCGCTTGAGCGCCGCTGCGATCCCGCGGCCGCGATGGGCTCGCCTGACTCCGGTGAGGTCGTGGAAGGCTCGCTCGGTGCTGTCCTCCGAGAATGAGAGCTTGGCGTAGCCGACGACCTCGCCGTGCTCGAGCGCGGCGAAGACGGCGCGCGGGTCGTCGCTCGCGCCTCGCATGTCGCGCGCGAGCCATTCCTCGAGCGTGCCGATGTCGCCCTCCTCCTCGCCCGGAATGTCCGGCGTCGCCTCGCGTGCCACCTCCCACAGTCCCTGCGCGAGCTCGGGCCGGTCGGCCCACGTCACGATCTCGATCCCCTCCGGCGGCGCCGGGTCCGCGATCTCGGCTGTCGTCAGGTCGAGGACGAGCCGGGAGTTCCGGCCGATCTCGTGGTACCCGTGATGTGCGGCCCAGACCAGACTCCCCTCGTCGTCTTCGGAGACGGGACCTTCGAGCTCCGTGCAGTCGTGCTCGGCCGCCCAGCCTTCGAGCGCGTCGAGGATCGCGATGCCGACGCCGGCGCCGCGCTCGTCCGGTGGAACGAAAGCGGCTCCGATCGCGCGATAGGGCGGCGTGTGCCAGCCGACGAGCGCGTAGCCGGCGCCGACAGTCTCGTCGTCTCGCTCGGCGAGCAGCCAGACCATGCCTCCCGCCTGGTTGCGCCAGTCGACGAAGCCCGAGACGGTCGCGTGCTCCCGTGGCTGGGCCTCGAGGGCGACGGACACCAATTCCTCCAGCTCGTCCTCGGCGATCTCGCGAATTCGCAGCATCCGGCTACACTATTAGGGAACACACATACGGGGGCGACCTGGTTTCGACGTGGTCGATACGCCGGTAGAGCTGCAAGCCGAGGTCCCCGGTCGGCCTCGTAAATCCACCGGGAAACAGATAAATGCGAAGAACGAACTCGCAATCGCTGCCTAGGTAACTAGAGCCGGCGACGCCGCTCCTGGTTCGGCCCGAGGCCAGGGTAGCGGCGCCAACGTTCGGGCTCGGCGCCAAGGGAGAGCCAATCGCCCGCGGCGCGACGCTTCAGGATGGCTAGCCCGTCGGTAGGTCGTCTGGGAACCGGCCGCCGGGCGAAACTCAAAGCCCAGACTACGCTTGTAGATGCTTTGTCCGGTGCGTCCGCGGACGCGGGTTCGATTCCCGCCGCCTCCATCTTTGGCTCAACCGAGCCGAGAACAGGGCCGGTCGATTGAAACACGTTCAGTCGACCGGCGCTTTCGCCCTCCCGACGCACGGGCGACACGAGTGTCAGTATCTCCGCGATGAACCTGACGCGCCGGCCGGCGGTTGTGGCGACGTCCTTGACATTCTCCGTCACGGCGTCTTCGCCCGTGTCCGGCGCAGAGGGACGGGCTCTGGTCAAAGGAGGAGCGTGAGATGGACTCGCCATCGCTCGGTCTGCGTCTCGGCGCGGAGGTGCTCGGCACGTTTTTGTTCTTCTTTCTCGGCTTCAACGCGATCGCCGTTTCGGTCGACATCGGTGCCGGGGCGATCGACAACCTCGGCATTGCTTTCGCGTTCGGCCTCGGCCTGGCGTTGGCAATCGCCGCGCTCGGACACATCTCCGGTGGCCACTTCAACCCTGCGGTATCCCTCGGCCTCGCCGCCGCGCGGAAGTTCCCGCCGAAGGAGGTCATCCCATACTGGATCGCGCAGCTCGTCGGAGGCTTCGTCGCCGTTCTCGCGGTCGCCGTGGTCTACTCGGGGGGCGCGGTCGACGCGCTCGACACTGCTCCCGGAGTCGGCATCTCGAGCGGCGGGGCGCTACTGCTCGAGCTAATTGCGACCGCCCTCTTCGTCATCGTGATCTGCACCGTCGCGACCGATGACCGTGCGCCCTGGAAGGGCGTCATGGCGCCCCTGCTGATCGGGCTCTTCATCTTCACGGCGGCGGCTGCGATCGGCCCGGCATCGGGTGGCTCGTTCAATCCAGCGAGATCGGTCGACCCCGCCATCTGGAACGGCAACCTCGACGACCTCTGGATCTACCTCGTCGGGCCGCTCGTCGGAGGCGTGATCGGTGGAGCGATGTGGTTGTTGTTCGGGCCGGCTCGCGCCGAGGAACCGGCGACGATCCGCGCAACCGGCGGCCTTCCGCAAACCGACGTCGCGACGCCAGCGCCGACAAGCAAGACCCCGGGGACGCCCAACCGCTGAAGGCGCGACGGGAGTCGAACCCGGGGAGGGCAGGCATCTTCCGCAGGTTCGATTCCCGCCGCCTCCACCTTTGGCTCAACCGAACCGTTTAGAGCCGGTCGATTGAAACACTTTCAGTCGGTCGGTGCTTCGTCCTCCCGTTCCCACTCTCTCGTTGCTTGTCGGCCTTTTGTGCGGGAAGATGGTCCGGCTCACCCCGGGGAGGTCGTCGTTTGAGACTCGCCCGAAACAAGGTTCGGTTCCTCGTTGTCGTCGCCGTCGCCGCGGTCGCCACCATGCTGCCGAGCTCCGCGCCGGCGATCGACATCGTCGTCAGCGTCAAGATTGAGGCGTCGAACGGCGTCGTCCGGAGCACCGACGGCTCCGTGAATTGTTTCGCCGGCGCCTCCGGCGGCTGCGTCGTTAGGGTGAGGTTCGGGAGACTGCTGACGCTCCGCGCGTCCCCAGAGCCGAACTTCATGTTCGCGGGCTGGCGCGGAACCTGCGTAGGCGCGGCGCCAACATGCGCCTTCGTGGCGGGGCGAGTAGCAAGTATTCGGGCGCTCTTCCGCCGAACGCCCACCGCAGTTGCGATCACGGTTTCGGGCCCGGGAGCCGTCGCCAGCGTGCCGCCTGGGATCTCGTGCGGCGACCGCCCCAGTGGGGACAGTTGCGAAGCGAGCTTCGGCGCGGGCACGTCGGTGACGCTTCGGGCATACCCCGCACCGGACGGTCAGTTCGTACGGTGGAGGGATCCGTGCGGTGGCACCGCACCCGGGTGTCGTATCGCCGTCGGGTCGGACCGCGTCGAGACGACGGCGGTATTCAGTCATCGACTCGGCCGACCACTTCGCCATGGCCGTGTCGGCGACGGCGCAGGATTCACCGAGAGCGGCGGATACACGAACCTGGCGACGGAAGAGGAGCGAACGTTGACCGTTCGCGTCACGGAAGCATTGCCCGGCGAGCGGAACGTCGTCACGAGCAACCCAGGGGGCATCGCCTGCCCCACGACGTGCGGCGCGAGCTTCGAAGCCGCGACCGAGGTGAGGCTCCAGCGCGGTGGGGCGTTCGGCGCCTGGACCAGCGAGTGCCACGGCACGGGCGACTGCTTCCTCGTCCTGAACCGCGACGCGATTGTCGGCGCGAGGGCAGCCGGTCCGCCTGTCCCGCCACGAGCCGGTCTGGGAGTCAGCGTGTCAGTATCCGGTCGCGGCACTGTGACCAGTCGCGGAATTCGTTGCGGTGGCGTGACGGGGACGCTGTTCGATTGCCAGGCGCTCTACCACCCGCGCTCGACGGTCATACTGCGGGCAATCGAGGCGAGGGGCAGCCGGTTCGGTGGCTGGGGCGGGTTCTGCAGCGGGAAGAAACTTCGCTGCAGTTTGACTGTCGCGGCGTCGATGACGGTGACGGCGTTCTTCCGCCCAGATGGCGGGTGACGGCGGTGGCGGCCGTCTGGCGAAGACGCTCGCCTTCGTTGCAACAGCGATCGCGATCGCGACGGGGAGCGTGACGCTCCTCTTTCACGTCCGGCCAGAGCTCCAACCGTGCCTCGGCGGCGCAAGGGCGTCGTTCACCGGCGCTCCGGTGTTCCCGCAGGTGCGCTTCCGCGACCACCTCGTCCGCGAGGGGGCCCGCAGGGAGGAAGCGTTGAAGCAGCCGAACCTCCTCGGCGCGGAGGTCCGGTTCAGCTACCACATCGAGAACCTCCGCGGCGCGGAGCTCCCGCTCGTGTGGTCGTTGGTGACCGTTCGCCGCGACGGAATCGTCACGGGCGTCGTCCCAGGCGAGGACCGCGCGCTCGCCCTCCTCGTTCAGCCCGACCGGTGTGGCGAGTCCGGCGGGAAGGATCTCTTCGTGCCGATCCCCGCGCGCGGCGAGCGCTACCGCGTCGTGCTCGAGCTCTACCGCGACGTCGATCGGGCCGACCGCCTCGCACTCTTCGAGACGGAGACGTTCCAGGGGTGAACGCGCCGCGCGCGGAGAACCGGGCGCGCCGCCGAAGCGCACGAGAAATCGCGTGTGCAGGCGAAAGCCTCCGTGACGGCGTTGGCGGCGCCGGGCCGATGTGGTTGATACCTACGCCCGTTGTACGCTTACCTCGCGATGAAGGGACGGGCCCGCCGCAGCGACCGCCTGCTCGAGCTCGACGAGGTCGAGCGGCGACTGAAGCCGTTCGGGCGCCGCTATCTGGGCGTCAGCGGGATCCCGCTCGAGGCGCTCATCGGCACAGATAGCCGCGCCAGCTCGTTCACCCGCGACTTCCGCCCGCTTCACGCCTTCAGCCGCGACCGGCTGCGCTCGCTCGAGCGCGCGTTCGCCGACGGCGCCTTCCCGCCGATCGTTGTGGTCAAGCTCGGTGAGGCGTACTTCGTGATCGACGGTCACCATCGCGTCGCCCTCGCGCGGCGCGGAGGCGCAGAGTTGATCGACGCCGACGTGACCGAGCTCATTGCGCGCGTTCCTCTCCCGGCCGGGGCGGACATGCTCGAGGTCGTCCTCCGGGAGCTGGAGCGGATCTTCCTCGAGGACAGCGGGCTTGCCGAGGCGCGCCCCGGCGTCCGCGTCTCGGTCAGCCGGCCCGCGCACTACCTCGAGCTGCTGGAGAACATCCAGGTGCACGGCTACCACTTGATGCGAGGACGCGAACGCGTGCTCGAGAACGCGGAGATCGCGGCGGACTGGCACGACGCGATCTACACGCCGACGCTTGCCGCGATCGAACGGCTGCGCCTCGCCCGCGTCTACCGGGACGCGCCGCCCGGGGACCTGTTCCTCGTTCTCCACCGGCACCGGCGGGATGCGTTCCCCTCGACAGGCTGCCCGCACCTCGCGCAGACCGTCGTCTCGGTGATCGGCGACGGCGGGCGGCGCCGCCGGCTGCGGTTGCCGTTGCCGTTGCGTGGGAGCCGCTCGCCGTCTTAGCCGGCGGTCGACCTCGCCGTCACAGCTCCCCGTCCGGCACGACTCCGCGGCCGAAGCTCGCAACCTGCTCGGGGTGAAGGGCGGGCGGGAGAGCTCGTCGCTCAGGTGGAACGCGCAGAACATGTGCACGATGTAGTGCATCCGCTGGTCGAGCTCCGACCAGTCGCGCGCGCCGCAGTCGTCGAGGCGCCGGCGCGACCGGCTCGAACCGCGCCAGCAGCTCGGCCAGCTCCGCGTCGGCGGGCTCGCCGAGCACCTCCGGGTACGCGTCGGCCAGGTGCGTTCCGAGCGCCAGCACCCGTCCCGGCAGCGACAGGACCATGAACGACTCCGTGATCACTTCGCGCGCAAGCCTGCTCGCGCTCCGCTGCGCGCCTGCCGCCACGACGCCGGCGGCGGCGGCGGCCGGACGCCGGACGACCGGCCACCAGCGCGCCGCCGACGGGAAGAGCGCCTCGAGCGCGCGCCGGCCCAGATCCTCCTGCGTGCGCAGTACGCGGCGTCGAGCGCCTCGCGGATCTCCGGCTGCAGGCGCGTCTGCTCGTGGAAGCCGATCTCGAGGTTCGCGAGGACGGCGAGCTCCGCGCGCGCCTTCGGGTCGCGCTCGAGCCGCCCGCGCTCGTAGCGCGCGAACGCCTGGCGCAGATAGCGCTGCCCCTCGGGCGGGTCGCCGGGCCGCAGCCGGTCGAGGAACCGCTGGACCTGCGGAGGCCCCGGCCGGCGCGTCCGGCGGGCACTCGTGGAGGTAGCGCGCGAACTCGAGCCCGATCTCCTCGAACACCTTCAGGTTCCCCCGCGCGACGGCGTCGCTGGCCCGCTCGAACGCGTCGAACGGCGTGTGCAGCTCGGCCGTCAGGCGCCCGATCCGCGTCTCGCGCTGGAAGCAGGCCGCGGCGCAGCAGCCGGCGCCACGAGGTCGCAATGGATGCAGCAGCCAGCGGCCGTCCCTGAGCTTGCGCCCGAGGTGCTCGAGGAGATCCTCGCCGCGGATCGTCCGCCCCGCCTGTCGCGATGCCCACGTCGCGTACGTGCACCAGTTCGCGCCCTCGCCCTCCGTGCCGCGAAGGCTGCGGCGAGGCGCGAATAGCACTAGGTGATCTCGAGGTTTCGGATGACCGGGTTCGCGATCGCGGCGATCCGCCTGACGTCGTCCACGTCCGGCGCCGGCAGTCCGTTGGTCAGGTCTTCCATCAGTGACACAGGCTTTCCCTCTCGATCAAGCCGTTTTTCCCGTTCTTCTGTGGGCGAACGGTATCGTCCTGGTGTGCGTTCGCTGAGCGACAGCGAGGTGAAGGCGTTTTTGCTCGAGGGGACGCGGACGGCGAAACTGTCGGTCGTCCGGAAGGACGGCTCCCCGTTCGTAACGCCGGTCTGGTTCCTGCTCGACGATGACGGCTCGGTCGTCTTCGAGACAGAACGCAGCTCACTGAAAGGGCATGCCCTCGCCCGCGACCCGCGCGTCTCGCTTTGCGTCGAGGACGACCGCCCTCCGTTCGGCTTCGTTCGCCTCGACGGTGTCGCGGAGATCTCCGAGGGGAATCCCGAGTTGTTGCTCGCCTGGACGACGAGGATCGCCGCCCGCTACATGGGTGCTGAGCGAGCAGAAGAGATCGGGAATCTGAACGCAGGCGAAGGACACGCTTTGATCCGTGTCCGCGTGCAGCGAGTGGTTGCTCAGGTCGAGTTGGCACCCATGCCGGGCAAGACCTGACCCCGGGGTTACGACTTCTTCAGGGCACGTCCGAGTGCCTGGCCGCCCGCGAGCACGGGTGCGAACAGGTCGCCGTGCTGTTCGACCCGCTCGAGCGCCTCGCGCATCCCGAAGCGGCGAGGCGTCACGTCCTCTGTCAGCTCGTCCCAGCGAAGCGGCGTCGAGACCGGCGCGCCCGGCTTCGGCCGCACCGAGTAGACCGAGGCGATCGTCTTCCCCCGCGCGTTCTGACGGTGGTCGACGAGCACGCCCTCCCGCTTGTGCTTCAGCCACTCGGTCGTGACCAGCCCCGGATGCCGCTCCTCGAGCCTGCGCGCCACGCGCTCCGCGAACTCGTAGGTCTGCTCGTAGGTCGCTCGACGCGCGATCGGGACGAGCACGTGAATCCCGTCGGCGCCACTCGTCTTGACGTAGGACTCGAGCTCGAGCCGCTCGAGCTCCTCGCGGATCAGGTGAGCGACGCGGATCGCGAGCGTGAAGCCACCGTCGGGCGGGTCGAGGTCGAAGAGCACGAAGTCGGGGCGGTCCGGCTTGTCGACGCGCGAGTACCAGGCATTCATGTCGATGCAGTTCATCTGCACCATCCAGAGCACCGCCTCCGGCGTAGTTGACGAGCGGGAAGTCGACCATCCGCGACTCGCCCTTGCGGCCGCGCGGGTAGGTGCGGTAGGTGCGCGTCGGGATCCAGGAAGGCATCCCCTTCGGCGCCTGCTTCTGGAAGTACGCCTCCCCGCCCACTCCGTAGGGCGAGCGCTTCATCGTGAACGGCCGGTTGCGCAGGTGCGGGACGAGCACCGGCGAGATTGCACGGTAGTACTCGAACAGGTCCTGCTTCGTGATCCCCTCGTCGGGGAACAGGACGCGTTCCGGGCTCGAGAGGCGGACCGACCGCGGCGCCACGCATGGGTTGTACCTGTCCGGCGGTGCGTCGTGTCCGTCCTTCCGCCGCTCCGCTTACCGGGACTGGCCGACGAGGGTGTCGCCGATCCGGTGCGTGTGTAGATCACGCGGCGGCCAGTTCAGCGAGCTCGGCTGGCTGTAGAGGCTGCCGCAGCCGAACGTTGTAAACATATTGGTGAACGCTTGTAAAGCATATGAATATCGCTTATGTACCAGGTATATGCGCTTTGCGAGAGTTGCCCTCATAATCGTCGCGTCCTGCTGGTGTCTCGGGTACCCCGACCTCGGCGTCGGCGACGAACTACGAGGGCGACGTCCAGTACTGGGGCGACTTCAGCCTGACGATCATCGGGGATCACGTCTCGTCGCTCCGTGGCCTGAGCGGTCGCATCCCGTGCACCGACAATGAGACCATCGATCCCGCCGAGTTCCGGTTGACGAACCCTGTCCCTGTCGTGGACGGGAGCTTCACGGCGACCGGGACGACGAAATCGGGCACCATGGCGCTCGCGTGGTCGCTCAAGGCGTCCGTCTCGATCACCGCACGGTGGCCGGCACAGTGACGATCAGCGGCACGTCGGCTTCCGGCGACGAATCGTGCTCGAAGACATTCCGCATCGCGGCGATCATCCCGCCGCGGTACACGCGTCCGCGCGTGTGAACCAGACGTACATGGGCCCACAGGTCGACTTCGATTACAAGCGTGGCGTGTTGTCGCAGCTCACGGCAATCGCCGTGTCGCACTGCCCCAGTGGGGGCATGAGGGGCGGAAAACTGCATTCGACCGCATATCGGCTCGATCCGATCCAGGTCAACAGCGGCCGGTTCAAGGTGGAGGCAGACATCCTCGATGACGGCGGCGTCGTCATGCGCGTGGTCGTGAGCGGCAAGATCTCTGGAAAGTCCGCAGCGGGCACTGTCACGGCATCCCGTGGCTGGGACTTCAACGGCAAGGTCGTTCGATGTACTGGCCGGTACACCTGGAAATCGAGCGTGCCCACCGGCCCCGGACCGGTGATCTCCCCGATCGGCGCGTTCTACGACATCACGCCTTATCGCTAGGAGCCCCCGGCGCCTGGACCTACTATCTGATGGTCAAAGCCACCTCCTGCACGGGCGGAGTGACGGCCGTCCGCTTCACCATTGCCGGCGCAGCGAGAACGGTGCCTTGCAATACGTCGGTGAAGCTCGGCCCGCTGAACCCGAAGCGCACGTATCGGGTTCTCGTCACCGCGGTCCGCACGCGGAACGGCCGCACGCTCGGCACGCAGGTGCTGGCCGACGCGAACGTCTACATCCCCGGCAACGACGGTCACTGGGTCCGAAGCGGCTGACCGCACCGCCGGCCGTTCCGTAGCTCTGCGTGCGTTCACCGGCTAGCCGAGGATCGTTCGACATCCTCGCGAACGAGGTCGGCGTTGACGGTGATCGCCGCCGCCGAGCCGGCGCCTGCCGCGGTGATCACCTGAGCGCGCGGATCGACCACATCGCCGCGGCTTGGACCGCGCTGAGGAGGCGACCGCGTGATCCAATCTGGATGGACATGCAGAAGCCATGGATCGAGTTCCAGGAATGAGACTTCCGAACACCGCCCACACGTCCCGGCCCTGGCGGATCCACGAGCTCACCCGCGACTTCCGGCTCGAGGACGTGTGGGCGCTGCCGACGCCGGGCGGCCCGGACGACTTCCCTCGGCTGGTGCAGAGCATCGCCTCGGGCGACCCGTCGCACAGCTCCTCCCGCGCCGCCCGCGTGCTCTTCGCGATCCGGTGGAAGGTCGGGAAGCTCTTCGGTTGGGATGACGCGGACACCGGCCTCGGGTCTCGAGTGCCGACGCTCCGCGATCGATTGCCGGCGGACCTGCGAGACGGCCCACCCGGGCCGGATTTCAATGCGCTCCCCTTCACGTCGCTGTACCTGGTCGACGACGAATGGGCGGCGGAGATCGCCAACCGGACGATGCACGGCGTCCTGCACCTCGGCTGGGTGGCGGACGAGAAGGGCGGCTACCGCGGGCAGATGGCCGTCTACGCGAAGCCGAACGGACGGTTCGGAGCCGCATACATGGCCGCGATCAGGCCGTTCCGGCACCTGATCGTGTACCCGCAGATGATGCGGCAGATCGGTCGGCAGTGGCGGAAAAACGCCAGCTTGGATCAACTCTCGCCGCCTTCATAGAACGGGCGCCGTTCTGCTCGATTGCGCCTACGATTGGCTTGATGAGGACGTTGCTCGTGCTCGCGTCCACTTTTGCGGCCGCCGGCGTGGCAGCCGCTGCGCTCAGTGCGCCGGCGCGTGTAACTCTGGATGGTGTGGGCGGCGCCCGTCCTGGAATGAGCGTCGCGGCGGTGTCGGCTGAGTGGGGCGTGCCGTTGCGGCCGAACTATGAGGTTAGGCCGACATGCGGTACCGCGCGTATCGAGCGGCAGGGAATTGTGGGGGAGGCGATCTTCATGCCGCGCGGGCGGTTCGGAGCCGTCTTCTTCCGCAGCGGCGCCGTCACGGGTAGAGGGATTCGGATCGGGTCGACTCTCGCGCAGCTGAACCGCGCCTACCCGAAGCTCAGTTCCCGGCCGGACAGATACATGCACGGCAGCCGCAACTACTTTCTGCGTCGTGCACGAGCCCCACACTGGGAGCTACGCGTCGACGTGAGTCCGGAGAAGCGTGTGACCCAGATCGCGTTCGGAGATCGCGCGTCCGTGCGTCTCGACGAAGGGTGCGCCTGAGCGCGGCCATGACGCCTGAGCTCACGATCGTTCCTGCCAACGAGGCGAGCTGGGAGGATCTCCAGGCCGTACTCGGTACGCGCGGCGATCCGTCCAGGTGCCAGTGCCAGCGGTACAAGATGCAGCACCGGGAGTCGTGGGCCTCGGTCGGCGCCGAGGAGCTTGCCTTCCGGTTTCGCACGCAGACCGACTGCGCGCACCCGGAGTCGGGCACGACGAGCGGCCTTGTCGCCTACCTCGACGGCGAACCTGTCGGCTGGTGCGCGGTCGAGCCGCGCACCGCCTACCCGCGCCTGCTGCTCAAGACCCGCGTCCCCTGGGAGGGCCGAGCGGAGGACAAGACCGACGACAGCGTCTGGGCCGTGACCTGCTTCGTCACCCGCACGGGCTTCCGGCGCCGCGGCGTCAGCCGGGCGCTTGCGCGCGCCGCCGTCGACTTCGCGCGGGAACGCGGCGCCCGGGCGCTCGAGGGCTACCCGATGGTCACTCAGCCCAGGGAGAAGTTCACCTGTTGAGCGAGCTCCACGTCGGCAGCCGCGGCATCTTCGCCGCCGCCGGGTTCTCGGAGGTCAGTCGGCCGACCATCCGCCGGGTCGTGATGCGCATCGACTTCTAGCCGAGACTACTGTCCGTCGCGGCGCTCGATCGTGGCAGGCACAGGTGGCGCCGCCTCGTCCGTTTGCGTACGACTTCGCGCCGGAAGATGGGTGACGTAGTCGCGTTCATCGGCGTCGTCGCTGTCATCGTCGTCCTGCCTGGGCCGGACATGGCGCTTGTTCTTCAGAACGGCCTTGCCCGCGGACGGCGGGCCGCGGTTGAGACGGCGCTGGGGATCAACGCCGGCTTGCTCTCTGGGCCGTTGCCGCCGCGCTCGGGATTGCCGCCCTCCTGCACGCGTCGGCTCCGGCCTTCACGGTGCTCAAGCTCGCCGGGGCGGCATACCTCGTCTGGCTCGGCCTACGCGCGCTCCAGGAGGCCCTGGCGCGGCACGCCCGATGCCTCGGCGGAGCGGCCGAGACGCAAGTCATCGCCGTTTCGCCAGGGTCTGCTTTCGAACCTCCTGAACCCGAAGATCGCGCTCGTGTTCACGACGCTGATCCCGCAGTTCGTCGACGCCGGTCGCCCCGCCGTCGCGCAGACGCTGCTCTTCGCGGCGATCTTCATCGCCATGGGTCTCGTCTGGTTGACGTCCTACGCGCTCCTCGTCGCGAAAGTCGGCGCGGTCTTGAAGCGCTCCGTTGTCCGGCGCGTGCTGAACGCCGTCGCCGGGACGGTGCTTACCGCGCTCGGCTTACGGCTGGCTTTCGAGCGCCGGTAGGACGAGCCGCCCGTGCAGACTGTCACTTTCGGCTCACTCGGCGTGTAGGAGAGGAAGATGGCGTCGGACTTTCCCGTGGAGCTCCCGCTGCCGCGCAGCGCGCGCGACGGCGACGCGGCTCTCGCTGCGCGGGCGGCGGCGGGCGACCACGAGGCGTACGCCACGCTCGTCCGGCCGCACGAGCGCATCGCCTACCGCGTGGCGGCCGCCATCACCGGCTGGAACGTCGACGCGCAGGAGGCGGTTCAGAACGCCCACGTGAAGGCGTACCGCTCGCTGCGGAGCTTCCGTGCCGGCGCCGCCTTCAGGCCGTGGCTGCTCCGGATCGTCATCAACGAGGCCCACAACGTCCGCCGGGCCGAGAGGCGGCACGAAGGGCTCGGCGCCCGCGCAGCCACGCAGCACCGGACGCCGGCCGCGGGAGCGGACGAAGCGGTCGTCGCGCGGGAGGAAGTGGCGACGGTTCTGCGTGCGCTCGCGCAACTCTCGGACGTCGACCGTCTGGTCGTCGTGCTCCGCTATTTCGCGGAGCTGCCCGACGACCAAGCCGCTGCGCTCGCAGGCGTGTCGACCGGGACATATCGCGTGCGGCTCGTTCGTGCGCGCCGCCGCCTGCAGACATTGCTGGAGGAAGACGATGAGTGAGCACGAGCTCGAGCTACGCCTCCGGTCGGTCGCACGCGAGCTCGATGCCAACGCACCGGCGTTCGACCCTGCCGTCCTTGCCGGCGTTCGCGCCCGCGGCGTTCGACGGCTGGTGATCGCGCTCGCGGCAGTCGCGGCGCTGACAGGAATCGCAGTCGCTCCGGCGGCGGTGTCGGCGCTCGGTGACCTGTTCGACGTCGACCGTGTCCCGGCGCTCGAGGGTGTCGCCCCAGACGTCGTGCCGCCAATCCTCGGCCGGCAGGTTTCGCAGGACACGGCTCAGGCGGCCGTTCCGTTTCTCGTCCGGACGATCCCTACGCTCGGCACGCCCGACGCGATCTACGTCCGAGATGACATCGTGGGCGGCACGGTCACGGCCGCCTACGACGGCGAGCGCATCCTCCTGACGCAATGGCCGGTCGCCGACGTCCATCCACGCCTCACGATCGTCCCGGCCGGCAGCACGTCAGAAGACGTCGCGGTCGGAGGTCTGCGTGCACTCTGGATCGCGGGTGCCGCCCGCGGGACGATCTCCGTCATCGGGGCCGACGGCGCAACGCACCACGAGCTCTTCGACGTCGCCGACGGCGCGCTGCTCTGGCGGAACGACGGCATCGCCTTCCTCCTCCAGGGAGCGGGAACGAAGGTGCACGCCGCGGAGCTCGCCGCGCACGTCAGCCCTTAACCGACTCGCTCTCTGCCCGCGTAGGACGCCACGCGGCTCACCACCCAGATCGCCACCAGCGTGTAAGCCCAGCCGAGCAGGATGTCGACGACGTAGTGCTCGGCGGTGTAGACGAGGGCGAACGCCATCGCCAGCGGGTAGAGCGCGAGGAGCGGCCGGGCCCAGCGCGCAGCGCGCCAGAGAAAGAGCGTGATCAGCAGGGTGTACGCCGCGTGCAGCGACGGCACCGCGGCCACCGGATTCGAGTACTCCCAGCCGCGCTCGAACAGCTCTTCGAACGAGAGGGAGACGAACGGGATGTGGCCGGAGATCGGGCCGATCAGACGTGTCGTCGGCTCGAGCTCGCCTTCCCGGCTTGCCAGCCACGGCGGCGCTGCGGGGAAGAGCGCGAACGTGGCGAACGCCATGCCCGCGAGGAGCGCGACACAGGCGACGTAGCGCCGAAAGCGCGCTCGCGCGAAGAACCAGAGCAAGCCGGCGACGACGTACGTCGCCAGGAAGTAGCTCACGTAGACGGCCCAGGACGCGTAGTCGTACCAGCGCAGCTCCGACGCCCCGTCCCAGAGCTGAGCCTGCAGCCAGACCGTCGGGTCGGTGCCACCGAACAGAAAGGCGTCCGCCTCGAGCTGCGGCCGGTACCAGGCCGAGAAGAGCAGGCCGTCGGCGTGCCCGCGCAGCAGGTCGTAGACCGCGAGCACGAGCGCAAGCGGCAGCCACTCGAAGACGACGCCGCGGAACCAGCCTCCGAGATTTGCCGTCGAGAGCGCGAGCAGGCCGAGCACGATCCAGAGGAGCAGCCGCTCGCGGCCCACCGGGACGCCCTCTCGCCACATGTACGCGCTCAGCGCCGCGACGTAGACGGCCGGCGCGATCCAGCGCAGTGAGTGAGGCGAGCGGAGCCGCACCTGCACCCGCCGAACGACGCTGAGCTCAGACATGGGCAAGCACCCCGTCGAGCGGGCGAGGCATCCGGCTGAGATCGAGCGTCTCGACGAGCAAGCGCGCGTATCTGATCTTCCGTCTGCCGCCGCTGCCCATGAAGCGCCGGAGCTGTGCCTCGGTGGCCCGTCCTCGCCATTCCGGCTGCTTCTGGAAGGTTCGGAACGGGCCGAGGTCTCCCTGAGCCTCGACGACCTCCTCCACGGAGGCGGCGCCGTGAGCGCGGATTAGCTCGTCCTCCAGATCGGCGACGCACACGTAGAAGCCCAGCCGTTCCATCTCTTGGCGCGTCAGGACCGAGCCGAGTCCCGCTCGCTGCAGGCCGCGGCGGAAATCACCCTCCTCTCCGACGTCGCAGAGCCCTGCCAGCGTGAGATCGAGCCCCTGTGGGCCGAATCGATTCAGGAACCTGCCGATGGACTGCGCGCCCCCGATCGGAACAACGGAGATGCCCTCCGCATCGAGATCGCGGCCGCGCCGCTCGGCGAGCGCCTCCAGCGCGTACTGGTCGCTGATCCCTTCGACGAGCACGACCGCACGCGGGTCGGCCCGGGGGGTCAGCGCGTGCGAGGCGTTGTCATGCACGCCTCATATCTTCACGGAAGTTCAGATCAGCGCCACTTGACGGTGCAACCGACCGGAAGCGTCTCGGCAACTGCCGGTGCCTCTCCGGCGAGCGCGGCATCGAGCGCATCGCGGAGATAGTGGGCGGTGACCGCCGTCTCGTTCCTGCTGTCGTCGATCGCTCCGTGGTAGACGAGCTTGCGGTCGCCGTCGAAGACGAACACCTCGGGCGTCCGTTCGGAGCCCAGCGCGCGGGCGATGCTCCTGGCTCTCGTCGTACAGGTAGTCGAAGTTGAACCCCTGCTCCTGTGCCCGCACCTGCATCTCCTCGAAGGAGTCTTCGGGATGGCTCGAGACGTCGTTGGACGAGATCGCGACGATGCGGACGTCGCGGTCGGCGTAGTCCTGCTGGATTGCGATCAGCCGCCCTTCCCAGGCCTGGACGTACGGGCAGTGGTTGCAGGACTGCACGAGCACGAGCGCGCGCGCGTCGTCGTAGTCGTCGAGCGAGTGGCTGCGGCCGTCGACGCCCGGCAGGCTGAACGCCGGCGCCGTCTCGGACCTGCGCGATGCTCATGTAAGTGCCTCCTCGAGTTGTTCGCGGCTCGGAATCGGGGACGAACGCCCGTCTGCGAGATGGTAGATCCGGCAGGTCAGTGCGGGTCGGCCGTCGGCACCGGACGCGTCCACGTCTCGGCCCTCGACCCGGATCGTCGGCGACCCGGGAAACCGGAGCGCCTCCGCCTCCGTGTCGGTCCGCACCTCACGCAGCTCGACGGTCGCCTCGACGCCTCGCTCTGCCAGCACGGTGTGCAGGAGCTCCAGCGCCTCCGGATGCGAGGGGCAGCCGTCCCAGTAGAGAACCTCGATCTTCATTCCTCGCATATCTCAACGATCACGAGCGGCGTGCGCTTCCCACTGATCCCAGGTCGTCATGTAGCGAAGCGCCTCGAATGCCCGCACCGTGTCTTCGCTGCGGCGATGGGGCGATCGCAGCTGCTGGGTGAAGGCGGCTGTGTCGGCCAGGGCCCACGTGAGACGGAAGAAGTCGACCGCGGCCCGGTCGGGCTCGCGCGCCGTCGCGTCGGTGTAGATGCTCGCCTGGCCCGGGGAGTCGTCGACGAGCATCCAGAGATCTCGCTCGGCAGGAGCCAGCGCGACCGTGTCCCAGTCGATTAGCACATGGCCGTCGCGCGTCCGCATCACGTTGCCGGCGTGGGGCTCCCCGTGGGTGACGACCCAGCTGCTGCTGCCCTGCGCGACGTCTGCGGCGAGACGATCGAACAAGGAGAGCAGCTCCGCCACGTCGGAAGCATGTCGCGCGAGGGCTTCCCGTGCAGGCTCGGAGAAAGGCCCACCCGACCACGTCACATTCAACTCCTGGAGTGCCGATTCGAGGTCGCCTCGACCGGGCAGACCGAGGTCGACGGTGCGCGTCACGGAAGCCGCGAGGGGCGTCGCCCGATGAAGCTCCGCGAGCATCGTGCAGATCGCCGCCCGCTCAGCGGCATCGTAGTGCCCGAATTCGCCAGCTTGTCCGTCGACGAATGGGAACAGAGCGATCGCGTGCCGAGGCCCGATTCGACGCACCGTCTCGTCGCCACCGGCGAGGATCGGTGCGACCACGAACTCGAGGCCCGAGTCGCGGAGCAAGACCGCGGTATCGAATGCGCGTTTCAACCCGTCGAACGCCGACTCCCGCGTATCGCCGAGCCAAGGTTTCACGTCGAGATCATCGACGGTGACGAAGCCGCGCGTCCCCTCGAGGTCGCGAACCACCCAGTGATAGCTGCCGGCCCCGACGGCTGCGTAGTCGACAGCCTCGACGTCGAAGTCCCAACCGTCCGCCAGGGAACTGATCAGCGATCCGACCTCGAACTCCTCCGGCAGCGCTCTCACGCTGCCAAGTATTTCGATTGACGTGCGAATCCGGTTGCGTTAGTTCGTCGTACCTCCGAGGAAAGAGGGAGGTCGAGACGTGACGGAGCTACAGCGCTATCTGGCCGAGGAGATCGCGGAGGATCACGCGGACGGGCTCGTCTCCCGCCGTGAGGCGTTGCGCCGGCTCGGGTTGCTCGGGTTGAGCACTGCCGCGGCGGCGTCGTTGCTCGCCGGGATCGTGGCCGACGAGGCCAAGGCGAGGATGCGTGTCTCGTCTGGGGCCGGAGCGGCGACCGTGCCGGCCGGCGAGTCGGCGGCGCGGCCGACTCGCGAGATCGTGTTTCGCGGGCCAGGCGGGCGAAGGCTCATGGGTGCGTGGGCAACGGCCGTTCGGCCCCGCGGCGGTGTGCTCGTGATCCACGAGAACCGAGGGCTCAACGACTCGATCCGCTCGATTGCCGGCCGCTTCGCCGCGAGCGGCTATTCGGCGTTGGCGATCGACCTGCTGTCGGAGGAGGGCGGGACTGGGTCCTTCGAGGACGAGTTCGAAGCCATGGCCGCGCTCGGAGCGGCTCCTCCGTCACGTTTCGTGGCAGACATGAAGGCGGGGGTGACGGAGATCCGTCGTCGGCTCCCCGGGAAGAAGGTCGCGGCCACCGGGTTCTGCTTCGGTGGCGGGATGGTGTGGCTCCTGCTCACCTCGAAGGAGGCGCGCCTGGCCGCCGCCGCTCCCTTCTACGGCCCGTTTCCCGACGGCGGAAACGTCGCAGGCGCCAAGGCCGCCGTGCTCGGGATCTACGCGGAGCTCGATTCCAGGGTCAACGCCAGCCGGCCGGCGGCACGTGCCGCGCTTCGCAAGGCCGGCCTTCGCCACCAGATCGTCACCTACCCGGGCGTCGACCACGCGTTCTTCAACCCGACCTCGTCCCGGCACGATCCGGCAGCGGCCGCTGCTGCCTACCGCCGGGTGGTGGCCTGGTTCGGCACGTACGTCGCTTCCTAGAACCGGTCGATTGCCGTGGTTCGTATGTGGACCTGATCGTGCTCACTCACTGATCAAAGGGGGAAGAGATGAGGAAGATCCCAAGAGTCGTGCTGCCGGCCGTGTTGGCGGCGGCCGCAGCCAGCTTCGTCGTCGGGACGGCCCTGGGTCACGGGAAGCCCGGCTCGACGCCGGCGCCTGCGACCTGGACGACGGTATTTGCCAGCGCGATCTCGATCGAGGGGCTCACCGTCGACCGCAAGGGCAACCTGTACGTGCCGCAGCGGG
>CAWFYY010000014.1:0-509945 GCA_963820225.1 uncultured Gaiellaceae bacterium | reverse complement strand
CGCAGTTCCAGGACTTCGACCTCAGCGATCTCTTCGGCGGCCTCTTCGGCGGCGGCGCGGGCGGCGGCTTCGGCCGGCAGCGCGGCCCCAGCCCGAGCGGGGCGCCGACCTCCAGACCGAGGTGCACGTCTCGTTCGAGGACTCGCTGCAGGGTGTCCAGGTGCCGGTCCCGGCCGAGGTCGAGACCGCGTGTCACGCGTGCGGCGGCTCGGGCGCCGAGCCCGGGACGGCGCCGATCGTCTGCCCGGAGTGTGGCGGCCGCGGCGTCACCTCCGACTCGCACGGCCTCTTCTCGCTCTCGCATCCCTGCCCCGCTGCCGCGGCAACGGCACCGTGATCGAGAAGCCCTGCAAGACCTGCCGCGGCTCCGGCCGCGAGACGCGTCCAGAAGACGTTCCAGGTGAAGATCCCCGCGGGCGCGAAGGACGGCACGCGGATCCGGCTAAGGGCCGCGGCGAGCCCGGTCGCAACGGCGGGCCCGCCGGCGATCTCTGGGTGGTCACGCGGGTCGCCGACTCGCCGGTCTACGAGCGCCGCGGCGCCGACCTCGTCGTCGACGTCCCGGTCAGCTACGCGGACGCGGCGCTCGGCGCCTCGGTCGAGGTGCCGACGCCCGAGGCCCGATCTCGCTCAAGGTTCCGGCCGGCTCGCAGCACGGCAAGCTGCTGAAGATCAAGGGCCGCGGCGCGCCGAAGCTAAGGGCGGCGGCAAGGGCGACCTGCTCGCCCGCCTGAAGCTGACCGTGCCGGAGAAGGTCTCGAAGAAGGAGCGCGAGCTGCTCGAGGAGCTGCGGAAGGTGAGCCGCTGATGACCGACCGCGCCTCGCTACATGATCTCCGTCGCCGCCGAGCTCGTCGGCATGCACCAGCAGACGCTGCGCATGTACGAGTCGAAGGGCCTCGTCCGGCCGCAGCGAACGCCCGGCGGCACGCGGCTCTACTCCGAGGCCGATCTCGAGCGCCTGCGCGTGATCCAGCGGCTGACGACCGAGCTCGGGCTCAACCTCGCGGGCGTCGAGCACGTGCTGCGGCTCGAGGACGAGCTGCGCAAGCAGCGCGCGCGCGCCGAGCGGCTCGAGCGCGAGCTGCGCGAGGAGATCCGCAGCGTCCACCGCTCGTACAAGCGGGAGTTCGTCCTCTACCAGTCCGAGCGACACCCGGAACCGAGGCACTGATGGACTTCAACAAGCTGACGATCAAGAGCCAGGAGGCCGTCGCGGCCGCGCAGGAGCTTGCGCGCCGGACGGGCAACCCCGAGCTCTACCCCGAGCACCTGCTGCTCGCGCTGCTCGACCAGGAGCTGGTGCCGCAGCTCGTGCCGGATGCGGCCGCGCTGCGCGCCGAGACCGAGGCGAAGCTCGCCGCGAAGCCGGCGATCCAGGGCGCGTCGCAGCAGCCGGCCGCGGGCGCCGCGTTCTCGCGCGTGCTCGACCAGGCCTTCGACGAGGCGCGGAAGCTCGAGGACGAGTACGTCTCGACCGAGCACCTGCTGCTCGCGCTCGACGTCGTCCCGCGCGAGCAGCTGCTCGCGAGGATCAAGGAGGTGCGCGGCGGCCAGCGCGTCACGAGCCAGGATCCCGGAGGGCACCTACCAGGCGCTCTCGAAGTTCGGCCGCGACCTGACCGAGGCGGCGGAGCAGGGCAAGCTCGACCCGGTGATCGGCCGCGACGAGGAGATCCGCCGCGTGATCCAGGTGCTCTCGCGCCGCACGAAGAACAACCCGGTGCTGATCGGCGAGCCCGGCGTCGGCAAGACCGCGATCGCCGAGGGCCTCGCGCAGCGGATCGTCGCCGGCGACGTGCCCGAGGGCCTGAAGGGCAAGCGCGTCTGGGCGCTCGACGTCGGCGCGCTCCTCGCCGGCGCGAAGTACCGCGGCGAGTTCGAGGAGCGGCTGAAGGCCGTCCTCGCCGAGATCAAGAACGCCGAGGGCCAGATCATCCTCTTCATCGACGAGCTGCACACGATCGTCGGCGCCGGCGCGGCCGAGGGCGCGGTCGACGCGGCCCAGATGCTGAAGCCGATGCTCGCGCGCGGCGAGCTGCGCGCCGTCGGCGCGACGACGCTCGACGAGTACCGCAAGCACATCGAGAAGGACGCCGCGCTCGAGCGCCGCTTCCAGCCCGTCTTCGTCGGCGAGCCGTCGGTCGCGGACACGATCGCGATCCTGCGCGGGCTGAAGGAGAAGTACGAGTCGCACCACAGCGTGCGGATCCGCGACGCGGCGCTCGTCGCCGCGGCGGTGCTCTCCGACCGCTACATCGCCGACCGCCAGCTGCCGGACAAGGCGATCGACCTCGTCGACGAGGCGGCGTCGCGGCTGAAGATGGAGATCGACAGCTCGCCGCTCGAGCTCGACCAGGCCGACCGCGCCGTGCGGCAGCTCGAGATCGAGCTCGCGGCGATGGGCAAGGAGTCGAAGGACGTGCGCGAGCCGGTCGAGCGCCAGCTCGCCGACGCGAAGGAGCGCCACGCCGAGCTCGCCGCCCGCTGGGCGGAGGAGAAGGCCGCGCTCGACCGGATCGGCGAGATCACGACCAGGATCGACGAGCTGCGGATGGAGGCCGAGCGCGCCGAGCGCGCCGGCGACCTGCAGCGCGTCGCCGAGATCCGCTACGGCGAGCTGCCCGCGCTCGAGAAGGAGCTCGAGGAGCGCGACGCGCCGGCCGAGCCGATGGTGAAGGAGGAGGTCGACGAGGACGACATCGCCGCCGTCGTCGGCTCCTGGACGGGCATCCCCGTCTCGCGCCTGCTCGAGGGCGAGACCGAGAAGCTGATCCACATGGAGGAGCGGCTCCACCAGCGCGTGATCGGCCAGCACGAGGCGGTCGAGGCCGTCTCGAACGCGCTCCGCCGCGCCCGCTCCGGGCTCCAGGATCCCGACCGGCCGATCGGCTCGTTCGTCTTCCTCGGCCCGACCGGCGTCGGCAAGACCGAGCTCGCCCGGGCGCTCGCCGAGTTCATGTTCGACGACGAGCGGGCGATGGTCCGGATCGACATGTCCGAGTACCAGGAGCGGCACACGGTGTCGCGCCTGGTCGGCGCGCCGCCCGGCTACGTCGGCTACGACGAGGGCGGCCAGCTCACCGAGGCGGTGCGCCGGCGGCCGTACTCGGTCGTCCTGCTCGACGAGATCGAGAAGGCGCACCCCGAGGTCTTCGACGTCCTGCTGCAGGTGCTCGACGACGGCCGGCTGACCGACGGCCAGGGCCGCACGGTCGACTTCCGCAACACCGTCCTGATCATGACCTCGAACATCCGCTCGGCCGAGCAGATGCGCGAGCACTTCCGGCCCGAGTTCCTGAACCGGATCGACGAGATCGTCGTCTTCGAGCGCGCTCGAGCAAGGAGCAGCTCGCCGACATCGCCGAGCTGCAGCTCGAGCGGCTGCGCGCGCGGCTCGCGGAGCGGAAGCTCTCGCTCGAGCTGACCGACGCGGCGAAGGAGGTGCTCGCCGAGGCGGGCTGGGACCCGGCCTACGGCGCCCGGCCGCTCAAGCGCGCGCTGCAGCGCCTGGTCGAGAACCCGCTCGCGCAGCGGCTGCTCGAGGGCGAGTTCGCCGAGGGCGACACGATCCGCGTCGACGCGCAGAACGGCGAGCTCGTCTTCGAGCGGGCAGCCGATCCGGTCGCCGCCGGCTAGTCCGGGCGAGCAGGCGCGAGCGACGTGACGCCGAGTTCGACCGAGCTCGTCGCGGTCGAGCGCTGCGCCTTCCTGCTCGGCCGCCGCGTACTCCGAGAGGCCGTCGCGCACCCGCACGGCGCGTGCCGCCTCCTCGTCCTGCGGGACGACGGTTGCGCGCGAGAACGCGGCGGTCGAGGCGCCGAGCAGGCGTGCGGCCCGCTCCTGGTCGCCGCGGCGCTGGACGAGATCGGCCGCGAAGAGGAGCGCGTAGGCGAGGGACTCGTCCTTCTGGAGCTCTCCCGCCACGGTGATTGCGTCGGCTGTCCACTCCGCGGCGGCGGTCAGGTCGCCCTCCCGCTCGGAGAGGTAGCCGAGCATCGCGAGCGTGAATGCGCGTGCCTCGGCGAAGCCGCCGCGCTCCTGGAGCCCGAGCGCCTCGACGAGATAGGCCCGAGCCTTCCCGAGGTCGCCGGCGTGCTCGTAGTAGCGGGCGAGGTTCGCCATCACCTGGCTCTCGGCGGCGATCGCTCCGACCGCGCGGAAGCCTTCGCGTGCGAGCTCGGAACGCTCCATCGCCTCGGCTTCTCTACCGAGGCGGCTGAGCGCGGTCGACGCGTTCGCGTCCGCCAGAGCCGCGCGCGCGAACGTCGTCCGCCTCCAGGAGCAGCTCCCGCGCCTCGTCGAAGTACACGAGCGCGCGCTCCCCGTCGTCGTCGTGCACCGCGTGGATCCCCGCCGAGATCAGAATCCGGCCTTGCTGGCCCGGTGATGCACCCTCGCGACGGGCGAGCGCGTCGGCGACCATCGTGCGATTCTCGGCTGCCGGCCAGCGGACGTTGAGGAAGATGCGGAGTGAGGTGACCAGGCGCAGTTGCCGCTCCGGATCGTCGTCGCTCGCCGCCTCGACGAGCGCCGCGCGGAGGTTGTCCCGCTCGACCTCGACGTCGTCGACGAGCTCGGCGGTGACGCCCTGGCGGGAACGGAGCTCCGCCGCCTCGGCGAAGGCGAGGAAATGATCGAGATGGCGATCGAGGGCTGCCGACTCCTCGCCGGCCTCACGAAGCTGCACCGCCGCGAACTCGCGGATCGTCTCGAGCATCCCGAAGCGGGGCTCGCCCCCGGGCGCCTCGTGTGTGACCAGGCCCGAGTCGAGAAGCGTCTCGAGCGCCGCCGGCACGTCCGTGCCCGCGTCGGCGATAGCCTCGACCGCGTCGAGGGTCGCTCCACCGGCGAAGACGGAGAACGCGCGGAACACGTGTGCGGCCGGGTCGTCGAGGAGGCGGTAGCTCCAGTCGATCGTCGCGCGCAGTGAGCGCTGCCGCTCCGGGAGGTCCGGTGCGCTCCGTGTGAGCAGCGAGAGGCGCTCTCCGAGCCGCTTCGCGGTGCCTTCGGGGCCGAGCACCCGCACCCGTGCGGCCGCGAGCTCAATCGCGAGCGGGAGCCCGTCGAGAGCCCGGCAGATGCGCGCGACGGCGTTCGCGTTCGCGTCCGTGAGCTCGAAGTCGGGCAGTTCCGCCCGAGCCCGCTCGACGTAGAGCCGGACGGAGTCGGTGTCTGCGTCTTCGGCCGTCTCGACTCCGAGCTCCGGTACGTCGAGGGGCGGGACGCGGTACTCGTGCTCGAGCGCGAGGCGGAGCGGGACGCGGCTCGTGGCGAGGATCCGCAGCTCCGGGGCCGCCTCGAGCAGCCGGGCGAGCTCCACGAACGCCTCTGGCAGGTGCTCGAGGTTGTCGAGGACGAGGAGCGGCGGGCGCGTCGCAAGCGCGTCTCGCGAGCGCGTCCAGCTCGCCGCCCGAGACATCGCCGAGACCGAGTGCGGTCGCGACGGTTGCGAGGGCGAGCCGCGCGTCGGCGAGCGGGGCGAGGTCGACGAAGACGACGCCGTCGTGCTCGGCCGCGGCGGCGAGGGCAAGGCGGGTCTTGCCGCTCCCGCCCGTACCGGTGAGGGTGAGCAGACGCACGTCCGATCGGCCGAGGAGCGCCAGGATCGCGGCCAGCTCGAGTCGGCGGCCGACGAGCGCCGTCGCTGCGCGGACCGGAAGCACGTCTTCGCGCGGTGCCGGTACGAGGGAGGGATCCTGCTCGAGGATCCGGCGCTCGAGCGCTCGGAGCTCGGCGGACGGCTCGAGGCCGACCTCGTCGAGCGCGTCCCGTGCCTCGCGGTAGGCGGCGAGCGCGTCGGCCTGGCGGCCCGCCCGATAGAGGGCGAGCATCCTTTGACCCTGCAGCCGCTCACGGTGCGGATGGGCCGCCACGAGCGCGTCGAGCTCGCCCGTGAGCCCGCCGTGGCGGCCCGCATCCAGGTCGGCGTCGATCCGCGCCTCCAGCGCGGCCAGCCGCGCCTCCTCGAGCCGCACCGCCTCCGCCTGCGCGAACGGCTCGAAAGCGAGGTCCGCGAGTGCCTGGCCCCGCCAGAGCGCGAGCGCGCCGTGCGGGTCGCCGTCGGCGACCAGGCGCGCGAAGCGGTCGATGTCGAGCTCGTCGGCGTCGACGCGGACGAGGTAGCCCGGCGACCGGGTGATGATCCGCTCGGGGCCGATCGTCCGGCGCAGCGCGTGCACGTGCACCTGCAGCGCGCCCGCCGCGCTCGCCGGGGGCTGCTCGCCCCAGATCCCGTCGATCAGGCGGTCGGTCGAGACGACGTCGTTCGCGTTGAGCAGGAGCTGCGCGAGCAGGGCGCGCGGCCGCGTCCCGCCGAGCGGGATCGACGCACCGTCGTCTCCGATCACCTCCATCGGCCCGAGCAGCCGGAATTCCATGCCCTCACTCCTCCTTAAGCAGACCTTGGGCGGATCGTAAGCGGCTCGGCCGACGGTGCACTACGACCTGTTCTGACCACTTCAGAAGGAGGAGCACGATGATCCAGCGCGGCCAGTCGATCACGAACCACGTCACCGGCGAGACCCTCGTCTTCCGCACGACGTCCGCCGACACGAACGGCGAGTCCGTCGTCGTCGAGGCCTTCGTCACGCCGGACGGCGCCGTCGCTGCGGCGCATGTCCATCCCTCGCAGGAGGAGAGCTTCGAGATCGTCGCCGGTGAGCTCGAGTTCCGCGTCGGCCGCAAGACGCTCGTCGCCCGCCCGGGAGACCGTGTCGTCGTCCCCGCGGGCACGCCTCACCGGTTCCGCAACGTCGGCGCCGAGACCGCCCACTTCGTCTGCGAGGTGACGCCGGCACTCGGCTTCGAGCAGCTGATCGAGACGATGTTCTCGCTCGCTAACGACGGCAAGGTCAACCGGAAGGGGATGCCGAACCCCCTGCGGCTCGCCGTGATCGCCAACCACCACTTCGGCGACGTCCGGCTGCCGTTCCCGCCCGCCTGGCTGCAGCGGCTCGGCCTGCTGTTCGGGGCTCCGATCGGCCGGCTGCTCGGCTA
The DNA here is from genome assembly GCA_963820225.1 of uncultured Gaiellaceae bacterium. Taxonomy (GTDB): domain Bacteria; phylum Actinomycetota; class Thermoleophilia; order Gaiellales; family Gaiellaceae; genus Gaiellasilicea. The sequence goes on along the minus strand of CAWFYY010000014.1, from coordinate 502,946 downwards.
CCGGCCCACGTATCAGGCAGCCGCCCCGCAGGCTCCGACCGCGCTCGGCTTCTAACACCACTCGACCAACGGAAGGACATCACATGACCACAACCACATTCGACGCAGCGGCGATCGGCTCCGAGCGGAACCGGCCGCCGCTGCTCGCGCCGCTGGCGGGCCTTGCGTTCGTCGGCGGGCTGATCGCGCTCTTCGTCACGCCGGCCGGCGAGGACACGGGGGAGACGCCGCGCGAGGTCGTCGCCTACGCCGCCTCGCACGAGGGTTGGATCCTCGCCATGGCGTTCTTCGCCCTCGCGGCGATCCCGCTCGGCGGCATCTTCGTCGCCACGCTGCTCGCGCGGCTGCGCGGGCTCGTGACGGCGACGGAGTCGACGCTTGTGCTGATCGGCGGGATCGTGTTCACGCTCTGCTTCGCGCTCGCCTTTACCGTCTGGTCGGCGCCGCTGACCGATGTCTCGGCCGATACCGCCCGTGGGCTCGCCCAGGCCGAGGCCTACCTCGCGGTCGACGACATCGGCTGGTTCCTGCTCGGGGCGGCCGGCGTCGGGGCGGCGCTGATGGCGATCCCTGCCTCGCTCGCGGCTTCGCGGAGCACCGCCGTCCCGTCCTGGCTCTGCTGGGTCGGGGTCACGCTGGGTGTCGCCTCCCTCGGCACGATCGCCTTTCTCGGCATGTTCGCCTGGATGGCGTGGATCGCAGGCGCATCGATCGTGATGCTCGCCGGCAGGCGCTAGCGGTGGACGAGCGCGCCGGCTCTGGCCGGCGCGCTCTTGCCGTCCGCTTCGGTTGCAAACGCGGGCGCCTTGACCGGGCGTCCGCGTTCGTGCGTCCGCCGCAGAACCCGCCGCGGCCTAAGGCCAGCGGCCTGGCCGGGCTCGCCCGGCTCGCCCTGCTCCCACTCGGAGCGTGGAGGCGCGAAGAGGTCGAGCACGCTCGCGCCGTCCGGGCCGGCCACGGCGCGGTGCGGCGTGTTCGACGGGATCTCCCAGGTCTCGCCCGGGCCGAGCTCGCGCTCCTCGTCGCCGACGCGGAAGCGGATCGAGCCGCGGAGGACGAGGCCGAGCTGCTCGTGGTCGTGGCTGTGCGTCTCGGCGACCGCGCCCGGCTCGAGCTCGACGAGCGCGAGCGTCAGCCGTTCGCCGTGGACGGCGCGCGCGGTGATCCCGTCCCAGACCCGGCGCGGAACGATCGAGCGGACGTCGTCGAACGCGCTCACTCGACCTGCTCGAGGAAGGTCGTCTCGCCGCGCTCGGGCGGAGCGCCGACGATGAAGCAGGCGCAACTCGTCGTCGTGGCGGTTCGAGAGCTGCAGCGCCGTGCCCGGCTGGACGACAGGACGCTGCCCTTCGCGAGCTCGTGCCGCTCCGGCTCGTCGCCCTCGCCCATGTGGATCGTGAGCGTGCCGTCGAGGACGACGAAGACCTCCTCCTGGATCGGATCGATGTGGCGGCGGCCGACCGCGCCGGGCGGGTAGCGGAAGAGGTTCGCGCGCGACTGCGTCATCGCCTCCGAGAGCCCGGCAGCGAGCCGCGGATCGCCTTCGCGGCGCGGCTGCCAGTCGAGGTCTGCGGCGTGGAAGACCGTGTAGCCCACGCCGGCGATTCTCACGAGGCTGCGGACATGTCCCGGGGACAGGCCCGGGACACGTCCGTCTTCAGGCGGAGTGAGCGACGCGCGGGAAGGGAAGGCGACGTTGCCTCTCACGCTCGGCTCGAGGAAGGGGTGGAGCCGGCGGTGGCGTAGGGTTGTCGCGGCGGTCGCTCGATTCATGGCCTGAGCCTCGCAGCCGGCGAGCGTCCCGCGCCTTCGGCGCGCTGGTGTCTCGGGGGTACGGTCTACCGCACTCTTTGACCGCACTACTTGAGGTGGCGGTCGAACCACTCGAGCAGGAGCTCGAAGCGCTGCACCCTGTGCACCGGATTGCCGGAGCGGGACAGCTCGTGGCTCTCGACGGGGAAGCGCACCATCTCGACGTCCTTCTTCAGCAGCCGCAGCGTCGTGAAGAGCTGCTCGGCCTGCTCGATGTTGCAGCGCAGATCCTGCTCGGAGTGCATGATCAGGAGCGGCGTCTCGATCTCCTTCGCGTACGTCCACGGCGACATCTGGAGGTACGTGTCGACGTCGTCATGGACGAAGGTGCCGTGGTAGCCCTTGAAGACCCAGCCGATGTCGCTCGAGCCGTACATCGAGACGAGGTTGTTCACGGCGCGCTCCGAGCAGGCCGCCTTGAAGCGGTCGGTGTGGCCCACGATCCAGGACGTCATGAAGCCGCCGTACGAGCCGCCGAGCACGCCCATGCGGTCGGGATCGCAGAAGTCGAAGCGCTTCACGGCCTCGTCGGCGACCGCGATCAAGTCCTGGTAGTCGACGGTCCCCCAGCCGGGCCCGAGCTCGCCCGGACCCATGATCGCGCGGCCCCACTCCTCCGAGTAGCCGGACGAGCCGCGCGGGTTCGAGTACAGGACGGCGTAGCCGGCGCCTGCGTACACCTGCGTCTCGTCGAAGAACCCGTTGCCGTACTGGGTGAAGGGGCCGCCGTGGATGTTGAGCAGGACGGGGTAGCGCTTCCCCTCCTCGAATCCGGCCGGGCGCGCGATCCACGCATCGACCTCGGATCCGTCCGCGGAGACAGCTGTGAAGCGTTCGGGCGTGACGAGCTCGCGACCCTCGGCGAATGCCTGCCCGAGGTCGGTCAGCTGCTTTTCGCCGGCGTAGAGCTCGCTGAGGTTGGGTGCAGTGCTCCCGGTGCGCGCGACCGCCCCGTCGCGGGCGTCGAAGCCCGTGAGCACGATCTCGCCGCCGTGCACGAGCTCCGGCTCGCCGCCCGCCCGCCGACACGCGGTACACGTGGACGCTCCCCCCGTCCTCGATCGCGAAGACGATCGAGTCCCCGTCCCAGATCGGCTCCCGCAGGTCGGGATAGGGATCGCAGTTGCGGTCGAGCGAGGTGGTCAGCAGGCGCAGGTCGCCGCCCGACTTCGCATCGACGACGCCGATCTGCGCGTGGCGCGGGAAGTCGTATCCCGCCGGCGACCACTTGACGGCGAGCAGCGATCCGTCGGGAGAGTACGACGGAGCCGCGTACGTGCCGTCTCCCGGCGTCAGCCGTTTCGGTTCGCCGCCCGCGGCGGGAAGCACGAAGATGTCCGCCTTCAGCTCGATGTCCCAGTCCTCGTCGCGCGAGGAGGAGAACGCGATCTCGCCGTCCGGGGTCCAGGTCGGCTGCGCGTCCTCGAAGTCGCCGTCGGTGAGCTGCTTCGCCTCTGCCGGAGCCGTCGGCCGAAACGACGAAGATGTGCCGGCGCCGGTCACCCGTCCAGCCGACGCTGTCGAGCTTGAACTGGAGGCGCTTGAACCGCCGGGGCGTCCGTTTCTTGTCGTCTTCTTCCTCGTAGGCGTCGTCCTGGACGCGCGCGGAGAAGGCGATCTGAGTCCCGTCCGGTGACCACGCAGGCTCGCCGACGTCCTCCTTCAGGTCGGTCAGGCATTGCGGCTCGCCGCCGCCGGCGGGGATCACGTACAGCTGGTTGCGCGCCTTCTCGTCGCCGCGCTTCGAGACGAATGCGAGCAGGTCGCCGTCGGGCGACCAGCGCGGCTGCGAGTCGTTCTTGCCGGTGGTGAATCGTCGTGGCGGCTCGGAGCCGTCCGTCTTCGCGATCCAGATCGACTGGCGGTACGCGTTCTCGTCCTTGTCGATCGACCAGACGACGTACGCCACCTCGGCGCCGCCCGGGCGCACGCGCGGGTCGGAGACCCCCGTCAGCTCGTAGACGTCCTCGGGCCGCATCCCTCCCACGGGCGGCACTCTACTCACGTAGCGTCCTGCGAGATGCGGGTTGTCGTCGTCGGGTCGGGTGGAGTGGGCGCCGCGGTCGCCGCGGTCGCGCACGGCCGTGACTTCTTCGAGCGCATGGTGTTCGCGGACGTCGACGAGGATCGCGCTCGCCGAGCGGTCGAGCCCCTTGCCGACGAGCGCCTGGGCGCCGCAGCCGTCGACGCCTCCGATGCGGCCGCGATCGCGGAGCTCGCCCGCGCGGAACGAGCGGACGCGATCCTCAACGCCGTCGACCCTCGCTTCAACCCTCCGATCTTCCAGGCCGCCTACGACGCGGGCTGCACGTACCTCGACATGGCGATGACGCTCTCCGAGCCGCATCCGGAGCGGCCGTACGAGGAGACGGGCGTGAAGCTCGGCGACGCACAGTTCGAGGTGGACGAGCGTTGGCGGGACGCCGGACGACTCGCGCTCGTCGGCATCGGGGTCGAGCCGGGCCTCTCCGACGTCTTCGCCCGCCACGCTCGCGACGAGCTCTTCTCGGAGATCGACACGATCGGAATCCGCGACGGTGCCGACCTCGTGGTCGACGGCTACGACTTCGCTCCGACGTTCTCGATCTGGACGACGATCGAGGAGTGCCTCAACCCGCCGGTGATCTGGGAGCGCGATCGCGGCTGGTACACGACCGAGCCGTTCTCCGAGCCCGAGATCTTCGTCTTCCCGGAGGGGATCGGGCCGGTGGAGTGCGTGAACGTCGAGCACGAGGAGGTGCTGCTGGTCCCGCGCTGGATCGACTGCCGCCGTGTCGACTTCAAGTACGGGCTCGGTGAGGAGTTCATCGGGGTCCTGAAGACGTTGCACAAGCTCGGTCTCGACTCGACGAAGCCCGTCAAGGTGCGCGGCGTCGAGGTTGCGCCACGCGACGTCGTCGCCGCCGCGCTGCCGGACCCCGCGACGCTCGGTGACCGGATGCGGGGAAAGACGTGTGCAGGGACGTTCGTCACCGGCACCGGCAAGGACGGGCAGCCGCGGCAGAAGTACCTGTACCACGTGCTCGACAACGAGCATTCGATGCGGACCTGGGGGCACCAGGCGGTCGTCCTCCAGACCGCGCTGAACCCTGTTGCTGCACTCGAGCTGCTCGCGGCGGGCGCGTGGGAGGGGGTCGGCGTCCTCGGCCCCGAGGCGTTTCCGCCGCGACCGTTTCTCGACCTGCTCGCGGAATACGGCGCGCCGCACGGGATCGAGGATCGGTAGGTTTTCGTGGTGAGCGCAGTCGCCACCGGTGCCGAGGCCGTCGAGTGGGATCTCTCCGATCTGTACGAGGGCCCCGACGACCCCAGGATCGAGTCCGAGCTCGAGGAGGCCCTCGCCGCGTCGCAGGCGTTCCGTGAGCGCTATCGCGGCAAGCTCGGCGAGCTCTCCGCGGCCGAGCTCAACGACGCGGTTGCGGAGCTGGAGCGGATGAGGTCCTCGTCGACCCGCGTCGAGACCTACGCGCGTCTCCGGCAAGCAGCCGACAGCTCCGATCAGGCCCGCGGCGCGCTCGTCCAGAAGGTGCTCGAGCGGAACATGCAGATCGACACCGAGCTCCTCTTCTTCGATCTCGAGTGGAGTGAGCTCGACGACGACACCGCCGAGCGGCTGCTCGTCGACCCGGCGCTCGACACGTACGCCTCGGTCCTCCGCTCGGAGCGCCGCTACAAGCCGTACCAGCTCTCGGAGCCCGAGGAGAGGATCTCGGCCGAGAAGAGCATCACCGGCGCCAGCGCCTGGAGCCGCTTCTTCAACGAGCTCCTCTCCGAGCTCGGCGTCTCCCTCGACGGCGAGCGCCTCTCGCTCGATGAAGCGCTCTCCCGCCTCTCGCGGCTGACCGACCAGCGCGAGCGCGCTCGCGTCGCCGAGGCCGTCACCGAAACGCTCCGGCCGGGTCTCCGCACGCGCGGCTACGTCCTGAACACGATTCTGAACGAGCGGGCGATCGAGGATCGCCTGCGCGGCTACGACTCCTGGATCTCGGCCCAGAATCTCTCGAACGAGATCCCGGACGAGGCGACGCAGAGCCTGGTCGACGCGATCATGGCGCGCTACGACATCCCGCGCCGCTTCTACGCGCTCAAGGCGCGGCTGCTCGGGCTGCCGCGGCTGCAGGACTACGACCGCTTCGCGCCGCTCCAGGAGGTCGGCGGCACGATCGCGTGGGCCGACGCGCAGGAGCTCGTCCTCGAGGCCTTCTCGGACTTCTCGCCGGTGGCGGGCGAGATCATCGGCGACTTCTTCGAGAAGGAGTGGATCGACGCTGCGGTGCGGCCGGGGAAGATGCTCGGCGCCTTCTGCGCGACGCTGATCCCGGACCGCCACCCGTACGTGCTCATGAACTACGCCGGCGAGCGCCGGAGCGTGTTGACCCTCGCGCACGAGCTCGGCCACGGCCTGCACGGGTCGCTCGCGCAGGATCTGGGGCTTCTGAACGCCCGCACGCCGCTGACGCTCGCCGAGACGGCGTCGGTGTTCGGCGAGGCGCTCACGTTCGAGAAGCTGATGGCGAGGGAGGACGATCCGCGGGCGCGGCTCGATCTGATCGTCGGCCGCATCGACGATGCGATCTCGACGGTCTTCCGCCAGATCGCCCTGAATCGCTTCGAGCATGCGATTCACACGGGCCGCCGCGAGGAGGGTGAGCTCCCGATCGAGCGGATCTCGCAGTTCTGGTCGGCCGAGCAGCGCAGGATGCTCGGCGACGCGGTCGAGGTCACCGACAACTACGGGATCTGGTGGAGCTACGTGCCGCACTTCATCGCGGTGCCGGGCTACGTCTACGCGTACTCGTTCGGCTACCTCTTCTCGCTCGCGATCTACCGGCGCTACCTCGAGGAGGGCGAGGCTCTCGTCGAGCCGTACCTCGACCTCCTGCGCGCGGGCGGCTCGGCGCCGCCGGCAGAGCTCGCGTCGCGACTCGGCTTCGACATCGGCGACCCGGGTTTCTGGGCGACCGGCCTGGACGCGATCGGGACGCTCGTGGACGAGGCGGAGCAGCTCGCCGCCCAGCTCGACGAAGCCAAGTAACAGACTGTTACTTGGCCGGCTCGCGCGTTCTGGTGGTGGCCGCGACCGGGCGGGAGCTCGTTCCGGTGGAGGGGGCGCAGACGCTCGTGTGCGGCATCGGGCCGGTCGACGCCGCGATCGCGACCGCGCGGGCGCTCGTCGAGGAGCGGCCGGCTGCCGTCCTCAACGTCGGGATCGCCGGTGCGCGCGGGCTCGAGCCTCTGACGCTCGTTCTCGGCGTCGAGGCCGTCTACGCCGATGCGGAAGGGCCGCTCGTCGGGTCCCGCGCGGTGCCCGACCCCGGCCTGCTCTCGCGTCTTCGTGCAGCCTTTCCCGGCTGCCCGCGTGCTGCCGATCGGGACGAGCGCACGCGTCGGCGGGACCCACGACGTCGAGGTCGAGGCGATGGAAGGCTTCGGGATCCTTCGTGCGTGCGAGCTCGCAGGGGTCCCTGCGGTCGAGGTGCGCGTCGTCTCGAACGAGATCGACGAGCCCGACCGGGCGCTGTGGCGGTTCGACGACGCATTTGCCGCGCTTGGCGAGATGCTCCCGCGACTCGTCGCGGTAGCGTCCTCCGCATGAGCAAGAGCGACCTGCCGCCACCGCTCCCGCCCGAGACCCGCACGGTCGGGCAGCTGGTGGCCGAGACGCTGAAGCTCTACGGAGACAATCTCTGGCCGTCTCTGGCGCTCGGGATCAGCGTCGCCGTCATCAACCAGGTCTCGGTCGGCCACGACACCGCGCTATCAGGTTCTGGTTCTCGCGGCCGGTTCGCCGCTCATGGCCGCGTCGTACACGGGCGCCTCGGCGATCGTCGGAGGCGTGCGGCCCCGACGGGAAGACGTGGTGCGCGCCATCGCCGTGGGCTCGGTCGTCTTCGTTCCCGCGGCCTTCTTGACACTGCTCTTCGTGCTTCCGGCCGTCGCCTGGCTCGCCCTCGTCGGCCTCGTGGTGCCGGTGCTCGTGCTCGAGCACCCGGGGATCGGTCCCGCCTTCCGCCGGGCGATCGAGCTGGCACGCGCCGACTTCCTCCATGCGCTCGGGTCGCTCGCGACGCTCGCCATCCTCTTCGGGCTCATCAAGCTGACGCTCGTGCTCCTCCTGCGGGACCTCGGCGACGCGGGCGAGCGCGTCGCGCTCGGGCTCGGGGACCTCGTCATGTCGCCGCTCCTCTTCCTCGGCGGCGCACTGCTCTACGTCGACCAGGCGGCCAGAGTACGATCGACACTCCGCGACCTGAGGAGGAGGACGATGCCGACCTACCTGATGCTCACGACGCTGACGCCGCAGGGCGTCCAGACGCTGAAGGCGAACCCGAGCCGGTTGCGCGAGGTGAACCGCGACGTGGAGGAGCTCGGCGCCAAGGTGCTCCACCAGTGGGCGACGCTCGGCGAGTACGACTTCGTGAACATCGTCGAGGCCGCCGACGCCGCGACGGTCGCCAAGATCTCGCTCGCGCTCGGCGCTCGCGGCAGCGCGAAGCTGCAGTCGCTCGAGCTCGTCGACATCGACACCCTGCTGGGAGTTCTCGACGCCTAGCGCTCGCGCTGCTGCTGCTGGCGGAAGCGGTGCACGGCCTTGGACTTCTTCGCCGCCTTCGGCTCGGGCGGCGGCGGCTTCGGATCGTGCTCCTCGAGCCAGCGGGCGGCCTCGTCCTCGGCGTCGATGCCGACCGCGCGCTCGCGCTCGCCCCGCTTCGAGGCGCCGCGGCTCGTGAGCGGCCGCTTGTAGCTCACCGGAACCCGGCCTCGGCGGACGGGGGCGGGAGCGGGCTCTGCGCGAGGCCGGGCCGGGGGCCGCCGTCGTTGTACTCCTTCGGGGCGACGTCGTTCGGGGTGTCCGCGTGGAAGAGCGAGGCCAGGTGCTGGATCTGGCCCCGGCCGGGGCCGAGCTCGAACTGGCCACCGCCGTACAGCGCGATCCCGCGCTCCTCGCAGGCGTCGTAGAAGTCGAAGAGTCGCTGGACGGAGCCGAAGCGCGACGGCTTCGAGTTGAGGCAGCGCGGCTCCCATTCGAGCGCGTCGACGTCTGCGACGGAGTGGATCGGGAAGTCCCACGTGAGCCGGTCGCGGTGCGGCTCCAGCACGGGACGCGTCTCGTCCGTGATGCGGGCGTCCTCGAGCCAGGCGTCCGGGAACGCTCGCGCCACACGGCCGTAGAGCTCCGCCGACGGTGTCGCGTCCACCCACTCGCCCTCGTACAGACCCTTCAGGTCGACGACGTCCACCACTCCCGTCGCCGCGAGCTCTGCGACGACGTCGTCCGTCCACTTGTCGCTCGGCGTCGAGCTTGAAACGCATGCTCGGGGTAGAGCGCGCGCCACTCGCGGACCGCGCTCTGCGAGACGGCGAAGCGCACCGGCTTCGGTTCGCGGCCGACTGCCTCCGCGAGCGAGAGCCCGGCCTGGCGGAGCGCGAGATCGAGCGCGGCCGACTCGAGCCCCCAGCGGCCGGTAGCCCGGCTGGTCGGCGACGAGCCGGGAGAACCACTTCGAGCGTGTGCGTCCCCGCGAGCGGCGGCAGCGCGTCGTCCGTGAACGCGAGCTGGAGGTCGCCGTCGTAGCTGACGTCCTCGCCGACGCCCTCGACCGCCGGCACCGTGCAGGTGGACGACGGTCGTCCGCCGCGTCATGTGCTTCAGAACGGGAGCGCGTGCTGCTCGAGCTCGACGCGCTCGATGACGAGGGGCAGTTCGCGGACGGGGTCAAAGAGCGGCATGTGCTATGGCGACGGCCACCTCCGCGGCCAGTGCCGGCGTTGGCGGCGATCAGCTCGCGGTTGGCGGCGAGCGTGCGCCCTCCGGACTCGCGATGGAGGTAGGAGAGGACGAACGGCGTCACGGCCTGGCCCGTGATGCCCTGCTCGCGCGGCCTCGGCGAGCGCGCGCTCGATCAGCGGCTCGACGTCGTCGAGGCTGTCGTCGGCCGGGCGGCCGAGCAGGATCGACGTGTGGCGGCCGAGCCGCCAGTGCGCCCGCGCGATCGGCGCGGCCTCCTCGGCGCTCTCGACCCGGGCCGAGACGGGCGGGCCGCCGTGCGCCGTGTAGAAGAGCGGCAGGTCGTCGGTGCGGTAGCCGAGCACCGGCACGCCGAGCGTCTCCAGCAGCTCGGCCGTCGCCGGGCACGTCGAGGATCGACTTCACGCCCGAGGAGACGATCAGCGCCTCGGTGCGGACGAGCTCGCCGAGGTCGGCGGAGACGTCCGGCGGGTCGGGGAAGCCGCGGTGGACGCCGCCGAGGCCGCCCGTGCCCATGAACCCGATCCCGACCGACGCGGCAGGCGGCGAGCGTGCCGCCGACCGTCGTCGCGCCGACGGCCCCCTGCACGATCGCCGCCGCGAGGTCGCGCGGGCCGACCTTGCGCGCGTCGCGCGCTGAAGCGGCCGAGCTCGTCCTCGGTCAAGCCCGACCCGCAGCTGCCCGTCGAGGACGCCGATCGTCGCCGGAACCGCGCCGGCCTCGCGCACGCGCCGCTCGCTCTCGAGCCCGACCTCGACGCCCTCGCCGGGCGGGAAGCCGTGCGCGACGAGCGTCGTCTCGAGCGCGACGACGGCCGCCGGTCGGCGAGCGCGTGGCCGACCTCGTCCGAGACTGCGATCAGCTCCTTCACGGCATCGAGCCTAGTTTCGCGACGCAGCGTGCCGCCGCCGCGAGCGCGAGCTCCGGCCCGCCGACGAGGTAGCCGGCCGCGAGCGCGTCGCCCGCGCCGGTCGTGTCGAGCGACCTCGGCGGGCAGCGCCGGCAGCTCGACGCTCGCCGAAGCGGGCGCCGAGCGAGCCGCGCTTCAGCACCCACGTCGCAGCCCTCGCAGCGGGCCGCCGAGGATCCGCTCCTCGTCCTCGTTCGCGAACACGATCGCCGGCCGGAGCGCCTCGCAGCCGCTCGCGGAACCGCTCCGGCCCGAAGTCGCGGATCGCGCTCCAGGAGGAGAGATCGACGCTCACGCGCGGCGCGAGCTCGGCCGCCCGCAGCGCCGCCGCGTCGATCGGCGAGCGCAGGAGCGAGTAGCCGGGAAGGTGGAGGTGCGTGCAGCCGTCGAGCCACGCCGGGTCGAGCTCGCCCGACCGCGAAGTCGGGCGAGACGCCGCGGTCGGAGGCCATCGTGCGCGCGCCGTCCGCGCGCGACGAGCGAGACGACCGTGCCGGTGCGGCCCGCGACGACGGGCCCGCGAACCTCGACGCCGTAGCGCTCGAGCCCGCGACGCCGCGATCTCGCCCCGGCCTCGTCGTCGGCCCGTTTGCCGACGAACCGCGCCTGCCCGCCGAGCTCGCGCCACCCACGCCGCCACGTTCGCCGCCTGTCCGCCCGGGCCGAGCCGCGTCGTCGCGTCCGCGTCCGCGCCCTCGGCGAGCGGCTGCGCGAGCCGCACGATCACGTCCAGCAGCAGGTCGCCGAGCGACACGATCATGCCTACGATCCTCCCATGGACGAGGAGCCGACGCGGCGCCCGCGAACGCGCTCCTTCCTCGTCGGCGCCGCGGTCGGCGCCTCCGCCGCGCTCGCCGCCGCCCGCCGGCTGCGCCCGAAGGAGCGCAAGCGCGAGACGCCCGGCCGGGCCTCGCCGCCTTCGAGGAGGCGCCGTGCTACCGCGAGCTCGTCGAGCAGCGAGCGCGAGGCGCCGTAGCCGCGCAGCGCCGCGGCGCGGCGCGCTCGATCGTCGGCAGGTTGATGTCGGCGTCGCCGAGGAAGAGCGCCTTTCCGACCAGCATCGCCTCGCCCGCGCCTGGCGGAGGTACCGGTCCGGGGTCACCGTCGGCTCGCGCGTCCGGATGACGAGGAACGGCCCGAAGCGCGCGCACCTCGAACGCCGCCGCCGGGCGCGGCGAGCGGAGCGGGATCGTGGAGCGACCGGCTCGAAGTTGTTCGTCTCGCTCGCGTCGAGGACCCAGACGCCGCGGCCGAGCGGCCGGTCGAGGTCGAGCAGGTCGTGGAGCGCCAGGTCGGCGTCGGCGCGGGGCAGGACGTCGAGCGGGAAGTCGCCGTTCCGCTCCCAGGCGCTCGAGGAAGAGCGGGTCGTAGCCGAAGCAGCACGTCGTCCGGTCGGCTCGTCGCGGCGAGGTACGCGGCCGCGTCGGCGCGCGCCTCCTGGCGCACCGTCGGCTCCCAGTCGAAGAGCTCGCGGCGTCTTGTCCCACGCCCAGGCGACCTGCGTCGCGACGAGCGCCGCGAGCGCGGCCGGCGCCCAACCGCGGCCGAGCCGCGCGAGCCCGCGCCGCGACGGCGAGCGCGAAGAAGGGCAGCACGAAGATCAGGTGGCGGGTCTCGGGCGAGGCCGAGCTGCGAGGCGACCGACGAGGAACGCCGCGAGCGGGACGCCGCGCCGCGCACGCCGCAGCACGCCGCGTCTCGCGCGGGAGCACGCACGCAGCCCGGCCGCTGCCGACCAGCAGCACGGCCGGCAGCACGGGGAAGCCGGCCGTGAAGTCGCCGGCCGCCTCCCAGACGTAGCTGACGACGCGACGGCCCGCCGAGCTTCTCGCCGCCGCCGCCGACGCCGACGTCGAAGCGGCCGGCGAGCACGAGGTCGGTGAGCCAGAACGGGATGCCGAGCACCGCCGACGGCGCCGAACGCCCAGAGCGCCGCGCGCAGCCGGTCGCGGCGCGCGACGAGCACGAAGACGCCCTGCGAGGCGAGCACGAGCGCCCCGTAGGGGTGCGTCGCGACCGTCGCCAGGATCGCGAGCGCCCAGAGCGCCCAGCGCCTCCGCCCGCCGCGCTCGAGCGCGCGCAGCAGCGCGAGGTACGAGAGCGCGCTCGTGAAGAGGAAGAGGCTGTACATCCGCCCGTAGACGCCGTGGAAGAGGAACATCCAGCTCGCGGCGACGAGCACCGTCGCGACGCAGCGCGTGCACGCGTCCGCCGAGCCGCGCGAGCAGGAGCGCGACGACCGGGATGCTCGCGACCGCGAACGCGCGCCGACACGGCGCGCAGCGCCTTCGAGGCCGAGGTCGAGGTGCGCGACCGCCCACGCGAGCGAGGAAGTGCAGCGGCGCGCCGCCGCGTTCCTCGAGCACGACCTGGAAGAGCTCGTCGAGCGGATGCCGGCCGACGAAGAGCGGCAGCGTCTCGTCCTCGTGCGGCGGCCAGGCCAGTCAGCCGGTGGAGCGAGGAAGCCGGCCGCCGCGAGCGGTGATCGCGGCGACGCCGAGCGGGAACCAGCGGGCCGCGATCCAGGCGCGCGCGGCAGCTCCCTCGCGGGCTCCGATCCGTGTTGCCTGTGCGGTCTCGCTCATCGTCGTGCCGTCGATTCTCGCTGCTAGCCTTCGGCGCCATGCCGATCTACGAGTACCGCTGCCCGGACGGGCACATCTTCGAGGTGTTCCAGCGGATGTCCGACCCGCCGCTCGGAGACGTGCGAGGTCTGCGGCAAGGGCCCGGTCGAGAAGGTGCTCTACCCGGTCTCCGTGCACTTCAAGGGCTCCGGGTTCTACTCGACCGACTACGGGCGCGGCGGCGGAAGAAGACGGAGAGCTCGAAGGACGGCGAGCGGCGGCGACTCGCGGCGACGCAGCGCGAGAAGAAGGCCGAGACTAGAGGATACGGCTCGGCGCGAGAAGAAGGCCGCCGCCGCGCGACTAGACGGCTCCGACTGCGCCCGACCGCTGCAGCCGGCCTGCCGACAGCAGCCGCCCGAAGTCGTGCCGGGCGGCGGCGGCTGCGGCGCGGAGCGGCCGGCGAACATCGAGATCGCGGCGATGTTCTCCTCGCCGCCGATGATCACCGACTGCGCCGCCGATCGCTGCGGCTCGCCGCCGAGCCGGCAGTGGAGCGCGCGGCCGTCGTCCGCGCGGAACTTGACCCAGCCGAGCTGCAGCAGCTGCCCGGCCGAGAGGTCGGTCGTCAGCGGCTTCGACGAGGTCGCCGCCGATGAACGGCAGCCGCAAGAACGTGCCGAGGCTCGTCAGCTTGCCGCGATCGCCTCGCATCACCTGCCTGCTGGCGGCGCGCCGCGCGTCAGGTCGTTCTCGGCCGGGTCGAGCCGGTTCTGGCGGATGCGCGAGTAGATCGAGCGCGCGCCGGCCGTCCATCGTGCTGCTCGCCCTTGCCGAAGCGCCAGCCCTGCCAGTGCTCGCAGCGCGCGTCGGTCGCGTACGGGCAGTCGAAGCTTGTTCGAGAGGATCGGCTTCGGCACGTCGACCGTGACCCCGCCGAGCGCGTCGATCACGGCCTTGAAGTCGTCGAAGTCGACGATCACGACGTGGTTCGGCTGCAGGCCCGTGAACTCGCGCGACCGTCTTGCAGCGCGAGCGCCGGGCCCGCCGAGCTGGAAGGCGGCGTTGATCTTGTTCGCGCCGTGGCCGGGGATCTCGACGCGCAGGTCGCGCGGGATCGAGAGGTAGGCGATGCCGGTGGCGGTCCGGGATCGGTGCGGACGAGCATGATCGAGTCCGAGCGGCGCGCGTCCGCGCGGGCGCGTGCGGTCGCCGTCGGTGCCGAGCAGCAGGATCTGCGTCGGCTTCGAGATCAGCAGCCCGTCCTGCGGAGCCAGGTTCGCCTCGACCGTCTTCGGCAGCCGCTCGTTCGCCTCCTCGACGCCGCCGCGGAACGGAGAGGTAGCCGAGCACGACCCAGACGACGAGCAGCACGACGAGCGCGAGAGCGGCGAGCGCGATCCGGCGGCCCCAGCGAGGGCGGCCGGCGGCGCCTCGGACGCTCGGTCTCGCCCGTTGGACTGGCCGTCTGCTCGGGCGCGGCGCGGTCGGGCACCTTTCCCTTGGTCCGGCCGCCCTTGTAGACGCGGTAGGGCTTCTCTCCGTCCGCCATCCGGCGGGGTATGGTAGCCGCGGCCCGTGACGCGCTCAGCACGCCGCGTCATCGGCGTCGACCTCGGCGGCACGAAGATCCTCGCCGGGGCGCTCGACGCGCGACGGCACGGTCGCTCGAGCGCCACGAGGTGCCGACGCCCGACGACTCGCAGGAGGCGCTGCTCGACGGCGCTCGCGGCGGCGATCGAGCCGCTCGCCGCCGACGGTGTCGCGCGATCGGCTTCGGGATGCCGTCGCGTGATCGACCAGGCGACCGGCGCGGCGCTCGGCGTCGTCAACATCCCGCTCGCGGACGTCTCGCTCCGCGACGTGATGCGCGAGCGCTTCGGCCTCCCGATCGGCGTCGACAACGACGCGAACGTGGCCGCGCTCGCCGAGTGGCGGCTCGGCGCCGGGCCGGGGCGCGCGAGACCTCGTGCATGCTCACGCTCGGCACCGGCGTCGGCGGCGGCGTCATCATCGACGGCGCGCTCTACCGCGGCTGGGCCGAGCTCGGCCACGTGGTCGTCGTCGCGGACGGCGCCGCCGTGCCAGGGCACCTGCACCGGGCCGCGGCCACCTCGAGGCGGTCGCGTCGGGGAACGCGGCCGACCGGCGCGCGCGAGCGGCTCTGGGGCGACGAGGCGCGACGCGCCGAGCAGCTCGTCGAGCGCGCGCGAGGAGGGCGACCCGGCGGCGCTCGAGGCGCTGGCCGGGATCGGGCATCTGCTCGGCGCGGCGATCGGCTCGTTCGTCGAACATCTTCGGCCCGGAGCTCGTGTCGTCGGCGGCGGCTTCGGCATCGCCGCGGCCGATTCCTGTCCTCGGCCGGCGCTCGAGGTCGCGCGGCGCGAGGCGCTCGCGCCCGCGCGGCGAGCGGCTCCGGATCGTCGACGGCGGAGCTCGGCGCCGACGCCGGGCTGATCGGCGCCGGCCTGCTCGCGTTCGAGGCGAGCGTCGCGGAGGCGGTAGTGCCGCTCGCCGTCTGCGCGACGCCGATCGGCAACCTCGACGACGTCACGCTGCGCGTGCTCGACGAGCTGCGCGGAGGCCGACGTCGTGCTCTGCGAGGACACGCGGCACACGAAGGGCCTGCTCGACCGGCACGGGATCGAGGCCAGGCTCGCTCAGCTACCACCGGCACAACGAGGCGCAGCGCGCGGCGGAGCTGCTGCCGCGGCTCGAGGCGGGCGAGCGGATCGCGCTCGTCTCGGATGCGGGCCTGCCCGGGAGTCAACGATCCCGGGCGCGCGGCTGATCGCGGCCGCGCTCGAGGCGCGGCGTGCCGGTGACGGTGCTGCCGGGCCCGTCCGCGGTCGAGACGGCGCTCGTCGCGAGCGGTCTCGTCGGCGAGCGCTACCAGTTCCTCGGCTACCTGCCGCGGCGGCGAGGCCGAGCTCGGGGCGCTCTGGGCCGAGCTCGCGGCGTGGCCGCATCCCGCGGTCGCGTTCGAGTCGCCGCAGACGGCTTCCCGCGTCGCTCGCTCGCTCGCGGCGACGCATGCCCGATCGTCCGGTCGCCGTCTGCCGCGAGCTGACGAAGCGGTTCGAGGAGGTCGTGCGCGGCACCGCCGCCGAGCTCGCCGCGCGGTTCGCGGAGCCGCCGAAGGGCGAGATCACGCTCGTGGTCGGTGCGGCTGAGCCGGGGGCGCGCCCGGCCGATGCGGCCGGGGCGCTCGCGGCGGTGGTCGAGCTCGTCGCCGCCGGCGTGCCGCGCCGGCAGGCGGCCGACGTCGTCGCCCGTCTGGCGCGCATTTCCCGTAACACCCTGTATGCGGAATCGTTGAAAAGCCGCTGATCTGCCCCGCTAGCGTGGCCGGGAGTTGCCCTCCCACGACCAACGAAGGCAGGTTTCGATGCACGTAGCGGTGATGCGCCGACTGCTGTCGGCCGCAGTCGTTCTCGCGTCCTTGATCGCGACACCGGGCGCGCTCGCCTGGACCTGGCCGGTCGACGGGCCGGTGCTGCGCCCGTTCTCGATCGGCACCGATCCGTACGCGGGAGGCCAGCATCGAGGCATCGACATCGCTGCCGAGCTCGGCCGCGCCGTGGTGGCACCGGCCGCGGGCGCGGTCTCGTTCGCCGGCGTCGTGCCCGGCAGTGGCCACGTGATCACCATCACCACCGCCGACGGCTATGCGGTGACGCTGCTCCAGCTCGGCTCAACAGGTGCTGCTCGGGGCGACACGGTCACCGAGGGCGCCGAGGTGGGCATGGTCGGTGAGAGCAGCGACGCCGTCACGCTCGCAGCCACACGTCCATCTCGGCGTTCGCGTCGCCAGCGACCCGAACGGCTACGTCGACCCGCTCGTCCTGCTGCCGGTGCGGCAGCCGACGTCGCCGCCGCCGGTAGTCGCACCACCTGTACCGGTCGAGGCGCCCTCCGGTCGCCGAGCCTGTGATCGCCGCCCCGCCGACCGAGGTTGTCGAGGCGGAAGCTCCTACGCAGTCCGTCTCCGAGCTCGAGCCGCGGCACGTGTCACGGCCCGGCGCAGCCGCCGCTCGGCACTCCGGGAAGCCGTCCACTCGACCGCTCGTCAAGCGGGCGGCGACGCGGCCGATCTCCCGGCGATCCAGTGCACCCGGAGGTGTGCTCTCGACGAAGGCCTCCGGTTCCGCGCCGGTTCGGACGGAGTCGACGACCACCGCGAAGCGCTCACGGGTCATGGGCAAGAGCTCGTCAGCCGCTCGCGTCTCGCGCCGTGCTCCAGACCGGTTAGCCACGCCCGAACGTGCAGCCCGATCGCTGCTACCGGTTGGGCTTGGCCAGGCCGCAGGGAAGTCGCAGCGTGGCCCACGCGTCGTCTTCGATCGGTTTGCCGACGCAGCAGCGCGTCCCAGCGAGCAACCGAGCAGTGGTGATTCACGAGGCAGCCGTTCTGTGCTGATGACGGTCGCCGCGACGGTGCTGCTGGCGTTGGGAACGTGGCATCGTCGTCGCCGCCGCCGCGGGACCCTGGAAGCGGCGAACGACGCTCGTATGATGAACCGCCATGAGCACAGCGCCCTCACGCCAGAAGATCCTCGTCGCGGTCGCCTGGCCGTATGCGAACGGCCCACGCCACATCGGCCACGTGGCGGGATTTGGCGTCCCGGCGGACATCTTCGCCCGCTACCACCGACTGCGCGGAAACGACGTCCTCATGGTCAGCGGGACGGACGAGCACGGCACGCCGGTGATGGTCGCCGCCGATCAAGCCGGCATCTTGCCGCGTGAGCTCGCCGACCGAAACAACGAAATCATCCGGGATGACCTGCGCCGGCTCGGGCTCTCGTACGACCTCTTCACGCGGACGACGACGCAGAATCATCACGAGGTCACCCGAGACGTCTTCCGGACCCTCTACGAAAAGGGGTTCATTCTCGAGCAGACCACGACGGCCGCGTTCTCCGCCGGGACCGGTCAGACGCTGCCCGACCGCTACATCGAAGGCACGTGCCCGATCTGCGGGTTCGAACACGCGCGCGGCGACCAGTGCGACAACTGCGGCAACCAGCTCGATCCCGCGGATCTGATCAACGCTCGCTCGAAGATCGATGGCACTGCCACCGGTC
Organism: uncultured Gaiellaceae bacterium; assembly: GCA_963820225.1. Lineage (GTDB taxonomy): Bacteria > Actinomycetota > Thermoleophilia > Gaiellales > Gaiellaceae > Gaiellasilicea. Next base: position 484,822 of record CAWFYY010000014.1, on the reverse strand, counting down.
TGGCGGGAGACCACGCACCTCTTCCTCGACCTGCCGGCCTTCAAAGACCAGCTGCGGGAGTGGATCGAGCGGCAGACGCATTGGCGCCAGAACGTGCGCCGCTTCTCGCTCGAGCTGGTGAAGGAGCTGAAGCCGCGGCCGGTCACGCGTGATCTCGACTGGGGCGTGCGCGTGCCCGTGCCCGGATACGAAGAGCGCGACGACAAGCGCATCTACGTATGGATCGACGCGGTCGTCGGCTACCTCTCGGCGGCGGTGGAGTGGGCGCGGAACAGCGGCAACCCGGATGCCTGGCGCGACTGGTGGCAGAACCCCGATGCGCGCCACTACTACTTCATGGGCAAGGACAACATCGTCTTTCACAGCGTCATCTGGCCGGCGCAGCTGCTCGGCTACGGCGACGGAGGCGCGCTCGGCGCGGGCCGCGGTCGGCTCGAGCTGCCCTACGACATCGTCAGCAGCGAGTTCCTGACGATGGAGGGGAAGCAGTTCAGCACCAGCCGGGGTGTCGTGATCTACGTCGGTGACTTCCTCAGCCGCTACGACCCCGATCCGCTCCGGTATTTCCTGACGGCCGCAGGCCCGGAGACGCAGGACACCGACTTCACCTGGGCGGAGTTCGTCCGGAGGAACAACGACGAGCTCGTGGCGAACTGGGGCAACCTCGTGAATCGCACGCTGACGAGCGCCTTCAAGAACTTCGGCGCCGTGCCCGAGCCCGGGGAGTTGCAGGAGGCCGACCGCGAAGTGATGCGCCAGGTGGAAGGCGGCTTCGAAACGGTCGGCGAGCTGATCGAGCGCGCCAAGTTCAAGGCGGCGTTGGCGGAGGCGATGCGCCTTGCCACGGTCGTCAATCAGTACGTGAGTGAGCAGGCACCGTGGGCGACGATGGGCGACGACAAGGAACGCGCCGGCACCATTCTCTACGCGGTGCTGCGCTCGATCGACAACCTGAAGCTGCTGTTCACGCCGTTCCTCCCCTACAGCTCGCAGACGCTGCACGAGCTGCTCGGCTACGACGACGTCATCGCCGGACCGCTGCGGTTCGAGGAGATCGAGGAGGAGGGCGGTCCTTCGCACGTCGTCCTCACGGGCGACTATCGGACGTGGGCGGGTCGCTGGGAGCCAACCGAGCTTCCGGCGGGGCAAGCACTACGCGAGCCGCGGCCGCTCTACACGAAGCTCGATCCCGAGAAAGTCGTCGCCGACGAGCTGGCGCGGATGCAGCGCGCGGCCTGAAGGCGGGCGACGCGCGTGATCGATACCCACGCGCACCTCGATGCGCTGGACGATGCGGACGGTGCTCTCGCGAGGGCGCGCGAGGCCGGTGTGAGCCGCGTGATCACGATCGGCACCGGGCTCGCCTCGTGCCGGGCCGCCCTCGAGCTCGCGTCCAAACACGGCGGGGTCTACGCAGCACTCGGCATCGACCCGCACCAGGCGGGAAGCGACGAGGAGCATCGCGTGCGCGAGCTGCACAAGCTCCTCGGCCACGAGCGTGCCGTCGCCGTGGGGGAGACCGGCCTCGACTACCACTACGGCTCCGAGACGAAGGGCGAGCAGCGGCGCCTCTTCGAGGCCCAGCTCACCCTCGCGCGCGAGCTCACGCTCCCCGTCGTGATCCACACGCGCGAAGCGAACGCAGACACCGAGTCGATGCTCCGTGCGCACGAGGGCACGGTGGTCATGCACTGCTTCTCCGAGCCCGGTCTCCTCGCGGCCGGGCTCGAGCGCGGCTGGTACTTCTCGTTCGCCGGCAACGTCACCTACCCGAGGGCGACGGAGCTTCGCGAGGCGGCCGCGAACGTTCCTGCCGATCGCATCCTGGCGGAGACGGACAGTCCGTATCTCTCGCCGCAACCGCTTCGCGGCAAGCCGAACGAGCCCGCCCACGTCGTCCACACGGTTGCTGCCCTCGCCGCCGCGCGCGGCGAGGACGCGAACGAGCTCGGCCTGCGCATCGACGCGAACGCGACCGTAGCCTTCGGCCTCGCGTGAGCGTCCGACCGAAGAAGCAGCTCGGCCAGCACTTCCTGGCGGACGCGAACATCCTCGGCGTGATCGGGCGGCTCGCCGAGCTCGGCGATGGGGATGTGGCGCTCGAGATCGGACCCGGGCTGGGCGTTCTCACCGGCTACCTCGCCGAGCACGTGGCCCACGTCCATGCCGTCGAGCTCGATCGCTCACTCGAGCCCCACCTCGCGGGCGTGGCATCCCAGCCGAACGTCGACGTGCACTGGGGCGACGCGCTCGCGCTCGACCTGGCCGCGTTTGTGCCGGCACCGACCAAGCTCGTCGCGAACCTGCCCTACAACGTGGCGACGCCGATCGTCGCCGAGAGCCTCGCCGGCCTGCCCAGCGTCGAGCTGTGGTGCGTGATGGTGCAGCGAGAGGTGGCAGACCGTTTCTTCGCCGAGCCCTCGACGAAGGCCTACGGAGCCGTCTCGGTCCTCGTCCAGCTGGCGGCGCAGCGCACCGGCTTCCACCCCGTGGCGCGCACGGTCTTTCGGCCGCCGCCGAACGTCGACTCCGCGCTCGTGGCGTTTCGACGGGTGCGATTGCCCGACCGGTTCGACCGGCTGAAGTCGCTCGTCGAGGCGTCGTTTGCCCATCGGCGCAAGACGCTCCCGAACTCGGTCGCGCTGGCCGGCCTCGCGACACGCGAGCGAGCCGCGGCGGCTCTCGAGGCGATCGGCCGGCGTCCCGAGACCCGAGCCGAAGCGCTGGAGCCCGCGGAGTTCGTCGCCCTGGCGGACGCCTTGTGAAACGCGCACCGGCGCCGGCGAAGATCAATCTGGCGCTGATCGTCGGTCCGGCGCGTGAGGACGGCAAGCACGAGGTGGCGACCGTGCTCCAGCGCATCGACCTGGGCGACCGCGTCTCGATCGAGCCGGCGAGCACGCTCTCCGTCACGGGGTTCGCGGGCGACACTCTCGTTCGGGATGCGCTCGCAGCGCTCGGGACTGCTGCAGGGGTCGAGCCGCGCTGGCGTGCGACGATCGCAAAGCGGATCCCGGTCGCGGCCGGTCTCGGCGGCGGCAGCTCCGACGCCGCGACCGCGCTCCGGCTTGCGAACGAAACGCTCGCCGACCCACTGACGGCGGACGAGCTGCATCCACTTGCCGCGGCCCTTGGCGCGGACGTCCCTTTCTTCCTGGCCGACGGCCCCCAGATCGGGCGCGGCGACGGCTCCGAGCTCGAGTCGGTCGACCTGCCGCAGGACTACTGGGTCGTGGTGGCGCTGCCGCTCGGCGTAGCCAAGGACTCGACCGCCGCCGTCTACCGCCGCTTCGACGATCGCGCCGGCGCCGAGGGCTGGACGGCACGCAGCGCGGCGCTGCAGAAGGCGCTCGCAGCAGTCGAGCGACCCCGCGATCTAGCCGCGCTGCCGCCGAACGACCTCGCGTCGTCGCCGCTCGCGGACGAGCTCATACGGCTCGGAGCGTTCCGTGCCGACGTCAGTGGCGCAGGCCCGGCTGTCTACGGGCTCTTCCATCACCGGCGGCACGCGAAAACGGCGAGACAGGCGCTCCGGAGCGCAGCCCAGACGTGGGTGACGGTTCCGGTTTGGTACGGCTAGGAGACGGTACGGTTGTGACGTGGACCCGCCGCTGACAATCGAGCACGGCAGCAACCGCTTCGGCCGCGCGCTGCGGGTGAACCGGCTCAAGATCGCCCTCATTGTTGCGGTTGTCGAGGGAGTGCTGGTCCTCGTCGGCAAGATCGACTGGTGGGTCGTTGGCCTGCTCGCGGTCGCCGCGGTAGCGGTGTATGTCTGGCGCGGGCGCGAGGCGCGCCGCGAGGAGCTCCGGGAGGGAACGTGGATCCTCGCCGTCTCGCAACTCGCCGTGGTCCTCGTGCCGGTGCTCGCGCTGGTCCTGACGGCGTTCGCCGTCGTCGCACTGGTGCTCTTCGCGATCATCGCGCTTGTCGTCCTCCTCCGCGACCGCCGCTAGGATCTAGATCTGACAGGTTCACTGGGGCGTAGCCAAGCGGTAAGGCAGCGGGTTTTGGTCCCGCGATCCCAGGTTCGAATCCTGGCGCCCCAGCCATCTCACAACATCCAGTGACCGATCCGACATTCGCAGCTGTGGTGATGGCCGGTGGGCTCGGAACACGCATGCGCTCGGCCGTTCCGAAGCACCTGCATCCGATCCTCGGCAGAAGGATGGTCGACTGGGTGCTGGAAGCCGCCAAGCCGCTCGGGCCGGAGCCGCTCGTCGTGATCGCCTCGCCGGAGAGCCGCGACGCCTTCGGAGACGTCACGGTCGCAGTGCAGGAGCGCGCCCTCGGGACCGGCGATGCCGTCCGCTCCGCCCGCTCGGTCGTCGGCGACGAGCCAGACAGCCTGCTCGTGCTGTCCGGCGACACGCCGCTCCTGACGACCGAGCTGCTGCAGCAGCTCGCCGAGACGCACCGGCGCGAGGACGCGGCCGCGACCGTCCTCACCTTCGAGCCCGACCACGTCCGCTCGTACGGCCGGATCGTCCGGGGGGAAGACGGAACCGTCGAGGCGATCGTGGAGGCCGGAGACGCGACGCCCGAGCAGCTCGAGCTTCGTGAGTGCAACTCCTCGATCTACGTCTTCCGGACCGATCTGCTCTGGCCCGCCCTCGACAGGCTCGAGCCGCACAACGCCCAGGGCGAGCTCTACCTGACCGATGCGGTCCGCGATCTCGTGAGCAGCGGCGAGCGCGTCGTGGCCCATCTCGCAGCCGACCCCGGCGAGACCGAGGGCGTCAACACACGCGCCGAGCTCGCCGCGGCCGCGGCGGCCCTTCGCGACCGGATCAACCTCTCGCACATGGACGCCGGCGTCGCGATCTTCGACCCCTCCTCGACCTGGATCGAGCCCGGAGTGGAGCTCGAGGCAGACGCGATCGTGCATCCGTTCACCGTCCTTCGCGGCTCGACTCGAGTCGCGGCAGGCGCTGAAATCGGGCCGCACGTCGTCGCGATCGACGCGGAGATCGGGCCGGAGGCGCTGGTCGGGCCCTTCTGTTACCTTCGCGCAGGCACGGTCCTTGGCCCGCGCTCGAAGGCCGGCACGTTCGTGGAGATCAAGAAGTCACGGATCGGAGAGGAAACCAAGGTGCCCCATCTCTCCTATATCGGCGACGCGGAGATCGGAGAGGGAACGAACATCGGCGCAGGGACGATTACGGCGAACTTCCCGCATCGTCCCGGTCAGCCGAAGGGAAAGACCACGATCGGCGACAACGTCCGCGTGGCAGTGGACACTATGCTCGTTGCTCCGGTCACTGTTGGAGACGATGCGTGGACGGCGGCAGGAGCCGTCGTCACCGACGACGTCCCGGCGAATGCGCTCGCAGGCTTCGCCCCCAGGCAAGTCAACAAGGAAGGGCGAGGTGGAAAGCGGGACGATTGAGCAGACGCTGCCGGGTCTCGAGGGGACGAGTGCGACGCCGATCGCTCAGCTCGCCGTCGGCCGTGCCGTGTCGCTGACGCCGACGAAGCGCCTCGCGGTCGTCGCGGGCAGCTCGCACCCCGAGCTGGCGGACAAGATCGCCGGGCATCTCGGTGTGGAGCTCACCCGCGTCGAGCGGACGACGTTCGCCGACGGCTCGCCCTACTTCCGCTTCGAGGACTCGGTCCGCGGCGCCGACATGTTCATCGTCCAGACCGCAGCGACCCCGATCGCCCAGCATCTCGTCGAGCTCCTGATCATGGTCAACGCTGCGAAGCTCGCGTCCGCCAAGCGGATCACGGCCGTCATCCCGTGGTACTTCTACGCGCGCCAGGACAAGAAGTCGCGGCCGCGCGAGCCGATCACCGCGCGCCTCGTCGCCGACCTCCTCGAGACCGCGGGCGTCGACCGGGTGATCACGATGGACCTGCACGCCGGCCAGGTGCAGGGCTTCTTCCGCATTCCCGTCGATCACATGGTCGCCGTGCCGATGTTCGCCCAGCACATCCGCGACTACCTCGGCTCCGAGGTGGAGCGTGTGGCCGTCGCGCCCGACACCGGCCGCGCGAAGCTGGCGGGCAAGTTCGCCGAGATGATCGGCGGCGGGCTCGTCGTGCTCAACAAGGAGCGCCCGGGCCACAACCAGGCGAAGGTGACCGGCGTGATCGGCGACGTCGCCGGCAAGGTCGCGGTGATGACCGACGACATCATCGACACCGCCGGCACGCTCTGCGCCGGCGCCGAGGCGCTGCGCGAGGCGGGAGCGACGCGCGTGATCGCCTGCGCCACGCATGCGCTCTTCAACGACCCTGCGCTCGAGCGAATCGCCGAGAGCGCCTTCGAGCGCGTGATCGTCACGGACACCGTGCCGGTGGACGAGCTCCGAAAGCCGGCGAACGTCGAGGTCCTCTCGATCTCCGGCCTCCTCGCCGAGACGATCCAGAACGTGTTCTCGGACGATTCCGTGTCGGCGATCTTCGCCGGCGAGAATCAGCTCTTCTAAGCTCTCTCAATGAGCGACCAGCCGAGAATCCTTCGGCTCGCCAGCGGCCAGATCACGATCCGGCGGACGTTGGACGGCGTCTGGCAGGTCAGCTACGACCCGGACGAGCGTCCCGCGGACTATCACGGCCACACGTTCGCGCCCGGCGATCCGGATCTGCCGAGCGACTATCCCGACACGAACGACCCCGACGATCTCGAGGCGTGGGCACGGAACCGTTGGAGTTGACCGAGCGGCTCTAGCTTGCTGCGCCGCTCCACGTCGAGGGAAGAGTGTCTTCCCCGGCCGTGGGCTCGAGCAGGCCGAGGGTGTTCGCCTTTGCCGATGCCGCCGTGCGGTTCGGCACCTCGAGCTTGCGGTAGATGTTCGAGAGGTGGAACTTGACCGTCTGCTCGGTCACCCACAGCTGCTTGGCCATCTGTGAGTTCGACGACCCGCTGGCGACGAGCCTCAGGATCTCGAGCTCACGCTTCGTCAGGCCATGGCCTTCCTGTGCGGCCACCCGCGCCGGGCGGTCGAGCTCCGCGGCGGGCAGCTCGCCCCGGTAGTGGATGCCGCCGGTCTTGGTCACGGCTCGGAGGGCATCCACGAGATCGGACGGCTGCACGCTCTTCCCGACGAAGCACACGGCTCCCGCGGCGAGGACTTCCCGGATCGCGTTCGGATCGTCCGTTGCCGAGACGACGACCACGCGCACATCGGGATGCTTCTCCGACAGCCGCGTCACGCACGTCAGGCCGTCCATTCCCGGCATCGACAAGTCGAGCAGAACCGCATCGGGCGGCGACTTCTCGACCAGGCCCAGCACTTCGTCACCCGACCCGCACGTCCCGACCACCTCGACTCCCGCCGCCTCGAGCGAAAGTTCCAAGGCGGACAGGAAGAGCGGGTGATCATCTGCAAGGATCACCCTCGTCATTCCTCGAACCCCTTCTTCTCTTGTGCCGCAGTGCCCGTTCTCATACTGACTTGTACCTCACAGGGCGGCGAGACAAACAACTGAGGGTCTCGACGCAGTTCGAGTGGTTGAAGTTCGGAACACCGGGAAGAGCGGACGATCGTGGTTCTTTCACCCAAGCTCCTCGGTGCGATCTATGTCGCTATCGGCATCTTCCTCGCGGCAAACAAGGACTATCTCCACAACCTGGACACCGCCAAGCGCGTCCTCTCCGCGTTGCTCGCAATCCTCCTCTGGCCGCTGCTGCTCCTGGGTGTGGACCTGCACGTCAAGTAGGCCCAAGTAACAGACTGTTACTTGGCTTGCGCTATCATCCGCCGCCGTGGCCGGCGACAGATTTCGTCTCGAAGTGAAGGAACGTGCACGGCTCGGCTCGCCCGAGTCCAGGCGTCTGCGCAAGCAGGGGTTCGTTCCGGGCGTCCTCTACGGGAAGACGACGGCCCACGCATTCGCCGTCGGCGAGCGTGAGCTTCGGTCAGCGCTGACCGGCCCCTCGGGGTTGCACGCGGTGCTCGACGTCGTCCTGGAGGGACAGACCGAGATGCACCCCTCGATCCTGAAGGCGTACCAGCGCGACCCGATCCGGGGCCATGTGCGCCACATCGATCTCCAGGAGGTCCGGCTCGACGTTGCGATCCAGGCGACCGTGCAGGTGCACCTGCACGGGGCCGAAGACGCACCGGGTGTGAAGGAGGGCGGCGTTCTCTCGCAGCCTTCCACGACGCTCAACGTCGAGGCGCTCCCGATGGAAGTGCCCGAGTCGATCGAGGCGGACGTCAGCTCGATGGAGATGGGCGACGCGCTCCGGCTCGAGGATCTTCCGACGCTCGAGGGCGTCACGTTCCTGGACGACCTGCACGAGACCGTGATCGCGACTGTCTCCGCCCCGACCGTCGAGGCCGAGCCCGAGCCTGTCGAGGGCGAGGAGGGCGAGGAAGGCGAGGCCGCCGAGGGCGAGGCTGCCGAGGGCTGAGACCGCAGAGGGCGAAGCCTCTGCCGGCGACGACGCGGCCGAGTCCGGCTCCGACTCGCCGGAGTAGTGCGCCTCTTCGGTCGGGGCGAACGCGCCTCGACGCTCGATCTTCTCGTCGTGGGTCTCGGCAACCCCGGCCGCGAGCACGCGCGCGACCGCCACAACGCCGGCTGGATGGTCATCGACGAGCTGGCACGCCGCCATGGCGGCTCGTTCCGCTCCAAGTTCTCCGGCCAGCTCGGCGAGATCCGGCTCGGCGACCTCCGGCTGGGACTTCTCAAGCCGGAGACGTACATGAACCTCTCGGGCGACTCGCTCGGTGCCGCGGCGCGCTTCTACAAGGTGCCGCTCGACTCGATCGCGGTCGTCCACGACGAGGTCGATCTGGAACTGGGCAGGCTGCAGGTGCGGCTGGGTGGAGGACTCGGGGGCCACAACGGGCTCCGGTCGGTCAAGCAGGCGTTCGGCTCGGCCGACTTTCTCCGGACGCGTGTCGGCGTCGGCCGCCCTGGACGGGGCGACCCCCGGCCGGTCGCGGACTACGTGCTCTCGCCGTTCGCGCCCGAGGACGACGCGGAGGCGCTCGTCGCCCGCGCTGCGGATGCGGTCGAGACGCTGGCACGCGACGGCCTCGAAGAGGCCCAGCGCCGCTTCAACTGAATCCGCTAGGAGGAACGGACCGAGACGATGCGGGCCTTCCAGGCGCCCTTCGGCGCTTTCACCTCGACCGTGTCGCCCACCTTGGCGCCGATCAAGGCGCCGCCGAGAGGCGAGTCCGTCGAAACGCCGCCGACGCTCGAGATCTCGACCTCGAAGCGGCCGCCCTGCTCGTCCTCGACCTCCACCATCGAGCCCACGCCGACGATTCCCTCCTCGGCGTGCTCCACGATGACCGCATTCTCGATCCGGCTGCGCAGGATCGTGATCCGGCGCTCGAGCAGCCCCTGCTCGTTCTTCGCGTCGTGGTAGGCGAAGTTCTCCGAGAGATCGCCGAAGCCGCGGGCGGTCGCGATCGCATCCACCATCTCGGCGCGCTTGGGCCCTTCGAGCTCGGCGAGCTCGGCTGCGAGCGCGTCGCGCTGCGCGACGGTCATCGATTCGCCTCCACGGTCGGCCATCGCCCTAGTGTGGCGGAAATACTCGAACGCGGGCGACCTGCGGACGACTAAGATGGCCCTCCGCGGAACCCGGTTTCCGCCTTTCGTCTTGGACCGCCCCGTACTCCACGCGTTCGTTCGGCAGCTGCTCACGCTCGAGCGGCTGCAGTCGTTCGCCGCCGCGTTGCCGGCGCGGGCGCGGGTCTCGGAGCCTGTCCTGCCGCTTCTGCTGGCCACGCTGCACGAGCAGCTGGAGATCCAACCCGGTGACCGCGGTCTCGTCTGCCTGCTGCCTGAGGACGCGGACGCGCGCGACGCTGCCGAGGCGGCGGGCTGGTTCATCGGCCCGGAGCGGGTTGCGCTCCTGCCGAGTCGCGGCGTCCGCTGGGAGTCGGGGCTCGAGCCGCCGCCGCATCTCGTCGGTGAGCGTGCGCGTGCGCTCGACGTCCTTGCCGGCGGTGGGCTCGTCTGCGCTTCGGCGACCGCTCTCGCGGAGGGTGTGCCGCCCTCGGGGGCGCGCGCCGAGCCGGTTCGGCTGGACGTCGGGGCCGAGCCGGGTCTCGACGGGCTCGTCGAGTCGCTCGCGCTCGCAGGCTACGAACGGGTCGACCGGGCCGAGGAGCGGGGACAGTTCGCCGTCCGCGGCGGTCTCGTCGACGTCTTCCCGACGACGGGCCGCGAGCCGCTTCGCGTCGAGCTCTACGGGGACGAGATCGAGCAGGTGCGCGCGTTCTCCCCCTTCACGCAGCGGGCACTCCATCCCGTCGAGGGCGCCGTGATCTATCCCGCCGTCGAACGGCGCGCCGAGCTGACGGAACCGACCCTCCCGGACGACGAGCTCGAGCCCGTCACGGCCGAAGTCCCGCGCGACCTCGTGCCGGTGCTCGATCGCGTACCCGATTTCGTCTGGCAGCCCGACGAGGTGCGCCGCGTCTGGACGGAGGAGAGCCTCGAGGAGATCTCGCTCAGGGGCAGCTCCGAGCTCGATCCGTTCCCGCAGGGGCAGCCGTTCTCGTTCGAGGCGCAGCGCCCGGCGATCGCGGCGCGCGGGCTGGCCGAGGCCGAGACGGAGCTCTCGGGCTTCGTTCGCGGCGGGAACCGGATCGTCGTTGCGTTCCCGCACGCCGGTGAGGCGTTGCGCACGCAGAACCTCCTGAAGCGCGCCGATTCGCGCCTGCTCGAGGCGGGCGAGGAGCTCCCCGAGCAGCCGGAGCTCCTCTTCACCGTCGCGCCGGCGCGCCGCGGCTTCGTCTGGCGCGAGCTCGGCCTCGTCCTGCTGCCGGACACACAGGTCTTCCGCAAGCGGCCACCGCGCGCCGACCGCCGTCTCGGGCGCGCGCTTGCCTCGTTCGCGGATCTGCGGACCGGCGACTTCATCGTCCACGAGGACCACGGCGTCGGGAAGCTGCTCGGCTTCGAGACGAAGGAGGTCGCCGGGGTCACGCGCGATTACCTCTTCCTCGCCTTCCGAGGCGACGACCGCCTCTACGTCCCGCACGAGCAGCTCGGCAAGGTTTCGAAGTACATCGGCGCCGACGCGAGTGCGCCCGCGCTCTCCAAGCTCGGCGGCAAGGCCTGGCAGAACCTGAGAGCCCGCGCCCGCGAGTCCGTGCGGGAGCTCGCGACCGAGCTGATTGCCCTGTACGCGCAGCGCCAGCAGGCGCCGGGTGTCGCCTACGACCTCCAGAACGAGTGGCTCGAGCGGCTCGAGACGGAGTTCCCCTACCGGGAGACAGAGGATCAGATGCGTGCGATCGAGGCGGTCAAGGAGGACCTCGAGATGCCGCGTCCGATGGATCGCCTGGTCTGCGGCGACGTCGGTTTCGGCAAGACCGAGGTCGCCGTGCGCGCCGCGTTCGCCGCCGCCGTCAACGGGAAGCAGACGCTGTTCCTCTGCCCGACGACGATCCTCGCCGAGCAGCACTGGAACACGTTCAAGGAGCGCTTCCGCGACTTCCCGGTCCGCGTCGAGATGATCTCGCGCTTCCGCCGGCCGGCCGAGGCGAAACAGGTGCTGAAGGACTTCGCCGAGGGCAAGGTCGAGGTCCTGATCGGGACGCACCGGGTGCTCAGCCGCGACGTGATCCCGAAGGATCTCGGGCTCGTGATCCTCGACGAGGAACAGCGGTTCGGAGTGGCACAGAAGGAGCTGCTCCGCTCGCTGCGCCTCGAGGTCGACGTGCTGGCGCTCTCGGCGACGCCGATCCCGCGCACGCTTCACATGTCGCTCTCCGGCTTGCGTGACATCTCGATCATCGAGACGCCCCCCGAGGGCCGGCGTCCGATCCGGACGACCGTGGGCGAGTACGACGAGGAGCTGATCAAGACGGCGCTCGAGCGCGAGATCGCCCGCGAGGGCCAGGCCTTCTACCTGCACAACCGCGTCGAGACGATCGAGGAGGCGGCGGAGAAGCTCCAGCAGCTCTGCCCTCGCCTCCGCTTCATCGTCGCGCACGGGCAGATGAGGGAGCGCGAGCTCGAGGAGAAGATGCACGCCTTCCTCCGGGGCGACGCCGACGTGCTCGTCTCGACGACGATCATCGAGTCGGGGATCGACATCCCGCAGGCGAACACGCTGATCGTGGAGCGCGCGGACGCTCTCGGCCTCTCTCAGCTCTACCAGATCCGCGGTCGCGTCGGCCGCTCGGACGTCACGGCCCACGCGTACCTGCTCTATCCGGATGCCGGCGAGCTCTCGCCTGAGGCTCGGGCGCGCCTCTCGACCCTCGCCGATCACACGGAGCTCGGCGCGGGCTTCCAGATCGCGATGCGCGACCTCGAGATCCGCGGCGCCGGCGATCTCCTCGGGGCCGAGCAGTCCGGCCATGTCGCTGCGCTCGGCTTCGAACTCTATGTGGAGATGCTTGCCGAAGCGGTCGCCGAGCTGCAGGGGCAGCGGCGCGTGGCGACGAGGCCGGTACGTGTGGACGCCCGCGTGGACGCCTACGTGCCGGCGACCTACGTCTCTTCCGAGGCGCTGAAGATCGACATCCACCGGCGGCTCGCGCTCGCGGAGACCGATGACGAATTGCGCGAGCTGCACGCCACACTCGAGGACCGCTACGGCCCGGTGCCGGAGCCGGTCGAGCATCTGTTCGCGATCCAGGAGGCGAAGCTCAAGCTGGCTCAACTCGGGGCGGACTACCTCATCTATCGCGGCGGCCGCGCGACGGTCGGCCCGCTCGTGCTCGGCTCCGCCGAGCTGCGCGCGTTGCGGGATGCGACCGACACGGCCGTCTACACCAGTGCAAAGCGTGAGGTCTCGCAACGCACCGAAGCGCTCGAGGATGCCATAGACCTCGTCACTGCTATCGTGGTAGCCCGTCAGGCCGCATGAACGGCGGCCCGCGATCTAAACCTGGAGCATTCTCAACGATGAAGATCTCTCGTCTTGCCATCCTTCTCTGTGCGCTCGTTTCGTTCGCGCTCGCCGGTTGCGGCGGCGGCGACGACACGGTGCCGACCGACGCCGTTGCCGTGGTCGACGGCCAGCAAATCGCCAAGACCGACTACGACGCGCTGATTTCGCAGGCCAAGAAGAGCTACAAGAACCAGAAGCGCGACTTCCCGAAGGCTGGCTCGCAGGAGTTCCAGACCCTCAAGAACCAGGCCGTGCAGTTCCTGGTCCAGCGGGAGCAGTTCGAGCAGGAGGCCAAAGACCTCGACGTCAGCATCACCGACAAGCAGGTGGACGCCCGGCTCGCGCAGATCCAGAAGCAGTACTTCGGCGGCGACAAGACGAAGTACGAGAAGCAGCTCAAGGCCCAGGGCCTCACGGAAGAGCAGGTCCGCAACGACATCCGGGCCCAGATCGTCTCCGAGAAGATCTTCGCGAAGGTCACCACCGACGTGAAGGTGTCCGACAAGCAGATCGAGGACTACTACAACAAGAACAAGGCGCAGTACAGCCAGCCGGAGAGCCGCGACGTACGCCACATTCTCGTGAAGACCAAGGCGCAGGCCAACGCTCTCTACACGCAGCTCAAGCGCGGTGCCGCCTTCGCCACGCTGGCGAAGAAGTTCTCCGAGGACACGGGCTCGAAGGCCAACGGCGGCAAGCTGACGATCTCGAAGGGCCAGACCGTTGCGCCGTTCGACAAGGTCGCATTCCAGCTGAAGAAGAACGCGATCTCCCAGCCGGTGAAGACCGAGTTCGGCTACCACATCATCCAGCCGCTCAGCGAAGCGAAGGCGGCGCAGGTGACGCCTCTGAAGGAAGTCAAGGAGTCGATCCGCCAGCAGCTGGGTCAGACGCAGAAGAACGAAGCGATGACGAAGTGGGTCGACGGCCTGAAGAAGGACTACGAGGACAAGGTCGCGTACGCAGTCGGCTTCAGCCCGCCCCCGGCCGCGACCGGGACGACTTCCACCAGCGCGAACGGGTAGAGACGCTTGCCTCTCGCAGAGGCGCTCGTCGAATTACAGGACCTGACGAGGCGGCTGCGCCGCGATTGCCCCTGGGATCGCGAGCAGACCGCACTCACGATCGTCCCGCACACGGTCGAGGAGGCATACGAAGTCGCTGACGCGGCGGCGGGAGGCCAGCCCGCCAAGCTGGTCGACGAGCTCGGCGACCTCCTCTTCCAGGTCTACTTCCTCTCCCTCCTGCTCGAGGAGGAGGGAGACGGCGATCTCGAAGCGGTCGCGCGTGGAGTGCATGCCAAGCTGGTCCGCCGCCACCCGCATGTCTTCGGCGAGGCCGAGGCGGAGACGGCGGGACGGGTTCGCTCGCGCTGGGAGGAGATCAAGTCCGAGCAGGAGGGCCGCGAGGGAATCTTCCACGACGTGCCCGCCTCGCTGCCGGCGCTCCTGCAGGCCAGGAAGCTGCAGCGCCGCGCCGTCACCGCCGGCTTCGACTGGCCCGACCTGAACGGGCCGCTCGCGAAGATCCGCGAGGAGCTCGGCGAGCTCGAGGTGGAGGTCGCCCGCACGGGCGAGCCGAGTCCAGAGACCGAGCCGGACGCCGCGGTCGCGCACGAGGTCGGGGATCTGCTCTTCACTGTCGTCAACCTCGCACGGCGCCTGAACGTCGATCCCGAGCTGGCGCTCCGGGCGACGAACACCCGCTTCGTTGCGCGCGTCGAGCGTGCCGAGGAGCTCGCGGACGCACAGGGCGAGCGCTGGAGCGACCTGCCGCTCGACGAGCAGGACCGCTACTACGACCAGGCAAAGGAGCAACTCGGATGAGCTCGATTTCGCGTGTGCACGGCCGCCAGATCCTCGATTCGCGGGGCAACCCGACGGTCGAGGTGGACGTGCAGCTCGCATCGGGCGCGTTCGGTAGGGCAGCGGTGCCTTCGGGCGCCTCGACCGGTGTCCATGAGGCCGTCGAGCTGCGCGACGGCGACTCGGCCTGGGGTGGCAAGGGCGTGACGCAAGCGGTCGCGAACGTCGCCGAGATCGAAGGCGAGATCGCGGGGATGGATGCGCTCGACCAGGAGGCGCTCGACCGAAAGCTGATCGAGCTCGATGGAACGCCGAACAAGGGTCGGCTCGGCGCGAACGCGATCCTCGGCGTCTCGCTCGCCGTCGCCAAGGCGGCAGCGACGCACGCGAAGCAGCCGCTCTACCGGTACCTCGGCGGTGAGTCCGCCGCGACCCTGCCCGTGCCGATGCTGAACGTGATCAACGGCGGCGCGCACGCCGCCAACTCGATCGACCTACAGGAGTTCATGGTCGTCCCGGTCGGGGCGGACAGCTTCGCGGAGGGGCTCCGGATCGGGGCCGAGGTCTACCACGCGCTGAAGCAAGTGCTCACCGACCGTGGGCTCGCGACCGGCGTGGGCGACGAGGGCGGCTTCGCACCCGACCTCGACTCGAGCGAAGCCGCGATCGAAGCCATTCTCGAGGCGGCCGAACGGTCCGGTCACCGCGACGCTGTTGCCGTTGCTCTCGACCCCGCTGCGAGCGAGGTCTTCTCGGATGGCGTGTACCGGTTCGAGGGACGCGAGAAGACGAGCGCCGAGATGCCGGCGTTCTGGGCCGACCTGACGCAGCGGTTCCCGATCGTCTCGATCGAGGACGGCCTCGCTGAGGACGACTGGGACGCGTGGGCGATGCTCACGAGCGAGCTCGGCGATCGCGTCCAGCTCGTGGGAGACGACCTGTTCGTGACGAATCCCGAGCGGCTGCGGGAGGGGATCGACCGAGACGTGGCCAACTCGATCCTCGTCAAGGTGAATCAGATCGGCACGCTGACCGAGACGATCGAGGCCGTGCGCATGGCGCAGGCGAGTGGCTACACGGCGGTGATGTCGCACCGCTCCGGCGAGACCGAGGATGCGACGATCGCCGACCTCGCCGTGGCGCTCGGCACCGGACAGATCAAGACGGGGGCCCCCGCGCGCTCCGACCGCGTCTCCAAGTACAACCAGCTCCTGCGGATCGAAGAGGAATTGGGAGGTCGCGCGCACTACCCCGGGTGGAGCGCTTTCCCCCGGGCGCGCCGCTAGCCTGTCGCCGATGGCCGTCGTCCCTCGCCGCACGAAGATCGTCGCCACGATCGGCCCCGCGTCCTCCGCGCCCGAGGCGCTCATGCCGCTGATGCGGATGATCGACGGGGCGCGGCTCAACTTCTCGCACGGCACGCACGAGGACCACGCCGAGCGCGCGAAGGCCATTCGCGCCGCCCAGGACGAGATCGGGCACCCCGTGGCGCTGATCGCCGACCTGCAGGGCCCGAAGCTCCGCGTCGGCGACCTGAGCGAGCCGTTCGAGCTCGTGCGCGGCGGGTCGGTGACGATCTCCGGCGAGGACGGCGCGCGCGACGGCGACCTGCCCATCGCGCCGGCGGTGCTCGGCTCCGTCCTCCAGCCGGGGTTCGACGTCCTCATCGACGACGGCGCCGTGCGGCTCCGGGTGCTCGACGTCGAGCGGGGCAGGGCTCACTGTGAGGTGCTCGTCGGCGGGACCGTCATCTCGCACAAGGGCGTCAATCTGCCGGGCATTCCGCTGCCGATTCCGTCGCTGACGCGGAAGGACATCGACGATCTGCAATTCGCCCTCGAGCTCGGCGTCGACTTCGTCGCGCTCTCGTTCGTGCGAACGGCGTCGGATGTGCAGGCGCTGAAGACGCTGATCGAGGCGTCCGGCTCGACCGCTCACGTGATCGCCAAGATCGAGAAGGCCGAGGCCGTTGCCGTGCTGGACGACATCCTGCGCGAAGCGGACGCCGTGATGGTGGCGCGCGGCGACCTCGGGGTCGAGATGGGAGCGGTCGCAGTCCCGCTCCTCCAGAAGCGAATCATCCTGCGCTCGCTGGAACGCGGCAAGCCGGTGATCACCGCGACGCAGATGCTCGAGTCGATGATTCACGCGCCCGAGCCCACGCGCGCGGAGGCCTCGGACGTCGCGAACGCGATCCTCGACGGCACGAGCGCGATCATGCTCTCCGGCGAGACGGCCGTCGGCGAGTTTCCCGTCGAGTCGGTGGCGTTCATGGACCGGATCGCGCGGGCCGTCGAGCCGAGTCTCGACTACCGCCACGAGATTCCGCAGGCGGAAGAGAAGCCGACCGTCGGCCAGGCGATGTCGAACGCAGCCTGCGACATCGCGGAAGCGCTCGAGGCGAAGGCGATCCTCGTCCCGACCTTCACCGGCCGGACGGCGTCCGCCGTCGCGCGCCTGCGGCCGCGCCGCCCGATCATCGGCCTCACCCACCACGGCTACTCGCTGCAGCACATGGCGCTCGAGTGGGGCGTGACGCCCGTGTCGGTGCCCGAGTGCGCGGACGTCGAGGAGCTCTGGGCGACCTCGCTCGCCGCCGCGCGAAACTCGGAGATCGTCGAGCCCGGAGACCGCGTCGTGATCACCGCCGGCACCGCGGTGAACATCCCCGGCTCGACCAACGTGATCAAGGTCGACATCGCCTGACCCAGTGGGAGGAACAGGCGCGCGGTTGCGGAATCGTTCCCCGTGGCCCGTCGCACCGCTCCCTCCTCGAAGCCTCGCTCCGCGCGCCAAGCGCGCGACGAAGCGCCGTCTGCGCGGGCGCAGTTCGGCCGTGCTCCTCCGCTGGTGCGTGCTCGCGGCCGCAGGCTTCATCGCCTTTCTCTACTACCAGCCGGTGTCCAGCTACTTCGAGACCCGTTCGTCGCTCGAACAGCGGGCCGCCGAAGTGCGCCAGTTGCGGGAGGAGCGGAGCCGCCTGGAGGCGCGTCTCGCCGACTCCACGACCGTCACCGCGCTCTCGCGTGAGGCGAGGCGGATGAGCCTCGTGCGGCCGGGCGAGCGCCTCTTCATCGTGAAGGGCGTGCAGCAGTGGCGGCGGGCCCAGGCCAGGCACGCCGGGGCTACGATCGGGCGGGATGGATGACCGCGCGCTCGTCGAGCGACAGCTTGGCCGACGGCCCCGCGCGTTTCTCCGCGTAGTCGCCCGCTGCCCGTTCGGAGCACCCGCGGTGACCGAGCAGGCGCCGTACGACGACGCCGGCGACCCCTTTCCGACGACCTACTACCTCACCTGCCCGCAGCTGGTCGCGGCGATCTCGCGTCTGGAAGCCGCGGGCGGGGTGGAGCGCTGGAGCGACGAAGTGCAGCGCGACGCGGAGCTCGCAGGCGATCTCGACCGGGCCACGGAGCAGCAGCGTGAGATCCGAAGGGTGCTTGCCGAAGGCCGGAGCGGCCGCGACGAGGGTACGTCGCTCGAGCTCGGGATCGGCGGCAGTGCGAATCCTCGGCGACTCAAGTGTCTGCACGCGCACGCGGCCTACGCGCTCGCCAATCCCGGCTACCTGCTGGGCGAGCGCGTGCTCGCCGAGGTCGACCCGCTGTGGCCGACGCAACGCTGCTGTACGGAGGATTGATCCGAGGTCGAGGCACGCACGGGATACGCCTGCACACGGCGCATCGCGGCCGCCGCTTCCGACATCGAGGCGACCAGCCTCGACGCCGGCCGCGTCGACCACACTGCTTGGTGCATGCGCATCCCGCACGCACCGCGACCTCGGACCAACCCTCTGAAAACTAGGATCGACCTCGTGCAGGTTTCCGAGGCAGAGCTCGACAGCGCGCGCCGAGACTGGGAGGAGGGCTATCGCCGTCTGCTCGAGCAGACACGCGAGCCGCCCATGAGCGAGCGTCTCCACGCGCAGGTCGACGCGGTCCTGGCCGAGCTCCGCCGCCGCGTCGGCGGCGTGTTCACGGTGCGGGAGCTTGCGGCGGCGTACGCAGAAGCGGACCGGTGGAGCCGTACGGCAGTGGCCGAGAACGCACCGGCGCCGGGCTGGCCGCAAACCCTTTCCGTGGTCGAGGCCGCAGCCTTCCATCTCTATGCGCGCGGGGCGCAGGACTATGAGCCGTGAGTACGCGTGAGCGGCGACCGCGCAAGCCGCCACCCAATCCGGTGTGGCGGCCGGCGCTGATCGTGCTCGGCCTCGTGGTCGCCCTCCTGGTCGGTATTTCGCTCGGCAAGGCGCTCGACGATGGGCCATCCCCGGGTGGAACCCAGACGAACGTGCGGACGCTCGAACCGCAACCGCTACCGCCGGCGACGCGGACGGTAACCGTCACCGTCACGACCGGCTGAGGACGGTTCATGGTTTCAGCTTGCTGCAGGTTTGGGTAGGTTCCCTCGCGCGATGGCCTTTGAAGGGAATAGACCCGTCGCCGACGCGCAGCCGGAGTGGCTGACACTCGGCCAGGCGGCCAAGTACCTCGGCGTCGCTCAGAGCACCATGCGCAAATGGTCCGACCTGGGGCGCGTGTCGGCCTTCTACACGCCCGGCGGCCATCGTCGTTACCGGCGCGCCGACCTCGACCAGTTCCTGGACCGCTCCGGCCCGACCAGCACGGCGAGCAGCTCCACACGCGGTCCCCTCGTGCTGATCGTCGACGACGACGAGCGCCTGCGGGAGTACGTGCGAGTGAACCTCGAAGCCGAGGGCTACCTCGTCCGCGAAGCCGGTGGCGCCGAGGAGGCGCTCACGGCGCTCGGCCAGGAGTCCCCGGACCTGATCCTGCTCGACGTGATGATGCCCCAGGTCGACGGCTGGGAGACGCTGCGGCGGATCCAGGAGCACACCGGTGTCGGCGCGATCCCGGTGATCATGTTCTCGGGCCAGGTCGACGAGCGTTCGGCGGGCGATGCGGAGTCGCGCGGCGTGCAGGGCTTCATCGGCAAGCCGTTCGACCCACGCTCGCTGATCGAGTCGACGAAGCAACAACTGCCCGTCCCGTAGTCGACGTGCCGGCTCCGCGGCGCGGGAGCGCTAGAGCTCTTCGGATGCTTGCAGCAGTCCCGCCCCGATCAACGCCACGGACGCGGCGAGGCTGATCCAGAGGCCGATGCCGCGCCCGGCGAAGAAGAACTCGTCCGGGATCGAGATCGTCCGGACGAGAACGAGGATCGTCGAGAGCGCCCCGAGCCCGATCACGACGAGGCTCTCGGGAACTGCCGCCGGCAGCTCGACCCCCCACTGGCGCAGCGCGACGACGAGGATCGCAGCCAGGCCGATGAAGAGAACGATCTTGCCGATCACGCCGGTGTTCCAGCCGATGACACTGACGTCGACTCCCTCGCCGGAGCCCGAGTACCAGCCGGTGAGCGCGGAAAGGGCGAGCACGAGACCGGCGACCCAGGTGGCCTGCTCACCGAGAGCCCAGATCGACCCGCCGACACGGCGGAGCGCTGCGGGTGGCTCGCCGGCAGGGTCGTACGTCGGCTCCGTCGGGCGGTCGGGCGATTCCACGCAGCGCAGTATGGGCATATCGGTCCGGAAAGTCACGCGAGTACCGGACAGTCCGTTCGTGCTCCCTGCTGCCTGATCAGCCGCCAGCGCACTACACTTTCCGCATGGCCGAGCCTGCGAGGCGCACTCCGCCAGGCGACGATGCTCCTCCGTTCGACCCGGTAGCAGTGGATCGGGCGTACCTGCAGGAGCGTGCCCGTCGCCGCGCGCGGAACGAACGATCCCGCGCCCGGCGTCACGCCGCGCTGCGTTTCTGGCTCGTCGTCGTCGTCCTGATCGCCGCCAGCGTGCTGATCACGCTCACGATCTGGCGTGAGGTCGGACGCCTCTTCGGCCTCTAGACGATGATCGACACTCGCGTCGACGTCTCTGACGCGCTCGCCGCGCTCTCGCGGGCCAGCCGTGCTCTCGCCGACGGAGGGGCGCTCGACTCGATCCTGGCTCAGATCGCCGAGGCCGCGGTCCATGGGGCGGGCGCCGAGATCGCGGTCGTCTGGCTGCCCGAGCGCGATGGCTCGCTCGTCGCCCGGGTCGTCAGGGCGTCGTCGAGCGCAGTCGCCGCCGAGATCGAAGGTCTCCGGGCCCGGTCGGTCGAGACTGCAATGGAGCTCGTCCGCGGGCTGCTGGACACCGACGCCGTCGGCCTCACCGTCCCCCTCGACGCCAACGGAGATGCCGGCGCGCTCGCGCTCGCCCGCCGCGCCGGGCCGTTCGACCGCGAGGCGACCGGCGTCGCAATGCTCGCGGGCGACTTGGCCTGGCTGGCGACTCGGTTGTGCGACGACGACGCTAGGGTGGGGCGGGAGCTGGGGGGCCCGCTCGACGTGGCGGGTGACGCACTGGCGGCCGTCGCAGACGACGAGGCCGCGGCAGCGCGTCTGGCGCGCCTGGCAGCGACCGCATCAGGCGCCGAAGGAGCGTGTCTCTGGCGGCTTCGCGCCGGTGAGCTCGAGATCGAAGGCGCGCACGGGGCGCTGGAGCCCGACGCGAATCTGGAGCGCGCCGCCCGGGCGATCCTCGACGAGCATCGCTCGCTCGCGGTTCAGGGCGACGGCCGGAAGGGAGCGCTCATCACGCTGCAACTCGGCGAGCCACCGCTCGGCGCGCTGCAGCTTCGCTTCGCTTCCGGCCGTGCTCCGGACGAGGGTGGCCTCTCCCAGCTCGCGAGCTTCGCCGTCCGCGCAGCTCACGCCCTCCGGTCGTCGGAACGGGCGCGTGAGGCCGGCTTCGAGCTCGAGCGGAGCCGTGCGCTGCTCGCCGTCGTGGGCGAGGCGATCGCTCGTCTGTCGCTGTCGCACACCCTCGACACGGCCCTCGAGCGGCTGGGGAACATGCTCGGCACCGACCGCATCGCCGTCTATCTCCGCGAGGACGGCCGCATCGCGGTCGCCGCCAGTCAGGGGGTCGAAGGGCCGCACGAGGCCGTGGCGGCAGTGTTGCTCGCCATCGCGCTCGCGTCGCGCCAGGCCGGAGGCGTCGTCGAGGTCGATCACGCCTCGACGGACGACCGGCTCGCGCCGGCTCGGGCCCAGGTGACCGAGTCGGGGATCGACTCCGCGCTGGCGCTGCCGCTTGTCGTCGGCGACGAGCCCATCGGCCTGCTCGCCGTCTACCCGCGCCGGCCGAGGCCGTTGAGCGCCAACGAGCGCGCGCTCTTCGTCGCGCTCGCCGCACAGCTCGCCGTGGCGGTCCAGAACGCCCGGCTGCACGAACGGGCGACCGCTCTCGGGCGAGAGCTCGAGGAGGCACTGGGCTCGGAGCGGGAAGCAGCGAGGCGGCTGGAGGCCCAGTTCAAGATCTCGCGCTCGTTCGCTCAGAGTCTCTCGCTCGAGACGACGCTGGAGGTGCTCGCGGAGTCGATCGTCACCCTGCTGGGCGTCGACGCGGCCGTGATCCGGATGCCCGACGAGCGCGGAATCGAGCTGACCGCGCGGGCGGTGCACGTGAACGACGAACGAGTCGACGCCGCTGCGCGTGCCTTGCTCTCGCGGCCGCAGCAACTACCGCGCCGAGAGCTGCTGGCGTTACTCGAGCGGAGCGAGCCGCTGCTCCTCGACGCCGACCGGGCGGAAGCGCTCGGCGGCGCGCTCGCGCTGCTGGCGCCGTTTCTGCGCAAGGGCTCGACCGCAGCGATCGTCCCGATCGCCACTCCGGCCGAATTGCTCGCAACGCTCACGATCGTGTCCCTGCACCCCGGGCGCCCGGTGGAAGGGGAGATCGCCGACACGGCGCTCGCGATTGCCGGACAGGCCGCGCTCGCGATCGACAACGCCCGTCTCTACGCGCAGCAGAAGGCGTTCGCCGACACGATGCAGCGCTCGCTCCTGCCGCGCGCGGCTCCCGAGATCTCCGGCCTCGAGCTCGGAGACGTCTACCAGTCCGCGGCGCGCCTCGAAGTCGGCGGCGACGTCTACGACTACCTCACCCTCGGCGACGGGCGACTCGCCGTCGTGCTCGGAGACGTGACCGGCCACGGCGTCGATGCGACGGCCGACATGGCCATGGCGAAGTACGTCTTCCGGTCGCTGGCCCGTGAGCACGTCGTGCCCGGCGACTTCCTCGCGGCTGCCAACGAGGTCGTCTCCTCCGAGATCGCCTCGGGGCGCTTCATCACGATGGTCGAGTTGGTGATCGACTCGGTGAAGGGTGAAGTCGCCTGCGCGAGCGGCGGGCACCCCCAGCCGCGCCTGGTCCTTCCGGATGGCACCGTCGAGGGCATCGCAGCCCGCGGGCTCGCGCTCGGGATCGACGCGCCTCAGGCGTACGAGACGGTCGCCGCGGCCCTCCCGCCGGGTGCCACCGTCGTCGTCTACACGGACGGTGTCGTCGAGGCGCGCCGCCGCGGCGAGCAGTTCGGGGTCGAGCGGCTGGACGCGCTGCTTGCCGAGCACCGGGCGCTGCCTGCGCAGGAGATGGCGGAGAGGGCACTCGTCGCCTGCCGGGAGTGGTCGGACAACGGAGAGCTGACCGACGACTTCGCCGTTGTCGTGATCAAGCGTCGCAAGACGTGAACCGCTCCCAGTTCGCACTCGCCGCGCTCGTCTTCGGCGCGGGCACCGGCTCGCTCGCGACCGAGATCGCCGCGTCACGGCTGCTCGCGCCCTACTTCGGGTCGTCGACGATCGTCTGGGCGAACCTGATCGGGATCGTGCTCGCCGCGCTCGCGTTCGGCTACTGGCTCGGAGGGCGGCTGGCCGACCGGCGACCGGAGCCGCGCCTGCTCGGCCTGATCGTCCTCGCGGCGGCTGTCTGGGTGGCGATCACACCGTTCATCGCGAGACCGTTTCTCGACGCCGCGGTCGGAAACCTCGACAACGCGTCGGCGGGAGCGGTGATCGGCTCGTTCTTCGCGGTCCTCCTCCTGTTCGCGCCGGCCGTCGTCGCGCTCGGAATGGTCGCGCCGTTCGCAATCCGCCTGGCGATCACCGACGTCGCAACCGCGGGGGCGGTAGCGGGTCGTTTCTACGCGCTCTCTACGGCGGGCTCGCTCCTCGGGACGTTCGTGCCTGCGCTGATCGCGATTCCGCTCGTGGGAACGCAGCGGACGCTGCTCGCCACGGCGGCGTTGCTCGCGCT
Source organism: uncultured Gaiellaceae bacterium (assembly GCA_963820225.1). Lineage (GTDB taxonomy): Bacteria > Actinomycetota > Thermoleophilia > Gaiellales > Gaiellaceae > Gaiellasilicea. Next base: position 461,099 of record CAWFYY010000014.1, on the reverse strand, counting down.
CTCCGCCTCGTTCCTCCTCGGGCGCCGTGTGCTCGTCGTCGCGGCCGCCCTCGCCGCCCTCGTCGCGGTCCCGCCGGGGGCGGTGAAGGCCGAGCCCGGTCTGCTGCACGAGGAGGACTCGCTCTATCAGTTCATCCAGGTCGTCGAGCGCCCCGACGGCCACCGGCTCCTCAGGCTCAACGAGGGCGTCGCCGTCCACTCGGTCTGGCGGCCCGACACGGTCCTGACCGGCGGTGTGTGGGATGCATTCCTCGCGCTCCCGTCGCTGAGCGACAGGCCGCTTCGTTCGGTTGGCATATTAGGAAACGCGGGCGGCACGATCGCCCGCGCGCTCGGGGAGTTCTACCCGGATGCGCGCGTCGACGGGGTCGAGCTCGACCCTGCGGTCAGCCGGGTCGGGCGGCGGTGGTTCGGCATGGAGGACAATCCTCGCCTCACGGTGTACGACGCCGACGCGCGTCCGTTCCTTCGGCACACGAACAAGCGGTACGACCTGATCATCGTCGATGCCTACCACCAGCCGTACGTGCCCTTCTACCTCGCGACACGGGAATTCTTCCGGCTCGCACGTGATCGGCTCGAGCCAGGCGGGATCCTCGCGCTCAATGTCGCGTCCGTGCCGGGGGACCAGAGCTTGCTCGACGGGATCTCCGGGACTCTCACGCACGAGTTCGACCAGGTCGCCGTCTGGCCGGCGCTGCGGTTCAACCAGATCCTGATTGCGTTCGACGGGACATGGGCGCCCCGGCCGGAGCTCGTGTCGACGGGACCGGCCGCTCTTCGGCCACTGCGCGAACTGCTGGCGCGCCAGATCCGGCCGGTGACGAAGAAGGCGGAACGTCCATGGACCGACGATCGCGCGCCGGTCGAGTGGGTCACCGACCGGATGATCGTCCGGTATGCCGCCAGCGGCGGCGAGCTCGACGAGGACCTTCTTCCCACCGCGCCGTGAGGCTCTTGCGCCGAGACGGTCCGCTGATTCGCGTCGGGCACCGTGGCGCGGCGGCGCTCGCGCCCGAGAACACGCTGCGTTCGTTCGAGGTGGCGCTCTCGTATGACGTGCACGCGATCGAGTTCGACGTGCTCGACCTGATCGGCGGCCCGCTCGTGCTCGCGCACTCGAACGATCTCGCCGAGGTCAGCCACGGTGCAGCTGTGGGCACCGTGCGCGACCGCTCGCTCGCCGAATTGCGAGAGCTCGCGCCGCAGCTGCCGACGCTCGACGACGCTCTTGGCTTCCTGGCCGAGCGTGACGTCGCGCTGCACGTCGACCTGAAGCTGACGACGCGGCTCGACGAGCTCGTGGCTGCCCTCGAGCGGCACGGGCTCGTCGAGAGAGCCGTCGTCAGCTCCTTCAACCGCGAGAGCCTTCGTGCCGTGGCTGTGCGAGCCCCCGAAGATCCAAATCGGCTTCACGTATCCGGAGGATCGCTACGGGGTCTCGCGTCAGCGCGCGTTTCAGCCGGCGATCCGTCTCGGCACGCTCGCCTTGCGTCGGGCGATCGTCGCTCGCGTGCCCTCGATGATCGAACGCGCCGGCGCCGCAGCACTGATGCTCCATCACGCGGTCGTGTCGGCGGCGAGTGTCGAGCGCGCGCACGGCGCCGGCGCAGCAGTCTGGGCCTGGACGGTCGATGACCCGGCGGAGCTCACACGGCTCGACGCGGCCGGGGTGGACGCCGTGATAACGAATGATCCCGGGCTCTTCGAGGCCATGGCTACACTGCCCGCGTGAGGCGAGGACTCGCATTTGCCCTGTTCGTTGCGTGCGCGGCCGCCGGAGTGCTCTCCGCGGTTGTCCTCGCTGCGTCCCCGTCCGCCATCGCGGAGACGGGCACGACGACGGCGCCGCCGCCCCCGCCTCCGACGACGACCACGACCGCCACCGCGACGACGCCGACGACCCCGCGTCCGTCGACGATCGCAGCCGGCGTCACCATCGGCGGCGAGCTCCTGGTCGGCGGCCTGTCACCCGCTGCCGCGACCGCAGCCGTCAAGTCGTTCTTCGCGCGGCCCCTGGTGCTCCGCCTCGGCAAGGTGACACTGGCCGTCACGCCGAAGCAGTTGGGTGCGTCGGCGTACGTCGGCGATGCGATCAGGCACGCGCGCGTGTTCGCGCCCGGCGCCAATGTGCCGCTGAAAGTGACTGCTCCGAAGTCGCGCCTGGAGCGCTACGCCGCAACGCTTGCGAAACGATTCGACCGTGTCTCCGTCAACTCCGAGCTGCAGCTGCGCAACTCGAAGCCGTTCGTGACGAAGGAGCAGCAGGGACGGCGCCTTCGGCAGACACTCGTGGTGCGGGATCTCTACCGGAGCCTCAAGACGCACGCCCGCGATCCGATCGCGCTCAAGCAGGACGTGATCGTGCCGACGTCGACGCGCGCGTCGATCGGCGAGGTGATCATCATCCGCCGCGGGCTGAACAAGCTCTTCCTCTACGACGGGGCCAAGCTCCGGCGCGACTTCGGCGTCGCGACGGGCCAGTCGAGGTACCCGACGCCGCTCGGCAAGTACGAGATCGTCGTCAAGTGGCGTAACCCGTGGTGGTATCCGCCCGCCTCGGATTGGGCCCAGGACGCGGAGCCGATCCCGCCCGGTCCCGGCAATCCCCTCGGCACGCGCTGGATGGGCATCTCCGCCCCGGCCGTCGGCATTCACGGCACGCCCGATCCCGCTTCGATCGGCTACTCGGTCTCACATGGGTGCATCCGGATGCGGATCCCCGAGGTCGAGTGGCTCTTCACGCAGGTCGACATCGGCACCCCCGTGTACATCCTGCAATGAGCGGCCGGCTGCGTCTCGGCGCCCAGGTTGTCGCCGTGGCGGTCGTCGCAGCCCTTCTGGGGCTGCTGGCCTGGAAGCTCGCCCAAGGCGAGAGCGAGGTCACGACGGAGCTCAAGCGCGGCGGCACCCCGCAGGCGCCAGCCTGGACGCTCGAGCGTCTCGACGGGGAGGGTGACCTCTCGTTCGCGTCGTTGCGTGGAAAGACCGTCGTCCTGAACTTCTGGGCCTCGTGGTGCGGGCCGTGCCGTGACGAGATGCCTCTGCTCCAGCAGGGCTCGAAGCGGTGGGAGGGCAAAAACGTCGTCTTCGTCGGCATCGACGCGAAGGACGTGCGCGGCGACGCACGGAAGTTCCTGGCCCGCTACGGCGTCACGTACAGGAACGTGTACGACGGCAAAGGCTCGACGATCGGGCGCTACGGCGTCACCGGCTACCCGGAGACGTACTTCATCGACGCGACCGGCAAGGTCCGCTACCGCATCGCCGGGCCGGTTCGGGAAGCGTCCGACATCGACGACGGGATCGAGCGGGCGCTCGCCCCGGCGTGAGGTTTCTCGTCCTCGCGGTGCTGGCGCTTGCGCTCGCGGGCACCGCAGCCGCGAGTGAGCTGAAGCCCACTCCCGCTGAGCTCGAGTCCGAGCTCGTCTGCCCCGTCTGCGAGACGACGCTCGACACGTCCGACGCGCCGGCGGCCCGGCGCATCAAGGCATACATCCGGGTGCGGATCGCCGCCGGCGACACGAAGAGCGAGATCAAGGCGAAGCTCGTCGACCAGTTCGGGCCGACCGTTCTCGCGGTTCCGCCGCGGCAGGGATTCGACTGGCTTGCCTGGCTGCTGCCCCTCGCGGGGCTCGCCGCCGGCGCCGTCCTCGTCGGCGGACTCGCCTGGCACTGGAGCCGCCGCCGCGACGACGAGACGCCGCCCCCCGACGGGCTCGAGCCGCTGGATCCCGAGCTCGAGCAGCGCCTCGACGCTGAGCTCGCCCGCTTCGAATGAGCGCCACATCGGTCCTGGTCGCCTTCGGCGCCGGGTTCCTCTCCTTCCTCGCACCGTGCGTGCTGCCTCTCGTCCCGGGCTATCTCTCCGCCGTGTCGTCGGTCGAGGCCGAGCGGCTGGGCGAGCCCGGCGCTGCCCGGCGCGTCGTCGTCTCGAGCCTCCCGTTCGTCGCCGGTCTCGTGACCTTCTTCGTCTTCCTCGGTGCCGGAGCTGCGGCGATCGGCCTCTCGTTCACGCGCAACCAGTTTCTGCTCGAACAGGTGGCCGGCCTCATCCTGATCGTGTTCGGGTTCGCGTTCATGGGGCTGCTGCCGTGGCCCGACCGTCTCGTTGGCGCAGGGCTCGTGCAGGGTGCGCGGCGGCGTGGCTCCGGCTTCCTGCTCGGCGGAGCCTTCGCCGTATGCGCCGCGCCGTGCATCACGCCGGTCCTCGGCTCGATCCTCGTCCTCGCCGGCAACTCCGCCACGGTCTGGGAGGGCTCCGTGCTCCTCGCCGTCTATGCCCTCGGGCTCGCGATCCCGTTTCTGATCGCCGCGGCGCTCTTCGCGCCCGCGATGGGCTTCTTCCGCGGCATTCGCGACCACTATGTCGCGATCCAGTTCGTCAGCGGCCTGATCCTCGTCGCGCTCGGCGCGCTCCTGTTCGCGGGCGAGTTCTGGCGTCTTCGCGTCTACATCAACAGGATCTTCGAAGCGTTAGGTCTCAGCGGCTGACGATGGTCAGTCGCCGGAGCGAAGCGACACTTCAGGGTCTTGGCGCGATCGGAATCTGCTCTGCAGATTTCGATCTTGCGCAGGAACACTGCTACATTCGCGGCTGTGGCGACCATCCTGCTCGCAGGGGTCGATCTCTTCTTCCGGGGGAAGCTCGAAGCCTTGCTCGACGGGCATCGCCTGATCACGACCGACAGCATCCATCCGCCGGACCTCGTGATCGCGGATATCGCCCGCGTCGAGCCGGACGAAGTCGTGGACTCGTGGCCCGACATCCCGATCCTCGGCTTCACGAATCACACGGACAAGGCAGGGCTCCAGCGGGCGCATACGGCCGGCTTCGACCAGGTGGTCGTGAAGTCGGCGCTGGTCGAGCGAGTGCCGGAGATCGTCGCCGAGTTGACCGCACCGTCCGTCTGAGCTCGGTCGATACACTCGCCGCCGTGACGTACATCATCGCGGAGCCGTGCATCGACATCAAAGATCGCTCCTGTGTCGACGTCTGCCCGGTCGACTGCATCCACGAGTTCGGGCGCATGCTGATCATCGACCCGGAGGAGTGCATCGACTGCGGCGCCTGCGAGCCGGAGTGTCCGGTCGAGGCGATCTTTCCCGAGGACGCGCTTCCGGACAAGTGGGAGCCGTTCGTGGCGATCAACTACGCCTACGAGAAAGGCGCCGAGGCGATCGACCAGCTCGTCGACGAATACGCGACTGAGCACAACGTCCAGAACCCTCCGCTCGACGGCGGCGAATAAGGCGCGCCGGAACGGGTAAGAACCGCCTTCGTTCTCGACACGAAGGAGGGGTCATGCCACAGCAAGCCTGGAGTCCGAAGCGTGAACGTCAGTACGAGCACATCAAGGAAGGCCTGCGCGAGCAGGGCGAGTCGGAGGACAAGGCCCAGGAGATCGCCGCGCGCACCGTCAACAAGGAGCGGGCGCGGTCCGGCGAAGCGCGCGAGTCGTCGCGGCTCTCCCGTACCGACATGTCGTCGAGCCGCCGCGGGGGACTTCGCTCCGGCACGCGCCGCGCGAAAGGACGCACCCGCGACCAGCTGTACGAGGAGGCCAAGGACATGGGCATCCAGGGCCGCTCGAAGATGAACAAGGCGCAGCTGCAGCGTGCCGTGGAGGCCAAGAAGCGTTGAGACCCGCGACGGCTATCCTCGCAAGGTGAATCCGCGCACTCTCGACCATGTCGCGCTCTGGGTCGCAGACCGCCACCTGATGGCTGAGGTGGCGATCCAGCGGCTCGGCGTACGCGTGATCGAGGAGACCGATCGCTTCACGTTGCTTGGCGCGGATGCGCGCCGCGGCAAGCTGACGCTCTTCGACGCGGAGGGCCCGCGGGAGCGCGGGCCCCTCGCTCGGATCGGCCTGCGTGTGTCGTCGCTGGACGGCCGCGACGCGACCGTCGATCTCGGCGAGGGCCTCGAGATCGTCCTGGTCGAAGCCGAGACCGACTCCGAGCTCGACCTCGACCACATCGCCCTCGTCTCCGCCGATCCCGCCGCGGCGTCCGAGCAGTGGCAGGCGCTCGGCTTCGCGCCGGCCGCTGACGGCCGGCTGGAGGTCGGCGGCGCCTTCCTCGAGCTTGTCGCCGGCGACCCTGGTGACCCGCGAACGGCCGCTTCTGAACCACATCGGCGTCCTCGTCGACTCGGTCGAGGAGCATCGGGCCGACGCGGAGGATCTCGGCATCGAGATCGACGACCTCGTCGACGCGCCGAACACGATTGCGCTCTTCGTCTGGGGGCCCGACCGGGTGAAGCTCGAGTACGTCGAGCACAAGCCCTCGTTCTCGCTCACCTGAAAGACCTCACCGTCGCCGGCGCCGGCATGGCCGGTCTCGTGGCCGGCGCCCGCGCGCGCGAGCTCGGCGCGTCGCCCGTCGTCCTCGATAAGGGAACCCGACCCGGGGGCTCGATGCTGCTCTCGAGCGGCGTCGTCTGGCGGCATCGGAGCACCGGGGACTTTCGCCGCGAGTGCCCGGGTGGGGATCCTGCACTCCAGCGCCGAATCGTCGACGAGCTCGACGACGCGCTCGACTGGCTGGAGACGCTCGGGGTGGAGCCGCTCGCGGGAGAGACCGGCAATCCCAGGACGGTCGGGCGGCGGTACGACCCACGTTCCCTGACCGACGTGCTCGTGCGGGCAGCGGGGGACGTCCGGCTGGAGTCTCCGTTCGCGGAGGCGCAGGTGCTTGCGACCGGAGGGTTCGGCGCACGCCTCGCGCGGGATCGGGGCCTGCTCCTGCGCGCGAACCGGTGGAGCGTGGGGGAGGGGCTCGACTACGGGCTCGGGCTCGGGGGTTCGGCGAGCCAGGGGATGGACGAGTACTACGGCCGCGCGATGCCCGGGCAGGTGGCCGAGGACGAGTTCGTCTCGGCCTCGCAGCTCTACGCGCGGCACGCGCTCGTGCTCGGCGACACCGGCACCGAACTGGGCGAGGCGGCCTGGCACGAGAGCGACATCGTCCAGCGTTTCCCGGGCGGTGCGGCATGGTACGTCGTCGACGCCGCAGCCCTGGACCAGGGACCCCGTACGGCACGGTCGCCGATGCGATCGAGGTCGCGCGTGCCGCCGGCGGCGACGTTCGGCCGACAGAGGAGCTTCCGTTCACGCTCCCGGCGTCGCCGAAGCTCGTGAGAACCCCGTTCACCGCCGTTCACGTGTACGCGGCCGTCACGCACACGATCGGTGGGCTTCGGATCGACGAGCAGGCGCGCGTGCTCGATCGCGACGGAACACCGGTCGACGGCCTGCACGCGGCCGGCGCCGACGTGGGCGGCATCTTCACCGGCGGCTACGGCAGCGGCCTCGCGGCCGCACTCGTCTTCGGCCGCATCGCCGCCGAGTCCGCGCTCCGCTAGGCGAGCTGGGTGAACGCGCAGCGGCGGCGGTCGCCAGGCAGCGGCGACGGGCCGATCTTGCTCACCCGGAGCAGCGTCTCGCCGTTCTCGACCGTCGCCCCGACCGGGGGCGGCTCGCCCTCGCGCTGCTGCAGCGTCCAGCCGGCCGGAGACCAGACGAAGAGCACGTAGCTGGAGCCGTGGTGACCGTTGTCGTCCGTCATCGGAGGCGAATCTTAGTGGCTACGGACGGCCGCTGTACGAAGGAAAGACCACATGGATCGACGTGCCGTCGGCCCCCTGCTCGACCGAGAAGCGGCCGTTGAGCGTGGAGGCGCGCTCACCGATCGCGTCGAGCGCCGCCGTCCGCCTCTCGCCCGTTCCGTTGTCCGCGACCACGGTCTCGATCTCCCCTTCCGGCGTGTCGTGGATCCGCACCGAGATCTTCGACGGCGGCCCGCGCCGTACGGCCTGGTTCAGCGACTCGCGGACGATCTGGTACAGCCCGACCTGCTCCTTCTCGCCGAGCTGCGAGGCGAGCTCGACGTCGACCTCGATCTGCACCTTGTGCTCCATCCCGAGCTGGTTCGCCAGCTCGTGCACCGCGGCGCCGAAGCCCTGGTCGCGCAGCACCACCGGCTCGATGTTGAACGAGAGGTCGCGGAGCGAGCGGATCGTCTCGCGATGGCGCTCGAGTGCGGAGGCCATGATTCCCCGCGCCACCTCCGGCTTGCCCTCGTCGATCGACTGCACGGCTGCGTCGAGCATCAGCGCAATGCCTGCCAGGCTCTGCACCGGCCCATCGTGGAGGAAGAGCGCGAGCCGGCGCCGCTCGTCCTGCTCGGCCGTGATGATCCGCTCGACGAGGCGCTCGCGCTCGTCGGCGGTGACCTCGTCGGCCATCAGTCGATGATCGCGTCGCGCAGAGCGATGGCGACCGCGTGCGTCCGCGTATCCGCCTCGAGCTTCGCGAGGATGTGCCGTACGTGGCTCTTGACCGTCTCCTGGCTGATGAACAGCCTTGCAGCGACGTCCGCGTTCGACATTCCGTCGGCGAGCAGCTGCAGGATCTCGCGCTCGCGGGCCGTGAGCATGTCGTTCTGCTCCTTGCCCGTCAGGAACGTCGGCATCAGCGCAGGGTCGACGAAGCTCTCGCCGCCGGCGACCTTCTCGATCGCGCGCAACAGCGTTGCGTGCGGGGCCTCCTTGAGGATGTACCCCTTGGCGCCCGACTCGAGCCCGCGACCGAGCAGCGAGCGCTCGCTGTAGGCGGTGAAGATCAGGACCGCCGTCTCGGGCACCTTCTCCTTGATCTGCTTCGTCGCCTCGAGCCCGTCCATCCCCGGCATGCGGACGTCCATGATCACGACCTGTGGCCGGCGCCGCTCGACGAGTGCAACCGCGCCGGCGCCGTCCGAGGCCTCGCCGATCACGCGGATGTGCGGGGCGCGTGACAGCGACAGGCGCAGCCCTTCGCGCACGACCTCGTGGTCATCGACGATCAGGCATGTGATCTCTTCAGGCATCGGCGGGAAGTGTATGTCGCGAATCGGCGCTCAGACGTGCAGCGAGAGCTGAACGGGCTCCGGCGGCGGCACGAGCTTCGCACTCCGGCGGTCGCGCACGCCGTGCTCGCGGGCGAGATTGCGTACGCGGCTCCGTGTCGGCTCGGCTTCCGAGTGCGGGAGATACGCACCGCGTGCGTAGAGCTGCTCGTACCGGTCGAGCTCCTCGGGCCAGTCTCGGGCGAGCGCTTCGAGGAAGTGCTCCTTCGTTCCGGGGCGCAGGTAGAGCAGGTTCGCCCAGACGCTCGTCGCCCCTGCTGCCCGCACCGCTTTGACGACTTCGGCGAGCTGCTCCGGCCGGTCCGAGAGCCCGGGCAGGATCGGCGCCATGCCGACCCCTGCCTCGATTCCTGCGTCGACCAGCGCCGAGAGAGCCCGAAGCCGCTGGCGCGGGGGCGCGGTGCCCGGCTCGGTCGTCCGCCAGACCTCCGGATCGAGCGTCGGCACCGAGAACATGACCGAGACACCCGTACGCCTGGCTGCAGCCGCGAGGACGTCGATGTCGCGGACGATCAGCGGCCCTCGCGTGATGATCGAGAAAGGCGTCGCCGCACGGCCGAGGACCTCGATGCAGGCCCGCGTCAGCCGGTACCGCCCCTCCGCGGGCTGGTACGGATCGGTTGCGGCTCCGATCGCGATCTTCTCGCCGTTCCAACTCGGCCTCGAGAGCTCTCGTCCCAGCACTTCGGCCACGTTCACCTTCACACGGATCGAGCGCCCGTACCGGTCGTCGGCGGGCCGGTCGGCCCGCAGCTCGAACGCGCGCACGTAACAGAACGTGCAACGGTGCACACAGCCCGTGTACGGGTTGAGGGACCACCCGAACGGCATCCCCTTCACTCGATTCAGTGCGCTCCGACAGGGTTCCTCGCGGTATTCCACCCGCATTCTCGCAGTATAGAACATATGTTCGTATGGCCGGGAATAGTGTTGGATACGGCGATGGAGCTGCCGGCAGGGATTCGTCGGATCACGACCCCGTTGCCGACGCGCCCCGGACACGTCCACTCGTACCTGCTGCCCGGAGACGACGGCTGGACGCTCGTCGACACGGGGATCGGGCTGCCGGACGCGCAGGAGGTCTGGAAGACCGCCCTCGACGGCGCCGAGGTCGCGCGGATCTTCGTCACCCACTTTCATCCCGATCACGTGGGAGCAGCAGCCGACGTGGCCGAGCTCACCGGCGCGCCGGTCTACCAGGGCGAGCTCGACTACGCCCAGTGCGAGCTCGTCTGGGCGAACGAGGATTGGCCGCAGCGGATCGCCGACTGGTTCTTCACCCATGGCGTCCCGTCGGAGATCACGGAGGAGCTGATCGAGTCGGGCGCGATCTACCGGCCGTTCATCCGCTACCAGCCGAACCCGCAGCTCGTCGACGACGGCGATCGGCGTCGACGGCTGGGAGCTGGTCGCCGCGCCGGGTCACGCCGACGGCCAGCTCTGTCTGCTCGCAGACGGCGTTCTCATCTCGGCCGACCATCTGCTCGGCAGGATCACGCCGACCGTTGGCCTCTGGCCGGAGAGCCGGCTCGATCCTCTCGGCGACTACATCGAGTCGCTGGAGCGGACGATCGAGCTCGCACCGTCCATCGCCCTGCCCGGCCACGGCGATCCGATCGAGGATCCGGTGGGCCGCGCGCGGGAGCTGATCGAGCACCATCGCGAGCGGCTTGCGTTCACCGAAGCCGCCCTCACCGACGCGCCGCGCACCGGCTACGAGCTCTCGTTCGACCTCTTCGGCGCCGACCTGAAGCCCGCGTCCCGCCGCTTCGCGGTGGCCGAGACGCTCTCCCATCTCGAGCGTCTCGTCCTCGAGGAACGGGCGGAACGGCGCGAGGACATCGGGATGGTTACCTATACTGCGCGCCAGCTTGGACGACGAGCTTCCGCCTAGTACCTGCGCCCCGGGAGTGACCGGGGCGTGACGATCTTCCTCGAGCTGGCCGCCGTCGCCGGGCTGCTGCTCCTGAACGCGTTTTTCGTGGCCGCCGAGTACGGCCTCGTGACGGCCCGCAGGACGAAGATCGTCGAGCTGCAGCAGCAGGGTGATCGCCGTGCCCAGCACGTGCTCACGATCGTCTCGCGGCCGCCGCGCTTCATCGCGGCCATGCAGCTCGGCGTCACCCTGACCTCACTCGGGATCGGTGCGCTCGGTGAGCCCGTGCTCGCCGAGATCCTCGACCCGGTCATCGCGACGTTCCTCGCCGTTGTGATCGCGTTCATCGTGATCACGTTCCTGCACGTCGTGATCGGCGAGCTGGTGCCGAAGGGAATCGCACTCGGCTATCCGGAGCGAACCGCGCTCGCCGTGTCAGCGCCGGTCCGAGGCTTCTTCGTCCTCTTTGCGCCCCTCGTCTGGATCCTCCAGAGAGCGACCGCATGGGTGCTCCATCTCCTCAACCTGCGGTTGCCCGGTGTCGAGACCGAGGCCCACTCCGAGGCCGAGCTGAAGATGCTCGTCCGCTCCTCGAGCGACGCCGGCGAGATCGAGCAGGGTGAGCGGGAGATGCTCTACAAGGTCTTCGACTTCGCGGACAAGGAAGTCCACGAGGTGATGGTTCCCCGGCCGGAGGTCGTCGCGATCAAGGTCGACCTGCCGCCGGAGGAGGCGCTCGCCGCACTACTCGACTCGCCGTACACCCGCTATCCCGTCTACCGCGAATCCCTCGACGAGATCATCGGCGTCCTCCACGTTCGCGACCTCTTTGCTGCGCTCCACGACCGTGGGATCGAGCAGGTCGAGATCGAGCAGCTCCTCCGGCCTGTCTACATCGTCCCGGAGACGAAGGACCTCGGTGCCCTCCTCGCCGAGTTCCGCAAGCAGAACCAGCACATGGCGGTGGTCGTCGACGAGTACGGCGCGATGGAGGGGATCGTCACCCTCGAGGACCTGCTCGAGGAGATCGTGGGCGAGATCGAGGACGAGTTCGACCTGCCGGACGAATCGGTCGAGCGGATCGACGACACTCACATCCTGATCTACGGCACGTTCCCGATCGACGACTTCAACGATCAGTTCGGGACGGAGATCGAGATCGAGGACTACCACACGATGGCCGGAATCGTCTTCGGCGAGATCGGTCGTGCGCCCGAGGTCGGGGACGAGGTGACGATCGACGGTCTCAGCCTGCGCGTGATCGAGATCGAAGGCTCGCGCATCCAGCGGCTCGAGGTCGAGTTCCGCGAGAAGCTCCCCGCACCGGAACAGGAGGGCGACTAGCGATGCTTCCGATCAAGCGTCCCGGCAAGGTGATCTGCGTCGGGCTCAACTACCGCGGCCACGCAGAGGAGCAGGGCGTGAAGCTGCCGGAGGCACCGCTCCTCTTCGCCAAGTGGCCGACGGCGCTCACCGGCCCGGGCGACCCGATCGTGCTGCCTGCGATCTCGAAGCGAGTCGACTACGAGGCCGAGCTCGGCGTGGTGATCGGCGCACGCGCTGAAGGGCGCGCGGGTGGAGAACGCGCTCGAAGCCGTGCGTGGTTACCTCTGCGCGAACGACGTGACCGCCCGCGACCTCCAGCGCGCCGACGGCCAGTTCACTCGCTCCAAGTCGCTCGACACGTTCGCGCCGGTCGGCGAGTTCGTGCCCGCCGCGGAGGTCGGGGACCCGCAGAACCTCCGGATCCGCTGCCTCGTCAACGGCGAAGTTCGCCAGGACTCGAACACGGCCGACATGATCTTCTCCGTCGCCGAGGTGATCGCATTCGTGTCCGAGGCGATCACGCTCGAGCCAGGCGATCTGGTGCTCACGGGGACACCTGAGGGCGTCGGCGTCTTCCGCGACCCGCCGGTCTTCTTGGCCGAAGGCGACGAGGTGACGGTCGAGATCGAGCGGCTCGGGACGCTGACGAACCCTGTCCGCGCCTGAGTGATGCATGTGTACCCATGCATCACTGAGCGCTCATTCGGCCCAAAAGGCGTCGAATGCAAGTGGATCGCTGGGTAATGCCAACACCTCTGTCACGAGACCGTCGCGGATCGTGAACAGGAGCAGTTGGTCGATGTCGATCGACCTGCCTTCTCGCTCGCCGCGCGCCCGGTAGAGGCCGGCGCCGCGCTCCGCGCTGGCGAGAGCGTCGATGAAGGTCGAGCGGTACGTCCCGTTCGTCAGCTTCGGCAGCCGGGCGAGGAAGCGGAAGATCTCGGTGCGTCCCCGATAGGTGCCGGACATGACCCCGTTGCCCGGGACATGCCAGACGGCGTCCTCGGCGAAGCAGTCGCGCAGCGCAAAGCCTTCCTTGTCGGCGAACGCATTCATGATCCTCCGGACGAGCGCCGCGTTGGCCTCGACGCTCATGGGGCTCCTGCCCCATGAGCTTTAGGGGGTGTGGGGGAGCTTGGAAGTTCCCCCACAGGAGAGAAGAAGGGGGCTCGTGGGGGAAACATGGTTTCCCCCACGGGAGCGAGCCGAAGGCGAGCGACGCTCAACGACCCTCGCTCCACCGGTCGATCAGGCCGGCGACGTGGTGGCGCTGTGCGTCCGTGAAGTCCATGCGCGCGAGCAGGCGGCGCGCCTCCTCCGGGTCGTCGTTCGCCACTGCCGCCTCGAGCCGCTCGCGCCAGGGCGTCGGCTCGCGCAGCTGCCGGCGCAGCCAGCGGAGGAGGCTCACGGCGGCCTGGTCGGTCATGGAAATGGCAGGCTATCGCCCATGGACACGTTGCTCGCCATCGCGAGCAGGCGCGAGGTGCGCGAATACGACCCGCGGCCGTTGCCGCCGGAGGTGGAGGAACGGATTCTCGACGCCGGCCGCCTCGCCGGCAGCTCGAAGAACCGGCAGCCCTGGCGATTCCATGTCGTCCCGGGCGAGCTGCTCGTGGACTCCGTCTACGAGCCGACGAATCTGCTCGGCGCGCCTTTCGTCGTCGCGATCGTCGTCAGCGGCAAGGGGCCCGTCTCGTTCGACGCCGGCCGCGCCGCCCAGAACATGCTGCTCGCGGCCTGGAACGAGGGAGTCGGGGCGTCCCCGAACGGGATCTCGGACGAGCCGAGCGGCCCGCGCTGCGCTCGAGCTCGACGACGAGGAGCGGATCGCGATCGTCCTCTCGTTCGGCTATCCGGCGAAGCCACGTGATCCGGAGTCGCGGTCCGTGGACGAATGGAGCGCGCGCGCCAGGCGTCGTCCGCTCCAGGAAAGCGTCCGAAGGCGATAATCGAGACGTGAAGGAGATCCTTCCCGAGATCGAGCGGTGGCAGGAGGCAGGCGAGCAGGTCGTCGTCGCGACGGTTGTCGCAAGCCGCCGCTCGTCACCCCGGCCGGTCGGCTCGAGCCTCGCGATCTCCGGGAGCGGAAAGCTGTGCGGCTCGGTCTCGGGCGGCTGCGTCGAGGGCGACGTGTTCCAGGAGGCACAGGAGGTCCTGGAGTCCGGTGCGCCGAAGCTGCTCTCGTACGGCATCTCCGACGAGCAGGCCTGGGCCGTCGGCCTTCCCTGCGGGGGCGAGATCGACGTGTTCGTCGAGCGCCTCCCGTGATCGAGCGCCTGCTCGCGCTCCAGCGCGACGGAGGCCGCGGCGTCGTCCTCACGGTGGTCGAGGGTGACGGCCTCGGGACGAAGCTGCTCGTCGTCGAGGGGGGCGAGACGATCGGCGACGGACCGCCCGAGCTCGAGTCCCACGCGGACGCGCTGATCCGCGGCGCGCGCAACCGGATGCTCGAGCTGGAGGGCCGAAAGGTGTTCGCCGAGGTCTACGGCCCGCCGCCCCGCCTGCTGGTCTACGGCGCGGTCGACACCGCGGAGTCGCTCGCCGCCGCGGCGAATCTGCTCGGCTGGACGACGATCGTCGCCGACGCCCGCGCCAAGTTCGCGACGCGGGAGCGGATCCCGAGCGCGGACGACCTCATCGTCGCCTGGCCCGAGGAGACGTTCGCCCAGGTCGCCCCCGACCACGCGACGGCGATCGTGATCCTCACGCACGACGACAAGTTCGACCTGCCGGCGCTCGAGCTCGCGCTGGCGAGCAATGCGTTCTACGTCGGGCTGATCGGCGGCCGCCGGAACCAGGAGAAGAAGCGCGAGCGGTTGCGCGAGCTCGGCGTGGACGAGACGTCGATCGAGCGGATCGCGGGCCCGTGCGGGCTCGACATCGGTGCCGACGCGAATTCCGAGGTGGCGCTCTCGATCCTCGCCGAGGCCGTTGCGGCCCGGAATGGGCGCCACGGCGGGCCGCTCAAGCAGTCGGCGCAGCGGATCCACGCCGAGGGCTCGTAGTGCCTCGGACCGCGGTCGTCACGGGCGCCGCCCGCGGACTCGGCGCCGCGATCGCCAAACGGCTGGCGGCGGACGGCGACCGCGTTCTGCTCGCGGACGTGAACCTCGACGGAGCGGAGGAGGTCGCCGCCGACGTCGGCGGGACCGCGCTCGAGCACGACGTCCGCAGCCTCGAGTCGTGGGAGCGATTGCTCGCGGCCGCGGGCGACGTTGATGTGCTCGTCAACAACGCTGCGCGCACCGAGATCCGGCCGTTCTTCGAGATCGACCTGGAGGAGTGGGACGATGTGTTGGCGACGAACCTGCGGGGCACGTACCTCGGCATCCGGGTCGTCGGAGCGCATATGCGCGATCGCGGCTCGGGCCGGATTGTCAACCTTGCGTCCGTCGCCGGTCAGAACAGTCGTGCGGTCACCGGCGTCCACTATGCGACCTCGAAAGCGGCCATCGTCGCGCTTACGCGGCACGCGGCGACCGAGCTCGCGGGCACGGGCGTGACGGTGAACGCCGTCGCTCCGGCGGCTATCGACGGACCGATGGTTGCGACGGTGGCGCCCGAGCGGCTCGAGGCGATGCTGAAGACGATCCCCGTCGGCCGGCTCGGCCGACCCGAGGAGGTCGCTGCGGCAGTCGCATATCTCGCGTCCGACGCGGCCGGGTTCGTCACGGGGGCGACGCTCGACATCAACGGCGGGATGCTGATGCGATGAAGACGCGCGCGGCCGTGATGCACGAGCCGGGACGCTTGCGACTCGAGGAGATCGAGCTCGAGGAGCCGCTGCCTGGCGAAGTCGTCGTGCGGATGAGCGCCGTCGGCGTCTGCGGCACCGACCTGCACTCGTACAAGGGCGAGTGGGACCGGCCGACGCCGATCGTGCTCGGCCACGAAGGCGCAGGTGTGATCGAGGCGGTCGGCGGCGAGGCGAAAGGACTGAAGGAGGGCGACCGCGTCGTGCTCTCCTGGGCGCCCGCGTGCGGCGAATGCGGACCGTGTCGCCGCGGCCGGCCGGCCGCTTGCGGGCCGCTCTCGTCCGCGATCGGGCGCGGGACTCTGCTCGACGGCCGCACCGGCATGTCCCTCGGCGGCGAGACCGTCTACCGCGGCACCGCGACAGGCGCACTGGCGGAGCGGGTCGTGGTCGCCGCGGGCGCCGCAATGCCGTTCGGTGACGACGTGCCGGTGGAGGAGGCGGCGCTGCTCGGCTGCGCCGCGCTGACGGGTGTCGGAGCCGTGCTGAACGCGGCCCGTCCTGAGCCAGGATTCACGGCGCTCGTGATCGGCGCCGGCGGTGTCGGCCAGTTCGTCGTCCAGGGCGCCCGGATCGCCGGTGCGACCGAGATCCTCGTCGTCGACCCGGTCGAGGCGCGCCGCGAACAGGCGCTCGGGCTCGGCGCGACGCGGGCCTGCGCCCCCGACGACGTGCGCGAGGCGATCGGCGAGCTCGACCGCGAGGGCGTCGACTACGCCTTCGACGCCGTCGGCGCGCCCGCGACGACGAAGCTCGCCCTCCGCTGGACGCGCGGCGGCGGCACCGCCGTCGTCGTCGGCCTGCCGGCGGGTGGGGAGAAGCTCGAGCTCGATCCGTTCGAGTTCTCGAACCGGGAGAAAACGCTCACCGGGACGATCTACGGCTCCGAGGATCCGGCGATCGCTCTGCCTCGCATGCTCGACCTCGTCCGTTCCGGCGAGCTCGAGCTGGCGAGCCTTGTCGGGCCGTCGTTCCCGCTCGACCGCGCCGACGACGCGTTCCAGGCCAGTCTCGCGGGCGAGCCGGGCCGCGTCCTCGTGGCTCCGTAGCCGCCTACTCTGGCAGCGATTCGCGGAGGAAGTGCAGCAGATTCCCGGAGAGCAGGCCGTTCAGGTGCTCGTCGTTCCAGCCGCGGGCCCGCAGCGCGTCCACCAGTGCGGGGAACTCCTCCGGGCCTGAGAGTCCTTCGATCGTCGCCCCGACATCCAGCCCTGGCGGCAGCAGGCCGTCGGGCGGCACGGGCTTCGGCATCAGCGCGTGGAGCCGCTTCGTCCAGTCGGCCCCGAGGCAGACCCGATCCGGGCCCACGAGCTCGACCGCATGCTCGACGTGGTCGATCGCCCGCTCGATCGTCCGCCGCTCCGGGTCGATCGCGATCGGGTGCAACATCACGCCGAAGATCCCGTCGCGGGCCGCCAGTGCGCGCAGTTGCTCATCGGTGACGTTGCGCGGATGGTCGTTGATGCTGAAGCAGCCTGCGTGCGTGATGCAGACGCGCCCCTGGTAGGCGGCGAGGCACTCGTCGAAGAGCTTCGGTGACGCGTGCGCGAGGTCGAGCACGATCTCGCGTTCCGCGAGAACGGGGAGGAGCGAGCGTCCGAGGCGCGAGAGCCCGCCCTCGTCCGCAGCTCCGTCTGCGAACGGGTTCCGCCGGTTCCAGGTCAGCCCCGCCATGCGCAGGCCCAGCTCCCAGAAGACATCCGCACCCCAGAGCTCGTAGCCGAACGGCTCTACGCCCTCGAGCGCGAGCATCAGACCGATCCGTTCGCCGGACTCGACGAGGTCGACGTCGGAACGCGTCCGCACCGCCACGACTCGATCCGCGTTTTCACGCACGGCTCGATGGAAGGAGGCGGCCTGGCCGAGCGCGTCACGAAGCGTGCCCTCGGGCTGCCGGTCGAGGTCGACGAAGATCGGACAGACCTGAAGGCCGACGCCGCCGGCCTCGAGGAGCGGCAGCCACGTCTGTGCGAAGACGTTCGTCTCGCCGAGCCGGTGCTCGCGGTGTGCGAGCTCCAGCAGCAGGTCGTTGTGGGCGTCGGCGATCAAGGGCTGACTATCCTCTCAGTCGCTTACCTCCGTATGGGGATCAATTGACCTCACTTTCGCTGTACGAGGACCTGCTGGCTCCGGGCGAGACGCTCGAACTCGCCCGCGGCGGTCGCATCGTGTACGTGGCCTCCGGTGAGCTCGCGACGCTGCATGCGGGTCACGCGGCTTTCGGTGCCGACGAGGTGGTGCTGGCGGCCGGCGTCGACGGGGCGACGGTGCTTCGGTGGGAGCTGACCGAATGGTCGGTCGACGATGCGAAGCTCTCGACGCACATCGAGCTCGACCCGTGGGCCGACTACGCGATGCGCTGCGAGCGCGACGGCGGCGCCGCCGCCGGGCAGGGCATCGGCTGCGTGCTCCGCGGCGAGCTGATGGTGGACGGCGAGCCCGTGCAGCCCTTCGGCGCCTTCGTCGAGCCGGCGGAGATTGCCGGGCGCGGGTCGTTCGTCCGGGTCGTGCTCGTGCGCGCGGAGGACTCGAACGGCGCCGAGGCTCTCGCCCAGGGCGCCGTTCACCTTTGAGGTCAGCGGGAGGGACGCGCGGACGCGGGAAGAAGGGAGATGGCATGAGATTCGTGCTCGCGGCTGTCCTCGCGCTGGCCTTCGCCGGCTGCGGCTCCGACGACGGCAACGACGCCGCTTCGACCGTGCCGGTGACCGTGACAGAGACGGTGACGCAGACCGAGACCGTCTCGGGCGAGCTCGAGGCGACCTGCTCGACCGCCGGGTTGCGACTGACGCTGCCCGAGCAGGAGTTGCCGGTCGAGGTGGCCGAAGTCCGGAAGCGGATCTTCGACGCCGCGATCGCCTGCGACTACGACACGCTCGAGCAGATCGCGCTCGAGAAGGGCGCCGGCTTCACGTTCTCCTACGGCGGCGAGACCGATGCCTCCGACTACTGGCGCAGGCTCGAAGAGGAGGGCGCCGAGAAGCCGATGCGGACGCTGGCGACCATCCTCACGCTGCCGTTCACGCGCAACGAGTCGGGCTCCTACGCCTGGCCGACCGCCTACAGCGAGCATCCGACCGAGGAGGCCTGGCAGGCCCTCGTCGACACGGGCCTCTACACGCAGTCGCAGGTCGACCAGATGAAGACCGCCGGCAGCTATCTGGGCTGGCGCACCGCGATCACCGCGGACGGCGACTGGCAGTTCTTCGTCGCCGGCGACTGACGCCCGCGCCGGAAGAGCTTGTGTTTCAGAAACACAAGCTCTCTCGCCCCGCGGAACGAAGCCGTTCTCGGGGCGGAAAGGCAGCTTGTGTTTCAGAAACACAAAGTCCCGCCGCGCTTATGCTTGCGGCATGAGCGCGTTCCCATTGCCGACCGGGGCGGGAACGCTCGTCGTGCCGGCACCCGCTCTCGGCCCGCAGAACTGGGCCGGCGCGCCGAGCGCGGCCTACGACGAGGACGGCTCGATCGTACTCGCCTACCGGCTGCGCTGGGCCGACGGTCCGACCGATACGAACGTGATCGCGCGCTCGGCCGATGGCGAACGTTTCGAGACCATCGTCGCGCTCGACAAGGAGCGTTGGGGGGCGGCAATGGTCGAGAAGCCTGCGCTCATCCGTCTCGACGACGGTTGGCGGCTCTACGTCTGCTGCGCGACACCGAACAGCAAGCACTGGTGGATCGGGCTCGTCGAGGCGCCGACCCTGGAAGGGCTCGCGGAGGCGGACGTCCGCCCGATCTTCCCCGGCGACGAGACGGTCGGCGTCAAGGACCCCGTCATCCAGCGCCGAGACGGCCACTGGCACGCGTGGATCTGCTGCCATCCGCTCGACGTCGAGGACGACGAAGACCGGATGACGACGGGATACGCCACGAGCCCCGACGGGCTCGAGTGGGACTGGCACGGAACCGTGCTTCGAGGCCGCCCCGGCAGGTGGGACGCTCGCGGCGCACGACTCACCGCCGTCCTCCCCGACGGCCGGGTCGCCTACGACGGCCGCGCGACGAAAGAGCAGAACTGGTTCGAGCGGATCGGGATCGCGGAGCCGGACGGCGCGGGGTTCGCCGCCACCGGGGAGGCCCTCTTCGACGCGCGGTACCTCGAGGTTCTCCCGCTGCCGGCTGGCGGCTACCGGCTGTACTACGAGGCCCGGCTACCTGACGAGAGCCACGAGCTGCGGGCAGAGACCGTCGCGTCTACAGGAAGCTCCGTGTCCTAGTCGATGTGCTCGTAGGCGGGCAGCGTGAGGAACTCGACGAACTCGTCGCCCAGCGCCACCTGCTCGAAGAGCGCGCGCGCCTCGTCGTAGCCCTCGCCGAGCTTTCCGACCTCCTCCTCGATCGCGTCCTCGACGTCCGTGCGCGCGATCTGATCGTGATAGAGCCACTGCCAGACCTGCGAGCGTGAGATCTCCGAGGTCGCCGCGTCCTCCATCAGGTTGAAGATCGCGACGGCACCCGACCCCTGCAGCCACGCCGCGAGGTACTGGATCCCCACCGAGACGTTGTTGTGCAGGCCTGCCATCGTGATCTCACCCGGCGTCGAGTCGACCGCGAGCAGGTCGGCGGCCGTCGAGGAGACGTCGTCCCGCTGCCGCTCGAGCTGGTTCGGACGGTCGCCGAGCACGCGGTCGAAGATCTCCATCGCGACCGGTACGAGGTCGGGGTGGGCGACCCAGGTGCCGTCGAAGCCCTGGCCCGCCTCGCGCTCCTTGTCCTCGCGAACCTTCGCCAGCGCGACCTCGTTCACCTCGGGGTCGCGGCGCGACGGGATGAAGGCCGCCATGCCACCCATGGCGTGCGCACCGCGTGCGTGGCAGGTCTTCACGAGCAACTCGGTGTACGCGAACATGAACGGCACGGCCATGGTCACGGCGGAGCGGTCGGGGAGCACGAACTCCGGCCGGTGGCCGAGTTTCTTGATCACGCTGAAGATGTAGTCCCAGCGGCCGGCGTTCAGGCCTGAGGAATGCTCGCGCAGCTCGAAGAGGATCTCTTCCATCTCGAATGCCGCCAGGATCGTCTCGATCAGGACTGTCGCCTTGATCGTCCCCCGCGGCACCCCGAGCTGATCCTGCGCCCAGACGAAGACGTCGTTCCAGAGCCGCGCCTCCAGGTGCGACTCGAGCTTCGGCAGGTAGAAGAACCGGCCGCCGCGACCGTGGTTGCGGAAGAAGTAGAGGCCGAAGTCGAACAGGCTGGCCGAGATCGGCGCCCCGTCGACCTCGAAATGCCGCTCCTCGAGGTGCCAGCCGCGCGGGCGCACGAGCAGCGTCGCGGTCTCGTCGTTCAGCGAGTACTGCTTCTCACCGGTGTCGAGGGTGATCGTCCGCTCGAGGGCGTCGGTGAGATTCACCTGGCCATCGATGCAGTTCTGCCAGGTCGGCGAGTTGGAGTCCTCGAAGTCGGCCATGAACATCTTGGCGCCGGAATTCAGGGCGTTGATCACCATCTTGCGGTCGACCGGGCCGGTGATCTCGACGCGGCGATCCTGGATCTCCGCCGGCACGGGCTCGACCTGCCAGTCGCCCTCGCGGACGTCTCGCGTCTCGGGCAGGAAATTCGGCAGCTCGCCTTCGCGCAGTCGCTCCGCGCGCGCCTGCCGCGCCTCGAGCAGCTCTCGACGCCGTGGGCCGAACTGTCGTTGCAGGCGGGTGAGGAAATCGATCGCGTCCTCGGTGACGACGTTCTCTGCAGCGTCCGGCATGTCGAGACTCTAGACAGGCTTCGGTATTGAACTAATTCCCTAGAGGAGTAGGATCGCGCGGCCAGGTTGGGGCCGAACGCGTCTGGAGTATCCGGGCAGATCCACTAGATGGAGGGCAGGATCGTGAAGAAAGTCATCGCGGCTCTCGCGATCGGAGCTTTGGCGGTGTGTGTTTCCGTCACCGCTGCGGTTGCGAAACCGTCCAAGAAGGCGGCGAGTGCAGACATCAGCAGAAGACGCAGTCCGACCAGTGCCTGGCGAACGGCGCGAAGGTCGTGATCCTGGTCTCGCTCGACGCGGGCTCCTCGATCGCGATCGAGAAGAGTGCCGCCGCACGGGACGCGAAGGTGATCGAGTACGACCGCCAGGTCGTCGGCGGCAGCGGCACGATCTACATCTCGTTCGACGGTCACAGGGTCGGCATCCTGCAGGGCAACGGTGTCGTCGCGGGCCTCAAGGCGAACGGCATGTACGGCAAGAAGCCGGTCGTCGCCATGCTCAACGGCGGCATCGAGGAGAACCACGCGCACCTCTTCCATGACGGTTACGCCTCGGTCCTGAACCCGCTCTTCAAGAAGGGGACGTTCAAGAAAGGCCCGGAACAGTGGGCGCCCGGCTGGGACAACCAGAAGGGCGGGACGATCTTCGAGCAGATGCTCACCAAGACGGGCAACAAGATCGACGCGTTGGCCGCGGCGAACGACGGTCTCGCGAACGCCGCCATCGTCGCGCTGAAGGCTCACAAGCTGAAGCCGATCCCGATGAGCGGTCAGGACGCAACCGAACAGGGCATCCAGAACATCATCTCGGGCTGGCAGACGATGACCGTGTGGAAGGACACGCGGAAACTCGCAACAGCCTCGGCGGCCGCTGCGGTCGCACTCCTGAAGGGTGAGAAGCCCAAGCAGACCGGCACGGTGAAGAACGGCAGCAAGCGCCTGCCCGCCTTCATCATCGCGCCGCAGACGATCACGAAGGCGAACTACAAGCTCCTCTTCACGGAGGGTTACCTGAAGAAGAGCAAAGTGTGCATCGGCATCTACGCGAAGTACTGCAAGTAGAGGAGGAGACGCGGTGGGGTCGGCTCGACGCCGCCCCCACCGCTCTCATCGATGAGCCGGACCAGCCGGCGCCTCTAGCGCGGCGCGACGACGAGGATCTGGTCGGCGGCGACCCCGGAGACGCGTCTCTCCGTGCCGTCCGGGAACCGCGTGATCAGCTCGCTCACCTTGGTCGCGTCTCCGAGGCCGAAGTGGACGCGCGGATCCTCCGACGAGAGATAGCTGGAGCCGGCGTGAACCTCTCGGACGAGCTTCCGCCCGTCCGGCAAGACCGCGGTGACCACGGAGCCGGGGGCGAACCCGCTCAGCTTCACCTCGAGCCAGTGGCCGGAGGCACCGGTGTTCCGGAGCAGCAGCAGCGGGCCTGCGATCGAGTTAATCGCGACGTCGAGGTCCCCGTCGTTGTCGTAGTCGGCGGCGGCAAGGCCGCGGCCGTTGATGCGCTGGGCGGGCGGCAGCCCGACCAGCGAGCTGGCGTCTGCGAACTCGCCGGGTCGACCCTCGCCCGTGAGGTTCTCGAGCACCTGGATCCGCTGGGCGTCCTTCCTCAGGTTGACGACAGGGATCGCGCCGTTCGCCAGCACGAGGTCGAGGTTGCCGTCGAGGTCGAGATCGGCCCACGACACGCCCCAGCCCGTGTAGCTCTTGCCGAGGGCCGCGACGAAGTCCGGCCGTGCATCGGTGAACGAGGCGTCGCCCGGCTTCGCGACCGTGCTGCGATAGATCGCGTGCAACTGCCGGCGGGAGTTGGTCACGAACAGATCTTCGCGCCCGTCGCGGCTGTAGTCCGCAGCTCCGATCCCCATGCCGGCGTTGGGGTCGTCGATGCCTTCGTTGCGTGCCCGCTCCTGGAATCGGAATCCGAGCCCGGCCGGATCGGCCGCTCGGGGGCGAGCGACGTTGAGGTACAGCCGGTTCGGGTCGAGGTCGTTGGCGACGTAGAGATCGAGCCGTCCGTCCGCGTTGACGTCCGTCAAGACCGCTCCCAGACCGTGGTCGAGGCCCCGCGGCTCGAGGCCGACGCGCTTTCCCACCTCGCGGAAGCGTGACCGCCCCTTCGCATCCAGGCCCTGGTTCAGGTAGAGGCGGTCGCGAACGCCGAGGTGGTTCGCCGGGAATCCTGCGCTCGACGTCAGGATCGGGGTGTTGGTGTCGGCGTATCCGGCCACGAAGAGGTCGGGGCGACCGTCGCCGTTCACGTCACCGACTGCGGCACCGGAGTGCCAGCCCTGCTCGTTGATCCCGGCTGCGCGGGCACCTTCGGTGAACGTGCCGTCACCGTTGCCCCACAGGAGCGCGTCGTAGCCGTTGGTGGCGACGTTGTAGCCCGCCGTCGTCACGTAGAGGTCCGCCTTGCCGTCGAGGTTGAAGTCGGCGGCGACGCAGCCGCTGCCCCGGAGCTGCAGGTCTGCGCCCGAGCCGCGGCTCGCGTTCTCGAATCTGCCGTGCACGTTGTGGAAGAGCGCGCTGCGAGGAAGCTCGCCACCCGTCGTCCAGCGGTCGTATTCGTCGTCCGCATACGCGTTGACGACGAAGAGGTCGAGCCAGCCGTCGTCGTCGTAGTCGATCCAGCACAGCCCGCCGCCCATCATCGCCTCGGGCTCGTCGGACACGCCGAAGTGGAACGCGCTCTGCTCGAAGTCGAGCCCGACCTGCGCGGCGACATCCTGGAGGCGAACGCCGCCGAACGCCTCGGAGCGGTTCGGAGCCGGGGCGGACGGCGTCTCCGGCGTCCCCCTCGCGGCGACGATCATGTACCGGCCGTCCGCCAGGGTGAGCTCGAACGCGCGCGAGAAGCGTGCGGGAGCGCTGCGCCGCTGGACAGTGGGGGGCGAGCCGGAGTACGTCGCACGCTCGACCGTTCCCGCGAGCGTGGCGACGACCGTCGGCGGCGACTGGCCATCTCCGGGCTCCAGGGTGACGCTCGTCCGTTCGACGACGTAGTGCGGCACGACGATCGGGCGTCCCTTCGCAGCCCGGATCTGCTGCCACAGTGCTGCCAGCCGGTCGCCGTCCGCTCCATCCGTTGCACGGTCGAGGTCGCGCCGGCGAAGGGCATCCGACTCGATCTGGAGATCGGCGGCTGCGTCCCGGGCGATCACCCGCGCCGTGCGGCGGTCGATCGGTGCCAGCCCGTCCGACGGGACGATCGTGACCGCCAGGAGCTCGTTCGTCGGAACGTCGGCGGGAATCGTCGCGGCCGCGCTCGAGCGGGCCGGGACGCCGGCGGCGACGAGCAGCGCGGTGAACGCCACCGCGCCGACGAGCGCGGCCGCACCAACCGCCGCGCGCCGTGTGACCAGAGCACCGAGCCCGAGCCCCGACAGACCGCGTGCGCGGGCGAGGTCGAGGAAGATCACGATCAACGGTCGAGCCGCGCAGACGATGAAGAGGGAGGAGAGAACGGCCACCTTCGTGGCGAACTCGGTCGTCTGCGGCGCGCTCAGCAGTGCCGCGAGCAGCCCGATGCTGACGGCGTACACCCGGCGGCCGACCTTCCCCGCTGGGATCGTCTTCGGGTCGGTGATCATGAAGAACAGGAAGACGAGGATCTCGGGTGAGAACGCGAGAACCTGCCAGAAGTACCAATCCGAGACCGGTCCGAGGTGCCAGCGCGCGGTCATCGCGTGACCGCTCGCAGCGAGCACGGCGATGCTCGCGACGA
This sequence comes from uncultured Gaiellaceae bacterium, assembly GCA_963820225.1. Taxonomy (GTDB): domain Bacteria; phylum Actinomycetota; class Thermoleophilia; order Gaiellales; family Gaiellaceae; genus Gaiellasilicea. Next base: position 435,797 of record CAWFYY010000014.1, on the reverse strand, counting down.
ACGTCACCCAGAATCCGATTGCGATCCCGAGCAGTCGAAGGCGCAGGAGGATCGCGAGCCCGCCGGTGATGATGATCGCGATCGCGAGGGCGAGCCAGGGCGTCATCGGGCCCCACCAGAACTCGAGCGGGTCGGCGTGCTCGGGGCCGAGCAGCAGGAAGCACAGCACGAGCCCGAAGTTCGAGGGGTTGAACACGTGGCCGCCCCGGAACTGAATCAGGTACTTCGACAGGAGCGAGACGGCAGCGGTGCCGGCGAAGATCCACCAGCCGTGCATGCTCCACCAGTCTCCGTGCTCGGTTCCCGGGACGCGGAGGATGAAGGCGACGCCGTTACCGGTGAGCAGAGCGCTCGCCGGCCAGAGAATCACGTGCTGGCGCCGGAAGGCGATCCCCATCTCGAGCACCGCACAGGTCAGCAGTGAGACGAGGATCTGCGCGATCGAGAGGCGGAAGTCGAACGCCACCTGCCCGAGCACCTGCAACGAGATGATCACCGCCGCGAGGTGCAGCCGAGGGTCGCGGATCGACGGCAACAGGACCGGATAGGTCCTGCCGCGGATCCGCAGGGTCGGCTTGCCGGGGCCGGCTTTGGGGGGCGCACTCATCGCCACTCATGGTAGGCGTGTTTTTCGATTTCCGGCACACCGCGAGACAGGCGAAATCGGCCTGGAGAAGTGGGGCGCGAGCTTGTACTGTTACCCCCTCTTGCTCGTGGCACGATCAGCTTCCTCGGCGTGGCGACTCGGACGATGATCGAGTTCCACCTCGATCAGCGGTCCGGTGTTGCTCCCTACCTTCAGATCGTCCAGCAGGTGAAGGAGGCGCTTCGGCTCGGCCTGCTCGACGTGGGCGACCAGCTGCCCACGGTTCGCGAGGTCGTCGCCGATCTCGCAATCAACCCGAACACCGTTGCGAAGGGCTATCGGGAGCTCGAAGCGAGCCACCTCGTCGAAGCGCGCCCCGGGCGAGGCACGTTCATCACGAGCACGCTCGCGGCCCCCTCGCTCAAGCACCACGAGGCGCTGCGCCGCGAGCTCGAGATCTGGCTCGAAGCGGCCCAGCGGGCCGGGCTCGACGAGGAGAGCATCCGCGCGGTCATCTCGACGACGCTACGGGAGGCGTTCGTTCGGCGAGTGGCATGACGTCCCCGCTCGTGACGTATGGAGTGGGGAAGCGCTACCGGCGACGCTGGGCGCTGCGCGACTGCAGCTTGACGATCCCGGAGCGGGGGATTGTCGGCCTGGCGGGGCCGAATGGCGCGGGCAAGTCGACGCTCCTCGGCCTGACGGTCGGACTGTTCGCGCCGACGGAGGGGCGGATCGACGTGCTGGGCCGCGATCCGCGGCGCGAGCCGGGCGTCCTCGCCGAGATCGGGTACGTCGCACGAGACGCACCGCTCTACCGCTCGTTCACGGTGCGCGACACGATCGAGTTCGCGCGCGCCACGAATCCCGGCTGGGACGAGTCGATCGCCGGCGAGTTTCTGACGCGCCTGTCCGCAGACCATCGCGTCTCCGCGCTGTCCGCCGGTGAACGGGCGCGCCTCGCGCTCGCGGTCGCGCTCGGGAAACGGCCGAAGCTGCTGCTCCTAGACGAGCCGTTTGCGCGGCTCGATCCGCTCGCGGCGCGTGAGTTCCTCCAGCTTCTGATGGACGGTGTCTCCGAGCTCGAGGCGACCGTGGTGATCGCCTCGCACGTGGTCGCCGACATCGAGCGCGTCTCCGACCACATCGTCCTCCTGAGCGAGGGGCATGTCCGGCTCGAGGGCAGCGTCGACGAGCTGATCTCGTCGCATCGCCTGCTCACAGGAGCGGCCCGGCCGCTCGGGAGGATCCCGGGCGTTCAGGAGATCGTCCGGGAGCGGCATAGCGGCCGCCAGATGACGCTGCTCGCACGGCTCAACGGCCGCGTCGTCGACCCCTCGTGGTCGGTCGACGAGATCGGCCTCGAGGATCTGCTGCTGGCTTACATGGCGCCCGAGCGCCTGCCCGGCACTAGGAAACCTGAGAAGGGGGCACCGGAGAAGGGGCGGCTGCGATGGCATGGGTGACCTGGCGGCAACATCGCCACCAGCTGCTCATCGGCCTCGCACTGATCGTCTGTCTCGCCCTTGCGGCGCTCGTGACCGGGATGCCGATGCGGACCGCCTACCAGCGGGAAGCGCTCTCCTCCTGCTTGCCCCCGACCGCGCGCTCGGGCTGCGACATCATCGTTCGCCACTTCCAGAGTGAGTTCGGCAGCCGCGTCGACATCGCGCGGTACCTGATCCTGCTGCCGGCGCTCGTCGGGATGTTCGTCGGCGCTCCGCTTCTGGCTCGTGAGCTGGAGCACGGCACGCACCGGTTCGCGTGGACCCAGTCCGTGACGCGGCGCCGCTGGCTGCTCTCGAAGACGTTGCTGCTCGCGCTGGCGGTGACGCTGAGCGCCGTGGTGCTGAGCGCGATCGTGACGTGGTGGCGCCAGCCGTTCGACGGCCTCGAGGGCCGAATGAGCCCGAGCGGCTTCGAGATCCAGGGTCTCGTCGTGCCTGCCTACGCCGTGTTCGCCCTCGCTCTCGGCGTGCTCGCCGGCGCCGCGCTTCGGCGCAGCCTGGCGGCGATGTCTCTCACGCTGGCGGCGTTCGTCGCCGTCCGGCTTGCAGTGGCGACGTTCCTCCGGCCGCGCTACGAGGCGCCGGAGCACGAAACGATGGCCGGCCTCGTCCCGGGCGCCCACGCGCGCGACTGGGTCCTGAGCAACTCGCTCGTCGATGCGGTGGGTCGCCACATCTCGGCGCCACGCGAGGACCTTGCCGTCCTGCACGCGCAGCAGGCGCGCATCGACCCGCAGGAGTACCTGCTCTCGCTCGGCTGGCGCCGCGCTCTCTCGTTCCATCCCGCCGATCAGTTCTGGACGTTCCAGGCGATCGAAGCGGGGATCTTCTTCGCGTTCGCGGCCGTGCTGATCGTCGCGACCGTCTGGCTGCTACAACGGTCGCCGTCGTGACACCGCCCGACGAACCGCGCCTCGACCGCACGAGGCTGCTCAAGTCGCTGGGGGTAACCGCCGCCGCGATGGGCATGTCCGCTGTCGGCGCAGAGGCGCGCCGCCGCGGCCCCGGGAGCCGGCTTCATGGAGCCCCATCCGCGCTGGCGCTTCGTCGTCATCAACCACGCGACGACGAATCCGTTCTTCGTTCCGACCCGCTTCGGGATCCAGGATGCGAGCAGGCACTACGGCACGACCTACAACTGGACGGGCTCGACGCGCAGCGACGTGGGCGAGATGGTCAAGGCGATGCGGCGGGCGATCGAGGGCGGCGCGCACGGCATCGCAGTGTCGGTGATCGACCGCAGAGCGTTCAACAAGCCGACTGCCGAGGCCCTGCGCCGCGGCATCCCCGTCGTCTCCTACAACGCCGACGGCGGGCTGGGCAACAAGCGGCTCGCCTACGTCGGCCAGGATCTGTACCAGTCCGGCTTGAAGTTCGGCGCCCGGATCGTCGAGCTCGTCCGCGACGGCGACGTCTACCTCTTCATCGCGACTCCGGGGCAGCTCAACATTCAGCCTCGCATCGACGGCGCGCTCGATGCAATCAAGGACTCGGGCAAGCCGATCCGGGCGACCGTCGTCGCGACCGGTCCCGGTGTGGCCGAGGAGCGCGCGCGGATCGAGGCGACGTACCTGAAGGACAAGAATCTACGCGGCATGTTCGCCGTCGACGGCGGTTCGACGCAGGGCGTCGCGGACGTGATGCGCAAGCACCGCCTCCGCAAGCGCGGTGTTCGCGCCGGCGGCTACGACCTGCTGCCGCGAACCCTGCGGGCGATCGCGGACGGTCATGTCGACTTCACGATCGACCAGCAGCCGTACCTGCAGGGCTTCCTGCCGATCTTCCAGCTCTTCATGGTGAAGTACACCGCCGGGCTCGTCGCACCGTCGGAGACGAACACCGGCCTGCTGTTCGTCACCCGTCGCAACGTGCGGCCGTACCTGACGACCACGACGCGCTACGAGGGCAGCTCCGCCTTTTCCGAGTACCCGGTCACCTGACAAGTCTGGGGCATTGAACTAAATCCCTAGAGGAGTAGTATTACGGCGATCCGGCTCGGATGGACGACGAGCCGGAGCGTTGTACCGGGTGGTGTCAGGACACGTCCGACAGGTTGACGCGAGTCGAGAACAAGTCTAGTTTTGTGGCGCCCGCGAGGGTCGCCGTGGAGCGTGCGGCACGTGTACGGCGAAGGAGGTGACCCCCGCGGACGAGATCGCAGGGCAGCAGGTAGACCACCAACCGGGTCCTATTCGAACGAAGATGGAGGGAAAGATTGTGAAGAAAGTCATCGTTGCACTCGTGATCGGAGCCTTGACGGTGAGCGTTGCCGTCAGCGCCGCGGTTGCGAAGCCGACCAAGAAGTCGGCGAGTGCCGACATCTGCGTCCTGCTTCCGGATCCGAAGTCGTCGGTCCGCTGGGAGACGCAGGACCGGCCGGCGCTCGTGGCGGCGTTCAAGAAGGCGAAGGTCTCGTATGTGATCACCAACGCCGACGGCAGCGCCCAGAAGCAGAAGACGCAGGCCGACCAGTGCCTCGCGAACGGCGCGAAGGTCGTGATTCTGGTGTCGCTCGACAAGGGCTCCTCGATCGCGATCGAGGCGGCTGCGAAGTCGCGGGACGCGAAGGTGATCGAGTACGACCGCCAGGTGATCGGCGGCATCGCCGCGATCTACATCTCCTTCGACGGCAAGGCAGTCGGTGTCCTGCAGGGCAAGGGTGTCGTCGACGGGCTCAAGAAGAACGGGATGTACAGCAAGAAGCCGGTCGTCGCCGAGCTGAACGGCGGCCAGACCGACAACAACTCGTTCCTGTTCAAGGGCGGCTATGACTCGATCCTCAAGCCCGCTGTACAAGAACGGCACCTTCAAGAAGGGCCCGGATCAGTTCACGCCGGGCTGGGACAACCAGAAGGCGGGCACGATCTTCGAGCAGATGCTCGTCAAGACGAACAACAAGATCGACGCGGTCGCCGCGGCCAACGACGGCCTCGCGAACGCAGTTGTCGTCGCTCTGAAGGCGCACAAGCTGAAGCCGATCCCGCTCAGCGGTCAGGATGCGACCGAGCAGGGAGTCCAGAACATCATCTCGGGCTGGCAGACGATGACGGTCTGGAAGGACACACGGAAGCTCGCGACCGCGTCGGCGAACGCCGCCATCGCCCTTTCGAAGGGGCAGAAGCCGAAGCAGACGGGCACGGTGAAGAACGGGGCACGTGACCTGCCCGCCTACATCATCGCGCCGGTGTCGATCACCAAGTCGAACTACAAGCAGCTCTTCAACGGCTACTTGAAGAAGTCGAAGGTGTGCGTCGGCGAGTTCAAGAAGTACTGCACCTAGGAAACAACTAAGGTGGGGCCGTCCCTCGGGGCGGCCCCACCTCTCTTTCCACCCATGACGACCGCTCCGGCATCCACACCGCTGCTCGAGCTTCACGGGATCTCGAAGAGCTTCGGCTCGGTGCAGGCGCTCACGGAGGTCGAGTTCGAGGTCCGGGCGGGCGAGGTGATGGCCCTCGTCGGTGACAACGGCGCCGGCAAGTCGACGCTGATCAAGTGCGTCGCCGGGATCCACTCCCCGGACAGCGGCGACATCGTGTTCGACGGCGAGGTCGTCCACATCCACAGCCCGAAGGACGCCGCGAAGCTCGGGATCGAGGTCGTCTACCAGGACCTCGCCCTCTGCGACAACCTCGACGTCGTCCAGAACATGTACCTCGGCCGCGAGGCCCACGACCTGTTCCAGCGGCTCAAGGAGCCGGTGATGGAGGCGAAGACGGCCGAGACGATGAAGACCCTCGCCGTGACGACGATTCGTTCCATCCGCCAGCCGGTCGCCACGCTCTCCGGCGGCCAGCGGCAGTCGGTCGCCGTGGCGCGCGCGGTGATGTGGAATTCACGCCTCGTGATCCTCGACGAGCCGACGGCGGCGCTCGGCGTCGCCCAGACGCAGCAGGTGCTCGAGCTCGTCGACCGTCTCGCCGACCAGGGGCTCGCGGTCGTCCTCATCTCGCACAACCTGCACGACATCTTCGAGGTCGCCGACCGGATCACCGTTCTGCGGCTCGGCCGAACGATCGCCGTCTACGAGCGCGAGGCGACAACCCAGCAGGAGGTCGTCCAGGCGATCACGGCGGGCGTGCCGACGAAGGTATCCGGCATCCCGTCGACGGCGCCGGACCTGGAGACAGAGCCCTCATGAGCACGGGCGCTGCGGCCGCCGGGCAAGAGCCCGCCAACGAGAGCTTCTTCGGACGGATCGGCGACAACATCCGCGCCGGGAACCTCGGCAGCTGGCCGGTGCTGATCGGGCTGGTCGTCATCGCGACCTTCTTCTCGTTCAAGGCCGACAACTTCCTCAGCCCCGGCAACTTCAGCAACATCATCACGCAGATGGCCGGTGTGACGCTGCTCGCCTACGGCGTCGTCTTCGTCCTCCTGATCGGCGAGATCGACCTCTCGATCAGCTACATCAGCGGCATCGCGGGGGTGGTCGTCGCCCAGATGACGCTGCCGGAGTCCGGGCATCAGGTCCCGGGGCTCGTGGCCATCCTGCTCGCCATTGCCGCGTGTACTGCGATCGGGGCGTTCCAGGGCTCCTTCGTAGCGTTCATCGGCGTCCCGGCCTTCGTCGTCACCCTCGCGGGCTACCAGATCTGGCAGGGCGTGATCCAGAAGTCGATCGAGAAAGAGGGCGTCATCGTCATCCAGGACGAGATGGTCAACAACACCGCCAACTACTTCTTCTCGAACACGGCCGGTTGGATCATCGCGGCGATCGTGTGCGGGGTGTACGCCGCGAGCTTGCTGGGCGGGGTGATCTCTCATCGCCGCGCCGGTGTGCCCGTGCGCGACCCCGCTCTTCATCGTCGTCAAGCTGGCGCTCGTCGTGGCGGTCACGATCGTGACGGTCATCATCTGCAACAAGGACCGCGGCGTCCCGTTCGTCCTGCTCCTGATGGTCGCTGCACTGCTCGTCTTGACGTTCCTCGCCAAGCGGACGACCTTCGGCCGGCACGTCTACGCCGTCGGCGGCAACTCCGAGGCGGCCCGCCGGGCGGGCATCAACGTGGCGCGCGTCAGGGTCATCGTCTTCATGATCTCGGGCGCGATGGCCGGGCTCGGCGGCGTCGTCCTCGCGGCACGGCTCAACAGCGTCGACCTGAACGCGGGCGGCGGCACGCTCCTGATCGATGCGATCGCCGCGGCCGTGATCGGCGGCACGAGCCTCTTCGGCGGCCGCGGCGAGGTCCGCGACGCGCTCTTCGGCGCCCTCGTGATCGCGACGATCGCAAACGGCCTGAACACGCTCAACCTCACCCAGGGCGTGATCTACATCACCACCGGCGGCATCCTGCTCTTCGCCGTCACCCTGGACACCGTGCTGCGCAGGCGCCAGCGCGCAGCCGGCCGCTGACGAGCGCCAAGTAACAGTCTGTTACTAAGCTCGATCGCCGCGGCGCGCGGGGTCATCACCCACCTAGTAACAGACTGTTACTAGGCTCAGCGGTACGGGACGGTGATGCGGCTGCCGCTCGCGCTCGAGTTGACGATTGCGTCGCAGACCTCCGCGGCGCGGTAGCCGTCCTCGAACGTGGCCCCGTAGGGGGCGACGTCGCTGTCCTCGGCGATCGCGCGCAGCAGGTGGTGGACCTCGTGCACGAACGTGTCGCCCCACCCGATGATGTGGCCGGGCGGCCACCAGAGATCCCAGAACGGATGGTCGGCCTCGGAGACGAGCACCGCCTTGAAGCCGCGTGCCCGGTCGCCGTCGGCTCTGAAGACCTGCAGCTCGTTCAGCCGCTCCATGTCGAACGCGAGCGATCCCTTCGAGCCGTTGATCTCCCACTGAAAGGCGTTCCGGCGGCCCAGCGCGAGCCTCGTCGCCTCGATCGTCCCGATCCCGCCTTGCTCGAACTCGACCGCGGCCTCGAGCGCATCGTCGACCTGCCGGCCCGGCAGGAAGGTCCGCACGAGAGCCGAGACGGTCGTGATCTCTCCTACGAGAAAGCGGGCGAGGTCGACGACATGCGTGCCGAGGTCACCGATCGCACCTGAGCCTGCCTCGTCGGGCTGGAAGCGCCACGTGTCGAGACTCGGGTCGTCGCCCCAGTCCTGGAGGTAGCGCCCCCTGAAGTGCCGGATCTCGCCCAGTTCGCCGGCCTCGATCATCTCCCGCGCCAGCCGAACTGCGGGCACGAAGCGGTAGTTGAACCCGCAGAGATGCTTGACGCCTGTCGCCGCCACGCGCTGCCAGATCTCATAGCTCTCGGCGGCGTCGCGGCCGAGCGGCTTCTCGCAGAGGACGTGCTTGCCCGCCTCCGCGGCGGCGATCGTGGGCTCGGCGTGGAGCGAGTTGGGTCCGCCGTTGTCGAACAGACCGATCGCCGGATCGGCGACGATGTCGTGCCAGTCCGTCGTCCAGCGCTCGTAGCCGTATCTGAGCGCTGCGTCCGCGACCGCCTCCTCGTTCCTGCCGGCGATCGCGACCAGCTTCGGGACGAGCGGAGGCGGCCACGCGATGTACGGGAGCTTCCGGAACGCGTTCGAGTGCGCCTTCCCCATGAAGGCGTAGCCCAGCATCCCGATCCCGATTTCGTCCGCCATGTGCGCTCGCGTAGTGTGTCACGATGAAGCTGGAGCAAGCGTCGGTGATCGTCGAGTTGGTGGTCAAAGAGGCTCCCGGGCCGATCTCCGTGTTCGTCGCCGACGACCACGGCGAGCTTGTGGCCGCCGCGACGATGGACGGGGCGGCGCCGGACACGCGTCTGAACGCGCAGCGGAAGGCGTACACGGCCGCGCGCAGCGACGCCCGCTCCACCGGCGACCTGGCCGAGAAGGTCAAGGACCGGCCGAGCGAGCTGGCCAGCTTCGACCCGTTCTTCACGTTCTTCAAGGGCGGCGTCGCAGCGTTCGACGGGGAGCGACGTGTCGGTGCAGTCGGTGTCAGCGGCCTCTCCGGCGCCGACGACGACGCGCTCGCGCGGCGGGCGCTGACCGAGGCCGGTCTGGGGGATGGTTCCTCGTGAGACTCGGCCTCCTCTCGACCGCCCGCATCAACAACGCCATCCTCACAGGGGCTCAGAGCACCGATCGCGTCGACGTCGTCGCAGTCGCGAGCCGGGACGGCGCGAAGGCGCAGGCGTACGCCGCCGAGCACCGGCTCGAGCGCTCACACGGCAGCTACGAGGCGCTGCTCGAGGACCCGGAGGTCGACGGCGTCTACATCTCGCTGCCGAACAGCCTCCATCACGCGTGGACGATGCAAGCGCTCGCTGCCGGCAAACACGTGCTCTGCGAGAAGCCCTACTCCCGCAGCCCGGCGGAGGTCGAGGAGGCGTTCGACGCCGCCGACGCGGCCGGACTGGTGCTGACCGAGGCGTTCATGTACCGGCACAACCCGCAGACCGCCCTGGCCCGGGAGCTCGTCGAGTCCGGCCGGATCGGACGGCTGCGTGCGATCAACGCCACGTTCAGCTTCCCGCTCGTCGACCAGACCAACGTCCGCATGATCGCGGACCTCGACGGCGGCGCCCTGATGGATGTGGGCTGCTACTGCGTCAGCGGGTCGCGGCTCCTCGCGGGCGAGCCGGAGCGAGTGTTCGGCGAGCAGACGGTCGCCGAGTCGGGCGTCGACGTGGCCTTCCACGGCACCCTCCGCTTCCCGAACGACGTGGTCTCGCAGATCGACGCGTCGTTCGTCGCCCAGAACCGGCAGCGGCTCGAAGTCGTGGGAGAGGAAGGCACGCTCGTGCTCGCGACTCCGTGGCGCGTCGACGACCCCGGCATCGTCCTGCGCCGCAGCGACGGCGACGTGCTGATGGACGTGTCCCGCGCCGACTCGTACACCCTCGAGCTCGAGGACTTCGCGGCGGCCGTTGCGGGCGAGCGCGAGTCACTGCTCGGGCGCGAGGACGCGCTCGCACAGGCCCGCACGATCGATGCGCTCTACCGCTCGGCCGAAGCCGGCGAGCCCGTCACCCTGTAAGGGCCGCCTCGAGCTGAGCGTGGGCGTCCTCGCGCACGGGCGTGCCGTGGGCGAGCAGAACGAGCTCGATCGGCAGATCGAGGAGCAGCGCCCGCAGCTGCTCGCGAAGCGCCACGGGTGAGACTCCTTTGGCGAGCCAGGAGTCGGGGCAGACGCGGACGCCGCCCTCGGGCGTGCCGAGCAGGACGTCGCCCGCAGCGAGCGCGCGCTGGGAGGGGATCCAGAGCAGCACCTCGGTCGTGTACTCGGTCTTCTTCGACTCCACCCCTCCCGGCAGCCTGTCCCCTGGGGCGAACGTGTCCGTGGGCTCGACCCACTCGAGCGCCCTCTCCGCCGCAGCCTCGGGTACCCAGACCCGCGCGTCCGGGTAGCGGTCGAAGATCGTCTGCGAGCTGCGCGCGTGCCAGTACCCCGTGAGCACGATCTGCGGCGCCCCGTGGTGCTCCACGTCGCCGTCGAGCGCACGCCAGAACCGGTCCTCGTCATCGTCCGGCACGAGCGGGTCGATCAGGACGAGGGCGTCCTCCTCCACGAGTGCGTGCGACGAGACTTCCGGCTCCCATCCATCCGGGCCGCCTTCGTCCGGGGACCAGTCCGGATGCGTCGCGGTCCAGCGCCAGAGGCGCGGCCGGATCTGCTCGACCTCCATGACCTGAAACCCTAGTTCAGGCCACGACGGCGAGCGGCTCGATGCGGCCGTCGTTGATCGTCCAGCCGGCGAGCGAGTCGGAGCCGAGGGACAGGATCAGATACGGCTTCCCCTGCCAGAGGCCGATGTTCTCGACGTCGGTGCGCGACGGGCGCGGCGGTGAGGAGAGGTGCGAGTGGAACACGGCGAGCTCGCAGCCCCTCGTCCTCGAGAAACCACGTCTCCGGCGGCACCTCGAGCTCGAACCGGTACGGCGACGCCGCTGCGTTCCGCCCACGCACGTACTGCTCGGCGACTCCGTCCCTGACGACCACGAGTCCGCAGGCCTCGTTCGGCGCCTCTTCCTCGGCGTGCGCCCGCAGTTCGGCCCGAATCTCGACCGGAATCACCACCAGACGGTTCGCTCCATCGACTGCGCCACGTCGTCGGCCTCCCAGAAATCGGCGGAGAGGTACTTCCAGCCCCCGTCGGCGAGGATGCAGACCACGACGCCTTCCTCGAGCTCGGCCGCGAGCTGCCGGGCGACGTGCGCCACGGCGCCCGCGGAGACGCCGCCGAAGATGCCCTCGGTGTCGACGAGCTGCCGCAGGCCCCGGACCGAGGCCTCGTTCGACACGAGGATCTTCCGGTCGAGCTTCTCGACGTCGAGGATCGGCGGCACGTAGCCGTCCGCGAGCGAGCGCAGGCCCATCACGGCCTCACCGGGGAGCGGTTCGGCCGCCGCGACGACGACGTCCGGGAAGGTCTCGCGCAAGCGGGCGCCGGTGCCCATCAGCGTGCCGCCGGTGCCGAGGCCGGCGACGACGACGTCGATCCGGTCGAGCGCCTCGGCGATCTCGGCCCCCGTGCCCTCGTAGTGCGCGCGCGGATTTGCCTCGTTCGCGTACTGGAACGGCATGAACCAGGACGGATCGCGTTCGGCGAGCTCGAGCGCGAGCCGGACGGCGCCGTTCGAGCCCTGCTCCCCGGGCGAGTCGATCACCTCCGCGCCGAACAGGCGCAGGACGCGACGGCGCTCGGCGGTCGCATTCTCGGGCAGCACGCACGTGAGCGGATAGCCCTTCAGCTTCGCCACCAGCGCAAGCGAGATCCCTGTGTTCCCGCTCGTCGGCTCCAGCAGACGCCGCCCGGGCTGGAGCTCGCCGGACGCCTCTGCAGCCTCGATCATCGCCTTCGCGACGCGGTCCTTGATCGAGCCGGTGGGGTTCTGGGCCTCGAGCTTCGCGAAGACCTTCACCGGGCCGGGCGCGAAGCGAGAGAGCTCGACCAGCGGCGTGTTGCCGACGAGGTCGAGAAGGCTTGGCGCGAGTGTGTTAGCGCCCACCGGCCATGGCCGGTAGGAGAATCAGGGACGACCCGTTGACGCGTGTCTCGAGTCCGTCGAGGGTTCGCACGTCCTCGCCGCCGAGGTACACGTTCACGAACGGCGCGATGCCGCCGCTCTCGAACAGCTGACCTTCGAGTGCGGGGTAGCGTCCTGCGACGTCCTCGAGGACCTCGCGTACGGTCTCGCCTTCTCCGATCACCTCGCGCTCGCCGCCGACCTCGGCACGCAACGTGGGCGGAATCCGGACCTTCGTCACGCGTGCACCCCGGAGCAGAACTCGACGTAGTCCACGTACTCGGTGATCGTCGGGTGCTCGCCGCAGACCGGGCAGGAGGGATCGCGCTTGACGGCGACCTCGTCGACCGTCGTTCCGAGCGCGTCGAGGAGGAGGAGCCGGCCCTCGAGTGTCTCGCCGATTCCGAGCAGCAGCTTCAGCGCCTCGTTCGCCTGAAAGGAGCCGATGATGCCCGGCAGCACGCCGAGCACGCCGCCCTCTGCGCAGCTCGGAGCGAGCTCCGGCGGCGGCGGAGTCGGGAAGAGGCACCGATAGCAGGGACCATCACCCGGCTGGAAGACGGTCACCTGGCCCTCGAAGCGGTAGATCGAGCCGTGGACGACGGGAATGTCGTGCCACACGGACGCGTCGTTGACGAGGTAGCGGGTCGGGAAGTTGTCGGCGCCGTCGACGATCACGTCCCAGCCTTCGCCGAGGATTCGCTCGACGTTCTCGGACGTCAACCGTTCTTCGTAGGCCTTCACCTCGACGTCGGGATTCAGTGCCTCGATCGTGCGCTTTGCCGAGAGCACCTTCGCCTCGCCGAGCCGGTCGGTCGAGTGGACGATCTGGCGCTGCAAGTTCGAGTCGTCCACGACGTCGGCATCGACGATGCCGAGCGTGCCGACGCCTGCGGCGGCTAGGTAGAGCGATGCAGGCGAGCCGAGCCCGCCCGCGCCGATCAGGAGCACACGCGAGTTGAGCAGCCGCTCCTGTCCGGCCTCGCCGACCTCCGGAATCAGCAGGTGCCGCGAGTAGCGGCGGCGCTGGTCGGGTGTGAGGCTGGTCGGAGTCTCGACCGGGTAGCCGTTGCGCTTCCAGTCCGTGAAGCCGCCGATCAGCGACGTGACGTTGTCGTAGCCGAGCTCGCCCAGCGCCTTCGCTGCAAAGGCGGAGCGGGAGCCTCCGGCGCAGTACAGGACGAGCTCTGTCGAGCGATCCGGCACGAGCCCTTCGATCCTCGATTCGAGCTGGCCGCGCGGAATGTGGACGGCGCCGGGAACGGTGCCTTCCTCCCATTCCTCGCGCTCGCGCACGTCGACGAACACCGCCGAGCCTTGGCGCTCGCGCGCGTCGGCCGCGCCGACCTCGTCGATCTCGGTCTTCACCTGAGCGAGCAGCTCTCTGTACGTCGCCATCTGTTCCCTAAACGATACGCGCGGCGCAGTTCTTCCCGTGCGAGATGATCGTGCGATCCGGATTCTCTTCAGCACGACGCCGCTCGACGGCCACTTCCGGCCGCTGCTGCCGCTCGCACGGGCTCTCCAGGAAGCAGGGCACGAGATCGTGTTCGCGACGGAGGCAAGCTGGCATCAGCATGTTGCCGCCGAGGGCTTCGACGCACTGCCCGCCGGGCGCCCACATTCGGAGGCGCTGGCGTACTTCGAGCAGTTCCGCGCCGGGATCCAGGCGCTGCCGGAGGGCGAGCGGCGTCCTCATCTCTTCAGGCGCATCTTCGCCGAGGGCCACGCTCCGTCGAAGCTGCCCGAGCTCCTCGAGGTCGCGAGCGCCTGGCAGCCACAGGCGATCGTGTACGAGAGCGGCGACCTCGCTGCACCTGCCGTGGCGGCCGCGCTCGAGGTACGAACGGCCAACCATTCGTTCGGCGTCATGGTCCCGTTTGCCGCTCTGGCCTACGCCGCCGAGTACATGGCGCCGCTCTGGCGCTCGGTGGGCGTCGAGCCCGACGGTCACGCCGGGGCCTTCCGTGGCCTGTACATCGACCTGAGCCCGCCCAGCTTTTCGTGGGAGGAGCCGCTCGGAGACAGCATCCGGCTCGGTCATGCGCCGGCGGAGCCACAGGACGCCGCGGCCTGGCTGGACGCGCTCGGGCGGCCGCTCGTCTATGTCACGCTCGGCACGGTCTTCAACAAGCCCGAGCTGCTCCGCCGGCTGCTCGACGGGCTCGACGGCTCGGTGTCCGCGTTGGTGACGACTGGTCGCAATGTCGATCCCGAGTCGCTCGGCGGCTGGCCGCCCAACGTCCGGGTCGAGCGGTTCGTGCCGCAGGAGCAGGTGTTGCCCCGGTCCGCCGCGGTCGTCGCGCACGCCGGTTCCGGCAGCGTTCGCGGCGCACTCGCGCACGGCTTGCCACTCGTGCTCGTCCCGCAGGGGGCAGACCAGTTCGACAATGCAGTTCGCTGCGAGGCCGCGGGCGCTGCGGTCGTGGTGCGGCCGGAGCAGCTGACCGCAGACGCCGTGCGGCTCGCGCTGAAGCGCGTCCTCGACGAGCCGTCGTTCACCGACGCGGCGCGGCGGGTGGAGGCCGAGATCCGCGCGATGCCGACCGCTGAGGCGGTCGCGTCGCGGTTCGAGGAGTACGTCGCTCGAGGCTAGTGTGGCGGCGTGTCCCCTCGTGCGCGCACAGCCCTGATCGTCGCGGGTCTCGCCGCGCTCTCAGCCGTGGTCGTGGCCGGGGCGGCAGTGATCTCCGCCGACGAGAGCGGGCCCGGCGCAGCGACCACGGTGGCGCCGAAGCCACGCAAGGGCGCGCCGCCGCTCGAGGTCTCGCTCGGGGTCCGCAATGACGCCGAGGCGCGGGATCTCCGCCGCGCGATCCAGCTCTACTCAGCAGGTCAACGAGCTGAGGCGGGCGCGATCTTCGCCCGTCACGACTCGCTCGAGGCGAAGCTCGGCGCGGCGTTCGCGGCCTGGCCCGGAACGGAGGACCGGATCGAGCAACTCGGGGCGCTCTACCCCCGCAGCGCACTCGTCCAGCTTCATGTCGGGCTCGCACGCCTCTGGGCCGGTACCGGCGAGGCGGCCGCCGCCTGGCGCGAGGCCCGTGACGTGGAGCCGGACACGCCCTACGCGATCTGGGCGGACGACCTCATCCATCCTGAGCTCGCGCCCGGCCTGCCGGTGTTCACGCCGAGTTTCGCCTACCGCGTCCAGGGCGGCACCCCGGCGGCGCAACTCGATGCGCTGCGCGCCGACCGCAGCGCGCGCGGCCTGCTGATCTACGGAATTGCGCTGCAGCGGCTCGGCCGGCCGGTCTCCGCGCGGCGTGCCTTCGCGGCGGCGCTGCGTCTTGCGCCGAACAACGTCGACGCGCTCGTCGCGGATGCGGTCGGGCGCTATGAAAAGAGCGATCCGGCCGGCGCGTTCGGCCGCCTCGGGCCGCTCACGCAGCGGTATCCCGAGTCGGCGACCGTGCGCTTTCACCTCGGCGTCCTTCTCCTCTGGCAGAGCGACCTGAATGCGGCGAAGCGTCAGTTGCGGCTCGCCCGTGCGGCGGAGCCGGGAAGCCGCATCGCCGACGAGGCGGAGCGATACCTCCAGGAACTGGGCAAGGCCGGGACCGGCTGACGCAGAAGATAGGTCTAACGGCCTATGGCGCCTGGGAGGAGCTTCTGGCAAGGTTCCACAACTTTGCTAGGAAGGTGTTGCGGTTTTTACGAATCGCAACTACGGTGAGCGCGATCGGAGGGGGAGCCGAAGTGAGCGCAGGGGGATCCACTAACGCCATCGCAGGTCCGGCATTCGATGTCATGGCCTCGCACGAGGCAAAGGCACTGCTGGACAGCGGCAAGCAAGCCGGCAAGCTGATTGCGGACGACATTGCGAGCGCGCTGGACGAGCTCGATCTCGACGCCGCCCAGATGGACGAGTTCTACGCTGCGCTCGAAGAGCTCCAGATCGAGGTCGTGGAGCGCGAGGAGCCCGAGGCGGAGGTGGAGGAGGCGCGCGAGGTCTCGACCGACACGCTGCAGCTCTTCCTCAAGGACATTGGCAAGGTGCCGCTGCTGACCGCCGCGCAGGAGGTCGAGCTCGCGAAGCGGATCGAGCGCGGGGAGCATGCGGCGAAGCAGGCGATGGTCGAGGCGAACCTGCGCCTCGTCGTCTCGATCGCCAAGCGCTATCGCAACCAGGGCCTGCCGTTCCTCGACCTGATTCAGGAGGGGACGATCGGCCTCGTCCGCGCGGCCGAGAAGTTCGACTACCGGAAGGGATTCAAGTTCTCGACGTACGCGACCTGGTGGATCCGCCAGGCGGTCGCCCGTGCGCTCGCCGACAAGGCACGCACGATCCGCATGCCGGTGCACGTGGTCGAGAAGCTGAACAAGATCGTTCGCACCGAGCGCGCGCTCCGCGCGAAGCTCGGCCGCGACCCGAGTGCGCTCGAGATCGGGATCGAGCTCGACCTGCAGCCGGAGGAGATCGAGCAGATCCGCCGGAGCGCGCAGACCCCGATCTCGCTCGAGAAGCCTGTCGGCGACGAGGACGAGTCGGAGTTCGGGCACTTCCTCACCGACGAGACGGCGCCGCTGCCGGACGAGATGGCCGAGGAGACGCTGCGCAACGAGGCGCTCCGCTCGATCCTGAAGTCGCTCTCACATCGCGAGCGGCGGGTGCTCGAGCTTCGCTACGGCCTCGACGGCGAGCAGCCCCGGACGCTCGATGAGGTCGGCCGCGCGTTCAACGTCACGCGCGAGCGGATCCGGCAGATCGAGAACCAGGGTCTGAAGAAGCTTCGGGCCTTGGCCCTCGCAGCCCAGCTGCGCGACGTGGCGTAGCAGTCAGCCGCGAAGCGCGGTCGCGCAGTCGACGGCGCCGCTGCGGACCTCGGCGATCGCCGCCCTGTAGGACTCGAACGCAGGCTTGCGCCTCCAGTCGGCCCAGAGTAGGCCGGACTGCCAGCCGCCGAGCAGTGTCTCGTCGACGAGCAGGAAGTTGAAGTAGGCGGCGACGCGAGGCTGGCAGTTGGCGAGCCTGAGCGCGGCGGCGATCTGGGCCGCCTGCGCCGCAGGCTCGAGCGTTCGGGCGACGGTCTCGCGGCCGGAATAGTGCGAGCGGCGCAGTTGCCCGACCGTGCTCGTCTGAAAGCCGTTCTCGAGGTACCAGATCGGCGTCGGCGGCTGTGCGGTCCCGGCGAACGACTCGTCGAGCACGGTGACGAGACGGTCGTAGTCGCCCTGGCCGATGTACACGTCGTGTCCTGCGGTGGGCGGCTCGCCGGGAAAAAGTGGATACGGGTTGTGGCCTGCGGCGTCGAAGAGCGGCCGCTTCCGACCGCTCGCGCGGTAGGCCGCGCCGATACCGCGGATGAAGGCGGCGGGATCGTGGCTCGATGCCGTCGTCGTCAGGACGTTCACGCCCGGGACGAAGGCGTGCAGGAGATCCCAGCAGCGAGCGAGGAGAGCGGCGTAGTCCGCCGGTGCTCCTTCCTGGGGCTGCCAGAACGTGTCCGAGTTCGCCTCGTTCCAGATCACTACGTCCCGAACCTCGCCGTACCGGAACAGGACATTGCGGACGAAGCGGCAGTAGTCCTCACGGGCCGCTGCGTCGCGCGGTGCATCAGCGGCGCGGCCGAAAACCCCGAGCACCGTCCGCACGCCATGTCCCTTCGCGGCGATCGCGCGCCGAAGGGCGTCGTGGTTGGCGCCGGTCAGATGCCTCTTGCCCCGATGCCATTCGAGCGTCACGCGCATGCCTCCGAGACCGAGCGCCTGCATCGTGCCGAGAATCCGTGTCGGCCGTTCGGTCCACTTGATGCTGTCGTCGTGGACGCCGATCAGGAGGTCGGAGCCGGCGCGCGCAGGCTCCGGCCCGACGAGCAGGGCCAGAAGCAAGAGCGAGAGCGCCGCAGTGACTCTCATCTCGTCTCATCCTCGGCAGCGGCGCGACTTTCGCAATCGCCCGAAAGGACGGTCCGGGACCGCCGAGGTCGCCGGTTTCCCTAGACTCGCGACGATGAGCACTCTGGACACGACCTGGTTCGACGAGCTCAGCGAGCTCCTTCGCATCCAATCGGTGAGCGCCGATCCGGCGCACTCGGACGACGTTGTCCGTGCGGCCGAGTGGGTGGCCGACAAGATCCGGCGTGGGGGCGGCGAGGCGGAGCTCCTGCCGTACGGCGACCGGCCGCTCGTCGTCGGCGAGATCCGGGCCTCGTCGGGAGCCGAGAACGCTCCGACGGTCCTCTGCTACGGCCACTTCGACGTCCAGCCACCGGCGCCGCTCGATCTCTGGGAGTCGGATCCCTTCGAGGCGACGATCCGCGACGAGTGGCTCTATGCGCGCGGCGTGGCCGACGACAAGGGACAGCTCTGGATGCTCCTGCAGGCGGCCGGCCAGCTCGCGGCGGATGGCGCGCTTCCGATCAACATCCGGATCGTCTCGGACGGCGAGGAGGAGGTCGGTGGCCAGTCGATCGTCGAGTTCCTCGCGCAGGACGAGCGCGGCGCCGATGCGTGCGTGATCTTCGACGGCGGCATGGAGTCACGCGACCTGCCGGCGCTCTCGATCGCCACCCGCGGCCTCGCGGCGTTCAACATCCGCGTCCGCACCGGCCAGCGGGATCTCCACTCGGGGATGTACGGCAACGCCGCGATGAACGCGATTCACGTCCTGTCGGAGACCCTCGGCGCCATCCTGCCGCGCGACGGCCGTGTGCCCGACGCGCTGCGAGTCGGGATCGCGCCGGTCACGGACGAGGAGCGTGAGGGCTGGGGGCAGCAGCCGTCCGGCGCCGACGTCCTCCGCGATGCGGGGGCCGTCCCCTACGACCCTCGGGCCGCCGACGAGTTCTACCTCCGTACGACGGCCGAGCCGTCCGTGGAGGTGAACGGCATCCTCGGCGGCAAGCCGGGTCTCAAGAACACCACCGTGGTCAGCGACGCGCAGGCCAACTTCACCGTCCGCCTCGCGCCGGGGCAGACACCGGAGGCGGTCGCACCCGAGGTCGAGCGCCTGCTCAAGGAAGCTGCGCCGGAAGGCGCCACCGTCGAGGTCGAGGAGCTTCCGGGCTCGACTCGGCCAGGGCTCGTCGCGACGGACTCGCAGGCGATCAAGATCGCGCAGGACGCGTTCGAGTCGGCGTTCGGGATCAGGCCGATCCTCACGCGGTCGGGCGGGACGCTGCCGATCATGCCTGCGCTGCAGGACAAGGGGATCCCGACGATCCTCACCGGTTTCGCTCTGCCCGAGAGCAACGTGCACTCGCCGAACGAGCGAATGCTCGTCGAGTTCTTCCCGCGGGGCGTCGACACGATCCAGGAGCTCTACACCCGTCTTGGCGACCTCTCCTAAGGCCGATTTCGTCACGCCGCTCGCGGCCGAGCTGGCGGACGACGTCCTCGAGCGGTTTCTTCGCTACGTCCAGATCGACACGCAGTCGGCGCACGGGGTCGCGGCGTCGCCATCGACCGAGAAGCAGCTCGATCTCTGCCGCCTGCTGCGCGACGAGCTCGAGGAGATCGGGCTCGAGGATGTGCGCCTGGACGAGTACGGCTACGTCTACGGCTCGCTGCAGGGCGTGGAGTCGGCGCCGCCGATCGGGCTGATCGCGCACGTCGATACCTCGCCGGATGTCACGGGCACCAATGTCAAGCCGCAGGTGCACGAGGGGTACGACGGCGGTGTGATCGAGCTGCCCGGAGACCCGAGCGTCGTGCTCGATCCCGAGGAGCTGCCGCTGCTGAAGAAGAAGATCGGCCACGGCATCGTCACGACCGACGGCACGACGCTCCTCGGCGCCGACGACAAGGCCGGCGTCGCGGAGATCATGGCCGCCGTCGCGTACCTGAAGCGGAACCCGGACCGCGAGCACGCTCCGATTCGCGTCTGCTTCACGGTCGACGAGGAAGTCGCCGGCGGCGCCGACCACCTCGAGCTCGAGCGCTACGGCGCCAGGTTCGCATACACACTCGACGGGTCGGAGCTGGGCGAGATCGAGGCCGAGACGTTCAACGCCTCCAAGGTGACGATCACGATCCGGGGCCGGTCGACCCACCCCGGCACGGCGAAGGGGCAGCTCGTGAACGCGGCAAAGCTCGCCGCTGATCTCGTCGCCGGGCTGCCGCGCGACGGCCGCTCGCCCGAGACGACGGAGGAGCGCGAGGGCTTCGTCCACCCCACGAAGCTCTCTGCCGGTGCCGAGGAGGCGACGATCGAGTTCATCGTCCGCGACCACGACGCGGCGAAGATGAAGGAGCATGTTGCGCTGCTCCGCGGTCTCGCGGACGACGTCAAAGCGCGCGAGCCGCGCGCCTCGGTCGATGTGGTCGAAGAGGAGCAGTACCGGAACATGGGCGAGGTGATCGAGCAGCAT
Organism: uncultured Gaiellaceae bacterium; assembly: GCA_963820225.1. GTDB lineage: Bacteria > Actinomycetota > Thermoleophilia > Gaiellales > Gaiellaceae > Gaiellasilicea. The sequence continues at coordinate 415,473 of CAWFYY010000014.1, read as the reverse complement.
CCCGAGGTGATCGAGGCGGCCGAGGAAGCGATCCGGCGGCTCGGTGTGGAGCCCGTGCACTCGATCATCCGCGGCGGCACCGACGGCGCCCGCCTCTCACTTCGCGGGCTTCCGACGCCCAATCTCTTCACGGGCGGCTCGGAGTACCACTCCCGCCGCGAATGGGCGAGCGTGCAGGACATGGCCGCCGCAGCGGCGATGCTCGTCGAGCTCGCCCAGGTCTGGGTCGACCGCTCGGCCTAGAGGGTTTGGGTCCTAGCTGAACGGTCCCGGCGTCGCGCTGAGCTTCGGAATCGAGACGCGCGCGATCGCGCTGAACGGCGAGGGCCTGCAGGCCTGGCAGATGCCGACGTCGCACGCAACCGAGAGAAAGACGAACGCCTCCTCGATCGAAAAGCCCCACTGATCGACGAGCAGCTTCGCCGCCTCTTCGGTTGCTGCCTGCATGGCCTCGTGGAAGTCGCCGTCTGAGGTGCCGTGCGTCAGCCACGCGTCCGGAAGCTCGGTCACCGGCCACACCGCCTGCTTGCCCTTCAGAACGTCGAAGCGGGCGACGACCTCGCCACCGATCTCGACGCCAGTCCCGCAGATCTCCCCGTCGCCCATCGACGCGTGCATGTCGCCGACCGCGAACATCCCGCCCGGCTGCCGCACGGGGAAGAAGAGCTTCGCGCCCGGCCCGTGCTTGTGGTCGTCGAGGTTGCCACCGTGCCGGCCGGCCCAGCCGTTCGTGATCTCCTCGCCGTCGGTGGCGACACCGACCACGCCGACCATCGGGCGGAGCGGGAAGCTGATCCGGTCGTTCATCCGGATCGTCTCCTCGTCGACGTCGAAGACGTACGTCACCGGTGACTTCACTGCGTCGATCAGCTGACCGAACTCGGGGATGATCGTCGCGAAGCCGCGTGGGCCTGGGCGGATCTCGAGCAGCTCGACGACGAGCGAGTCGCCCGGCTCGGCGCCGCGCACCGCGACCGGCCCGGTGGCGCTGTTGACGCGCGAGAAGTCGATGTCGCTGACGAGGTCCGCTTCCGACTGGATCTGGCCGGTGAAGCAGTCGTTCGTCTCGAAGCGGACGGTCGCCCCGGGCTCGACCTCGAGCACCGGCTCGAGATCCGGCCCGAAGCCCCAGATCACCTGGTCGCGGGTGACGACGTGGTCGACGGCGACGGTGGCCATCAGTGGGATGCCTCTCGCGGTGTCATGTCAGAAGCCAGCCGATCCTCGCACGACCGTGACGGCTGGCGCAAGCGCTACCAGGGAGGTGCGTTGAACACCCAGCGGCCGCCGACCATTGTGGCCACGACCTGAACCTCGCGCAGCTCCTCCGGCTCGCAGGTGAAGGGGTCGCGGTCGAGCACGACGAGGTCGGCGAGATAGCCGGGAATCAGCTTGCCGCGGCGGCGTCCGTCGTGCGAGAGCCAGGCGGGAGCAACGCAGGTGGCGTGGAACGCCTGCTCGACGGTCAGCGCCTCCTCCGGCCTCCACGCGGGCCGTCCGTCGTTCGAGCGGAGGACACCGGCGACGACTCCCGCGAGCGGATCGAGCTCCTCGACCGGGGCGTCCGAGCCGTTGACCACGACGGCGCCGGAGTCGAGCAGCGAGCGGAAGGAGTAGGTGCCCTCGAGCCGGTCGGGCCAGAGGCGCTCGGCGAGGTCGCGGTCCGACGGTGCGTGCGAGAACTGCACCGAGCATGCGATCCCGAGCCCGGCGAAGCGGGGGAGATCCTCCGGGGTCACGCACTGCGCGTGCTCGATCCGCTGCCGCAGCCCCTTGTGCTCCCAGGCGTCTCTGGTCGCGTCGAACGCGTCGAGCGCATTCCGGTTCGCCTGGTCGCCGATCGCGTGCACGCCGACCGGCCAGCCGCGCTCGGCGCCGCGACGGATGATCTCCTCGAGCTCCTCACGCGAGGTGATCTCGACGCCTGAGCCGTCGGTCAGCAACGCCGTCCGCGAGCCGAGCGTGCCGTCCATGAAGCACTTCAGGTAGCCGATCCGGAGGAACTCGTCCCCGAAGCCTGAGCGGAGCGAGAGTGCAGCGGCGCTGTCGAGCTGAGCGTGCGGGATCGAGCCCCAGACCCGCAGCGACAGATTCCCTTCCTCGCGCAGGCGTTGGAAGATGCCCGGCGCGCCGAGCCAGCCGTCCTTGTCGTGGACTGCCGCAACGCCGCGCGAGTTCGCGAGCTTGATCCCGGCACGTGTCGCCTCGACCCACTCGTCCTCGGTCGTGATGACGTAGCGGTCGCGGAACCGCCAGGCGGCCTCCTCCCGGAGGATTCCGGTCGGCTCGCCGTGCTCGTCGCGCTCGACGACTCCGCCCTCCACGTCGAGGTCGGCGTCCGCCGCCGCGAGCGCAGCCGAGTTCAGCCAGGCGGAGTGGTAGTCCTTCGAGATCATGATCGTCGGCGTCTCGCCGGTGACCTCGTCAAGCGCGTCCTTGCTCGGCGCGACGTAGGGGCTCCAGTCCCCGTCGCGCCAGCCGTAGCCGCGCAGCCAGCGACCGGGGACGACTTCGGCGTCCCGGACCCGGGCGAGCGCCTCGTCGAACGACGCGCAGCCGTCGAGCGACACCTGCTGCTGCGCAAGCGACCAGGTCGGGAAATGGACGTGCGAATCGGTGAAGGCGGGGAGGACGCAGCGCCCGCCGAGGTCGACGACGTCAGGGCTCGCAAGCGCCGTCTCGTGCACCCCGACGCCGCCGGCGACGTACGGGCCTGCGAGCGCAAGCGCCCGCGAGGTCGGGAGCGAGGGGTCCATCGTCCGGATGACGCCGTTCTCCAGGATCATCGGCGGTGAGCCTAGCGCCCACACCCGAACAGAACCTTTCCAGTCTCCTAGCACCCTCTTTACCAGGGGCGGGTATTTCAGCTTCACCACTCGCACAGAAGGGCGGCAGCATCCACAGATTTCTCGGTCTCGCGGTTCTCGGTTCGACGATTGCCCTCGCTTTCGCGGGTGCAGCGGCGGCCGTAACCCCGTCGGCGATCACCGGCCCGGTCACCGCGGTCGGCCCGACGACGGCGACCGCAACGGGGACGGTGAATCCCGGCGGCCAGGCGACCACCTGGTATGTCGAGTACGGGACGAGCACGAGCTACGGCACGAAGACCGCAAATGTGAGCGCCGGCTCCGGCACGGCGAACACGGCGGTATCGGCCTCGCTCACCGGCCTCACGGCCGGCACCACCTACCACTACCGGGTGGTGGCGACGAACAGCTCCGGCACAGCCCATGGCTCCGACGGGATCTTCACTACCTCCGCCGGGCCGGTCGCGGTCACCGGTTCCGCGACGAGCGTGACGACGACCACCGCGACGCTCAACGGCACCGTCGATCCGAACGGCCGCGCGACGACGTGGTACTTCGAGTACGGGACGGGCACGGGCTACGGATCGAAGACGGCCGAGAAGAGCGCCGGCGCGGGCACGAGCACAACCGGCGTCGCGGCACCGGTGTCGGGCCTGACGCGCGGCCGCCTCTACCACTACCGCCTCGTTGCCACCAGCGATGCGGGCACGAGCCGGGGCGCGGACCAGACCTTCTCGACGGTCACCTCGCCGACGGCGGTCACCGGCGCCGCGAGCTCGATCGCTCCGACGTCGGCGAAGCTGAACGGCACGGTCACCCCGAATGGACAGAGCACGACCTGGTACTTCGAGTACGGGACGAGCACGAACTACGGCACCAAGACCTCTGCCAAGAGCGCGGGCTCGGGTACCGGGTCGGTCAAGGTCGCCGTCGTCGCTCACGGGTCTGAGCAGAACGACCACCTACCACTACCGCCTCGTCGCGACGAACGCCTCCGGGCACGACCGTCGGCGGCGACCGGACGTTCAGCACGTCGCTTGCGCCTTCCGTCCGCACGGGCGCCGCCCAGAGCGTCGGGACGACGACCGCGACCCTGACGGGCGCCGTCGACCGCAGAGGCCGGTCGACGAACTGGTACTTCGAGTACGGCACGACCACGCGCTACGGCTCGCGGACGCCGAACCACAGCGTGCCTTCCGGCGCCGGAGCACGAACCGTGACCGCAGCGCTCACGAGGCTGACGCCGGGGACGACCTACCACTACAGGCTCGTCGCGACGAGCGACGCAGGGACGAGTCGAGGAGCGGACGCGACGTTCGCGACGGTCGGCGTCACGCTCTTCACCCCCGCGCTCCGGGTCGTCTACGGACGTGGCATCACGCTGTCGGGATCCGTCCCGGTCAAGCGGGCCGGCGAGACCGTGATCGTGTTCGCCCAGCCATTCGGCGAAGGATCCTTCAGGTCGGTGGCGACCGTCCTGACCGCCGCTGACGGGACGTGGCGCTACGTCGCGAGACCGCGGATCCGCACGTCGTACCTGGCGAGCTGGAGCGGCGGCAGGAGCGGCGCGACCACGGTAGGAGTCGGCCCCGCCGTCTCCCTTCGCAGGACCGCAGCCGGCCTCCTGTCGACCCGCGTCACCGGCGCGCACACCTTCGCGGGCCGTCGCGTCCAGCTCCAGCGGCGCACCGCGGCCGGCCGCTGGGTGACCATCAAGCGTCTGCGCCTCAACAAGCGCTCGGTCGCGCTCTTCCGGCCAGTGACCTTCCGGGCGGCCCTTCCGAAGGGCAGGTCGACGCTCCGCGTCGCGATCAGCGTCAACCAGGCCGGCGCGGGCTACCTGGGCGGCTTCAGCAGGACGATCGTCTTCCGCCGCGCCTAGGTCGCTCCGAATATCCTTGCGCGGATGCGCAGCCGGACGCTCCTTCTCGTGCTGTCCGTGCTGCTCGCCGTCGGCGGGGCACCCAGGCCCAGGGGGGTAACGGCCCGGCACCGCTGCGCGTCCTCTTCGTCGGCAACAGTCTCACGGCGACGAATGACCTCCCTGCGATGGTGGCGACGCTCGCCAAGAATTCGGTCACACCGAGATCGCGTACCGCACGATCGCGCCGGGTGGGGTGAGCCTCGAGGACCACTGGGGCGCCGGGCACCGCAGTCGCAGCACTCGACTCCGGCGACTGGGACGCAATCGTGATGCAGCAGGGACCGTCGTCGCTTCCCGAGAGCCAGGTCAACCTGCGCGAGTGGGCGGTGCGTTTCGCAGACCGGGCGCGGGAGCACCATGTCCGCCCTGCGCTCCTCACCGTGTGGCCCGAGTCGGAGCGCTCGTATGCGCTTCCGGCCGTCATCAATTCGTACAGGGACGCGGCGAGGGCTGCGCGCGCCGAGCTCTATCCCGCCGGTCGCGCCTGGCAAGCCGCCTGGCGGCGAAACCCGCGGCTGCCGCTCTACGGCGCCGACGGCTTCCACCCGAGCCAGCTCGGTACGTACCTGACCGCCGCTCGTCGTGGTGGCCGGCCTCACGCACGAGCCGCCGATCAACCGGCCGTTTCGGATCAACCGGCCCGGCTTCCGCCTGACCGTCTCCGCGGCGCGAGCGAAACTGCTGCGGGACTCCGCAGCAGAGGCGCTCAAGGCCGGCCGGTGAGCGACGCGCGCCGCGCGGCGCTCGCCCACCTCATCGACCACGCGCCGCTCTTTCCGCCTGCGAGCCTGCCGATGCCGGACGCGCTCGACGAGGATCGCCGGGCCCGGGCGGACGAGCACGCGTGGCTGCTCGCCCGGCTCGTCTGGCCGGCGTCCCGCCTCGACGAGCTCGAGGGCGAGGACCGGTCGCTCTCGGTGCTCATCGACGGGCCGTACGGCGGAGATCCGCGCGCCGAGGCGACCGAGACGCGGTGGACGGCCGGGCTCGACGGCCTGCGAGGCGAGGCGTACGTGGAACTGCCTCTGGACGAGGAGCTGGAGGCGAGGGTGGCCGAGCCTCGCCGAGCGCGGCCTGCGCGCGAAGGTGCGCTGCGGCGGCGCCGAGGTCCCGTCCCGCGCGGAGCTCGGACGGTTTCTCCGAGCCTGCCGCGACGCGGGCGTTCCCTTCAAGGCGACCGCCGGCCTGCACCACCCACTGGCGACCGACGAGCGGCACGGTTTCCTGAACGTTCTCGCTGCGTGCGCATTCGAGGATCAGAACGCGCTCGAGGGCAATGTCTCGCTGACGCCGGAGGGTCTCCGCTGGGGCGATCGCGAAGCAGGTGCCGACGAGCTCGCGCGCGTCCGCCGCGAGCAACTCGTCGCGGTCGGCAGCTGTTCGTTCTTCGAGCCCGTCGAAGAGCTGACGGAGCTGGGGATCCTGTGATCCAGGGGTTCGGGACGTTCACCCGCGCCGACGGGGAGCCGCGGCTCGGCTTCCGCTCCGGCGAGGCCGTCGTCGACGTGGCCCCAGGCGGCCTCGACGCGCTCCTGCCACAGGGCCGGGAAGCATGGGAGCGCGCAACCGACGAGGCTCTGGCGGCGGCGGAAGCCGGCAACGCGATCCCGCTCGACGAGATCGAGCCGGTGCTTGCCCTTCACCGTCGCCGACTACGTCGACTTCTACTCCTCGCTCGAGCACGCGACGAACCTCGGCCGCATGTTCCGTCCCGGCTCCGAGCCGCTGCTGCCGAACTGGCGCCACCTGCCGGTCGGCTACCACGGCCGGGCCGGCACCGTCGTCGTCAGCGGCACGCCGGTGCGCCGGCCGCAAGGCCAAGCCAAGCAACCGGATGCCGACGCACCGTCGTTCGGGCCCTCGCGCCGGCTCGACATCGAGCTCGAGCTCGGCTTCGTCGTCGGCGTGCCGAGCACGCTGGGCGAGCCGGTGCCGGCGGCGGCGTTCCGCGAGCACGTCTTCGGAGTCGTGCTCGTCAACGACTGGAGCGCCCGCGACATCCAGGCCTGGGAGTACGTCCCGCTCGGGCCGTTCCTCGGCAAGAGCTTCGCCACCTCGGTCTCCGCCTGGGTGACGCCGCTCGCGCTGCTGGATGACAGACGGGTGCCGGCGCCCGAGCAGGTTCCCGAGCCGCTGCCGCACCTGCGCGTGGAGGGCGATTGGGCGTTCGACATCCCGCTCGAGGTGCAGTTGAACGGCACCGTTGTCTCGCGAGGAAACGCCCGCGGCCTCTACTGGACGATGCCGCAGCAGCTCGCGCACGCGACGTCGAACGGGGCGCGCATCCGGACCGGCGACCTGATGGCCTCGGGCACGATCTCCGGCCCCGAGCGCGGCAGCGAGGGAAGCCTGATCGAGCTGAGCTGGAACGGGGAGGAGCCGGTGAAGCTCGGGGACGGGAGCGAGCGGACCTTCCTCGAAGACGGCGATGAGGTCGTCCTCCGCGGCGATCCGCTGGGCGAGGTCCGCGGCCGCATCCTTCCGAGCTAGGCTGGCGTCATGCCTGAGACACATGCAGGCCGCCTCTTCGATCACGTCCACCTCCGCGTCTCCGACCTCAAGGCAAGCCGCCGGTTCTACGAGGCTGCGCTCAACTCGATCGGCCTCGAGATCCGTGGCGGCGACGGCTGGTTCGCGTCCGACGAGCTCTTCGTGAGCGCGGACGGAGCGCCGACGCAGAACATGCATCTCGCCTTCCAGGCGGCCGACCACGATGCCGTGCGCCGTTTCTACGAGGCTGCGCTCGGCGCGGGCGGCCGCGACAACGGCGTCCCCGGCGAGCGGTCGTACCATCCCGGCTACTTCGCCGCGTACGTGCTCGACCCGGACGGCAACAACATCGAGGCGGTCTACCACGGGCCGTCCGAGCGCTCGGCGCCGTCGGTCGTCTTCACCTGGGACGAGCCGGCCTAGCCATACAATCCCGGGCGATGGCCTGGGACGTTCTGACCGAAGAGCAACGGGAAATCCGCGAGCTCGTTCGCACGCTGGCGCGCGAGCGCGTCGCCCCGCGCGCTGCCGCGATCGACGAGTCGCACGAGTTTCCGTGGGACGTGGTCGAGCTCTTTCGAGAGCACGAGCTGTTCGGGCTTCTCTTCGACGAGGAGTGGGGCGGATCGGGCACGGGCACGCTGCTCGCGCTCGTCGCGATCGAAGAGGTCTCGAAAGTCTGCGCGACCAGCGGCCTCCTGCTCGCGGTGCAGGAGCTCGGCTCGCTCGGCCTGAAGCTCGCCGGCTCGCAGGCACAGAAGGAGGCCTACCTGCCGCGGCTCGCGAGCGGCGAGTGGCTGCCCGCCTACGCGCTCACCGAGGCAGGCTCTGGCTCGGATTCCGCCGCGATGCGGACGACCGCCGTCCGCGACGGCGACGAGTACGTCCTCAACGGCGGCAAGCGCTTCATCACGAACGCGGGCGTCGCGAACCTGTACACCGTCTTCGCCAAGACCGACGCTGATGCGGGCCACTCCGGCATCTCGGCCTTCCTCGTCGAGAGCGACGCGCCGGGCTTCGCGGTCGCGCGGCTCGAGCCGAAGCTGGGGATCTCGGGCTCCACGACGGGCGAGCTGACTTTCGACGACTGCCGCATCCCGGTTGCGAACCTGCTCGGTGCGGAGGGAGAGGGCTTCAAGATCGCCATGCGGATCCTCGACCGGTCGCGGCCGGGCGTCGCGGCGCAGGCGCTCGGGATCGCGCAGGGCGCCACGGACTACGCACTCGAGTACGCGAAGAGCCGAGAGACGATGGGCAAGCCGATCGCGGAGCACCAGCTGATCGCGGCGAAGCTCGCGGACATGGAGACGATGTGCGAGGCGGCGCGCGGCCTCCTCTACCGTTTCGGCCAGATGTGCGACGACGGCGCCGACGACGCGGAGCTGACGAAGGCCTCGGCGATGGCGAAGCTCCTGTGCGGCGACGTCGCGATGGACGTGACGGTCGAGGCCGTCCAGATCCTCGGCGGCTACGGCTACATCAAGGAGTACCCGGTCGAGCGCTTCATGCGCGACGCAAAGATCACCCAGATCTACGAAGGCACGCAGGAGGTGCAGCGCCTCGTGATCGCCCGCGAGATGCTGCGCGAGAGCCGCGCGTTCCTCCTCGCCGGCGTTTGAGCGAGCTCGCGCGCAGCTTCGAGCGTGCCGCCGAGGCGTACGAGCGCGGACGGCCGGGCTACGCCGAGGCGGCAATCGATGCCCTCCAGCTTCCGCGAGACTCGGTCGTGCTCGACCTGGCGGCCGGCACCGGGAAGCTGACCCGGCAGCTCATTGCCCGCTTCGCCCGCGTGATCGCGGTGGAGCCGCTGGGCGGAATGCGGGCGGTGCTCGAGCGCGTGGTTCCCGCGGCGGAGGCGCTCAACGGGAGCGCCGACGCGATCCCGCTCCCGGACGACTCTGTCGATGCGGTCTTCGTCGGCGAGGCGTTTCACTGGTTCGCCAACGCCGAGGTCCTACGAGAGATCGCCCGCGTGCTGCGGGCACGGGGCGTCCTCGCGATCCTCTTCAACCAGGCAGACGGCGACTTCGAGCCGAAGTTGCCCGAGGCGTTCTGGGACGTCTATCACGACCTCGCGATCCAGAAGCCGCCAGAGCACACGGTGAAAACGGGTCTCTGGCGCGCACCCTTCCCGGGCCCGTTCGAGCCGCTCACGGAGGCGAGCTTCCCCAATCCGGTCGAGCTCGACCGAGAGGGGGTTCTGGCGCAGGCGGCCTCGTGGAGCATGATCGCCGCGCTGCCGGAGCAAGAACGCACACAGCTCCTGGCTCGGCTCGGTGAGCTCGTGCCAGACGCCGTCTATCGGCATCCGCTCCGCACCGATCTCTACCTGGACGCGGCTCAGCTAGACGAGGAGGCTCGCTTGGAAAGATTCCGGTTCGGCTCGACGCGGCATTCGCCGCCCAAGGAAGATCTGCTGGAGGGGGTGACCGTGGCGCCGCTGCCGCGCCCGGTGTCCGAGGGCTCGCCCATCCAGGCCGCGGTCTTTCGGATCGGCCCCGGCGGGCGGATCGCCCGGCATCCGGCAACGCACCCACAGATCCTGGCCGTCTTCGAAGGGTCGGGCGAGGTGAGCGGCCCAAGTGGGGTCGCCGAGCCGATCAGTGTCGGCGAAGTCGTCTTCTGGAGCGCAGGCGAAGAGCACGAGACGACAACCGGGGTCGGGCTGACGGCGCTGATCATCGAGGGCGAGGGGGTAGAGCCCTTCCGGCGGACCTAGTGCGACTTCGCGAGCGCTGCTTGCGTGACGTGAAGTGGACGCATGCCGGCGGTGAGGCGGCGTAGCTCCGCCGACAGCCGGGACGGCACCGCGTACCACTGATTCGCACTGAACCGCTCGAGGTGGACGCCGTAGCTCAGGAAACGATCGAGATCCCTGGTCGCGACGATGCCGGTCACGTAGTTGTTCCGGAAGCGCAGCTGGTAGTACGGCGCGCCGAGCGCGGGCGTGCGGAGGTGCGCCGGCGCCGGGCCGCTGTAGTAGAAGGAGCCGAGGAGCGGCAGCACGTCCCGCTTCACGATCGGGACGCAGCGAGTGGCGTTGCACACGCGCAGATCGCCGGGGCCGAAGTTCTTCGCGCTCGCCGACGGCAGGAAGAGCAGCACCGAGGCGGCGACAAGCATCCCGAGGAGGGCTTTCATGCCGCTCTTACACCTCTCGGCTGTTCGCGGTTCCCTCAGCCGAGCGCCTGCCGGAGCCGCTCGAGGCCCGCGTCGAGTGTCTCGTCCGGAACCGCGAGCGAGAGCCGTGCACGGCCGCGCCCGCGCGCCCCGAATCCTTCGCCCGGTGCGAGCGCGACGCGCGCCTCCTGCAGCAGGCGCTCGCAGGACCACCCCTCCGGCAGGTCGAGCCAGACGAAGAACGTCCCCTCGCAACGGGGCGACAGCATGGGGAGGGCCGCGACGACCCGGTCGCGACGCGCCTCGTACAGTGCTCTCCGCTCGTCCACCGTCTCCTGCGGGCCGGTGAGCGCTGCGATCGCCGCCCGTTGCAGCGCGACGAAGATCCCGGCGCGTACGTGCTCCTGCAGCCACGTCACCCGCGACACGAGCTCCTCGTTTCCGAGCACGAATCCGAGCCGCCAGCCCGCCATGCCGTAGCTCTTCGAGAAGGAGAAGAGCTCGACGCCGACCTCGCGCGCGCCGGGCTCGGCGAGGAAGCTGCGCGGAGCGCGCCCGTCGAAGACGAGATCGCCGTACGCGAAGTCGTGCAGGACGGTTCCATCCGTCCAGTCCGCGAGTGCGACGGCCTCGCCGAAGACGCCGCTCGGTGCTGCCGTCCCGGTCGGATTCGACGGATAGTTGAGGTAGACGAGTGCGGGCTTCCTCGTGAGGGCGTCCCACTCGGGCCGACCTGCCTCGTCCAGTGGCAGCACCATGTGCTCCGCCCCTGCGAGCGCGACCGCGGACCGATAGTCCGGGTAGCCGGGGTCGGGTAGCGCGATTGCGTCGCCTGGTCCGGCGACACAGAGTGCGACCTCGACCAGCGCGGTCTTCGTGCCCGGAACGACCGCGACCTCACGATCCGGATCGAGCTCGACGCCGTAGACGTTCGCGTAGCGCTCGGCGATCGCCTCGCGGAGCTCGGGGAGCCCTGCGAAGGGTGCGTATCCGTGCACGGAAGGCGTGTGCTCGCGCGCGGAGTCGACGAGGGCGTCGACGATATGCGCCGGCGGCGGGACGTCGGGATTGCCGCGGCCGAGGTCGATCAACGGCTCGCCGGGCTCTGCCGCCACCGCCGCGACTCGCGCGAGGAGGGACGTGAAGTACTGCTCCGGAAGCCGTTCGATCCGGTTGGGGCGCGGACGCACGACTCGATGCTACGTGGCCGCGCGGATCCCCCATTTGGGCTACTTCGAGCGGCGGGATGAGGGCTACCCTGGACGCCGGATGTTTCCTGCAGCCCACCTCTCGACGCCTGCGCGTCACTTCTGCGACTGGCGCAACCTGGGCTGACCCCCGGGCCCGGCGGAAGTGCCGGGCAGCTCGTCCCTCGATCTCATGCAACTACGCATTCTCTGCGCTGCCGCGCTTGCCACGCTCGTCTGCGCCGTCTGGCAGACCACGGCAGCCGACGCCGTGCACACGCAGCGGGCCGGCTCTCACGTCGCGCTCCGTGGCGTCACCCACTCGACCACCGCCAAGCTGCGCCATCCCAAGCCGAACGCCGCACACAAGCGAGCGAAGCATCGGAAGACGCACGCTGCGAAGCGGTCGCGCCCGAGGATCACTTTGGGGGAGCGCGCAGCCGGGCTCGCCCGCCGCTACATCGGCGTCCCCTACGCCTGGGGCGGCGCGAGCCCGAGGCACGGCTTCGACTGCTCAGGCCTCGTGATGTACGTCTACAGCAAGCTCGGCGTCAGCCTCCCGCACCACGCAGCCTCGCAGTACAGCTACGGGCGCAGGGTCTCGCGCTGGGGACTGAAGCCGGGCGACCTGGTCTTCTTCTCAGGGCTCGGCCACGTCGGCCTGTTCATCGGCAAGGGCCGCTACATCGACGCGCCGCACTCGGGCGCGGTCGTCCGCGTCGCCTCGCTCGCGAGCAGGTCGTCGTCCTTCGTCGGCGCCCGCCGCGTCAGTTCCTGAGCTTCGTCCCGTCGACGACCTCGAACGCCGAGCCGGGCACGCGGTGCAGTGTGTGCAGCTGGTCGTTCGACCACTTCGGGCTCGGCGCGCCGCTGACGTACCAGTTGGAGCCGTTGTCGGCGACGATCATTCCGTACTCCTTCAGCGCCTGGAGCACGATCCGCGCCTGGCGCGGAAAGCCTGCGATGGGATAGTCCCGCTTGAGGCGGAAGCGCATTCCCATCGGCGGTAGCGACGGGTCGGTCTTGTCGCTCGCGACGTGCCGCGCCGGCCAGACGTACGAGGCGCGCGTCTCGGAGACGGTGAACCGGAGAGCGTGGTCGATCCGCCCCTTTGCCACGTCCTCGTAGCGGGCGAGGCCGGGCAGGATCGGCAGGCCTGCGGCGTCGGCAGACGTCCAGCCGGCGGGACGGAGCTTGTTCGAGCGGAGATCGAAGATCGCGCCCGAGCCCGCGCGCCAGCCGCCGTTCGCCGTCGGGTAGAGGGCGAAGAGCTCGTAGAGCTTGCAGGCGTCGCGGTCGACGATCAGCGCGTGGCGATCGCCGTCCGACTGTCGCCCGCCCTCGATCGCGACGTTCTTCGGGATCGGGTACGGCCCCTTGTCCGACTCGGAGGCGTACTGGAACGTGAGGCGAGACTTCGCCTGCGTGCCCCTGACGACAGTGATCGGGATCCCGATCGGCCCGCCGTCCCAGAGACCGGAGCCGAAGTCGGCGTGCATGTGGTCGTCGACACCGATCGCGGCGACGATCCGGTCGGACTCCGCGACGACAGGCAGCTTGTCGACCCGCTGGTTCCAGGGGCTCGAGGCCGGGAAGACCGGACAGGCCGGCGCCTGTGGCAGCTTGGCCGCCGAGGCGACGGCGACAGCGACGGCGAGCGCGAGCGCGCCGGCGGCGAGGAGCGCGATTCGCTTCACAGGAGTGGAGATGCCGCTGAAGCCGGAGTCTTGTCCTCCGGCAGCGTGACCAGCGGGTACAGCGCGCGAATCTCGTCCACGAACCTCGCGAGCCTGTCGGCGATGTCGGCGTCGCGGATCTCGAGGACGTTCTCCGCGTTCATCTCGCCCGAGTGCGAGAGGTTGAAGCTGCCGATGAACGAGACGTCGTCGGCGACGGTGATCTTGGCGTGCATGAAGTCGTGGACCGTGTCGGGCGCCCATTTCGTCGACGGCTTGCCGGCGAAGCGGGCGGATTCGAGGAAGCGGCGAAGCGCCGGGACCTTCCAGCTCGAGTTCCCGTTCAGGTACCACTGGTAGAGGACGCCGTCGACCTGCGTGTCGTCGACGACACCGCCGACGTCCACCTTGCCGTCCGAGCAGACCTCGGCCAGCGTCCCGAGAATCGGGCCGGAGCTGAGCACCGGCGAGGCGATGCGCACCCGCCGCTTCGCCTGCCCGATCCGCTTTGCGATCCGGTGCGCCAGCGGCTCGCCGTGCTCGGGCGTGAACCAGGGACGCACCTCGATCCCGTCCACGTCGACGGGCCGCGGCTCGACCTTGCCGGAGCCGATCACGTCCCCGGTCTCCCAGAGCTCGTCGAAGTTGAGGCCGTAGGCGTACGCGAGCTGGGTCGACTCGACGATCGTGACCACGTTCTCCTGCCGTGACCACGAGTCCTGCGTCCAGTTCATCGAGCCGGTCCAGACCGTGTCGCGGTCACGGATCGCGTACTTGTGGTGCATCAGGTCGGGGACGCCGGGAATCGGGCGGGTCGGGATCGGCAGAGCCTCGAGCAGCTCAGGCGCCGTCTGCGGCGGCGGCGGCACCGGGATCGGGCCTGGGTGATCGACGTTGTAGACGAGCCGGACGACGATGCCGCGCTCCTGCGCTTCGACCAGAGCTTCGGAGACGAGTGCGGCCGCCTCGTCATGGAGACGTATGTCGTAGAGCGCGAGCTCCAGCGTCCGCTCGGCGGCGCTCACGAACTCGGCGACCTCGCGTGCGACATCGGCGGCGGACTGGCCGCCGTCGCGGTACGTCCTGAGATCGATCACGCCTTCGCTGCGCGGAGCGAGGCCTTGTACGCGCGCTTCGCAGCCTGGTACTCCGCAAGTGCTTCGGCCGAGTCGACGTCGCCGAGCATCGCGTGGTCCGGGACGAGCGGCTCCGCCATCGTGTTCCCGTAGCGACGGGCGAGCACCGAGGCGAGTGCCTTAACCTTCATCTCGCCGAAGCCGGGAAGCGCTTCCAGCCGCCGCTTCAGGTCGTCAGAGTCGGCGGCATCCCGCCAGACGCGAGAGGCGTCACCGTCGTACTCCTCGGCGACGACGGCGCAGAGCTCCTGGGTGCGCTTCGCCATGTTGCCGGGGAAGCGATGGATCGCGGGGCGCTCACGGAAGACGTCCGCGAGCTTGTCCGGGTCGGTGCTCGCGATCTCGGCGGCGTCGAGGCGGCCGAGCCGCTGCTTCAGCTTGAGCGGGCCTGCGAACGCCGTCGGCACCGTCACCTGCTGGTCGAGGACGAAGCCGATGAGGAGCGCCAGCGGGTCGGCCGCGATCAACCGATCGGCCTCGTCGTTCCCGGTGAAATGAAGTGCGTCGGGCACGGTTCGATCCTAGCGTGACCGGGTATCGAGGCCGCATGCCTGATCCAATCGAGAAGACCGAGGAGCTTGCAGCCGAGGCCGAACGCGGTCGGAGCGAGCGCACGCCCTGGCTCGTCCTGGGCGGCGTGCAGATCGCGGTTGCCGCCCTGGTCGTCGTCGTGCTCGCGATCGTCTTCACGGTCTATCTGCTCGCGTAACACCGGACGGAGGTGCGCACATGGCGCTCGGACTCATGAAGCTTGCGCGGCTAATGCTCGTCGCGCTCACCCTTGCGGCGGCGACGGCGGGAGCCGCTCGCGCCGGCCACGGCCACGGTCACGGTCACGACGACGGCCGTCTCGAGCTGCGGTTCCTCGGGCAGCAGATCATCCCGACCGGTACCCGGTTCCAGGAGACGGAGGTCGGCGGGCTCTCCAGCATCGCGTACGACAAGCGGCGGCATGTCTACTACGCGCTCTCGGACGACCAGACGAACGTTCGCTTCTACACGCTCAGGATCGATGTCTCGGCGGGCGCTCCCGCGGTCGAGATCGTCGCCGTGACGAGCCTGCTCGACGCGACCGGTCAGCCGTTCGCGCCGCTCAGCACCGACCCCGAAGGCCTGACGCTGACCAAGCGCGGCACGCTCGTGATCACATCGGAGGGCTTCGCAACCCGGTTGATCGACCCGTGGGTGCGCGAGTTCGGCCTCGACGGCCGCCAGCTCGGGTCGCTTCCCGTTCCGAGCCCGTTCCTCCCGGTCGCCGACGGCTCGCGCGGCGTGCGCCAGAACCTCGGCTTCGAGAGCGCGGGGGCGACGCCCAACGGCCGCTACGTCTTCACGGGCACCGAGGCCGCGCTCGTGCAGGACGGCCCGGCCGCCACGCTCACGAACGGGAGTCCGGCCCGGCTGCTGCGCTACGACCTCAAGCGCGGCACCCTCGACCGGCAGTACGTCTACTGGACAGACCCGATCAGGGAGCCTCCCGTGCCGGCGACCCAGTTCGCAGTCAGCGGGCTCGTCGAGCTGCTTCCGCTCGACACCGACGAGCTGCTCTCGATGGAGCGCTCGTTCTCGGTCGGCGCGCCCGGGACGGGCAACAAGATCCGGCTCTACGACGTCTCCCTGAAGCGGGCCGACAACGTCAACGGCTTCGACAGCCTCGCGACGCTGCTCGCCGGGCTGCGACCGGCCAAGAAGACGCTCGTGCTCGACCTCGACGACCTCGGAATCCCGCTCGACAACGTCGAGGGGATGACGTTCGGGCCCGACCTGCGCCACGGCCGCCGCTCGCTCGTCCTCGTCAGCGACAACAACTTCGCACCCGCGCAATTCACCCAATTCCTGCTGTTTTCGGTTTCCGGCGACGACTGATCCGGCCCGACGCCGGGCTAGGCATCGATTTCGACTGGCCATAGACTGACTTCGTGGTCAGGAAGACCGTCACGCTCGTCTTCTGTGACGTCGCAGACTCGACGCCGCTTGGGGAACGCCTCGATCTCGAGTCGCTTCGAGGTGTCTGGTCGAGCTACCACGAGACCGCGCGCGAGGTGCTGGAGCGGCACGGCGGCACGATCGAGAAGTTCGTCGGTGACGCGGTCATGGCTGCGTTCGGGATCCCCGTCGTGCACGAGGACGACGCGCTGCGCGCGGTCCGCGCGGCGGTCGAGCTCCGCGAGGCGCTCGCCGGCCTGAACGACCGGCTCGAAGCCGCGTACGGCGTCAGGATCGAGGTGCGCACCGGCGTCAACACCGGCGAGGTGATCGCAGGCGATCCCGAGCAAGGGCATGCTTTCGCGACCGGTGACGCCGTCGTCATCGCGCAGCGGCTCGAGGCGGCTGCCGGAGGAGGGGAGATCCTCGTCGGCGACTCGACCATCAGGCTGGTGCGAGACGCGGTCGTCGCCGATCCAATCGAGCCGCTCGAGCTCAAAGGGAAGTCGGAGCCGGTGGCCGCGTGGCGGCTCCACGATGTCCTGCCTGAGGCTGCCGGCGTCACCCGCCGGATCGATACGCCGCTTGTCGGCCGTGTCGTCGAGCTGGCGCGCCTCCGTTCCGCCGTCGACCAGGTCGTGCTGGAGCGGTCCTGCCGTGTCGTCACGGTCCTCGGCGACGCCGGCGTCGGCAAGTCACGCCTGGCGGCCGAGCTCGTCGGCTTGCTAGGCGACGACGCGCACGTCCTCGAGGGCCGCTGCCTGCCGTACGGGAACGGAATCACCTACTGGCCGCTCGTCGAGATCGTCCGCCGCCTCGACCTCGACGCTGTCCTCGCCGAGCAGGGCGACGGCGAGACCGTCCGCGGCCGCCTGTTCGAGGCGGTCGGCCGCGCCGAGCCGCAATCGCGTAGCGACGAGATCTACTGGGCGTTCCGGCGGCTGCTCGAGACACTCGCCCGTGAGCGGCCGGTCCTGCTCGTGCTCGACGACGTCCAGTGGGCAGAGCCCACGTTCCTCGATCTGATCGAGTACCTCGCCGGCTGGACGCGCGACGCGCCGATCCTCGTCTGCTGCCTGGCCCGCAGCGACCTGGCCGAGGTTCGGCCGGCGTGGGCGGGAATGCCGACGATCCAGCTGGCGCCCCTGCAGTCCGAAGACGCAACGCAGCTGCTCGAGAATCTCGCCGGCCCGCTCGATCAGGAGGCCGCCGAAGCCGTCAGCCGCGCAACCGGCGGCAACCCGCTCTTCCTCGAGGAGATGCTCCGCATGCTGGTCGAGGACGGCGCGCTCGTCGAGCGCGAGGGTCGCCTGCAGGCGCTGGCCGACATGGAGTCGCTCCGCGTCCCCGACACCGTGCAGGCCGTTCTCTCCGCGAGGCTCGACCGGCTCCTACCGCTCGAGCGGGCCGTCCTCCAGCGCGCTGCCGTGATCGGTCAGGTGTTCTGGTGGGGCGCCGTCGCAGATCTGACCCCGCCCGAGGAGCAGCCGGAAGTCGCCGGCGTGCTCCAGGCCCTCGTGCGCAAGGGGCTGATCCGGCCGGACATGCGCACGTTCGCCGGCGAAGACGGCTTTGGCTTCGCCCACATCCTCGTGCGAGATGCCGCATACGACTCGATGCCGAAGAGCCTCCGCGCCGACTATCACGAGCGCTGCGCCGACTGGGTCGAGACGCGGACGGGCCTGCTTCCTGAGCTCGACGAGATCCTCGGCTACCACCTCGAGCAGGCGCACGCCTACCGGCTCGAGCTCGCCCCGGCGGGTGCAGCGGAGTCTGTGCTCGCCGCCCGGGCGGCCGAGCAACTGGCACTCGCAGGGCGCAGGGCGCTCGCCCGAGACGACGCGCACGCCGCAGCGAATCTCCTCGGCCGAGCGGCGGCGCTGCGGCCGGGGGACGCCGCACTGCTCGTCGACCGGGCCGAGGCGTACTTCAAGTTCGGTGACTTCTCGAGCGCCGAGGACATGAACACGGCGGCGATCTTGGCGGCCGAGGAGACCGGCGACGCGCGCAGCGCGATTGCCGCCCGTCTCGCCTCGTCGCTGATCGGTCTGCTCGTCCGGGCAGAGGGCGGTGTCGACGAGGTCGCGGACGAGATCAACGGCGCCTTGCCGACCTTCGAGGCTGCCGGCGACGACGCGACGGTTGCGCGTCTCCTCACACGGCTCGCGGACGGCTACTGGTGGCGCTGTCAGATCGGCCCGATGGAAGCGGCCCTCGAACGTGCGCTCGTGCACGCCCACCGCGCCGACGATCCCGGCCGCGTGTCGAACGTCTCGATCCGGCTCGGCTTCGCGACGGTCGTCGGCCCGCTGGCGATCGACCTCGGTCGCCCCCGGCTCGACGAGCTGATCGAGGGCGCCGCTCCGGACAGCGCCGCCAAGGGTGTCCTGCTCGTCGCGTCGAGCGTCCTCGCCGCGATGGCCGGCGCGGCCGACGAAGCGCGGACGCGCTGCGGCGAGGGCAAGGAAATCCTCGACGCCCTCGGCCAGGGCGTCAGCGCTGCCGCGATCACGACGTGGTCCAGCGCGATTGAGCTGCTGGCCGGAGACGCCGAGGCGGCAGAGCGAGAGCTGCTTCCGGCGCTGGAACGGCTCCAGGAGATCGGGGAGCGCGGAAACCTCGCGTCGATCGCGGCGCAGCTGGCAGAGGCCCTGCATGCGCAGGGACGTTTCGACGAGGCACTCGCCGCGACGATGACGAGCGAGGAGGCATCCTCTCCCGACGACGTCCACGCGCAGATCGCATGGCGTGTCGCACGTACAAAGGCGCTCGCCGAGCTTGGCCGCGGCCGCGAAGCACAGGAGATCGGCGGCGCCGCCGTCGAGCTCGCAGGCACGACCGACGCGCCGCTGCTCGCAGCCGAGGCCCTGCTCTCGCTCGCGGCGGCGCACGCGGCGGCCGGGGAGGCCGAGGAAGGCCGGGACGCTGCGGGTCAGGCGCAGCAGCTCTACCGCGCCAAGGGAAACGTGGTCGCTGCGCGTCGGGCGCGAGCGCTCAGCGAGGAACTGGCGGCACGTACAACGTTGACGCCGGGGTGACCGCCGCGGCGTCGAGCTCCTCGAGCCGCAGGTTGCTGACGAGGGGGGAGACCCGGGGGTAAGACGACGCTTCGTAGACGACCGCCTCGTGGCCGGCCGGATAGCGCTCGAGCAGGAGCGCCACGAGCTCACCCAAGGCGGGCGCTGACGCATGTGACGAGTACGTGCGCGCGCCCACGACGCCGATCTGCCAGAGCACGAGTGCGGTGGTCGGCTCCGTCACGGGCCGGCGGCGCAGGAAGTCGCCCGCTTCGTAGCTCTGCAAGCCGTTCACCGCTGGATCGACGCCGAGGTCTGCAAAGAGGCAGTCCACTGCGGAGACGCCGGGGAGCATCTCGGCGTCGAATCCCTCGGCGCGGGCGCGGACGATCGCATCGTGCGAGGGCAGGACGAAGACGCCCGGGTGACCGTAGAACGCCGCGCACACGCGCTTCCCCGCCCGCACGGGCTCGAGGATCGCCTCGGTCATGCGCTCGTAGGCCGCGCGGTGAGGTGCACCTTCCTCGTAGAGGTCGTCGAGCGACCGCGCCGTCGGATTCAGCGCCTCGATCCCGACCGACGAGATCGGATCGGACACGAGGTAGAGCACCTCTTCGGCCGCCGCGATCGCTGCGCGGGCTTCGAGCGTAATCCGCGCGAAGCCGATGCCCGTGCCCACGACGACGAGCGACCCGCTCAGGAGAGCGGGACGACGAGCGTCACGGCGGGAAGACGACCCTGGCGGCGGACGCACCGCCGGGCGGGTTCACGGTCGCCTCGATCGCAGGATCTTGTCCCAGGATCAGCTGCGCCGCCTCGGTGCTCACGACGCCTGCATCCTGCTGCGCCTGGACGTAGCCGGAAGGGTCTGCGTGGTACGCGGCCAGCTGCGTGTCGTCGTTGAGGTCGGTGAAGAACTGCATCAGCTCTTGTGCCGTCGGACCTGTTGGCTCGATTCGTCTTCTCATCCGGGCGACGTTACAAGTCTCCCCGGCAGGCGTCAACGCCGGGGTACTCTGGAGCAGATGGACGCGCTTGCTCCGTTTTCGGTGAAGACGCGGGCCTGGTTCGAGCGTGCATTCGCCGGCCCGACCCCCGCTCAGGCCGTGGGCTGGCCCGCGATCTCGACCGGAGAGAACGTGCTGATCCAGGCTCCGACCGGCTCCGGCAAGACGCTCGCCGCGTTTCTCTACGGCATCGACCGGCTCGATTCGACCCCTGGCCAGGGGCTGCGCCTCCTCTACATCTCGCCCCTCAAAGCCCTCAACTACGACGTGGAGCGCAACCTGCGCGGGCCGCTCGCCGGGATCCAGTCCGAGCTTCGCGTCGGCGTCCGCACCGGCGACACGTCGCAGAAGGAGCGGCGCGACCTGGTCAAGGAGCCGCCGGACATCCTGATCACGACGCCCGAGTCGCTCTTCCTGATGCTGACCTCGCAGGCACGCGAGACCCTGCGGTCGATCGACACGGTGATCGTCGACGAGGTGCACGCCGTCGCCGGCACCAAGCGCGGTGCCCACCTGGCGCTCTCGCTCGAGCGCCTCGACGCGCTGCTCGACAGGCCTGCGCAGCGGATCGGCCTCTCGGCCACGCAGCGCCCACTCGAGGAGATCGGCCGCTTCGTGTCCGGCGACCGCCCGATCCAGCTCGTCGACGCGGGCACGCGCAAGGACCTCGATCTCGAGGTTGTCGTGCCGGTGGAAGACCTGCGCGAGCTCGGGACCACGAACGAGCTCTCCCAGCCGGTGGTGCAGGACGGCGTCGAGATGGACTCCGGCTACGAGGCGAACGCCCGCTCGATCTGGCCCTCGATCTACCCGGCGATCCTCGAGCTCGTCAAGGAGCACCGCTCGACGATCGTCTTCGTCAACAACCGGCGGCTGGCCGAGCGGCTGGCGGTGCGACTGAACGAGCTGGCGGAGCAAGAGATCGCACGGGCCCACCACGGCTCGCTCGCGCGAGAGCAGCGGGTGATCATCGAGGAGGATCTGAAGGCGGGGCGGATCCCGTGCCTCGTCGCGACGTCCAGTCTCGAGCTCGGGATCGACATGGGCGCCGTCGACCTCGTGATCCAGGTCGAGAGCCCGAAGTCGGTCGCGCGCGGCCTGCAGCGCGTCGGCCGCGCCGGCCACGAGCTCGGCTCGACCTCGAAGGGCCGGATCTTCCCCAAGTTCCGCGCCGACCTGCTCGAGTCGGCCGTCGTCGCCCGCGCGATGCGGGGCGGCGAGATCGAGGAGACGAAGATCCCGCGCAACCCGCTCGACGTGCTCGCGCAGCAGATCGTGGCGATCGTCGCCGACGACGAGATCGAGGTCGCGGAGCTGCACCGGCTCGTACGCGGCGCCTATCCCTTCTCCGACCTCTCGCGGCAGCAGCTCGAGAACGTGCTGGACATGCTCGCGGGCCGCTATCCATCGGACGAGTTCGCCGAGCTGCGGCCGCGCATCGTCTGGGACCGAACCGCCGGTGTGATCCGAGGGCGCACCGGAGCTCGCAGGCTCGCGGTCACGAACGCGGGCACGATCCCCGATCGCGGTCTCTTCGGCGTTCACCTGATCGACGGCGGCGGCCGCGTCGGCGAGCTCGACGAGGAGATGGTCTACGAGGCGCGGCAGGGACAGACGTTCATGCTCGGAGCCTCGACCTGGCGGATCGAGGAGATCACCCGCGACCGCGTGATCGTCTCACCCGCGCCCGGCGCTCCCGGCGCTGTGCCGTTCTGGAAGGGCGAAGGCGTCGGCCGGCCGTTCGAGCTCGGCGAGAAGATCGGCCGCGCCTCGCGTGAGCTCGTCGCCCGCTCCGACGCGAGCGCGCTCACGCACCTCCGCGACGACTACCACCTCGACCCGCGTGCGGCGCGGAATCTCCTCACGTTCCTGCGCGAGCAGGCGGCCGCGACTGGCGTCGTCCCCTCCGACCGGGCCATCGTCGTCGAGCGCTTCCGCGACGAGATCGGCGACTGGCGGGTCTGCATCCTGACTCCGTTCGGCGGCCGCGTGCATGCCCCGTGGGGGATGGCGCTGACCGCGCGTCTCCGCGACTCGCTCGGGCTCGACGCGCAGTCGATCTGGTCGGACGACGGGATCGCCCTCCACCTGCCCGAGGCGGACGCGCCGCCCAGCCTCGCCGACCTCCTGATCGGGCCGGACGAGATCGAGGAGCTCGTCGTCGGCGAGGTGGGCCAGACCGCTCTCTTCGGCGCGCGCTTTCGCGAGAACGCCGGCCGGGCGCTCCTGATCCCGCGCCGCCGCCCCGGACAGCGAACGCCGCTGTGGCAGCAGCGGCTGAAGGCTCAGAACCTGCTCCAGGTCGCGCGGAAGTACGGCTCGTTCCCGATCGTCCTCGAGACGTATCGCGAGTGCCTGCAGGATGTCTTCGACCTGCCCGCGCTGAAGAACATCCTCAAGGGTCTGCAGACCCGCGAGCTCGATCTCGTCGAGGTGGAGACCGCCTCGGCCTCCCCGTTCGCGTCCTCGCTCCTCTTCGACTACGTCGCCACCTACATGTACGAGGACGACACGCCTCCCGCCGAGCGGCGGGCGCAGGCACTCTCGCTCGACCGAGACCTGCTGCGCGAGCTGCTCGGCCAGGAGGAGCTGCGGGAGCTGATCGACCCCGAAGCGCTGGCCGAGGTCGAGAGGCAGCTGCGCGGGGAACCGCGCGATCCCGACGAGCTGCATGACGTGCTCCGCCGCCGCGGCGACCTACGCAGCGGGCAGTACGACGAGGGACAGGCGGCGATCCTGCTCGCGGAGCGCCGGGCGCTGTCGGTGCGGGTCGGCGGCGAGGAGCGGCTGATCGCAGCGGAGGACGCCGGTCGCTACCGCGACGCACTCGGCGTGATGCCGCCCGGCGGCCTGCCGGAGGCGTTCCTGGAGGGAGGAACCGAATCGCTCCGCCAGCTGGTTCTTCGCTTCGCCAAGGGCCGTGGCCCGTTCACGTCCGGCGAAGCCGACGAGCACTTCGGCCTCGACCTGGGCGGCCTGCTGCACGAGCTGGAGCGAGCCGACCTGCTCGTCCGTGGCGAGCTGCGGCCAGGAGGTGTCGAGCGTGAGTGGTGCGACCCTGATGTGCTGCGGCGGCTTCGGCGCGCCTCGCTTGCGGCGCTCCGGCGCGAGGTCGAACCAGCCGAGCAGACCGCTCTTGGCCGCTTCCTGCCCGCGTGGCACGGCATCGGTCGCCGCGCCGGCCTGCGCGAGGCTCTGGTCCCGCTGCAAGGCCTTGCTCTGCCGGTCACCCTCTGGGAGAGCGAAGTGCTGCCGCGCCGCGTGCCCGGTTATCAGCCGGCGTGGCTCGACGGCCTCTGCGCGGCGGGCGAGCTGGTCTGGGTCGGTGCCGGGCTCGACCGCGTCGCCGTCTACTTCCGCGAGGACGCACCGGTGCTCGGCCGGCCCGCTGGCGCCCCGCAGCCGGAGACGCCTGAGGCAGACGCGATCCGCGAGGCGCTCGGCCGGAGTGCGACGTTCTGGTCCGATCTTCTCGAGGCGATGGAGCTCGAGGCGGAATCGGCACTGCCTGCGCTCTGGGAGCTCGTCTGGGCCGGTGAGGTCACGAATGACGCCTGGACGCCGTTGCGAGCCCAGCGCCGCTACGAAGCAGCTCGCACCGACCGCCGGCCTCGCCGCTTCTCGCGCACCCGCGGCGCGTCGATCACCTCGACGCAGGGCCGCTGGTCGCTCACGGAGAAGCTCTTCCCCGGAGCGCCCGACCGCCGCGCGCTCGCAGAGCTGCTGCTCGAGCGCCAGGGAATCATCACGCGCGACGGCGTCCGCGGCGAGGGGATCCCCGGCGGCTACAGCGCGGTCTACTCCGAGTTGAAGGATCTCGAGACGATCGGCGCCTGCCGGCGCGGGTACTTCGTCGAAGGGCTCGGCGGCGCCCAGTTCGCACTCCCCGGCGCAGTCGAGCGGCTGCGCGAGCTCCGGTCCGAGGATGACCCGGAGCCGCTGGTGCTCGCCGCGGCCGATCCGGCTCAGCCGTACGGTGCGGCGCTGCCGTGGCCGAAGCGAGCCGGCGCCCGCGCCGCCCGCGTGGCGGGGGCGCAGGTCGTGCTCCTCGGTGGTGAGGCCGCGCTGTACGTCGAGCGCGGCGGCCGGACGCTCGTCCCCTTGCGTGAGCCGGACGAGGAGTGGCTGCGCCCCGCGATCGCAGCGCTCGTCGAGCACGTGCGCACGACGCCGAGCTTCCGGAAGCCGAAGCGGCTCGCGGTCGAGCGTTTCGACGGCCGGCCCGTGACCGAGACGGAGATCATGCCGTTGCTCGTGGAGGCAGGCTTCCTCGCCGGGCCGCGGCGAGCTGTGCTGCGCCCTTAAGTTCTGCGGTCTTTTTCCCGATCACTCGGCGGTGAGCCCAACCCTTGCCCAGCGCTTGGGGATTCGTGCGGTGCAGCTGCCCTCGAGGGAGCGCCGCGCGCTGGCCGCCGCCCGCGCCGGCGCGATCTGTTTCTTGACCCTCGCAGCGCTGGTGTTCGCCGCCGCCGCCGTCAGCGGAGAGCTCGGCGCCCCGGCGATCGTCGCGGTCGGAGCGTCGGGCCTGCTCGCCGTCGCACTGCTGTGCCGCTATGAGCGCCTTCCCCGCTCGGCCAACCGGCTGATCGCGCTCTCCGCGACGCTGGTCATCGCGGAGATCACGTTCTTCCAGCCGTCCGGGGAGCGCTACGCGCCTCTCTACCTCGGCGTGGTGGTCTTCGTCTCGTTCTACTTCAGCCGCTGGCAGGTGCTCGTCCAGCTTCTTGTCGCGGTCGCTCTCTGGGCTCTGGCGTTGGGTCGGGTTCACTCGCTGGGGGATGCCGCCCAGATCTGGCTCCTCGGTGCCGGCACGCTCATCGCGGCTGCCGTCACGATGCGTTTGCTGGGCAACACGCTCGCGCGGACCGCGGAGCAGGCGAAGAGCCAGCGCGCTCTGCTCGACGCGTTCTTCGTCCATGCGCCCGCCGGCTTCGGATTCCTCGACGAGGACCTCCGCCACGTTCGCGTCAACCAGGCGCTCGCGGAGATCATGGGTCACGAGCGGGACGAGATCGAAGGCCGCACGCTGCGCGAGCTGGCGCCGGTGCACGGAGAAATGCTCGAATCGCTCGCTCGCTCCGTGCTCGAGACGGGCGAGGCCGTGCTCGGAATCGAGATCGCAAATCCGGAAGGCTTCTGGCACCTCGTCAGCTACTACCCCGTGCCGGCGACGACCGGCCTGGTCGGAGTCGCGACGACCGTGACGGACGTCACGCATCTGAAAGATGTCGAGCGGCGTCTCGAGGAGACGAACAAACGCCTGACCGTCCTCGCGACGACCGACGAGCTGACCCAGCTTCCCAACCGGCGGCTTCTCGACGAGCAGCTCGAGCTCGCGCTGGCACGAGCGCGTCGCGGCGGTCTGGCCGTCGCCGTCCTCAGCGTCGACCTCGATCGCTTCAAGGACGTCAACGACTCGCTCGGCCACGCCTACGGCGACCGGCTGCTCGTCGAGGTGGCCGCCTGTCTGCGCGCCGGTGCCCGCGACACGGACGTCGTGGCGCGGGTAGGAGGCGACGAGTTCGTGATCCTGCTTGCCGACCTCGATGTCCAGGCGGCGCCGCGGCTCGTTCAGATCGTGGTCGACCGGATCCGCGAGCGGCTTTCGAAACCGTTCGAGATCGAGGCCGTGCAGCTGCAGGCGGCAGCGTGCTTCGGCGTCGCGATCTACCCGCTCGACTCGAGCGATGCCGCCGGCCTTCTCGCCGCCTCGGATGCGGCGATGTACACGAGCAAGACCGCGGTCACGCGCGTCGCCTGACGCTCCGGCGCCGGCACCGATCTAAGCTGGCCGCAGTGCCCGAGGGCGACTCCCTTCACCGTGCTGCGCGTAGTCTGCAGCCGCTCGTCGGGCAGCGGCTCGAGGTCGAGTCGCCCAACCCACGCGCCCAGGTGACCGGTGTCGCAGAGCGCGTCGATGGGCGGGTGCTCGAGTCGGTCGATGCGGTCGGCAAGCATCTCCTGCTCAGGTTCGAAGGCGGGATCGTCGTCCGGAGCCATCTACGCATGACCGGCCGCTGGCGGATCGAACCGCGTGGCAAGCAGCGGGCAGGGCGGCCGTGGCTCGTGCTTCGGGGCGACGAGCTCGAGGGCGTCCTCTGGAACGGGCCGGTGCTCACGCTCGAGACACGCCCCGTACGCCGGCTCGGCCAGGACGTGCTCGCGGAGGAGTTCGACCTCGCTGCCGCCGTCGCCAGGCTGCGCGGCGCCACCGGCCGTTGGCTTGGCGAGGCGCTCCAGGATCAGCGGCTCGTGGCCGGGATCGGGAACATGTGGATGGCCGAGTCGCTCTGGGAGATCCAGGTTTCGCCATGGGCGCGTGTCCAGGACGTCTCCGAAGAGACGCTGCGCGATGCGCTCGCCGCCGCGCGCCGGCTGATGCAGGAGTCGCTGGAGACGGGCCGCTCACGCCGCCGGGTCTACCGGCACGCGGGGCGACCGTGTCCTCGCTGCGGCACGATCGTCCGCTCGCGCGGACAGGGCGACGACAACCGGACGGCGTACTGGTGTCCAGGCTGTCAGGCAGGAGGCGGGCCGCCGGGGGAGTAAGCAGGACTGATGGCGGTACGCGCACCGCAACTGCACCTCACCCTGCGCGCCTTCTGTCTCGGCGCGTTCGTCTTCCTCGGTCGTGCGCTCGAGGAAGGCGACGACCTCCCGTTCTCGTTCGAGGAGCACGTGCAGCGAGGGGGACCGGCGCTCTACGAGTACCGGCCGCTCGTGCGGACGTTCGTCGAATCGCGCGCAAGGGCGCTCGCGGGACGGGAGGACGCCAGGATCGCGCTCGACGAGCTTCTGCGCGAGCCGGCGGCGGCGATCTTCGCCCGAGCCCACGCCGGCCCGAAGCCGACCGAGGAGCAGGCGCTCTTCCGCACGGTGCTCGTCTCGCTGCTGATCTCCACCGCCGAAGCGTGCGGAGGCTTCGACTGGGACGACCGGGCGTTCGAGCGCGCGTACGCGGAGCTCGAGCACTCGCTCTTCGGCGCCTCGCGCGCCTACGCTGCGGTCGCGCCGCTCGTCGGCATCTCGGTGGTGACGCAGGTCGAGCTCGGCGGCGGGATCCGGATGCGAGCGGCGGCGACCGGTGAGCTCGCACACCACTGGCCCGAGGCGCAGGGTCTGCTTCCGTCCGGGTTCGGCCGTGAGGTCGACCGCTATTGCGTGCTGGAGCTCGAGCGGGATCTGGAGCCCGGCGCCGAGCCACCCGACGCGCCCGCGGAGCTCGCCGATGCCGTCTCCGCGATCCGGCTGGCGACGGCCGCTCCGGTCGCCGCCGGGCCCGTGCTGTTCGAGCGGCTCGACTGGAGGCCGTTCGGGATCCGGCCGGTGCTTCCGATCGCGGCGACGCAGCCGCCCGGCGAGGCAACACGTCTCGACTCGTTTCGCGCCGAGCTCAGCCGCGAGCTGCTTACGCGCCTCTGGCTCGCCGACGGGGACGCACCGCTCGCCGAGGCGCTCGACCGCTGGGAGCTCTCGCTCTTCCAGAACGAGCCGTTCCGGTCCGAGCAGCTGCGCGGCGCGCTTGCAGGCCTGCTTGGAGACACCTGGGAGCTTCGCGCCGCGGTCCTGCTCGGCGACGCCAGCGAGGAGCGCCGTGCGATCCATGCCTCGCTGCGGTCGCTCGCCTCGGGCGAGCAGGCTTCCGAGCGGGCCGAGGACGCCGTTCGCCGTTCGCTCGTCGAGACGCTGCGGCACGGAGACCGGCCGGCGCTCGTCCGCTCGCTGGACGACGTCTTGCTCGGGCTGCGGTCGGCGCCGCGGCTCGCTCACACTGCCTAGCCGAGATCGTCACGCTTTCGTGACGAACGCGTAGCTCTTCCGTCGCAACGATGCCGCTAGCGTCGAGCCCATGGACGAAGCGCGCGTTCTGGCCCGGCTCGACCGGATCGATGAGCTCAAACGGAGCGGCGCAGCGCCGGCTGAGCTCCTGGCCCAGCTGCAGGCCCAGTTGCGGGCAGAGCTGCGGGGGCTGCTCCGCGAGGTCGAGGCGACGTCGCGCGAGCGGGACGACGCGAAGAGTGGGTCGGAGGAGGTGGTCGGGCGCCTACGCACGGCGCTGGCACGGGACATAATCGGCATGTGATCGCCCATTGGGACGAGGCTCGGAGTGGCCGCGGCGAAGCGGGCCACATCGCCGGAGAGTGGACGGACCTCGGTCGGGCGGCGGGGACGAGGACCGTCGGGCTGAAGCGGATCAAGATCGACCCGGGCAAGTGGTCGACGCCGCTCCACAGGCAGACCGCGGAGGAGGAGATCTTCTTCGTCCTCGGCGGCTCCGGCATCTGCCTGATCGCGGACGGAGCGTTCGAGGTCGGGCCCGGTGACTGCATCGTCCACCGCGTGCGCGAGCTCCACTCGTTACGCGCCGGCGACGAGGGGCTCGACGTGCTCGCGTTCGGCACACGCGGCCAGACCGAGGCTCCGTATCTCCCGCGCGCGGGAGTGGCCTGGCTCGGCGGCTCGTGGGTCGAGGCGGGTAGCGGCGACCATCCGTGGGAGCGGGAGGCAGCGGCAGGGGAACCGGAGGTACCGGAGATCGGCGCACGGCCTGCCACCGTCGTCAACCTCGACGACGTCGAGGGCGACCACGGGGGCTCCTGGCGGCTGCTGGCCCGAACGGCCGGCGCGGAGCTCAGCGGCCTGAACTGGGGCCGGCTGCCGCCCGGCGAAGAGGGCGCCCCGCCGCACCTCCATTCAGCCGACGAGGAGATCTTCGTCGTGCTCGACGGTGCCGGAACGCTGGAGCTCTGGCCGTCGCCGCAGCGGGCGCGGAGCCGGCGTCGCCTACGAGGAGAAGCCGATTCGAGCGGGCGACGTCATCTCGCGCCCTGCCTCGAGCGGGATCGCGCACGGCTTCCGCGCGGGCGAGGGCGGCATGACCTTCCTGGCCTACGGGACGCGGAACGCGAACGACGTCTGCTACTACCCGCGTTCGAACAAGATCTACTTCCGCGGCCTCGGGCTGATCGCCCGGCTCGACGATCTGGATTACGACGACGGCGAGCCGGGCTAAACGCTCGTGAAGGAAAAGCGAGGCTAGGCTTGAAAGGCGCTTGCACATGGGACTCATGCGCCTGCTACCACGCCCGAATGTTCGGGCGCACACTGCCACCGAGGAGAAGTCGTTGCAGAGGGTGATCGTGTTCGCCAACCAGAAGGGAGGCGTCGCGAAAACGACGACGACGCTGAACCTCGCAGTCGCCTTCAAGGAGCAGGGCTTCCGAGTGCTCGTCATCGACCTGGATCCACAGGGAAACCTGACGATGAGCCAGGGCATGAACCCGGATGCGATCGAGCGCTCGATGTTCGACGTGCTCGTCCACCGGCTGCCGATCTCCGAGATCATCCATCCCGCCGAGGTCGACGTCGCGGTCTCGTCGATCGACCTCGCCGGCGCCGAGCTCGCGTTGAGCTCGATGATCGGGCGCGAGCGCGCACTCGAGAAGTCGCTCGTCGAGGTCCGTGACTCCTACGACTTCATCATGATCGACACGCCGCCCTCGCTCGGGCTGCTGACGATCAACGCCTTCGTCGCGGCCACCGGCGTGATCGTGCCGGTGCAGTGCGAGTACCTCTCGCTGCGCGGCCTCGTCCAGCTCGAGAACACCCTCGCGATGGTGCGCGAGAACCTCAATCCCGAGGTCAAGATCGAGGGAATCCTGCCCACGATGTTCGACCGCCGCACGCTGCATTCCCGCGAAGCGGTCGAGATCCTGGAGGAGAACTTCGGCGACCTCGTCTTCAAGACGCGGATCCGCAAGACGATCCGGTATGCGGAGGCCCCCGTGAAGGGGTCATCCGTGCTGAAATACGACCCAACGGGTACAGCCGCCGAGGCGTACCGGGACCTGGCGAAGGAGGTGCTCGATGGCGCGAAACCGCGCGAGCATGCGTGAGGGTCCCCTCGCGGAGCTCTTCCGTGCGACCGAGGCGGCCCAGCGGCAGCAGGAACAGCAGCCTGACTCGGCCGCGACAGAGTCGGCTGCGACCGAGGCGCCGGCCCTGCCGCCCGAGGAGCCGCAGGAGAAGACCGTCGAGCACGTGCCGGACTTCGCCCAGGAGGCGCCGCTCGCGGCCGCCCCAGC
Organism: uncultured Gaiellaceae bacterium; assembly: GCA_963820225.1. Lineage (GTDB taxonomy): Bacteria > Actinomycetota > Thermoleophilia > Gaiellales > Gaiellaceae > Gaiellasilicea. The sequence continues at coordinate 385,098 of CAWFYY010000014.1, read as the reverse complement.
GCCCGTCCCCGCAGAGCCTGCGCCACCGCCGGTGACGCCGAAGCGCGAGGAGCCGGCCGCCGCCGCACCGGCTCCGGCCACTGCGCCTCCGCCTCAACGCGAGCCCGTCTTCGAGCCACCCGTCTCGCGGGTGATCGAGCCGCTGCCCGAGCCCGCTCCTCGGCTCGAGTACGCGGCGCCGCGCGACTCTGCGTCCTATCTCGCGGTGATCCGTGTCGTGGGTGTCGGCGGCGCCGGTCTCAACGCCGTCAACCGGATGATCGACGCTGGCATCTCACAGGTCGAGTTCGTTGCGGTGAACACCGACATGCAGCAGCTTCAGATCTCGGACGCGCCGGTCAAGATCCACATCGGCCGCGAGCTCACCCAGGGCCTCGGCTCGGGTGCCGAGCCGGACATCGGCCGCCGTGCCGCGGAGGAGAGCTACGACCAGATCAAGAACGCCCTCCGTGGCTCCGACATGGTCTTCGTCACCGCGGGGGAGGGTGGAGGCACCGGCACCGGTGCTGCTCCGGCCGTCGCGAAGATCGCCCGCGAGCTCGGCGCACTCACCGTCGGCATCGTCACGACGCCGTTCCGGTTCGAGGGAACGCGGCGCAAGGCGTCGTCGGACGCGGGCGTCGAAGAGCTGCGCGCCGCCTGCGACACCGTGATCGTGATTCCGAACGACCGCCTCCTCGAGGTGCTCGACCGGTCCACGTCCATGCTCGACGCGTTCAAGATCGCGGACGACGTCCTCCGTCAGGGCGTCCAGGGCATCACCGACCTGATCACCATGCCCGGCCTGATCAACCTCGACTTCGCCGACGTGCGAACCGTCATGCGCGACGCGGGATCCGCCCTGATGGGAATCGGCTACGCGACCGGCGAGGACCGCGCGAAGGTTGCCGCCGAACGCGCTCTGAAGTCGCCGCTGATCGACACCGAGATCGTCGGTGCGCGCGGAATCCTGCTCTCGATCGCCGGCGGGGAGGACCTGACTCTGCTCGAGGTGAACGATGCGGCCGAGGCCGTCCGGGCGGCAGCGACCGACGACACGAACATCATTTTCGGCGCCACGGTCGACGAGCGGCTGGCCGGACAGGTGTGGGTGACCGTGGTCGCGACCGGCCTGGGAGGGACCCGGCGCCGTGCAGCACCGAGCTTCTCCGCGTACACGCCGGCTCCGCGCAGCGAAGACCCGCTCGAACCGCCGAGCTTCCTGCGCAGCTAACCGCTAGACGAGCGGGAAGATCACGGTCGCGCCGAATGCGGCCGCAAGGGCGAAGCAGCCCGTGAGGGCGACGGCGGCAGGCTGCCAGCGACGGACGTCCGTCCGACAGCCGGCGAAGTAGAGAAGGCTTCCGCAGCCGAGCGCGAGCGTCGTCAGGGTCTCGACGGCGCCGAATGCGATTCCGGCCGACAGGGCGACCTCCGAGCCGACGCCGTGGGCCTTCAGCGCGAACGCGACGGCCGCGCTCGCGACGCCGACGTTGCCGGGCGTGAGGGGCAGGATGCCGGCGAGATCGAGCGCCGGAACGATGAGCAGCGCTGCGATGAGCGGCTGATCGACTCCGAACGCGGCTGCGATCCCGGCGGCTGCAGCAAGGCGAAGCCCCATCGCGAGCCCGACCCACCCGATGATCTGCGCGGCTGCGCGCGGACAGCGGCCGAGAACGCGGAAGACATCGAGGGCGTGGGCGTACTTGCTGCCGGGACGGGTCGAGCGTGCGCGCCAGGCGACGAGCGCTGCGACGAGAACTCCGAGCAGGAGAAGGCCGATCGGCCAGCGGGGCAGCGCTCCGCTCAGCGAGCCGAGCGTGAGCACGAGCGCGAGCCAGAGCGCCCGAACGGCACCGATCGACGTCGCGATCCCGCCGACCGTCCAGAGTCGTCCCTCGTTCGGGAGCGTGCGGGAGAAGAGAGCAAAGCGAACCGCGGTGCCGATCCGGGCCGGCGCCAGTGCGTTCACGACCGAGCCGGTGCAGTAGCGCGCCACGGCATCCGGCCGCGTCGTCGAGCCACCACAGCGCGTCAGCGCCGATCTCCAAGCCGCGGCGGACGTCAGCAGGGAGCCGGCGAAGGCGGCTCCGGCAATCCAGATCCACAACGCCGAGGCGTCCGCGAGCCCTTCGAACCCCGCGCTGACCCGGTCACCGAGCAGCTGCGGAGTCGTGGCGAGAACAACCAGCGCGCCGATCGATCCCAGGAACAGGACGAGGTGACGCTTGCTCAGCGAGAGGTCGGGGTGCATCTAGTGGGAGCGTTCTGCGTCGGCCATCGGGTCCTGCATGTGTTATCGGCATTTCTCCAGCATCTTTACCCTGAATTCATGCAGGGCGCGATCGCAGCCGGAAACCGCATCACCGCCGAGGCAGGTGCGAGCGTGCTCGCGGACGGCGGTAATGCGATCGATGCCTGCATGGTAGCCGCCTTTTCGGCAGCGGTGGCCGAGGGGCCCCTGACTGGTCCGACCGGCGGTGGCTTCCTGCTCGCGTGGTTCGACGGCGAGGCGACGGTATTCGATTGCTTCTTCGCTGCGCCCTCGCAGCCGCTCGGCGAGATGGAGGAGATCGTGATCGACTTCGGCGATGCCTCGACGCAGGTCTTCCACGTCGGGCCGGGCTCCGTCGCGGTACCTGGGCTCGTGGCCGGGCTCGAGGAGGCGCACCGCCTGCTCGGGAGCATTCCGTGGCCCGAGCTCGTGCAGCCGGCGATCGAGCTTGCCCGAGCCGGGCTCGACACCACCGACGAGCAGCGGTTCCTCCACACGATCCTCGCGGGGATCCTCGAGCGCGACGAGGGCGGCCGGCGGATCTACGGCACCTCGGGCCGGATCGAGACAAACGAGTTCGTCGAGACGCTCGAGCTCGTCCGGGACACCGGCTCGGCTGCTCTGGCCGAGCTGCTGCCCGAGCTCGCCGGCGACCTCGCCCGCTACCAGGTCGCCCGCCCCGAGCCCGTGCGCACGACGATCGGCGGCCGCACGATCCTCACGACGCCCGCGCCGTCGCGTGGCGGGGCGATCGTCGCTGCCGCGCTCGAGCGGCTCGCGGTCGCCGAGACGCTCGCCGACAGAGCGCAGGCACTTCGGCACGGCTACGCGTCCGCGCCGCCGTTGACCGTCGCCGGCACGACGCAGATCTCCGTCATCGACGCGGACGGGAACGCAGCCGCGTTCTCCTCGACGCTCGGCTCCGGCTCGGGGATCTTCCGCGGCGGTACGCAGCTGAACAACATGCTCGGCGAGCTCGATGTGGTCGGCGAGGGCGCGCAGGTCCCCGGCGCGAGGCTTGCAAGCATGATGACGCCGACGCTGGTGCTCGAGAACGGAGCGCCGCGGCTCGCCCTCGGCAGCGCCGGCTCGGTCCGCCTGGCCGGTGCGATCGCGCAGGTCACGGACGCCGTTCTACGCGGCGCCCCGGTCGCGGAGGCGATCGAACGCCCGCGCATTCACGTCGACGGCGACGACCTGCACCTCGAAGGCGGCGGCGTCACGGAGGACGCTCCGGACGGCTGGAACGCGGTGCGCTGGGCAGACCGGAATCTCTTCTTCGGCGGCGTCGCCGCAGTCGAGCGACTCGAGGACGGTACGCTCGCCGCCGCCGGCGACCCTCGCCGCGGCGGGCACGGGATCGTCGTCGAATGAGCATCGTGATCCGAGCGGCCAGGCCCGAGGATGCAGCGACGCTGGCCACGCTCGCCGCCGCGGTCGGCCGCGAGCCCGAAGGCTGGCTTCTGAACACGGACGGCTGGCGCAGCGTCGCCGAGGAGCGCCGCTACCTGCGTGCCCTGAAGCGGCATCCCGACGCCGCCGTCTTCGTCGCCGAGGAGGACGGCACGATCGTAGGGCGTCTCTCGATCGCCCGGGATCCGCACCAGGCAAGCCGTCACGTCGCCGACCTTGGCCTGATGGTCGCCGACGGGCACCGCCGCCGCGGCATCGGCCGCGCCTTACTCGAGCAGGCGGTCGCCTGGGGGCGCGAGGCCGGCGTGCGCAAGCTCGAGCTGCACGTCTTTCCCTGGAACGAGCCGGCGATTCTGCTCTACGAGCGGTTCGGCTTCGAGCGTGAGGGGTTCCGCAGGGACCACTACCGCCGTGGCGGCGAGTACGTCGACGCGATTCTGATGGCGCTCTTTCTGCCGGAGGACTAGAGCTCGCGCCGCAGAACCGAGGCGACAGCCCGGAGCGCGACCTGAGTGTCCGCGAGCTCGGGCTCCCTGGTCGTCAGCCGCTGCAACGCCAGGCCGGGGAGGAGCAGGCCCCTGAAGATGCCGGACGGATGTTGCACTGCCTTCCAGAGCTCCATCGTCACGCCGATCGAGACGACGGCGACGAGCGCACCGGTCACAGCCGGGGCGAAGATGCTCGGCGCGACCCGGTCGAAGGCTGCCGTGACGGGAATGGCGAGCGCGGCGAAGTTCGTGCCGCAGCGCGCTGAGAAGCGACTCGGCCGGACCTCGCCGGTCCAGGCCGTCGCGAGCGAGCGTTCCTCGGCGGCCGCGATCGCGCGATGCTCGGCGCCGTGCAGGCGCAGGGTGCGCCCGCGGAAGAGCCAGAGGATGAGCAGCGCCGTCGTGAGGAGCCCCGCCGGGAACTCGAGCCGGCCAGGCAGTGCGACGAAGAAGAGCGGCGTCAGAAGCGCGCAGAGCAGAAAGAGGCGTTCGCGCGGGCGGGCGACCCCGCGTCCGCGGGCAAGTGGCGCCATCGACGCGGCCAGCTGCATCAGGCCGCGCAAGAGCGGGATCCGGGCCGCCGCGGAACGCCGGACCGGCATCGCTCCCTCGTGCAGGTCGCCGGTGTTCGTCGCGAACGCCCAGTAGTGCTCGCTGACGATCACGACGCCGTTCGGGCGGGCCATGCCGCCGAGCCGAGGTAGTGCTGCGGCGCGGTCGGCGTGCGAGAAAACATTGGGGACGCGGGTGTCCACCTACACATAGTCGACCAAAAAAGGCCGCCCGGCGAGTGCCGGGCGGCCTAAAGCTACTCGTAGTGCGGCCTATCTAGAAGCGGCCGCGACCGAAAAAGCCGAGCAATGCAAGCACGAGCACAACGATCAAGATGATCCATAGCAAGCTCATTTGGCTGCTCCTTTCGTGTCCCGGCGGCGGTTGACAGGCCCTTGCTGTGTTGCTTCTTCCCTCGTCGCAAAACCTCACACTTCCGGAGGTGACGGTTGCGGCGTTTGTGACGTATAAATGAGGTGATGGACTTCCGCAAACGCGTCGCTTTTCCTGCGGCGCTGGCGATTCTGGTCGCCGCCGCGCTCGGCGCGACGACCGACCGCTCGGCGGCTGAGCCCGCGCGCGAGGGTACCGTTGCCAAGGCCGGCCGTCTCGTCGCGTTCGGCTCCTGTTCCGATCTGCTCCGGTATTCCAAGGCACAGGCGGCCCGCTTCGTCGGGCCCTACGGGCTCGGGGGGCGGCCGGGTGTCGTCAACGACGTTGCCGCGGGCGCCCGCGAAGCATCGCCGCCCAAGCAGGGCGTCGACTTCTCCGGCACGAACGTCCAGGAGGAGGGTGTCGACGAGCCCGACATCGTGAAGACGGACGGCAACACGCTCTTCGCCGTCGCGAACGGGAAGCTGAACGCCGTCGACGTCAGCGGCGCGAAGCCGACCCTGCTGGACACGCTGAAGCTCGATCCAGGCCAGAGCTACGAGCTGCTCCTGCACGGCAACCGCCTGCTCGTTCTCTCGCGCGGCGGCTACTGGGCGGAGCCGCTTCCGGCGATGGCCAGCCGGATGATGCCGTACGCGCCGGCGAAGTCCGCGCTCGCGGAGATCGACGTCTCGAATCCGAAAGCGCTGCGCCTCGTTCGCACGCTGACCCTCGACGGGGCGTACGTCGCCGCGCGGCTCGTCGGCGGCAGCGTTCGGATCGTCGCCACCTCGCAGGTGCCCAGCACGCTGCCGTTCGTGCAGCCGAAGAACGGCACGAAGGAGGAGCTCGCGGCGGCAGGGAAGCGCAACCGTGCCGTCGTCGCCTCGTCCCGTGTCGGCAGCTGGCTGCCGTCGTACCAGATCAGGCGACCGGGAGCCACGCCGAGAAAGCACGCGCTCGTCCAGTGCCGCAACGTGCGCAGGCCGGTCGGCTTCTCGGGCCTCGGCATGCTGACCGTGCTGACGGTCGACCTCACGAAGGGGCTCGAGCCCGTCGACTCGATCGCGGTGATGACCGACGGGCGCATCGTCTACGCATCGCCGGAGAGCCTCTACGTGGCGACCGAGCGCTGGGCCGACCGCCCGACACCCGAGCGCCCGACGCAGGTGAAGCAAGGCGTGTCGACCGCGATCCACAAGTTCGACATCTCGAGCCCGGTGAAGACGCAGTATCGGGGCAGCGGCGAGGTGTCCGGCTATCTGCTCAGCCAGTGGTCGCTCTCCGAGTACCGCGGCGTTCTCCGCGTCGTCAGCACCGAGTCGCCGGCGTGGTGGGGCGCAGGCGGCGAGACCGAGTCGTTCCTGACGACGCTGCGCCAGCAGGGAGGCGCTCTCGTCCAGGCCGGGCGGATCGGCGGGCTCGGGAAGGGCGAGCGCGTCTACGCGGTTCGCTTTGCCGGCGACGTCGGCTACGTGGTCACGTTCAAGCAGGTCGACCCGCTCTTCACGCTCGACCTGGCCAATCCCGACAGGCCGCGTGTCCTCGGCGAGCTGAAGATCCCCGGCTACTCGGCGTACCTGCATCCGGTGGGCGAGGACCTCCTGCTCGGCATCGGCCAGGACGTGAGCGAGGAGGGCCGCCCGCAAGGCACGCAGCTGTCGCTCTTCGACGTCTCGGATCTGCGCAAGCCGACCCGCCTGCACAGCCAGCCGCTCGGCCCCGGCTGGTCGGAGGCCGAGTCCGACCACCACGCGTTCCTCTTCTGGCCGAAGACAGGGCTCGTCGTCGTCCCGTTCGAGCAGCGAGCGGTGGGGTACCGGGTCAGCCGGGCACGTGGGATCTCGGCGGTCGGGAAGATCGAGCACGAGGCGGGCAAGCTCAGCTTCGTGCCCGGTGTCCGGCGCTCGCTCGTCGTCCGCAACGCGGTGCTCACGGTCTCCGACGCCGGCGTCAAGTCGAGCAGCCTCGCGACGCTGGCCGAGCTGGGCTGGGCCGCGTTCCCGCCGCCCGAGCAGCAGCCGTAGTCGTCGGGATACGCTCAGGCCTCTCTCGAAAGGAGGCGCCTGATGGCCGAATTCAGCTCCTACGCGCACGGGACTCCGTGCTGGGTCGACGTGACGAGTCGCGAGCTCGACAAGACGGTCGCGTTCTACGGCGGCCTCTTCGGCTGGGAGGCCGAGCAGGACCCGCGGCCCGAGGCAGGCGGCTACACGATGTTCACGCTGCGGGGGAAGCACGTCGCCGCCGCGAGCCCGCCGCAGGAGGAGGGGATCCCGGCGCACTGGACGACCTACATCGCGAGCGACGACGTCGACGACACCGCGGCGAGGATCCGGGACGCGGGCGGCATGTTGCACGCGGATCCGTTCGACGTCTTCGATTCCGGCCGGATGACGGTCGCGCAGGATCCAACAGGCGCGATCTTCGGCGTCTGGCAGGCCGGCACGCACCACGGCGCGCAGCTCGCGAACGAGCCCGGGTCGTTCCAGTGGAACGAGTGCGAGACACGTGACATCGAGACCGCCGCGGAGTTCTACACGGCGGTGTTCGGCTACCGCGTTGATGAGATGGACATGGGCCAGGAGGAGCCGTACCGGCTGTTCATGCTCGGCGAGAGTCGGGTCGCGGGCCTCTTCAAGCTCACGCCCGAGATGGGGGACGACGTGCCGCCGAACTGGATGTCTGTCTTCGCGGTGGCGGATTGCGATGCGGCGGCGGTGAAGGCGACCGAGCTCGGGGGCGAGGTGCTGTTCGGGCCGCAGGACATTCCCGTCGGCCGCTTCGCGGTGCTCCGGGACTCGGTCGGTGCCGTCTTCCAGGTTGTCGCGCAACCGAGCGCGTGAAGGGCCTCCTAGCGGTTGTCGCCGTCCTGGCAGTCGCCGGGGCGGCCGTCGGTGCGACTCCTGTGCACGTGATCCAGGGCAACCGGAGCGCGGGCGGCATTCGCATCGGCTACAGCACGCCTGCTCAGGTGAAGGCGCTCTTTGGCGCGCCCTCGACTGTCCGCAGGCCCTTCGCGCAGTCCTGTGTGCTGAGCTGGAAGGCCGCCAAGCTCACGGTGGAGTTCTTCACGTTCCAAGACAAGCCGTGTGACGACGGCGTCGCCCTGGTCGTGACGGTGACGGGCAGACCCGCGTGGCGGACGGCCCTCGGCCTCCGCGTCGGCGATCCGACGGCGCGACTGCGGAAGCTCTACCCGCGCGCGCCGCTGAAGACGGGCATCCCGGGCGACAGCGGCTACTGGCTCGTGACGAGAAAGGTCTGCGTCGAGGTCGGCGGCGGCTCGTACCCGGGTCTGCTCGCCCGGATACGAGCCGGCCGCGTCTCCGCGTTCGTGTCGCGGATCGCTGTCTGCGACTAGCCGATGAGCTTGAAGCGGGTGCGGGTGGGGTCCGTGCAGGCTGCGAGCCGCCCATACGGGGTGTCTTCCGCCGGCCGGTCGATCTTCCCGCCGAGCGCCTCGACCTGCTCGAGGGTCGCGTCGACGTCGTCGACCCGGAAGTAGACGACCCAGCCGGAGTGGAAGGAGTCGTCCGGGTAGGGCGAGTCGTCCATGATCCCCGCGAGCGCGCTCTCGCCCTCGCCGAGCGTCGTGTAGCGGAAGTCGTCCGTATCGCTGGCCGTGTGCGCGTCCCAGCCGAAGACGTCGCGGTAGAAGGCGACCGCCTTGTCGTAGTCCCGCGTGTGCAGCTCGAACCAGCCAGGAGTGTCGGGCTCGTTCCGGACCTCGAAACCCTTCACATCGCGCGGCTGCCAGGCGCCGAGCGCTGCGCCGCCCGGGTCGGAGATCATCGTGAACCGCCCGTTCTGCGTGACGTCCATCGGCTCCATGTGCACCTGCCCGCCGTGCGAGCCCGCGTCGGCGGCGGTGCGGTCGGCGTCGTCGGTGTTGAGGTAGATCGTCCAGCTGTCGGGGTAGCCCTGCTCCCCGTCGTTGCCCATGCAGCCGGCGACGGTCTTGCCGTCCTTTTGGAAGATGAAGTAGCCGCCGTACTCGGGGCCGGGGTCGAGCGTCGTCCAGCCGAACAGCTGGCCGTAGAAGTCCTTCGCCTTGGCGGTGTCGGAGCTGAACAGGTCGATCCAGCAGGGTGCACCGGTGACGAGTGTAGGTGTGGGCATCTGGGCCTCCTCCTTGTACGAGTGAAACGAAGTGTCACAACTTCGACCCGCGCCACGCCGGAATCTCATCGGTCGCGGCGTTGTACCGTCGGCAGATCGCCACGCCGTCCACAGCCACCGATGCGGCCGACAGCCTCGGCCTCGCTGCGTTCATAGGCGCCGTCGTCATCGGCGGCTCGAACTTCGTCGCGGTCCGGTACTCGAACCGAGAGCTCGACCCGCTCTGGGGAGCCGGCATCCGCTTCGCCCTGGCGGCCGCCGTCTTCGGCGTGCTGGTCGCGGCGCTGCGGCTGCCGCTCCCGCGCGGGCGGGTGCTCGCGCTCGTGGTGACCTACGGGCTGGTCGGCTTCGCCGGCGCGTACGGCTGCCTGTACTGGGCGATGAAGGAGGTGCCGGCCGGGATCGCGGCGGTCGTGCTGGCCGTCGGCCCGCTGCTGACGCTGCTGCTCGCAGTTGCGCACCGGATGGAGCGGCTGAACGGCCGAGCGATCGCGGGCGCCCTGATCGCGGTCGCCGGCTCGGCGGTGATCTTCTTCCAGCGAAGCTCGGTCGACTTCGGCTGGAAGTCGTTCGTGCTGCTGGTCCTGGCGGCGCTCGCCGCATCCGAGTCGGTCATCGTCTCGAAGCGCGTCGGACGTGTGAGTCCGGTGGTGATGAACTTCATCGCCATGACCGCAGGCGCCGCCACGCTGCTGGTCGTATCGGCGCTGGCGGGCGAGACCTTCGCCTTGCCGGAGGCGGGCAAGACGCAGATCGCCCTCGTCTACCTCGTCGCCGCGACGGTCGGGCTGTTCCTGTGGTTCTCGTGGTGGTGCAGCGGTGGACGGCCTCGTCGACGTCGTACATCTTCGTCCTGATGCCGGTGGTCGCGGTAGCGCTCGGCGCCCTCTTCCTCGACGAGCGGATCACCGTGACGACCATCATCGGCGGCGGGATCGTGTGCGCCGGCGTCTACCTCGGCGCCCTCGCCCACCGTGGCTCTGAATCGGAGAGATCCTAGCCCCGACGCCGATGACCTCGGGCTTGCCGAGCCCTCGGCCGGCAGAGCTCAAGCCGCGCGACCTGATCGCCAGTGATAGCGATCGCGGTCAACGTCCTCGAGCTGTCCCGATCCCGCCTCTAGCGACGATCGCGGCTCTCATCAAGGTCGCCGCGACATTCCGTGGGTCGTCCCCAACTAGACGCGCTAGAGTCCGAGAGCCTCCTGCGTCAGGTCTCATGCTCGGTCACGAGGAGCCGTCGATCCAGTTGCCACTGATGCCGCCCCCAAGAGTCGCGGTTGAGTCCCTGACTTTTCGTGGCACTGCATGCCCGTGGCGAGCTGGAGAGTGATGGTCAAGCCCGTTTCAACATCGACGTCGGAGGCCGACGCGGCTTGGGAGAAGCTAGGTAGGGCGAACGAGACGAGATCTAGGGAATTTGCGGCCTCCCTCAGCAGCTACTTCGCCGCACACGGCCGCGACCTTCCGTGGAGGAGAACACGTGATCCATACGCGCTCCTTGTCGCCGAGGTCATGCTGCAGAAGACCCATCACCGAGTCGTCCCACAGACTTGGCTGGCGTTCCTCGAGCGGTGGCCGACAGCGGCTGATCTCGCCAGTGCAAGGCTTGGGCGGTCAGACGTACTCTCCGTCCGCTTGGCCTGCCACGGAGGGCGGATGAGCTCGTCGCCATCGGAAAAAGGCTTGCCGACACAGGCGCATTCCCGCGCACCTACGAGGATCTGAGGGTGTTGCCGGGAGTGGGCGACTATACGGCTTCCGCCGTTCTGAGTCAGGCGTTCGGCGATAAAAGGCTGATCTACGACGGCACGGTCGGACGGATCGTCGGGCGCGTCTACGGCTTCGAGGCCCTGACGCTAAGGCAATCTCTGAGGTTTGCAGCCTGCGCTGCCCCGATTCTCATAAAACGCAAAGCCCAAGGACGCTCTCACTGGCATTGCTTGACCTCGGCCATTCGGTGTGTAAGCAAACGCCCAGATGCTCGGATCGCCCACTCGCCCAAGTCTGCGTGACCGCGTCGAGTGGTCACTTAGCTTTGGGCTAGCCCAATTGCTCGCATGGGAAGAGGTGCGTGGGGCCTCGTGCGCAGCGAGAGTGGGGGCGTCCGGTCAGAGCGGTATAAAGCCTGTCCGTGCTGGAACCGGGTTCTGTCCTCACAACCGCTACACGCTGTCCCGAACCCAGACAGAACTCACTGTTGTCTCTCTCTTCACAGGGGGCGGAGGGCTCGACCTGGGCTTCGAAGCGGCCGGCTTCGCGTCGCGCCTGCAAACGGACATCGACGAGTACAGCTGCGCGACTCTACAGTGGGGCCGTGCTGCCGCCGCGCGGGAGGGCTTCGATTACTTCACCGACTCCGTAGTCGTCCGCTGGCGACCTGCACGAGTTGGCCGTCAGACAAAGCTCCTCGAGTTTCGCCCGGCTTCGGGCAGCGGTGAAGCCCTCTGGTCTTCATCGGCGGGCCGCCGTGCCAGGCGTTCAGCGTCTTCGGGCAGCGAAAGGGACGTGAGCGATCCGCGAGCGCACTCTGGTTGGGCAGTATCTGCGGGTGCTCGCGGACTTGCAGCCATGAGAGCGTTCGTTTTCGAGAATGTCTACGGGCTTCTTTCGATCGATGGCGGAGCGGTATTCGCCGAGGCCTGCGAACGGCTAGCGCACCCGGGCCGCGCTGTCAGCTTACGAACTATCAGTCCACCGCCTTGAGGCTGCAGCGTATGGCGTTCCGCAGTTCCGCGATCGCATCTTCCACTTCATCGGGCACCGCGGCGGCAGAGCTCTGTCAGAGTCGATCCCTGTCAGTTACAAACGTCGGGTCAGGCCAACCTGCTGTCCGTCAGATCTCCCGGCAAGCACGGACTGTCGCTGACGCGCTCCAGAGATCTGCCGCCCGCCGGGATCAGCACGCAGCCCCACAACCATGTCGGTCGAAAGCACAGCAAGCGGATCATCGACCGCTATGCAAGCTTGCGTCCCGGACAACGTGACCCGCATGACGCGGATCAACAAGCTCGACCTCACGCGACCGAGCTTCACGATTATCGTCGGGTCCGATAAGGGAGGCGGTAAGGGTCACGTCCACCCGACCGAGCCACGGGAAGTGACGGCGCGGGAAAGCGCGCGAATCCAGACATTCCCTGACTGGCGGGCGTTCGCCGGAAGCGTCCGCCACCCGATTCGTCAAGTCGGAAATGCTGTTCCTCCCCTTCTTGCGAGCAGCGGTGGCGAATGCCGTCCGGCGAGGCGATCTTCGATCTTCCTCGCAGTCCCTGTACAGCCGATCATTCTGCGCGGGCATGAGCCAGGAGCATCTATTCGCCGAGTGGAACACGCGCACCGATCGTGAACGGCTCGCCTCTGAGCGGGTTGCATAGGCCAGCTGACGTCTTCTAACCATGGACGTTCTGCATCGTGGTCCCGTGGTCGCTTCGGGGTATACCCGAGCTTGAGGCGGCTGCTGGGCTGGCAGCCGTCGACCGATAGCGCAGCTACTTCTGGGCGGGATCCCCCTCGCGTCCTCAACGAGGACACTTCCGAGCTAGTCGGACGTGGCTTCTCCGCTCCCAACGCTCGCCATGGACTCCGCGTGCGCATATTCTCTGACCGCAGATGAGGTACGAAAACGTTGTCTGGACGCGAATCGACGCTGGGCGCGAAAGCTATTGGGCCGGCGCCATCTGGAAGCATGCGCTTGGAATTTTCGCGCGCTACGACGGCTCGATTTACAACGATGCAAACTCTCCGCTGCACACAGCACTCGCGGCTGAGATTCCCGAGCTGAAGTGGAGTTCGGGCAGCGAGACGGACTTTCACTCAGTATTTCGCGACTACCGGCAGGCCTGGACGCTCACTGGGGTCGTCGACGTCGCGGGTGGCTCGGTTTCAAGTAACCAGTCGCGGCCGAGCGGTCTTGGACGGCTCTAAATTCGTCGGCGGAGGTCCTGCTGCACCTGTTTGTAGAATACGTCGAGGGCGGAGAACGCCCGTTCCAAGTCCTCGCCGATGCGTTCCTCAAAGCGTCGGAACCTCTGTCATTGCGTGACGTGTTCTTCGGTGTCATGCAGGGATACCGTCCGGCGTTGACGACCTCGCTGGCGCGCTTGATGAGGCGCGGACGTCAAGTGACGATCTTCCCGATATTCCAGAACGTCGGTTGCTGTTGATGTTGGAGCTGATGGAGCGCGCGGGACGCATCGCCGACGGAAGACAGGGACGCGGACCGTGGATTGCATGGGATCGGGATTCTCTTGCGCCGCGTCGCAGCCGGGCAAGGCCCCGATGCCGGTTCACCTGACGCGCCGCCCCAGCCGCCAGCCGGCGACATCACCGCGCTTGCCTCCGAGCTCCTCTTACCGGTCGAGTGGCTCGAAGAAATTCTGCAAATGCTTCGCGAGAAGCGTCAGATCATCTTCCATGGCCCGCCTGGAGGGACGGGAAAGACGTACGTTGCTCGCAAGCTCGCTCGCTTCCTGGCGAAGCACGAGCAGAACGCGGTAACTGTGCAGTTCCACCCGTCGTATGCCTACGAAGACTTTGTCGAGGGATACCGACCTGCTCTGGAAGATGGTGTCCTCACTCTACCAGCTCGAACCCGGCCCCCTTCGGCTCCTGGCACGTCAGGCGGACGAAGACCCTGACAGCGCGCCGAACGTGTTGCTGATTGACGAGATCAATCGAGGAAACATCGCCAAGATCTTCGGCGAGCTGTACTACCTTCTCGAGTACCGCACGGACAAGATCAAGCTCCAATACGGAGAAGAGTCCTTCTCGCTCCCCGAGAACCTCTACGTGATCGGCACGATGAACTCAGCGGACCGGTCAATCGCGATCTTGGACTCGGCTCTGCGTCGCCGGTTCTACTTCTTCGAATTCGCGCCGGACAGATACCCCATAAGCGGCGTTCTTCGGAAGTGGCTTGATACTCGCAGAGCGCGCCGCCAGGCTCTACGTCGCCGACACTCGTGGACCACGCAAACGCGCTCCTCGAAGATCGCCACCTTCACATCGGGCCGAGCTACGTCTCACTGGTTGATGGACTGAACCCGACTCTGCTCGCGCGCATATGGAAGCACTCCGTTCTTCCGTATGTCGAGGAGCAGTTCTTCGATAGCCCGGCTGAACTTGTCAAGTTTGACCTAGCTGCTCTGGAGGCAGCCGCACTGGAGCCTCCGGCAGAGCCTCCGGCAGAGCCTCCGGCAGAGCCTCCGGCAGAGCCTCCGGCAGAGCCTCCGGCAGAGCCTCCGGCAGAGCCTTGAGATCCTCGCCGGTGCACCGGCGAAGCGTCACGCAGCTCGTTCTAAAGGAGTGGTCTCCTCAGCGGGTGTCGCTCGCAGCGCCGCAACTCCATGCGCTACAGGCGCTTCCCTTTGGACTCAAGGTTGAGCCAATCGGCGACGACCCGGACCTCTACATCGTCACTCCCGGCAGTGTTGTCGGTTCTATGAACACGCCATTGCTCAACGTTGTGGTTACCCCGCAGATTCAAGCCGCTGCTGCGTTCTGTTTATGCTGGGCTTCACCGCGGACGATGTTGTTCCTCAGGAACAGGGGACGTACGGGACGCAGCCCAACCTCGTTGGAAGCCTTCGCCGCGATCTTCGCGTCAGTGCTCGCGCGCGCCCTGCGACTGAGGGCTGCTCATGGGGTATCAAACGTTCGAAGAAGCACTCCCCACTGTACGCGGTCGGATCCGATTCGATGCACAAGCAAGGCGGCGATTCGGCCTCCCCCTCCCAATCGAACTGAGGTACGACGAGTACACGATTGACACGGACATGAATCGGCTCTTCAAGGCTGCGCTCCGGCGGCTTCTGCAGATGGCTATCCACGATCTCGCAGCTTCGCGGCCGGCTACGCGAGCTGAGCGCCCAGTTCGCGGCAGTGTGTGACATTCCGCTTCAGCGCTGGCTCCTTACCTCGGAAAGGAGTATCCACCCGACTGACACGTCACTTCGACCAGCCGTTGGATCTGGCGGGGCTGGTTATCCGCAACTCCTCCATCGAGCTCGTACCGGGAGCAGCCGCGCAACGGGGATGATTTTCGACATGAACGTCATCTTTGAGGAGTTCGTCTTTGAATCGTTACGCAGGCGAATCACGACGCTTGCGCCGGGGGATCACTCGTCGCGACATCACCCTATCTGGCTGGACATTGAGGGAGCGTTCAATCCGGAACCGGACCTATCCCTTTGGCGCGACGACGCTCGCTGCCTCTTCGTTGGAGATGCAAAGTACAAGCGCACAAAAGCCGGCGAGATCGACGACGTCTACCAGCTACTGGCGTATTGCGTGGGCACGGGACTTGACGAGGGCTTGCTCATCTATGCCGAGGCTCCACTGACTCCCGTGTCGCACCGGATCGTTCATGGCGGCCCCACGATTCGAACAGTTGGGCTTGACGTCTCCCTCGGCGCCGATTAGCGACCTGAATGCCCAGCTTGATGAACTCGCGCGGCTCGTAGTGGAAGCTGCGCTGGTCGCGACCTGCGATCCTGTCGCGGTTCCAGCCTAAAATGCTGGCGCGCTCCTAGATGGGGCCCCCGTTGCGATGACCTCTCCGACGGCCGAAGGCGATGCGGCGGCCTGGCAAACTCGAGTCGCTGGCTCCCTTCCGAGAGCTCGGCGGCGACCGCCATGCGACGTCGAAAGCGCTGGTATCGGCGGCTGAAGAAGCCGGCGGACGAGCTTGCCTACTGCTGGGTGTGCCTTGCTCGCGCGCTCTCGAGGAAGCTCTCGTGCCTGAGCCGCTCGAGCAGGATCCACCCTGACCGATTCGAACGCTCGAGCGGCCTAACGAAGGCGCTCGAGGAGCGCCCGCGCGTCCTGGAGATCCGGGGTGTCGTGGCCTTCGTCGAACCACTCGTAGACCGGCGCCAGCACCTCGACGCCCTTGCGGCTCTCGCCGCGGCGATCGGACAGCCGGGCAAGGCTCGTGGCGGCCCGAAGCTCGAGCGACCTCGCCTGCTCCGCTCGGGCCCACCTGAGTGCGCGCTGGAAGAGCGCCTCGGCGGCGTGCTCGTCGCCGGTGCGCGCGAGCGTCACCTCACCTTTCAGACGCCAGAGCTCCGCGGCGAAGAACGTCTCCAGATTTCGTTCGACCAGGCCTAGCGCCTCGTCGACCGCCTGCTCCGCCTCGTCGAGTCGTCCCTCGGCCAGGGACAGCGTCGCGACGCTGCCCAGGACGAACGCCGTGTTGGTCTGACCGCCTGTGGCGCGGTAGAGGGCGAGCCCTTCCCGGACTCGCTCCATGCCCTCGTCGAAGCTGCCGAGCTCCGCGATCGCGTTGCCGATCCCGCAGAGCGCCCCACCGATCCAGAGCGGGAAGCCCTGTTCGGTCGCGATGCGAAGGGCCTCCTCCTCCAGCGAACGAGCGGAAGCGGGATCTCGACAGAGGTGGAAGACCATCGAGCCCATCACGTCGACGCCCGCGAGCGTGAACGGATGCCGGCCGTTCCGTGCCGACTCGACGACCTCGTGGACGAGTTGACGCGCCCGGTCCGGGTAGCCGAGGAACCAGAGACACGCGGCCGCGTTCGCGCGCGCGACGCCGGCAGTACCGAGCGAGTACGTGACGGCGAGCTGACTGTGGACGGTCGGGTCGTAGAGTTCGACCGCGCGCTCGACGTACTCGACGGCGGGCTCGAAGCGGCCCTCGAAGAACCGCTGGATTCCCGCCACCGTCAGCCCGAAGAGACGCTCCGTCGTGTCGTCCGAGGCTTCGGCGATCTCGAGGAGCTGATCCGCCAGCTCGTGGGTGGGACCCCGGTCGCCGCGCACCATGTGGAAGAGCCAGAGACCGTGGAGCACGGGCACGAGCTGCGGGCTCTCGCCGGCCGTGTTCGCCAGCTCGCGCGCCCGCGCGAACGTGTCCTGGACCTCGTCCGCCGCATAGCCGCGGATCGCGATCAGGGCCACGCCGCGGAGCGTGAAGAGAGCCATCTCGAGCTGGCTCCGCTGCGCCGACTCGGGCCAGCCGCTCAGCGCGTCGAGCGCCTGATCGGCGGCGTGGACGGCCTCCACGTTCGCCGAGGTCGTCACCGCACGCCGCGCGGCCATGGTCAGGTACTGCACCCCCTTCCCGCTGTCGCCCGCCTCGAGGAAGTGGTGCGCAACCAGCTCGGGACGGGCCTCCGCCTCCTGCGGAAACTGCGCCTCGAGCGTCTGGCCGATCCGCTCGTGGTACTGCCGCCGAGCCGACCTGAAGAGCGACTGGTAGGCCTCGTCGCGGATCAGCGCGTGCTTGAACCGGTACCTGGCGTCCGGGGGCTCGCCGACCTGGAAGACGAGCTCGCTCTCGACCAGCTGCGCCAGCCCGGCGCGCAGCCCGGGCTCTTCGTCCTGCGACGCCGCCGCGATCAGCGGGTACGAGAACTCGCGCCCGATCACGGAGGCGAGGAGCGCGAGCTCCTTGGCGGGACCGAGCCGGTCGAGGCGGGACATGAGCGAGTCGCGCAGCGTCGCAGGTGTGGTGAAGGGAGCCGACGCGGACTCGAGGACCGCCTTGGTGAGCTCCTCCAGGTAGAGCGGCACGCCTTCGCCTCGAGCGACGATCTCCTGCAGGCGCTCGAGCGGGAGGCCTGCTCCGGCTGCGACGTCCTCGACGATTCGCTTCGCCTCGTCCTCGACGAGTCGTTCGAGCCGGACCGCCAGGTGCGCCTGCGCAGCCCACGCGGGCGTGTAGTCGGGACGATGCGTGAACAGCAGCAGCAGCGGCCGCTCGGAACACTGGTCGATCATGTCCTCGACCAGCTCGGCGGTCGACGGATCGATCCACTGCACGTCCTCGATCAGGAGGACGACCGGCCGCTCGTGACCCAGGCGGAGCACCCATTCGCAGAGCGCCTCCAGCGTCCTCCGGCGCTGCGCCTCGCGGCTCATCGGCTGCGGCTGTCGCTCCTCCGGCAGCGGGATCCCGTGGAGGGCTGCGAACAGGGGAAGCGCCTCGTCGACCGCCAGCCCGGCATCCTCCAGCGCGGCCTCGACGCGCGCGAGCGTCTGCTCCGGCGGATCCTGGTCTCTGATGCCGAACAGGCGCCGGTGCAACTCGATCACGGGATAGAAGGCGGTGTTCTCGCTCCACGGCGAGCACTGCGCTTCGAGCCAGGTGTGGGAAGCGCCGCTGAGCTCCTCGCGGAGCGCACGCGTCAGGCGCGACTTGCCGATTCCCGGCTCGCCGCTGATCAGGGCCACGCGCCCGTGACCGGCGGCGACCTGCTCCCACTCATCGAGTAGCTGGCGGAGCTCGGCGTCGCGGCCGATGAACGGCGTCAGGTTGTCCGCGCCGAGCAGGTCGATCCGCTCGCGGACGCCGGTCGCGCCCGACACCTGATAGGCCGGAATCGGTCGCGGGAGCCCTTTCAGCAGTTTGCGGCCCCAGGTCCTCGATCACGAACAGACCGCGCACGAGCCGCTCCGAGTCGCCGCTGATCACGACTCCGTCCGGCGGCGCGATCGCCTGGAGACGCGCGGCGAGGTTCACCGTCTCGCCCATGGCGAGAACCTCTTGATGCTGCTCCCCGCCGGTCTGGCCGAGGACGACGGCGCCGGTGTGGATGCCGACGCGGAGCGACAGCCGCACGTTCCTGTCGCGCTCGAACTCGTCGAGCGCGTCGATGAGCGCCAGACCCGCTCGCACGGCGCGCTCGGTCGCGTCCTCGTGCGCCCTCGGATAGCCGAAGTAGGCGAGCACCCCGTCGCCCAGGAACTGGGCCACATGACCCCCGTAGCGCACGACCAGCTCGCCCGCGCGCTCGTGATAGGCCCGCACGACCTCGAAGTAGTCCTCGGGGTCGAGACTGGACGAGAGCTCCGTCGCGCCGACGAGGTCGCAGAAGAACGCCGTGAGCTGGCGCCGCTCCCCCGAGACGTCCCGCCATCAGGTGCGCTCCACCACCGTGATCCGGTAGCAACCCGGCGCCAGCGACGCCCCGTCGCGGAAGCACTCGCCCATCAGGATCGCCGCCACCGCGTTCTCCATCAGCTGCGGTGCGAGCCGCTTCATCGAACGGCGACCCACGAGAAGCGGCGCCAGCGCAGCGCCTGACGGCGGAGCTTCTCGAGGTTCGGGAGCGTCGCGGCGGTCACGTCCTCGCTCAGGATCGGCTCGAACCCGAGGGCGGTCGTCCGCTCGAGCCAGCGGTCGAACTCCTGCAGGTTCGGCAGGACGAACGCCGCTTCGATCAGCTGCGCGGCGTCTCTCGCCGACTGGCCCAGAGTCTCGAACTCCGCCTGCCGCCAGGGCTCGATCGTCACGAAGCGACCGCCTGGACGGAGCACGCGGCGCACCTCTTCCACGACCTGGTAGACGTCGGCCGCGTGGCAGATGGCTTCGACCGAGAAGACCAGGTCGAACGACTCGTCGGCGTACGGGAGGTGGTGGAAGTCCCCCTCGTCGATGTCGAGGTTGCGCCGCCGCCGCGCGACCGCGCGCGCGGCGCGCACGTGCAAGGGCGTGAGATCGACGCCGACGAAGGCGACGTCCGAGTTCCGCCGGGCGAGGTTGAGCACGTTGAAGCCTCTGCCGCAGCCGATCTCGAGCACGCGGCGGGCTCCCTGCGTGCGAATGTGGCGCTCGACGATCAGCGACTGCGCCTGGTAGCCGCGACGGTGAAACGTGCCGTCGGGGTTGAGCGCCATGTGCATGGCGCCGCGCATCGAGTGCGCGAAGAAGTAGAGCGGCGCGCTCCGGGTGAAGTAGGAGACGATCGCGTCGAGACCGCACCGCTCCGGGAGCGGTCTGGGGAGGTCGTGGGCAACGGCTTCGGTGATCGGCGCTTCCATGTGTCCAAACGTAGAGGGTTTGCCCCCGGCGGCCCAAGCCGTCGGCTCTCTCGTGTTGACTTGAGTGAATGCGCGTTCACGCTGACCGGCTCCACCTGTCGCCGTCCGACGTCACGGCGTTCCTCGCGTGCGAGCACCTGACGACGCTCTCGCTCGCGCACGCGCGCGGGGAGATCGAGCGGCCCGAGGTCGAGAACGAGCAGGCGGAGCTGATCTTTCGCAAGGGGCTCGAGCACGAGCACGCCTACCTCGAGAGCCTCCGCGCGCAGGGGCTCAACGTCCTCGAGATCCCCGACCCGGAGGGCGACTACGACGCCGCCGCGCTCGCCACCGCCGAGGCGATCCGCGCCGGCGAGGCCGACGTCATCTACCAGGGCGTCCTCGCGCAGCGACGGCTGGCGCGGCGTCGCCGACTTCCTGATGAAGCAGCCGGACGGCACCTACGAGGCGCTCGACACCAAGCTCGCGCGCTCCGCGAAGCCCGCCTACATCCTCCAGCTCCTCTTCTACAACGAGCAGCTCGCGCGGATCCAGGGGCGCGAGCCCGACCACATCCACGTCCTCCTCGGAAACGGCGAGCAGGCGACCTTCCAGCCCGACGAGTTCGCCGCCTACTACCGGCGCGTCCGCTCGCGGCTCGAGCGCTTCGTCGCCGACCCGCCGCCGACCGAGCCCTACCCCGTCGACCACTGCTTCGTCTGCGACTTCAAGCCGATCTGCGACGCGTACTGGGACTCCGTCGACCACCTCTCGCGCGTCGCCGGCGTCTACCGGACGCAGATCGAGCGGCTCGAGGCGGCGGGGATCACGACGCTCGCGCAGCTCGGGCGCGCGCCCGCCGAGCCCGTCCCCGCCGGCATCAACCCCGACAGCTGGGCCAAGAACCGCGAGCAGGCCGAGCTCCAGCTCCATCGCGCGCGAGACCGGCCACGACACCTACCGGCTCCTCGAGCCGCAGCCCGAAGCCGGCTTCGCGCTCCTGCCCGACCCCTCGCCCGGCGACCTCTTCTTCGACTTCGAGGGCAACCCGTTCTGGGACGCCGACGGCTCGCTCGAGTACCTCTGGGGGATCCTCGACGTCGACGGCAACTTCGAGCCGCTCCACGCGCACGACCACGAGACCGAGCGGATCGCGTTCGAGACGTTCGTCGACCTCGTGCACGAGCGGCTCGCGCGCTACCCCGACCTGCACGTCTACCACTACGCCCCCTACGAGATCACCGCGCTCAAGCGGCTGATGGGCCGCTACGGCACCCGCGAGCGCGAGCTCGACGACCTCCTCCGCCGCGAGGTCTTCGTCGACCTCTACCGCGTCGTCCGCAACGGCCTCCGCGCCTCGCGGCCGGGCTACGGGCTGAAGGAGCTCGAGGCCTTCCTCGACTTCGAGCGGCAAGGCCGAGGTGAAGGACGGCGCCGCCTCGATCGTGATCTTCGAGCAGTGGATGCAGACGCGCGACGACTCGCTCCTGCGCCAGATCGACGAGTACAACCACGAGGACTGCATCGCGACCCGCCTCCTGCGCGACTGGCTGCTCGAGCGGCGCGACGAGGCGCTCGCGCAGTTCGGGCCGTTCCCGCTGCCCGAGCCGAAGGAGCCGAAGCCGATCCCGGAGGTGAAGGCCGTGCGCGCCGCGCTCCGCGCGCAGCTGCTCGACGCCGGCGAGGAGCTCGCCGCGCAGCTGCTCGACTACCACGACCGCGAGCGCAAGCCGATCTGGTGGGCCTTCTTCGACCGGATCGAGATGACGCCGGCGGAGCTCGTCGAGGACGCGGAGTCGATCGGCCGGACCGAGCTCGTCAGCGGGCCCGAGCCGGTGAAGAAGTCGCAGGCGTACGTGCTCAGCTATCCCCGCGCAGGAGCACAAGATCCGGCACGGGCAGAGCGTGATCGACCCGGCGACGCGCGAGGGCGCGGGGGAGATCCTCGAGCTCGACCGCGAGGCGCGCCGGCTGTGCTCAAGCGCGGGCCGAAGCTCGAGGACGTGCCGCTGCCCGAGGGGCTCATCCCGGGCAGTCCGTACCTGACGCGGGATCAGGAGGACGCGCTGATGCGGCTCGGCCGCTCGCTCCTCGCCGGCGACCGGCGCTACCCCGCGCTCGAGTCGATCCTCCGCCGCGAGCCGTTCGACCGGCCCGTCCAGACCTCCGATCTCGACGAGATGAAGGAGCTCGTGCTCTCGCTCGACGAGCGCCACCTCGTCATCCAGGGGCCGCCCGGGCTCGGGGAAGACGTGGACGTCCGGCCGGCTGATCGCGCACCTGATGGCGAACGGCAAGCGCGTCGGCGTCGCCTCGACGAGCCACAAGGCGATCCACAACCTGCTCGACGCGGTCGAGGACGCCGCTGCCGAGCTCGGGCTCGACTACCGCGGGCTGAAGAAGGCGAGCGCCGGCAACCCCGAGTCGCAGTACGCGAGCGCGCACATCGAGAGCGTCGAGACATCGGCCGCGTGCGTCGACTGCGAGCTCGCCGCCGGCACGGCCTGGCTCTTCTCCGATCCCGATCACGACAGCACGCTCGACTACCTCTTCATCGACGAGGCCGGGCAGGTCTCGCTCGCCGACGCGCTCGCGATGGGGACGGCGGCGCGGAACGTCGTGCTCGTCGGCGACCCGCAGCAGCTCGACCAGGTGATCCAGGGAACGCATCCGTTCGGCAGCGGCTCACTCGGTGCTGCGGCACCTGCTCGGAGACGACGCGACCGTTCCGCCCGACCGCGGCCTCTTCCTCGAGCGCACCTACCGGCTCCATCCGGACATCTGCACCTACATCTCGGAGGAGTTCTACGAGGGGCGGCTCGAGCCGGCGCCGGTCGCGGCGGGCGGACGACGCCGCTCGGGACGGGCCTTCGCTACCTCGCGGTCGAGCACGACGGGCACCGGCAGGAGTCGCCGGAGGAGGTGGCGATCGTGCGCGCGGAGGTCGAGCGGCTGCGCGCGGCCGGGATCGAGGACGTGGTCGTCGTCTCGCCCTTCAACGCGCAGGTGAACGCGCTGCAGGAGGCGCTGCCCGGCATCCGCGTCGGCACCGTCGACAAGTTCCAGGGGCAGGAGGCGGACGTCGTCATCTACTCGATGGGGAGCTCGAGTGGGGAGGACGTCCCGCGCGGGCTCGAGTTCCTGCTCTCGCGCAACCGGCTGAACGTCGCGATCTCGCGCGCGCGCTGCCTCGCCTACCTCGTCGCGAGCCCGAAGCTGCTCGAGGTCAACTGCCGCTCGATCCCGCAGATGCGGCTCGCGAACGCGCTCTGCCGGTTCGTCGAGCTCGCGCAGGAGGAGAATTGATGCAGATCTGCGACACATCTGCGACAGAATTTGGGTGATGATATCGAAGTGATAACATGACGAACATGCCGGCGGTTCACATCCGAGATGTCGACGAGGCGGTTCTTGCCACCCTGCGTGAGATCGCTCGGGAGAACAATCGCTCCCTCAACGCCGAGCTCGCGGCAACCCTCGAGGAACGGGCAGCGCGACACAGGCAGAGAGGCGAGCTCACGCGACGACTTGCCGAGATCGCCGATCGTGTTCGACTTCCACCCGATGCGCCGAAGCCGGAAGATCTGATCCGCGCCGATCGTGACAGCCGCTAGAACCGCCGTCCTCGACGCGAGCGTTGCTCGTTCGGGCTGTCGTCGAGCCGCGGGGGCAGGGAGCAGAGTGGGTTGCGGCCGTCGATCAGGGAACGGTCGAGGGGCACACTGCAGTTCTCGCGTATTCACGAAGCTGCCAACGCACTCCTGGGCTACGTCCGAGCACGTGCTCTGACATTGTCGGACGCCTTGGCCGCACTCGAGGCGCTTGTCGCCCTGCCATTGCGGCTGCATGGTCGCGAGCTTGCCCCGGCCGCGTTCGGTGCGGCCGTCGACCTTGGGCTCTCCGTCTACGACGGAACGCTATGCGGCGCTGGCCGAATCACTTGACGCTCCGCTCGTACCGCCGACCGTCGGCTCGCGGCGCGGTTCCGTTGGCGGAACTGCTCTCCTAAGAGCGCACGCGTAGGCTGAAGGAGTGAGCAGCGAGACCCTGAAGCGCCTCGTGGCGCCCTTCCGCACCAAGCGCGTCTACGTGACGCTCGAGCTGATCGGGCTCGCGATTCTGCTGCTCGCGCTCTGGTGGGCGTTGCGCGACGTGTGGGCGGAGGCCAAGCCTCTGCTCCGGCACGCGGATCTCAGCGACTTCGCGATCGGGACGGCGATCGTCGCCGCCTACTACCTCGTCTTCGTGCTCGGCTGGATGCGGATCCTCGTCGCGTACGGGATCCGGGTCCCGTATCGGGTCGCGCTGCAGTCCGAGATGCTCTCGATGCTTGCGAAGTACATCCCGGGCGGCGTCTGGACGCCGACGGCGCGCGTCGTCGCGCTGCGGCGATTCGGCGTCAAGGACACGCCGGTCGTGCTCGCGTCGATCCTGCTCGAGGCCGGGATCTCGGCGGTCGCCGGCGTCATCGTCTTCGTCGTCGGGCTCGTGATCATCGGCGGCGCCGACGTGCCGCTGCTGCCGGTCGCCGCCTTTGCCGTCGTCGTCGCCTTCCTGCTCTACCCACCGGTGTTCGGCGTCGGTCGCGAGCCGGCTGCTGCGTCCGTTCGGTGCGGACGAGGTGGCACCGCTTCCCGCGCGAACGGCGTTCGAGCTGCTCGGCTTCTACGCGCTCACCTGGCCGCTCGGCGGCGCCGGTCTCTTCTTCATGCTGCGCTCGGTGGGAGGCGACCCGGCGGTCTCCACGATCCCGTACCTCGGCGGCGTCGCCGCCGTCGGTGCGATCGTCGCCGTGCTCGCGGTCTTCGCCCCCTCGGGGCTCGGCGTTCGCGAAGCGTCGATGTACGGGCTGCTGCTCGCGGTCGTAACCGAATCGGTCGCGCTCGGGGCCACGATCCTGAACCGGCTCGCGATCACGCTCGTCGAGGCCTTGCTCGTGCTCGTGGGCTTCCTGCTGCTCGCGGTCAGGGAAACCGGTCGTTGTCGGGCGCGAGATCGAGGGCGCCCCCGTTGCGGCACTCCCGCGGGACGAGGTACTCCGGGGCTGACGCCGCGTAGGTCGCGTTGTCGGCGAGCTGCTGCCGCATCATCCGAGCCGCCGTGCCCTCCGAGAGACCGAGCCGCCGGCCGAGCGCGACGCCGCTCTGGAAGGCGTAGCAGTTGGTGACTCCCTCGTCCGTCTCGCCGTGGAGGTGCCACGCCTCGTGGGCGAGCACGGCGATCGCGCGCGCGGTCTGGCTGAACGCGCCCTCGTCGCCCTTGTACTTCAGCCGGTAGAGCCGGTAACAGATGTCCGGCGTCAGGTAGGCGTTCCTGCCGCCGACCTCGGCGATCCCGTCGGCGTGCTGGACGACCCCGACCGCCTCGCCTCGGGCGTCGCAGTGGACGTCGGCAGTGGCGTGCCCCGCGATCCGCGCCGCCTCGAACGAGAGCATCGCCTCGGTCGTCGCCTGGTCGGCCTTGTCGAGCCCGTCCCAGCCCCGGTCGGGGACGAGCACGAACAAGACGAACGCGAGCGCGCCGAGCACCGCGACCCCCTCGAGCCGGGCGAGCAGGCGCTGGCGTGGGGGAATGGCCGCGGCGGGCGGCTGCGGGAAGAGGCTGTGCGCGGCCTCGCCCTGGAGCAGCCGCTCGCGGCTCTCCTCGATCAGCTCCTCGATCTCCTCCTCGCTCTTGCCTCCGGCCGGAATCCAGACGTCGTGCCCCTCGATCCGGACGAGCCTCGGCTCGAGCCACCCTTCGCCGCCGAACTGGTCGATGTCGGACGTCTGCGGGATCCGCCCGCGGGTCGTGGGGACATGCGGCTCGCGCATCCCGACGACGAGGAAGTTCAGCTCGAGTGCGGCGTAGGCGACGAACGGGATCCAGAGCGGAATCCAGTCCTGCAGCCCCGGCAGGAAGAACCAGGCCACGATCAGCACGACGGCCGCAATCCGCAGCCGCCGGGCCATGGTCATCTCTAGACCTCGTCGTTCACGAGGATGAGCTCGAGGTGTCCGCGTGACGCGTTGCCGCGGATGTCCGCGGCTTCCACGTCGAGCCGGTAGCGGCCGTCGCGGTGCCGGCGCGTGTCCCAGCCACGGGCGAGCCAGAAGCGGAAGCGCCCGCGTGAGGGTGGGTGGTTCTGGCGCGTCCCTGCCGCGTAGATCTCGCTGAATCGCGCCCCGAGGAGAAGGTTGGTGCGGAAGTCGGCCGCGACTCGCCAGGGGATGACAGCGCGCGCGTCGCGCACCAACCGCCAGCGCACGAGCGCCGGCGTCACCGGCATCCCGCGCCAGGGCGGTGCGGCGGAGATCGGTGGGTTGTCGTGCGCCACCGCGATCAGGTTCACGAGACCGGTCAGCGCCGTCGGGTCGAGGATTCGACTGGCGCGCTCGGCGACGATCCGGTCGACCACGGGCGCGCCGAAGTCCTTGAACGGCGTCAGCCCGCCTACGCGCAGCGGGTTCACGTACCGGCCGCCGACTACGTTCGGCGAAATGGACGTGCCCCCACGTCCGCGCGATGTGCCCGAGCAGCGCGTGCTTTCTCACCCGCTGGCCATGACGCACTGTCGGAATGATGTGCCAGTAGCCGTGCGAGCGGTCGCCGCCGGCGCCGACGACCGCGATGTTCTGGCGCGCCTTCGGAGTGCACGGTGCCACCCTCGACCGCGTAGACGGCGGTTCCGTCCGGTGCGGAGACGTCGACGCCGAAGTGGAACGCCTTGCCGCCCTTCTCACCGATCCGCGGATCGCAGAAGAACCCGCGCACGGGGTGCTGCTCGTCGAACGGTTTCACGGGCCAGCCGTAGCTCATCGGTCAGACCGGCGGGTTCCGAATCGCAATTTCGATGTCCGAGCGCGCGCGGTTGCCGGCTGCGTCCCACGCTCTGACCACGAGGAGGTAGCGGCCGTTCGGCACGCGCGTCGTGTTCCAGTACGGCTTCTGGAAGAGGCGGAACCAGTACTCGCCTGCCCCCGCGATCTTCCGTTTGAGCGCAGGCTCAGCGGGGTGGTTCTGCTTCGTCCCGGGCGCGTAATGCTGTCCGGTCGCGATCGGGAGCTCCTGGAGGGCGATGTAGACCGTCCGTCGCAGGATGACCCGCTCGCTCGGGCGCTGGATGAGCAGGAGGCCGATCCGGTAGGGGTGATGCGGCGCGGCGAGCAGCGGGACATTGCGGAACCAGCCGAGGAACGACTGCGGATCGCTCACCCGCGCCCTGATGTCCACGATTCCGGTCAGGCGAGACTTGTCGAGCCGCGTCCCAGCCGGCGGCAGCTGCGCCACGCCGGTGACCCGCCGGCCCCAGGTCGGTGCCGCAGGTGTGTAGAAGCGGACGTCGTGGATGATCGGTGGCGCGGTGTCGACGTAAGGCTTGAGCTTCCCTCCAGGCCGAAGCGGGTTGAGCAACAGCCGCCGCCCGTCGCCAGGGAAGTGGAACTCGGTCAGGTGGACGTGCCAGGAGCCCTTCGTCGTCCAGCCGATGAACTGCCCGGCCTTCACGCGGTCGCCTTTCTTGACGCGCGCGTCGACGTGGCCGTAGCCGAAGTGGCCGATGCGGATGTTGCCGCGGATGCCCGGCTTGGTCGCCTCCTCGACGACGCCGCCCTCGATCGCGAAGACCCGGTGCGTCCGCCCCGCCGGCGCGCCCGCCTCGGGCTTGTCGTCGCGGACGGCGACGTCGACTCCCGTGTGGTAGATCGCGCCCAGATCCGGGTCGGGCCGGGGGTCGAGAAACGTGCCGCGGACCGGGTGCTGCTGATGCTGGGGCGACACCGGCCAGCCGCGGAAGTCGTCGTTGTAGCGCTGGGGAAAGGACGGCATGTCCGAACAATTACACGTTCGGGGGCAGCAGCCCGAAGCGGCGCAGCGCACCGGGGAGGTTCACCGGCATGCCGGCCGAGTGCGTCCAGTTCCCCGCGACGGCGGTGGCCGGAGCTGCCGGATTCAGCTCCTTGATCCGTTGGAAGAGGAACGCAGAGTTGTGGGCCTGGTCGAGCACGACCTCGTCGGCCAGGCTCCAGAACATCTGCAGCGGCACCCGGGAGAAGGCGATCGCGCGTGCGTAGTTGATGGGACTGCGTCGCGCATACGCGCCTGGGTAGCTCTCCGGGACGCCCCCTACTTCCCGGCGTGCCAGCTCCTGGAGAGAGCGACCGTTGTCCAGGCGAGCGAAGTCGCGGTACCGGCGGGCGAGATCCGTCGGCGAATCGAGCGCCACGGCGCCGGCCAGGAGCGTGTTGTAGCGAGCGACCAGCAGGAGCGTCTCCTGGCCGCCCATGCTGCCGCCCATGGCGTAGACGCTGTGCGGCCGGATCCGCAACCACGGAAGCGTGGCCTTCGCGACGTACTGCATGTTCGCGAGGTCGTCGATCTGCCGTCCCCATCCCCACGAGTGGAGCGGGAGCACCCGACCGTGTCCTTCAGGGCTGATCACCGCGAATCTGCCGCGTGCGGGCAGGTTGCCCCAGAAGTTGAGGTTCGCGCGCCCCGTGATTCCGCGCCCGTGTGGCGAGATGATCAGCGGCACCGGCGGGTTGTTCGCCGGGCCGAGATCGCGCGGCAAGGCGATGTGTGCCTCCCGGGCGAGACCGTTATGAGCGAGATAGCGGACGGTCCAAACCCGAACGCCTTCTGGCGTGGCCACGGTGAATCAGCCGGACAGCATGCCGCTGACCAGCGCGCGCCAGGTGATCGGGCCGACAATGCCGTCGGACGGCGTTCCAACGGCGGTCTGGAAGCCGCGTACGAACGCATCGGTTCGTGGGCCGAAGACGCCGTCGATCTGAACCCCGGGGCCTTCGCCACCCGACTGGTCGTGGAACTTCATGACCTCCTGGAGCGCCCTCACGGCGTCACCGGTGCTGCCCTTCTTGATCTGGACGACGAGCTTGACCCAGGTCTGCGGGCCGACGATGCCGTCGGCGGCGAGGCCACGGCTCTGCTGAAACGCCTTGACTGCGGACTCGGTGTTCGGGCCGAAGTTCCCGTCCACTGCAACAGGGTGGCTCCGCGCGCGCAGGAGCTGTTGCAGCGGGCGAACGGGGAAGATCTTGTCGCCGCGGCGGACCAGCGGCCAGGGTTGAATCGGGTCGGCGGGCATGCGGCTCCTCTCTCGGGCTCGCGCAAGTATCCGCCTTTTGCTGGCCGCGTGCCCGGAGCCGACGAGTAAGGCTCGTCAACCTCCAGGCACGCGGCGGTGAAGCGCGTTCGTCATGGGACTAGGCGTGCGACTGGCGTGTGCGCAGAGCCAGCCGCCGGCGGCGTCGTTGCCGTTGGCCGCGGACCTGCATGACCAGGCGCCGAGTCTCGGCCTCACGCTGCATTCGTTCACAGCGTTCATGGCACAGCTGTCGGAGTACCTCGTGGTGCATCATGGTGTTCCCTCCTCTCTTTTCTTGGCTGTGAAACGAGTCGGTCTGTGCAATTGGGCACGATTTCGTTGCTCACGAAATGAGCCGTCCTTTCCTGGTCGAATTACGGATGCCGATGTCCAACGCCCCGCGCAGGGGCGTACGGAATGACGACTTCCCTTTTCCCTGCCGTCTAGCTAGGCAGGCGTCTGCGGGCCCGGCTGGCTACGCCGTGTAGGAGAGAGGCCAGCCGGCGCGCAGAATCGCTGTCTTGTCCAATGCTGACCTCCTTTCCCGCTTTGAGCCGGGCGTGTGCCCGGCGACGAAGCAAATGAGTATGCCGACGCGCTGCCGCGTTGTCAAGAAAAGAGCCGAACGAATTGCCGTCGTGGCAAGCGCCGCGTTATCGTCCCGCTGTGGATTGGAACTTGCTCAGGCGGTACCGCACGTGGCAGGCGAGTCGGAAGGAATTTGTCTATCCGGAGAACTACATCGAACCCGAGCAGCGGGACGACCAGGAGCCGCAGTTCGAGCCCGAGCCGGAGTCAACCGCCCGGCTCGAGAAGCCCGACGGCGACTCGTAGGCCGAGCGTCAGTCGCCCGTGTCGTACTTGAACGAGATCGACAGCCGCACGCGGTAGCTCGTCACCTTGCCGTCCTCGATCGTCAGGTCCTGGCGGCTGACCTCGGCGATGCGCAGGTCGCGGACGGTCTTGGCGGCGGTCTCCACCGCGGTCCGGGCGGCTGCTTCCCACGACTCGGTGCTGACACCGATCACCTCTGTGACCCGATAGACGCTGTCGGCCATGCTCCACTCCTTCCGTTTCGAGAACGACTCGCGGATGTTGTCATGCTGCGAGACTTGACGCGAGATGCATGAGGGGTCGGCCAGCGTCATCGAGGAGCTCCGTTCGCGCTACGGCACGCGAGTGTCGACGAGCGAGTCCGTGCTCGACCTGCATGGTCGGGACGAGTCCTACCACCCGTCGGCTCCTCCCGACGCCGTCTTCTTCGCCGAGTCGACCGAGGAGGTGGCGGACGTCGTCGGCGCCTGCGCGGCGGCAGCGGTCCCGGTCGATCCCGTTCGGGGCCGGGACATCGCTCGAAGGACACGTCGGCGCCTTGCGCGGCGGGATCAGCATCGATCTCACCGGGATGACCAGGGTGCTCGAGGTCAACAGCCTGGACCTCGACTGCCGCGTCGAGGCGGGACTGACACGCCTCGCGCTCGCGCAGCGCCTCGCTCCGGAGGGCCTCTTCTTCGCCGTCGACCCGGGCGCCGACGCGACGATCGGCGGCATGGCGGCAACCCGAGCGTCGGGAACGACTGCGGTGCGCTACGGGACGATGCGCGAGAACGTCCTCGGCCTGACCGTCGTCCTCGGCGACGGCAGCATCATCCGGACGGGCGGCCGCGCGCGGAAGTCCGCGGCGGGCTACGACCTGACGCGGCTCTTCGTCGGCAGCGAGGGCACGCTCGGAGTGATCACCGAGGTGGCGCTCAGGCTCTTCGGCATCCCGGAGGTGACCGTGTCGGCGACCTGCGCGTTCGAGACGATCGAGGGAGCCGTCGACTCGGTGATCGAGACGGTGCAGCTCGGCATCCCGGTGGCGCGGATCGAGTTGCTCGACGAGGTCCAGGTGCGCGCCTGCAACAGCTACTCGGGCACCGATCTCCCGGAGGTGCCGATGCTCTTCATCGAGCTCCACGGCTCGGAGGCGGGCACGAAGGAGCAGGCGGAGGCGCTCGCGGAGATCGCCGGCGGGCACGGGGGGACGGGGTTCGCGTGGGCGACGAGCACCGAGGAGCGCAACGCGCTCTGGCGCGCGCGGCACGACGCCTACTACGCGGCGCTGCATCTCGTGCCGGGGGCCAAGGGCTTCATCACCGACGTGTGCGTCCCGATCTCACGGCTCGCGGAGTGCCTTGTCGAGACGAAGCGCGATCTCGAGGCGTCGTTCCTGCAGGCGCCGATCGTGGGCCATGTGGGCGACGGGAACTTCCACGTCACGCTGCTCATCGATCCCGACGACGCGAGCCACATCGCCGAGGCGCGCCGTCTGAACGGGCGGATGGTCGAGCGGGCTCTCGCTCTCGGCGGCACGACGACCGGAGAGCACGGCGTCGGCTCACGGCAAGATCGCCTACGTCGAGCAGGAGCACGGCCCCGCGGTCGACGTGATGAGGGTCGTGAAGGCCGCCCTCGACCCGAAGTCGATCCTCAACCCGGGGAAGATCTTTCGCTGAGGAGATCGGCCCGCACGTCGTCGAGGCGCGGGAGCGTCTCCCAGTCGCCCGTCCCGGCCAGCGCACACGCGGCGATGACGTTGCCGGCGCTCGCGCACTCCACCGGGCTCCATCCCGCCAGCAGGCCGTAGACGAAGCCGGCGGCGAACGCGTCGCCGGCGCCGACCTCGTCGACGACGGACGCCGTCCGCGGCGGCGGCACCTCGACGCCGTCGACGATCGCGCCGCGCGCGCCGACGCGGATCACGGACGGGCACCGGGATCTCGCCGCCGGGCCAGAGGAGCTCGGCCTCGCCCTCGCCGCAGAGGTA
Organism: uncultured Gaiellaceae bacterium; assembly: GCA_963820225.1. Lineage (GTDB taxonomy): Bacteria > Actinomycetota > Thermoleophilia > Gaiellales > Gaiellaceae > Gaiellasilicea. Next base: position 353,246 of record CAWFYY010000014.1, on the reverse strand, counting down.
CCAGTCGACGTGCTCGAGCACCGCTTCCTGCCGAGCTGCCGCAGCTTCGGGCGTGTCGGGGAGCGCGGGGCGGAAGTTCGGGTCGAAGACGACCGTCGCGCCTCGCTCCTTCGCCCGCCGCGCGACGTCGAGGACGAGCTCGCGCGCGCTCTCCGAGATCGCCATCGTGATCCCGGTGAGATGGACGACCTGCACGCCGTCGAGCGCCTCGTCCGGCACGTCACCGACCTGCAGGCGGGAGGCGGCCGAGCCCTGCGCGGCGGTAGGTGACATGCGACCGTCCGTCCGTGCGCCACTTGCAGAAGAGGCCGGTGGGCGCGTCGTCGCGCTGCACCCAGCGCGTCTCCACGCCTTCGCCGGCGACGGCGGTGAGGATCAGGTCGCCGAACGGATCGCGGCCGAGCTTCGAGATCCACGCGACGTCGATGCCGAGCCGCGCGAGGGCGATCGCGAAGTTGGACTCGGCGCCCGCGAAGCGGAGCGTCAGCGGCATGCCGAGCCGCAGCTCGCCGTCCTCCAGCGGGTCGAGCAGGGCCATCGACTCGCCGAGCGTGAGAACGCTCACGTCAGGTCGTAGATCGCGATCCCGTTGTCGAGGTCGAAGAAATGGAGCCGCCGCGTGTCGACGGCGACCTCGATCGGCGCGTCGACGGCCGGCCGGCGATGCGTCTCGAGCCGCGCGATCAGGACCGTTCGCCGCTCCATCGCCTCCGACTCGAGCCGCTGGAGCGCCGCCGCGTCGACGTCGCCCGCGACCTCGCGCACCTCCTCGGTGAGCACCGGCTCGGCCTGCGACCTCGAGGTGGACGAGGAACTCGGAGCCGAGCGCCTCGGTCGCGCGCACCGCGCCGCGGAGGCGCGCACCACCTTCGCCGCTCGCCTCGCGCAGGTGCTCCGGCCGGATTCCGAGGCCGATCGTTCGGCCGGCGTACGCGCGCAGCCCGGGACGGTCGGCCAGCGTCTCGGCGGGAATCGGGAGCTCCTGCTCGCCGACGTGACGCCGCGAGACCGTCGCCGCTCTCCGAGAGCTGTGCCTGCACGAGGTTCATCGGCGGGCTGCCGATGAAGCTGGCGACGAAGAGATTCGTGGGCCGGTCGAAGACGACCTGCGGATCGCCGGTCTGCTGCAGCACGCCGCCGCGCATCACGGCGACGCGGTCGCCCATCGTCATCGCCTCCACCTGGTCGTGCGTGACGTAGATCGTCGTCACGCCGAGATCGCGCTGGACGCGGGCGACCTCCGCGCGCATCTGCACCCGCAGGCGCGCGTCGAGGTTCGACAGCGGCTCGTCCATCAGGAAGACCCGTGGCTCGCGCACGATCGCGCGGCCCATCGCGACGCGCTGGCGCTGGCCGCCGGAGAGCTGGCGTGGCTTGCGCTGCAGCAGGTCGGCGAGGCCGAGCGCCTGGCCCGCGCTCTCGACGCGGCGGCGGATCTCCGACTTCGGAGCGCGGCGCGCACGGAGGCCGAAGGCGATGTTCTCGAAGACCGTCATGTGCGGATAGAGCGCGTAGTTCTGGAAGACCATCGCGACGTCGCGCCGCCGCGGGTCGAGCTCGTTGACCGTCTCGTCGCCGATCGCGATCTCGCCGGCGGTGATCTCCTCGAGGCCGGCGACCATCCGCAGGGCGGTCGTCTTGCCGCAGCCGGAGGGGCCGACGAAGACCATGAACTCGCCGGCTTCGACCTCGAGCGAGAAGTCGTCGAGCGCCGTGACGCTGTCGTAGACCTTCGTCACGCGGTCGAACGTGACGGACGCGGGGGAGCCTGTGGAAGTGCTCACGAGGGGTGAGTATGCACCCGGCGAGTTGTCATTACAACATGCTTGCATTACATCGTCCGACCGTGTTACGTTCGCGTCGCTTTCGGCCTCAGCCAAGGGAGCAGGAGGGAGAAACATGGACGACCGGGACGTGTTCGAAGAGCTTCTCGCCGAAGAGCTCGAAGCGGGAATCACGCGGGCGGACGTGCTCAAGCGAGGAGCCGCCGCCGGCGCAGGGATCTACGGGCTCTCGGCGCTCTTCGGCGCCGGGACCGCGCTTGCGGGGACGGAAGCGCGGGCGTTGACGCCGACCTTCTACCAGTGGATCTACGGGCTGTACCCCGACATCCCGGCCAAGATCAACAAGGACTACGCGAAGAAGCACAAGCTCGACGCGAAGATCGCGCCGGTGCAGGGCTTCGGCATCGACCGCTTCGTCGCCGAGGCGAAGAAGAAGAAGAGCACGTGGGACGTGTACGTCGGCATGACGCCGTTCGTCGAGATGGGCGCCCTGATCGAGTCGGGCACGATCGAGCCGTGGGACAAGTACATCCCGAAGTCAGTGCTCAACGACCTGATCCCGTCGATCCGGGCGGAAGCGACCTACAAGGGGCACATCTGGTCGTTCCCGTTCCTGCTCGACATCATCATCCAGGCCTGGAACGGCGACCTCGTCGAGAAGGCGGGTCTCAATCCGAACCAGGCGCCGAAGACGTGGGACCAGTTCATCGCGGACGCGAAGAAGGTCGTCAGCTCGAAGGCGGCGCCGTACGGTGCCGTGTTCGACGCGCACGGCTGGCGCTCGCTTGCGCCGATCGCCCACACGTTCAGCACGAATGTCTACACGCCGGAAGGTCTGTTCGACTTCACGGACGAAGCCGTCGTGAACGCCCTCGAGATCATGAAGCGGCTGATGGAAGTCGCGCCGAAGAACATCCTCGAGGAGGGCAAGGTCGACGGCGGCGTGAACACGACGCCGGACGAGGAGGCGTTCGCCGCACGTCAGGCGGCCTACTACATCAAGTACCAGAACGCGCCGACGCGTTTCGCCGGCACGTGGCCCGACCCGAAGGTGCTGCACATCGCCGGACTGCCGAAGGCGAGGGGCGGAGGCGGCACCGTGTTCTGGAACACGGGCGCGGCCCTCTTCAAGTACGGCGAGAACAAGCAGGCCGCCGCCGACTACATGAAGTTCCTGACCTACGACACCCGCATCTGGCAGCACGCGCTCGGCAAGGATGTGCGGGGCGCGTCCGGCCAGCTCTCGCCGTACCAGTCGCACTGGAAGAAGTGGGTGAAGTCGCCGCCGCCCTGGATGGCCGACTGGGCGTTCACGGTTCGCAAGGAGCTCGCGACGAGCAAGGCGATCAAGACGCACAAGTTCGGCCTGACCCAGTTCGTGATCGGGAAGCCCGCCTGGGAGGCGTACCTGAAGGGCGACGAGAAGAACCCGAAGAAGGCGCTGGCGAAGGCGAAGGCCCTCGTGCAGCCGAGGTGAAGAAGAGCCGGAAGGGGTAGCGATCTGTCCCCCGGAGCCGTGTTCCCTCCTAGGGTGAGGCGGTCGGGCGGTGGCTAGCAGAGCAGCCACCGTTCGGCCGCCTTCCGGCTTCCACATCTTCTGGCGGTCGACGACGCGCTTCGCGCGGACGTGGCCGTACCTCATCCCGGCGCTCGTCTTCTTCGTCGGCTGGCAGCTGTGGCCGATCGTCCGGGCGCTCTGGATCTCGTTCACGAACTTCAGCTTCCTGCTCGACGACTCGCCGGAGTCGGCGAAGTGGATCGGGTTCGAGAACTACGTCAACGCGCTGCAGGACCCGCTCGTCCGCACCGGGCTCTGGCACGCCGCGATCTTCACCGCGATCTTCCTGCCGGGGATGGTCTTCCTGCCGATGGTCATCGCGGTGCTCGTCGACCGCGTGCGCAACCAGAAGATCGCGTCGACGTACCGGCTGATCCTGCTGGTCCCGGCGATGATCCCGGGCCCGCTGATCTTCATCCTCTGGGTGTGGATGTACTCGAACGGGATCGGCCCGATCAACTACGTCCTCGTCGACGTCCTCCACGTCTACGACCTCACAGAACCAGCCGACCTGGCTCGGCTCGACGAACACCACCTTCATCTCGCTTGCGCTGATGGAGTGGTGGTGGGGGCTCGGCTTCCACACGATGTTCTACCTCGCCGGCCTCTCGACGATCCCGAAGGAGCTGTACGAGTCGGCGCGTGTCGACGGCGCGAGCGAATGGCGCATCTTCTGGCGGATCACGTTCGCGCGGCTGCGGCCGATCCTGCTCGTGCTCGTCGTGCTCCGCTTCGGCACGGCGTACGCGCTGATCGACGAGTACATCCTCACCGGCGGGTTCGACCGCTCGAAGCCGACGTACACCTGGACGGTGTACATGTGGGACACGGCCTTCCAGGTCGGTGACCAGAACCGCGGCTACGCGGCTGCGATCGGATGGATCGGCACGATCGGGATGCTCGCCGTCGTGCTCTGGCTCTTCTACGCGTTCAGGAACAAGGACTGATGGCGAGCCGGGTCGAGACCGAGCCGATCGCGGCGACACGCCGCACGGCCGAGGCCGCGCGGCCGCCGTGTCCCGTGGGGGTCGATCGTCAAGCACGGGATCCTCATCCTCTGCTGCGTCGTCATCCTCTTCCCGCTCTTCTGGGTCTTCCTGCTCTCGATCAAGTCGCTGCCGGATGCGTACACGAACCACATCTGGCCGAACGACTTCGACTTCAGCTCGTACCGAACGGCGCTCACGGCGGTCGACACGCTGCCGCAGAACATCAAGAACAGCATCATCCTCACGCTCTCCACGATGCTGATCACGAGCACGATCGCGGTGCTCGCCGGCTACGCGCTCGTGCACCTGCCGACGCCGGGAAAGCGGCTCGTGCTCGCGATCCTCGTCGCGTCGCTCTTCGTCCCGAGCCGCGTCACGGGCCTGATCTCGATCTGGGAGATCCAGGACCGGCTCGGGCTGATCAACTCGACCTGGGGGCTGATCCTCCCGTACCAGACGCTCGCGCTCGCGGTGAGCATCTTCATCATGCGCGGCGTCTTCGAGACGATTCCGAGAGAGCTTCCGGAGTCGGCGCGGGTCGACGGCGCGAGCTCGTTCATGATCCTGCGCCGCATCATGCTCCCGCTCGTCCGCAACGGCGTGATCGTCGTCATGATCACGAACTTCATCGCGTCGTGGGGGGAGTGGCTGCTGGCGAACACGCTCACCAACGACCAGGAGAAGCGGCCGCTGACGGTCGTGATCGCCTCGGCGAACGCGGGCTTCGGTCAGTGGCTGTGGCCGACGATGGCGGCGATGTTCGTCGTTGCGATCCTGCCCGGCCTGATCGCGTTCATCATCGTGAACCGCTGGTACATGCGTGGACTCCAGGAAGGAGCATTGAAGGGATGAGTCGCCTGGATGGTAAACGGGCGGTCGTGACCGGCGGCGGCTCGGGGATCGGGCGCGCAACGTGCCGGCGCTTCGCGGCCGAGGGTGCGACGGTCGTGGTCGCGGATCTGCTCGGCGAGCGGGCCGAGGAGGTGGCTGCGGAGATCGGCGGCACGGCGGTCGAGGCGGACGTCACCGTCGCCGCGGACGTGGCGCGGCTGGTCGAGGCAGCAGGCCGGATCGACGTGCTCGTCAACAACGCCGGCGGTGGCTTCGCCGACGACGTGCTCGAGATCAGCGAGGAGCAGTGGGACGAGGACGTGACCCTCAACCTCAAGTCCGCGTTCCTGTGCTCGAAGGCCGTCCTGCCGGGGATGATCGAGCAGGGCTCGGGCGTGATCGTGAACATCACGTCGGTGAACGGGATCGCCTTCTTCGCGAACGAGCCCTACAGCGCGGCGAAGGCCGGCCTGATCAGCCTCACGCGCAGCATGGCCGTGCGCTACGGCAAGCACGGGATCCGCGCCGTCGCGATCGCGCCCGGCACGATCCGCTCGCCGCTCTGGCAGGAGCGCGTGGACAAGGAGCCGGCGATCTTCGAGCGCCTCGTCCGCTGGTACCCGCTGGGCCGCGTCGGAGAGCCGGAGGACGTGGCGAATGCAGCCGCCTTCCTGGCCTCCGACGACGCGGCGTGGATCAGCGGCGACGTGCTGCGGGTCGACGGAGGCCTGCTCGCCGGCAACGCGCAGATGGCGCGCGAGCTCGTCGCGAACTTCTCCCCAGACGACGAGGACTAGATGCTCGATGTGCTGATCCGCGGCGGCCGCGTGATCGACGGCGCCGGCAATCCCTGGTACCGCGCGGACGTCGGCATCGCCGACGGCCGGATCGCGGCGGTCGGGCGCGTCGACGAGCCGGCCGAGCGCGTGATCGACGCGGCCGGGCTCTTCGTCTGTCCCGGCTTCATCGACATGCACACGCACTCCGACCTGCAGCTGCTCGTGAATCCCCGGCACGAGGCGAAGGTGCAGCAGGGCGTGACGCTCGACGTGATCGGCCAGGACGGGCTCAGCTACGCGCCGGTCACCGACGAGGTGCTCGAGCAGCTGCGCGGCCAGCTGGCCGCCTGGAACGAGGATCCGCCGGGGTTCGACTGGAGCTGGCGCACGGTCGGCGAGTACCTCGACCGGCTCGACGCCGACGGGATCGCGATCAACGCCGCCTACCTCGCACCGCACGGGACGATCCGGATGATCGCGATGGGCACCGACGACCGCCCGCCAACGGCGGACGAGCTGGCGCACATGCAGCGGCTGCTGGCCGAGGCGCTCGAGCAGGGCGCCGTCGGCCTGTCCACGGGGCTCACCTACACGCCGGGGATGTACGCCGACGACGACGAGATCGTCGCGCTGCTCGAGATCGTCCGCGAGCACGGCGGCTACTACACGCCGCATCACCGCAACTACGGGAAGCGCGCTCTGGAGGCGTACGCCGACTGCATCGAGATCGCGCGCCGCTCAGGCGTGCCCCTGCATCTCGCGCACGCGCACCTCGGGTACGAGATCAACAAGGGCCGCGCCCCCGAGCTGCTGGCGATGATCGACCAGGCGCGAGACGACGGGATCGAGGTCACGCTCGACACGTATCCCGTACCTCGCGGGCTCCACGTACCTGCACGCCTTCCTGCCGAGCTGGATGCACGTCGGCGGCAGCGCGGCGACGATCGAGCGGCTCGCGTGACCCGGCGCTACGCGAGCGGCTGCGGGTCGAGATCGAGGAGGAGGGCTCCGACGGCTTCCACGAGATCCCGATGGACTGGTCGGTGATCGTCGTCGACGGACGCCCGGTCTCGGAGTCCGCGGCGGCGGCGGGCTCTCGCCCGATCGACTACGTCTGCGAGCTTCTCGTCGAGCGGAACCTCGGCGTCTCGTGCATAGCCCATACAGGCAACGAGGAGAACGTGCGCGCGACGATGGCGCACTGGTCGCACACCACCGGCAGCGACGGGATCATCGTCGGCGACCGGCCGCACCCGCGCGGCTGGGGGACGTTCCCGCGCTACTTCGCCGTCTACGTGCGCGAGCTCGGGATCCTCACCTGGGAGCAGGCGGTGCGGAAGATGACGTCCCTGCCGGCGCAGCGGCTCGGCTTTCCCGATCGCGGCCTGATCCGCCCCGGCATGGCAGCCGACGTCACGTGCATCGACCCCGAGACGATCCGCGACACGGCGACCTACGACGACCCTCGCCGGCAGCCGGAGGGGATCCCGTACGTGCTCGTGAACGGCGTCGTCGTGGTCGACGACGGGCGGCATACCGGTGCACTCGCCGGCCGGGCGCTGCGGGCGGGGAACGTGGCCGCTCCCCGCCCGCACTGAGATTCCGCTACGCGCCCGGGTTCGGTGCGTTCGGATCCGTCTGCCAGAGACCGAACTTGTTTCCCTCGGTGTCCGTGCAGGTCGCGAACCAACCCATGGACGGCACCGGCATCCCCTCGCCGGCCTCGCCGCCGAGCTCCTTGACGCGAGCTACCGCGGTGTTGATGTCGTCGACGTCGAAGTACACGCGTGCTCCGCGCTCGTCGCCTTCGGCGCCGTGGATCGCGCCACCCTGGTTGTCGGAGAACCGGGTCATGAGGTACTCGCTCGGCCCGGGATACGACTCGAACTTCCAGCCGAAGAGCGAGCTCCAGAACTCACTGGCCTTCGCGGTGTCGCCAGCAGGAAACTCGACGTGGACCATCTGGCCTGCCATCCGTTCTCTCCTCTCGTCGCTTGTGGCGAAGCACAGCCCCGCCCTTCATTGAACAAGACGAAAGCGGCGCCGCGAAATCGACATTCAACGCTTCGCCACCCTTGTATTTCGCGACCGGCGGCGCGATACTCGGCGCCGTCGGGGCCTGGGGAAGGTGGAAGGCATGACACGGACGCGGTTGCTGACTCTTGCCGCTGTTCTCAGCGTGAGCCTGGTCGCCGTGCCGCTCACCGCGAGCGCGGAGAGCACGGCCGTCTCCTCACGCGCGACCGTGAAGGTCGCGTTCAACAAGAAGCTGAAGAGGTCGATCCTCGTCGACGGCCGCGGGCTGACGCTCTACATGTACACGGCCGACAGTCCGGGCCAGCCGGCCTGTTACAACGATGCCACCTATCACTGCTCCAAGGCCTGGCCACCGCTGCTGACGACGGGCGCGCCACGGGGACAAGGAGTCAAGGCTGCGCTCCTAGGCGTGGTCAAGCGCAAGGGCGGCGGCGTCCAGGCGACCTACAACGGCCATCCGCTCTACACGGACGCGGGCGCGAAGGCCTTCGGGCTCGTTGCCGACAAGAAGCCGGGCGACGTGAACGGCCAACGTTTCCTCTCCATCTGGTACGTCCTCTCGCCGAAAGGGACGCCGATCCGCGCTAGTGCTCGCTGAGGGCGGCGCGAATCCAGTCCAGCGCGTCCAGTCGCATCAGCCCGTAGTGGTAGAAGTCGACACGGCCTAGGCTGCGCTCGCGAGCCAGTTCGACTTTCGCGCGCAGCTGTTCCGCCGACTCGCTGTCGGGGATCGATGGGCGGAAGATGACCGACACCGCGTCCTCGCCGTAGAGGTCGAGATCGCGTGCGACCCACGCCGGGTCGGCCGCGTAGCCCATCGCCTCGATCCCGTCGCCGGCTGCTGCGACCGCGTGGACGTCGACGCCCAGCTGCCAGGCGATCGTCGGCGACGGGTCACCGGTGGGCCGGCCGTCGGCGTAGCCCTTCACCGCGCCCGAGAGCTCGATGAACTCGAACGGCGTCTCGCCTGCTGCTTCCGCGACCTCGGCGACGAGGGAGGTCACGACCTGCTCGCGCACCCGCGCGTACCCGTCGCGCTCGGGCTCGCCACCGGGGTCGTCGCCCGCGAAGGCGCGCTCGATCGCCTCGCGTGCGTCGCGGCGGACCGCATCGCCGTCGACTCCGGCCGCTCGCGCCGCTGCGAGGCAGTGCTCGCAGAAGCAGAGCCCGAGGAGGTAGCGCACCCGGGGACTGAGCGGGACGAAGTAGCGCTCGTGCGCGTAGCCGTGCTCGAGGCTCAGGTAGTGGAGCGCCTCCGAGCAGATGCCCGCGACGCCGAGCGACGCGATGTCGGCGGCGAGTGCGCGCGCGTAGGCGCGTGCGTCCGGGTTGGCCGGGCAGAGCTCGGTCACGTAGCGGTCTCCGAACGCGTTCTCGGGCGCGCACTCGGGATGTGCGGCGGCGAGCGCACCGTTGTGGAGGAACACCGTCCACGCCCGGACGGCGAGCCCGCGCCGGCCGGCCGTGGCGATCGCGTCGGGCAGGACGTGGGCGGCCTCGCTTACCGGCGGCTGCAGGCGCTGCGCCCGGAGCGCCGGCCCGGGCGGGAAGAAGACGGCGCCGCTCTCGAGGAACCGCACCTTGCGCACGGGGTTGTGCGGGAAGACGTCGCGGCCCTCGTGGTAGGCGGCCGCCACCGTGATGCCGCCGAGGCCGCCGCGCTGCTCGACGTTGTCCAGGACGGTCTCGATTCCCTCGTCCGCGAGATCGGTCGCGAAGCAGAAGATAGAGCTCTCCACTAGCGCGAGAGCCAGCCGCCGTCGACCGGCAGCGTCACGCCTTGCACGTAGTCGGACGCCGCCGACGAGAGGAAGACGACGGCGCCGCCCATGTCCGCGGGCTCGCCCCAGCGGCCGGCGGGGATGCGGACGTTGATCTGCTCGGTCCGTTCCGGGTCGTCGCGCCAGATGCGCGCGTTCAGAGCCGTCTTGACGTAACCCGGCGCGATCGCGTTCACGTTGACGCCGTGCGGCGCCCACTCGTTTGCGAGCGCCATCGTCAGCTGGGAGACACCGCCCTTGCTCGCCGCATACGACGGAATGCGAAACCCACCCTGGAAGCTCATCACCGACGCGACGTTCACGATCTTGCCGCTCCCTTGGCCGACCATGATCCGGCCGGCGAGCTGGCAGAGCTCGAAGGTCGCGGTCAGATTCACCTCGATCACCTCGTCCCAGTCGGCGAGCTCGTGGTCGACCGCGTCGGAGGCGCGGCCGATCCCGTGCGAGTTGACGAGGATGTCCAGTCCGCTCAGCCCGTCGACTGCCTCGGCGAAGCCGCGGCGCAGCTCGTTGCGGTCGGTGAGATCGGCGCGCACGGCGATGCCGCCCAGCTCGGCGGCCGCCTCGTCGGCGGTCTCCGACCGCCCGAGCACGGCCACGGCCGCGCCCGCGTCGACGAGCGCGCGCGCGATGCCACGCCCGATCCCGCCGCCCCCGCCCGTCACGAGCGCGCGGCGTCCGGTCAGGTCGAAGGGACCGGCCATTCCGCTGCGTCTCGGGCGCCGAGCTCGGCGAGGATCCGTGCCGTCTCGCGGTAGGACTCCTCGACGAGCTCGACCATCCGGTCGGGCTCTGGCACCCGCTCGAGCTCGACCGAGACCGTGCCTGTGTAGCCCGTGTCGAGGATCGCCTGCAGGTACTCCTTGATCGGCGTCACGCCGCGGCCGGGCGGCATGTCGCCGTGCACCTTGCCGTCGCAGTCGGAGACGTGCACATGGCCGATCATCCCCGTCAGCACCGCGACGTCGTCGAACGACGCGCCGGAGAGCTGCAGATGCGAGACGTCCGCATTCGCCTTGACGGCGGGGTGGTCGGCGAGACGGATCAGGTCTGCGAGCTCGTGCACGCTGTTCGCAACGGCGTGCTTGAACGGCTCGAGCTCGATCGCCAGCTCGATCCCCTGCGGCTCGGCGTGCTCGGCGAGCTCGTGCAGGTTCTCGGCGACGAGCCCGAAGATCTCCTCTTTCGAGAACACCTGCAGGTCGCAGTAGTACTCGCCGACGACGAGCAGCACGTTGCGGCCGCCGAAGTACGCCTGCTGGTCGATGTACGCCTTGCAGCGGTCGAGGGTGAAGCGGCGCACGGAGGGCACGAAGTCGACCAGTCCGAGTGCGATGCAGACGGCGGAGCGGATCGGCAGCCCGAGCTCCTCGCAGGTCTCCTTGATCCGGCGGCGCTCGTCGTCGCTCGTCGTCAGCGGGTCCTCGAAGACGTCGTAGCTGTCGAAGCCGATCTCCTTCGTCTTCGCGATGCCCTCGAGCACCCCGAACGAGGTTCCGTGCCAGGCCGAGCCGATCAGTCCGAGCTCGAGTGCGTTCTCCATCACTCGGCGACGTGAGCGGCGCGGGCGGCAGCCAGGTCGGTCGTCGCGGAGGGGCGGAAGAGCTCGGTCTCGAAACGGCTGCGATCCCCGCGGTGCAGGCCGATGAAGTACTCGATCGGGCGGCCGTCCTCGTGATACGTGACGCCGCTGAAGGCGAGGACGGCCGAGCCCTCGGGCACGCCCAGGTGGTGGGCGACCTCGGTCGTCGCGGCTCGTGCCTCGATCGCGCGCGTACCGCGGTGGAGCTTGAGGCCCAGCTCCTGCTCGTACGTCTCGAAGAGCGAGCGGTCGCTCATGTCGAGCTCCAGGATCGGGGCGCAGATCGAATGCGGCATGTACGCGGTCGTCACGACGAGCGGCTCGCCGCGCAGGAACCGCAGCCGCTCGAGGAGCACGATCTGCTCGGACTCCGGGAGCTCGAGCATCGCGGCGACGTGCGGCGAGACCGGCTCCGCCTCGAGTCGCAGGACCTTCGTCGCCAGCCGCTCGCCGCGCGCGCTGAGGTCCTCGTGCAGGCTCGTCAGCGACTGCGCGACGAACTCCGACACCTTCGGCTGGGCGACGAACGTCCCCTTTCCCTTGAGACGGGTGACGAGCCCCGTCCGCTCCAGGTCGCTCAACGCCTGGCGGACGACGGTCCGGCTCACGTCGTAGCGCTCACAGAGCGACGCCTCCGTCGGGATCTGCTCGCCGGCGGTGAGGACGCCGCCGGCGACCGCGCGCTCGAGCAGCTGACGTAGCTGGTAGTAGAAGGGAACGGGCGAGGCCTTGTCGATCGTGCCCGCGATCCCGGTGATGCCTTGGGCCGCGGCAGCAGTCTCGCTCACGAGGATATTGTAATTACAACATGCTTGCATTACAACATTGCCCGAGATAACGTCGTCCGATGCGCGAGGCGACCCTGCTCGGCCCTGGCTCGCTGATTGGAATCGTGCGCTTCCACGACGGCGGCGACGTCGCGGGCGCGATGGCGGCGCTCGTACGCGGCGGGATCGAGCAGGTGGAGGTGACGATCGACACGCCCGGCGCTCTCGACGCCGTCGCGGATGCTGCCTCCGAGGGACGGACGGTGGGTGTCGGGACGATCGTCGATTCGGAGCAGGTCCGTGCGGCGGCCGCGGCGGGCGCCCGCTTCGTCGTCAGTCCCGGCCTCGTCCCGGAAGTGATCGAGACCGCGCTCACGCTCGGGCTCGAGCCGATGCCGGGTGTGTTCACGGCGACCGAGATCCTGGCCGCGAGCGCAGCCGGCGCGCGCGTGATGAAGCTCTTCCCGGCCTCGAGCGGCGGACCCTCGTACCTGCGTGCGCTGCGTGGCCCGTTCCCCACGGTCGCGATCATCCCGACGGGTGGCGTGCGGATCGAGGAAGTCCAGGGCTATCTCCAGGCAGGTGCGACGGCGATTGCGCTCGGGAGTGAGCTCGTCGGCCGTGTCGCACCTCAGTCGGACTCCGACCTGGAGTGGATCGCGGCCCAGGCCGCCCGCGCGGCGGCGGCTGTGCGCGACGGCGTCGTGGCCACGCAGGCGAGCGTCTGATGCAGATTGCCGACCTCGAGACGCCGGTGCTGACCGGCGATCTCGATGCGATCGAACGGAACGTCTTCCGGATGCAGGCCTACTGCGACGACCACGGGGTGGCGCTGAGGCCGCACATCAAGACGCACAAGCTGCCCGAGCTCGCCCGCCTGCAGGTGAAGGCGGGGGCGGTCGGGATCACCTGCCAGAAGCTGGGCGAAGCGGAGGTGATGGCCGATGCGGGCTTCGATGACATCCTCCTCTCGTTCCCGCTCGTCGGCGCCGCAAAGGCCGAGCGGCTCGCCGCCCTGGCGGAGCGGGTGAAGATGACCGTCGTCGGCGACTCTGCGGAGGTCGCGCTGGGGCTCTCGCCCGTGCTCGCCCGGCACGTGCTCGAGGTCGACTTCCTGGTCGAGTGCGATACGGGGCTGGGGCGAACGGGCGTCCAGAGCCCGCAGGAGGCCGCCGAGCTGGCAGAGCTCGTCGAGGGGCTTCCGGGGTTGCGGTTCGCGGGACTGATGACCTATCCGTCGCTGCCCGAGACGGCGGAGTGGCTGCTGGCGGCGCGGGATGCGATCGTGGCGCGCGGACTCGCGGTGGGCCGGATCAGCGGCGGCGGGACGCCCACGGCTGAGCGGACCCACGAGCTCGGCGTGGTCGACGAGCTCCGCGTGGGCACCTACATCTATGGCGATCGCGCCTGCATTGCAAACGGCTCGGTCCCGCTCGAGGACTGCGCGCTGAGGGTCGTCGCAACGGTCGTCAGCCGGCCGACGCGCGAACGGGCGATCATCGACGCGGGCTCGAAGACGCTGACGTCCGATCAGGCCATCGGCGCGACGGGCCACGGCCTGCTGGTCGAGTTCCCGGACGCGGAGGTGTACGCGCTGAACGAGGAGCACGGCTACGTCGACGTGAGCCGCTGCGAGCCTCCGCCTGCGATCGGCGACCGCGTCACGATCGTCCCCAACCATGCTTGCACGACCGCGAACATGCACGACGAGATCGTGCTGCACCGCGGCGGCGAGATCGTCCAGACGCTGCCCACTGCGGCACGCGGAAAGGTGAGGTGAGAGATGAAGGAAGCGATCCAGCCGGACGGCGTTGCCGTTCCCGCAGCGCCCTACTCCCCGGTCGTCGTCAGCGGCGATCTCGTCTACACGGCGGGCCAGGTCGGGTTCGACGAGACCGGCCAGCTGACGGCCGACGACATCACGGGCCAGACCACGAAGGTGTTCGAGAATCTCCTGGCCTGCCTGGGAGCAGCCGGCTGCGGCCCGCCCGACGTGATCAAGGTCAATGCGTACCTCACCGACCTCGGAGACTTCCCGGGCTTCAACGACGTCTATCGATCGGTCTTCGAGGAGCCGTATCCGGCCCGAACCACCGTCGGCGTCAGCCTCCCGGGCGGCATCCTCGTGGAGGTCGAGGCGGTGGCCCGCAAGCCCGCGTAACCCGCACACAGTTTCCTGACATCTAGTTGCTACCGTGACAACACGGAGAGCCATCCGGCCCCGTGGAGATCTAGCTTCTCGTTCCTCCTTTTTAGGTTGTTCGAGGTCAGTTGCATCTCGAACATGCTCGTCAATCAAGGAGTCGAACACGTGTCAAAGTCATTCCAGGAGCTCGGCGTCAGCGCGCCCGTCATTCGTGCGCTCGAGACAGCCGGGATCACCCATCCATTTGCCGTTCAGGGGCTCGTGCTCCCGGACGCACTCGCCGGCCTCGACATTCTCGCCGAGTCGCCGACGGGCTCGGGCAAGACGCTGGCCTTCAGCGTGCCGATCGTCGAGCGCACGGCCGGCTCGAACGCGCGGCCCGGCGCACTCGTCCTCGTGCCGACGCGAGAGCTCGCGATCCAGGTCGCGGCCGACATTCGCCCGCTCGCGAAGGCCAAGGGCCTGCGCGTGGAGGTCGTGTACGGCGGTGCCCCGATCGGAGCGCAGATCAAGAAGTCCCGCGACGCCCACATCCTCGTCGCAACCCCGGGCCGGCTGCACGATCTGATGGACCGGCGCGCAGTCAGGTTGAACGACATCCGGATCCTCGTCCTCGACGAGGCCGACCGGATGCTCGACATGGGCTTCAAGCCGCAGGTCGACCGCATCCTCCGCAGCGTCCCCGACAACCGGCAGACGATGCTCTTCTCGGCCACGTTCGACGGAGCGGTCGCCGAGCTCGCCCGCGCCTACACCGTCAAGGCGTCGCATGTCCGGGCCGAGGCGCCCGTCGAGGCGCAGCGCGGAGAGATCGACCACACCTTCGTCGCCGTCACCGCCGAGGACAAGCTCGACCGCCTGGTCGAGCAGCTCCGCGGCGACCGCGGCCTTGCCCTCGTGTTCGTGCGGACGAAGCACGGCGCCGACAAGCTGGCCCGCAAGCTCGACCGGCAGCACAACATCAAGGCGGTCGCGATGCACGGCAACCTCTCGCAGAGTCAGCGCGAGCGGGCTCTCGCTCAGTTCGAGTCCGGACGCGTCTCGACGCTCGTGGCAACCGATGTTGCCGCACGCGGCCTCGACGTCGACGACATCACGCACGTCATCAACTTCGATCCGCCGCAGGGCGACAACGACTACGTCCACCGCGTCGGGCGCACCGGCCGTGCCGGACGCAGCGGCACGGGCGTCACGCTCGTCCTGCCGGACCAGCGCGGCGACGTCGGCCGTCTGGCGACGCGCCTCGGCCACGGCAAGCAGTTCGGCGACTCGGGCATGTCCGTCTCGACGCGGCCCGTCGGGCGCTCGGGCAACAATGGCAACGGCGGGCGAAGGCGTAAACGCCGGTAGTACCCTGCGGGCCATGTCGATCGGCCCGCAGAATCGCATCAGCGACGAGGTCGCCGAGCAGCTGAAGGCAGCCACGGAGCTGCTGGAGGCGGTCGTCCGCGACCGCAGCCTGCTCGCGGCGTTGTCGGAAGAGGAACGAACCCGGCTGCTCTCGGCGGCCGGGGACGTCTTCAATCCAGACCTCGTCGCCCGGCGGCAGTGGGGCAAGACGATGAAGCGCCAGC
Organism: uncultured Gaiellaceae bacterium; assembly: GCA_963820225.1. Classification (GTDB taxonomy): domain Bacteria; phylum Actinomycetota; class Thermoleophilia; order Gaiellales; family Gaiellaceae; genus Gaiellasilicea. The sequence continues at coordinate 337,418 of CAWFYY010000014.1, read as the reverse complement.
AGAAGGCGGCGAAGCTCGAGCGCGACGAGACCGTGCTCGCGGAGACCGGGATCCGGGTGCTGCGCGAGAAGCCCGTGTTCACCACGCCAAACGTCTTTCCGCCGGCGGAGTTCGAGCAGGCAGACGTGGACGACGAGCGCGAGTTCCGCGAGGTGGTCGAGCCGCAGCACTGCTACGTCTGCAAGCAGCTCTACCGCGACATCCATCCGTTCTACGACCAGCTCTGCCCCGGGTGCGGCGACTTCAACTTCGGCAAGCGAACGGAGACCGCCGACCTGACGGGCCGCGTCGCGCTGCTCACCGGCGGGCGCGTCAAGATCGGCTATCAGGCGGGAATCAAGCTCCTGCGGGCGGGCGCGCAGCTCATCGTCACGACCCGATTTCCGCGCGACGCCGCGAACCGCTACGCGCAAGAGGCGGACTTCGACGAGTGGGGCGACCGGCTCGAGGTGTTCGGCCTCGACCTGCGCCACACGCCGAGCGTCGAGGCTTTCTGCACCCACCTGAACTCGACCCGTGACCGTCTCGACTTCATCGTCAACAACGCCTGCCAGACGGTGCGCAGGCCGGCGGAGTTCTACCGCCACATGCTGGCGGGCGAGCTGGCCTCGGCCGACTCCCAGCCTGCACACGTGCGCCGGCTGCTCGGCGGGTACGAGGGCCTGCGGCGGACCGAGATGCTCACATCCGGCTCGGCCGAGCTCTCACAGGTGGCGCTGCTGCCCGAGGACGTCGCGACGCAGAGCGATCTCTTTCCGGAAGGACGGTTGGATCAGGATCTGCAGCAGGTCGATCTGCGCGAGCGCAACTCGTGGCGCCTGCTGCTCGCCGAGGTCTCCTCGGTCGAGCTCCTGGAGACGCAGCTCGTCAACGCCGTGGCTCCGTTCGTCCTCAACGCGCGGCTGAAGCCGCTGCTGCTGCGGACGCCCGACCGCGACAAGCACATCGTCAACGTGTCGGCGGTCGAGGGGCAGTTCTACCGCCGCTTCAAGACCACCCGCCACCCGCACACGAACATGGCCAAGGCCGCCCTCAACATGATGACCCGCACGTCCGCCGCCGACTACTACGCGGACGGGATCCATATGAACAGCGTCGACACCGGCTGGGTGACCGACGAGGACCCCGTGCAGATCGCCGAGCAGAAGACGGCCGAGCACGGGTTCCGGCCGCCGCTCGACATCGTCGACGGCGCGGCGCGGATCGTCGACCCGATCATCGACGGCTTCAACACCGGCGAGCACGTCTGGGGCCAGTTCCTGAAAGACTTTCGCTCGACCGACTGGTGAGCGACATGGGCCGTGATCAGGACGTGAACGTCGTCGGCGGCGAGCTGCTGCCGTGCTCGACGGATCCTCTGACGGGCTTCTATCGCGACGGCTGCTGCTCGACCGGTGCAGACGACATCGGGAGCCACACGGTCTGCGCCGTGATGACCGAGGAGTTTCTCGCCTTCAGCCGTGCGGCGGGAAACGACCTCTCGACGCCGCGGCCGGAATGGGGTTTCGAGGGTCTGCAGCCCGGCGACCGCTGGTGCCTCTGCGCCGCGCGCTGGCTCGAGGCGCACGAGGCCGGCCAGGCGCCGGACGTCGTTCTCGGGGCCACGCATGTGCGGGCACTCGAGATCGTGCCGATCGAGGCGCTGACGGCCCGTGCAGTCGCGCCCGATGTCGCCTAGGCACTAGCGGCTGCGCGGATCGAGTTGCTCGACGTAGTCGCCCGCGTCGCCGGTCTTGCGCACGACCCAGTACGTCTCTTCCTTGACCACCAGGTCCTCGACCTCGGGCGTGTAGTGATCCGGTAGCACGACGAATTGCCTGGGATCCGCGCGGACCGCCTCGTAGGTCGCTATCGGCAGGGCGATCCGGAAGGTGCAGTCGGAATTCGCGCACTCGCAGAGGAACTCGTACGGGACGTGCGGGCCGAGCTGGTGAGCCGCGTCCTCGATCCGCTCGTTCACTTCGCGAAAGAGCGACTCGTTCTGCGCGAGCCGTTGTTCACGGGCGTCCATGTCCAGGTTCAACGCGCGCAGAAGCCCACGGGTTCCGCGGTCTAGGCGCCTGCGGGCGATCGTAGACTCGCCCGATGCTGTTCACGCCTGACGCGCACGAGGCGCTCACGGACGAGCCGTGGAGCGCTGACCGGGCGCGGACGGCGATCGCCACCATCGTCGCCGATGCCGAGCGCACGTTCGACGACGGTTGGTCGATGCACCCGCTGGACGTGGGAAAGGACGACGATCCGGCTTCGCGTTTCCGGACGATGTATCTCGGAGGCGCCGGCGTGGTGGCCGCGTTCCACCGGCTCGCGAGCCGTCGTTCCGTCGAGCTGCGGCGCGACTACGTGCCGTATCTCGAGCGTTCGCTCGACGGTCCGCCCGACTTCCCGGACGACGACTCCGAGCGCAGCCTCTGGATGGGCGAGACCGGGATCCGGCTCGTGCTCCAGAGACTCGCGCCTTCGCAGGCCAATCTCGAGCGCCTGGCAGAGCTGATCGCGGCGAACGAACGAGATGAGCGGTGCGAGCTGATGTGGGGCAGTCCCGGCACGATTCTTGCGGGCCGCGAGCTGGGACTCGACGTGGCCGCGAGCATCGAGTGGTTGCAGGGGCAGCGCGATGCAGACGGCCTGTGGACGCAGCACCTCTATGGGCACAGCGGCCGCTGCCTCGGTCCGGCACACGGGTTCGCAGGCTGTGCGCTCGCGCTCGGCGACGGTGCCGCCGGCGTCTCGGAGACGCTCCAACCCTTCGCCGTCGAGGAGGACGGGCTTGTCAACTGGCTCCCGTACGCCGGAATGACGCAGCTCGACGCACACCGCGACGGCCAGATCCGCATGCAGTGGTGCCACGGCGCGCCGGGGATCGTTGCGACGCTCGGCGACATGCTCGACGAGGAACTTGCAGTCGCGGGAGCCGAGTTGACGTGGCGGGCCGGCCCGCTGCGGAAGGGCGCAAGCCTCTGCCACGGAACGGCCGGCAGCGGCTACGCGTTTCTCACGCTGCTCGAGCGTACGGGAGACGAACGGTGGCTCGCGCGAGCGCGCGCGTTCGCGATGCATGCCGTGCGTCAGGTCGAGCGCAGCCGGTCGGAGTACGGACGCGGGCGCTACACGCTCTGGACTGGAGATCCGGGCGTCGCCCTCTACCTCGCCGACTGCATCGATGGTGAAGGGCAGGTACCTCTTCCGTAGCGGCTCCGATGAGTCTTGGCCACTCAGGCGGTCTGTGGTGGAGGGATCCCGACAAAGGAGGCGGTTTCGATGACGGAAGGACGTTCTTGGCCGAGCGGTATCAGTGCGATCACGGCATTCGTCGAGGACCTGGAGGCCGCGAAGCGGTTCTACACGGAGGTCTTCGGCCTACCTGTCGCGTTCGAGGACGATGCGTCGGCCGTCTTCAACTTCGGGAACACGGTCATCAACCTGCTGAGGACGGAAGCGGCACACGACCTGATCGCGCCGGCACCGGTGGCGGGCCGAGACGCAGGAGCCCGCATCCAGTTCACGCTCGAGGTGGACGACGTCGATGCGAAGTGCGCAGAGCTGGCCGAACACGGAGTGGAGCTGCTGAACGGCCCTATGGATCGGCCATGGGGGATACGAACCGCCAGCTTCCGCGATCCCGGCGGTCACATCTGGGAGATCGCGCGCTAGCCGGCTGCCGGGGCTCAGCCCACTTCGCTGAGCAATGCCCGTGCGGCTTCGAGATCGGACGCGTGCACGAGGATCTCGCGCTGACCGGAAGCCGTGAAGTCCTCGAGCGGAGTGTCGATCTTGTCTGTGTCGCGGTAGGCGCACTCGATTCCTGCCGAGCGCAGGAGGCCGCACACGATCTCGGCCTCGTTTTCCTCGGGAACGACCTTCACCACGACCGGCTCGTCCATCGGCGCAGCGTACACCGCTAGGTGTGCTGCAACCGTGGGGCATCGCCGCCTAGAAGTCGATCCGCATTACGACGCGGCGGAGAGTCGGCCGATTGACCTCCGTGAAACCGGCCGCGGCGAAGATGCTTCGGCTGCCGACGTGAAGCTCTCCCCACGTGACCTCCTGGCCGGGCTGCGTGATCATCGGGTAGCCCTCGAGGACACGGGCACCGCGCTTCCGCGCGAAGTCGACAGTGGCGCGCGCGAGCGCACGGTGATCCCGCGGCGGCGGAAGCCCGTGTGGGTGACGAAGCAGGTCACGGCCCAGACGCCGTCATCGGACTTGTCCTCCGACCGCCCCTCCCAGGGAACGCGGGTCTTGAGCAGCAAGCGCGGTAGGCGGTGCGGGGCTCGACCGCGCACCAGCCGACGGGCACGCCGTCGAGGTAGGCGAGGAGGCCGCTCGTCCGGCCCGTCTCGGGGTGACCGCGATCGGTCTGGGCGCGCAGGCGGGAGCCCAGTTCCTCGGCGCCGACCGAGGCCCACGACTCTCCCGGTTGCATCTTGTATCGCTGGCACTGGCATCTGGGCGGATCGCCACGCGTGCCGAGCACGGCCTGAAGATCCTCCCAACTCGCCTCGTTGGCAGGGACGATCGTGACCTCGGGTGTCGTCACCGCGTCGGCAATGCGGGCCACCCTAACGCGCCGGATCCGACGAAGGAACGCGAAGAGGCCGCTTCCGCGGCCTCCTCGGCGTGTCGAGCGGCGGCCCGGCAAACAGCCGAACGATCTACTCGATCGGGATGTCGAAGCGAGCAATGATGCCGGGGTCGCCGCCTTTGGCGAGGAGCTCAGGATCGGGATCGCGAGTCGCCACCCATGCGTATCCATCCTCGGGGTAGGCGACGACGTCCGGGAAGCTCCCGGCGCTGATCGCGAGGAGCTGAGCTGGTTCCTCGGTCGGGTTGCTGAACGCGTGTAGTCCGGCACGTCCCTCGGGGCAGAAGACGAAGTCGCCCGGAGCCATTTCCTCTTCGCCGTCTTGGTTTCGGAAGACGGGACGGCCGCTTAGGACGAAGAACATCTCTTCGGCTCCGAAGTGCATGTGCAGCCGCATGTCAGGCGCGTTGGGCGCCAGTTCGTAGAGCGTTGCTCCCATCCTGGCGTCGTCCGGCCGCCAGAAGATTCGATTTCGAGTTCGGGCCTCTTCGTCGTCTCCGTCCCATGTATCGGAGAACAGGTTCTGGCGAGTCACTCTGGGTACCTCCAAGTCGTAGCGGTGGCACGCAGCGTCCGAGGCCCGCCCGAAAGCAGCCTCGACCCTGCGCCAGTCACGCGCGGCGGTCGCCGCGTCGGGCCGCTATCTCGTCGCCGGATCCACGGTCGGATCCTAACGCTCGCCGATTCAGATGCGAGCGATCGGATGAGAGGGACGACGACGTTCCCGTCTCCGCATCGCCCGCAGTAGTGTCCGCTGATGGACACGCCACGGCTTGAGCACGTGAGAGTCAACGTGAGCGATTTCGATACCGCGGTTGCCTGGTATTCGGCGATCCTCGGGTTGCCTGCGCAGAGCCACTGGCCTCCCGAAGCGCCGAAGTACGCCCACTTCCAGACGGGCTCGACCCAGTTCGCGATTTCGCAGATGGATCCCGTGCCGGCGGCGGGTCGATACAACTTCAGTGTCCGAGACGTGGACGCCTGGTGGGAGACGCTACGGGACCGCGCCGAAGTGGTCGAGCCGCTCTTCGACACGCCGTATGGGACGCGCAAGTTCACGATTCGTGATCCAGACGGGAACGAGCTCGGGTTCGTTCGCGAGGACTGATGCACCCCGGTCGCGCCTTCTTGGCCGCCAGTCAGCTGTCGAATGCCCGCTTCGCTACTTGGATCGCCGACATCGCTTTCGGCCATCCGGCGTAGAAGGCCAGGTGGATGACGACCTCCTTCAGCTCCGTTTCGGTGAGCCCGTTCTGGCGTGCGCGCTCCAGGTGTCCCGGGAGTTGCTCGGTGTTGCCACCTGTGACCAGCGCAGCGACTGTGATCAGGCTGCGGTCACGGGGCGTCAGTTCGGTCCACTCCCAGATGTCACCGAACAGGACATCGTCGGTGAGGGAGACGAGTTTCGGCGCGAAGTCGCCGATCAACTGCTGCGCGCGCGACTGGTTTCCAGCGTCAGACATGGTTGGCTCCTTGACGAAGGGCGACAGACTCGTGCCGAGTCCTCTCGAGCGAGGCGTAACACATAGGGGCATGCCGGGAAGCGTCGCGCCTGTCTGGTGACTCACGGCCGTCGTCACATGAGGGATGCCCCCGGCCGCTCGGTGCGACTGTGAACGGAGTCTCCACGAGTGAGAGACTCTCGCTCACCCTTGAACAGGAGCAAAAGCATCGGAGTGTTCGGGGCGGGTCCAGGTCTCGGCCAAGCCGTCGCCCGCCGCTACGCACAAGAAGGGTACGAGGTGGTGCTCGTCGCCCGCCGCCGACAACCCCTCGACGTGTTTGCTCAGGATCTGGCCGGCATCGGCGCGAGCGCGCACGTGATTACGGCTGACCTGGGTGATACCGACGTCGTCCCCGCACTGGCTGAGCGGATTCGCGCCGCGGCCGGCGAGCTCGATGCGTTGTATTACGCGCCTACGCCAGACCAAGGATTCGTCTCTGCGGCAGAGCTCACCCCCCAGCGCGCCTACGACTTCATGCCGCTCGTCTTCTATTCGCTGCTCGCGCTGGTGCAGCAGTTCCTGCCGCACATGATCGAGGAACGCTCAGGCGCGATCCTGACCGCACAAGGGGCCAGCACCATGCATGGCCTGCCGAACATGAGCGGCCCCGGACCGGCGCAGGCCGCACAGCGCAACTACCTGCAGTCCCTGCACGCCGAAATGTCCGACAAAGGCGTCTACGTCGGCATGCTCTACATCGGGGCGATCATCGAGAACAGCGCCTTCCACACCTGGACCGAGGAAGCCAAGGCCGCCGGCACCGGCAGGGACTGGGGGCCTACCGCCAACCCTGACCATCTCGCCGGACTGCTCTGGAACATGCACATGACCAAGGGCGAATCGGAAGCGACATACCCCGAGTAGCCCCTGCGGTTCCCTCTGGGCCAGCGTTCGGGAATGTCCTGAGATCAGCCCGTGTCAAGCGGCGGGCTTCGGACGCGCCCGGAACCGATCGAGATTCTCGCCCTCGATGATGAGCGCGATCAGTCCGTCGGCGGATCTCGTTTCGTGCTCTTCGCCGCTGTGCCAGAAGACTGCCTCGCCTGGCCCGATGCGTTCATCGGCACCGTCCGCTCCGCTCACCTCCGCCGATCCCTCGAGCACGGCCAGGATCTGCGGGAAGGTCGCGGGGTGCCGACGGAGCCGGCCACCGGGCTCAAATCGGAAGACCGCGGCCTGGACAAGTGTCCCCTCCTCGAGAGGCGAAGTCAGCGGCGCAACCGTCACGCGATCGAGCAGATCCCCTCGGGGCACGAATGCCACCTCGGAGGCAAAGCTGAACCGTTCCACGAGCACCTCCTTGCTCCGTTGCCGTAGGCCCAAAGCGTTCCGGAATGTCCCCTGAGCGAGGTTGCGCCGGCTAGGGCTCGCCCGCGCGATTGGGCGGCCAGTAGCGGATGTCGGCTCGGCCGATGATGTTCTCGCGCGGAACAACGCCCCAGCGGCGTGAGTCGCACGACTTCGCACGGTTGTCGCCGAGCACGAAGTAGCCGCCTTCGGGGCTCCGAGGCCATTCGCCGCTTTCCCGCCCACGATAGGCGGTGGCGAGATAGGGCTCCCTCAGCCGAACTCCGTCGATGAGAACGTGACCGTTCCGCATCGAGACCTTCTCACCAGGAAGCCCGACGATCCGCTTGATGAATGCGCCACCGGCGTCGCAGGCCGATTCGACTCTCCCAGGCGCGTCGAAGACGATGATGTCGCCACGCTCGGGTGCATGGAACCGATAGACGATCCGATTCGCGATCACGCGATCTGAGACGCGAGACCTGCAGCCGTCCGCAGGCTTTCCGCAATGAAGGGTCGGCTCCATCGAAGGCGAGGGGATTCGGTACGGCTTCGCGATCTCAGCTTGGAAGACCAGCACTCCTACACCTGCAATCGAGATCGTTACCGCCCAGTCGATCAGCGTTCGAATCGGCCTCGGGAACCGAGACAGCGATCGATCAAGGACGCGCATGCCAGTCAGGATGCCACTCCCGCCGCGCCTTCGTGTGGGCCGGCGTTCGCGAATGTCCTTGACGTGCGCTAAGCGCTGAACGGCAGCCGCACACGGATCCGCCATTGCCGCGAGTTCGGCTCAACCTCTTCGAGGAGCAGAGCTTCCTGTGCGACTGACGAGATCGGCAGGTGAGAGGTGACGTCGAGTTCAGCTCGATCCATGACTGCATCACTTCCCTCCGCGACCGTGAGATGCGGGACACTCACGCCGAACGCTCCGTCGTACGGCTGATACGCCGGAAAGTGGCGCATGATCGACCTCGTCAGGCGGATGAATGGTTCGCCCGGCTCGGGTACGAGATAGAGCGTTGTCGGGAAACGATCGGTGCGTCGGAGGTGGAACGTGAATCGACGGGTCCCGGCGGTGGCCTCGGCGAGAGACGTGATCACCGGCTCGTCGATATCTGCAGCTGTGACGAACGGGAAGAGCAAGGTGAGGTGTGGAGGGATGCCGGCGGATGGCTTCGCCGTGCAGGTCCGCTCCCGCCAACCATCGACTGCCTCGGCGGCTTCGTCGACGGCGATGATCACGGCGCTGCGTAGGCGACGGGCGGCGATGAGGCGAGGATAAGTGTGGCCCGCCTCCCGCGAGCGTGACCCGGCTTGGCTCCCCTGAACAGCCGGCAGTGCCAGAAGTCGTTACCGTGGCTTCCTTGGAGTGATGAGCGGATGAGCCAGATCGAGTTCGATGAGAACACAGCGCGACGGCTCGAAGTGCTTTATGCCACGCGCGACGTCTTGCGCCGCCGGCAGCTGGTCCGCGACGCCCTCGGCGTGGCTCCGGGCGAACGCATCCTGGACGTGGGGTGTGGCCCCGGGTTCTACGTTGCCGAGCTGCTCGAGCAGGTGGGATCTGACGGCTCGGTGGTCGGCATCGACAGCAGCCAGACGATGCTCGCCGTGGCGGCGCAGCGCTCCGAGGGGCACGACAACGTCAGGTTCCACGAGGCGGATGCCACCTCGCTGCCAGTCGAGGACGCGAGTTTCGACGCAGCACTGTCGGTGCAGGTGCTCGAGTACGTCGCCGAGGTTCCGGCCGCGCTCGCCGAGATGTACCGCGCCTTGCGCGCCGGTGGTCGCCTGGTCGTGTGGGACGTCGACTGGGCGACGGTGTCCCTGCACACAACCGATCTTGCTCGGACGGAGCGCATCCTGCGGGCCTGGGACGGGCACCTCGCGCATCCATCGCTGCCACAGACGCTCACGGCGCAACTCCAGGCCGCCGGGTTCGACGATGTCAAGCTCGAAGGCCACACCTTCGCGACCAACGAGCTCGATCCGGACACATACGGCGGCTTCCTCGTCCCCTTCATCGCACAGTTCGTGGTCGGACGTGACGGGATCTCGGAAGACGAGGCGAACGCGTGGGAAGCCGAGCAGCGGGAGTTGGCGCAGCGCAGCGAGTTCTTCTTCGCCTGCAGCCAGTTCTGCTTCACCGCGACGCGCCCCAGCTAACAACCGGCTGATAGCGACATGCGGATGTTGCGTTTTGGGCGACTGAGGTTCATGCTCGCGACGGGAGGAGAGCGATGGCAAGGACGCCGCTTGCGAGGTGGGTCGAAGGGACTGTCCAGGCGGCAAACGCCGACGAGCCGCGCTCGACGCGGCGGGCCTTCCTCCGGGATGCGGGCGCGCTCACGCTCGCGGTCACGGGTGCGGGCACGCTGGGCCGGCTCGCGCAGGCCGCGGCCGGCCCGCGGATCGTTGTCGTCGGGGGCGGGCTCGCCGGGCTGACCTGCGCCTACCGGCTGAAGCAGGCGGGCTATCGAGCCGACGTCTACGAGGCAACGGATCGCGTCGGCGGGCGCTGCTGGACGATTCGCGGCGTCTTCGACGACGGGCAGATCGGCGAGCGCGGCGGCGAGTTCATCGACACGAGCCACCGCGAGATCCGGCGGCTCGTGCGCGAGCTCGACCTCGAGCTCGACGACGTCAACGCGGCCGAGGCGCCGGGCGTGGAGCTGACGACGTGGTTCGACGGCCAGCGCTACAGCCTCGCGCAGGCGACCGCCGACATCCAGAGCCCGTCGAAGATCTGGCGCGACGACACGAAGGCCGCCGGCTACCCGACGCTCTACAACAGCTTCACGCAGCGCGGGTTCGAGCTCGACCACACGTCGGTCGCGGAGTACCTCGACCAGACGATCCCCGGCGGGCGCAACTCGAAGCTCGCACAGTTCCTCGACGTCGCGTACAACATCGAGTACGGCGCCGAGACGAACGTTCAGAGCGCGCTCAACTTCCTCTACCTGATCGGCTTCGGCAAGCAGACTGAACTCGCGCTCTTCGGCGAGTCGGACGAGCGCTTCCACGTTCGCGGCGGCAACGACCTGATCGCCGACCGCCTCGCCGACAGTCTTCAGGGCCAGATCTCGCTCGGCTGGGAGCTCGTCGCGATCGAGCAGCGCGCGGACGGAGCGTTCCGGCTCTCCTTCGATCACGGCGCGACGACGACTGTGGTCGCGGACAAGGTCGTGCTCGCACTCCCGTTCTCGATCCTCCGGTCGAGCGTCGACTTCGCTGGGCGCGGGCTTCAAGGCTCGCAAGCGCAAGGCGATCGAGCAGCAGGGGATGGCGACGAACTCGAAGCTCCACGTCCAGTTCACGAACCGGCGCTGGGAGAACCTGGGCTTCAACGGCGAGACGTACTCGGACCGCGGCTATCAGAGCAGCTGGGAGGTCTCGCGCGCGCAGCCGGGCCGCTCCGGCATCCTCGTCGACTACACCGGCGGGACGATCGGCGCGAACTTCGACAGCGGCACGCCGGCGCAGCGCGCGAACCAGTTCCTCAACCAGATCGAGCCCGTCCTTCCCGGCGTCTCCGCGCGTTGGAACGGCAAGGTCGTGCGCGACCACTGGCTGAGCAAGCCGTTCGCGAAGGGCTCGTACTCCTACTGGAAGGTCGGGCAGTACACGAGCTTCGCGGGCGTCGAGCGCGAGCCCGAGGGCAACTGCCACTTCGCCGGCGAGCACACCTCGATCGACGCCCAGGGCTACCTGAACGGGGCTGTGGAGACGGGCGAGCGTGCGGCAGACGAGGTGATCGCCGGGCTCCGGCTCGCAGGCGCCGCCTGACCCCTGCGTTTTCCGCGCTCATCGAGCCGTGGCGTTGTCGTGCGGCGACCACGGCACCGGCAGCGACGTCGACCGGACGTGCCGATTTCCTAGACTTGCCCGACATTGGACGACGAAGAGTGGACGGTGGCGGCTCATCTCCATGGCTGCGACCCCGCAGTCATTCAACTCTACGATCGGTTCGTCGAGCTCGTCCAGGCGTGTGGCGAATTCGAGGTGGCGGTGGCGAAAACGGCGATCTCGTTCAAGGGAACACGCCGCGGCTTCGCGGGCGCCAAGCCCAAGAAGCGCTGGCTGGACGGGTACCTCGACCTCCAACGACAGCTCACGGATCCTCGCATCCGGTCAGCCTCTCCCTACACGAAGCGTCTTTTCGTGCATCAGTTCCGGGTCGAAGCGCTCGATCAGCTCGACGAAGACTTCGCGGGATGGGTACGTGAGGCCTACGACGTCGGACGCGGGCTCCATCTCGAATCCGCCTAGCCCAGCGTCACTCCACGTACGCGCGGATAGGGCCGGCTAGCGGCGAGCCGAGGCTGCGAACGACGCGTATGCCGCTTGCAGCACCTCGGTGAGATCCGTGCCGCCGACGCGCAGGCCGCTCGGCCCGAGGCGCTTCAGGACCGCCCCCGTCGGGAGCGGCCGGAGTGGGCGCGGCTCGGGCAGCGGCCCGGCCTCCCAGGCGTCCTCGGGCATGACGCGCGGAGCTGCGGGAGCCTCGGCCTCGACCTCCTCCTGGGCTTCGCAGCCGCGCCAGCGCAGCAGCGTCGCCGGGTCGCGGTCGATCTCCCGCGCGAACGCATAGGCGAGCGCCGCGAGGTGCTCGCACGTGCCTTGCCGCCCGCACGTGCACTCGAGCGCGAGGGCGCTCGTCCGCGGAACGAGCGGCTGCTCCCAGTCCGTCGTCATCACGTGCTCCAGCTGCACGGACTGCGCGCGTCCTTCGACTGCGGCTTCCAGCTGCGGGTTGATTCGCGCGTACCGAGTCATCGCCGTCCAGATCCGCGGCGGCACCGGCTCGGCGCCGATGGTCGCGTCGCAGCCGTCCACGCGCGCGCTCGCAGCTCCCTTCAGTGACAGCGAGGTCCCGAACGGCCTCCTCCTCGACGAGCACGCGGGCGCGCTCGGCCAGCGACGACCCTTCGTCCGGGAGCACCGCGCTCACGAGGAGTCGCGCCCACGGACCTCGGCCGAGACGCTCGCTCATGCGGCCTCCTCGACCGCGTCCACCGAGAGCTCGACCGCCGCCCGGATTGCGCCGAGATCGAGGTCGCCGAGCCAGTCCTCGGCGCGGCCTGCGATCACGCTCTCGGCGAGCTCGCGCTTCGATTCGAGCAGCTGGTCGATCCGCTCCTCGAGTGTGCCGGTGCTGATCAGGCTGTGGACGAAGACGTGCTTGCGCTGGCCGAACCGGTGCGCACGATCTGTGGCCTGCTGCTCGACCGCGGGGTTCCACCAGCGGTCGAAGTGGATGACGTGATTCGCGGCCGGAAGGTTGAGGCCGCGTCCACCTGCCCGGATCGAGATCACGAGCACGGTCGGGCCCTCCTCGGCGGCAAACGAGGCCAGCAGGTCCTCGCGCTGCCGGGCGTTGAGGCGGCCGTGGAAGAAGCCGACGCTCTTGCCGAGCTGCTGCTCGAGATGCGGCACGAGCCGGTCGAAGCCCGGGTATTGCGTGAAGACGAGCGCCTTGTCGCCGGCCGGCACCAGCTCGAGCAGTTCGAGCAGCCTGTCGAGCTTCCCTGACCGGCCGTCCAGCGGCTGGCCGGTCGCGAGCACCATCTCCGGGTGGTTGCAGACCTGCTTCAGCTGGCCGAGCATCGCCAGTACGGCGCCTCGCCGGCCGAAGCGGTCATGGTGGGCCTCGACGCGGACGAGCCAGCGGTCGACCGTGGCGCGATACAGGCTTGCCTGCTCGACGGTGAGCCGGCAGTAGTCCTTGGTGACCGTGATCGGCGGCAGCTCGAGCTCGACCTCGGGCGAGTCCTTCGGCCGGCGGAGGACGAACGGCTGGACGATCGAGCGCAGCCGCTCCAGCGCCTCGGTGTTCCCGAACGACTCGATCGGCTTGGCGAAGGTGCGCTCGAACCAGTCGCGCGAGCCGAGCAGGCCCGGGTTGACGATGTCCATGATCGCCCACAGCTCGGCGAGTCGGTTCTCGATCGGAGTGCCGGTCATCGCCATTTTCCGTCGGGCCGGCAGCCGCCGGAGCGCGCGCGCGCGCTTGGTCGCCGGGTTCTTGACGTCCTGTGCCTCGTCGAGCAGCAGCCGATCCCAGGTGATGCTGGCGAGCGTGTCGATGTCCCGGGTCGCGATGTCGTAGGAGGTCACGAGGACGTCGTGCGTGTGCGCGGTGGCCGTGAGCTCCTCGCCGGTGAACCGGCCGGTCCCGTGGTGGAGGTGGACGCGCAGCGACGGCGCGAAGCGCGCGAGCTCGGCTCCCCACTGCTTGACGACGCTCATCGGGCAGACGACGAGCGTGGGGCCGAGCGCGTCGCGGCCGAACTCCTCGCGCTCGGACGCGAGCATCGCGATCGCCTGCACCGTCTTGCCGAGGCCCATGTCGTCGGCGAGGATCGCGCCGACCCCGAGGTCGCCGAGCATCCGCAACCAGCCGTGGCCCCGCTCCTGGAACGGGAAGAGCTCGAACTGCATCGCGGCCGGCGTCGGACGCGAGCGAAACCGCTGCTCCCCGTCCTCGAGCAGCGAGGCGAGAGGTGCGTCGAGCGTGACCTCGCCGAGCTCGACACCGGCCTCGTCGGTCTCCAGTCCCGAGACGGCGCGGACGAGATCGACGATTCCGGCGCCCGCACGGCGCCGGTCGAGGAAGCGGAGCGCGCGCTCGACGTCCGAGCGGCGGAGTGCGTGCCACTTGCCGGCGACGCGGATGAACGGCTCCTTGGCGGCCGCGAGCTCCGCGAGCTCGTCGTCGGTGAGGACAGCGTCGCCCACGGCGAGCCGCCAGTCGAATCTCGCCAGCTCAGTGGGGGAGAGGAAGCCGCTCGCGCGGCGCGGCGGCTGGCTCGACGCGGTGAGGTTGACCCGGACGCGGGCGGGCGAGCGCACCCACGCCGCCGGGAGCAGGACCGGGATGCCTCGCTCCTCGAGCATCGGCATGCCGTTGCGCAGGAAGAGTCGGACGGTCTCGGGATCGAGTGCCGCCTCGTCCGGCTCGGCCGCGTCGAACTCGATCCCGATCTCTGCGAGGACCGGGTCGAGGTCGGTGAGCTGGCGGATCAGGTCGCGGCGCGGATCGCCGTCGCGGAGGAACGCAAAGACGTCGTCGTCGCCGCTCCACAGCAAGGACGCGGGCAGCCCGAGCGTCGGATCGTCCTCCGCCTGGAGCCAGAGCTCGAGGACGAGAGCATCGCCGTCCCGCTCGTCGAGGTGCAGGCCGAGCCGCCAGCGCGTCGACGTGCGTCGGCCGAGGCCCGCATCGACCCAGCCCGACAGCTTCCGGTCGAGCGCCGAGTAGCCGGCATGGCGTGCAAGCACCGGGTCGGCGGCGGTGAGCCCTTCGAGAAAGTGGTCGAGCGCCGTCGGGCGGACCTGCTTCATCGGGGTCGCAAGCCGGATGCCGTCGGCGCGCAGGCGATCCCTTGCGATCTGGTCGACGAGCACGGGATACAGGTCGTGCACCGTGGCATCCCGGTCGCCGTCGAACGCGTCGGCGGAAACGGTGGGCAGCGCCGCGGCGATCTCGGTGAGGGTCGCCTGCACGCTCTGGTCGAGCGTCGCGCCCCAGAACGCGTGCCACCAGCCGCCGCCGTGGTCGAGATCCGGGTGGACGAGACCCTCGGCGACGGACCGCTGTGCAAGCTCGACCACAGCGAAGATCGCGCGCGCGCTTCCGCCCGCCGCGGGCTCGGCAGGGGGCGCGTCGGCGAGGCGAATCAGCTGCTTGACGTCGAGACGTCTGGCCGGAAAGCCGTCGCCGGCGAGCGCGAGCTTCGCGACGGCAGGCTTCCCCAGCGTGAGATCGCCTGCCGAAAGCACGCCGTCGAGCGTCGCGAACGAAGAGGATCGCCGTCGCATCCTGCTGCCAGACGAGCTCCAGCGTCGGGTCCATGGGTGTGCCGTCCTCGGACATCAACCTTTCAAGGTAACTGCTAGAGAAGACCTCGGCGTCCCCCGAACAGTTCTCGCGTGCCGATCCGCACTTTGGTTGACTCCACCGGACAGCGTTTCCGACCTGCTGCGGAAGAAGGAGATCGAGATGGCGAGAGCACGCCGGCAACCGAAGCGGATCCTCAACTGCATCCCTTCGCGCGAGCGCGACGAGGACTGGAGGCTCGACACCGCCACAGATGCAGGGGTCGTCGCCGCAGCGCCGCGCATCCCGCCGAAGAAGGACCTCCGCCAGACCTGGTGGCGGATCAACGACCAGGGAACCACGGGGTCCTGCGTCGGCTGGGGCACCGCCGACGGCGTGCTGCGCTGGCACTTCGTCAAGGCGAACAGGATCGCCACGAACGAGCTGCTCTCGCCGCGCTTCCAGTGGATGGCGGCCAAGGAGACGGACGCCTTCAACACGCGACCGACCACGTTCGTCGAGGCGGAGGGGACGAGCCTGAAGGCAGCACTCGATGTCGCCCGCAAGTTCGGCACGGTGCGCGACTCGATCCTGCCGTTTGCGACCGGAGTGCTGTACCCCGGCAATGCGAGCACCTTCTACGCGATCGCTGCGCAGCTGAAGATCAGCATGTACTTCAACCTCGGCCACGAGCTCGCGAACTGGCGTCTCTGGCTTGCGACCAAGGGGCCGATTCTCACTCGCCTCGACGTCGACTCGACCTGGGACCGCGCGACGACGACGAAGGGCAAGCTCGACGTCTACCGACCGCAGACCAAACACGGCGGGCACTGTGTCGCCCTCGTCGGGTACACGCCGGATGCGTTCATCGTCCGGAACAGCTGGGGGACGGGCTGGGGCGACAGGGGCTTCGCGTACGCGTCGCTCGCGTACGCGCAGGACGCGTTCACCGAGGCGTATGGAGTCGAGCTCTAGCGCCCACCACAAAGGGGAGGAACCGTGAAACGAACGACCGGCCGACTCGCGGCGGCGCTGATCGTCGCGCTCGTCGTCGTCCCGAACGCCATGGCGGACGACGACCACCACGGCTCGAAGAAGAAGCACGACGACCTCGAGATCAGCGTCGTCTCCAGCCCGGCGAAGTACGTCTCCGGTGGTGACGCTCGGATCGAGATCGCCGTGCCCGACAAGACGCGTCTCGATGACGTCGACGTGACGCTGAACGGCGCGGACGTCACGTCCGCCTTTGCTCCGGACCCGGAGGGGAACCACCAGCTCGAGGGCGTCGTCACCGGCCTGCCGCTCGGGGAGAGCCGGATCGTCGCCAGCAGCCACAAGCGCGGGAAAGGACAGAAGCACCGCGACGAGCTCGAGCTCGTCAACAACCCGCTCCAGGGCCCGATCTTCTCCGGCCCGCACCAGAAGGTCTTCCTCTGCGCAACGGCGGGCAATGCGGCGAGCAACGGACTGCCCCCGATCCCGCAGTCGGCCACCTGCGAGACACCGCCCGTGGTCTCGTTCATCTACAGGGACACGACGGGCGCCTGGCTTCCGTACAACCCGGCGTCGCCGCCGAGCGCGGCCACGATTGCGCAGACGACGACGATGGACGGGAAGACGGTGCCGATGATCGTCCGCTGGGAGCGCGGTGTGATCAACCGGTTCATGTACTCGATCATGCTGCTCTCGCCGGGCTCGCAGACTGCGACTCCGGACTTCTCGGCCTGGAACCGGAAGCTCATGTTCAGCTTCTCCGGCGGCGTCGCGATCGGGCACTACCAGGGCAGCCCGAGCGTGAACGACATGCGCTACCTCAACGGCCTGCAGATGGGCTACGCCGTCATCTACTCGACGGGCACGCGTACGAACACGCACTACAACCTCCAGCTCGGCGGCGAGACGGCGATCATGGTCAAGGACCGCTTCGTCTCGGCCTACGCGGAGCCGGAGTACACGGTCGCCGTCGGCGGCTCGGGCGGCGCGATCCAGCAGTACGTCTACGGCCAGAACCACCCGGGCCTGATCGACGCCGGCGTGCCGCAGTACTCGTACCCGGACATGGTCACCCAGACGATCCACGTCGGCGACTGCGAGCTGCTCGAGCGGTGGCTCGACTCGAAGGTCCTCGCCGACCCGCTCTCGGTCTGGCGCACGTGGGTCAACAGGACCCTGATCGAGGGCATGAATGCCTCGGCGGTGATCCCGAACCCGTACGCGCCGGTGATGCCGTACATGCCGACGCCGGGGTCGACCGAGTGCATCAACGGCTGGCGCGGTCTCTCACCACTCGCGCTCAACCCGAACTTCGGCACCGCGCCCGGCTACGACCCGGCGGTCTACGGGCCGGTCGAGTGGACGCACTGGGGCGACCTGGTGAACATCTACGGCACCGACGAGACGGGCTTCGCGCGCTCGCCGTGGGACAACGTGGGAGTCCAGTACGGCCTCGCCGCGGTCGAGAGCGGGGCGATCACGCCTGCGCAGTTCCTCGACCTGAACGCGAACGTCGGCACGTGGAAACGCTCGGCGGACATGGTTCAGGAGGGGTGCCCGTACATCGCAGCCCTCTGTGCGACGCAGCTGCCGGACGTCTGGAGCGCGCGCAACATGCTCCTCTCGCCGGACGGCGGGACGACTCCGGCCCCGAGACACGAGGGCGACAAGACGGCGCAGTACGCGGCCTACCGGTCGGGAATGGTGTTCCGCGGGAAGCTCGACATCCCGGTGATCGACTGGCGCCACTACCTCGAGCCGTTCCTGGACATGCACAACTCGCATCAGTCGTTCGCGTCGAGGCAGCGGCTGCTGAACTACGACGGGAACGCGTCGAACCAGCTGATCTGGTTCACGGCCGTGCCCGCGCCCGGGGCGCCGGGCGTCCGGTTCGACCAGACCCCGCAGGCGCTTCTCGTGCTCGACCGCTGGCTGGCGAACATCGCCGACCATCCGGAGCGGGGCGTCGCGGGCAACAAGCCCGCGGACGCGGTCGACTCCTGCTTCAACGTGGACGGGTCGCTGCTCGCACGCGGCCGGGACGTGTGGGACGGGATCCTCGACGGCGGCTCGAAGGGCGACTGTGCGACGGCCTTCCCGCCGTTCGCGACGTCGCGAATCGTCGCCGGCGGCCCGATCGAGGGCGGGATCTTCAAGTGCCAGACGCAGTCCGTCCGCCGCGCGATCGCGCGGGGGCTGTACGGATCGTGGCATCCGACCACGGCCGAGCGGGCCCGCCTGGAGCAGATCTTCCCGTCGGGTGTCTGCGACTACAGGAAGCCGGACGCGGGCCTGCCGCCCGAGTTCCGGCACCACCACAGGTAGGACGAGGGGTAGCGCGGGCGGCCGGATAGCGGCCGCCCGCGTACGTCGGATTGCGCAACTGTTGCGCCTTCGTTAAGCGCCTAACTCCTTTGCATCGGCGGCGTTCTACCTCACATGAGCGTCGCCCACGCCGAGCCGGTCACGCAAGAGCTCGACGCGGCGCGCCAGTTCGACTTCTGGCTCGGCGAGTGGGACTGCTCGTGGTCTGACGAGAGCGGCCGGCACCTGGCGACGAACTCCGTCTACCTCGATCTCGGCGGCGTCGTGGTCGTCGAGAACTTCGACGGCCGGCCCTCGCTCGACTTCCAGGGGCTCAGCTTCTCCGTCTACGACTGCAAGGCGCACTGCTGGAAGCAGACGTGGGTCGACAGCCAGGCCGGCTACCTCGACTTCGTCGGCGGCTTCGCGGACGGTGTGATGGAGCTCCGGCGCGAGGGCGAGCTCGACGACGCCGGGTCGATCTTCCGCATGCGCTGGGAGAACATCGAACGCGACTCGTTCGACTGGTCGTGGCAGCGCTCGGACGACGGCGGCGAGACCTGGAACTCGCTCTGGGAGATCGAGTACACGCGTGTCGTTTAGCTGGGTCGACCCGCACTTCACGGCGCTCTACGCACGCCGTGAAGAAGAGCGGCTCGCAGAGCGGCTCGTGACGCGCCTGCGCGAACGCTCCGCCTGCGAGCCGTCCCTGAGCTGGACGTACTGGCGCGAACCCAGCTGGATGGAGCAGGACGCCACGATCCGCTGCCATCTTCGCCTGCTGTAAGCGGAAACGCGTTTTCTAGATAGAAAACGGCGACGAAGCCCTCCGAAGCGCGTCCTAGAATGGCCGTTCCGTGAGCGCCGACTTCGTCCACCTGCATGTCCACAGCGAGTACTCGATCCTCGACGGGGCGTGCCGCATCCCTGCGCTCGCGGCCCGGGCGGCCGAGCTCGAGATGCCCGCGGTCGCGCTCACCGACCACGGCTCGCTGGCCGGGGCGGTCGACCTCTACAAGGAGGCCGGAAAGCAGGGAATCAAGCCGATCGTCGGGTGCGAGGTGTACGTCGCAGACGATCGCCACGCGCGCACGCGCGGCTACGCGCACCTGACGCTGCTGGCCGAGTCGAACGAGGGCTACGCGAACCTGATCAAGCTCTCCTCGCTCGGATTCCTCGAGGGCTACTACACGAAGCCGCGCGTCGACTGGGAGCTGCTGCAGACCTACTCGAAGGGGCTGATCGCGCTCTCCGGCTGCCTCTCCGGCCGCGTCTGCAAGGCGCTCGAGGAGAACCGGCCGGCCGACGCCCGCACCGATCTCGACCGGCTGGCGCAGATCTTCGGGCGCGAGAGCACGTACGTCGAGCTCCAGAACGCCGGCCTCGACGTGCAGCAGCGCGTCAACCCCGAGCTCGTGAAGCTCGCCGCCGAGGCGAAACTGCCGCTCGTCGCGACCGGCGACGTCCACTACCTCACCGCCGCCGACGCGTATTCGCACGAGGCGCTCCTCTGCATCCAGTCGGGCGACTCGCTCAAGAACCCGAACCACTGGCACTTCGACACGAACGAGTTCTATTTCAAGACCCCGGCGGAGATGGCGCTCGACTTCCCCGGCCACGAGGACGCGATGCGGCGCACGCTCGAGGTCGCCGAGCGCTGCTCGCTCGAGATCGAGCTCGGCAACATCTACCTGCCGAAGTTCCCGACGCCGGACGGCCGCGACGCCTTCGAGTACCTCGTCGAGCTGTGTGAGCGCGGGCTCGAGCGCCGCTACGACAAGGTGACGCCTGAGCTGCGTGAGCGGCTTCAGTTCGAGCTGAAGACGATCAAGGAGATGGGCTTCGCCGACTACTTCCTGATCGTCTGGGACTTCATCCACTTCGCCAAGGTGAACGGGATCGGTGTCGGTCCGGGCCGGGGCTCGGCCGCCGGCTCGCTCGCCGCCTACTCGCTCGAGATCACCGACATCGATCCGATCCGCTACGACCTGCTCTTCGAGCGCTTCCTGAATCCGGGCCGCAAGGAAATGCCGGACATCGACATCGACTTCGCTGTCGACGGCCGCGAGCGGGTGATCAACTACGTCTCGGAGAAGTACGGCCGCGACCGCGTCGCCCAGATCATCACCTTCGGGACGATGGCCGCCCGTGCCGCGGTGCGCGATGCGGGCCGCGTGCTCGAGATTCCCTACGGCGTCGTCGACAAGGTGGCGAAGCTGATTCCGGAAGGCCCCGGGCAGACGCTCGCCGACTGCCTGAAGCCCGGCTCCGACCTCAAGAACGCCTACGACACCGAGCCGGCCGCCAAGGAGATCATCGACCTCGCGAGACCGCTCGAGGGTCTGATCCGGCAGGACTCGATCCACGCCGCCGGCGTCGTCATCGGCGCGGAGCCGCTGATCGACGTCGTGCCGCTCCAGCAGAAGGGCACGGACCAGGAAGTCGTGACCCAGTTCTCGATGAACACGGTCTCGGCGCTCGGCCTGCTGAAGATGGACTTCCTCGGCCTGCGCAACCTGGACGTCATCGACAAGGCGGTCGAGCTGATCGGCGGCATCGACATGACCACGATCCCGCTCGATGACAAGAAGACGTATTCGATGCTCGCGCGCGGCGAGGCGGCGGGCGTCTTCCAGTTCGAGTCGTCAGGGATGCGGGAGGCGCTCCGGCAGGTGAAGCCGACAGTGTTCGAGGACCTGATCGCGCTCGTGGCGCTCTACCGGCCGGGCCCGATGCAGTACATCCCGAACTACGCGAAGCGAAAGGCCGGGCAGGAGCAGGTCACCTACATCGACCCGCGGCTGAAGGCGATCACCGGAACCACGTACGGGATCGCGATCTACCAGGAGCAGTCGATGGAGATCGCGAAGCAGATCGGCGGATTCAGCCCGGCCGAGGCCGACGATCTCCGCAAGGCGATCGGCAAGAAGATCCACTCGCTGATGGCGTCACTGAAGGACAAGTTCATCACGGGCTGCATCGCGAACAACACCTCCGAAGCCGTTGCGCGCCAGCTCTGGGACGACATCGAGAAGTCGCAGGACTACTCGTTCAACAAGGCGCACGCCGCGTGCTACGCGCTGATCGCCTACCGCACGGCGTGGCTGCGCGCGAACCATCCGTGCGAGTACATGGCGGCGCTGATCTCCTCGGTGATGAACACCAAGGACCGGGTCCCCGTCTACGTCAACGCCTGCGACGAGCTGGGAATCGAGGTGCTGCCGCCCGACGTCAACTCCTCGCAGACCGACTTCGCCGTCGTGGAGGGGAAGATCAGGTTCGGCCTGAACGCGGTCAAGAGCGTCGGCGAGTCGGCGGCGCGCGCGATCATCCGGGCGAGGGAGGAGGGAAGCCCCTTCGAATCGATCTGGGACTTCACCGAGCGCGTCGACCCGCAGGTCGTGAACAAGCGGTCGCTCGAGGCGCTCGTCAAGTGCGGCGCCCTGGACTCGACCGGCGCCTCCCGGATGGGGATGCTCGCCTGCCTCGAGCAGGCGCTCGCGTGGGGGCAGAAGCACGCGGCCGACCGGCTGGCCGGGCAGGCGTCGATCTTCGACATGGACGGCGGCGGTGACGAGGCGGCACAGGGGCCGAAGCACCACCCGGCGATCCCCGTGAGCGAGTACGAGAAGCCGGAGCTCTTGAAGCTCGAGAAGGAGACGCTGGGCCTCTACGTCTCGGAGCATCCCTTGAAGGCGGTTCGCGAGCAGCTGCGCCGGAAGACGGACTGCGTCCTGTCCGAGCTCGAGCGCCGCCGCGACGGCGAGGTGGTGACGGTGGGCGGGATCGTCTCCGCGGTCAAGCAGCTCACGACCAAGCGGGGCGAGCCGATGGTCTTCCTCGCGCTCGACGACCCGACCGGCGGCGGCGAGGTCGTCGTCTTCAACTCGACCTACGCGACGGCGCGGGAGCTGTGCGTCACCGACCGGATCCTCGTGATCAAGGGCCGGATCGACCACAAGCAGCAGGGCGAGACGAAGCTGATCGCACTCGAGGTCTCGGCGTTCGAGGCCGTGCAGGAGCGGACGGAGATCCGCTTCAAGCTCGACGCCCGTTCGGCCCGGGCCGGCCTGATCAAGGATCTGGCCCATCTCGTCAAGGACTACCCAGGCCCGTCGATGGTCTTCGTCTCGCTCGAGACGTCGCTCGGCCCGAAGACGCTGGCACTCGGCCCCGACTACCGCGTCGCGATCGATACGGACTTCCTCACCGAGGCGCGCACGCTCCTCGGCGCCGACGCGATCCTCTAAAGCTCCTCTAAATCTTCACAAACAGCCCTTTGGCTGCTTACGAGGCCGTCCGATACTCGGGGCGTGTGGAGAAAGCTCTCGAGCGGAGTCGCCGTCGCAGGACTGGTCGCTCTCGCGTGCGTCTCGGCAGCCACCGCCTCGCCCGGGCTCCGCGGTGGAATCACCGACAGCGGGGCCGCGTACTACCACGATCCCGCCGATTTCTACCCGGCGCTCGAGGAGCTCGGCGTCCACCTGCTGCGCATCCATCTCAACTGGGGCGGCAAGCTCGGCGTCGCGACGCGGCGTCCGCGCGAGGGCACCGACTTCGAGGACCGCGCTTACGACTGGCATCTCTACGACCGTATCGTCCTGCAGGCCGAGCGGTACGGCGTCGAGATCGTGTTCACGATCTTCGGCACGCCGGCGCTGGGCGAACGGCGGCGGCGCACCCACGCGCGCGCCGACGAACGCCACGCGGCTGCGCGAGTTCGCCTACGCGGCGGCGACGCGCTACAGCGGCACCTACGTCCGTGCCGACGGGAGGCTGTTGCCGCGTGTTCGCTACTGGACGGCGTGGAACGAGCCCAACCTCCAGATCGGCCTGATCCCTCAGTGGCGGCGGGTCGGGAAGCGCTGGGTGATCCAGAGCGCGCTCGACTACGCGCGCATCTGCAACGCGGTCGTCGACGGCGTGCATGCGTCGATGCTGCGCGGGCAGAAGGTCGCCTGCGGCGTCACGGCAGCGCGGGGGAACAACAACCCGAGCGGCAAGAAGCCGTCCGTCTCGCCGCTGGCATTCCTGCGGGCGATGAAGAAGGCGGGCGCGCGCGACTTCGACGCCTACGCGCATCATCCGTACTACGGCGCACCATCCGAGTCGCCCGCCACCGCGTCTCCCGGCCGCGGCGGGGTCACGCTCGGCAACATCGACGACCTCGCGCGAGAGCTGACGCGCCTCTACGGCCCCAAGCGGATCTGGCTGACCGAGTACGGCTACCAGACGAACCCGCCGGACGGGGTCTTCGGCGTCTCGTGGGCGACGCAGGCGCGGTACGTCCGCGAGGCGTTCGCGATCGCCCGCGCGCATCCACGGATCGACATGCTGCTCTGGTTCCTCCTCCAGGACGAGGGCGACCCGGCGCGGTGGCAGTCCGGTTTCATCGCCGCCGACGGCAAGCGGAAGCCCTCGTTCGAGGCGTTCCGCGAAGCGCTGGCCGAGCTCAAGCGCTAAGTAACAGACTGTTACTTGCCTCGGGTGCGCCGTCTCGTTCCCGGCGCGGCAGCCCTGGTCACAGCCTCGACCTAGTAACAGACTGTTACTAGGTCGACACGGCGATCGGATCAGATTTCGAGTCTCGCGTCCTCGAGGTCGAGGTCGCGCTCGACCCGGCGGGCCACCTCGTCCGAGATCTCGCCACTTCGCCGCAGCTCGTGCACCGCCGCGCGCTCGGCGTTCAGGAGCTCGCGTCGGAGCCGCTGGAAGTCGCGCGAGCGTGCCTCGATCGAGCCGTCGTCGCCGCCGTCGAGCCACGCCGAGAACCGGTTGCGCCTGAAGTCGTACCCACCGCGGACCCGCTCGACGGTGTCGGGACGCACCCAATCCTCCTCCGCGAGCTCGTCGAGCCGCAGCAGAGCGGCGCTCGCCGCGTGGATCCGGGCCTGCGCCAGATCGCGGGCGTCGTCCTCGCCGTCGTCCTCGAGGTGCAGGAGGCGGATCACGGCCGGCAGCGTCAGGCCCTGGATGACGAGGGTGCCGAAGATGACCGCGAACGTGAGGAAGAGGATGAGATCGCGACCGGGGAATGCCTCGCCCGGCGTCGGTGCTGAGCGGGATCGCCAGCGCCGCCGCGAGGGAGACGGCGCCGCGCATCCCGGACCATGTGATCAGCGCCAACGCCGATCGAGGCGGCATCGGGTCGCGTTCGCGGACCTTCCGGATCAGCAGCCGCGGCAGCTTTGCCGCCGGGTAGACCCAGAGGGCGCGGACGACGAGCACGGTGAGCCAGATCGCCACCGCCCACCAGAGCAGGTCGGTCGCGGAGTAGGCGTCGAGGTCGTCGAGGATCCCGGGCAGCTGCAAGCCGATCAGCGTGAAGAGGATCGCGTTCAGCGTGAACGTGACGATCTCCCACGCCGACTCGCCCATCAGCCGCACCTCGGGCGTCGTCAGCTCGGGTGTGTACCAGCCCATATAGATCCCGACGGTCACCGCCGCGATCACCGCCGAGACGCCGATCAGCTCGGCAGGGATGTAGGCGAAATACCCTGTGAGCAGGGAAATCGTCACCTCTGCGGGCGGGAAGTCGAGCCGCCGCCGCACCTGGCGCACGATCCACCCGACGGCGAGGCCGACCGCCACGCCGCCGAGGACGTTGAGCACGAACGACAGTCTGCGCATCCCAGAGCGAGAACGTGCCGCTGACCGTTGCGACGACCGCGACGCGGTACGCGACGAGCGCGGTCCCGTCGTTGACGAGGCTCTCGCCCTCGACGATCGAGACGATCCGGCGCGGGACGCCGAGGCGGTGCATGATCGCCGTCGCCGCGATCGGGTCGGTCGGTGAGACGACGGCGCCGAGGACGAACGCCGCCGCCCACGGCAGTCCGGGGACGATCTCGTGTGCGACCACCGCGACGACCACCATCGTCAGGAGCACGAGGCCCACCGCGAGCAGCCCGACCGGCCGCAGGTTCGCGCGCAGGTCGCGCAGCGACGTGAAGAAGGCGGCCCCGTAGAGCAGCAGCGGCAGTACGCCGACGAGCACGAGGTCGGGTGGGAGGTCGATCTCGGGCAGGCCGGGGACGAAGCCGAGCGCGAGCCCGCCGAGCACGAGGATGATCGGATACGGGACACGAAGCTTCGGCGCGAGCACCAGCATCGTCGCGCCTGCCGCGAGCAGCACGAGCAGGTTGAAGAGCTCGTGGTGGCTGAGATCGATCAGGTGAGACCCTTGTCCTGCAACTCGCGCAGCGCTTTCTCGCTCTTCTCGAGCTCGAGACCCATGCCGCGCAGGATCTCGGGCGTCTTCGTGAACTGGATCTCGGAGTAGGCGACGACCTGAACGTGGTTCCCCCACGGGTCGAGGAACGAGTTGCCGCCGAAGATCTTCACGCCCGCCTCGCGTGCCGCTGCGAGCACCGCCGCCTGATCGTCGACCACGAGCCCGAAGTGGCGGCTCGCGTCAGGGCCCTGCGTCCGCCCTTCGGCGAATGCGAGGAACTGGTCGCCGAGGTCGACGAAGGCCATTCCCGGATCCGGCCGCGCAACTCCAGGTCGAACAGGCGCTCCGTAGAAGTCGAGCGCCTCGTCGATCGAGCCCACCTCGAGCGCGATGTGGTTGATGCCGACGGCCCGCGGCACGGTCTCTACGCGAGTGCGCCCTCTGCGAGTGCGTTTTCGACGGCGCGGTCGGCGAGCGTCTGCATCACCTTCAGCTGGATCCCCGGCGAGTCGCGCAGCAGCCGTCTGAACGCCTGCTCGTGGACGACGAGCACGCGAACCGGGGCTCAGGGCCGTCACGGTGGCGTTGCGCGGCAGAGACGAGACGAGCGCCATCTCGCCGAACCAGGTGCCGTTTGCCAGGCTCTTCACCTTCCGTCCCTTCATCCGGACGTCCACCTCGCCGTCGACGAGCAGGAAGAACTCGTGGCCCTGCTTGCCCTCCGTGATCAAGCGTCGCCCCTTCCGGCAGGCTCAGCTCGTCCGCAAGCGTCGAGATCTCGCCCAGTTCCCGCTTGGTGCAGCCTGCGAAGAGCGGCACCTGCCGCAGCATCTCGAGCTTTGCGTCCTTGCGCATGCGCACGGCCCGATCCTATCTCCCGTTGTCGAAGCGCCGAAGAGATGAAAAGGTGGTGGTTCGGGGGATCGGGTCACACCTGGGCATACAAGGAGGAACTACATGCGGAAACGTCTTGACTCTGCTCATGGCGATCGCGGTCGGCAGCCTCGCCGTCGCGGCGACCGCCTGGGCAGGGTTTCCCGCACATCTTGCGTTTCAAGGACCCGGTGCTCGTCGATGGCAGCGCGGCCTCGGGCGCTGCGTCGCTCGCGGCGGCCAAAGCGGCGACCGCCTCGGTAGCCTCCGACCCCCGCGTCTTTGTGGAGGAGATTGTCGTCGTCGGGGTCCAGGAGGGCGTCACGACCCGCCTGACCGCGCCCTTCGAGGCGGTCTACGTGTGCGTCAACGGCGGCGGTCGTGTGCCGAGCGCCGCGAACAAGACGACACTCGTCGGGAACCTCGAGGCGAGCGCCCTCTTCCCGGCGGCGAAGAACGGCAAGGCGACGGGCTCGCTCCTGACCGGCCCGCTTCCGTCATCCGCGGCAGCCGCCGCCGCGACGGGGTTCACCTGCCCGTCGGGGCAGTCGCTCGAGTTCGACCGGGTCATCTTCTCCAACATGGTGCTCTCGGTGGACGGAGGCGAGACCATTCAGCTGGCCACGGTTCTCGTGTCCGATTCGGTACACGGCGTGAAGTAGTCGCAGCGCGGGCGTCCGCCGTCTTTTTATCGCGGCGGCGGACGCCCGCGTTCTACACTCGAATGATGTTCTGCCACGAGTGCGGCCACGGCGTCCAGGAGGGCGCGAAGTTCTGCCCGGAGTGCGGCACCCGCCTCGCGGGCGGCAGGCCCGCCGTGGAGCAACTGCCGGTCGAGACGCGGCGGAACGTCACTGTCCTCTTCATCGACGTCACGGGCTCGACCCCGCTCGGCGAGCGGCTCGATCCCGAGGCGATGCGGCGGATCCTCTCACGCTACTTCGGCGAGGTCGCGACGATCGTCGCCCGTCACGGCGGCACGCTCGAGAAGTTCGCGGGCGACGCGCTGGTCGCCGTCTTCGGCCTGCCCGTCCTGCACGAGGACGATGCGCTCAGAGCAGTCCGAGCGGCCGTCGAGGCGCGGTCGGCGCTCGCGGTCGTCAATGACGAGCTCGTCCGCGACTACGGGCTCGGGCTCGACACGCGCACGGGCGTCAACACGGGCGAGGTCGTCAGGGAGACAGTCCTACCGGGAGCACGCTCGGCGACGGGCGACATGGTCAACGTGGCCGCCCGGCTCGAGCAACGCGCGCAGCCGGGGCGAGATCGTGATCGGAGAGGCGACGTACCGGCTGGTGCGGGATGCGATCACCGTCGAGGAGCTCGAACCGCTCGAGCTGAAGGGCAAGTCCGAGCCGGTGTCCGCGTACCGCGTCGTCGACCTCGCGCCGGATGCGCCCGGGGCTCGCGCGACGGCTCGAGTCACCGATCGTCGGCCGCTCGCTCGAGCTGGCAGGTGCTGCTCGAGGCCTTCGACGTAGACGCTGGAGTCGCGGACGAGCAGGGTCGTCAACCATCCTCGGTGAGGCGGGCGCCGGCAAGTCGCGGCTCGTCCGTCGAGCTCGTGAGCGTCGTCGGCGAGCGTGCCGCGGTGCTCGAGGGCCGCTGCGTCCCCTACGGCGAGGGGATCACGTACTTCCCGCTCGCGATCATGCTGAAGCCGCTCGCAGAGATCGCAGGACGAGGACACCCGGGACGCCGCACGCAGAAAAGCTGCTCGCCCTCCTGCCGGACACCGAGGAGTCGAGCCTCGTGGTCGCGCGGCTCGCCGGCGCGATCGGGCTCGACGATGTGCTCGCACGGCCGGAGGAGATCGCATGGGCGGTCCGCCGCCTGCTCGAGTCATTCGCCCACGGCAGCGGCCCGATCGTCGTGGTCTTCGACGACCTGCACTGGGCCGAGCTCGACGTTCCTGCGGCTCGTTCAGTATCTCGGGCGAGCATTGCCGTGACGCGTCCGGTCCTGCGTCGTCGGCTGCTCGCGGCCGGAGCTGACGGAGTCTCGCCCCGGCGCTCTTCGAGCTCTCCGGAGGCCTGCGCCGGATCGAGCCTCGAGTCGCTTGCCGCACCTCGCCTGCGCGAGCCCTCATCGGGAACCTGCTCGGCGACGACGTCTCGCCGGAGATCGCCGCGCGCGTCGCGGAGGTCGCCGAAGGGAACCCGCTCTTCATCGAGGAGACCGTGCGCATGCTGCTCGACGAGGGCTTGATCGCCCGCGAAGGGGAGCGGTGGAAGCCGGCGCGCGATCTCGCCGATGTCGTCCTGCCGCCCTCGATCGAGGCAGCTGCTGGCAGCCAGGCTGGACCGCCTCGAGCCGGCGGAGCTGGCCGTGGTTCAGCGCGGGGCGGTGATCGGCCGCATCTTCAGCTGGGCCGCAGTGCGCGCGATCTCGCCCGAGGCGGAGCAGGGCGGCAGTCGCCGGCGCGCTCGAGGCCCTCCTCCGCAAGGAGGTCGTCTTCCGCGACGCCCAGGCGCTGAGCGGGGCGGAGGCGTACCGCTTCGGGCACATCCTCGTGCGCGACGCGGCATACAAGGGGCTGCCCAAGGAGAAGCGAGCCGAGCTCCACGAGCGCGTCAGCGACTTTTCTCGAGGAGTCCACGGGCGACCGCGCCGCCGAGTACGAGGAGCTCATCGGTTACCACCTCGAGCAGGCCTTCGGCTTCCGGGCAGAGCTCGGGCCGGTGAACGAGGCGGCCGCGGCCCTGCGCGAGCGCGCCCACGTCCGCCTTGCCTCGGCAGGGCATCGTTCGCTGCTTCGGGGCGACCTCCCGGCGGCCCTCAACCTCTTCCGCCGTGCAGCGGCGCTCGCCGCAGGTGAGTCCGACAAGGCGGAGCTGCTGACGCGGATCAGCGGCGTCCTCGTTCAGCTCGGCCAGTTCGCCGAGGCGGACGCACTGCTCGAGCAGGCGCTCGACCAGGCGCGCGCCGACGGTGACGAGCTCCGCGAGGCGCACGCATCGGTCGCGCGGGAGTTCGTGCTCCTGCAGACCGATCCAGCCGGGCGCAGCGGCCAGATCGTCGACGTGACGGAGCGCGTCGTGCCGCTGTTCGAGGCGCACGGCGACGACTACGGGCTGGCGCGGGCGTGGCGGCTGCGCAGCGAGGTCGGTCGGCTCGTGTGCCGTTTCGGCGAGGAGGCCGCCGCGCTCGAGCGGGCACGCGTGCACGCCGAAGCCGCCGGTGAGGAGCGTGAGTCGGTGGAGATCAAGCTCTGGCTCGCCAACTGCCTCTGCTACGGGCCGACGCCGGTCGGCGATGCGCTCGCGCAGACGGCGCGAGATGCTGGAGCAGGCCCACGGCGTGCGCTGGGTCCAGGCCTCGCTCCTCGGCATGCGCGGCTACCTGCTTGCGATGGCCGACCAGCCCGGCCGAGGCTCGCGCCCACCAGGCGCGGAGCCACGCGATCTTCGAGGAGCTCGGGATGAGCTTCGCGAACTGGCGGCCCGCGCGGTGATCCCGGCCGGCATCGAGCAGATGGCGGGCGACCTGGAGGCGGCCGAGCGCGAGCTCGTCTTCGGTCACGATCAGCTGGAGGCGATCGGAGAGAACGAGCTGCGCTCGACGATCGCGGCGACGCTCGCCCACGTTCTCTACGAGCAGGGCCGGGACGACGAGGCGGAGCGGTTCGCGCGTGCCAGCAAGAGTGCAGCCGCGGCAGGACGACATCGGCTCGCAGGTGTTGTGGCGATCGGCGCTCGCCAAAGTCATCGCGCGGCGGGACG
The DNA here is from genome assembly GCA_963820225.1 of uncultured Gaiellaceae bacterium. Classification (GTDB taxonomy): domain Bacteria; phylum Actinomycetota; class Thermoleophilia; order Gaiellales; family Gaiellaceae; genus Gaiellasilicea. The sequence goes on along the minus strand of CAWFYY010000014.1, from coordinate 307,153 downwards.
GCTGCTGACGAGCGCAGAGGAGCTCGCATCGCGAAGCCGTCGCGCTCGCCGCAACGACGGACATGCTCAGCCTCCACGGCGCCGCCCTGCTGGATCTCGCCCGCGTCGAGGCGCTGCGCAACGGCGGCAGCGCCGCCCGGGCACATCGTCGAGCGAAGCGATCGCGCTCTTCGAGCGCAAGGAGGACGCTGCTTCGCTCCGGCGTGCGGCGCTCGAGTTTGCGGGCACTGGCCGTCGCCTCGATCCGCGCCTGAGGGTGCGCGGAACTCCGCCGCCGTCGCGGGTGTAGGAGCGACGAGTGGTGAGCCGACCACCGACAGAGGACGAGCTCGTCGAGCGTGCACGTGACGGTGACGCCACCGCCTTCGCCGCGCTTGTCCGCGACCACCAGGAGATCGCTTTCCGCACCGCATACCTGATCACCCGCAATGCAGCCGACGCCGAGGATGCGGCCCAGGTCGGGCTGACGAAGGCCTGGCGGGCGCTGCCGCGCTTCCGCCGCGGCGCGCCGCTCCGTCCCTGGCTGCTCGCGATCGTCGCGAACGAGGCGCGCAACCGGCGGCGGGCGGAAGGCCGCCGCGAGGGTCTCTCCCTCCGCGCGGCCCACGAGCTTCCCTCGGGGGACGCGGCTCCGTCTCCCGAGGGGAGGGCTATCGCAGCCGAGGAGCGCGCGACGCTGCTGGCGGCGCTCGAACGGCTGAGCGACGACGACCGGCTCGTCCTCTCCTGCCGCTACCTCCTCGACCTGGGCGAGGAAGAGACCGGCGAGGTGCTGTCGCTGCGCCGCGGCACCGTCAAGTCGCGCACCTCGCGCGCCCTCGTACGGCTGCGCGAGCAACTGGAGGAGAGCCGATGTCTGAGCTCGAGCTCCGCCTCACCGCGCTCCGGGACGAGATCGACTGGCCCGAGACGCCGGCGTTCGAGCCTCGCCGTTCGAGCCGAGCCCGGCGCGGCGCTTGCCGCTGCGGCCGCTCGCGCTCGGTTTCGCGATCCTGCTGGCCGCGCTCGCCGGTGTGCTCGCTTTCTCCCCTGGCGCACGCAGCGCCTTCCTCGAGATCTTCCACATCCGCGGTGCGACGGTCGAGCGGGTCGAGAGCTGCCGGATGTCCGCGCCCAGCGGCTCGACTTCGGCGAGCGGGTGAGCCGCGAGGAGGCCGAGCGCCGGGCCGGTTTCGAGGTGCGTCGACCTCGGCGGCGAGCCGGACGCGATCTTCGTCCGGCCGGACGGGCTCGTGTCCGTGGTCTACGGCGATCCGTCGCGGCCCCGCCTCGTGCTCTCGCAGGCGCGCGGCGCGATCTTCGAGGGGTTCCTCAAGAAGACCGGGAGCAGCGGCACGACCGTTCGCTACGTGACGATCGACGGCAAGCCCGGCCTCTTCGTCGACGGCAGAGAGCACTTCGTCATGTTCCTCGACAGGAACGGCGGGATCCGGGACGAGAGGACGTACCTGGCGGGCACGGTGCTCCTCTGGAACCGCGGCCCGCTGCTGCTGCGGCTCGAAGGCGACATGACGCTGGCCGAGGCGCGGGAGCTGGCGAATTCGGTCGAGTAGGGAACCGCCGGGCGGGGTGCGGTGTATCCGGGTCGTCACCCCACTCTGGAGGTCCGCATGAAGAAGCTCCTGCTCGTGTTCGCCGTGGCCGCCGCCGTTGCCGCACCGGCCGCGAGTGCCGGTGGCTGGGCGACCGTGGGCCTCAGCTCCCTGCCGCCGTCGGGCCTGGACGCGAATCAGGCCTGGCCGGTCGACATCACCGTGCTCCAGCACGGCCAGACTCCGCTCGCCGGCGTGACGCCGATCGTCCGGATCCGCGACGACGGCGGCAACGTCGTCAAGAGCTTCGCGGCGAAGCCGACCGGCAAGACCGGCGTCTATCACGCCGTCGTCACGTTCCCGACCTCCGGCACCTTCGCGTACGAGGTCTACGACGGCTTCGTCACCTACGGCGGTGCTCAGACGCACACGTTCAAGCCGGTGCAGATCGGAGCACCGGGCAATTCGTTCCCGTACCTGCCGCTCGGGATCGCGGCCGCTCTCGCTCTCGCACTCGCGGCCGTTCTCGTCTGGCGCCGCCGGACGCCTGAGCCAGCCACGGTGACGAGCCTGAAGGAGGCCGCATGATCAAGCTCTTCGTCCTGGTTGCGACGGTCGTCGCCGGGCTCGCGCTTGCAGGCGTCGCGCAGGCAGGCTGCATGGCGACGGTCGGGCTCGACTCGACGCCGAAGGCCGGGCATCCGGCGGGGAAGCCGTGGGTCGTCACGATCCGCGTGCTCCAGCACGGCCGGACGCCGATGTCCGACGCGAAGCCGGAGGTCCGGATCCGAAATGCCGCCGGCAAGCTCTTCGTCTTCAAGGCGAAGCAGACTGCGCGGGTCGGCTCGTACCGTGCTCGCGTCGTCTTCCCGAAGGCGGGCCGCTACTCGCTCGGGATCTACGACGGCTTTCCGGTCAAGGAGTGCGCGCGGGTGCACACCTTCAAGTCCGTGGTGATCGTCTCGGTCTGAAGCTCTGCTGCGGCGCCGGTCTACTGGCCGGCGCCGCATGCTCGGCCGACGCCGAGGCGGACGCTCGTGCTGCGCCCGCCGACACGGATGTCGAGCGGCACGCAATCCGCGCGCGAGCGGAGATGGAAACCGCCCGCGTACGCGTTCCAGGGTTTCGAGACCGACACGCCGCACCTCGCGATCTGCAGGGAGCTGACCGGCGGTGTATTGCCCCAGGAGATCGCGACGCGATCGCGCCACCCCTGCGGCACCGTGATCGTGACCGGGGAGGTGCCGCCGCGAACGACGAGCCCGACGCGGCGAAAGTACGGCCACTGCGCACCGCGATTGCGGGCAGCACGCCCGCTCGTGTGCTCCTCGTCAGGAATGCCGACCGCTCCCAGCACGACCCTGTAGCCGTCCTCGCTGCCGGAACGGAGGTGGAGTGCGATCTGTCCGCAACTCGCAGTCGCCGGCGGCGGCGCCGAATCGGCCGTCCGTGCGCCGACCGCGGCAAGTGCCGGAAAGATGAGTAGGGCCAGGATCCGCAGAAGCTTCATCGCCTCTCATATGGTGAGCCGGGAGTCGGACCTCGGCTACTGACCGGGAGGGCAGGCGCAGGGCTAGGTCGGTTTGGCGACCTAGGTCACGACCCCGATTGCGATCGTCCCGACGTATCCCTTCAGGCCGCCGGTGCGCTTCGCCAGCTTCACCTGCGCGTTCGCGCCGCCTGCCTGCTCGTAGATGTTGTCGCTCGAGTGCGGCGTGTCGTACGTTCCGCGGCCGGCGTAGGGGGCCTGCCTGTAGACGGCAGCCGTGATCTTCTCGTTGAAGAAGATCTGGCCGGTGTGGACCTCCTGGCCGCCGACGTGGACCTTCATGTGGATGTGCGGCGTGCGGCCGCGGTACCAGCCGGGAAAGATCGTCAGGAACTCCGCCTTCCCGTTCGCAGTTCGACTTCTGGTGGCCTCGGAGGAAGCGGCTCGAGGCTCCGTTCACGCCCGAGTAGTTGCCGAGGGCGTCGCAATGCCAGATCTCGACGTCGGCGTTCTTGATCACGCTGCATGTCTTGGCGTTCAGGATCGTGAAGCGCAGAACGAGGGGGAGGCCGGGCCTACCCGAACGAACATCGCGGCGGGTGAGGGAAGTGTCGACCCAGTACGGCCCTTCGGTCGACTCGGGTGTGAGGAGGCAGGTGGTCGCGGCCTGCGCGTCGTCGCCCAGGAAGTCGAGCGCGCGGGCTCCGAAGACTGCGGCGAGGCCGGCGCCTCCGATCTTCAACACGTCTCTACGGTTCAGCTCGGTGTGCATGTCGGCTCCTTTCAGTGAGTGATGAACCGACGGTACGGGCGGAACCTGATCGTGCCCTAAGAAGAGCCTCTGAAGAGAGTAAGAGTCCGGGGCGCTGCCTACACCCCGGACCCTTCGACCGGCGTCAGAAGTCGCTCGAGCTCGTACCGCTCGAGTCAGAACTGCCGTCGGAGCTGCCGCCCGACCCACTGCCGTCGTTCGGGCAGTCGCCGGGAGCCGCCGCATCGCCGTCGTCCTGCTGGACGACGGCGACCGGGCCGCCGTTGCTCGCCGCAGGCTGGCTCGACGAGGACGAGCCACCGGCGGCGAGTGCGGTTGCCGCCCAGATCGAGGCTGCTGCGAAGATCGCCGCGAGGACGATCAGCAGCGGCTTCGCGTTGAACTGGCGGGCCTTCTCCTCCATGTCCTTCACCTCCTTCGGGTTGCGGGTTACGGAATCCGTCCGAACCAGAGGGTCGAGAGAGCACCTCCGAGGAGCAGGAGCGCGGCGCCGGCGGCGGTGAAGAACACGGTCAGCTCACGCTGCTCGTGCTCCACGCCGACCTGCGAGCCGATCTCGTCGTACACGCTCTCGAGGGCGCTCTGGTCGGCGGCTTCGAAGAACTTGCCGCCGGTCAGCTCGGCCACCCTGGAGAGGGTCTCCGGGTCCGGCGGGACGCGGATCGTCCGCATGCCGCCGTAGCCGTCGGGGCCCTGGACCGTGCCCTCATCGGTGCCGAGAGCGACGGTGTAGACCGGGATGTTGGCGTCCTTCGCCTTCTGAGCGGCCTCGAGCGGCTGGTAGTCGCCGGTCGTGTTCGCGCCGTCGGAGAGGAGCAGGACGACGACGGGCGTCTCGCTGCTGTTCGCGGCGATCTGCTCGTCGAGATTGGTGACGCCGAGATCGACCGAACGCGCAATGGCGTCCCCGAGCGCGGTGCCGTTGTCGGCCCGGAGCGCACTCAGGCCGCGCAGAGCCTCGTCGTGGTCCACGGTCGGCGGCACGACGACGTCGGCCTCGTTCGAGAAGGAGACGACGCCGACGCGGAAGCCGTCGGGGAGCCCGTCCACGAACGAGCTGGCGGCCTCCCGAGCCGCCGTCATCCGATCGGGCTCGACGTCGGTTGCGGTCATCGAGCCCGAGCTGTCCATCGCGAGGATCACGGTCGCCTCCTCGCGTGGCACCGCCACCGCGACCTGAGGCCGAGCCATGCCGACCACGAGCGCGCTGAGCGCCAGCAGCGTCAGCACCGCGGGAATGTGGCGCCGCCAGCGGGGCGAGTCGGCGACGACGTTCTCGAGCAGATCGAGGTTGGTGAAGCGGACGACATAGCGCCTCCGCCGCCGCTGCGCGACGAGGTAGGCGATCAAAGCCAGCGCCACGAGGGCGAGGCCCGAGAGGGCAATCGGCCAGGCGAAGCTCATCGTCGCCTCCCTTCTGTCTGGAGGAACCCGACGAGGCGTCGCAGCCAGTCGCCGGAGGTGGAGAGGGTCAGGTGGGAAACGCCGAGCGAGCGCAGCTCACGGGCGAGGTCTTCACGCTCGGCGGCGGCGTCGGCGCCGAACCGTTCCCGCAGCTTGCGGCTGCGGGTGTCGACCCGCAGCTGCTTGCCCGACTCCGGGTCGACGAGCCAGAGGTCGCCGACGTCGGGGAGCTCCTGCTCGCGCGGGTCTCGGATCTCGATTGCGACCACGTCGTTGCGTGACGCCAGCTGGAGCAGGCGAGGCCGCCAGTCGCGGGGGCCCCGGAAGTCCGAGACCACGACGATCACGGCGCGGCGACGGGCGAGCTTGCCGAGCCGGCCGAGCGCGGTCCCGAGCGACGTCGGTCCGGTGGGCTCGAGATCGGGCTCTCGCTTCAGGGCCAGGAGGAGGGCCAGGAGCCCCCGGCTTCCTTGCCGGGCCGGCGACGTGAAGGGGTTCTGGTCGCCGAAGGTGGCGACCGCGAGGCGGTTGCCACGACGGACCGCGAAGTTGCCGACCGCGAGCGAGACGCCTTCCGCGACATCCCACTTCCTCCGGTCGGCGGTGCCGAAGGTCATCGAGGCGGACGTGTCGAGAAGCAGCCAGGTCTCGACTGCCCGCTCGGCCACGTTGACGCGGACGTGCGGCTCGCCGGTGCGGGCTGTCACGTTCCAGTCGATGAGCCGGACATCGTCTCCGGCGACGTACGGCCGGACCTGCGCGAGCTCGGCACCTTCGCCGAGGGCCCACGAGCGGTGGTCGCCGGCGAGCATGCCGTCGATCCGCCGGCGAACGACAAGGTCCACCTTGCGCAACAGCGCGCCCGGGAGCGGTCCGGGGCCGGGACGTCCCGGCGTGCGGGCCGGGCCGAGAGCGTGTGTGGTGCTCACGCGACGTCCTGTCGCGCCAGGTCGAGGTTCGGCATCGGGATCGTCTCGAGCACGCGGTCGAGAATCTGATCCGCATCGACGCCTTCGGCGAGTGCCTCGTAGCTCAGCACCATCCGGTGCCGGAGCACGTCCATGGCGAGCTCGCGGACGTCCTGCGGGAGCACGTAGCGGCGACCACGCAGGAGTGCGAGGGCGCGTGCGCCGACGACGAGGTTGATCGGGCCGCGCGGGCTGGCGCCATAGTCGACGTAGGAGGCGAGCTCCTCCAGGCCGGCGTCGGCGAGCCGCCGTGTGGCCAGCGCAATCGAGAGCGCGTAGCGGGAGACCGCTGGGTCGACGTAGACCTTTCGGGCGGCAGCCTGCAGCTCCGCCAGGTCCTCGACCGAGAGCAGCTGCTCGACCGTGACCGGATCGGCGAGCGCTCGCTCGATCACCGTCAGCTCGTCAGCCGGCTCCGGATAGTCGACGAGCACTTTGAGCATGAAGCGGTCGACCTGCGCCTCGGGCAGCGGATACGTGCCCTCGGACTCGATCGGGTTCTGTGTCGCCATCACGAGGAACGGCGACGGGACGGCGTGTGTCTCCTTGCCGATCGTCACCTGCCGCTCCTGCATCACCTCGAGGAGAGCCGACTGCACCTTGGCCGGGGCCCGGTTGATCTCGTCGGCGAGGAGGAAGTTGCAGAACACGGGCCCCAGCTCGGTGTCGAACTCGTCCTTGCCGGCGCGGTACATCCGCGTGCCGACGAGATCCGAGGGGACGAGGTCCGGGGTGAACTGGACGCGCTGGAAGCTCCCACCGATCACCTCGGCGACTGTCTTGATGGTCAGCGTCTTCGCCAGGCCGGGGACTCCCTCGATCAGGAGGTGTCCACCCGCCAGCAGGCAGACGAAGACCCGCTCCAGCATCTCGTCCTGACCTGCGATGACGCGCTTGATCTCGAAGACGGCGCCCTCGACCGCGTCCCGGTCGGCGGCGCCGTCGACGGCCTTCAAATGTGTTGGATCGGCCATTCTGCAACTCCTTGGTCTGTAAGGGAATTGCCGACCAGGGTTGCGGTGTGGCCTAAGAACGTCCTGAGAGCAACATGAGAAATGTCTAAGACCGTCGCACCATTTGCAAAAGCCTTACGGAAGCTTCATCGCAATCCCCTTTCAGGGGGACAACCTCTTGGCTCTACTGGACGAAGTAGGGGTAACACGACCGGAGGGCACCATGGCTGCGGCTGAGCTGACCAGAATGGAAACAGAGCAGGAGCGGATCTCTCGGTGGCGTGCCGAGGAGCTCGAGCGGGCAGGGTACGAGGCGACGGCCGCCTCTCTGCTTGCAACACGCGGTGACGTCGACCTGCACTTCGCGATCGACCTCTTGCGGAACGGCTGTTCCCCGGAGCTCGCGCTCCAGATCCTGCTCTAGAGCACCGAACGCTGGGCTCCAGCCGGGCCAAGCCCGGCTCCGCCCAGTTCGCAGCTTCGCCTCCGGCGCACTCCATCTGCGAGTCTCGGCAGAATGCCGTCTGCCGTGACATTCCTCGCCTCCATCCCGTCGCCCTCCTCCGGCACGATCGACATCGGGCCGCTGACGATCCACATGTACGGCCTGATGCTGCTCGCCGGCATCGCCGCGTGCATCTGGATCACCGGCCACCGCTGGGTTGCCCGCGGCGGTGACTGGGATCTGATCTTCCGGGTCGCCGTCTGGGGCGTGGGGGCCGGCATCGTCGGCGCCCGCCTCTACCACCTGGCGACGAGCTGGAGCGAGGTGCCGAACGAGTGGTGGGGCCCGTTCGCAGTGTGGGAAGGCGGTCTCGGCATCTGGGGCGGCATCGCGGGCGGCGTGCTCGTCGGCGGCTACATCGCCCACCGGTCGGGAGCGAGCGTGACAGCGCTGCTCGACGCCGCGGCCCCGGGGCTTCTCGTCGCACAGGCGATCGGGCGCGTCGGCAACTGGTGGAACCAGGAGCTCTTCGGCGAGCCGACCAGCCGGCCGTGGGGGCTCGAGATCGACTCCTCGCGCCGGCCCGACGAGTACCTCTTCAACGAGACGTTCCACCCGACGTTCCTCTACGAGGCACTCTGGAATCTCTTCGCGGCGGGGCTGCTGCTGATTCTCGACCGTCGCTACCGCTTTCGCCCGCCGGCGCTCTTCGCCCTGTACATCGCGCTCTACACGGGCTTCCGCTTCTATCTGGAGACGCTTCGGATCGACCCCTCGTCGGAGATCGCCGGCCTGCGGGTGAACGCGTGGGTGTCGGCGATCCTCTTCGTCCTCTCTGTCGGGTTCTTCGTCTGGTGGCAGATCCTCCGCGGCGGTGGGCGCCGCAGCCGCCGCGAGCCGAAAGCCGAGCCGCGGCCGACGATGGCCGTGCCGCGCGGCCGCGTCCGACCTCGCCGTTAGCCTCCGGCTCGACATGATCGTCCGCGAACTCGAGCTGGACCTCGATGCGTTCGAGGGTCCCTTCGATCTCCTGCTCACGCTGCTCCTGAAGGAGGAGCTGGAGCCTGCCGACGTCGACATGGCGGAGATCGTCATCGCCTTCGTCGAGCGCCTCGCGGAGCGCGAGGAGCTCGACCTCGAGGCATGCGGCGAGTTCCTCGTCCTCATCTCCGCGCTGCTCGAGCTGAAAGCGCGAGCGCTCTTCCCGGACGAGGACGCCGAGCTGGCGGAGCTCGAGCCGGAGGAGGCGGCGGAGGAGCTCGCCCGGCGGCTCGCCGAATACCGCCGGATGAAGGAGGCGGCAGCCTGGCTGGCCGAACGGCTTGCCGGGGAGCGCGACCGCTTCTTCCGCGTCGGCCCCGCGCCGCTCGCGCCGCAACCGGAGCGCAAGCTCGCCGCGCAGGACCCGGAACAGCTGGCGGCCACGCTGCGTCTGCTCGCGGAGCCGCCTGCGCAGGTTTCCCTTGCACACATGGCTCTGCGGTTTCCGCCGGTCGCTCAGTTTCTCGAGCGCTTCCGCGCTGTGCTGCGACGCCGCAGCCGGTTCGACTTCGACGCCGAGGTCGGCTCGCTGTCGCGCATCGACCAGGCTGTTGCGTTCCTGGCGCTGCTCGAGCTGCGGAAGACCGGTGAGATCTCGCTCGAGCAGGCTGCACCGTTCACCCCCATAAGGGTTTCGCGTCCCAACAACGAAAGAGGTAGCGAATGGATCGCCCGCTCCGCCTGATCACCGCGAACCCGGTCGACCAGCTCGCCCGGACCGTCGAGGCGCTGCTCGTCGTCGCCTCCGCGCCTCTCTCAACCGAGGACCTGGCGCAGGCCGCGGACGACGACGCAGAGCGGGTCGAGCTCGCGCTCGGCCTTCTCTCGGATCGCTTTCGTGAGGGACGGAGCGGGATCGTGCTCGAGCACGTTGCGGGCGGGTATGCCTTCCGCGCCTCGCGCGAAGCTGCGTCGGCGTGCGCACGCCTCTTCGAGCGGCCGGTCGAGCGGGGACTCTCGCAGGCAGCGCTCGAGACGCTGTCGATCGTCGCCTACCTCGGTCCGTGCAGTCGGCCGGAGATCGCCCGAATCCGCGGCGTCGCCGCCGATTCCGCGGTCGCGGGCCTGCTCGAGCGGGGGTTGATCTCAGAAGCCGGCCGCGACGACGGCCCCGGCGGCGCCGTGCGCTACCGGACGACGCCGCTCTTCGAGCGTGTCTTCGGGCTCGAGAGCAGCGCCGAGCTGCCGCGCCTCGAGGACCTCGGCGAATCGGCCGCGGAGATCCGCGAGCGGCTGCACTCGGTTGCGGTCGGCAAGACCGCCTGACGAACGCCAAGTAACAGTCTGTTACGAGGTCAGATCTGCCAGGAGCCGCCGCGCAGCACCGGCACCCGGTCGCCGTCGCGCGTGATCCCGTCCACGTCGAGCTCGTTCGAGCCGATCATGAAGTCGACATGGATGTCGCTCTTGTTGACGCGCTCGCGGTCGGCCTCGTCCTCGACAGGGAACGTGTAGGCGTTTCCGAGCGCAATGTGGCTGGCCGCGTTCTCGTCGAGCAGCGTCTCGTAGAACACCGTGCGGAGCGGCCCGATCCGGCCTTCCCTGTCCACGAGCGCGATCTCGCCGAGTCGTGAGGCACCGTCGTCTTTCGCGACGGTGGCGCGGAGCGCGTCCGCACCTTCGTCCGCATCGACCTTGACCGCGCGCCCGCCTGCGAACTCGATCCGGATCCCGTTCATGTACGAGCCGTAGAGCTCGAGCGGCATCGTCGCCGACACGTGGCCGTCGACCCGCTGCGGATCGGGAGTCGTGAAGACCTCCTCGGTCGGGAGGTTCGGGTAGTGGGTGATCCCTTCCGCGGTCGTGAAGTCGGCGCCCAGCCACTTCGAGCTCGGCATCAGGCCGATCGTCAGGTCCGTGCCCGCGCCCTTGAGGTGGAGCGAGTCGAAGCGGCGCTCGGTCATCCTGTCCGCGCTGGCGACGATCACTTTCATCCGCTCCCGCCACGCTTCGACCGGATCGTCCATGTCGAGCCGGAGCACGTACGTGACCTCTTCCCAGAGCTTGTCGAGCGCTGCCTCCGGCTCGAGCTCCGGATGGACGCGCTCGGCCCAGCCGAGGTTCGGACACGGACCCGCCGTCCAGTTCGTCGTCCGCGCGTTCACGACTCGCGGGACCGCCGAGATGTAGGGGAGCGAGTCGCGTCCTGTTCGCGCTGGGTCGATGCCGTCGAAGACGCCCGCGCTCGTTCCGGTCAGCGTCACGCGCGCCGCTCGTTCGTCCGAGAGCCAGTCCATTCGCTGCTCGAACCACGGCGGGATGTAGTCGAGCGTGTCCTCGTCCGCGAGCTCGAGCCGCTCCCGCTTGACGAGCTGGTCCCACCAGAAGACGTCGACGTATTTCGCGCCCCGCCTGTAGCCGGCGCGGGCGACGGCTCGGGCCGTGTCCTCCATGCCCAGATAGGCGGTGATTCCGAGGATCTGACCCGGCTGCAGGTTCGCACCGAAACCGACGAGGAGATCGGCGAGGCGGTCGACGTCCTCCGAGTGGTCGCGCATGGCGCGGGCACACTACACAGGTCGTGAGGCTCAACGCATATCTCGCTCGCGCCGGTGTCGCCTCGCGCCGCAAGGCCGACGAGCTGATCAAGGCCGGCCGCGTGCGCGTCAACGGCGAGCCGGGCGAGCTGAACACGTTCGTGGAGTCGCGCGACGTCGTCGAAGTGGACGGTCTGCGCGTCGCAAAGCAGGAGCTCGGCTACGTTCTCCTACACAAGCCGGCCGGTGTCGTCACGACGGCGAGCGACCCCCAGGGCCGGCCGACCGTGGTCTCTCTCGTCGGCCATGGGTCGCGCGTCGTCCCTGTCGGGAGGCTCGACGTCGACACGACCGGAGCGCTGCTGCTGACGAACGACGGCCCACTCGCGCACCGGCTCGCGCATCCCCGCTACGGCGTCGAGAAGGTCTACGAGATCGAGACCTGGAAGGAGCCCACCGACGAAGCGCTGCGGCGCCTGGCCGAGGGGGTCGAGCTCGAGGACGGGCCGACGTCGCCGGCGCGCGTTCGCCGCCTCGGTGCCGCCCGCTTCGAGCTCGTCCTGCACGAGGGCCGAAACCGGCAGGTTCGGCGGATGTGCGACACCGTCGGCTACCGCGTGCGCAGGCTGCACCGGAGCACGTACGCGGGCCTCGGCGTCGATGGGCTCGCGCCGGGCGAGTGGCGGGAGCTCTCGGCCGGCGAGGTCGATCAGCTCCGGCTCAGCGGCTCGCCTCGCTCCTGACGAACCCCATCCGCTCGTAGATCTGCTCGAGCGTCGGCGCCGAGACCTGACGCGCCTTCTCGGCGCCCTGCGCGAGCAAGCGCCGCAGCTCGGCCGGGTCGGAGCGCAGCTCGCGGTACCGCTCCTGGACCGGCGCGACTGCCTCCACGACGGCTTCGGCGACGTCCGTCTTGAACTGGCCGTAGCCGACGCCCTCGTAGCGTGACTCGATTGCAGCGGTGTCCTCGCCCGTGAGCGACGCGAGGATGTCGATCAGGTTGGTGACGCCCGGCTTGTCTCCGGCACGGCGTACCTCCGATCCCGAGTCGGTCACGGCGGATTTGAACTTCTTCCGGATCACCTCGAGATCGTCGAGGATCCGGACCGTGCCCTGCGGCGTCCCCGATGTCGTGGACATCTTCTTCGTCGGCTCCTGCAGGTCCATGATCCGCGCACCGACCTCGGGATAGACGCCCTCCGGGATCTTGAAGGTCTCGCCGAAGCGCGAGTTGAAGCGCTCCGCAACGTCGCGAGCGAGCTCGAGATGCTGCCGCTGGTCGTCGCCGATCGGGACGATGTCGGTCTGGTAGAGCAGGATGTCGCCCGCCATCAGCACCGGATAGGTGAAGAGCGCGGCCGAGACGAACTCGTGCGCGTCGGACTTGTCCTTGAACTGGGTCATCCGGTTCAGTTGCCCGAAGCTCGTGACCGCGCCGAGCAGCCAGGCTGCCTCCGCATGAGCGCGCACGTGGCTTTGTGCGAAGACGGTCGCGCGCTCGGGGTCGAGGCCGGTCGCGAAGAGCATCGCCGCGAGGTCGAGCGTCTTCTCGCGGAAGTCCTCAGGGTCGTAGTCGACGCTGATCGAGTGCAGGTCGACGATGCAGAAGAAGCCCTCGCCGCGCTCCTGCGTCGCGGCGTACTGGCGGAACCCGCCGATCAGGTTGCCGATCGTCTTGTCTCCCGTGGGCTGGATTCCGGAGAAGATGCGCATGTCGGTTCTCTCTTTCCTTCAGATTCGGTCGCGGAACGAAAACGACCTCCGGAAGGGAGGTCGGGGGTCGAGCGAAGCGGCGTGCGCGCCTAGCGCAGGCTCCCGCTCCGCTCGCACGGCCAGGACCAGGCCTCGGAGATGGGCGCGGAAGACATGAACCGCAAGGATAGGGACCTGCCCGGATACCCGCAACTACACTGGCGCGATGGCCGTGACCCCCGCCACGTGGACGCCTTCGAGCTGGCGCGGATGCACCGCGTTGCACCAGCCCGAGTGGCCTGAGCCCGCTGCCGCCGAGGCTTCGGTCGAGCGGCTGCGCTCGCTCCCGCCGCTCGTCTTCGCCGGCGAGGCGCGCGAGTTGCAGTCCGCGCTCGGAGAGGTCGCCGCCGGCCGGGCATTTCTCCTCCAGGCGGGCGACTGTGCGGAGTCGTTCCGAGACTTCACGGCGGTCTCGATCCGCGAGAAGCTGAAGATCCTGCTGCAGATGTCGGTCGTGATGATCTACGGCTCGGCGCTGCCGCTCGTGAAGGTCGGCCGGATCGCGGGCCAGTTCGCGAAGCCAAGGTCCGAGCCGGTCGAGCGCGTCGGAGACGACGAGCTGCCGTCCTTCTTCGGGCACATGGTGAACGACGACCAGCCGTCCCCGGAGGCCCGGACCGCCGATCCGGCGCGCATGGTCCAGGCCTACCACCAGTCCGCGGCCACGCTCAATCTCCTCCGGGCCTTCACGAAGGGCGGCTTCGCCGATCTGACGCAGGTGCAGATGTGGAACCAGGAGTTCGTCGCGAGCGCGCCGGAAGGACAGCGCTACGAGGTCGTCGCCGCGGAGATCGAGCGCGCGATCAGCTTCATGCGTGCCTGTGGCATCGACCTGGTGCACGCGCCCCAGCTGCACCAGGTCGACGTCTGGACGAGCCACGAGGGCCTCGTGCTCGACTACGAGGAGGGCTTGACGCGCCGCGACTCGCTCACCGGCGACTGGTACGACTGCTCGGCGCACATGCTCTGGATCGGCGAGCGCACGCGGCAGCCGGACGGTGCGCACGCCGAGTTCTTCGCGGGCGTGCACAACCCGCTCGGGGTCAAGGTGGGCCCGACGGCGACCCCGGAGGACCTGCTCGAGCTCGCCGAGAAGCTGAACCCGCTCCGGATCCCCGGCCGGCTGACGTTCATCGTGCGGATGGGCGCCGAACTCCTCCCCGAGGTTCTGCCGCCGCTCCTGCGCGCAGTGCGCGACGCGGAACAGCCCGTCGTGTGGGCGTGCGACCCGATGCACGCGAACATCTTCCGCACGGCCTCCGGGATCAAGACGCGCAGCTTCGACGCGATCATGGACGAGGTCGTCGCGTTCTTCGCCGTCTGTCGTGAGGAGGACGTCTGGCCCGGCGGCGTCCACCTCGAGTTCACCGGCGAGGACGTCACCGAGTGCCTGGGCGGCTCGGCCGCCGTGCTCGAGGAGGAGCTGACGACCCGGTACGAGACCCTCTGCGACCCGCGCCTCAACGCACGGCAGTCGCTCGACCTCGCATTCCGCGTGGCCGAGCTGATGCGTCGGTAGGACGCTGTGGCCGTCGTCCGCTCTCTCGCCGTTGTCGGCACGGGCCTGATCGGCGCGTCGGTCGGGCTCGCCGCGCGGCGCGCGGGAGTCGAGCGCGTCCTCGGCTGGGATCTCGACCCGGCGCACCTGGCGACCGCCGCCGAGCGAGGCGCGGTCGAGGCCTCTGCCGATCTCGCGAGCGCCCTGGAAGGTGCAGAGCTCGCGGTCGTCGCTGCGCCTGTCACGGCGCTACCGGCCCAGGTCCGAGCCGTGCTCGATGCGAGCGCTCCCGACTGCACGGTCACCGACGTCGGCTCGACGAAGGGTGGGGTCTGCGAGGCGGTCACGGGCGTCGGCAGGTTCGTGGGCGGGCATCCGATCTGCGGCTCGGAGGCGCGCGGGCCGGAGTGGGCGACGGCCGAGCTCTTCGAGGGCGCGACGTGGTTCTTGACTCCGGTCGCCTCGACCGATCCGGACAGCTTCAAGGTGCTGCACGGGTTCGTCTCCGCGCTCGGGGCTGTGCCCGTCGCGATCGACCCCGAGGCGCACGACCGCCTCGTTGCGGTCACGAGTCATCTGCCACACGCGCTGGCGAACGTGCTGCTGAACCAGGCCGGCGGCTCTCGCATCGACGGGCACGAGCCGCTCGCCGCCGCGGGTGGTTCGCTCCGCGACATGACCAGGGTCGCCGGCGCGAACCCGCGCATCTGGGTCGACATCTTCCTCGAGAACCGCCAAGCGCTCGCAGCGTCACTCGCCGAGCACCGGCGCAGGGTCGAGCAGGTGGAAGCCGCGCTCGCGGCCGGAGACGCGGGTTTCCTCGCGCGCTGGATCGGCGAGGCCTCCGTGAACAGGCGGCGCCTCCTCGAGACGGCATACGAGGACGCCGGCGAGCTCCACCGGCTGCGCGTGCACGTGCCCGACCGGCCGGGTGTGATCGCCGGGATCGCGCAGGCGCTCGGCGCCGAGCGGATCAACATCGCCGACTTCGACCTCCAGCACCTCTCGACGGAGCGCGGCGGCACGGTCGCGATCCTCGTGGCGGGCGAGCACGAGGCGGCCCGCGCAGCCGCGCTCCTCGAGCAGCAGGGATACGGCGTCGTCGTCGCGCCGGTGCTCGAGGACGAGCTGTGACCACCGTCTTTCTCGGACATGGCTGCCGCAGACCCGTCCGGGGACTGTCCCCGGACGGGTCTCGCGCGGACGTGTCCCAATGCCAACTTTTCTACAACTCTTTTTCCACAGGGAGCGAGGCGTGAAGATCGCGCCCACAGCGGCGGTTCACGGGCACATCGGCGTCCCCGGGGACAAGTCACTCTCGCACCGCGCGCTGCTGCTCGGGGCGATCTCCGACGGTGAGACGCGCGTCACCGGCTTCGGCCGCTCCGACGACACCGAGTCGACGCTCGCCGCCGTCCGCGCGCTCGGGGTCGGGGTCTACGAGGCGGACTCCGACACGCTGCGTGTCTTCGGCAACGGCCTGCGAGGCCTCACCGCGCCGGAGGAACCGATCGACTGCGGCAACGCCGGCACACTGATGCGGCTCCTCCCCGGGATCCTCGTGGGCCAGCAGGGCCGCTTCGAGTTGACCGGCGACGACTCGCTGCGCTCGCGTCCGATGGAGCGCATCGCCGAGCCACTCCGCCGGATGGGCGCTTCGATCGAGACCGA
This sequence comes from uncultured Gaiellaceae bacterium, assembly GCA_963820225.1. Classification (GTDB taxonomy): domain Bacteria; phylum Actinomycetota; class Thermoleophilia; order Gaiellales; family Gaiellaceae; genus Gaiellasilicea. Next base: position 291,151 of record CAWFYY010000014.1, on the reverse strand, counting down.
CGACGGCCACGCTCCGATCGTGATCGACGGGACGTCACTGAAGCCGATCTCGTACGAGCTGCCGGTCGCGAGCGCGCAGGTCAAATCGGCGGTCCTCCTCGCGGGCCTCTACGCGGAGGGCGGCGAGACGACGGTCGAGGAGCCGCTGCCCACGCGCGACCACACGGAGAACATGCTGGCGCAGGCGGGCGTGCCGGTTCGGCGGAAGCCCCGAAGCGTGAGCGTTCAACCGGTCGAGCGGTTCGAGCTCGGGGACGTCGAGATCCCGGGCGACTTCTCGTCGGCGGCGCCCTTTCTCGTCGCCGCCACCCTGCTCGCCGGCTCCGACCTGACCGTGCACGGCGTCAACCTCAACCCCCGGCGCACCGGGCTGCTCGACGTGCTCGAGCGCATGGGCGCCAACATCACCGTCTTCAACCGGCGGCGGATCGGCGGTGAGCCCGCGGGCGACCTCGACGTGCGGCCCGCCGAGCTGGTGGGAACGACGATCGGAGCGGGGGAGGTGCCGCTGCTCGTCGACGAGCTCCCGCTCTTCGCACTGCTCGCGGTGCACGCCCACGGCGACAGCATCCTGCGCGGCGCGGCGGAGCTGCGCGCGAAGGAGACCGACAGGATCGAGGCCGTCGTCGACGGACTGAGACGGCTCGGCGCCCACATCCGCGCCACCCCGGACGGTTTCACCGTGCGCGGCGTGCCGTCCCGTTTGCGAGGCGGCTCGGTCGATGCTCGCGGCGACCACCGGATCGCGATGCTCGGCGCGATCGCAGGCCTCGTCTCGCGCGAGGGGGTGGAGGTCGAGGGCGCAGAGGTGGCGGCGGTAAGCTTCCCCGGCTTCTTCGACCTCCTCGACTCGCTGCGAGCGCCCACGAGCTGATGATCGTTGCCATCGACGGGCCCGCAGGGGCCGGCAAGAGCACGGTCGCACGGCACCTCGCCGAGCGGCTCGGCTTCCGCTACCTCGACACCGGGGCGATGTACCGCGCCCTCACCTGGCTCGCGCGCCGCCGTGGCGTCGCACTCGACCTCGCCGATGATCTCGCCGAGCTTGCGGCCGCGAACCCGGTCGGCTTCGACGAGGCCGGCCGCGTCTTCATCGACGGCTGCGACGTGACCTCCTCGATCCGCAAGCCCGACATCGACAAGCTCGTCCCCGTCGTCGCGCGCCACCACCAGGTGCGAGAGGTGATGCGCGAGCGCCAGCGAGCGCTCGCAGAGGAGGGGAACGTCGTGATCGAGGGACGGGACATCGGCACCGTCGTGGCACCTCAAGCTCAGGTAAAGGTTTACCTCATCGCGGACGAGTCGGTACGGGCGGCCCGCCGCAGTTCGGAGCGTCCCGGGATCGGTGCGGACGCACTCGCGACCGACCTTCGCCTCCGCGACGAGAAGGACGCGATCAACATGCGACCCGCCGAGGACGCGATCCAGATCGACACCACCGCGCTCGACGTGGACGAGGTCGTCGGAAGGATAGAAGAGCTCGTCCATGCTCGGCAGACGCCGTGAAGGGACCCGGCCAGAACCGCGTCGACGCCGTCTGGTCCGTCGGCCACCTGACCATCGGCACCCTCGTGCGGCTGTTGACGCCCGTGCGGAACTACGGTGTCGAACGCGTGCCGCGCGTGGGCGGCGTCGTCCTCGCGTTCAACCACTTCCACTGGATCGACCCGCCGGTCTTCGGGCTCTGCTCGCCTCGCACCATCTACTTCCTCGCCAAGGTCGAAGCCCATCGGGTGCCCGGATTGGGTCAGCTGATCAGAAGCTTCGGGACGATCTCTGTCCGCCGCGGCGAGTCCGACCGAGAGGCCGTGAGGCGAATGCGTGAGGTCGTCCAGGACGGCCACGCGCTCGGCCTCTTCGTCGAGGGAACGCGTCAGCGCTCGGGCATCCCCGGCCCGGTGCAGCCGGGCGCGGCGATGGTCGCGGTGCAGGAGCAGGTCCCCGTCGTGCCCGCCGCGATCTACGGTTCGTACGAGTGGAAGCCCGGCAACTTCCACCCGATCTCGGTCGCCTGGGGCGAGCCGGTCCTCTTCGAGGGGCTGCCGAAGGGCGCGAAGGGCTATCGCGAGGCGTCCGCCGAGATCGAGCGTCGGCTCCGCATGCTGCACGACTGGCTCGCCGAGCTGCACGCCGCCGGCCGGCCCAGGCAGGCGATACCGCCGCGATGAGCGAGACCGAGAACCCGCCGCTGAGCGCAGAGACGCCGGAGATCATCGGCACCGTTGCGATCGTCGGCTTCCCGAACGTCGGCAAGTCGACGCTGATCAACCGGCTGACGGAGACGCGGCAGGCCGTCGTGCACGAGACACCGGGGGTGACGCGTGACCGCAAGGAGTTGCTCGCCGACTGGAACGGGAAGCATTTCCTGCTGATCGACACCGGCGGTGTCGACGACCTCGCCACCGACCCGTTCAGCCCCAAGATCGCGCAGCAGGCACGTGCGGCGATCGCGGAAGCGGATCTCGTTCTCTTCGTCGTCGACGCACGACACGGGATCACGCCGGGGGACGAGGAGCTCGCGGTCACCCTGCGCGCCTCGAAGAAGCCCGTGATCGTGCTGGCGAACAAGATCGACGATCCCCGGCGCGACCTCGACGCGATCGAGTTCCACAAGCTCGGGCTCGGCGACCCGTTCCCGCTCTCCGCGTTGCACGGCCACGGCACCGGCGACCTGCTGGACCGGGTCGTCGAGCAGCTGCCCGGGAGCGGGCCGGTGCAGGTCGGCGACGAGGCGATCCGGGTCGCGATCCTCGGGCGGCCGAACGTCGGCAAGTCGTCCCTCCTGAACGCCCTCGTCGGTGCCGAGCGCGTGATCGTCTCGGACGTGCCCGGCACCACGCGCGACACGATCGACACGATCCTCGAGCGCGACGGTCGGACGTACCAGCTCGTCGACACCGCCGGACTGCGCCGCAAGCGCAAGCAGCGGCAGGGGATCGACTACTACTCGGAGCTCCGCGCGCTCGAGGCCGCCGAGCGGGCCGACGTCGCCCTCGTGCTCATCGACTCGAGCGAGGGGATCGTCGACCAGGACCTCGCTGTTGCCGACGTCGCGCGCAAGGCAGGCAACTCGACCCTCGTCGTCCTCGCCAAATGGGACGAGACCGACGTCACGATCGAAGACGTTCGGCCCAGGATCGAGACCAAGCTGCGACAACGGCCGCCGCTGATCGCCGTGTCGTCGAAGACGGGGCGCGGCCTCGACCGGCTGCTGGAGTACATCGCCGATCTCTTCGAGAAGCACACGGGCCGGATTCCGACTCCCGCTCTCAACAATGCCCTCGCAGAGCTGCGGCAGGCGCGACAGCCGCCGTCGTCGAAGGGGAAGCGGCTGAACCTCCTCTACGGCACCCAGGTCTCGACCCGGCCGCCGCGGATCCGGATCCACGTGAATGACCCCGGGCTCGTCACGCGCGACTACGCGTACTGGGTCGAGAACGAGCTGCGCAAACGCTTTGACCTCGCGGGCGTGCCCGTCTCGATCGACTTCGTCAAGCGGTCGTGAGGTTCGTCATCGTCGGTGGTGGGTCGTGGGGGACGGCGTTCGCCCGTGTTCTGCAGAACCGCGAGCACGACGTGACGCTCGCGTGCCGCGACCCGGAGCAGGCGCGCGTGATCGCCGACACGGGCCGGAACCCGCGCTACCTCTCGCACTGCAACCTCCGCGGTGTCAAGGCAATGACGATCGAGGACGCACCGCTCGCGGAAGCGGAGGTGATCGTCCTTGCCGTGCCGAGCGCCGTCTACGGCGCGGTCGCCGAGTCGCTCGGAGGCGACGCTCCGGTTCTCTCGCTCACCAAGGGGCTCGACCCTGCGACGGGAGCCCGGCTCTCGACGCTCATCAAGGGACGACCGGTCGCGGTGCTCTCGGGGCCGAACATCTCGGACGAGATCTCGCGCGATCTCCCGGCCGCAGCGGTGATCGCGAGCGAGGACGAGCAGCTGGCGCTCGACCTGCAGGCGGCGATCACCTCGGTCACGTTCCGCGTCTACGTCAGCGACGACCTGGTCGGGGTGGAGCTGTGCGCGGCTGCGAAGAACGTGATCGCGCTCGCCGCCGGTGGTGCCGATGGCCTGGCGCTCGGCGACAACGCCAAGGCCGCGCTCGTCGCGCGAGGCCTCGCGGAGATGGCGCGCTTGGCCGAAGCCGCGGGCGGCAAGCAGGGCACGTTCGCCGGCCTCGCGGGGATGGGCGACCTCGTCGTCACGTGCTGGTCGAAGTCGGGCCGCAACCGCAGGGCGGGCGAGCTGATCGCGCAGGGAGTCGATCCGGACGAGGCCGTTCGGCAGATCGGGATGGTCGTCGAGGGCCTGACGACCGCCCCGGTGCTGCGTGAGTTGTCGCACCGGCTGGGCATCGAGCTCCCGATCACGGAAGGCGTTTGCGCGGTTCTCGACGGCGAGCCGCTGCACGAGTTGGTGGGCACGCTGATGCGGCGAGAGCCGACAACGGAGTAGGTACGCTTCCGGCCGATGGCAGCCCGCTCGTTCTCGTTCACCTCGGAGTCGGTCACCGAAGGCCACCCGGACAAGATCGCCGACCAGGTCTCGGACGCGGTTCTCGACGCGGTCCTCAAGGGCGACCCGACGGGCCGCGTGGCCTGCGAGACGCTGATCACGACCGGTCTCGTCGTCGTCGCCGGTGAGATCACGACCGAGATCTACGTGGACATTCCGCGGCTCGTCCGCAAGACGATCGCCGAGATCGGGTACACGCGGGCGAAGTACGGCTTCGACGCCGAGACGTGCGGCGTCATCGTCGCGATCGACGAGCAGTCCTCGGACATCGCGCAGGGTGTCGACGACTCGTTCGAAGCCCAGCGCGGCGACGACGACCCGCTCGACCGCGTCGGCGCGGGCGACCAGGGAATGATGTTCGGGTACGCCTCGCGCGAGACCGACGAGCTGATGCCGCTCCCGATCCAGCTCGCACACAGGATCTGCAAGCGGCTCTCCGAGGTTCGCAAGGCGGACGTGCTGCCGTACCTGCGGCCGGACGGCAAGGCACAGGTCACGGTCCGCTACGAGGTCGACGAGCACGGTCGCCAGCGGCCGGTCGAGATCGAGCGGATCCTCGTCTCGACCCAACATCGCGACGGGCTCGACTCCGAGACGCTGATCAAGCCCGACCTGATCGAGCACGTCCTCCATCCGATCCTGCCGCACTCGCTCTACGACGAGAAGCGGCTCGAGGACAAGGACTTCGTCTTCGTCAACCCGACCGGGAAGTTCGTGATCGGCGGCCCGATGGGCGACACCGGCCTGACGGGGCGCAAGATCATCGTGGACACCTACGGGGGTGCAGCCCCGCACGGCGGCGGCGCGTTCTCCGGCAAGGACCCGACCAAGGTCGACCGCTCGGCGGCGTACGCAGCCCGCTACGTGGCGAAGAACATCGTCGCGTCGGGCATTGCCGACCGCTGCCAGATCCAGGTCGCCTACGCGATCGGCGTCGCGCACCCGCTTTCGGTGCTGGTCGACACGTTCGGCACCGAGGCGGAGGGGATGACGCAGGAGCGGATCGAGGGCCTCGTCCGCGAGCACTTCGATCTGCGGCCCGCTGCGATCCTGCGCGACCTCGACCTGCGCCGCCCGATCTACGAGAAGACCGCGGCGTACGGCCACTTCGGCCGTGACGACCGCGACTTCACGTGGGAGCGGACGGACAAGGCGGATGCACTCCGCCAGGCGGCCGGCCTCACCGCCGCCGCAACCGTCTAGCTACGCGCGCGCCGGCACGACGAGCGGCGAATCGCCGCAAGGGCTCTGCGTGACGACGACCGGGTGGTCGAAGACGCTGCCGAGCAGATCTTCGCGCAGCACTGCCCACGGCGGCCCGAGCCCTGCCAGGCGGCCCTCGTCGAGGAGCGCGATCCGGTCGGCGTAGGCAGCCGCGAGATTGAGGTCGTGCAGCACGGCGATCACCGCGCCGCCGGAGTCGGCGAACGAGCGGGCGATCGTCATTGCCCGCTCCTGATGGCGGATGTCGAGCGCGGCCGTCGGCTCGTCGAGGAGCAGGATCGGCGACTCCTGGGCCAGCACCCGCGCCAGCGTCGTCCTGCCTCGCTCCCCACCCGAGAGCGTCGGATATGTGCGCCGGCCCGAGGTCGAGTGTCTCCGTCCAGCGCATCGCGCTGTCGACCGCCTCGCCCTCGCGCCCGCTGCCGTTGCGGCGGTGAGGATGCCGGCCCATCGCCACGACCTCGCGGACCGTGAACGCGAACTGGAGCACCGTCTCCTGCGGCATCACCGCGCGCAGCCGCGCGCACTCGTCGTGTCCCAGCTCTCCGAGCGGCCTGCCGTCCAGCTCGACAGTGCCCTGCGTCGGCTCGAGCTCGCCTGCAAGGAGACGGAGGAGCGTGGACTTGCCGGCCCCGTTCGGGCCGGTGAGGGCGAGCACCTCGCCCGAGGCGAGCTCCACGTCGACGCCGTCGACGAGCGCCCTGCCGTCGACCTCGAACGTCAGGTCGTTGCCGCGGAGGAGGACGCTCATCCCCAGCCGCCCTGCGCGCGCCTCGTCCGCCAGAGCAGCCAGAGGAAGAAAGGGCCGCCCGCGAGCGAGGTGATGACGCCGAGCGGGAGCTCGACCGGCGCGGCGACCGTCCGGGCGACGACGTCGGCGAGCACCACGAGGGCTGCTCCGCCGAGCGCACTGGCGGGAAGCACGATTGCGTGTGCCGGTCCCACAGCGAGCCGGACGAGGTGGGGGACGACGAGGCCGACGAAGGCGATCACTCCCGGCTGCAGCCACGGCCGCTCCCGGTCGCCAGCGCCAGGGCGAGCACGAGGATCAGCCGGGCCTGCTCCGTGTTGACGCCGAGGTGCGCGGCCTCGCGCTCGCCGAGCGTCATCAGGTCGAGCTCGCGCGCCCGCGACCATGCGACCGCGACGCCGATCGCGACGCACGGCGCCGTGGCGCCGACGACCGGCCAGGTTGCGCCACCGAGGCTGCCCATCGACCAGAAGACGATGTCGCGCAGCTGCGCGTCGTCGGCCCGCGCGATCAGGAGGCCGATCGCCGCGCTGACGATCGCCGTCACGGCGACGCCGGTGAGGATCAACGTCACCGTCTCGGTCCGGCCCTCGTAGCGGGCGAGCGCGTAGACGGCGAGCGAGGCGACGACGCCGCCGGCGAAGGCTGCACAGCTGCAGGCCTGCGGGGATGCTGCGGTGAGGCCGAACACGATCGCCGCCACGGCGCCGAGCGACGCGCCGCTCGCGACGCCGATCAGGCCGGGATCCGCGAGCGGGTTGCGGAAGACGCCCTGCAGCGTTGCGCCGGCGACCGCGAGCGCGCCGCCGACCAGCGCGCCGAGCAGGACTCTCGGCAGCCGGATGATCCAGAGAATCGCGTCGTCCTGGGGGTTGACGCGGACGCCGGTGTCGACGCCGAGATGGTTCAGCACGATCGCGAGCGTGTCGCCCGGCCAGATCCGGACCGCTCCCACCCCCACGCCGAGGAGCAGGGCGGCCGCCAGCAGCGCGATCAGGCCGGCGAGGAGCGCGGCGGGCCGGACGAGCCGGCCCGCCGCGACACGCTCTCCTCTTCGCACCGCCAGCTCGACCATCCGCTAGCGGAGCTCCGGATGCAGCCCGCGCACGAGCCGCCGCAGCGCCGAGCCGGTCCGCGGCCCGAGACCGAGCAGGAGCGCGTCGTCGTAGTCGAGCACGCGGCGATTCCGACCCGCGGGCGTCTGGGCGACTCCGGGAATTCGCAGCAGGCCTTCGATCCCGCCGACCGACTGCAATCCCAGCGTGGGGACGAGGATCACGTCCGGCTGGGCGCTCACGAGCGACTCCGCCGTGATCGGCCGGTAGCCCTCGATCCCGATCTCCGACCCGGCGTCACGACCCCCGGCGGCGGCGATCATCGTGTCCGCACGCGTGCCCTTGCCGCCGATCATCTGCACCGGCGCGCCGCGCACGTAGAGGAACGCCACCCGCGGCTTGTTCGTCGTCGTGGCCGCCTCGCGCTTCGCTGTCGCGATCTGCCCTTCGACCTGCTTCGCGAGCCTCTCGCCCCGCTTCGGCACGCCGAGCGCCCGCCCGAGCAGGCGCAGCTTCCGCGGGCCTGCGTTGAGCGTCACGATCTCCGGGATCACGAGCACGGTGACGCCGGCAGCGCGCAGCTGCTCGAGCACCTGCGGCGGCCCCGCCTCGGTCGAGCCGATCACGACCGTGGGGCGCAGCGAGAGGATCCCCTCGGCAGAGAGCGTCCGCTGGTAGCCGATCTTCGGGAGCTTGTCGACGGTCTGCTTCGGATAGAGCGCGCTCGTGTCGACGCCGACGACGCGGCCGGTCAGGCCGAGCGTGAAGATCGTCTCGGCGATGTCGCCGTTCAGCGGCACGATCCTGCTCACGTTCCGGATCACGACGGTCTTGCCGTTCACGTCCTGGACGCGGGTTGGGAGAACCGGGGCCGACTCCACCGGCGCCGGCTTCGCATCGATCCGTGCGCTCGCCTCGCCCGCCGACGGCGAGCGCGAGGACGACGGCGGCCGCGAAGGCGAGCCGCAGCCTCACGACCCCGACTCCGATTGCGAGCGGAGCGTGCTCCGAGAGGATGAGCCTGCGGACGCTCAGGCCCTCGCTGTCCGCGCGGACGACTGTCCGGCTCGCCGGCACGAGCACGCCGTCGAAGCTCGGCGTAGGTGTCGGTGTACGCCTCGCTCGCGGAGAGCGTGCCATCGGCGCCCCAGAAGGCGACGCAGAACGTCGTCGGGACCGAGGTCCCATCGCCCGCGGGCGTGCGGCCCTGGACCACGATCGTGAACCGCGAGCCGTGCGCGGTACGCGTGACGGCGGCGATCTGACCGTTGCCGACGAGGTAGGACGAGCTCATCTCGTCGTCGAGCTCGATCTTGCTGCCGAGCGTGTGGGTGTCGTCGGTGACCCGCTTCGCGATTGCGCCGTCGCCCTCTTCGTACGGCCGCGGCGAGCGGTGCGCAACCATCGAGCGCAACTCGCCGCTCGCCCAGTCGTCGAGCTCGCTCGTCTCGACCGGCGTCTCGCTGCCGAGGCGAACCTCGACCGTGCTCTCGCCCGAGCCTGCCGGAGTCTCCCAGCCGGCGCGGGCCGTGAAGCCGTCGAATCCCGCGGGGAAGCGGTACCCCCGCTCGTGCGCCTCGCGCAGCAGCGCATCGGCGGTCGTCGTCGGTGCCATGAGTTCCTCCTTCGCCTTACATTGAAAGTAAGGATAACCTTACAACAGATCGAAGGCGTACCGAACAGCTGCCGACAGTAGGGTCGGGGCGTGCGCTCGCTCGACGCGATCTGCGAGACATTCGCGCCCGGCGCTGTCGAGCAGGGCGTCCCGGAGGCAGTGCGCGACGCCATGGAGCACGATCTCTCACGGCGCGAGCGGCAGCGGCTGCAGCTCCTCCTGAGGACGTGGCTGCCCGGCTACTCGCGGCTCGGGCAGTCGCGGCGGGAGACGGTCCTGCGCGGCTGGCGCGACAGCCCCGTGCCGCTGATGCGGACCGGCTTCCAGGCGCTCCGGAAAGCCGCACTGGCATTCGCGTACATGCTTCCCGGCCGCTGGGAGGCGATCGGCTACCCAGGCCCGCTCGGGCCGCACGCCGATGCGCCCGGGCCGCGCCTCGAGCCGATCGAGCCGCACGGTCCGCTCGAGCTCGAATGCGACGTCTGCGTGATCGGCTCGGGCGCCGGCGGCGGCGTCGCGGCGGCAGTGCTTGCAGCGGCCGGACTGGACGTTGTCGTGCTCGAGGCCGGCGGCTACTGGTCGGAGCGCGACTTCGACGGCGCCGAACGGACCGGCCTGCGCCGCCTCTACCGCGGCGGCGGCGCCTCGGCGACCGACGACCAGGGCGTCGGCCTGATCGCAGGCGCATGTCTCGGCGGCGGCACGGTCGTCAACTATTCGACCTCGTTTCGCACGCCCGACGAGGTGCTGGAGGAATGGGAGGGGCTCGGCTTCCCCTCCGCCGAGCTCGGATCGAGCCTCGATGCGGTCTGCGAGCGGCTGGGCGTCAACTCCGACCACAACCTTCCCTCGCGCCGGGACGAGGTGATGCGACGCGGGCTCGAGTCGCTCGGCTGGCACGTCGACGTGATGCCGCGCGATGTCGTCGGCTGCGACCAGGGCGTCGTCTGTGGCTACTGCGGCTACGGCTGTCCGCTCGGCGCGAAGCAGTCGACGCTCCGGACGTGGCTCGAGGATGCAGCTGCCGCGGGTGCCCGGATCGTGGTGGAGACGAAGGCACGACGCGTGCTGCTCGAGCAGGGCCGTGTCGCTGGCGTCGAGGCAGGGGCGGTGCAGTTGCGCGCACGTGCCGTGGTCGCCGCCGCGGGGGCGATCGAGACTCCGGCGCTGCTGCTTCGCTCCGGCCTGCGGAACCCGAACGTCGGGCGCGGTCTCCGGCTGCACCCGGCGACCGCCGTCTTCGGGATCTTCGACGAGGAGATCCGCCCGTGGGAGGGGACGATGCAGGCTCTCTACTCAGACCAGCACCGGCACCTCGACGGCGGCTACGGGATCAAGTACGAGACCGTCCCGGCCCACCCGGCACTGTTGACGGCGGCGGTGCCGTGGGACGGCGCGGCGGAGCATGCTCGGCTGATGGCCAGTCTGCCGCGACTGTCCGGGATCGCAGTGATCCCGCGCGACCGGGGCTCGGGGCGGGTCCGGATCGGTCGCGACGGTGAGCCGATTGTGACCTATCGCCTCGCCGCCGACGACGAGCGCCACCTGGCGACCGGCGTCGACGGGGCGGGAAGGATCCTGTCCGCGGCAGGCGCGCGCGAGGTCTTCAGCGCCAACGCGCGCCTGCAGCCGTTCATCGACGGCTTTCCCGCCGGCGCGTTCCGCTTCGGCCCCGGCCGTGGCGCCCTCTACTCCTTCCACATCATGGGCTCGGCCCGAATGGGCGGCTCGCCTGCGACGTCGGCGGCGAACGCGTCGGGTGAGACCTGGGAGGTGCCGAATCTCGTGGTCGCCGACGGCTCTGCGTTCCCGACCGCCTCCGGGGTGAATCCGATGATCACGATCGAGGCGATCGCACACCTGAACGCAAGCCGGCTGGCAGAGAAGCTGAGCTAGGCGCTAGACCGGTGCGGCGGGGCGAACGTAGAGGCCACCCGCAGCCTTCTCGCCGATCGCGCGCTCGTCCTTGCCGCCCAGCAGCACCTTGAACTGGGCGGCGGCCGGCTGCGCCTCGCGGATCACGACCTGTGTTCCCGGCGTGAAGCCTTCGTCGTAGAACCAGTGCAGAAGCTCGCCATCGTGCTCGGCGAGCCGCACGATCTCCGCCTGCTGCCCGACCTTCAGGTCGGTGAGCGGGGCCAGTTCCTTGTTCTCGGCCTGTTCGAACGCCGGGTCGACGGGCCAGCCGTGCGGGCACCGCTCGGGGTTGCCGAGTCGCTCCTCGATCCGGTCGACCATGTCCTCCGAGAACGTGTCGCCGAGCTCGTCGGCGTGCACGTGCGCCTCGGCGGCGGTGTAGCCCATGAAGTCGGTGAGCAGGCGCTCGATGATGCGGTGCTTCCGGACGACGCGCTCCGCCCGCTCGATCCCGGTGTCCGTCAGGATCGCCTCCTTCTGCTCGCCGCGCTCGACGAGCCCTTCCGCCTCGAGCCGCTTCAGCATCTCGCCGGCCGAGGCGCGCGAGACTCCGAGCATCTCCGCGACGCGGGACGCGATCGCGGTGGAGGAGTCCGGGTCGGGCCGGTACTCGCCGATCGGAAACGCGAGGAAGTAGATCGTCTCCAGGTACTCGTCGACTGAATGACCGGCCATCGACACCACTCTACCGCCGTGCCGATTCCGAGGCCGAGGCGAGGTACGCACCGGACATGCCCGCACCCGCCACGCCTCCCGTGGGCACGTCCGGGGACTGTCCCCGGACGCGTCTGCGGGGGACGGTTGGGGAGCGATTGTCACGCAATTGTTGCGCTTCGACTCCTCAGGTTCGGACGGGTGCCCGTCCCGGAGGGACGGTTCGAGCCGGGCTCGCAGCTAGCCTCGCCGGGTGCCGCTCGCCTCTGTCTATCCGCTCGTCTCGTCGCGCGCGGTTGCGCGGCCGTTCACCTACGAGGTGCCCGACGATGTCCGGAAGGGCGCGGTCGTTGCGATCCGCTTCGGCCGCGGCGCCGCGCGGGGCGTCGTCGTCGAGACCGGCGTCGCGGCGCCCCCGGGAATCGAGACGGCGCCGATCGAGTCGGTCCTCTACGAGCTGCCGCCGGCGCTCGTCGATCTCGCGCTCTGGGTCGGCGACTACTACGGCTCGACCCCTGCGCGCGCTCTCGAGCTCGTGGCGCCGAAGCTGCGCGTCCGCCGCGGCGAGCGGCGGGTGACCGGCGCCGGGCTCGTAGGTGAGGCGGAGCCGGCCCAGCTGACCGAGCCGCAGGAGAAGGCGATCGCGCGGATCGTCGAGGCGCTCGACGGCGGCGGCGCCCATCTCCTGCTCGCCGGCGCGACCGGCAGCGGCAAGACCGAGGTCTATCTCCAGGCGTGCGCCGCGGCGCTCGAGCGAGGCCGCGGGGCGATCGTTCTCGTCCCCGAGATCGCGCTCACGCCACAGACGCTCGGACGCTTTCAGGCCCGCTTCGGCGATCGGATCGCGGTCCTGCACTCGGGCCTGACCGAGGCTGAGCGGCGGGACGAGCGCGAGCGGATCGCCTCGGGAGAGGCGACAGTCGTCGTCGGAGCACGCTCGGCCATCTTCGCCCCCGTGCCGCGCCTCGGCCTGATCTGCATCGACGAGGAGCACGACTCCTCATACAAGCAGGAGTCCGACCCGCGCTACGACGCCCGCACGGTCGCTGCGAAGCGCGCCGCGCTCGAGGGAGCCGTCGCGGTCTACGGGAGCGCCACGCCGAGGCCGGAGAGCTGGGAGCGGCTCGAGCGGCTCCAGCTCGGTGCACGGCTGGGCGCCCCGATGCCGTCGGTGAAGATCGTCGACCTGCGCCGCGAGGCCGGCTATCCGCTCTCGGCGCCGCTCCTCGCCGAGCTCGGACGGATCTCGCAGCACGGCGGCAAGGCGATCCTGCTGCTGAACCGCCGCGGGCTCGTGCCGGCGATCCACTGCCGCGCGTGTGGCGTCTCTCGCCGTTGCGAGCTCTGCGACGTCTCGTTGACGCTGCACCGAGACCAGCGGCTTCACTGTCATCACTGCGGGTACTCCGAGGCGGTCCCGGAGGCGTGTCCTGCCTGCGGCTCGTCGGAGCTGGCGCGCATCGGCGCCGGGACGCAGAGGCTCGAGGCGGAGCTCGAGAAGCGGGTGCCGGAGCTGGAGCGCATCCGGCTCGACGCGGACACGGCCTCGAAGCCTGGAGCGCTGCGCGAGGCGCTGGACCGGTTCGTCGCGGCCGATCGGGCGGTCCTTGTCGGCACGCAGATGGTCGCGAAGGGCCACCACTTTCCCGGCGTCTCGCTCGCGGCGGTCGTCGACGCCGACACCGGTCTCGCGCTCCCCGACTTCCGTGCCGACGAGCGCACCTTCCAGCTCGTCACCCAGCTGGCCGGGCGCAGCGGTCGCGACGCGCCGGGGAAGGTGATCGTGCAGACGTTCCAGCCCGATGCCACTCCCCTCAGGTATGCGGCCCGGCACGACGTCGCCGGCTTCCTCGCCGAGGAGCTTTCGCGCCGGCGCGAGCTCGGCTATCCGCCCTTTCGCCATCTGATCTCGATCGTCGCCTCCGGCGCCGACGCCGAGGCGCCGGCGCGCCTCCTCCGCGAGCTGAACAAGGAGCTGACCGGGGCCGATCTGCTCGGGCCGGCGCCGCTGCTCCGTCTCCGCGGCCGTCACCGGGCGCAACTCGTCGCCAAGACCGATCAGCCACGCGCGGTTGCGTCGCGCGCCGGTCAGCTTCTCGCCGTGGCCGCGCCCGCGATGCGCCGCGCAGGCGTCAGCGCCGTCGTCGACGTCGACCCGCAGTCGCTCTGAGGCTGCGGATCCGCATCACCCCATTGAGTGACGGATGCCCTCGTACGGCGTCACTAGACGTCGTGTCATGGCCACGGAGGGCGGCGGACCCCCGGAAGAAACCGACGGCGGCGAGGAGCGCGACGAGCGAGAGCTCGACGCGCAGGAGAGTGCACGCCGTCGTGTCGCGCTGGCCCAGATCCGCCAGTACCCGGACGTGGTGTTGCGGATGCGCGCCAACGAGGTCGAGCGGTTCGACGACGATCTCGCGCGCCTCGCCGACAAGATGGCCCACCTGATGCGTGACGCCCACGGCGTCGGCCTGGCTGCGACGCAGGTGGGCGTGCTCCAGCGATTGTTCGTCTTCCAGGCGAGGGACGAGGAGGACGTGACGGCAATCGTGAACCCGGAGATCACCAAGCGCTCGCAGGGAGTCGCTGTCGGCGAGGAGGGATGCCTGTCGCTCCAGGGGGTGCTCGTGCCCGTGGAGCGCGCGGTCGACGTGACGGTCGAAGGCCAGGATCTGAACGGCGCGCCGCTCGAGCTCCAGCTCGACGAGATGGATGCCCGCGTCGTCCAGCACGAGCTCGACCACCTCGATGGCGTCTTGATCCTCGAGCGCACGACCGACGAGGCCCGCCGCGAGGCGCTCGCGACACTCCGCAAGACGCTCTAGGGCGTAGCCTCTCCACGTGAGGATCGCGGTTGCCGCCACGGCCCCGTTCGGCGCTGACGTGCTCGGGCGGCTCGCCGCCCGTCACGATGTCGCGGCCCTGCTGACGCGCCCCGACCGGCCGGCAGGTCGCGGCCGCAAGGTCGCCGCTCCGCCCGCGAAGCTCGCCGCCGAGCGGCTCGGGATCCCGGTCCTGCAGCCGGAGCGGCCGACGACCGAGCTCGACCTGCCCGCCGAGACCATCGTCGTCGTCGCGTACGGGCTCCTGATCCCGGACGATCTGCTGGCGCGCGGCCTGTGGTTGAACGTGCACCCGTCATTGCTGCCCCGCTGGCGCGGCGCCGCGCCGGTCGAGCGCGCTCTGCTCGCGGGCGACCCCGAGACGGGGGTCACGATCCACGAGACCGTGAAGGAGCTCGACGCCGGCCCGATCGCGGCGCAGCGCGCGTTTCTCGTGACGCCGGAGGACGACGCGGGGACCGTCTACGATCGCGCCGCTGAGCTCGCGGTCGAGCTCCTCGACGAGGTCCTGCCGGAGCCTGTCTTCCTGCCGCAGGAGGGCGAGGCGAGCTATGCCGCGAAGATCGAGCCGGACGACCGCGTCCTCGATCTCTCGCGTCCTGTCGAAAGCCTGAACCGGATTCGCGCGCTGTCGCCGCACATCGGTGCGCGCGGCGAGCTGCACGGGCGGCCGGTCACGATCTGGCGAGCGCGGCTCGACGAGGGCGAGCTCGTGCCGGAGGAGGTGCAGCCGGAAGGCGGCAAGCGCATGCCGTACGAGGCATTTCTGCGTGGGCTGCGGTAATGGAGGTCGCGCCCGCCCGCAAGGCCGCCTACGACGTGCTCCGCCGTGTCGCCGACGAAGGCGCCTACGCCGACCGTGCCCTTCGCACCGCCTCGGAAGGCCTCGACGATCGCGATCGGGCGCTCGCGCGCCAGCTTGCGTTCGGCTCGGTGCAGCGCATGCGGACGCTCGATCACGCGATCGAGACGCTGGGGAAGCGCCCGGTGCGGAAGCTCGACGCGCCCGTGCTGGCGGCTCTGCGGCTGGGCGCCTACCAGCTCGGCTACCTGGGAGGTGTCCCGCGTTACGCGGCGGTGAACGAGTCGGTCGAGCTCGTGCGCCGCGCGAACCTCGAGCGGGCAGTCCCGTTCACGAACGCAGTTCTGCGGCGAGTCTCCGAGGGAATTGCGCCGCTGCTCGCGGCGCTGCCGGAGGGACCGCTCAAGCACTCCTACCCGGACTGGGTCTGGGATGTCTGGAGCCGCGACCTCGGGGAGGAAGGAGCGCTCGCCCTGATGCGCGCCCAGAATGAGCCTCCGGAGACGGTCGTCAGGCTCGTCCGCGGCGAGGTCGAGGGGCAGCCCACCGACATTCCCGGTGCCTGGCGCGTCGACCGCGTCGACGAGCAGGCGCTCGCCGCGGGCCGGATCTGGCCCCAGAGCCGCGGCTCACAGCTGGCCGGTCTCTGCGTGGGCTCGCAGGCAGGGGAGCGCGTGCTCGATCTCTGCGCCGCGCCCGGCGGGAAGGCGACGATGCTCGCGGGAGACGTGGTAGCGGTCGAGGTGAACGAGGCCAGGGCGCGCGAGCTCGAGGGAAACGTCCGCACGCTCGGTGCTGCAAACGTGCGTGTCGTTCACGCCGACGGGCTCGACCTGCCCTCCGAGCTGTCGGGATTCGACCGTGCCCTCGTAGACGCGCCCTGCTCGGGTCTCGGCGTCCTCGCCGCGCGGCCCGATCTGCGCTGGCGCTCCGCGCCGCTCCCCGAGCTGCAGCTCGCCCTCCTCCGTGCGGCGGCAGAGCGCATGCGCCCCCGGCGGGACGATCGTCTACTCCGTGTGCACCGTCAACGCGGACGAGTCCGAGGCTGTGGTCGATGCCTCCGGGCTGGAGGTCGAGCCGATCGAAGGCTGGGCGCAGTTTCGACATCCGGCCCGGCCGGAGTTCCTGCAGACGCTGCCGCACATCCACGGCACGAGCGGCTTCTTCGTCGCGCGCCTGCGCGTCTAGCCTCTCACCGGCCTAAGATCGCCGTGTGGCGTGGCGGGAGTGGGTTCGCACGGTCGAGATCGAGCCGTCCATCTACGCGGCGGACTTCACCCGCCTCGGCGACCAGATCCAGACCTTGCTCAACGCGGGCGTCCGCGTCTTCCACTTCGACGTCGGCGACGGGCACTTCATCCCGCCGGTGACGATCGGGCCGATCATCCTGCGATCGATCGCGCCGATGATCCACCGTCTGGACGGCCGGATCGACTGCCACCTGATGGTCGACGACCCACCGCACCACTTCGAGGAGATTGTTGCGTCCGGCGGGGACAGCGTCACGTTCCACGTCGAGGCGGTGGACGACGTTGGCGCCGTGATCGAGGAGGCACGCGAGCACGGGCTCGGCGTCGGTGTCGCCTTCAATCCGGGGACGCCGGTCGAAGTGGGGGCCGAGGCTGCCAACCTCGGCGCGGATCTCTGCCTCTGCATGTCGATCGAGCCCGGTTACTCGGGTCAGGCGTTCCTGGAGGAGTCGTACCCACGAATCGAGCACCTCCGCGGGCTCGTCGACTGCTATGTCCAGGTCGACGGCGGTGTCAACGACGACAACATTCACAAGGTGCGTGCGGCCGGAGCGGATCTGCTGATCGTCGGGAACGGCATCTTCTCGCACGAGGATCTGCCGCGGGCCTACAGGCGGCTGGTACAAGCACTCGCATGAGCTTGGAGCGGGCATTGGAGCTCGCAGCGGACGCGGACAGCAGGGCCTATCCGAAGCCGACCGTCGGTGCGGTGGTGGTCGCGGACGGGGCGGTCGTCGGCGAGGGTGCGACCGAGGAGACCGGCCGGCATGGCGAGATCGTCGCGCTCGAGGCAGCCGGAGAGCTCGCGCGCGGCGCGACGCTCTTCGTGACGATGGAGCCGTGCGCCCACCACGGCACGACGCCACCCTGCGTGGATGCGGTGCTTTCGGCCGGAGTTTCGCGTGTCGTCGCGGGATCGCTCGACCCGAACCCCGAGGCGCAGGGCGGCCTCGAGCGGCTTCGCGCGAGCGGGGTCGAGGTCGAGCACGCCGACAGCTTCGAGGCGCGACGCCAGAACGAGGCATGGCGAACCTGGGTCGCACTCGGCCGTCCGTTCGTCACGTACAAGGCGGCGATGACGCTGGATGGGCGCGTCACGGTGCCGGGGGAACGCTGGGTGTCGGGCGAGGTCTCGCGCCGCCGCGTCCACGAGCTGCGCGCCGCGTCCGATGCAGTCGCCGTCGGGATGGGAACGGTGCGCCTGGAGAATCCGCGCCTGGACGCGCGCGACGTCGACGTGCAGCACCAGCCGCGGCGGCTCGCCTTCGGGAGCGGCCCGCTCCCGGAGGGCTCCGAGCTCGAGCTGCGCTCCGGCCCGCTCGAGGACGAGTTGCGCGACCTCGCCGACGAGGGCGTCCAGTCGCTGCTGCTCGAAGGGGGCCCGATCCTCGCCGGAGCGTTCCTCGAGGCGGGCTTCGTCGACAAGGTGCTTCTCTTCGTCGCACCGACGCTCTCGGGCACCGGGCCGGGCGTGCTGGAGAGCCTCGCGGCGCCGGTCCAACTCACGCGACTGTCGAGCCGGCAGGTCGCCGAGGACGTTGTCCTCGAGGCGTACCTCCGCGAGCCGTAACCTCTGATCATGTTCACCGGGCTGGTGCGAGAAGTCGGAAAGGTCGCCTCCTTCGAGGACGGGAGGCTCGTCGTCGAGGCGGCGACCCCGGCCGAGATCGGCGATTCGATCTCGATCGACGGCGTGTGCCTGACGGTTGTCGAAAGGTCGGCCGGATCGCTGGCGTTCGACGTCGTGCCCGAGACGTTGTCGCGAGTCAAGTCCTTCGGTGACCGGGTCAACGTCGAACCGGCGCTCCGGGCGGGCGATGCCCTGGGCGGCCATCAGGTGCAGGGCCATGTGGACGGCACCGGAACGGTTGCCTCGGTCGAGGAGGCAGCGGACGGCGTTCGCGTCCGGATCGAGGCGGGGCCCGAGCTGCTCCGCTACTGCGTCCAGAAGGGCTCGATCACCGTCGACGGCGTCTCGCTCACCGTCGCCGCGGTCGACGAGACGGGCTTCGAGGTGGCGCTGATCCCGCACACGCTCGAGGTCACGACGCTTGGCGACCTCACCTCGGGTAACGACGTGAACCTCGAGACGGACGTGCTCGCGAAGTACGTCGAAAAGTTGCTCCCGGGTAGCATGCGGCCGTGACGATGGCAGCCGAGCCCAGCACCGAGAGCCCGTTCGCAACCGTCGAAGAAGCGATCGAGGAGATCCGCGAAGGACGTTTCGTCGTGGTCGTCGACGACGAGGATCGCGAGAACGAGGGCGACCTCACGATCGCGGCCCAGTTCGCGACGCCCGAGGCGGTCAACTTCATGGTCACCCACGCCCGGGGGCTGGTCTGTCTCTGCCTGACCGAGGAGCGCTGTGACGAGCTGGGGCTGCGTCAGATGACCGATCAGAACGAGACGCCGTTCGGCACCGCGTTCACCGTCACGGTCGAGGCGCGAGAGGGAGTCACGACGGGTATCTCTGCGCAGGATCGCGCCCAGACGATCCAGGTCGCGGTCGACCCGTCGTCGGGCCCGCGCGACCTCGTCCAGCCCGGTCACGTCTTCCCGCTCCGAGCCCGCCGCGGCGGCGTGCTCCAGCGCTCCGGCCAGACCGAGGCCGCAGTCGATCTCGCGCGCCTCGCGGGGCTGATTCCGGCCGGTGTCGTCTGCGAGATCATGAAGGACGACGGCACGATGGCCCGCGTTTCCGACCTGATCGACTACTGCGCCGTCCACGGGCTGAAGATGATCACCGTCGCCGACCTGATCGAGTACCGGCGCCGGCACGAGAAGCTCGTCGAGCGGATCACCTCGGTGAACCTGCCGACCGCCTACGGGAAGTTCACCGCGGTCGCATTCCGTGAGACGCTGACCGGCAAGCACCATGTCGCGCTGGTCAAGGGCGACGTCGCGGGCGAGCAGGACGTGCTCGTGCGTGTCCATTCCGAGTGCCTGACCGGCGACGTCTTTCACTCGCTCCGTTGCGACTGCGGGGAGCAGCTCGAGCTGGCGTTGCGCCGGATCGAGACCGAGGGCAAGGGGGTCGTCCTCTACCTCTCGCAGGAGGGGCGCGGGATCGGGCTCCTCAGCAAGCTCAAGGCCTACGAGCTGCAGGAGCAGGGGCTCGACACGGTCGAGGCGAATCTCCGCCTCGGCTTCGCGGCCGACCAGCGTGAGTACGGGATCGGCTCGCAGATCCTCGCCGACCTCGGCCTTTCCACGATCCGCGTTCTGACGAACAACCCCAAGAAGATCTCCGGCATCGCCGGCTTCGGGCTCGAGGTCACCGCCCAGGAGCCGATCGAGGTCATCCCGAACGACGAGAACCGCCGCTATCTCGAGGCGAAGCGCGAGAAGCTCGGCCACACCCTCCATCACCAGGACCTGCGGTTCGACCCCGAGCTCTACGACGGAGCCGAGGCGTGAGCGAACGCGAGGGCTGGCCCGACGCGCCGGAGCTCGCCGGCCCGCCGGGCGAGGAGGACGAGGCCGCCGAGGTTGACGAGGCCGAAGAGCCAGCCGAGGTGGAGCTGGAAGCCGAGCCCGAAGCGCCGGTCGAGGAGCCCGCGGACGACGACGAGCAGGCTGCAGACGAGCCGGCCGCTGAGGAGCCCGCGGCCGACGAGGCCGCGCCGGGTACGGCCGAGCATGCCGAGGGCGACTTCTCGGTTCCGGACGGCTACGGGGTGCTGCAGGGCAACAGCGAAGGCGCGCGCCGCGCCGTGGGGGTCGTCGTCAGCCGCTTCAACGGCGCCGTGACCTCGAAGCTGCTCGACGGCGCGCTCGCCGAGCTCGAACGCGCCGGGGTCGCGCGCGACGCGATCACCGTCATGCCGGTGCCGGGCGCGTTCGAGCTGCCGATCGCGGCGATGGCGCTGGCGAAGACACGCCGCTACGCGTGCATCGTCGCGCTCGGCTGCGTGATCCGCGGCGACACGCCTCACTTCGACTTCGTCGCCGGTGAAGCGGCGTCAGGGCTGCAGCTGGCGGCGCTCGAGACCGGCGTTCCGGTCGCCTTCGGCCTGCTCACACTCGAACAGGCCGAGCAGGCGGACGATCGGCTGGACAAGGGCGCCGAAGCCGTGCGCACCGGGCTCGAGATGGCCGACGTCTTCGCCCAACTGAGAGCCGCAGCGCAGCGTTAGCAGCCCGGGTAGCCGTACTCGACGGCCTTGTCGCAGAACTCCTGCTCGTCGGCCGTGAAGAAGTGGTGGACGCTGTCCGGCTTGCGGACGTAGTAGAGGTAGTCGACCTTCCCGGGCTTCGCGGCCGCACGGATCGACGGCAGCCCCGGATTGGCGATCGGAGTCGGCGGAAGACCCTTGAAGCGGTGGGTGTTGTACGGCGTGTTGCTGCGGAGGTGCGACTGCTTGAGCGGCCGGGTGCCCTCCACGCCGAGGCCGTAGCGCAGCGACGCGTCGATTGCCAGCGGCATGCCCTGTTCGAGCCGGTTGGAGATCACCGCGGCGACGAGCGGACGCTCGGCCGGCGCCACGGTCTCCTTCTCGATCAGCGACGCAATGATCAGCACGTCGTACGGCGTCTGCTTGCGGGCCTTCGCGGCGCGAAGGTCGACCGACGCCCACCGCTGCCGGAACGTCTCGATCTGCCTTGCGACGACGCTCGCCGCACTCGAGGACGGCTCGAAGAAGTACGTCGACGGGAAGAGGAAGCCCTCGATGCTCCGCCGCTTCAGGAACGGCTTGAACGAGGTCGGAGGCTTCGCTGCACGCGTCGCGGCGGCGTAGCTCGACCCGCTCAGCCGCGGTGTGACGCCGCGTTTTCGGATCGCGATCTGCCGCACCTCGGCGGCCCGATCGGCCATCTGCCCCGCCGACCAGCCCTCCGGAAAGCTGATCCTCAGCACCGGCTCCGTCGCCGCAGGAGCTGTGGCCGCGGCGAGGCCGCCCGCCGCGAGTGCCAGGAGGAGCAGAAGACGCCGCATTACCTGTTCAAAGTAGCCAAGAGCGATCAGCAAACCGTCGCGAGCGCGCTGCTACACTCCCGGGCCGATGTCCAAGGTCTGCGCATCCTGCGGCAAGAAGCCGTCTTTCGGGAACAACCGGAGCCATTCGATGGTGGCCACGCGCCGCCGCTTCAACCCGAACCTCCAGAAGGTGCGCGTCCTGATCGACGGCGTCGCCAAGCGCGCCTACATCTGCACCCGGTGCCTCAAGGCCGGGAAAGTGCAGAAAGCGGTCTAGCCTCCGCCGCAACCTTTCGCGTGATCCGCAGCGTCTAAGCTCGCGGATCGTGGAGCGCGAACACCTCACAGAGCAGTCCCATCTCGGCAAGATCACGATCGCGCCGGATGCGATCGCGCAGATCGTCGGGCACACCGCCGCCGAGTGCTACGGCGTCGTCGGCATGGCGGGCAAGGGGCTCAAGCGGCTGCTCATCCGCGACAGGCTGACGCAGGGAATCGGTGTCTCGGCCGACGGCGACGGCCTCCGGCTCGACCTCCACGTCGTCGTCGAGTACGGGCTGAACCTCGCCGAGGTCGCGGCCACGATCCGGTCACGAGTGGCCTACGAGGTCGAGCGGCTGACCGGGCTGCAAGTCGCCGCCGTCGAAGTGCACATCGAAGACGTGCGGAGGAGCGCATGACGGAGTTGGAGCGCGCCCGGGAGTTGGGGCGGGCAGCGCTTCAGACGCTCGAGGCGAACCGCCGCCGCATCGACGACCTGAACGTCTATCCCGTGCCGGACGGCGACACCGGCACGAACCTGACGGAGACCGCGCGCGCGATCATGGACGTCCTCGAGGTCTCGACGGCTGCCGACCGCGCCGTGCTCGCGAAGGAGCTCACGCGCGCGGCGCTCATGGGCGCCCGCGGCAACTCGGGCGTCATCTTCTCTCAGATCCTTCGCGGCGCCGCCGAGGCTCTCGGTGAGGCCGGGCTCCTCGATGCCGCCACGATTCGCCGCGCCTTCCGCGCCGCGAGCGACGCCGCCTACCGCGCCGTGCGGCGTCCCGTGGAGGGAACGATGCTGTCGGTGATCCGGGAGCTCGCAGAAGAGGCCGAGGACCCTCGCAACGCGGAGCTCGAGCCGGCGGCGCTGCTGAAGAAGCTGATCGAGCGCGGCGAGGAGGCGCTGGCGCGCACGCCGGACCAGCTGGCCGTCCTCAAGGAGGCCGGGGTCGTCGACGCGGGCGGCGCCGGTCTGCTCGAGATCGTTCGCGGCGTCTCGGCGGCGCTCTCCGGCGAGCCGCTCCCGGATGCGCCTTCGGAGGACGCGCACGAGGCCGGGATCGACGCGATTCATCAGGATCTGTCCGAGTTCCGCTACTGCACGGTCTTCGTGATCGAGGGCGAGGATCTCGACGCCGACGTGCTCGAAGCCGAGCTCGAGCGGCTCGGCGACTCGCTCCTCGTGGTCGGCGACTCGAGCGCGCTCAAGGTTCACGTCCATACCGACGAGCCCGGCAAGGCGCTCGCATTCGGGACCGCGGTCGGGACGATCGAGGGAGTGGAGATCGCGAACATGCACAAGCAGGCCGAGGAGCGCACCGGGCGGATCCTCGAAGCCGTCCCCGATCCCACGCTGACGCTCGAGACCGGTGTCGTCGCAGTCGTCCCCGGGGCCGGCAACCGGCGTCTCTTCGAGAGCTACGGCGCGACCCGCGTGATCGAAGGCGGCCAGACGATGAACCCGTCGACGGCGGAGATCGTCGCCGCGATCCACGCGACTCCCGCGACCGAGGTCCTGGTGCTCCCGAACAACTCGAACGTGATCCTGTCCGCCGAGCAGGCGGCGAAGCTCAGCGACAAGCCCGTTCGGGTGATCCCGTCGCGCTCCGTCCCGGCCGGGCTCGCCGCGATCGTCCGCTACCTGCCGTCACTCGACGCGGCCCAGAACGAAGCCGCGATGCTCGAGGCGCTCGCGCAGGTCGCCACCGGCGAGGTCACGGTCGCCTCGCGCGACGTCGAGCTCGACGGGATCGATGTGCGCAAGGGCGCCTGGCTCGGGCTCGCCGACGGTGCGGCGGTCGCCTCCTCGTCCAACTTCGACGAGGTCGCGGCTGCGGTCGCCGATCGCCTGCTGGTCGACGGGCGTGAGGTGCTCACGCTGCTCACCGGCGAGCAGGAGCCGGATCTCGAAGGCTTCCTGCGCCGCGTGCGGGAGCATTACCCCGGCGTCGACGTCGACGTCCAGCCCGGCGGCCAGCCTCACTACCCGCTGCTCCTGTCGGCCGAGTAGGGCTTTAAGGTGCCGAGCGTGGAGGCTGGCCCCTCGCCAATCCGCGTCCTCCTCGTCGAAGACAACGACGTGTTCCGGCAGGCGCTCATCCTGCTGCTCGAGCTCCAGGAGGGAATCGACGTCGTCGGCGCCGTCTCCGAGGGCAACGGCGCCGTCGCTGCCTGCCGTGAGCACGATCCGCACGTCTGTGTGATGGACTTCCGGCTCCCCGGCATGGACGGGGTCGAGACGACGATCGCCGTGACCGAAGCCTGCCCGAACGTAGCCGTTGTGTGCCTGACCGCCTCGGCGAGCCCGAGAGAGCTCGAGGCGCTCATGGCCGCCGGCGCCGTCGACTGTCTGCGCAAGGACCAGCCGCTCGACGAGATCGTCGGCGCGATCCGCAACGCCGGGAACTGGCAGCGATGAACCGAGCCTCGGACACGATGGAACTCTGTGTCGCCGGAACGCGCTGGACGGCGCGATGCGGCGTCCTCAGTCGCGCCGATACTTCGAGTATCGGCGCTCCCTGCGTCCTTGCCTCGCACCGTCCAGCGCGCCCCGTCGACGAGGAACCATCATGTCCGAGGCTCTGACGAGCGAGAACACCGCGATCGTCCTCGACTCGACGGCGGACTTCCCCGACGCCCAGATCCGCTTCCCCAACATGCGGGTGGTGCCCCTCTACGTGCGCTTCGGCGAGGAGAGCTTCCGCGACTACGTCGAGCTCGACCCGCACGACTTCTACAGGCGGCTGCGCACCGCCCCGGAGCTGCCGACGACCTCGCAGCCGACTCCGCAGGACTTCCTCTCGACCTACCACGCGCTCTCGAGCTACGAGCGGATCTACTCGCTCCACATCTCGTCGAAGCTCTCGGGCACGTTCCAGAGTGCGACGCTCGCTGCGTCGGAGGACGACGGCGACCGGATCCGCCTCGTCGACACCGAGTCGGCGTCGGTCGGGATCGGCATGCTCGCGCTCGCGGTGCAGGACCTGCTCGCCCGCGGCACGACCGACGAGGAGATCGAGGCGCTCGCCGCTCGCCACCGCGAGCGCGCCGGCATTCTCTTCACCGTCGACACGCTCGAGTTCCTCGCGAAGGGCGGTCGCATCGGTCGCGGCCGGGCGCTGATGGGCAGCCTGCTGAACGTGAAGCCGATCCTGGCGATCGAAGCCGGTGAGGTCGTGCCCGTGGGGAGGGTGCGTGGACGGACGAAGGCGTTCGAGGAGTTCCGCAAGCGCTTTGAGGAAGCGACGACCGACGGCCCCGGGCTCGGTGTCGCGATCGCGCATGCCGAGGCCGAGGACGCGGTCGACCAACTACGGGAGATCGTCCTCGCGAACCGCCCCCAAGCCGAGGTCCGACTGGTCAGCAGCCTCGGCGCGGTGGTCGGCACGCACGCCGGCCCCGGCACCGTCGGCTTCTTCTGGTTCCAGGAGTGACGCAGAGCTTCGTGACGACGCTGCAGCCGAGCGGTTCCGGCGGTGGCTTCCTCGCGGAGATCCCGCTGGACGTACCTGCGCTGTTCGGTGGCAAGCGAGTCCCGGTCCGCGGCAGCGTGAACGGCACGCCCTTCCGGACGACGATTGCCGTCTACGGCGGCCGCTACTACCTCGGCTTCCGCAAGGAGCTCCGCGACGCGGCAGGGATCTCGGCCGGCGATGAGCTGGCGATCCACCTGGAACGCGACGAGGAGCCGCGAACGGTCGACCTGCCGGCTGACCTCGCCGCGGCGCTCGGCTCCGACGAGCGCGCGTTCTTCGACTCGCTCGCGTTCACGCATCGCCGCGAGTATGTGGAGTGGATCGAGGAGGCGAAACGCGAGGAGACGCGGCAGAACCGGATCACGAAGGCGGCCGCGCTGCTCCGACGCGGACGGCGGACACCCGGGTAGGCGTGGCGGCGACCGCCGGACCGGCTGCAATACTCGGCCGATGAGCCGGCCACCGACCGGTTTTGCCGCCGTGGACCCGCCTGACCGCTGGACGCCGACGCGCGGCCGTTTTCGCCCCGAGCGGCTGGAGGCGCCGATCGACTCGCTGACGGGTGTCGGGCCGACCCTGAAGAAGCGGCTCGCGAAGCTCGGGCTCGAGCACGTGGGTGACCTGCTCGACCACCGCCCACGCCGCTACGAGCGGCCGGCGCCGGAGAAGCGGATCGCCGACCTGTTCGGTGACGAGGAGGTCCTGATCGAGGGCGACGTGATCAAGACCTCGCTGCGCCGCGGGCGAGGGCGGCTCCAGATCCTCACCGCGCAGGTCTCCGACGGCAGCGGCCAGATCTCGGCGACCTGGTTCAACCAGCCCTGGTTGAAGGACAAGCTGACACCGGGGACGCACGTCCGCCTTCGCGGCCAGCAGAACCGCTTCGGCTTCGCCGTCCGGTCGTTCGACCTGAACGGCGGCTCGGCGACCGCCGACTTCGCGCCCGTCTACCCGGCCAGCGAGGAGGTCTCGGCGGTGAAGCTACGGGAGCTCGTCGAGTCGGCGCTGCCGCTCGCCACCGACCGGCCCGATCCGCTTCCCGCCTCGCTGAAGGCCGAGCGCGGGCTGCCGCTCCGGGGCGATGCGCTCGCCGCTCTGCACCGGCCTCGCTCGCTCGACGAGGCAGAGGACGGCAGGCGCAGGCTCGCGTTCGACGAGCTGCTCGTCCTCCAGCTGGCGCTCGCGCGCCGGGCTGCGGAGCGCGAGGAGCAGGTCGCGGCTGCGCTGCCCGGACCCGGGGAGCTGATCGAGCGCTACCGCGCCGTGCTGCCGTTCGAGCTGACCGAGCACCAGGAAGGAGCGATCGAGGAGATCGACCGCGATCTCGCGCGGACGACGCCGATGCAGCGGCTGCTCCAGGGCGATGTCGGCTCCGGCAAGACGGTCGTTGCGCTCTACGCGCTCCTGCGCGCGGTCGAAGTGGGGCGCCAGGGCGCGCTGATGGCTCCCACCGAGACGCTCGCGGAGCAGCACTTCCTGACGATCGAGGGCATCTGCGCCGAGCTCGGCGTCAGCTGCGCGCTGGTGACCGGCTCGGTCAAGTCGAAGATCGGTGGGCAGGCGGACGTCGTCGTCGGCACGCATGCGCTGATCCAGAAAGGGTTCGAGTTCCGCGATCTCGCTGTGGCGGTTGTAGACGAGCAGCATCGGTTCGGCGTCGAGCAGCGTTCTGCCCTCACGGAAGGGCGGGCTCCGCACGTCCTCCACATGACGGCGACGCCGATTCCCCGCACACTCGCGCTCACCGTCTACGGCGATCTCTCCGTGAGCGAGATCGCGAAGCCGCCCGCGAGCCGCAAGCCGATCGTGACGGCGTGGGTGACCGACGAGCGCAGCTCGGAGGCGTACACGCGCCTGCGGGCGCACCTCGCCGAAGGCAGGCAGGCCTACGTCGTCTGCCCGCTGATCGAGGAGTCCGCCACGTCCACCGCTCGCGCGGCGGAGCAGGAGGCCGAGGCGCTGCGCGCCGGCGAACTGGAGGGCTTTCGTGTCGGCTGCATGCACGGGCGGCTGAAGCCGGCAGAGCGCCGCGAGCTGATGGCGCGCTTCAACGCGCGCGAGCTCGACGTCTTGGTCGCGACGACCGTGATCGAGGTCGGCGTCGACGTCCCGAACGCGACGATCATGATCGTCCAGGAGGCCGACCGCTTCGGTCTCGCCCAGCTGCACCAGCTCCGGGGACGGGTCGGCCGGGGTGCCGAGCAGTCGTACTGCCTGCTGATCTCAGGCCCGAAGGAGCAGCTGACGGAGAGCGCGCACGACCGGCTCGAGGCGCTGGTGGCGTCCACGGACGGCTTCGAGCTCGCCGAGAAGGATCTCGAGATCCGTGGCGGCGGCGCTCTGCTCGGCGCGCGCCAATCCGGCCTCTCCGACCTTCGCTTCGCGCGGATCACGAAGGATCGCGAGCTGCTGGAAGAAGCGCGCGACACGGCGCGCTCGTTCCCCGTCGGGACGATGGCGGCGGAGGTCGAGGCGCTCCTCGGCGGCAGCGAGCACCTGGGCCAGTCCTAGTCGGCGAGCTCGCGCAGTTGCGCCTCGACGCTCGCGGCGAGCTCCGCTGCCTCGGTCGATTCGTCGAGCAGCCGCGAGATCGCGCTCCCCAGGGCTCTGCGCAGCTCGTCCGGCGCGAGCGAACGCACGAGCGAGTCCTCGAACGGCCGGAGAACCTCCTGCGGCAGGTCGTCGAAGCCACGACCGTGCGCGACTTCGAGCACTCTGCGACGGCAGGCGAGTGCGAGCGCCTGGTCGCGGACGCCGCTGATCCAGTACTCGGCCTGCCACCCGCGGCCCCGCTCGATGCAGAACCGCGCACGCAGGGCGTGGTGAACGCCGAGCCCGAAGAGCTCGTCAGCCGACGGCGGCGAAACCTGAGGCAGGTCGACGGCGTCGCCGAAGAGCAAGCTGAATCTGCGGACCGCGCGCGCCGAATGCAGAAGCGGGCGTGAACGACAGATCGACCTGCAGGCAGTCCGGCACGAGAAACACGCGATAGATCGAGGCTCCGGCCGGAAGGTCGAACAGGTGAGCCGCCCCGAAGTCGGCCTTGAACTCCCGCGTCCAGTCGGCGAGAACCTCGCTCACCGGCGCGGAGTCGGCCACGGCGAACGTCAGATCGAGGTCCGACCAGCGATCGCCGCCGCCGTCCGCAAGCCCGCCGACCACCGCACCGGCGACCACGCGCGGGTCGGCTGCGGCCATCTCCAGCACGCGGTCGCGCACGCGGTCCCGGTCCTGGACGGTGAACACGCAGGGCAAATGATTTTGCGGTTTCTGCGCCGAATGCAACACTTACGGGGTGACGGCTGTCGGTGACGCGATCGAGATCGACGAGGCTGCATTCCGCGGGCCTGTGCTTCGTCCCGGGGCGCCGGACTACGACGTGCACCGCAAGATCTGGAACGGCTCGTTCGACAAGTATCCGGCGGTGATCGCTCGCTGCGCCGGCGTCTCGGACGTGATCGCCGCCGTGAAGCTCGGAGGCGAGAGCGGGTTGCCGGTCGCCGTTCGGAGCGGCGGCCACTCGTTCCCGGGCCTTTCGGTCGCCGACGACGCCCTGATGATCGACCTCTCGCCGATGAAGGGGGTACGGGTCGATCCCGAGCACCGAACCGCGCGCGTGCAGGCAGGTGTGCTGCTCGGCGAGCTCGACAGGGAGACGCAGGCGTTCGGGCTCGCGGTGCCGTCCGGCATCGTCACCCACACCGGCGTCGCCGGGCTGACGCTCGGCGGCGGGATCGGCTGGATCATGCGCAAGTTCGGGCTCTCGGTCGACCAGCTCCTCTCGGTCGATCTCGTCACGGCCGAGGGCGAGTTCGTGAAGGCGAGCGCGGACGAGAACGCAGACCTCTTCTGGGGCGTGCGCGGTGGCGGTGGCAACTTCGGGATCGTCACGGAGTTCGAGTTCCGCTGCGTGCCGCTGGGGACGCAGGTCCTGGCAGGGCCGATCTTCTGGCCGATGGAGCAGTCGGGCGAGGTGCTGCGCTTCTATCGCGACTGGGTCGCAGAGGCGCCGGACGACCTGATGACGATCGTCATCCACCGCAAGGCTCCGCCGCTCCCGTTCGTCCCGCCGGAGCTGCACGGGAAGCCCGTCGTGATGGTCATCCCCTGCTGGTCCGGAGACATCGAGGAGGGGGAGAAGTTCATCGGGCCCCTGCGGGAGTTCGGCTCGCCCGTCGCGGACGTCTGCGTGGCGAAGCCGTATCTCGCGCACCAGGCGATGTTCGATCCGAGCTTCGTGCCGCAGCGCTGGTACTACTTCAAGAGCTGCGACGTTGCTGAGCTGACCGACGAGATCATCGACATCACCGTCGAGCGCTCGCTGCAGATCAAGTCGCCGATGACGTCGTTCCCGATCTGGCAGATGGGCGGCGCGGTGAGTCGGGTCGGCGACGACGAGACCGCGTTCAACGGCCGCACCGCGGCCTTCACCTACAACATCGGCGCCTGCACCGAGACGAGCGAGGGCTTCGACGAGGAGCGCGCGTGGGTGCAGGGCTTCTGGTCGGCCCTCGAGCCATGGCACGAGGGCGTGTACGTCAACTTCCTCGGCGACGAAGGAGCCGACCGGGTCCGGCAGTCGTACGGCCCCGAGAAGTACGACCGGCTGCAACAGCTGAAGCAGAAGTACGACCCGGACAACTTCTTCCGGATCAACCAGAACATCTCGCCGGGGTAGGCCGCCTGGAATAGGCGTCGGCATGCTCCCGTTGGAAAGAGCGTGTCCACGATCGCCTACCGCCCTCTCCGTTCCGGCGAGCGCACTCCTGTACTGGAGGTGTTCGCAGGCCTCTCGGAGCGCTCACGCCGGCTGCGGTTCCTCGGCTCGAAGCCGCGCCTGCTCGAGAGCGACGTCGCACATCTCGTCGACGTCGGTTGCTGCGGGCGGGAAGCTGTCGCGGCGATCGACCAGGAATCGGGCCGGACGGTCGGCATCGCCCGCTTCGTGCGCGACGCGGACGCACCGGAGGCCGAGATCGCATTCGAGGTCGTGGACGAGTGGCAGGGGAGAGGTCTCGGCACGCGCCTCGTCGCCGAACTGAGGACACTCGCCCGGGAGCAGGGAATCCTTCGCTTCCGCGCCCTGGTGGCCCACGGCAACACCGCCGCCCTCGCTCTCGTCCGGAGTCTCGGGGACGAGCTCGTGCACAGATACGCCGACGGCAACGTCGAGCTCGTCGTCCGCCTCGCGTAAGGCCACAATGCGCCGATGCGCGTCATCGCCGGCACCCATCGCGGGGCGCGGATCGCCGCGCCCAAGGGAATCGCCACCCGTCCGACGGGCGATCGCGTCCGCGAGGCCGCCTTCAATCTGATCGGACCGGTCGACGACGCGACGGTGCTCGATCTCTTCGCGGGCTCGGGTGCGATGGGGATCGAAGCGCTCTCGCGCGGGGCTGCCAGCGCGACGTTCGTCGAGAGCGACAGGGCCGCGTGCCGGACGATCTCCCAGAACCTCGAGAAGCTGAAGCTGACCGGGGCGCGCGTCGTCTGCGCCGACGCGGTGTGGACGCTCCGGCAGGAGTCGCGGACGTATGACCTCGTCCTCGTCGACGCGCCGTACGAGTCGTGGGCCGAGCTCGAGCCGAAGCTGGCGAAGCACCTGGAGCGCGTCCTCGCGCCGGACGGGCTCCTCGTCGTCGAAACCGGCGCGCGGACGGAGCCGGCGCTTCCGCTTCCAATCCGCACGTCGCGGCGGTACGGTTCCGCGCGGCTCACCCTCTTCGAGCACTCATGATCACAGCCATCTGCCCAGGAAGCTACGACCCAGTGACGTTCGGACACGTCGACGTGGTCGAGCGCGCGTCCGCGATCTTCGACCGTGTCGTGGTCGGGGTCGTCGCCAGCCCGCGCCACAAGGAGACGTTGTTCGACCTGGACGAGCGCGTCGACTTCCTGAAGGAAGCGCTCGTGGACCTGGACAACGTCGAGGTCGACGTCTTCTCCGAGCTCGTGGTCGAATTCGCCCGCCGGTGGCAGGCGAAAGTGATCGTCAAGGGCCTGCGCGTGATCTCGGACTTCGAGTGGGAGTTCCAGATGAACCAGCTCAACCGCCACCTCGCCCCGGAGATCGAGACCGTCTACGTAATGGCGAGCCCGCAGGTCAGCTTCGTCTCGTCGAGCGGAGTGAAGGAGATCGCGGCGTTCGGCGGAAAAGTGGACGAACTGGTCCCCGACACCGTGGCGCGCCGACTGGCCGAGAAATTTCCGAACGGCAGACCCGGCGCTCCAGAGAACCCCCGGGAGTAAACTGAGCGAATGGACGTTCTCGTACTCATCGACAAACTCGACGACCTCGTGCACAACGCGAAGGCCGTCCCACTCACGGACCAGGTGCGGATCGACCGTGAGGAGATCTACGACATCCTCGACCAGATGCGCGCGACGATTCCGGAGGAGATCAAGCAGGCTCGCTGGATCGTCAAGGAGCGGCAGGAGATGCTGGCCGAGGCGAAACGCGAGACCGACCGGATTCTCGGCGAGGCTCGCGAACAGGCTGTGCGCGAGGCATCGCAGACCGAGATCGTCAAGCTCGCCGAGCGCCAGGCACAGGAGATCGTCGACGACGCACGCCGGCAAGCGCGCGAAACGCGGCTCGAGATGGAGGACTGGGCGGACGGAATCCTCTCGACGCTCGAGGTCAACCTCGACAAGTTCTTGACGGCGGTCAAGCGCGGCCGCGAGCGGCTGCATGAGCGCTCGCAGGAGACGGTCGTGGCGGGCGTCGGCCCCAGGGAGCTGGGTCCCCGAGAGCCGGAAGACGACAACAGCTACCTCTAGCGGGGTCCGATGACCCGCTACCCGCTCCGTCGCCTCCGCCTTCGCCCCGGAGAGGAGCAGCGCGACGCCGTCCCGATCGAGCTGGAGCCGTTCGAGCTCGGGGGCCAGCGCTACCTGCCCGTGCCGCACGAGGTCGAGGGCGACCTGACCGTCGCCCAGGCGACGACCGGGCTCGATCTCCGGCTCGACGTTCGACGTTCGGCTGCACGGCCCGTGCATGCGCTGCCTCGAGGACGCCGTCCAGGACGTCCACATCGATGCGCGCGAGTACCACGCAAACGAGCCGGGCGACGCCGAGGAGCTCCGCAGCGAGTACGTCGTCGACGACCAGCTCGAGCTCTCCGCCTGGGCCCGCGACGCGATCGCGCTGGCGCTTCCGGATCAGATCCTGCACGCGCCCGACTGCCTGGGCCTGTGCCCCGTCTGCGGCAAGAACCTGAACGTCGAGCCGCACACCCATGGCGACGACGAACCGGACTCGCGCTGGTCGGCGCTCGAAGAGCTCCGAGACCGCCTCTAACTGGACCTGCCGGGGCCAGGACCCGTCGTGTCCGCAGCGGACGTGGCGGGGCCAGGACCCGTCGTGTCCCAAAGCGGCAGGCGCTGGTGCGCATCGCCGGGTAGCATGCGAGCGGCGCCGCGGCGCTTCCCATGACGGACTAGACGAGACATAGACGTTCCTCCGCGCCCGCTGCCGGCAGCCGTGGCGCCGTCCTCGTTTCCGTCTCCGCAGGAGGTGTCCGTGCGAGTCTCACTCGCAGGCGTCGTCCGTTCGTTCGGCGCCCGTACCGTTCTCGACCGCGTCGATCTGACGCTCGGGCCGCGCTCGCGGCTCGGCCTCGTCGGCCCGAACGGGGCCGGCAAGTCGACGCTGCTCCGCCTCGCCGCCGGCCTCGACGAGCCGAACGCGGGCACCGTCGAGCGGACGCCCGCCACGCTGACGGTCGGCTACCTGCCGCAGGAGCACGACCGCCGGCCCGGCGAGACGTTGCTCGACTACCTCGCGCGACGCACGGGTGTCGCCGAGGCAGAGGCAGCCGTCGAGCGGCACACCGCGCACTGGAGCCCGGATGCGTACGCGGCGGCGCTCGAGCGGTATCTGACGCTCGGTGGGGCCGACCTGGAGGCCAGGGCGCGGACGGTTTGCGCAGATCTCGGCCTGCCCGTGTCGCTCGAGCAGGAGACGGCGACGCTCTCAGGCGGCGAGGCCGCGCGCGCCGCGCTGGCGGCAATCCTGCTCTCGCGGTTCGATCTCCTGCTGCTCGACGAGCCGACGAACGACCTCGACTTCGAGGGCCTCGACCGGCTGGAACGCTTCGTCGACGGCTTCTCGGGCGGGATCGCCGTCGTCTCGCACGACCGGGCGTTCCTCGACCGCACCGTCACGCGGATCGCCGAGATCGATCCCTGGACGGGCGCGTTGCGCGAGTACGCAGGCGGCTGGAGCGACTTCGCGGCGGCGCGCGACCTGGCGCGGCAGAAGCAGTACGACGAGTTCGAGCATGCCCAGGACCGGCGCCGCGAGGTCGAGGCGCTGCTGCATGCGCGCCGGAACCAGGCGCGCGCCGGCGGCGCCTTCCTCGCCAAGATGACGGGCGGATCGGACCGGCGCGGGACGAAGGCGCTCTCCGGGAAGGTGCGCCAGGCGGCCAGGGCACTGGAGCGGGTCGAGCAGGTCGACAAGCCGTACGAGCCCTGGCAGCTGCACATCTCGCTGGCAGCGGTGCAGCGTCCAGGCGATCGCGTCGCATCTCTGGACGGCGCAGTCGGCGAGCGTGGCGCGTTCCGGCTCGGTCCGATCGACCTCGACCTCGGGCCCGGCGAGCGCGTCGCGGTCACGGGACGCAACGGCAGCGGCAAGTCGACGCTGCTCGCGCTCCTGCTCGGCGAGCTGCCGTTGGCCGCCGGCACCCGGCACGTCGGCCGGGCTACGGTGATCGCGGCTCTCGACCAGCGCCGAACGACGTACGACGGCGACCAGTCGCTGCTCGCGACGTTCGCGTCGCGTGCCGGCCTTCGTCCCGGCGAGGCCCGGACCCTCCTGGCGAAGTTCAACCTCGGCGCCGACCACGTCGAGCGCCCGTGCACGACGCTCTCGCCCGGCGAGCGCACCCGCGCGGAGCTCGCCGAGCTGATGGCCCGCGGCGTCAATCTGCTCGTGCTCGACGAGCCGACGAATCACCTCGATCTGGAGGCGATCGAGGAGCTCGAGTCCGCGCTCGCGGCCTACGACGGCACCCTGGTCGTCGTCTCCCACGATCGTCGCTTCCTCGAGGCCGTCGCGCCAACGAGGTCAATCGGGCTGTAGCTATACTCGCCTCCGCTCATGGCCGTCCCCAAGAAAAAGACCTCGAAGGCCCGTCGCGACAAGCGGCGCGCGCAGCATGGCATCGACGCCCCACGCGTCAATGTCTGCCCGACCTGCCATCAGCCCAAGCGTCCGCATCACGCCTGCCCGACCTGCAAGACGTACAAGGGCCGCGAGATCG
This sequence comes from uncultured Gaiellaceae bacterium, assembly GCA_963820225.1. Classification (GTDB taxonomy): domain Bacteria; phylum Actinomycetota; class Thermoleophilia; order Gaiellales; family Gaiellaceae; genus Gaiellasilicea. The sequence goes on along the minus strand of CAWFYY010000014.1, from coordinate 256,595 downwards.
AACCGCTCCGTACCCCGGCTCCGTAGCCTTGGCCCGCATAGCGGTCGACGCGATGGGAGGCGACCGGGCGCCGGACGAGATCGTCGCGGGCGCGCTGGAGGCCGCTGGAGAGGGGATCGAGATCGTTCTCTTCGGTGCGCCGGGGATCGACACGCACGGGCTCGAGCTCGTCGAGGCGCTCGACGTGATCGAGATGCACGAGAAGCCTGCGGAGGCCGTCCGCGCAAAGCCGGGCTCGTCGCTGGTCGCCGCCCACATCGCGGTGGCGGAGGGGCGCGCGGACGCCGTCCTCTCGGCCGGGAACACGGGCGCGATGCTGGCCGCCGGTCTGCTCCATCTCCGGCGGATACCCGGTGTCATGCGGCCGGCGATTGCGGTTCCGATCCCGACGCGGAGTGGCCGCCCCTTCGTCCTCCTCGATAGCGGCGCCAACGCCGACGGTCGCCCGGAGCACCTGCTCCAGTTCGCTCACATGGGCGTCATCTTCGCCGAGGAGATCCTCGAGATCTCGCGGCCCGAGGTGCGACTGCTCTCGATCGGCGAGGAGCCCGAGAAGGGGAACCAGCTCACGCTGGAGGCGTACGGGCTGCTCGAGACCGGCGCGGTTGGTTTCGCCGGTAACGCCGAGAGTCGCGACCTGCTCGAAGGCGCCGGCGATGTGATCGTCTGCGACGGCTTCACGGGCAACATCGTGCTGAAGCTGCTCGAGGGGACGATCAAGACGATTCTCGACTCGCTCCGCACGGAGGTGCTGGCGACACCACGCGGCAAGGTGGGGGCGTTCCTCATCCGGCCCGCAGCCAGGCGGCTTCGGACGAAGTTCGACCCCGACACGTATGGCGGCGCGTACCTCCTCGGACTCCGCGGCCTCTCGGTGATCGCGCACGGCAATTCGTCCCGCACGGCGATCGCGAACGCCATTCGGCTGGCCGCGAGAGGGGTCGAGCACGACGTCGTCGGGCGCCTCGCCTCGCGTTTACCGGATCGTCGGTCGTCGGCCGCTGTATGATCGGCGCGCTTTAGCCCAACCCAACAAAAGCGAGGTCGATTTGGCAGCGTCGCGTGAAGAAGTCTTCGAGCGGGTCAAGGAAGTCCTCACGGAGCAACTCGGGGTCGACGAAGCGGAGATCACCGAGGAAGCATCGTTCCAGGAGGATCTGGACGCCGACTCGCTCGACCTCGTCGAGTTGATCATGGAGCTCGAGGACCAGTTCGGGATCAAGATCTCGGACGAAGACGCCCAGAAGATCACGACCGTCGGGCAGGCCGTCGACTACGTCTCGTCGCACCAATAGCTCCGCGCCTACAGGCGACTCGACCGAGCTCGAACGCCTGATCGACGCACTTCCGCCCGAGCGGATCGAGCACGTCTTCACGCACACGTCCTGGGCTCCGGACCGCGCGTCCTCGTACGAGCGGCTGGAGTTCCTGGGCGACAGCGTGCTCGAGCTCGCGATCGCCAAGGAGCTGTACGACCGCTACCCGGACGCGTCGGAGGGGCGGCTGGCGAAGATCCGCTCCCACGTCGTCTCGCGCCAGAGCTGTGCGGCGGTCGCGCGTGAGCTTCATCTCGGCGAACGCCTCGGCGAGGCGGCCGGCAAGGAGCTGGCGGGTGACGAGCTCGGCCGCATCGTCAAGAGCGGCAACGTGTCGGCGGCGCTGCTCGAAGCGGCGATCGCGGCGCTCTTCCTCGAGCACGGCTACGAGAGGATCGCGCCGGCGATCGTCGCCGCTTTCTCCGACCGGATCGAGTACGCACGAACGACCCACGTCGACCACAAGACCGAGCTACAGGAGGCACTCGCGAAGTCGGGACGCAGCGTCACCTACGCGGTGCTCGCGGTCGAAGGCCCCGCGCACGAGCGGTTCTTCTCCTGCGCGGCGCAGATCGACGGCAAGGAGCTGGGAACCGGCACGGGCCGGACGAAGAAGGATGCCGAGCAGGCGGCGGCCAAGGTGGCGCTCGCGGCGATCGCCACCACGCCCTAGCCACGGCGACCCAGCGAATCGCAGGCCGTCGGACCCCGTCCGCGGCACTCGTTAGCCTCCCACCGGTGCACCTGCGCTCAATTCGCCTGCGCGGCTTCAAATCGTTTCCGGACGCCCTCGAGCTGAAGCTCGAGCCCGGCGTTGCCGTCGTCGTCGGTCCCAACGGCTCGGGCAAGTCGAACGTCGCCGACGCGATCGTCTGGGCGGCAGGTTCTCTGACCCCGTCCGAGCTGCGGGCCGAGAAGCCCGACGACGTCCTGTTCAACGGGGCCGAGGGCCGGACGGCGGCGGACAGCTGCGAGGTCGAGCTGATCTTCGACAACGAGAGCGGCGGCTTCGGCGAGCTCGACTTCTCGGAGGTCTCGATCGCCCGGCGTCTGCACCGCGGCGGCGAGGGGCAGTACCTCGTCAACAAGGCACAGGTGCGGCGAACGGACCTCGTCGAGCTGCTCGCCGACGTCGGCCTCAGCGGCTCGATGCACTCCATCGTCAGCCAGGGCAAGGTCGAAGCGGTGCTCGCCTCGAAGCCCGACGAGCGGCGCGAGCTCGTGGAGGAGGCGGCGGGTCTGGGCAAGTTCAAGCAGCGCCGCCACCGGGCGGAGCTGAAGCTCAACCGGGTCGGGATTCAGGTCGAGCGCGCCCGCGACGTCGAAGCGGAGGTGCGGAAGCGGCTGCGCCCGCTCGCATTGCAGGCGACGGCAGCGGAGCGCGCCGAGAAGCTCGCCGAGGAGATCGCCCGGCTGCGCGCTCGGATCGCAGAGCTCGACCTCGCTGCCGCCGATGCGCGCCGCGAGGTGGCAGAGGAGCGGAAGACGGCGGCCTCGATCGCCCGGCGGAGCGCACAGGAGAGGCTGCAGGCCCTGCTCGCCGAGCGGCACGCCGCCGAGGAGGAGCTCGCCGACGCGGCCGGGCGCCGGGAGGCTGCGATCAAGGCGCTGTACCGGCTGCAGGCGGCGACCGAGCGGCTCGCGCTTCGCCAGGAAGGCTCGCAGGGGCTGCTCGCGCGGCTCCGTACAGATCTCGGGGAGGCGGAGGCGGCCGCGATCGACCGCACCGACGACTCGGCGCTCGAGCGCGAGCGCACTCTGGCGCAGGCGACCGCCGACGCCCGCGCTGCAGCCGCTGCGAGCGGCGCCGGGGCGGAGCGTGCCCGTGCTGCGCAGGAGCGGCTCGCAGCGCTCGAGCGGCTCACCGCGTCTCGCGCCGAGGAGCGGCTCGACGCGCTGCGAACGGAGCGGCGGGGGATCGAGAACGAGCTCGCAGACGCCGCCGGTGGACGTGAGGGTGCAACGGCTGCGCTCTACCGGCTGGGTACCGCCCGCGAGCGGATCGGCATGCGGAGCGAGTCTGCGTCGGCCCTCCGCGAGCGTTTTCGCCTCGAGCTGGCCGAAGCGGGGGCCGCGGCGAAGCGGCCGGGGCCGGCGCCGGCCGAGCTGGAAGCAGCTGCGAATGAGGCGACGGCGGCAGCGCGGGCAGCCGCGCATGCGCGCGACGACCTCGTCGAGCGTGCGTCGCTCGGGAAGGAGCGACTCGCAGCCCTCGAGCGCTCCCTCGCCGAGCGGGAGGGGATCCCGCCGGCTGCGCGCGTGCTGGCGGACGAAGGCGCCGAGCTCGCACTGTCGCTTCTCGACGTCGACTCCGGCAACGAGCGGGCGGTTGCCGCGGCGCTCGCGTGGCGCGCATCGGCGGTCATGGCCGCCGACGCGGCGGCCGGGCTGGCGCTGCTCCAGCGCGCTCGTGACGCCGGGCTCGGCAGCCTGGCCGTGCTCATCGGCAAGCGGCCCGCAGATCGCGTCGCCGAGCTCCCCGTCGTGCCGCTCGACGCCCTGCTCTCTGCAACGGTCGCCTCGGTCACCGACGAGGGGTTCGGTTTCGATCCCGAGTGCGGGGAGCTGTGGTTCGCGGGCGAGGCGGCCGAGGCCGTCCTGCTCGAGCTCGAAAGCCGGCGGCGCGAGCTCGAGCGAGAGGTCACCGAGCTCCAGGCGCAGGCACAGGTCGCAGAACACGAGGCCGTGGAGACGGCCGCGCGCGCCGAGGCGGCCGAGGCCGCCTACGCCAAGGTTGCGCATCTCCGTGCTGCACGCGCAGCAGATCCAGCCCTGCTGTGGCGGCTCGCTGCCGGTGCCGATCGTCTCGACGAGGCGCTGATCGCAGCCGTTGCCGTTGCGGCCCGGCTCGAACAGCCGTTGCGGGCGCGAGCCGAAGCGGGCGCGAAGCGTGCCGCCGAGCTCGGGACCGATCTGGCCAGGGTCGGAGGTCTCGAGCACGAGGCCCACCAGGCGTCGACGCGCTCGAACGACCGCGCCGCTGCGGCCGAGCTCGAGCGCGCGCGGCTCGGCGGCGAGGGGCAGATCAGGATGCTGCAGGTCGACGAGTCTCGAGCGCGAGCAGGTCGAGCGCGACGCTCGCGAGCTGACCGGGGAGGCCGAGCGGCTCGCCGTGCTCGCGGCCGATGCCGGTGAGGCCGCACGCGTCGCTGCGGCCGACACCGGCGCTCGCCGCGCCGCCGTGCTCGACGCCGATCTCGTGCGTCGCGTGCTCGCCGGCGCGGAGCGACTGGACGGGACGCTCGCCGCAGCGGCCGCTGCGGCCGCCCGCTTCGACGCGCCGCTTCGGGCCAGGGTCGACGCGGGTGCGACCCGCACCGGCGAGCTCGGCGCGCAGCTCCGCGACCTGGGCGCCGCCGAGGTGGCGCTGCGCCAGGGCGCCGAGGACGCCGCCCAGCGCTCGACCGAGATCGAGATCGAGCTGACCCGGATCGAGGGCGAGGCCGCGGACGCCCGGAGACGGCTCGGCGAGGCGGGTGCCGAAACGGCCGAGGGCGACGATCGAGAGGAGCTCGCCGTCCGCGCGGAGCGGCTCGAACAGCGGCGCATCCAGCTCGGCCAGGTGAACCCGCTCGCCAAGGAGGAGTACGAGGCCGAGAAGGAGCGGCTCGCCGAGTTGGAGCTGCAGCGCGAGGATCTCGAGCAGAGCCTGAAGGAGCTCGCGGACCTTCGCGACGAGCTCGCCGAGACCGTCGAGCGCCGCTTCGCGGAGACGTTCCAGGCCGTCGCCGAGCACTTCGAGGACGTCGCGGCGACCCTCTTCCCGGGAGGCGAGGGACGTCTTCGACTCGTCGAGCCCGATGAGGAAGGCGGCGAGACCGGAGTGGAAGTCGAGCTACGCCCGGCCGGAAAGCGGATCACGCGGCTGGGAATGCTCTCCGGCGGCGAAAAGGCGCTCGGCGCGATCTCGTTCCTCTTCGCGCTCTTCCTCGCGAAACCGTGTCCGTTCTACCTCCTCGACGAGGTCGAAGCCGCGCTCGACGATGCCAACATCGGGCGTTTCGTCGAGCTTCTGCGCCGCTACGCCGACCGCGCCCAGTTCGTCGTCATCACGCACCAGAAGCGCACGATGGAGGCCGCCGACGTGCTGTACGGCGTCACCATGGGCGGCGATGGCGTCTCGCAGATCGTCTCACGCCGCCTCCCGCGTGAAGAGGCCGTCGCCGCCGCCTTCTAGTCGAACTGGTGCTGCGCCGCGAGGCGCTTCGGCGCCTGGATCAGCCACGCATCGATGAGGCGCTCACGCACCTCGTCCTCGTCGATGAACTCGAGCCAGATGAGCAGGAACGCAGGCGAGGCCTCGAAGTGCGGTGTGAGCCGGTAGGCGTCCGGATTGGACGCCACGAGCAGCGGCCGCTCCTCCCGGTCGCACCGGGTCCACATGGCTCCCTCGTGCCGCGTTGAGAGGCCGGCGAACTTCTTCCCGCGCACGGCGAACGACGGCTTGCTCCACGACGTCGTCTCCTCGATCTCGGGTAGCTCCCGCGCGATTTCGGCTACCCGCTGCCAGGTGACCATGCGCTGAGGCTAACCTTCCGCGCCGATGGCGAGAAGCTGGTCAGAGCTACTGGGCGATGCGGAAGGCCCGGCGGAGAGCACCGAGGAGCAGCAGGGCTTCTTCGGGCGGCTCCGCGACTCGCTCGGCAAGAGCCGGCGCGCCCTCACGGGCGAGCTCGCCGCCGCCACCTTCGATCCCGGCAACGACGAGGATTGGGAGCGGCTCGAGGAGGCCCTGATCCAGGGCGATGTAGGCGTCCGCGCGACCGCCGAGCTCGTCCGCCGCCTCGAGGCCCGCAACGAGCTCGGTGACCTCGGCTCTGCGCTGGCGGAGGAGATCGCGGACATGCTCGGCGAGCCGGGAACGCTCAATGTGTCCGCGTCGCCGAGCGTGATCCTCGTCGTCGGCGTCAACGGCACCGGGAAGACGACCACGATCGGGAAGCTCGCGCAGAAGCTCCGCGAGCATGACCGGACGGTGCTGCTCGGCGCGGCAGACACGTGGCGCGCGGCCGCGGAGGAACAGCTGGAGATCTGGGCGGAGCGGGCCCAGGCCGATTTCGTCGGCGCGGCGCAAGGGGCGGACCCCGCGTCGGTCGCCTACGACGCCGTCGAGGCCGCCCGCGCCCGTGGCAAGGACGTCGCCATCGTCGATACCGCCGGCCGGCTTCACACCCAGTCCAACCTGATGGAGGAGCTCGCGAAGGTGCGCCGCGTGATCGAGGGCCGTCTCGAAGGCGCGCCGCACGAGACGTTGCTGGTCGTCGATGCGACAACGGGGCAAAACGGGCTCCAGCAGGCCCGCCTCTTCGGCGAGACGGTCGGCGTGACCGGCGTCGCGCTCACGAAGCTGGACGGGTCTGCGAAGGGCGGGATCGCCGTGGCGATCGCGTACGAGCTCGGCCTGCCGGTGACCTTGATCGGCGTCGGCGAGGGTCTCGACGATCTCCGCCCCTTCGACCCGCACGACTTCGCGCGCGCGCTCGTCTCCGGCTGAGAGGAACGATGTTCCCTCGCTCTGGCGATTTGCTTCACGTTTCGGCCCCTGCCGGCCGATGAGGAACCTGATGCAAACGTTGCTGGCGATCGCGAGGTCGCGCAAGACCAAAGTTGCCTTCAATGCCATCTCCGCCGCGATCGCGACGGTGGTCGCCGTCCTGCTCGTTCAGCACTTCAGGACCGAGGGCTGGCCCTTGAGTGGCGCCAAGGTGAACGGAGTCATCGCCGCCTCGGCGCTCTTCCTGCTGGGCTACGCCCTCAAGGCGCTCGGCTGGAGGCGCTTGTTCGCCCCACATGAGCGGCCAGGCTCGATGGCGCTCGCCGCGGCGGGAGGAGCAGCGTCCGTCACCGGCATCGCGCTTCCCGGCCGCTTCGACGAGCTCGTCCGCGTCGCCGTCGTCCGTCGCTATCCGGGCTCGTGCGCCGGTGTCGGCGGCGTCTGCCTCTCGCTCTTGCTGCTCGGCCTGATCGACAGCGCCGCGCTGGCCCCGCTCGCAGCCCTCTCGGCCGGCGTCGTCGGGACGACGGGGCTGTTCCGTGCCGGGCTGTTCGTCGTCGCGGGAGCCGGGATCGCGGCGGCCGTGGTCGTGCTCCTGCTGCCGACGATGGCCAGGGCCAATCGGCTCTCCCGTTTCCGGATCGCGCGCTGGCTTCGCGACCACTCGACGTCGCCGGGCGAGGCATCGAAGGCCTGGGCGCTCGTCAGCCTCTCGTGGCTCGTACGCGGGGCTGCGCTCTTCGTGCTCCTGGACGCTCTCGCTCTCGACGCCTCGATTCCGCTCGCACTCGCCTTCCTCTGCGCGTCGGCTGCCGCCGCGGCGCTTCCGATCGCTCCTGCCGGGGCGGCGACCCAGGCCGGCGCCGGCGCGGCGATGCTCGTGGCGAGCGGCGTCGGAGCCTCACAGGCCGTTGCGTTCGCGGTTGCCGCGCAGGGGCTCACGATCATGATGGGCGCCGTGATCCTCCTCGCCGCCGGCCTCTGGCAGGCAAGCCTGCGGCTCCGGCCGCGCCTCAGCTTCTAGTTCTGGGCCTCTAGCCCCGCGCCCGACTGCCAAGTAACAGTCTGTTACTTGGCGGAGACGGGACGGGCGCGGGATCGCCGCCGCCTAGTAACAGTCTGTTACTAGGTCGCGAGGCCGTCTCTACACTGTCCGCTCGGTGTTCGACACGCTCTCAGACAAGCTTCAGCACGCCCTCGGCGACCTCGGCGGCAAGGGCCGGCTCGACGACGAGAAGATCTCGAAGGCCATGCGCGAGATCCGTCTCGCGCTGCTCGAGGCGGACGTCAACTTCCAGGTCGTCAAGGACTTCGTCGCACAGGTCAAGGAGCGGGCGAGCGGCCAGGACGTCATGAAGGGCCTCGACCCGGGCCAGCAGGTCGTGAAGATCGTGCACGAGGAGCTGACCGCGCTCATGGGGACCGGCGACTCGCGCCTCGCCTTCGGCAAGCCGCCGACCGTGATCCTGATGGCCGGCCTCCAGGGCTCGGGCAAGACGACGACGTCCGCCAAGCTCGCGCTCCTGCTCCGGAAGGCCGGGAAGAAGCCCGCGCTCGTCGCCGCCGACCTGCAGCGCCCCGCCGCGATCGACCAGCTCGAGCAGCTCGGCCGCCAGATCCAGATCCCCGTCTACCGCAAGGACGACAAGGATCCGGTCGAGGTCGTGAAGTACGGCATCCAGGCGGCGCAGACCGCGGGCCAGGACGTCGTGATCCTCGACACCGCCGGGCGGCTCCACATCGACGAGGACCTGATGGAAGAGCTCGCGCGGGTGCGCACCGCGGCGAAGCCGACGAACGTGCTGCTCGTGCTGGACGCGATGACCGGCCAGGAGGCTGTCAACGTCGCGCAGGCCTTCCAGGAGCGCGTCGCCTTCGACGGCGTCGTCCTCACGAAGCTCGACGGGGACGCGCGCGGCGGCGCCGCGCTCTCGGTGCGTGCGGTCACGGGCAAGCCGATCAAGTACGTCTCGGTCGGGGAGAAGCTCGACCAGCTCGAGGAGTTCCATCCCGAGCGGATGGCGTCGCGGATCCTCGGCATGGGCGACGTGCTGACGCTGATCGAGAAGGCCGAGGCGGCGGTCGACGAGGACGAGCAGGCGATGATGGAGGCCCGGATGCGCGCGGGCATCTTCACCTTCGACGACTTCCTGTCCGCGCAGAAGATGCTGAAGAAGATGGGCCCGCTGCAGGGCGTCATGAAGATGATCCCGGGGCTCGGCAACCAGCTGAAGGACGTCGATATCGACGAGCGCCAGCTCGCCCGCGTCGAGGCGATCGTGCTCTCGATGACGCCGCAGGAGCGCCGGATGCCGCACGTGATCGACGGCTCGCGGCGCAAGCGGATCGCCGAGGGCAGCGGTCAGACCATCCAGGACGTGAACAAGCTTCTCTCCGCCCGCAAGCAGATGGAGAAGATGATGAAGCAGATGGGGAAGGGAAAGATGCCTACACTTCCCGGGCAACTAACCAAGACAGGACGGAGATAGAGCCGTATGGCAGTACGGATGAGGCTGACTCGCGTCGGCTCGAAGAAGAACCCGATCTACCGCGTCGTCGTGGCCGACTCGCGCTCCCCGCGCGACGGACGCTTCATCGAGATCGTCGGTCGCTACAACCCGCAGACCGACCCCTCGACGATCGAGCTCGACGAGGACGAAGATGAAGGACTGGCTCGGCAAGGGCGCTCAGCCCTCCGAGGCCGTCTCGAAGCTGATCAAGGTCGCGGGCATCGGAACCTCTAGTGGCCGAGCTGCTCGCCTGGCTGGCGCAGCAACTCGTCGACGACCCCGATGCCGTGCGGGTCGAGCAGGTGGAGAGAGAGGACGCCACGATCCTCGAGCTGTACGTCGCACCCGAGGACCGCGGCAAGGTGATCGGCCGCCAGGGCAGGCTCGCCCGGGCGCTGCGCACGATCGTGCGCGCGAGCGCAGCCCGCTCGCGCCGCCGCATCGTGCTCGAAATCGTGGAGTGACGGACGATCTGGTGACGGTCGGCCGTGTCGGCAAGCCGCACGGAATCGACGGCTCGTTCTTCGTCGACGGTGGCAGCACGTCCGCCGAGCGCTTCGCGCAGGGCGCGACGCTGCTCGTCGACGGCGCGGCCGCGAGATCGTCGGCTCCGAAGCGGGCAGCCGGCGGCCGCTTCGTGATCAAGCTCGACCGCGAGGCTCCGCGCGGCGCGACGCTTGCGGTCCCGCGCGAGGAGCTGCCCGATCCCGGTGAGGACACCTACTACGTCTTCCAGCTCGTCGGCCTTGCCGTCGAAGAGGACGGCGGGCGTTCGCTCGGCGTCGTCGACGAGGTCGAGAACCTCCCCGCGAACGACGTCCTCGTGCTCGACTCCGGCCTCCTGCTGCCACTCGTCGAGTCGTGTGTGCTCGACGTCGATCTCGCTGCGCGGCGCGTGCTCGTCGCACGGGGCTTCGCCGACGACGGCTAACCTCAGCCGACCTTGCGCCTCGACGTCTTCACCCAGGTTCCGCACGCCTTCGCGTGGATGACCGAGCAGCGGCCGCTCGCTGCGGTGCTCGGAACCGAGCTCGAGCTGCGCCTTTTCAACTATCGCGACACGACCCCGCTGCGGGCCGGCCAGGTCGACGACGAGCCGTACGGCGGCGGCGCCGGCATGGTGCTGCGCGTCGACGTCGTCGCGGCAGCGCTCGACGCGGTCTACGGCGACGCGCCGGAGCAGCGTGTGATCGCCCTGACGCCGCAGGGGAGGCCGCTGACGCAGGCGGTCGTCGAAGAGCTCGCCACCGAGCCCGCGCTGACGCTCCTCTCCTCGCGCTTCGAAGGCTTCGACGAGCGAATCGTCACCCACCTGTGCTCCGATGCGATCTCGATCGGCCCCTACGTCCTCTCCGGCGGCGAGCTGCCGGCGATGGTGCTCCTCGACGCAATCGCGCGCCGCCTGCCGGGCGCGCTCGCCGAGGGCTCGGGCGAGCACGAGAGCTTCTCGGTCGAGCTCGAAGGAGGGCTCGAGTATCCGCACTACACCCGGCCTGCCGAGTTCCGCGGCTGGTCCGTGCCCGACGTCCTTCTCTCCGGCGACCACGGCAGGGTCGACGACTGGCGGCGCGAACAGAGCCGTGCACGGAGCACCCGGTGACCGACCACTACGCAAGCCTCGGCGTCGACCGAGAGGCCACACGCTCGGAGATCGACGAAGCCTTCGCCCGCCAGAGCGACATGGCCTGGAGCGACGATCGCATCCGCGAGCTCAGGGATGCCTACCAGACGCTGGCCGACCCGTTCCGGCGCGCCGAGTACGACCGCTCGCTCGACCCCGGCTGGGCTCTGCCCTCCGTCGCCGAGCCCGCGCCGCCGGAGCCGCAGCGGCAGCGCTCGCGCAACCCGGTCGACCGGCTGACGCAGGGCCTCCCGCACGGCCTGCGGGTCACGATCGACTGGATCGTGACGATCGTCGGTGCGATCGCGATCGTGCTCGCGATCAAGGCGTACATCGTCAACCCGTACCGGATCCCGTCTTCGTCGATGGAGCCGACCCTGCACTGCGCCAAGCCCGCGACCGGCTGCGAAGCGCGCTTCTCCGACCGCGTGCTCGCCAACCGGCTCATCTACCGCTTTCGCGACCCGAAGCGCGGCGAGATCATCGTCTTCGAGACGCCTCCGGCCGCACGGGCCCGCTGCGGCGCCGGCGGAACGTTCGTGAAGCGGCTGATCGGCCTTCCGGGCGAGACGCTGGAGCTGCGCTCGGAGGCCGGGCTGAGCTACGTCTACATCAACGGCAAGAAGCTCGATGAGCCGTACATCGGCAAGAACCGCCGCGACTCCCGCGGTCCCGAGACGTTCTCGGTGCCCAAGGGCCAGTACTTCATGATGGGCGACAACCGCTCCCAGTCGTGCGACTCGCGAGAGTGGGGGACCGTGCCGCGGGACAACCTGATCGGGAAGGTCTTCGCCACCTACTGGCCGCCGAACCGGATCAGCGTCCGCTAAGATTCCGCCCCGGCCTTCGGGCCGCCTCTTTGCCATGAGCACGATCATCGAGAGCATCGAGCAGCGCCAGCTGCGCAAGGACATTCCCCGCTTCAAGGCGGGCGACACGGTCCGCGTGCACTTTCAGGTGATCGAAGGAACGCGCCGGCGCGTGCAGGTCTTCGAGGGGGTCGTGATCAAGCGGCAAGGCTCGGGTTCGCGCGAGACGTTCACCGTGCGCAAGCAGTCGTTCGGCGTCGGCGTCGAGCGGACGTTCCCCGTCCACTCGCCGAAGATCGAGAAGATCGAGGTCGGTGCGGTCGGCGACGTGAATCGCGCCAAGCTCTACTACCTGCGCGAGAAGGTCGGCAAGAAGGCCCGCGTGCGCGAGCTGCGCCAGACACCCGCTCAGGTCGCCGCGACCAAGGCCGAGGCGGAAGCCGCGAAGCTCGCGATCGCCGCCGACGAGGCAGAGGCCGAGGCTGCCACCGCCGCTGCGGCCGAAGCCGTGGAGGCAGAGGCAGCTGCCGAGGCACGAGGCGGCTGCCGAGGTAGAGCGCCGCCGCAGCGAGCCGGCCGTCGAGGCGGAGCCCGTCGTCGAGGCAGAGGCTGAGGAGCGCCGAGCGCCGAGCCCGAGGCTGCCGCCGACGAGCCGGCCGCGGACGAGGCTCCGGCGGACGAGCCGTCCGACGACGCGCCCGCTGACGAGAAGTCGTAGCGCCGCCTTTCTGACGGCGTTCGCGCTCGTCGCCGCCGGCTGTGCCGCGGAGGACGCACAGCAGGAGGCCGCGCGCGAGGAGGTGCAGGCACACGTGCGCGCGCTCGGTGCCGACTCGGGCTACGACGACGAGGACGTCCACTGCACGGACGCTCACGGCGTCTGGTTCCGCGACGAGGAGACGAACGAGTTCACGTGCGCCGTGCGCCGCATCGAGGGCGGCTGCGACTGGTTCGTCGTGCGCGTCGACCGGGAGCGGCAACGCGCGACGGTAGCGCTCGACGAGCGCGACGCCGGCTGCGTGCTCGGTTTCTGATCCGCTTCTGATTCGCGACGGAGTCGTTGCAGTCGCCGACCGCGACACCGGCTACAGTCGGAGTCGTGCCGCGCTCCACGGGTCAGAAGCTCCTCTCCTACGACCGGAAGCTGGGCGCTCGGTTCGTCGCGGGCGCCGACGAGGCCGGCCGCGGCTCCCTGGCGGGGCCGCTCGTGGTGGCCGGGGTGCTGCTGGACTACGAGTGCCTCCGGAACCACCGCGTCCGCCCGCTCGCGTCGCTGAACGACTCCAAGCAGGTCTCGCCCGCCGAGCGCGAGGAGCTCTTTCGCGCCGTCGTCGGCTGCGCCACCCGGATCAGCGTTCGCGTCATTCCCGTGCACCGACATCGACCGGAACGGCCTGCACAAGTCCAACCTCTGGGGGTTGCGATCCGTCCTCTCCGATCTCGCACCGCCTGCGGACGCCTGCCTCGTCGACGGCTTCCGGCTCGGGCCGCTGGCGCCGGAGCATCGAGCGGTCGTCGACGGTGACACGAAGAGCGCCGCGATCGCGGCCGCTTCGATCATCGCGAAGGTGACGCGCGATCGCGTCATGCGCCGGCTGGACGCGCTCTATCCACGCTACGGGTTCGCGCGCCACGTCGGCTACATCACGCCCGGCCACTCGGCGGCCGTCCGCGAGCACGGGCCGAGCGACCAGCACCGCCTCTCGTTCAACGCGCTTGCGTACGCAGCGCAACCCGGATGAGCGGCGTGCTGCCCGCCACTACCGCCTGCGCGGCTACCGGATCCTCGGCACGAACGTCTGGTCCGGCGGCTACGAGCTCGACCTGATCGTCCGGCGCGGCCGCCGGCTCGTCTTCTGCGAGGTCAAGGGAAAGACCGGCGACGGGTTTCGGCGACCCGCTCGAGATGGTCGACGAGGAGAAGCTGCGACGGCTGCGGCTCGCCGCCGAGACGTGGCTCGCCCGGAACCCGGCGTGTCAGGCGCTCGAATGCCGGTTCGAGGTCGTCGCGGTGCGGCCCGGCGAGCTCGAGCGGTTCGTCGTCTAGACCGTGCTTTAACCCCGCGGCAACACGCAACCAACGTGTAGCAAGCTAGAATTCGGTTTGCCGGGAGGCACTATCCCCGAACGAGCGCACTCGTCAGAACGGCTTCGGCCCGGGCGCGCTGGCCGCAGGCTCTCAGAGCCTCGGCGGGAGAAACTTCCGGCTGAATCCAGAGACAACACATTCAGCCGGAAAGGAACACCGACACTCTCATGTCGACAACACGCACCAGATTCATGACCCAGGCTCGTACCTGGATAATCATCTCCGGGCTCGCGGCACTGTTCGTCAGCCTTGGCTACGTCTTCGGTGGGTCAGCCGGCCTCATCCTCTTCGCAGGCATCGCGATCGTCTTCAACCTCGTGATGTTCTGGAACTCGGACAAGCTCGCGCTCAAGGCGAGCAAGGCACGGCCGGTCGTCCAGAGCGAGGCGCCGGAGCTCTACCGCGACATCGAGGAGATCGCCGGCCAAGGCCGGTGTGCCGATGCCGCGCGTCTACCTCATCCCCTCCGAGCAGCCCAACGCGTTCGCGACCGGCCGAAGCCCGAAGAAGGCCGTCATCGCCGTGACCGAAGGGCTTCTCCGCTACCTGCCCCGCGAGCAGGTCCGTGGCGTGCTCGCGCACGAGATGGGGCATGTCGCCAACCGCGACATCCTCGTGATGACGATCGCCGCGATGATCGGCGCCGCGATCGCGGCGATCGCGAACATCCTGCAGTTCTCGATGTTCTTCGGCGGCGGACGACGACGACGACAATCCGCTGGGGATCGTCGGCGTGCTCGTCGCGGTCATCGTCGCCCCGATCGCAGCCATGATCCTGCAGCTCGCCGTCTCGCGTCAGCGCGAGTATCTCGCCGACGCGACTGCGGCGCAGTATCTCGGCGAGGGCCGGCCGCTGGCGGAGGCGCTCGGGACGCTCGAGCGTGGAGTCGAGGCCGTGCCGATGAACGTCAACCCGGCGACCGAGTCGCTCTACATCGCGAACCCGCTGAAGCGGAAGGGTTTGACGGCGCTCTTCTCGACCCACCCGCCGATGCAAGAGCGGATCAGGCGTCTGAAGGAACTCGACGCCGCGAACGGCATCCACTACTAGGCGCATGCGAGAGGCGGTCTCTGGCAGCGGATCAAGCGGGCTCTCGGGCTCGCGCCGCCGGAGCCGCCTCCCGCGCCACCCGACGAGGAGCCGGCGCTCGTCCCCAGCGGGCCGCCGCGGCGACCGCTCGGCAGCGGCGCCGTCGCGCTCGAGCTCCCCGAGGAGCCGAACGACACCGACGCCCGCGGACGGGAGCCTGCCTAGCTCGATCGGATGGAGGCGACCGTCGCGGGGTGGCGAATGCCGACGTGGTGGCGCTCACGCAGACGCAGCTCTACGGCGAGATCGACCTCGCCCTCTCCTGGTCGGAGCGCGAGCTCCCCGAGCGCGAGCGGACGAAGCATGTCCACAGGCTCCATCCGTATCTCGGCAAGTTCGTCCCGCAGCTCGTCGAGGCCCTGCTCGAGCGTTACGTGCGTCCTCGGGGGCCGGGTCCTCGACCCGTTCGCCGGCTCGGGGACGACGCTCGTACAGGCGCTCGAGTCCGGCTACGACGCGGTCGGGGTCGACATCGCAGCGTTCAACGCGCTCCTCGTCTCGGTCAAGACGCGCGAGCACGACCTGGAGGCGCTCGACGCCGATGTGCGCGACATCGGGAAGCGCCTCGACGTCTCGGCCGAGCGGCCGACCGGTTTCGCCGCCGAGTGGTTCGCACCGCAGGCCGCGGCCGAGCTGCTGCACTTCCGCTCTCTGATCCCGGAGTACTCGAGCCAGGACGTGCTACGGGTCGTGCTCGCGCGCGCGGCGCGCTCTGCGCGGCAGACGACCCACTTCGACCTCGACTTCCCGCGCGCGCCGCAACTGGGCGAGTACTGGTGCCACAAGCACCGCCGGACCTGCCGCCCGGTCGAGAGCGCAGGAAAGTTCCTCTCCCGCTACCTGACCGACACCGCGGCGCGGATCCGCGCATTCGCCGGGGTGCGCGATCCGAGGCGGGCGGCCCTGGTGCTGCACGGGGACGCGCGGGAGCTCGAGCTCGGCGGGCCGTACGACGGCGTCGTCACGTCGCCTCCCTATCCCGGCCTGATCGACTACCACGAGCAGCACCGCTATGCCTACGAGCTGCTCGGGCTCGACGACCGGCGTGAGCGGGAGCTGGGCGCCGCCGCGCGCGGAACGAGCAAGGCGGCGATCGAGGAGTACGTCACCGGAATCGCAGCCGTGCTCTCCCGCGTGCGCACGGGCCTGCGGCGCGGCGCTCCCGTCTGCATCGTCGTCAACGACCGGCGGGAGCTCTATCCGGAGATCCTCGAGCGCGCGGGCCTGCGGCTCGACGAGCGGCTCGAACGGCATGTCAACCGCCGCACCGGCCGGCGGGCGGGCGAGTACTACGAATCGATACTGATCTGTCGCTGAATTGTGAGTTTCGGACGCTGATGCACGCGTAGCCTCGCCGGAGTGCTCGCGCGCTCCGTCACCCACGCTCTCGTCGGCATCGAGCCTCGGCGCGTCGAGGTCGAGGCGCACATCGACGGCGGGCTGCCCGGCTTCGCGATCGTCGGGCTCGCCGACCGGGCGTGCGCGGAGGCCAAGCACCGAGTGCGCAGCGGGATCGGTTCCGCTCGGCTCGAGTGGCCGCTGAAACGGATCACCGTCAACCTGGCTCCCGCGGGACTGCGCAAGGAAGGATCGGGCTTCGACCTCTCGATCGCGCTGGCCGTGCTGGCGGCCTCCCGGCAGCTCCCGGTCGAGCGGCTCGCCGAGCACGCGGCCGTCGGTGAGCTGGCTCTCGACGGCCGAGTCCGGCCCGTGCGCGGCGCCTTCGCCGTCGCCGAGGGCGCGCGGCGCTCCGGGCTCGAGCGGATCCTGTGCGCGCCCGAGTCGGCCTGCGAGGCCGAGCTGGGCGGGGTCGAGGCCGTGCCGGTGCGCCATCTCGCCGAGGCGGTCGCCTACCTCCGTGGCGAGCTTCGGCCGCCGCCGGCGGAGCCCCCTGACGAGGAGGCGGAGCCGGAGCACCCCGACCTCGCGGACGTGCGCGGACAGGAGCGTGCGCGGCGGGCGCTCGAGCTCGCGGCGGCGGGCGGTCACAACCTGCTCCTCGCCGGGCCGCCCGGGACGGGAAAGACGATGCTCGGCCGGCGCCTGCCCTCGATCCTGCCGCCGCTCGAGCCTCGGGAGGCGCTCGAGGTGATGCGAATCCATTCCGTCGCCGGCGTTCTTCCACCTGAGCGGCCGCTGATCACGCGCCGGCCGTTCCGCGCGCCGCATCACAGCGCCTCGACGGCGGCGATCGTCGGCGGCGGCTCCGGGCCGCGCCCCGGCGAGGCGAGCCTCGCCCATCACGGCGTCCTGCTGCTCGACGAGCTGCCCGAGTTCCAGCGTCCCGCGCTCGAGGCGCTGCGGCAGCCGCTCGAGGACGGCGTCGTCTCGGTCGCGCGGGTGCAGGGCCAGGCGCTCTTCCCTGCTCGATTTCAGCTGCTCGGGACGATGAACCTCTGTCCGTGCGCCGGCAGGGGTGATCCGGCGGCCGAGTGCACGTGCTCGGCGCAGCGGCTTGCAGCGTTCCGGAACAAGCTCTCGAGCGCGCTCCTCGACCGGTTCGACCTCGTCGTGACCGTGCCTCGACCTCGTGCCGACCAGCTCGCCGCCGGACCGTCTGAGCCGTCCGCACCCGTGCGTGAGCGGGTCGCCGCCGGTCGAGCTCGGCTCTCCGGTCCACCGCTCAGGCGCACGAAGGAGGCGGATGATCTGCTCAGCCGCGCAGTCGAGCGCCTGCCGCTCTCCGGGCGTGGACGGGCGCGCGTCGCCCGAGTTGCCCGAACCGCTGCGGCCCTCGCCGGGCGAGGAGTCGGTGCGTCCGGAGCACGTCGCCGAGGCGCTCGCGTACCGCTCGCCGAAGGAGCTCGCGACGTGAACGAGCTCGTATTGGCGTCGTTCGCGGCCGCCAGCGACGCACACCTCGTGGGAGAGCCGCGCAGCGCCCGCTTCGCAGCCTTCAAGGCCGCGTTCGACGCCCGTGCAGAGCTGGAGCGGCTGCAGGCGCTCGGCTTCCGTTTCCTCGGCCGTTCGGACCCCGCGTTCCCGCCGCTCCTGCGCGCGATCCACGATCCACCGCCGGGCTTCTTTCTCCGCGGGGGCGCCGAGGCAGCGCTCTTGACTCGGCCTGCGGTGGCGATCGTCGGCGCGCGCGCGTGCTCGGCGTACGGACGGCAGGTCGCCCGGAGCGTCGCGCGCGATCTGGCCGCTGCGGGGCTGGTCGTCGTCAGCGGCCTTGCGCGTGGGGTCGACGCCGAGGCGCACCGCGGCACATTGGAGGCGGGCGGGAACACCGTCGCCGTCCTCGGCTGCGGCATCGACCGCGACTATCCGGCGGCCAATCGCGAGCTCGCACGACAGATCGCGCTGAGCGGCCTGGTCGTCTCGGAGTACGCACCGGGAGTCGAGCCGGCGCCGTGGCGCTTCCCCGCGCGCAACCGGATCGTGGCCGGTCTCTGTGCCGCCTCCGTGGTCGTCGAGGCGCGGGAGCGCAGCGGCGCCTTGATCACGGCGGATTTCGCCCTGGAGGAGGGGAGAGAGGTCTTCGCCGTTCCCGGCGAGATCACGAGTGCGCTGTCTGCCGGATCGAATGCCCTGCTCAGGCTCGGCGCGACGCCGCTCACGTGCGCCCAGGACGTGCTCGAGAGCTTCGGGCTCGTGGCGCCCGAGCGCCCCGAACCGCAGGTCGGCGCGGCGGCGGGCGCCGTGCTCGCCACCGTCCGCACTGCGGCGGCGGGCGCAGACGAGCTCGGGCGGGCGACCGGCCTCTCCGCCGAAGAGCTCGCCGTCGCCCTGACCGAGCTCGAGCTCGCAGGGGCCGTGAACGAGGAAGGAGGTGTCTATCGGCCGGCTAGCTAGCATCGCGCCGTGGCTGATTCGTACTGGCTCTCGGAGCCTGCCCCTGCGCTCGTGTCGCGTCCGCTCACCGGTGCGGCCGATGTCGAGATCGTCGGTGGGGGCGTCACGGGCATCTCCTGCGCGCTGACGCTCGCGCAATCAGGCAAGCGCGTGCGCCTGCACGAGGCGCGCGCGGTGGCGTCGGGCGCGAGCGGGCGCAACGGCGGCTTCGCGCTCCGCGGTGGCGCGATGGCCTACGACAGCGCGCGCGAATGGCTCGGCGGCGACCAGGCGGCCGACTACTGGCGGCTGACCGAGGACTACGTCGGCCGAATGGGAGAGCTCGGAGGCGATGCGTACCGTCGTACGGGGAGCCTGCGGCTCGCAGGGGCCGACGAGCGGGAGGAGCTCCGCGCCGAGTACGAGGCGCTGCGCGAGGACGGTTTCGAGGCCGAATGGCGTGACGACCTGCCCGAGCCGCTGGCCGGACGCTTCCCCGGAGCACTCTTCCACCCGGACGACGCGGTGCTGCAGCCCGCGCGGCTCGTCCGCCGGCTCGCCGGCCTTGCGGCAGAGGCGGGTGTCGAGATCCGCGAGCACGATCGCGTCGAGGATCTGGATGCGCTCGAGGCCGAGACGATCGTCGTCGCGACCGACGGCTATCCGAGCGGCCTTCTGGGCGAGCTCGAAGGGCTGATCATCCCGACCCGCGGCCAGATGATCGCGACCGAGCCGTTGCCCGAGCGGCTGTTCCCGATGCCGCACTACGGCCGGCACGGCTACGACTACTGGCACCAGGATGAGGAGGGGCGGATCCTCGCGGGCGGCTTCCGCGACTTCGACCTGGAGTCCGAGTTCACGACCTCGGAGGAGACGACGCCGCGAATCCAGGGCGCGCTCGACGACTTCGTGGAGCAGATCCTCGGCCGCCGCCCGCACGTGACCCATCGCTGGGCCGGGGTCTTCGGGCTCGTGCCCGATCTGATGCCTGTCGTGGGGCGCGTGCCCGGACGAGACGGCCTCTGGATGGCCGGCGGCTACTCCGGGCACGGCAACGTGCTGGGCCTGATGTGCGGCGACCTCGTTGCGCAGGCGATCGCGGGCGGCCCGCATCCGCTGCTCGAGCCAATGGATCCTGCGCGTCTCGTCGCCTAGCGCTCGAGGCGTCACGGTGGCCCGGTTGTTGTCGAGCTGGGTTCGAAGGACTGTTGCGGGGGCCGGGCCGCCGGCCCCCGCGGCTTGCGGTGACTGCGTCACCTAGCTGTTGACGATCTCGCCGTCGACCCTGGCGATGTCCACGCCTCTACCGAGCTGTACCGGCGCGTTGGGATTCGAAATGTCGGTGACGACGATCGGACGCCCAGTCGGCCCACTCGCCTGCAGGACGGTGGGGAGGCCGCGGCCCTTCGCGGCCAGCTCGCCGGCGTTCAGGACTGCGGCGTCTGCTGTTCCCGCGAAGAGCTTGAAAGCGACGGTGGCGCTGAGTGCGATGCACGCGATCCGGTGCTTGCTGGTCATCGTTCCCTCCTCGGGAGTGGGATTGATGACCGAACAACCTTCTCGCGACCCGTTCCTTACGCGCTAGAGCTCCATCGTCGGCAGGTCGAGCTCGCCCGCGCGCTCGAAAGCGGCGATCGCGATCGCGAGATCCTGGATCGCGAGGCCCGTCGAGTCGAAAATCGTGATCTCGTCCGCCGAACGGCGACCCTCGGCGTCGCCCGTGAGCACGTTGCCGAGCTCGGTCACGTCGTCGCGCGTGATCGCCCCCACGTCGACGGCAGCCGCGAGCTCACCGCCGTGGCTCGCCTGCTCCCACTCGTCGCAGAAGATCCGCGCCCGCTGGAGCTCGGCGACCGCGATCTCCGCCTTCCCAGGCCCGTCCGCACCCATCAGGCTGACGTGCTGGCCGGCCCGCAGCGAGCCCTCCGGAATCAGGACCGTCCGGCCGGGGGTCACTGTCACGACGGCGTCTGCACCGAGTGCCTCGTCGAGGGTCAGGGCGACGCCGACACCGAGGTCGGCCGCCACGGCTCGCGCCCGTTCTTCGTCGACGTCCCAGAGCAAGACGGCGCGATCGAACGCCTTGAAGGTTCGTGCCGCCGCCCGTCCGTTTACGCCGACCCCGATCACGGACGCGACTTCGCCGCGCGCCTCCAGCGTCTCCGCCGCGAGCACGGCGGCCGCCCCGGTGCGAAGCGCGGTCACCGAACCTGCGTCCAGGACCGCCTCGACGAGGCCGGTCTCGGCGTCCGAGAGGATGACGAGACCGCTCACAGTCGGCAAGCCGCGCTCGGGATTGCCCGGGAAAGAAGTGACCCATTTCAATAGGGCATGGCCACCTCCGAGCGCCGGCATCGCGCGAAAATCGCCAGCCGGGTAGTTCGTGACATACAACTTCGGGTGCATCGTCCACTCGCCGCGGGCGTGTGCGATGAACGCGTCTCGAACGGCGTCATAGGCCCGTCTGGGCGTGACTGCCGCCTCGACGTGTCGCGCGGAGAAGAACGGAACCACGTCTACAGGTTCTTGACCGCGGTGAGCAGTTGCTCGAGCGCGTGCTTCGCGTCCCCGTACAGCATCCCCGTCTTCGCGTCGTAGAAGAGGGGGTTGTCGATGCCGGCAAAGCCGGGGGAGAGGCTGCGTTTGATCACGACGACGTTCGTCGCCTTGTCGACCTCGATGATCGGCATCCCGTAGATCGGGCTGGCCGCGTCGTTCTGGGCGGCGGGATTCACGACATCGTTCGCTCCGATCACGACCGCGACGTCCGTCTGCGGCAGCTCGGGATTGATCTCCTCCATCTCGAAGAGCCGGTCGTACGGAACGTTCGCCTCCGCGAGGAGGACGTTCATGTGCCCCGGCATGCGCCCGGCAACTGGGTGGATCGCGTACCGGACGTCGACGCCCTTCTCCTCGAGGAGGTCGGCGAGCACGCGGACATCGTGCTGCGCCTGCGCCACCGCCAGCCCGTAGCCCGGCACGATCACGACGCGGCGTGCGTACGAGAGCATGATCGCGACATCGTCCGCGGTCGTCGCGCGAGCGCTGCGCCCGTCGTCCAGCGCGGTGCCCGTTCCCGACTGGATCTGACCGAAGGCGCCGAAGAGGACGTTCGTGATCGAGCGGTTCATCGCCCGACCCATCAGCAGCGTCAGCAGGGTGCCCGACGCTCCGACGAGGGCGCCGCTGACGATCAGGACGTTCTCGTGCAGTGCGAAGCCCGCCGCCGAGGCGGCGAGCCCGGTGCACGCGTTCAGGAGCGAGATGACGACCGGCATGTCGGCGCCGCCGATCGGCAGGACGAAGAGGACGCCGAAGGCCAGCGCCGACACGATCACACCGACCAGCAGCCACTGGGACTCGTTCCCGGCGAGGATCAGGGCCGCGAGCCCGAGCGCCGTCGCGATCACGAGCGCGTTCACGACCTTCTGCCCGGGGTAGACGATCGGCCGCCCGCCGATCAGCTCCTGCAGCTTGGCGAAGGCGATCAGCGAGCCCGCAAACGAGATCGAGCCGATGATCGCGGACACGAGCATCGCCACCGAGAGGTTGAGATCCAGCGTCCCCGGCTCGGGGCCGAGGTTGTGGAACTCCGCCAGTGCGATCAGGGCGACCGCGCCGCCGCCGACGCCATTGAAGAGCGCCACCATCTGCGGCATCGCCGTCATCTTCACGCGGCGGGCGCCGACCGCACCGACGACGCCGCCGATCGCCATGGCGATCGCGATCCAGAGGTAGCCGTCCAGGCCCGGTTGGGCGAGCGTGACGACGATCGCCAGCAGCATCCCGGCCGCGCCGACCTGGTTGCCGAGCCGAGCCCGCCGAGGGCTCGAGAGGAACCGCAACGCCAGGATGAAGGTCACGATCGTGACCAGGTAGAGGCTGTTACTGAGGTTCGCGCTCACTGGGCTTTCTCTTGAACAGCTCGAGCATCCGGTCGGTGACCACGAAGCCGCCGACGACGTTGGCTGTTCCGAGCACGACGGCGACGAAGCCGATGACGCGGGTGAGGGTGTCCGCGTTCTCCTGGCCGGCAACGAGGATGGCGCCGACGATAACGATCCCGTGAATCGCGTTCGTCCCCGACATGAGCGGCGTATGCAGGAGGGGCGGCACCTTCGAGATCACCTCGAAGCCGAGGAAGATCGCGAGCACGAGAATCGTCAGCTCAATGAGAAAAGAGGGCTCGGTCACGCAGCCACCTCCTTGCGTGTCACACAAGCTCCGGCGGTGATCTCGTCGTCGAAGTCGACCACCAGCTGGCCATCGGGTGCGAGGTGCTGGAGCACCGCGGTGACATTGCGGGAGTAGAGCTGGCTGGCGTGGTACGGCATCGTTGCCGCGAGGTTCGTCGGTCCGACGATCGTCACACCTTCGCGCTCGACCTCCTCGCCGGGCTCGGTCAGCTCACAGTTGCCGCCCGCCTCCGCCGCGAGGTCGACGATCACCGACCCCTGCCGCATTCCCTGCACGGCGCTGGCCGGAATCAGCTTCGGTGCGGGCCGGCCGGGGATGAGAGCGGTCGTGATCACGGCGTCGAAGGCCGGGATCTGCTCGGTGAGGGCGTCTTGCTGGCGGCGCTGCTCCTCCTCGGAGAGCTCGCGCGCGTAGCCGCCTTCCGTCTCTTCGCCGCGAACTCCGAGGTCGAGGAACGTCGCGCCGAGGCTCTCGACCTGCTCCTGGACGACCGGCCGCACGTCGAACGCTGTGATGACGGCTCCGAGCCGGCGCGCCGTCGCGATCGCCTGGAGCCCGGCGACGCCGGCGCCGAGCACGAGCACCTTCGCGGGTGCGACCGTCCCGGCCGCGGTCATCAGCAGCGGGAAGAACCTCGGCAGCCGGTCGGCCGCGATCAGCGCGGCCTTGTAGCCGGCCACGTTCGCCTGCGAGGAGAGAGCATCCATGGACTGCGCGCGCGTGATCCGCGGAATCGACTCCATCGCGAACGCAACGACGCCGCGCGCAGCGAGACGCTCGATTCCCTGCCGGATCGGTGAGAGGCGAGAGGAAGCCGATGAGCACCGTTCCCGGAGCGAGCCCCGCGACCTCGTCCGCGCCCGGCCTCCCGACCCGGACGACGGCTTCGGCTCCCGCAAGGAGCTCGCTGGGCGCGACGACATCGGCGCCGGCCGTCGCGTACTCCGCGTCCGGGAAGCCGGCCAGTGCACCTGCGCCCTGCTCGACGGCGATCGCGAAACCCGCGCCGACGAGCCGCCCGACCGAGTCGGGGATGAGCGCTACCCGGCGCTCGCCGGCTTCGGTCTCTTTCGGGACGACGACCCTCACGAAGACGCAACTCTACGTAAGCGAGAAGGGAACAGGCATCCGCTCTGGAAACCGAGCGGTGTGGGGTCCCTGCTCGCCACGTTTTCGACTGCTCTCGAAGCCCGGGATCCGTACCTGCGCGGCCACTCGGCCCGGGTGACCGCCTTCGCGGAGGCTCTCGCCGTTGCGCTGGGCTGGACGGGCAGACGCCTCGACACACTACGGCTCGGTGGTTCGCTGCACGACGTCGGCAAGATCTCCGTCCACGCATCGGTCCTTCGCAAGCCCGGTCCGTTGACCGACGAGGAGTTCTGTCAGATCAAGCGTCATCCCGTCGCGGGTGCGCGCCTCGTCGAGTGCTTCGACGACTTCGTGGTCGCAGTGCCGTCTGTGCTCCATCACCACGAGCGCTGGGACGGCACCGGCTATCCCCATCGTCTCGAGGGCGACTCGATCCCGCTCGAGGCGCGTGTGCTCGGGGTCGCGGACGCGTTTGACGCGATGACCTCGGTCCGTCCGTACCGCCCTGCGCTCTCGGTCGCAGCGGCGCTGGCCGAGCTGGAGCGGTGTGCGGGCTCGCAGTTCGATCCCTGGCTCGCCTACACGTTCGTCGACCGCTGGGAGCGCGGGGAGATCGCACCGATCGCCGCGCCTCTCGGCGTTGCGATCTAGAGCGAAGACCAGACTTCGAGCTTCTGCTTCGTGCGGCGGATCACCTCGTCCGTGAACTCGCGCGAGCCCGCGTGGCCGCCGAGATCCGCCGTGCGGCAGCCTTCGGCGACCGCCTCGAGGCAGGCCTCGCGGATCGCACGACCCGCCTGCTGCCCGGCCTCGTCGGCATGCGACAGCAGCGCCGCGCCTGCGAGGATCATCGCCATCGGGTTCGCGACGTCCTTGCCGAAGAGCGAAGGCGCCGTGCCGTGCGCGGCCTCGGCCATCAGCCCGGTCGGCGTGTAGTCCTCGCCAAACGCCACCAGTAGGGACTCGGAGCCCGCGATCGAGCCGAAGAGCGGAAGCACGAGATCGGAAAGGATGTCGCCGTCGCGATTCAGGGCGGGAATCACGAGCGGCTCGCCCGTGTTGGCGATCAGCAGCGCGAACGTCGCGTCGATCAGCTGAGGCTCGTACTTCACGTCGGGATGGCGCGATGCAGCCGCGTCCATCTCTTCCTTCAGCATTCCCTCGTAGGTCGGGCTGACGGTGTACTTCGGGCCGCCGAACACCTTGGCGCCCATGCGCTCGGCCTGCCGGAAGGCGAACTCCGCGACGGCGCGACAGATCCGACGCTCGATCCGCTCGGTCCTGTACGCGACCTCGTCCTCGCCCTCGCCCTCGCGCCACTCCTTGGCGCCGTAGGCGTCGCCGACGGCCATGCGGACGACGGAGATGGGCGCATGCACGCCGCCGAGCGGTACGACACCGGGGATGCGCCGGCCGGTCCGTACGATCACCTTGCCGCCGATCTCCTCGCGCAGGATCCGGTTCGGCGACCCGACGTCGTCGCGCGTCTCGGGCGTCACCGTCGCACCCTTCAGGCCGAGACCGTGCTCTCGCACCGCGCGCGCGGCGTCGTACACGACTGCGTTCTTCGTCTCCCGCCTGTGCCCGAGCGAGAGGTCGAAACGCGGAAACTCGAGCTCGATCCCGATCACGTCGGGCATCAGCACACGCAGCGACTCCTCGAGGAGCTCCTGCCCCGTCTCGTCTCCTTCGAGCACGACGATTGTCCGCGAATCCATCGGCGGGGGATGATAGTTGGGCCGAACGGGTACACGAGCGACGTGGCGCGCAAAGGTGGTTGGACGCGCGCGGGGTCCAAGAGACGGTTCCACTACCTCGACGGGCGGGGCAACCGCATCGACGACCCCGCGAAAATCGAGCGAATCGAATCGCTCGTGATTCCGCCTGCCTGGAAGGACGTGTGGATCTCGCCGCGTGCGACGGCCAAGCTCCAGGCGACCGGCCTCGACAAGGCCGGCCGGCGCCAGTATCTCTATCACCCGGAATTCCGGGCCCAACAGGAGCAGGCCAAGTTCGACAAGCTCGTCCTGTTCGCCGAGCGACTGCCCGATTTGCGGATGGCGATGGGCGAGCACATGACGTACGACCCGTCCGAAAGGGAGTACGTCTGCGCCATTGCCGTGAGGCTGATCAACATGGCCTGGTTCCGGGTCGGATCGGATCGCTACGCAAGGACGTCGCGGACGCATGGTGTGACAACGCTGACCAAGCGGCATGTGTCCGTCCGGGGAACGAGGGTCAAGTTCCGCTTCCGTGCCAAGCACAAGCTGCAGGTGCGGACGACGATCGTCGACTCCGAGCTCGCGGAGGCGATCAAGGAGCTGCTCGCACAGCCCGGTGGTGCGCGGCTCTTTCGCTACGGCGTGAACGGCGAGTCCTGCATGCTCACGGGTGCGGTCCTCAACGACTACATCCGCGAGCACATGGGCGCGGAGTTCACCGCCAAGGACTTCCGGACGTGGGGCGGGACTCTGACGGCGGCGATCGCGTTGGCCGAGCACGGACTCGCAGAGACCGACGCCGAGGCAAAGCAGGTCGTCACGAATGTGATGCGCACGGTCGGCGAGCGGCTCGGAAATACGCCGGCCGTCGCACGCGCGTCGTACGTCAGCCCGGCAGTCGTCGAGCAGTATCTCGACGGAAGAACGATCGAGGATTTCCGGCCACGGCATTTACGGGTTGTCAAAGCGCGCGACATCGGTCTCGATCCGGAGGAGAGTGCGCTCGTCAGTTTGCTGCGTTCATGGCGAATCAGGCGCGCGCGCAAGGCCGCGTGATTTATGTCTCGCTTTGCGATACGGTAAGCGCGCGGAATCAGGTTCTCCAAGGAGGAATACCAGTGGCTCGCAAGACCGTGCTTGTGTCCGATATCTCCGGCATCGAGATCGCCGAGGGTAAGGGCGCGACGATTCGAATCACGTTCCACGACGCCCGCAAGGGCGTGCGTGAGCTCGACGTCACCGACGCCGAGGCCGAGAAGATGGGCGGCCGCCAGGTCGCGCGTCGCGGCCGCCGGCCGAAGTCGGCGACGCAGTAGCCGCCTGACTGTGAGAGGGCGGGGGAAACCCCGCTCTTTCCACCTTTTTCGTCACCCTGGGCAGCAGAGGGCCGGACTACCATGGACATATGGGCCTGGCTCTCGTCCTCGGGCCGGCGAAAGCCGGCAAGATCGCGCGCCTCCTCGAGGAATACCTCGCGGTGATCGACCGCGATCCGGTCCTCATCGTGCCCAACAGGACGGACGTCGACCGCATCGAACGCGACCTGCTGCGGCGCGCAGGCGCCCTGCTCGCAGGTTCGATCGGCACGTTCGACGACGTCTTCCGTGAGCTCGCACTCGGTGGAGCCGATACGCGGCCGGTCACGAGCGATGCGCAGCGTGCATTCGTTGCCCGCCGCATTCTCGGGTCGACCCCGCTGAATGGCCTCGGCCGTTCCGCCCGGTTCGCAGGCTTCGCGGACGCACTTCTCGCCACGCTCTCGGAGCTCGAGTCGGGTCTCCTGGAGCCCGAACAACTGGACGGTGACCTTGGGCTTCTCTACGCCGCGTATCGGGCAGAGCTCGATCGGCTCGGCCTGTGGGACCGCGACCTGCTTCGGCGCCGCGCGGTGGAGCGCCTTCGCTCGGATCTCGATGCATGGGACGGCCGACCCGTCTTCGCCTACGGATTCGAAGACCTGACCGGTGCGGAGTGGGGATTGCTCGAGGCGCTCTCAGGACGCACGGAGGTGACCGTCTCGCTCCCGTACGAGCCGGGCCGCGCCGCGTTCGCGTCGCTGCGGCGCACGCAGGAGGACCTCGCCGCGCTCGCGGGAGGGCAGATCGAGGAGTTCCCGGCCCGCGCCGCCGACTACGGGCACGAGGCGCTGGCGCACCTGGAGCGGCACCTCTTCGCCGACGCGCCGCCCACGGGCCCGGCGCTCGACGGCGCTATCCGGTTCTTCGAGGCCGCAGGGTCGCGCGCATCGCTGGAGCTCGTCTCGGAGGAGATCCGGGAGCTCGCGGCCGGCGGCACGGCGCTCGAGGAGATCGCACTCGTCGTTCCTTCGGTCGAACGCTGGCGTGCGGCGCTGGAGACCGTGCTCGGAACCCTCGGGATCCCGGTCACGATCGAAGGGCGGATCCGGCTTGGCCAAACCCCGTTCGGGCAGGCATTGCTCGCTCTGCTCCGCTTCGAATGGCAGCAGGGCGGCCGCCGCGACCTCTACGCGTACCTCCGCTCGCCCTTCTCCGGCTTCACCCGCTCGAACGTCGACTTTCTCGAGGGCAGGCTGCGCGGCCGCGGAGTCTCGTCGCGCGAGGCGGTCGAGGAGGAGACGATCAAGCTCCGCGACGGGCAGCCGCTGCCGCCGCTCGAGGCGCTGCGCAGCGCGGTCGGACCGGTCGAGGCAGTCCGAGCCGTCACGGCATCGATGTTGCGAGGCGCTCACGGGCTCGAGGCGCCGCCGGTCGGCGAGTCGAGCCGCGCCGACCTGCGCGCCTACGACGCGATCGCACGCCTGCTCGAGGAGCTCGACGGCTGGCGCGCGCTGGGCGGCGAGCTCACGGCGGATGAGGTGCTGGCGGCACTCGAGCACGCAGAGGTGCGGATCGGGTTGGCGGGAGAGCGCGGTCGCGTTGCCGTCCTCGACCTGGCCCGCGCCCGAACGCGCCGCTTCGACGCCGTCTTCCTGCTCGGTCTCGAGGAAGGGACGCTGCCCCGCCGTGGCAACCCGTCCCCGTTCCTGGACGACGATGCTCGCGGCGCGCTCGACCGGGACGCACACGCACGGCTCGTCCGCCCCGACGCCGTCGAGCGCGAGCGCTACCTCTTCTACACGGCCTGCACCCGGGCGACGCGCCGGTTGACCCTCGTCCGCGAGGCAGCGACCGACGAGGGGAGCCCCCGCGAGTCGAGCCCGTTCTGGGACGAGGTCGCGGCGCTCTTCGATCCCGACGACGTTCGGCGCTGGACGAGGCGGCGTCCGCTCTCGCAGCTCACGTGGGAGCTGGAGGAGGCTCCTACCGAGCGGGAACGGCTACGGGCGCTCGCCCTGCTCGCGGTCCGCGAGCTCGACGGGGCGCAGGCGCTGGCTGCCGCAAATGGCTGGGAGCGGCAGCTCGAGCGCGCACGGCGCGCCTTCACGCGGGAGACGGCGCTCACGCACCCACGGGTGCTGGGCGAGCTCGCGGCGAAGACGCCCTTCAACGTCACCGAGCTCGAGCGCTTCGCCGACTGCTCGTCGGCCTGGTTCTTCGAGCGCTTGATCTCCCCGCGCCAGATCGACAGGCGGGTGGACGCGATGCTGCGCGGCTCGGTCGCGCACACGACACTGCACCGCTTCTACGCGGGCCTGCCCCGGGCGATCGGCAGCGACACCGTCGACGAGAGCCGCCTCGACGACGCGTTGGTTTTCCTCGGCGAGTGCCTGGACAGCGCGCTCGGCGGCGTGAGGATGGAGATGACCGAGCTCGAGCGGCGTGAACTCGAGCAGAGCCTCCGCCGCGACCTCGAGCAGCTCGTGCGCGACGAGACACGCTCGCCGTCGCCGCTCGTGCCGCGCAAGTTCGAGGTCGGGTTTGGTTCGGAGCGATCGGCTCCCGAGCTTCAGCGGGGGCTCGACCTCGGGGACGGCGTCACGCTGTCGGGGAAGATCGACCGGATCGACGTCGATCCCGGCAGCGCGCGCGGGATCGTCCAGGACTACAAGTCCGGCCGGACCGGTCACTCCGCCGCGGAGATCGAGAAAGAGCTTCGTCTCCAGATTCCCCTGTACATGCTCGTCCTGCGCGACCTCGTCGGGATCGAGCCGCTCGGCGGGCTCTACCGGCCGCTTGCGGGCGAGCGTCGCGCACGCGGTCTCCTCCGGGCCGACGCGAAGGACGACGTGCTGCCCGGCTTCGTCAAGAACGACTACCTCGATGAGGATGCGTTCTGGGCGCAGGTCGAAGGCGCGCGCGACCTCGCGCGCGGTCTCGCGCAGCGAATCCGGGCGGGCGACGTGCGTCACGACCCGAAGGGGACGGACGGCTGTCCGGCCTGGTGCGACCTCTGGCGGATGTGCCGGATCAGGCGCGCATGAGCGGCGTAGGCTCGACGGAGCCGCGTAAAAGCGGAGGCACCGGCTTTGCCGGTGTCGGAGCGGGGAAGCGCGCTCCGAATGACCAGCAGGCCGCGGCAATCGCTGCGCGGGGCCAGGTCTTCGTCTCGGCGGGCGCCGGCACGGGTAAGACGACGGTGCTCGTCGAGCGCTTCGTCGAGGCGGTGTGCGAGCGCGGGCTCGACGTCGAGTCGATGCTCGTGATCACCTACACGGAACGGGCGGCGGGCGAGCTGCGCAGCCGGATCCGTGCGCGTCTGCACGAGCTGGGACGCCACGATCTCGCTCGCTCGCTCGACGGAGCCTGGATCTCGACGATCCACGGGTTCTGCCTGCGTCTGCTGAAGGCACACCCGTTCGCCGCCGGCCTCGACCCGCGGTTCCGCGTCCTGGACGACAGCCAGGGGCGTGTGATCCGCGGCGAGGCGTTCGAGGCGGCGTTGAACGAGTTCTGCGCAGGCGAGGACCCGGCACGGCTGCGGCTGCTCGCGACCTACGGCGCGGCCGGGTTGCGCCGGATGCTGACCACCGTCTACGAGACGCTCCGCTCGGCCGGACGCGAGCTCGCGCTCGAGCTCGGTGAGAGGCCCGGCCTCGAGGCGCGGCTCGCGGAGCTGGCCGAGGCATCCCGCTGTCTCGCAGACGACGCCGATGCCACCGACGCCGCCCGCGCGGCCGCCGCTCAGGCGCTCGTCCTGACGGAAGCCCCGCAGCTGCCGGAGCGGTTGCTCGACCTCAGTGGCCTCCGGGCTCGCGGCGAGCGTGCCGCGACGTACGAGGAGGCGCGCGGAGCGGTCGAGCAGGCTGCGCTCGACGAGCTCGCGCTGCGCGACCGCGAGCTGCTCCAGGAGCTCCTGCTCGGTTTCGCCGAGGCCTACGCTGCTGCGAAGGACCGCGAGTCGGCGCTCGACTTCGAGGACCTCCAGCTCCGGGCGCGCGACCTGCTGAGGGAGAACGAGGCGCTGAGGGAGCGCGAGCAGCTGCGCTTCCGCTCGATCATGGTCGACGAGTTCCAGGACACCAACCGACTCCAGTGCGAGCTCGTGGACCTGCTTACGGGCGGGGACACCGAGCGGTTCTTCGTCGGCGACGAGTTCCAGTCCATCTACGGGTTCCGGCACGCGGACGTGCAGGTGTTCCGCGAGCGGCGCGAGCAGGCCGACACGCTGCTCCCGCTGACTCGGAACTACCGCTCGCGGCCCGAGGTGCTCTCGGTCGTCAACCACCTGTTCGGCGCCGAGTTCGGCGAGGAGTTCCAGCCGCTCGCGGCTTCGGGCGAGTTCCCTGACCCGGTCTTCGGGACCCCGGTCGAGCTGCTCGTGACGGACAAGGCCGCCTACGCCGACAGCGGCGTGCACTGGCGCCGCGCCGAGGCGCGCCACGTCGCGCGACGCGTGAAGGAGCTCGTCGACAGCGGAGCCGCGACCGCCGGGGAGATCGTCCTCCTGTTCGCCGCGGGCACCGATGCCGAGTGGTACGAGGAAGAGCTGCGCGAGGCCGGTCTGGCCACCTATCGCGCGACCGGCCGCGGCTACTTCGGTCAGCAGCAGGTTGTCGACCTGCTCTCGTACCTGCGGCTGCTCCAGAACCGCTACGACGACGAGGCGCTCGTCTCGGTGCTCGCCTCGCCGTTCGTCGGCGTCTCGAACGACGCGCTGCTGCTGATTCGGCGCGCCGCTCGCGGGCCGATCTTCACCGGGCTGGAGCGCTCGCTACCCGGCAGATCTGGACGAGCGGGACGTCCGGCTCCTGCGCGCGTTTCGCCAGCGCTACGACCGGCTCGTGGAGGCTGCGGCGCGGCTCTCGCTCGAGCGGCTCTGCGAGAGGATCGTCGCCGACCACGACTACGACCTCGCCGTCCTCGCTCAGTGGGATGGCCGCCGGCGCTACGCAAACCTGCGCAAGCTCGCTCGGATCGCACGCTCCTACGAGGAGTTGCGCGGCCCGGATCTCGAGAGCTTCGTTCGCTTCGTCGAGGAGCAGGAGGCGGTCGGCGCCGCCGAGCGCGACGCGGTGGCCGAGGAGGAGGGAGCGGATGCGGTGCGGCTGCTCACGATCCACGGCGCGAAGGGCCTCGAGTTCAAGGTGGTCGTCGTTGCCGACGCAGGGCGTGACCGGAACGCGCCGTCTGCGGACGAGATCCTGTGCCTCTCCGACGGCCGCTTCGGCTTCCGGGTTGCCGACCCGGTGACCGGCAAGCGCCACGGCGTACTGGACTACGAGAGCGTCAAGGGCGCGCGCCAGGCGGAGGACGAGGCGGAACGGCTCCGCCTTTACTACGTCGCCATGACTCGAGCGATCGACCGGCTGATCGTCTCCGGCTCGATCGATTCGCAGCGCAGGGCCGACGAGAAGACGCCGATCGGCTGGGTGCTCGGTCGTCTCGACTGCGCAGCCGAGCTCGGGCGCGCGCGCGAGGCGCCGATCGAACTGGAGCGCGAAGGCGCACGCGTGCTCGTCCGCGTCGATCGAACGCCGCCGGCAGCTGTGCCGGAGCGGGTCGCCGCGCCGGTCGAAGCCGTTGTCGACGAGGAGACCGGGCAACTCGCCCTCTTCTCACCGGGAGCTGCGCCGCCGCTGCCGCCGCTCGCGCCGGTGCTGGCGCCGATCCAGGCGCTGCCCGAGCCGCCGCTGCACGATGTACGCCGCCTCTCGTACAGCGCGCTTGCGCTCTTCGAGCGCTGCTCGTACCGCTACTACGCCGAGCGGGTCGCCGGCATGCGGCCGGCTGACGCGCACGGGACGGTGGCCGGGCGGAGCGGCCTGGCGGCGACCGAGGTCGGGGACGCGGTACATCGGCTGCTGGAGCTCGTCGATCTCGCTGCACCCGCGCCGCCGGATGTGGAACAGGTGCGTGCCTGGTATCCGGCTGTGACCGACGAGGAGCTGACTCGAATCGCCGGGTTCGTCGCGTCGTACTGCGGCTCCGACCTCGCACGCCGGATCGCCACGCTCGCCGGGGCGCGGCCGGAGCGGCCGTTTGCCTTCGAGCACGACGGTGTCCTCCTGCACGGGCGGCTCGACGTCCTGCATCGCGACGGGTCGCAGGCCCTCGTCCTCGACTACAAGACGAACTCGCTCGCCGAGGGCTCGCCGGACGAGATCGTCGAGGCTGACTACCGGCTGCAGCGCCTCGTCTACGCGCTCGCGTGCTTCCGCGCCGGTGCAGAGGAGGTGGAGGTCGTCTACCACTTCCTGGAGCGCGCCGACGCCGTTGTCTCGGCCACGTTCGCCCGCGCGGACACGCCTGCGCTCGAGGCAGAGCTGTCGGAGGCGATCGGCAGGATCCGCGCCGGCGAATTCCAGCCGACACCGAGCGAGTTCATCTGCGCAGGCTGCCCGGCCCTCGATGTCGTGTGCGCGGGCACACGGCTGCGCTCTCGTCCGCCCGAGCTGGCTGCCGCGGTTTGATAGGCACAGCCTGATGCGCGCCGCCGCTCTCTGTGACGTCCACGGCAACCTGCCCGCGTTGGAGGCCGTGCTGGCGGAGGTCGCCTCGCTGGACGTCGATCGGATCGTGTGCGGCGGCGACGTCGTCGCGGGGCCGTTCCCGCGCGAGTGCCTCGACAGGCTCGTCGGCCTCGATGCAGTCTTCGTCCGCGGCAATGCCGACCGCGAGTCGCCGCGTGCACCCGAGGGAACCTGGGAGTGGATCGCCGGCAAGCTCGATCCGGCGTCGGTCGCGTTCCTGCGCGAGCTTCCACAGGCCGTGTCGCTCGGCGGCGTCCTCTACTGCCACGGATCCCCGCGCGACGACGACGAGATCCTGACCCGCGACTCCTCCGACGAGCGGTTTCGGGCGGCCTTGCAAGGAGTCGAGGAGCGCCTTGTCATCGGGGGCCACACGCACGTGCAGTTCGAGCGCGTTGTCGATGGGACTCGCTTCGTCAACGCGGGGAGCGTCGGCATTCCGTACGAGGGCAAACAGGGTGCGTTCTGGGCGTTGGTGGACGGCGAAGAGGTCGAGTTCCGGCACACGCCGTACGCCGTTGACTCGGCCACGGCGCTGATTCGGGCCAGCGGCTACCCCGGCGCCGACCAGATCGCCGGGTGGCTGCTCGAGCCGGAGGACCCGGACGCCGTGTCCGCGTACTTCGAGAGCATTGCCACGTAGCTTCATCCGTGAGGCGCGGCGGCCGGTCGGTCGCAGACGCGATCGGATCCGCCCGATCATCGAGAGGCTCGCGGCCGAGCACGCCGACGCGCGGATCGCGCTCACGTTCCGGAACCCACTCGAGCTTCTCGTCTCGGTCATGTTGTCCGCGCAGACGACAGACGTGAACGTGAACCGTGTCACCGAGCGCCTCTTCGAGAAGTACCGCCGTCCGGAGGACTATCTCGCGGTGCCGCAGGAGGAGCTCGAACGGGACGTGTACGCGACCGGCTTCTTCCGGCAGAAGGCGAGGTCGATCCGGGGCACGATGCACGTTCTGCTGGACGAGTTCGACGGCGAGGTGCCTCGCACGATCGACGAGCTTCTGCGCCTGCCCGGCGTCGCGCGGAAGACCGCCAACGTTGTGGCGGCGGAGCTCGGAAGCCCGCAGGGAGTTGTCGTGGACACCCACGTGCGCCGGCTCTCGCAACGGCTCGGGCTGACCAGGCAGGAGGACCCCGTGAAGATCGAGCGCGACCTGGTGAAGCTCGTCCCGCGGGAGGACTGGGGTCGCTTTCCGCACCTGCTGATCTGGCACGGGCGCCGGATCTGCGACGCACGCCGGCCGCTGTGCGAGGAGTGCGTCCTGAACGATCTCTGCCCGTCGAGCAGAGTCGACGCTACGGCGCCGCCAGCGCCTCCCGTTCCTGCTCGGTGAGCGGCCGGCTCGCTCCGCCCTTCCCGTCGATCGCCGCGACGACCAGCTCGAGCTCGGCGACGATTCGGCCTTCCGGGGCGCTGAGCGTCACGTTGGCGGTCACGCTCTTCGTGCCGAGCCGGGCGAGAGACGCCGAGCCGACGACCTGGACGTCCGTGAGGCGGAGCTCCGAGCGGTACTCGATCGTCGTTCGCGCTGCAACGTAGTCCCAGACCGTGCCCGGCCTCATGCCGAGCTTCTGCTGGAACCAGTGATCGAGCACCTCCTCGGCGAAGGTGAGGTAGACCGCCTGGTTGACGTGGCCGTACGCGTCGAGGTCGCGCCAGCGGAGGTCGATGCGCTTCTCGTGCATCGCTAGCGGGGCGACAGGGCGACGAGCAAGCCGCCGTCGTTGTCGTACGCAGGGAAGATGTCCGCCGTGATCGGCTTGGTCTGACCGGCGCGCGAGCGCAGCTCCAGCTTCTCCCCGAGCTGCCGCACGCCCCACTCGAGCGCGATCGCGACCGGGCTCTTGCCGTCCTCGAAGCCGGCGAGGCCGAACGCCTCGACGACGTCCTTCCCCATCAGGTCGGCGTCCCGATAGCCCGTCAGCTCGAACACGCCGCGGCCGGCCGCGAGGATGCGGCCGTTCTTGTCACAGGCAACGAGCCCGGTGTTCGGGGCCGGGTAGTAGTCGTCGAGCAGCTCGAAGAGGAACCCGAAGCCGCAGCGTTCGCAGGCGACGGCCTGCTGCAGGATGCCCTGCCGGCCGTCGAGGTCGATCGAGCGGTCCTTGCAGTTCGGGCAGATGAAAAACGGCATCAGCCCAGCGTACCGACGAGGCTCAGATCCACTTCCTGCGCCGGAAGAACGTGACCTGCGCGATCGTGGCCACGATGATCACCGCCCAGGAAAACGCGTAGCCGTAACCCCAGTGCAACTCCGGGATGTGATCGAAGTTCTGCCCGTAGACACCGACCACGAAGGTGGGGAAGAGGAGGATGGAGGCGACCGCCGTCAGCCGCTGCACGACTTCGTTTTGGCTCTGTGCCACCTTCGACTGGTAGAAGTCGCGGACGCCGGCAACGAGGTCGCGTGAGAGCTCGAGCGCATCGTTTGCGCGGAGGAGCTTGTCGTACACGTCGCTGAACAGCGCGATCTCGTGCTCGTCCAGCAGATCGCTCGCCTCGCCCTGGACCCTGCCGTCCACGACGCGATGAATCGCGTCGCGCGTCGGTGAGAGCGACTGCCGGATGTGGAGGATGTCGTGCCGGATCGCGGAGAGACGGCGATGGAGGTCCCGCATTGCGAAATCCTCTTCGACCGCGTCCTCGACCTCGTCGATCTCCTCGTTCAGATCGTCGATCAGGTCCAGGTAGCGCTCGGCGACGATGTCGGCGAGGTGGAAGGCGACCTTGCCGGGCGGGACGCTCGGACCCTTGCACGCATCCTTCAGCTCCGTTGGATCGAACGGCTCGCCGTCCGCGGGCGTCCGGCGCACGGTGAGCGCGTGGCCGGGTGTGAGGATGAGGTCGACCTCCTGGTAGTAGACGCGATCCTCGTTCTTCACCGCGACCGGCACGACGAACGCGGCGACCGCGTGGTCCTCGACGCCGAAGAACCGCGGCCGCCCCTCGCCGGAGCCTGCCAGGAGCGCCAGCTCGCGCGGGTCCAGCGTCACACCGGCTGCGGCCTCGATCTCCTCCGCGGTCGGATCGAGCAGATCGACCCAGCTCTTGCCGTCGCCCATCGAGATGAGGCTAGCGCGCGGCTCGGCCGATACTCGGCGGGTCTGCCTAGGCTGGCGCGGTGTGCTCGCGCGGGGCCGTCAGCGCGGCCTCGGGGTGCCCGTCTAACTCCGCGAGGAAGCGCTCCGCGTCGAGCGCGGCGGCGCAGCCGGAGCCCGCGGCCGTGATCGCCTGGCGGTAGACGTGATCCTGGACGTCGCCTGCGGCGAACACGCCCGGGATGTTCGTGTCCGTGGACTTGCCGACCGTGGTCAGGTAGCCGTTCTCGTCGTGGTCGAGCCAGTCGACGAACAGCTTCGTCGTCGGGTCGTGCCCGATGGCCACGAAGAGCCCGTCTGTGGCGTAGTCGCGGCTCTCGCCGGTCTCGACGTTGCGCAGGCGGACTCCGCTCAGCTTCCCGCTGTCGACGCCGAGGACCTCTTCGACGACGTACGGCGTCAGGATCTCGATCTTCTCGTGGTTGCGTGCGCGGTCGATCATGATCTGCGACGCCCGGAACTCGTCGCGGCGATGCACGACCGTCACCTTGGAGGCGAACTTCGTCAGGTAGAGCGCCTCCTCCATCGCCGAGTCGCCGCCGCCGACGACCACGACCTCGCGCTCGCGATAGAACGCGGCATCGCAGGTCGCGCAGTAGGTGACGCCGCGTCCGTGCAGCGCCCGCTCCGACTCCAGCCCGAGCTGGCGTGCGGTCGCGCCCGTCGCAACGATCACGGTCTGCGCGAGGTGCTCCTCGTCGCCGACGAATACCTTGAACGGCCGCTCGGAGAAGTCGACGCGGGTGACGTCGTCGGTGATGAACTCCGTCCCGAAACGCGCGGCCTGGGCGCGGAACACGCCCATCATCTCCGGGCCCATGATCCCGTCCTCGTAGCCCGGGTAGTTCTCGACCTCGCTCGTGATCATCAGCTGGCCACCCCAGTTGAAGCCCTCGATCAGGAGCGGATTCAGGTTGGCGCGCGCCGCGTAGAGCGCAGCCGTGTACCCGGCCGGGCCGCCGCCGATGATGATCACGTCACGAACGTCGTTCACTGGTGCTCCTTGTCTTGTCCGGCGCAGTGTGCGCCTTACCATAGAGAACGAATCGGAGGCCCGAGGTGTTCCGGGCGGTCCGCTCGGAGACGGCTGGACGCGTACGCTTAGAATCCGCCAGGCCAGGCAGAAAGGTCGAACATGACGACAATCACGGTCAACCTCGACGGCCTCCGCGAGCTCGCCGCCTTCCGGGCCGAAAAGGGCTGCGCGATCAGCCTCTACGTCGATCTCGATCCGAGTGTCTCGCCGACCTCGGGCACTGTTGCTACTCGCGTCCATTCGATCCTCGACGTCGCGGCGAAGTCGCACGGTGCGACCCGCGCCGATCTCGCGCACGAGGTCAAGTCCGGGCTGAAGGAAGACTTCGAACGGCTCGCTCAGTACTTCGACGGCGGGTTCGACCGGGACGGCGCCCGCGGGCTCGCCGTCTTCGCCGACGGTCCCGACAACGTCTGGAGCATCCTCTCGCTCCCGTCCTCGGTTCCCGACGCGGCCAGGGTCGCCGACGACTTCCTGATCGCGCCGCTCGTGCCGCTGCTCGGACGCGGGAACGGCGTCATCGTCGCCGCGGTCGGTCGCGAGCAGGGACGTGTGCTCGAGCTACGCGGCGGCCGGCTGCAGGAGATCGCCGACCGCACGGAGGACACACCGGGCCGCCACGACCAGGGCGGCTGGTCGCAGGCGCGATACCAGCGGCACATCGAGAAGCTGGAGCACGACCACTTCAAGTCGGTCGTCGAGGAGATCGAGGACCGCTACCGCAGGCTCGGCCGCCCTCGCATCGTCGTCGTCTGCAGCGACGAGACACGTGCGGAACTCCAGGACGCGCTGCCGGCGGAGATCGCCGACGCGATCATCGGGTGGACGAACGCGGAGGCGCACGCCTCCGGGGCGGAGTTGCACGAGCTCGTCAAGCCCTTCGTGGAGGAGTGGCGGGCGGCGCGGGAGGCAGACGTGATCGAACGCTGGCGCGAAGAGGTCGGCAAGGGCTCGCGCGGGACGGCGGGCTGGGGGGACACGCTCGAGGCCGCCTCCGACGGCCGCGTCGAGACGCTGCTCCACCAGGCCGGTGTCCAGAGGGACGCGTACCGCTGCCCGTCGTGTGGCCGCGCGGCTGTGAGCGCGACGACCTGCCCGCTCGATGGAACGACGATGGAACCGCGTGACGACGGGCTCGACATCGCTGTGCGCCTGACGCTCGCCCACGGCGGCGACGTGCTCGCGGTCGAGCACCGCCAGGATCTCGATCCCGTCGACGGGATCGGCGCGATTCTGCGCTACTAGGCCCTGCGACTAGGCGGCGTCGATCGCGCGCAGCTGCTCGCCGAGCTCCGGCGCCTGCACCGTCTGCGGCTGCTCGGCCACTGGGGCGAGCTCCGGTAGTTCCTTGTCGGAGACCACGTAGCCCTCGAGCTTGCGCGCCGTGGGAAGGAGCCGCTTCTCGAGCGATCCGACGGTGTCGTTGAACGCCCCGACCGCGCCCTTGAGGCTGTTCCCCATCTTCGTCAGATGACCGCCCATGACGCCGACACGCTCGTAGAGCTCGCGTCCGAGCGCAAGCACCTCGCGCGCATCCTCGGCGACGCTCTCCTGCTGCCAGCCGTGCGCGATCGACTGGAGGAGGACGATGAGTGTCGTGGGTGAGGCAACGTGCACGCGGGACCGAACGCCCGTCTCGACGAGCGAGGGATCCTGCTCCCACGCCGCGCGGAAGAACCCTTCGTCGGGGAGGAACATCACGACGTAGCTCGGCGTGTCACCGAACTGTTGCCAGTAGCTCTTGGCGCTGAGCTTCGACATGTGCTCGCGCACCTGGCGGGCGTGTGACTCGAGGTGGCGCCGGCGCTCCGCGTCGTCGGTCGCCTCGCAGGCGTCGAGGTACGCGGCGAGCGGAACCTTGGCGTCGACGATCACGACCTTGTCGCCGGGGAGGCGAACGACCAGATCGGGGCGCAGCCGACCGTCGTCGGTCGAGACCGAGACCTGCTCGTCGAAGTCGCAGTACGGCAGCATTCCCGCGAGCTCGACGACGCGCTTCAGCTGAATCTCTCCCCATCGTCCCCTGACGTGTGGGGTCCGCAGCGCGGTCGCAAGGGTTGCGGTGCGCTCGCTCAGCTGCGACAGCTGGCTCCCGAGTGCGCCGTACGCCCGCTCTCGCGCCAGCTCCAGGGTTCGGACCTGGCCGTCGACCTTCTCGAGCGACTCCTTCAACGGCCTGACGTACCCCGTCAGCTTGGACTCGGCGATCTCGAGGAACGCGGTGCTGTTCGCCTGGTAGGCGTCGGCCGACGCCGCACGCACGGCGTTGACGACCTTGTCGTCGAACGAGCGGCGTTCGACGTCGAGCTCTGCCCGCGTTCCGGCCAGTGCGTTCTCGGCAACGCTCAGGCGACGCGACGCCACGACCCACGTGACGAGGGCGCCGAGAACGAGACCAAGGATGAGAGCCAGTACGACCATGGCCGACGAACGCTAGAGATGGGATCGGACGACAGATACCCCGGAGTGGGTACGATCGCTCGCCGATGGCCCAAAAAACTCGTGTCCCGGTTCCTCCCAAGCGGTCCCAGGGCCCGCAGCGTCGCTCGACGTCCGCGGATCCGGCCGCGGCGGATCAGAAGCGCCGCATGCTCTACCTGGTCGGTGGAGCCGGGCTCGTCGCACTCGTCGCTGTCCTGGCGATCGTCTTCCTCACCGGCGGGGGCAGCGACGACGAGCGTGCCAAGCTCGAGTCCGCGGGCTTCACGCTCCAGAGCTTCAAGGCCCTCTCGAACAAGTCCGACCACTCGGACGTGCCGTCGCTCGTCACCAAGCCGAAGTGGAACTCGTCGCCGCCTACGAGCGGCCCCCACTACGGCGTGCCGGCGGTCTGGGACTTCTACGACGAGCAGGTGCCGCTCGTGCAGACCGTGCACAACCTCGAGCACGGAGGCGTCGTCATCCACTACGGGCCGCAGTTCCCGAAGGCCGACGTGGCGAAGATCCGCGAGTGGTACGCCGAGGATCCGAACGGCCTGGTCGTCGCGCCGCTCGCGACGAACAAGGACAAAGTCACGCTCGCGGGGTGGACTGCGCCGGACGCGTCCACCGGCACCCGCGACCGAGGCCGCGGCTGGCTCGCGACCGGCACGAAGTTCGACAGAGCCGCATTCGACGCCTTCGTCCAGGCGCACCGGTACAAGGGCCCCGAGCGGCTCCTGCCCGAGCAGTTAGCGCCCGGCAACTAGCCGTCCACCCTGCCGGGGTGGCGGAACTGGCAGACGCGGTCGACTTAAAATCGGCTGGCCTCGCGGCCGTGCGGGTTCGACTCCCGCCCCCGGCACAGCTTCTTCCGGCAAGGTGACCGGGCGGAGCCCGGCCACCGCCAAGACCCTGAAGGGTCGCTTCGCTCCCGACCGACGCCGAATCGTTCGAGACAGGGCGGTACATACACTCCGGCGATGGCGTCGGTCGAGGAAACCGCTGCACACACGCATCTCGAGTGGGATACGCCGCTCTTCGGGACGGCGATCGCCCAGTTCGAGCAGGCGCTCCCATACGCAGACATCTCCGAGGCCGTCGCGGAGCGACTTCGCTACCCGGAGCGCGCGCTCATGCTGTCCGTCCCGGTCAAGATGGACGACGGGACCCGAGCCGTCTTCGCCGGGTATCGCGTCCAGCACTCGTCGGTGCTCGGCCCGACCAAGGGCGGGATCCGCTACGACCCTGAGGTCACGCTCGGCGAATGCGCAGCGCTCGCGGTCTGGATGACCTGGAAGTGCGCGCTCCTGCGTCTTCCCTACGGCGGGGCCAAGGGCGGCGTCCGCTGCAATCCGCGGCAGATGTCGATGCGCGAGCTCGAGGGCCTGACGCGCCGCTTCACGTCCGAGCTCCTGCCGGTGATCGGCCCGCAGGAGGACATCCCGGCGCCCGACATGGCGACGAACGAGCAGACGATGGCCTGGATGATGGACACCTACTCGATGCAGGTGGGGCACGCCGTG
Source organism: uncultured Gaiellaceae bacterium (assembly GCA_963820225.1). GTDB lineage: Bacteria > Actinomycetota > Thermoleophilia > Gaiellales > Gaiellaceae > Gaiellasilicea. Next base: position 214,969 of record CAWFYY010000014.1, on the reverse strand, counting down.
CCGGAGATCGTGACGGGGAAGCCGATCTCGATCGGCGGCTCGGTCTTCCGGCACGAGGCCACCGGTGCCGGCGTCGTCATGGTCATCGCCCGGGCGTGCGAGCGCCTCGGTTGGACTCTCGCCGAGCAGCGCTGCGTCGTGCAGGGCTTCGGCAACGTTGGTGGGATCGCATCGCACGAGCTCGCCGACCGCGGCGCCACCGTGATCGCGGTGTCCGACATCTCCGGCGGTGTCTACGACCCGAACGGCCTCGACGTCCATGCGATGAGCGAGTTCGTGCTGGAGCACGGCTCACTCGAGAGCTGGGCGACAGGGAGTCGAGTCTCGAACGAGGAGCTACTCGAGCTTCCCTGCGACATCCTCGTCCTTGCCGCGCGCGAGGACCAGGTGACCGAGGAGAACGCGGGCCGGGTCCAGGCGCGCCTGATCGCCGAGGGCGCAAACGGCCCGACCTCGCTCGAAGCCGACGCGATTCTCGCCGAGCGTGGTATCCCGATCCTGCCGGACATCCTGACGAACGCAGGCGGCGTCACCGTTTCATACTTCGAGTGGGTCCAGGATCTCGGCCGGCTCTTCTGGGGACGCGACGAGATCCGCGCGAAGCTCGAGGAGAAGCTGAGCGACGCGTTCGACCGTGTGTGGGAGATCTCGAACGCGCGGAGCGTCACTCTTCGCACCGCAGCGCTCGTGGCCGGGATTCGCGATGTTGCGTCTGCGCTCGACGCACGCGGCCTCTATCCATAATCCCCTCATGGACCGTGTCCGAGACGCGATGGTGGTCGACCCGCCGATGCTCGACGGCAGCGCCAGCGCGCAGGAGGCGGGCGAGGCGCTCGAGCGGCCGGAGGTGCGCGGCCTCTACATCTGCGACGTCGGTCGCCTGCTCGGCGTCGTGACTCGCAAGACGCTCGTCCGCGAAATCGTCGCGGCTGGTCGCGATCCACGAGCGACCGAGTTGCGCACGATCGTGGAAGCGCCTCAGAACACGATCGGCTCCGAGCTGCCGCTCGACGAGGCGTTCCGATTCCTTGAAGAGCACGATCTGGAGCGCGTCCCGGTGCTCGAGGACGGCCGACTCGTGGGCGTGCTCTCGCGGGCGGTGCTGCAGCGGCGGTTGGCGGAGGACGAGCCGCCGCCCGAGCCGGCCGACAGCTAGGAGGGTTTGGCGAAATATCTGCTGAGCCGCCGGGCGGCGCTGCTCGCCCCCGAGGCCGCGTCCTCAGTCGCGTCGATAGCAACCGCTATCGACGCTCCCTGCGTCCTTGCCTCGAAACGAGCATCGCACCCCGGCGACGAGCGACATTCCGCCAAACCCTCCTAGCAGCAGGTGTAGGCGCCGGGAGGCGCCGCGCCCTCTTCGGGCGCCGGCAACTCGGCCGCCGCGAGTGCGGCGCCGTGGAGGATGTCGCGCTCGCTCGCCTCGATTCCGTCGAGGTCGTAGAACGCGAGAATCTCCGCCAGGATCGCCGCGCCGGCGACGATCACCGGCGCGCGCCCAGGCTCCACGATCTTCGCGCGCGCCTCAACCGGCATGGCGGCAAGCCGGGCAAGCTGCTCGTTCGCCGCACCTGCCGAGATGCGGTGTCCGTGGATCCTCTCGGGGTCGTATTCCATAAGGCCGAGGTCGAGCGCGGCGATGGTCGTCACGGTGCCGGCGACGCCGACTGCGCTCGCGGCGCTTGCCTCGGGGAGCAGGGCGCGCACGTGCTCGCGCACCGCGTCCGCGTCCTCGCCGAACCGCTCGGTCAGGCGGACGCAGCCGATGTCGAGGCTCACGCGAAGGTCGGTGCCGACGACCTGGAGCTCGGTCGAGCCGCCGCCGATGTCCACGACCAGCGTCCCCGGCTCGACGCCTCCGATCCCGCGCAGCGTGAGCGCGGCTTCCTCCTCGCCGGTGAGCAGGTGCGTCGCAAAGCCGTAGCTCCACTCGATCTCGCCGAGAAACGCTTCGCCGTTCTCGGCGTCGCGCACTGCACTCGTCGCGATGCAGAGCGTCCGCTCCGCTCCGAGCGCCTCGAGCTCGCGCCTGTACTCGGTGAGGACGTTGCGAACGCGGGCGATCGGGAGGGGGAGAAGCTTGCGCCGCTCGTCGACACCCTCGCCCAGCCGAGTGATCCTCAACCGGCGGACGACCTCCTCGAGTGTCCCGTTCGCGTCGGCGACCAAGAGACGAGTCGAGTTCGTCCCCAGATCGACGGCTGCGACCCTCACTTGCGCGGCACGAACGCCGTGACACGATCGACCGACTCGCGCACGTCCGCGATCGCGTCAGTGAGGACGCTCAGCTGCGCTCGTGAGGTTCGCAGCCGGGCGAGCGAGGCCTCCAGCCGGGTGCCGCTCTCGGCCGCCAGTTCGAGGTGCCGCTCGATCTGAGCGGTCGTTTCGGTGACGTGTTCGACCGCACCGCCGACGTTCCGTCCGAGCGCTTTGAATGCCCGGAAGGCATCGAGCGCGTTTAGCGTTACGTAGATCAGGGAGGCAATTGTGAGAACGATCGCAACGGCCAGAGCAAGCCAGAAAGGCATTGCAGCGATGCTAGCAACGGTGCCTCGATGAGCACCCTGTCGTTTGTGAGGCAGCTCCTGGCGAGACGTGACGGGATCGCACAACTCGTCGTCGTGCTCGGCGCCGTCGCGGCGTACGAGGCAGCAAGGCTCGCGATGGAGCCGAACTGGTCGCAGGCGTTCGCGAACGCGAATCGGATCGAGTCGATCGAGAAAGTGCTCGGATTCGCGTGGGAGCAGTCGCTCCAGCAGGCGTTCCTCGCCCTCCCGACCCTCGTCGCCGCTCTCAACCTCTTCTACTTCATCGGCCACTTCCTGATCACCGCGATCTTCTTCTTCTGGCTCTACCACCGGTCGCGCGATGGATTCAGAAGCTTCCGCGACGGTTTCCTGGCCGCGACCGCAATCGCCGTGGTGATCCACTGGCTCTACCCGACCGCGCCGCCGCGTCTGGCCGGCGTCGGCCTCGAGGACACGCTGCTGGAGCTGTCCGGGATCGACATCGGCTCGCCGCACTCGTCGGCGCTCTCGAATCCGGTGGCTGCGGTGCCGTCGCTCCACGCCGCCTATGCACTCGGGGTCGGGCTCGGGGTGATGCGGTACGCGCGCTCGCATCTCGTCCGCGTCGCCGGCTTGATCTACCCACCGCTCGTCGTGCTCACGATCGTCGTCACCGGCAACCATTTCGTCCTCGACGCCATTGCCGGGATGGTGGTGCTCGGTGTCGGCTTCGGGCTGGCACGGGTCATCCGCCCTCGCCGCGATCGGGAGAAAGTGAGAGCCTGCGCCGCTTGACGCCCGTGGCAGACGCTCGGGACGTCAGCTAGAATGGACGCCGCGTCGCGGGGTGGAGCAGTCAGGTAGCTCGCCGGGCTCATAACCCGGAGGTCGCAGGTTCAAATCCTGCCCCCGCTATAAACGGGTTCCTGCGAACCGGCCGCTGCCGCCCCGGCACCGCAGGCAGCTGCCAACAACCGTTGCTCGCCCGCCGAACGTGGCGCGCGAGCCGCTTCGTCGGACGGATTCTTGCTAGCGGGCGACTGCGTCGACCCTTCGCGGCAGCACCCAGCCGGGGCGCGGGAAGTGGCAGGTGTAGCCGTTCGGGTAGTGCTCGAGATAGTCCTGGTGCTCGGGCTCTGCCTGCCAGAACGGCCCGGCCGGCGTCACCTCGGTTGCGACCGGTCCCGGCCAGAGTCCAGAGGATTCCACGTCCGCGATCGTGTCCTCGGCGACCCCGCGCTGCTCGTCGTCGAGATAGAAGATCGCCGAGCGATAGCTCGTGCCAACGTCATTCCCCTGCCGATTCACAGTCGTCGGGTCGTGGATCTGGAAGAAAAACTCGAGGATGTCGCGATACGTCGTCTGGTCGGGATCGAAGGCGATTTCGATCGCCTCGGCGTGCGTGCCGTGATTTCGGTACGTCGCGTTTGTGACGTCACCGCCGGTGTATCCCACGCGCGTCGAGACGACACCGGGCCGCCTCCGAATCAGATCCTGCATCCCCCAGAAGCACCCACCAGCCAAGATCGCCGTCTCGGTCGCTCCACTCATCTCACGCTCCTCTCGAGATTGGGCTCGTAAAACGTCCCTGTTACGGTACCGCGGCACATCCTCTTTGGAGCACTCATCCTCGGGCGAGAGGACGCTCGCGCCGGCGATGCACACCGCGTCGATCGACTGTGCACTCAACCCAAAGTGGGTGCTCGTCAGGACACGGATCCCTCAGATTGGTGCGGTCAGGAAACGTCCGTTCCGCCAACTGACGGAGCAAGGCCGCCCGTTCCGCACGCGCGAGCGCGAGCATCTCGTCGGTCATGTCGAGCCCGAACGCCATCCCCGTCGCGCCGACCCGCTTCGCGGAGAGAATCACATCGATGCCCCCGCCGGAGCCGAGGTCGAGGACGGTCTCGCCCTGGTTCAGGTCAGCGACCATGATCGGGTTGCCGCAGCCGAGCGACGCGAGAGTGGCCGCCTCCGGGAGCTCGCCGCGCTGCTCGGCGTCGTAGAGCGCCGCGCCGAAGTTCGCCCCTGCTCCCGCTCGTCACCGACGACGCCGACCCACTCGGCACCGAGGACTTCGCGAGCCACGTGCTTCCCATCGACGAGGCTCCCTCGGCCTACGAGATGTTCGAGCAGAAGCAAGATGGGGCGATCACGATCGTGCTCAAACCCGGCGACTAGCTCCGCGATTCGGGAGAGGCGCGAGCCGAGGCGGCTCGGTCGTTGCACCCTCAACCGCGGGTAGGGGCGAGAAGGTGAGGGTTTCGCTCATCGCAGCGTGCGGGTAGCAAGCGCGACATGACCGAGTTCGGCTACTGGCTGTCGTCGGAGGAACACACACCGCTCGAACTCGTTCGCAGCGCCGCGCGGGCCGAAAAACTCGGGTTCTCGTTTGCGATGGTTTCCGACCACTTCCATCCGTGGATAGAGGCGCAGGGTCAGAGCCCGTTCGTCTGGAGCGTGCTCGGCGGGATTGCCGAGGCAACCGAGCAGCTCCAGGTCGCCACCGGTGTCACGTGCCCGCTGATCCGGACACATCCAGCGGTCGTCGCCCACGCCGCGGCGACGGTCGGGGTGATGCTGCCTGGACGCTTCACGCTCGGGCTCGGCACGGGCGAGAACTTGAACGAGCACGTGCTCGGCGACCGCTGGCCCGCGCCCGACGAGCGAATCGAGATGCTCGAGGAGGCGATCGAGGTGATCCGGCTCCTGTGGGTGGGCGGCGAGCAGACGCACCGCGGCAAGCACTACACGGTCGACCACGCGCGGCTTTACACGCTCCCGGAGCAGCCAGTCCCGATCGCGGTCGCGGCGTCGAATCCGCTCGCCGCCGAGCTCGCGGGCCGAGTCGGCGACGGGCTCGTGTCGACCGAGCCGAACGAGGAGACGGTCGCGCGGTACCGCGATGGCGGCGGCGATGGTCCTCGCTACGGGCAGGTTCGGCTCTGCTGGGCGACGAGCGAGGAGGAGGCGGAGCAGACGGTCTTCGAGCTCTGGCGCCACAGCGGTCTCGGCGGCACGATCAACCAGGAGCTGCCGCGCCCCTCCGACTTCGACGCGGTCGCCGAAGGCGTCACGATTGAGATGGCGACCGACGGCGTCCCCTGCGGCCCCGACCCGGCGCCCGTGCTCGAGCAGATCCGCACCTGGGAGCAAGCCGGCTTTGACCGGATCGCGATCCACCAGGTCGGCCCCGACCAGGAGGGCTTCTTCCGCTTCTGGGAGCAGGAGCTCCAACCCGAGCTCGGCTAGGAGCCGAGCGGAGACTTCAAACGCGAGATGAGGCGACTCAACAGTCCCCTTTGGCTCGATGGAGCCGACACGAACTACCCAACGGTGAACGGCGCGGTTGACGTCGACGTCGCCGTCGTAGGCGCCGGGATCACCGGCACAACAGCCGCCTACCTGCTCAAGCAAGCGGGAAAGAGCGTCGCTCTCCTGGAGTCAGATCGCATCTGCGCCGGTGCCACTGGCTACACGACAGCGAAGCTCACGGTCGGCCACAGTCTCGTCTACCGGGAGCTCATCGACTCGTTCGGGGTCGAAACGGCTCGCCTCTACGCGCGCTCGAACCAGCAGGCAATCGAGAGTGTGGCCGGCATCGTCCAGGAGCATGGCATTGACTGCGACTTCGAACGGGCCAGCAACTTCGTCTACACCGAGGCTTCCGAGTCCGCCCGTGAGATCGAGCGCGAGGTAGAGGCGGCCCAGCGCGCCGGTATCGATGCACAGCTGACGACAGATACCGACCTCCCGTACCCGGTTGCCGCAGCGACTCGCGTCGACCAACAGGCGCAGTTCCATCCCTGGAAGTACGTCGCCGGGCTCGCCGCGCTCGTTGACGGCGACGGTAGCCACGTTCTCGAGCAGACGCGAGCGACCGGTGTGCATGCAGGAGACCCCTGCACGGTCGAGACGACTCAAGGAGCCGTCCGCGCCGGACATGTCGTTGTTGCCACCCAGCTTCCGTTCACGGATCGCGGCCTCTTTTTTGCGAGGGCACATCCGATCAAGTCCTACGCGATCGCAGCCCCGATCGGAGAAGAGCAAGCCCCACGGGGCATGTACATCAGCATCGATAAGTCGACGAGGTCAGTGCGCTCGACCCAAGGAGACGATGGTCGGATCCTGATCGTCGGCGGAGAGAGCCATCGACCTGGAGAAGAACGGAACCCAGCGGCCCGCTACGGCAAGCTCGAAGCGTTCCTCCGCGAGCGTTTCGGGCTCGACGCCGCCCAATGGAGATGGTCCACCCACGACTACATCCCACTGGACGGGCTTCCCTACATCGGGCGACTCCACCTCAGCGACGACCGTGTGTTCATCGCGACTGGGTTCGCCAAGTGGGGCATGACGAAGGGAACTTTCGCCGCGGAGATCCTCGCCGATGCCATTCTTGGCCGCCCGAACGAGAACGCCGCGCTCTACGACGCGCAGCGGTGGCGGCTTCGCCAGTCGGCCCCTGCATTCGCAAAAGAGGGCAGCAGAGTCGCGTTCACCTTCTTCCGTGACCGCATTCGGAGCCGAGATGGTCGAGAGACGATCGAGGCGCTCGAGCCTGGTGAAGGCGCAATCGCCCGCGTTGGCCACAAGCAGATCGCGGCTTACCGGGACGACGCCGGCGGACTGCACGTCCTTTCGGCTCGCTGCACCCACCTTGGCTGCATCGTCGGCTGGAACGCAGCCGATCGAGCCTGGGAGTGCCCCTGCCACGGCTCCCGGTTCGCAGCGGACGGCACGCTCGTACAGGGACCTGCGACAGCGGACCTCGCCGACGAGTCATCTGCCCTCACCGGCATCAAGTGAGCGGTGAGCGGCGGGCTTACGAAACCGGAGAATCGTTCACAGCGAAAACCCCGATCCGCTCCGACTCCGACTCCGAGGACTATCTCCGTGAGCTCCAGGCCCATGAGCCAGATTCAAGGAGCTGATACTCAGCGGGCGCCGTGAGGGCGCCCTCCCGCTTTCTTGGGGACAGATCGGAGGGACTAGCACCGCCGCTTCACGGGTATCTGGTCGAGATGGGGCCGTCGGGCGATCCCCGTGAGTCGTTCGTTCAGCGGGCACTGCCGATCTATCTCGGGCTGCTTTTCGCGATCTTGACCGTCGTCGCGGTTCTTGTCGTGTTCATGGTCCGCCACGTCCTGCTCGTCCTGTTCGTGAGCGTGCTCCTCGCTGCGGCCCTGACGGGACCGAGCGAGTGGCTTCACCGGCGTTTTCGCCTGCCGCTTGGGCTCGCCGCGGTGATGATCTACATAGCGTCCTTCGCAGTCATCGTCGGGATCGGCTGGATCATTGTGCCGCCGCTTCTCGGCCAGGTGGTCGAGTTCGCCGACCGCGCGCCGGAATACGCCGACCGCTACGAGGGAATCCGTGAGGCGTACGCCGAGCTTCGGTCCGACTTTCCTGCGCTGCCGCCGTTCGAGGAGCAGCTATCGCGGCTCGGAGACGCGATCCTCGACCGTGCGGGCGAGCGGGCTGCCGCGCTTCCGGGCGACGTCTTCTCGATCTTTCTCGACCTGCTTGCGGTGTTCTTCGTCTCGCTGCTCCTGCTCACGAATCGGCTACGGATCCGTGACTTCGTCCTGTCGTTGACGCACTCCGATCATCGGCGCCGCACCGGCCTCATCCTCGACCGGACCTGGCTCCGGATCGGCGGATACCTGCGCGCGAAGGTGATCGTGATGGCGATGGTCGGAGCGCTGACGTACGTCTCGCTGATCGTGATCGGAGTGCCCTTCGCGATCCCGCTCTCCGTGATCGTGGCCTTGGGAGAGTTGATCCCGCTCGTCGGCAGTTGGCTCGCGCGGATCCCACTCCTCGCGATCGCGGCGCTCGACAGCCCCCGGGCCTTCGTGCTGACGTTCCTGGCGTCGATCTTGATCCAGAATCTGCAGGGGTAGTGATCTCCCCGGTTGTCGAGGGCGATCAGCTCGACATCCACCCACTGGTCGTGTTCGTCGCGGTCCTCGTGGGCGCCTCCCTCGGCGGCGCCGTCGGAGCGTTCGTCGCGGTCCCTGCCGCGGCGATCGTCGACCTTGTCGTGCAGGAGGTCGTCGTCCCGTGGCGCCGTGCGCAACTCAGGGGCTCGGCTGCCGCGGCGCCGCGCCGTCCCACGACGCACGCACCGTGAGTCGACGTAGAGCGCTCGAATTTTGGGGCGCGCGCCTGGTGAACAGCCGCCTCAGCTGCCTGCCGCAAGACGCTCGGGGTCGACTGTCATGCTCGAGGACCTGGCCGCAGATCTTCGGGGCGCGCGCCCTACTTGTAAGAGGCGAAACGGGTCATAACCCTTTCGCGACGATCGCCATCTTTACGAGTCGCGAACAATGAAGTACTGGTGTCACCCGCGAAGGTGCGCCTCGGAGCCTACGGGTAGTAGTTCCGGCCCGCCGTGTCCGCTAGTCGGCTGTCATCGGCTGTGATGAGATGGGTGTGGTTGTCGAGGGCGATCCTGGTCGCCCGGAGCGCTGTCGATTTGTGGAGTCGCTTCCGCCTTGCAGTGCTCATGGAGCAGGTGGACGAGCGAGTAGGCGGCGGCTGCGGTCGGCGAAGAGATGATCAGCGGCGCCATTGGCGATAACCCCCTTGATTGCCGGAGTGACCGCGGGAGACGCCTGCCACCAAGGACAGAACCGACCCGACGGAACCTTGGAGCGAACAGCGACGCGTCTGCGTCCGCGCCTCTGCCCGACGTCCGTTTTACCCTCGTTTTCTCTCTTTTAACCAGCACGGAGTAATGTGTTGGTGCGCGACGTCCGCCTGGCTGCTCACCGCTCTCACATCCTTTCGGGCGCACATGCCTCACGAGCGGGAACTGAGTTGGAGCTCATGGCCGAGCATCGCCCCGAGCACGTCAGCCAGGCGAGCGCGATCGGAACCGCGATCTCGCGCCTCCACCGCGACCACTACGGTCGGGGCGCTACTACCACCCGAACTATGTTCAACCGAAACCACGTGGTCGCGTTCCTCGAGGACATCTACACACCGGTAGAGCGCACGCTCATCAACGCGGGCGAACACGACGCTGTCAAACAGACCCGGCAGGTCTTCCAGATGGCGATGAGAGAGCAGTTCTCCGCCGCAGTGGAGGAGATCACCGGCCGCAAGGTCGTCCAGTTCATGAGCCAAGTCAGCTTCGACCCGGACGTGGCTGCAGAGATCTTCATCCTCGAGCCGACAACGGGCGACGGAGACCGCTAGTCGGCGAGGCGGGATGAGGCAAGAGGACGCTGGGTGCACTGATCGGGGTTGTGTTCGGATTCATGTTCCCGGTCGTGTTCGTTGCCGCAGCCGCGGGTCTCGTGCTGTTGATCATCTCCCTCGTCGGGGCGGGTCGCCGAGCGAAGGAGGCCGTGGAGGAGTCGTCCGAACCAGGCTGATCAAGTTGGAATTCACGAGTTTCGGACTTGATGCTCTACCGTCGACTGCGTGGAGCGGCCGTACTTACGAGGCGCGGCGGCTTGGCGCGATTGACATTGGTTGAGTACGGGAATTGGGGATGTGTGCCTACGCTGCGAGCCCGGACCGAGTCGAAAATACGCGATCTCACCGTCTGTCTCGGCGAGGCCAAGTCCGCTGATGCGCGGCTGTTCCTCAGCGCCTTGCTGGCCGAACAACTGCAGATACTTGCTGGGCTCGATCAGGACGCCGACGAATCCGCCGCCGTTGAATACGGCCTGAGCGAAGCGGCAGCCTAGGGGAACACCGCTTAAGTGAGCGCGGCCAACGAACGTGAGGACAGCACGGCGGACGCCGGCAACGAACGAGCCGAGGTGTTCGCCGAGCGGGTTGCCCGCAACAATGCACTGTTCAGGGTCGCGAACGAAGAGATCTTGGCGAAGGCGGCAGAGTGGAAGATGGACGGTTTGCTACCTGCGCTGTGTGAGTGCGCTGATCCTCGTTGCACGACAGTCGTGCGCGTGACGCCTCGGCAGTACGAGGCTGTGCGCTCCGATCCGAGATGGTTCCTCAACGCGCTTGGCCATGAAGTCAACGACCAAGGCTGGGCGTATGTCATTTCCGAGAACGATCGGTTCGTCGTAGTCGAGCAAGATCGGTGTGGTGGGGGAGCTCGCCGAAGAACTCGATCCACGGGACACCTGACCGGCTCCACTCTGGCCCCGGCGTATGCGACCGCGCTGTTAGAGCGCAGCGCGCCGGGTTTTGTCACGAGTCTCAAGCGGGCCCTTGCTGTTCATGACGCTCGCCCTCAACGGCTGCATTCGGCTGTTCGGCAGGACCCCTTTGCGGCTCCGACACGGCCGGACCGAGCACGCCGGCAGGAAATCCTGCGGGCGTGTTTAGACCACGCATGTTTGGGGGGATGCTTGGCTCCACGTCATCCGAGGAAAGGGGTCAGCATGACGGATACGGCCAGTGAAACGGGCCGCGAAGGGTTCGTGGACCAGGCGGGGTCGCAGTTGGAGGACGCGGCCGCGACGGCTCAGCAGAAGGCGTCCGAGCTGAAGGAGCAGGGTCGGAGCAAGCTTAGCGAGACGCTCGACGAGCGGACGACGCAGGCGGGCGGTCAAGCTCGGCAGATGGCGCAGGTCCTTCGGCGTAGCGGCGAGCAGCTGCGCGAGCAGGGCGAGGGACAAAAGGTGGCTGGCGTGACCGAAGGTGCCGCAGATCGGATTGAGCGGGTCGGCGGGTATCTCGAGCGGACGAGCGGCGACGAGTTTCTTCGTGACGCCGAGGACTTCGCGCGCCAGCGGCCCTGGATAGTGGCGGGGCTGGGGCTGATGGTCGGCCTGGCGGCTTCCCGGTTTCTCAAGGCGTCGTCCGAGCGTCGCTACGACTCCGCCCAGGGCAATGGATACGGACGTACGATACAGCTACGCCGAATGCCTGGCCATGAGCTCGGCACGGGCGGGTGAGCTCGGTGGCGAGCAACGAGCAGAGTGTGAATATGCGTGATCGTCCGCTCGGTGAGGTCGCACGCGACCTCACGCGCGACGTGTCGCTACTGGTCAGGCAGGAAGTAGAGCTGGCTAAGGCGGAGATGGTGGAGAAAGGCCGCGTCGCCGCGCCCGGATTGGGGATGATCGGCGGCGCGGGCGTCGTCGGATTGATGGCGGCGGGGGCTTTGACGGCGTTTCTGATCCTCGTCCTCTCGGACTTCCTGCCTGAATGGGCTTCGGCATTGATCGTCGGCGGCGTACTTGCCGCTGTTGCCTATGTGCTTGTCAAGCAAGGGAAGGAGCGCGTCAGCGAGGCCGGCGCCCCGGTTCCCGAGCAGACCATCGAGACGGTGAAGGAGGACGTGGAATGGGCAAAGACCCGAGCGACATCCGCGCGGAGCTAGAGGAGACACGCAGCCGGGTCGGCGACGAAGTCGACGCGCTCAGCTACAAGACCGATGTCTCTGCCCGCGTCGGCGACTACGTCGACGACAAGAAGCAGGCCGTGAAGGACAAGTTCACGGGCGCTCGCGACGCGGTCACCGGCACGGCGTCCAAGGCCGTGCCCGGCGGTGAGAAGGTTGGTCGCGTCAAGGACACGGCGGAGCGGAACCCGATCGGTCTTGCGGTCGGCGCGGCTGCTGTGGGCTTCGTCGCGGGTCTCATGATCCCGTCCACGCAAGTCGAGAACGAGCGCATGGGCGAGATGTCTGATCGCCTCGTCGACGCCGCGAAGGAAACCGCGGGAGACGCCGTGGAGCGCGGCAAACAGGTCGCGCAAGAAGCCGCTGAGACGGCGAAGGAAAGCGGCCGCGAGCAGAGCCAGGAGCTGGCGTCGAACCTGCAGGACAGGGTTCAGGAGTCCGCCGGCAACAGCTCCCAGTCGGCGCCAGCGCAATGAGGTGCGGTGCGAACCAGGCGGGGCTGGCGCTCCGCCTGGTCTCGCCGCGAGGGGAACCAGTGTGAGCCGCCAACGCCCTGCCGAACCCGCGCGCCTTGCTTGGCGGCACAGACATCGGCCGAGGCTAGCTTCGGCGGCCCTTTCCGGTGGTAGCCCTCCGTGAGGCTTCGCAAGCTGCTCATCCATCTCAAGTCGAGCCTCTGGTTCATCCCAGTGCTCTGCGTCCTCGCCGGGGCGGTGATCTCGTTCGCGGCGATCGCCGTCGACCGCTATTTCGACTACCAGGCGGTTCCGACGAGCGTCGTCGGTGGGCCGGATGCGGCGGCCTACATTCTTTCGACCGTCGCCGCCTCGATGGTGAGCCTGACCGCACTCGTGCTCACGATCACGATGGTGGTCGTCCAGCTAGCGATGGGCCAGTTCTCTCCGCGCATCGTCCAGCGCATCCTGCGGGACAAGCCAAGCCAGCTCGCGATCGGCCTCTTCGTGGCCACGTTCGTTCACGCCATCCTCGCGCTCCGCGAGGTGACGATCAACGGCGACAGCACCGGCAATGTGCCGGGAGTCGCGGTCGTAACGGCGTTCATCCTCGTTCTCGTCAGCATTGCCGTCCTCGTGATCTACGTCCACCACATTGGTCAGGCGCTCCGCGTCTCGGCGCTGATCGAACTCGTCGGCGACGAGACCCGGACGCTTCTCGATCGCCGGTACCCGGACAAGGGCCCAGCGCTCGAGTCGGAAGTCAACGGCGTGCCCGTTGTGTGCGCAACCGAGTCGGGCGTGATCACGGGGATCGGCTACGAGCAGCTTGTCGAGGAAGGGCGACGCGCGGACTGCCTCCTGGAGCTCGTTCCGAGCCTGGGAGAGTTCGTGCCCGCCGGGCGGCACCCTCTTCCGAGTCCACGGAGGGACAAGTGCGGTAAATGAGGAGATCGCCCGAAGGGCGCTGATCGTCAGCTTGGAGCCGACGCTCGATGAGGACGTCGCCTACGGCGTCCGCCTCCTCGTCGACATCGCCGAGCGATCACTCGCCGACTCCCCCTTCCAGGATCCCACCACCGCTGTGCAAGCGATCGACCGACTGCACGACATCCTGCGACAGCTCGCCCGCCGGCCCTTCCCCGACGGTCGCCATCGCGACAAAGCAGGACATGTCCGACTCACCATCAACACGATGAGCTGGGAGGCCTACGTGCATCTCGCCTTCAACGAGATCCGTCTGGCCGGGGCCGGTTCTCCCCAGGTGGCGCGTCGGCTGAAAGCAGCTCTCATGGATCTCAAATCGATCTCACCTCCCGAGCGCACCGAGATCCTCGACCTCCAACTCGAACTGCTCAGAACCGCAACCGAAGCAGCGCTCAACGACGAACGCGATGTCGCGCTGGCGCTCAATGACGATCGAGAAGGAATCGGGGCCGCCGCCGGATCGCTGACGACGAGCCGCCCCTGACCCTCATCCCGGTGAAGTCTCACCGCACTGCCCAGCAAGACGTACTACTCGACACGTACTACTCGACACGTACAGCCCATCCATACCAGCCACGGCCGGCCGGACCGGCTCAAAGCGGCTGGGCTACTCGGCGACGAACGGTGTCGGCGGTCCTCTGCGAACTCGACGCTCTGCGAGGGGCTCGCCGCACTCGAGTTGCGCGGCGTCCTACGTCCGGCGGCATCGACGCCCACCCGGCCGAGTACGAACGCCGCGTCGTTCGCTTCTACGACCAGGCGCTCCTGGACGACGGAGGTATGAAGTGAACACGAACGTTCCCGAGGCACGGTCTTCCCGCAGCTTCAGCGGCTCATTGACAACCCTCGGGAACCGTGTTCAGATTGCCGCTCTGCGGGCTTATTGAGGAGGTGGGTTGGTGAGGAAGGCGCTGCTTGCGCTGCTGCTTGCCGCTGTTTGCGCACTCGCGTTCCAGACGGCTGTCTCCGCCGGCGTTGCGCCGCCGACGGCGAAGTCGCATGGTGCGAGCCTCAGCGAGTGGGCGAAGCGGTTTTTCGTGTTCGACGGAGCGATCCCGGTCGTCAACGGCTCTCACCCTGCGCTGGACGCGGGCGATGTCGATTGCAGCCTGGGACAGTCCGGGAAGGTGTGGTTCCTCGAGTCGGCACCCAGTCTGGAAGGTGACTTCGAACGGCGCTGCACGATCCCGACTGGGACAGCGCTGTATGTGCCCGTCTTCGCGTGGGTCTGCTCGCCCGAGATCTTCGCGGGCGAACCGATCGCCGACTGTCTCGCGCTGGCTGATGACGCGTTCGCCGACGTCGAGGCCAGCCTCACAGTCGACGGCAAGACTCTGGACGATGCTGCACTCGAGCGCTACCGGACGGAGACGGGGACGTTCACGCTCCCGCTCGCGGCGGACAACTTCTGGGAGTTCGCGTTCGGCGTTGAACTGGGATCCTCGATCAGCTTCGCCTCCGACGGGATCGGCGCGATCGTCTCACCGCTGTCGGTGGGGACACACACGATCGTCATCTCGGCGGCATCGGAGCAGTTCGGATTCGACGGTGAGCTCACCTACGTGATCACCGTCGCCCCGCACGGGAAGAAATGACGCGGCGGAGGCCAGGCGCCCTTCGAGGCGCCTGGCCGCTCGCCCTCCATCGAACGCGGCCGCCCATGGTCGCCACGCGGGCATGACACGCGGGGCCGCTCCGAAGCGGCTTCGATAGACCGCCGACTCAACTCGACCGACATGCGACTCACGCCGGAAGTCATCGAAGGAATGCAACAGCTCGCCCTCGAGCAGCAGCGGCTGCTCGGCCCACGCGCGGCGTGGCACGTCGGCGACGTCGCGTGGGGGCTCCGCCAGCACGAGGGGCGCGAGCCGGAGTGGACGTTCCGGCTCTGGCGCGACAGTGGCGATCATGTCGTTGCCTGGTCGTGGCTGAAGGGCGACCGCGGCCTCCTCGAGTACGACCTTCATCCCGAGCACCGGCACTTGCTCGACGAGATCCTCGACGAGCCGAACGCGAAGGAAGCAGTCGCGTTCGAGGACGACGAGGAGGCGCGCGCCGTCCTCGCCCGCCACGGGTTCACGAAGCCCGGCCGCGCGATCCACTTCAACCACCGTGAGGTACCGGATGCACCGGCCCCGCCGCCGCTGCCGGACGGCTTCCGGTACCGCACTGTCGAGCCGGATGACCTCGCCGAGCGCGTCGCGACGCACCGCGAGGTCTGGGAGCCATCACGCGTCACCAAGTCGAGCTACCGCAACGTCATGGCCGAATGGCCGTACCGCGGCTCGCTCGACTGCGTCGTCGAGGCGCCGGACGGGCACTTCGCCTCGTATGTGCTGGTCTGGCCCGACGACGAGAACGGCGTCGGGCTTTTCGAGCCGGTCGGGACGCGCACCGAGTTCCGCCGCCGCGGCCTCGGTGCCGCCGTCTGCACGTTCGGCCTGCAGCGTCTGCACGAGGAGGGCATGCGCCGCGCGGTCGTCGGCTGCGACACCGATTCCGCCTGCGCGCTCTACGAGTCGATCGGCTTTCACCGCAGCTGGACGATCACCTCGTACGCACGCTGAGCCGCCTCTAGGCCGAGCGTCTTTGGGTGTAGAGGTGCCTGGCCCACAGGTAGGAGGCGAGGGCGATGCCGACGCTCCAGGCGACGGCGATGACGGCGTTGTTGCCGATCGGCGTTCCGGTGAGGAGGCCGCGCAGGGTTTCGGTCGCCGGTGTGAACGGCTGGTACTCGGCGAACTGGCGGAGTCCGGTCGGCATCGAGGCGGCGAGCACGAAGCCGCTCCCGATGAAGGGGAGCAACGTGAGGAACATCGGTGTGTTGCTCGCGGTCTCGACGCTCTTGGCGGCGAGCCCGAGCGCCGTGGCGAGCCAGATGAGCGCGACCGAGAACAACGTCAGCATGCCGATCGCGGCGAGCCATTCGAGCGGCCCGGCGGTAGGGCGGAAGCCGAGTGCGATGGCGACGCCGAGCACGATGCCGAGGCTGAGGAGGGTTTGGATGAGCGCGGCGAGCACGTGGCCGGTAAGGACGGCGGAGCGGGCGATGGCCATGGTGCGGAAGCGATCGATGATCCCTCCGGTCATGTCCATTGCGACGACGATCGCCGTGCCCTGAACGGCGGCGGCGACGGTCATGAGCAGGACTCCGGGCGTGACGTAGTTGAGGTAGCCGGCGCGGCCGCCGTGTCCGCCGCTGTCAGCGGTGCTCAGGCCGTGGCTGAGCTGGCCGCCGAAGACGTAGACGAAGAGCAGCAGGAAGACGATCGGCATGCCGGCGAGGAGCAGTGTCATCGACGGGTAGCGCTGCAGCCGTCGCAGGTTGCGGCGGAGCATCGTCCGGGAATCGCTGATTGTGTAGGCGAGGGTGCTCATCAGGCTGCCTCCTGTTCGAGGTCTGGTTGGTCGGTTACGGCGAAGAAGACGTCGTCGAGGTCGGGGCGGCGGATCGAAAGGTCCTCGACCACGATCCGTGCGTCGTCGAGCTGCTCGAGTAGATGACGGAGGGATGCGACGTCGCCTGTCCCCGGCACGCGGAGGACGAGTCGCTCCTCGTCGGGTGTCGCGCCGTCGAGCAGGGCGGCGGCTGCGCGCAGGGCCGGCGCGTCGGCTAGCTGGAGGCGGACGTGACCGCCGGGAATCCGCCGCTTGAGCTCGTCGGGGGTGCCCTCGGCGACGATGCGGCCGTGGTCGAGGACCGCGATTCGAGCTGCGAGCTCGTCGGCTTCGTCGAGGTACTGGGTGGTGAGGACGATTGTGACGCCGGCGACGGCGAGGTCGCGGATGTCGTCCCACATCTGGCGGCGGCTGCGCGGATCGAGCCCGGTCGTGGGCTCGTCGAGGAAGATCACGCTCGGCGAGCCGATCAGTGTCATGGCCAGGTCGAGGCGGCGGCGCATCCCGCCCGAGTAGGTCGACACCGGCCTTGCGGCCGCGTCCACGAGATCGAAGCGGGCGAGAAGCTCGTCGACGCGCGCGCGGCCGGTGGCGCGGCCGAGGTGGTTCAGGTCGGCCATCAGTTGCAGGTTCTCCTTGCCGGTCAGCAGCTCGTCCACCGCCGAGAACTGGCCGGTGACGCCGATCGACGCGCGTACGCCGTCCGGGTCGCCGAAGACGTCGTGACCGGCCACCTGCACGTCGCCGGAGTCGGCGGGAATGAGCGTGGAGAGGATCCGCACCATCGTCGTCTTGCCGGCACCGTTCGGGCCGCGGAGCGCGAAAACGGTTCCTTGCCTGTGGTCTCTTGATCAGTGCTCTGCTTGCACCTTCTTCAGGGCGCGTCCGAGTGCCTGTCCGCCCGCGAGCACGGGCTCGAACAGGTCGCCGTGCTGTTCGACCCGCTCTAGCGTCTCGCGCGTCCCGAAGCGGCGCGGCGTCACGCTTTCCGTCAGCTCGTCCCAGTGAAGCGGCGTCGAGACGGGCGCGCCCGGCTTCGGCCGCACCGAGTAGACCGAGGCGATCGTCTTCCCGCGCGCGTTCTGACGGTGGTCGACGAGCACGCCCTCGCGCTTGTGCTTCAGCCATTCGGTCGTGACGAGCCCTGGGTGTTTCTCCTCGAGCCCCCGCGCCACGCGCTCGGCGAACTCGTAGGTCTGCTCGTAGGTCGCCCGACGCGTAATCGGGACGAGCACGTGAATCCCGTCGGCGCCGCTCGTCTTGACGTAGGACTCGAGCTCGAGCCGCTCGAGCTCCTCGCGGATCAGGTGGGCGACGCGGATCGCGAGCTTGAAGCCGCCGTCGGGCGGGTCGAGGTCGAAGAGCACGAAGTCCGGGCGGTCCGGCTTGTCGACGCGCGAGTACCAGGCGTTCATGTCGATGCAGTTCATCTGCACCATCCAGAGCACCGCCTCGGGCGTGTTGACGAGCGGGAAGTCGACCATCCGCGACTCGCCCTTGCGGCCGCGCGGGTAGGTGCGGTAGGTCCGCGTCGGGATCCAGTCGGGCATTCCCTTCGGCGCCTGCTTCTGGAAGTACGCCTCCCCGCCCACTCCGTAGGGCGAGCGCTTCATCGTGAAGGGCCGGTTGCGCAGGTGCGGGACGAGCACCGGCGCGATCGCGCGGTAGTACTCGAACAGGTCCTGCTTCGTGATCCCTACGTCGGGAAACAGGACGCGTTCCGGACTCGAGAGGCGGACCGACCGAGGCGCCATGCAACGGTTTCTACCGGTCCGGTGGGGCGCATGTCGCAGCGCCCACTCCCGACCCGGTGGGATCCAAGCGTTCAGGGGCCTCCCGACAGGATCTTGGCATGGAGCTCGCCGCCGGTGGTCTCTCGCGTGACCTGGATCCGGCCGAGCGGCTGTCCGCTACCTCGGTGCGCCCGCGCGTTCCGGTCCTGGGTGAAGACGGCACCGTAGCGCTCGGTCAGCCAGCCGAGAAGGTCGTCGGGAATGCGCGGGTCGTTGGTGCCGTCCTGGCCGTAGTTGCCGTACGGGGGAGCGAAGGCGAGCGGGCGGTAGTCGCGGATGTTGCGTGCGAGCGTGTCGTCGCCCCAGTCGATGTCGGAGCGAACCCGCTGCTGCCATTCGCCGAAGTCCTCGTCCTGCTCCGCGTAGGCGTAGTAGGGGCCGTAGTCGTCCGGGCCGGGGCCGTACTGGATCTGTCGATGGCCGTCGCCCGAGTGAAGCTGGAGCTCCCAGCGGCCGCTCGCCTCGACGTCCTCGAGCTCCTGCCAGGTCAGGTACTCCGTGTCGCCGTCGTCGACGCGGCCGACGTCGACGAACATGACGGCGTTGAGGCCGAGCTCTTGGAGGATGCCGTCGCCGCCGGTCCACGAGTCCGCTCGGGCGTCGTCGAAGGTGAGCAGGAGGGGCCTCGGGGGCAGCTCGACCGTGTCGCCCTGCACGAAGCGCAGAAAGGTCTGGAGGTCGATCGTCTGGTAGCCGGCGTGCGCGATCATCGTCATCTGCTTGGCGAACTCGTCGACGTCGATCCCGTAGGACGCGTCTGCCGGGTCGGAGAAGTCGCTTTCCGGTCCGATGCCGTGGTAGAGGAGGACGGGAATTGCGGAGCGGTCCGGGGGCAGCGGCGCCCACACTTCTTTCTCCTGGGCGGTGAGCGCGACTTCCGGAGCGGGGTGCGGCGTCCGCGACGCGCTTTCGTCGCTCGAGCCGCCGCAGGCGGCCGCAAACAGGCAGATACCGCTGGTAAAGGCAACGAGCGGTATCGCCGATACCTTCATCCAGGACTACTGTAACCGTGGATCCGCCCTCTCCCGAGGCGGACGGGCGGCCGTCCACGAAAAATGCGCGTCGTCATCCTCATGAGCCTGTGCGCCGTCGCCGCGGCTGCGGCAGCGTCGATCTCGGCGCCCGCAGCCGTGACGCCGCCGCGCGCCGCGGCCGAACGACCGGCGGTCGAGGTCGTGCGCATGGCGGCGGACTCCTTGGTCGCACGAGGCCGGGTGATGCCGGACGGCGGCTCGGCGTGGTGGTCGTCCATCCAAGCGCCGCACCATCACACCGACCGGGACGTCGGGGCGGCGTCGATCGGCGCAGGCCTCCTTGCCGCCTACGCCGTCACGCGCGACGGCGACTACCTTCGGGCTGCGCGGGCGGCGGGCGACTTCCTGCTCGGTGTGGCCGAGCCGGCGGCGGGCGGGCTGCGCTGGCCCGACTGGGCCGATCCCGACGGGCGCCGCTCCGACACGCATTTCACGAGCTTCGACGACGGCGCGGCCGGGATCAGCGACTACCTCTGGACGCTGTACGACGTCACACACGAGTCGCGGTTCCGCGCCGGTGCGCTCGCGGGCATGCGCTGGCTGGTCGCACAGGCGAAGGGTCGGTCTTGCCCAGAGACCGCGTGCTCCTGGCGCTGGACCGACGATCCGGACTGGCGTGTGCAGCACTACGGCGTCGGCATGGGCCAGGCGGGCATCGTGCTCGTCCTCGACACCTTCGCAGACCGCACGAACGACTCGACCTTCCGAGCGTACGCACGCGCGGGCGCTGCGCAGCTGCGGGCGTTGACCGCAAACGGCACCCGCCCGCTGCCACGCAGCTCGTCCGAGAGCGCGACGCACGAGACCGGGTTCCTGTCCGGTTCGGCGGGAGCGGCGTACACGTTCCTCGAGCGCTACCGGCGCGATCGCGATCCGGTCGATCTTGCGACAGCGCGCCGGCTGCTTGCCTGGGTCGACGACCAGGGCGTCGTCGATTCGGCAGGAGCGGAAAGCTGGCCGTTCGCCGGAGACGCGGGCGCCTGGACGGCCTCGGGCTTCGAGCTCGGAGTCGCCGGGATCGCATGGGTGAACCTGCAGGCCTCCCGCACTACCGGTGACGCCGCCTATCGCGCGCATGCGCGCCGGGCCGGGCGCTGGCTGCGGCGCGTCGCCCTCCGCGACGGGGTCTGGGACGAACTGCCCGGCGATCCCGGCTCCCCGCAGCACGTGGGACTGGACAGCGGCGCCGCCGGGATCGGCTGGGTGCTCGACGACCTGGCTCGAGCGGGGATCGACTCAATTTCCAACCGCTCTGCTGCCCGGAAAGCGCTCGCCGGGCTTCGCACCGAGGCGCGTCACGACCAGCTCGGGGCGTTCTGGTACGAGAGCCGGACGAACACGGGTCGGCGGCTGCGCGCCGAGCCGTCCTGGCACTGGGGCGCCGCCGGAATCGCGGCGTTCGCGGCTCGACTCGCCGGCTGGTCCGGGCTGACCCCGGCCGGCAGCACGGAGCCTGGTCCTTCGTAGCTGACAAGATCGGCGCGAGCGATGCGCCAGGACCCCGCAACCTCGTCGGTTCGCTTCAAGCCGCTGCACCCGGCTTCGCGCTCGGCCGTAATCCTTGGCGTCGTGCTCGGCCCGCTCCTCTGGCTAGTCGCGATCGCCGCCGTCGCGTGGTTCTTCGAGTACACGTGGGCAATCGCGATGGGCTTGGTCGTGACCGTCGTGACGTTCCTCGTCGCGCTCGTCGCGCTCGCTCTGCTCCGGGTCGCGCGCGTCAGGCAGGAGCAGCGGTATGTGGACACTGGCTGAGCTGCTGCTGGCGTTCGTCGCGCTCTGGCCGGTGTGCACCGCCGCGACCTGGGTCGCCGGAGGGCTCGTCTTCCGCCTGCTCGACGAGCGGCATGCCGTGCAAGAGCCCGCCGGAGGCTGGCCCGGAGTGACGGTGCTGATCCCCGCCTACAACGAGGAAGCCGTGATCGCGACGAGCGTGGCGGCCGCAATCGCCGCCGACTATCCAGAGCTCGAGGTGATCGTCCTCGACGACGGCTCCACCGACGCCACGGAAGCCGCAGCGCTCGAAGCAACTGGAGGTGACCCGCGCTGCCGGGTGATCCGCGACCCGGTCAATCGCGGCAAGGCCGACCGGCTGAACGCAGGCTTCAGCCAAGCGCGCCACGAGCTCGTTGCAGTCACCGACGCCGACACCCACATGCATCCCGCTGCGCTCAAGCTGCTGGTCGCCCGCATGTGTCGGTCGCCGCTCCTGGCCGCGGTTGCCGGGGCGCCGCACGTCACCAACCGTGGCCGCGTTCTCACAGCGATGCAGATGCTGGAGGCGGCGTCGATCATCGGCCTGATCCGCCGCACCCAGTCCTTGACGGGACGGGTTGGCGTCGTCGCCGGCGTCCTCGGCCTCTTTCGCCGCGACCGCGTCCTTGCCGTCGGCGGCTACGACCCGCGGATGGCGACCGAGGACATCGACCTGAGCTGGAAGCTGCTGCTCCGCGGCTGGCACACGGCGTACGAGCCGCGTGCGCTCGTAGGCATGCAGGTTCCGGTGTCGATCAGTGCGTTGTGGATGCAGCGCAAGCGTTGGGCCCGCGGTCAGGGCGAGGTGCTGCATGTTCACTTCGGCGAGGTCCGCCGGTGGCGCAACCACCGCATGTGGCTGCTCGGCTTCGAAGGGCTCGCGTCCCTCTTCTGGGTCGCCGCCCTCGCGCTGGCACTCGTGATCGCCGTGCTCGGCATCCTGGCCGACGTGGGGGAAGACGTGTTCGGGTTCGCGCTGGGGTGGGGCGTGGCGATCGCCCTAGTGGCCACCGCCCAGACGATCGTCGCGCTCACCCTCGAGCACCGCTACGACCGCAGCATCTTCCGAGCGCTCCTCCTCGGCGTGCTCTACCCGGTCGCGTACTGGGTCATTTCCGGCTTGGCCGCTCTCCACTCGGAGGTCGGCGCGCTCCTGCGCGGACCGACCGACCGACGGGTCGTCTGGAACATCCCGCGGGAACCGCTCGCCGAGCCGCCGAAGCACGAGTCTCGCCGAAGGCGGTGATGCACGCGGACGAGATACAGACCGACATTTCTCTCGTCGGCAGGTTGCTCGCGGCGCAGTTTCCGCAGTGGGCGGCGCTCCCGATCCGGCGGGCGCCGTCCTGGGGGACGGACAACGCGCTCTATCGGCTCGGCGATGACATGGTCGTGCGGCTGCCGCGCAGGAAGGGCGACACCGCGTCGCTCGAGAAGGAGCGCAGGTGGCTGCCGAGGCTCGCTCCACTCCTGCCGCTGGCAGTCCCCGTGCCGCTGGCGGACGGGGCGCCCGGCGAGGGCTATCCGTTCACGTGGCACGTCTATCGATGGCTGACGGGTGAGGACGCGACGGTGCAGCGCGTCACCGACTCGGGCCGACTGGCGATCGATCTGGCGCGGTTCATTGCTGCGTTGCAGCAGATCGATCCCGCAGAGGGCCCATCCCCGGGAGAGCACAACTCCTTCCGTGGTGAGCCGCTGGGGATGAGAGACGCTTCCACGCGCGCTGCGATCGACTCCATGCGCGGCACGATCGACGTCGCCGTGGTGACCGCGGCCTGGGAATCGGCCCGTCGGTCGCCGGAGTGGCAGCTCCGACCCGTCTGGATCCATGGGGACCTCGATGCACGGAACCTGCTGGTCGAGGACGGACGGCTCTGCGCCGTCATCGACTGGGGCTGTCTAGGCGTCGGCGACCCCGCATGCGATGCGATGGTCGCCTGGAAGGTTCTCGCCGGCGGGTCGCGCAGCACCTTCCGGGCAGCGCTCTCGCTCGACGAAGCGACCTGGGCTCGGGCTCGGGGCTGGGCGCTCTCGCAAGCGCTCGGAGTGCTGTCCTATTACACGCTCGAGACGAACCGAGCGCTCGTCCTGGAGGCTCGACGATGGCTGGCCGAGGTGCTCGCCGACCACGCCTCGGCCGCGATCAGTCCGCCGTGAGCGTCCCGACGAGATAGTGCTGGAAGGCGGGGGCGAGGTAGTCGATCACAGCCGCCGCCGGAAGCGACGCGAGCGGCTCGACGCGCACGATGTAGCGCGCGAGCGCCAATCCCACGATCTGTGAGCCGACGAGGACGGCGCGGATCTCGGGCTCGTCGTCGGTCACCGCTGCCACGAGCCTGCCGATATCACGGCTGACGGTCTCGCGGACAAGGGCTGCGGCGTCGGGATGAGAGGAGGCGGACCGGATCCGGCCGAGGACGATCGAGCGAGATCGTGGATCCTCGAGCATCCCGACGATCGCCTCGGCCAGCCGGCGTCCGACGGTTGCCCTGGGTCCCTCGGCCAGACCGGCCATCGCCGCGGCGACCGCGGGCGGCAGAGCCATGACCTCTCGGAAGAGCGCGTCCTTCGAGCCGTAGAAACGTGCGACGAGCGCGACGTCGACACCCGCCTCGCCTGCGATCCCCCGCAGCGTCGTGCGGTCGTAGCCGAGTTCGGCGAACTGACGGCGCGCCGCCCCGGCAATCGCCTCCCGGGTCGTCGTCGGGCCCGGCCGGCGGCCACTTCGCTTTGTGGAGTTCTCACTTGACATCGTTACCTCAGAAGTCTACACTCGTTGATATCAACATACGTTGACATTACCACAGGAGGCTCGTGATGCTCGGCAAGGTGCTCTTCCAGGACGAACGAAAGCAGCGGGGTGCGGTGCTGAGAGTCATGTGCCTCGCGCTGATGATGGTCGTCGGCGCCGTCGCGAGCCTGAACGTGGCGCTGCCCGAGATCGCGCGGAGCACCGGCGCCTCTCAGACGCAGCTGCAGTGGATCGTCACGGCATACGCGCTCGCCTTCGCGGCGCTGCTCCTCCCTGCAGGCGCAATCGGCGATCGGATCGGGCGCAAGCCGGTGCTGGTCTCCGGCCTCGCCCTCTTCGGGCTCTCCTCGGCGGCGGCGGTCTTCCTGAACAGCCCCGGTGAGCTGATCGCTCTACGCGCCGCGATGGGCGTCGGCGCGGCGATGATCATGCCGGTCACGCTGTCCGTGATCACCACCGTCTTCCCGCCCCAGGAACGTGGCAAGGCGGTCGGGACGTGGGTCGGCGTCGCGGCAGGCGGCGGTGTGCTCGGGTTGCTCGCCTCGGGAGTTCTGCTCGAGTGGCTTCCCTGGCAGTCCATCTTCGTCCTCAACACCGTCCTCGCGGCTGTCGCACTCGCCGGGACGCTCGCAATCGTTCCGGCTACCCGCGAGAAGCGGCCGCCCCGGCTCGACCTCGTGGGCACGCTGCTCTCGGCCGCGGCCCTCGCGGCGATCGTCTTCGGCATCACCGAAGGACCCGAGCGCGGCTGGGGCGAGGTCACGACCGTCGGCTCGCTGGCGTTCGGACTCGCCGGAGTGATCGCGTTCGTGCTCTGGGAGCTGCGCCGGCGCGAGCCGATGCTCGACCCACGGCATTTCGCGCTGCGCGGCTTCGCCGCGGGAACCCTCTCGATGTCGATCCAGTTCTTCGCCGCATTCGGCTTTCTCTTCCTGGCGTTGCCGTACCTCCAGCTCGTCATGGGCTACTCGCCGCTGCAGGCGGCCGGCGCGCTCGTGCCGATGGCTCTCGTCGTCATCCCGCTGTCGCGGATCGCTCCGGCGATCGCGGCGCGGTTCGGCGTCCGGGTCGCAGGTGCGACGGGCCTGTCGCTGATGGCCGTGGGCTTCCTCGTCCTCTCGACGCTCGAGGTCGGCTCGTCCTACGCGCACTTCCTCGCCGGCCTCTTGCCGTTCGGCGCCGGCATGGCGCTGGCAGGCGCCCCGGCGACGACCGCGATCGTGGCCTCGTTGCCGCGGAACAAGCAGGGTGTCGCCTCGGCCGTCAACGACGTCTCCCGCGAGCTCGGTGGTGCGCTTGGGATCGCGGTCCTCGGAAGCCTGATGAACGGCGTCTACCGCGCCGAGATGGCCGATTCGACCGGGAGCCTGCCCGCGGGAGCCGGGGAGAAGGCCCGGGGGTCGCTCGCCGCGGCCCAGCAGATCGGCGAGCAGCTGGGGCCGCAGGGCCACCAGCTCGTGCTGCACGCTCAGGCGGCCTTCCTCCACGGCTTCACCCGCGGTCTCATCGCTGGTGCCGCCCTCCTGCTCCTCGGTGCGCTCTTCGTCGCCGTCCGGGCACCCGGCCGTGCCGAGTCTCGGTCGAACGCGACCGGGAAGCCGATCGGCGCGGCCGCAGTGGAAGGCGCCTGAGCAAAGCCACCGCGCGAAGGTCCCCGCGCCTGGGGGCCTTCGCGCCCGTCTGTCAGGGTTTCACCATCACCTTGATCGCGTCACGCTCGTTCATCGCGCGGTAGCCGTCCGGCACGCCATCGAGGTCCGTGATGCTGTCGAACACGCGGCCGGGCTCGATCCTGCCCTCCAGAACGTCCGGCATCAGCTCCTCGATATAGGCGCGTGCGGGAGCCGGGCCGCCGCTGATCGTGACGTTGTCGAAGAACGTCTTCACGGTCGTCGGGATCTGCTGGTGCTGCGGAACGCCGACGCGTCCCATGGCGCCGCCCGGCCGGGCGATGCCGAGAGCGGTTGTCATCGCCAGGTCGTGGCCGACGCATTCCAGCACGGAGTGCGCCCCGAGGCCGCTCGTAAGCTCCCGCACGCGCTCCACTGCCTCTTCGCCGCGCTCGCTGACGATGTCGGTGGCGCCGAACTGGTTGGCGAGCGCGATCCGTGCGGGATGACGGCCGAGGAGGATGATCTGCTCCGCGCCGAGCCTCTTCGCGGCGATCACGCCGCAGAGGCCGACCGCCCCGTCGCCGACGACAGCCGCTGTCTTGCCCGGCGCGACCTTGGCTGCGAGCGCCGCGTGGTGGCCGGTGCCCATCACGTCCGAGAGGGTCAGAAGTGACGGCATGAGCGCGTCGTCCTCTCCGACCGGCAGACCGACGAGTGTTCCGTCGGCCTGCGGGATGCGCACCGCCTCGCCCTGGCCGCCGCCAAGGTCGGTTCCGCCCCAGAAGCCACCATGCAGGCACGAGGTGTGCAGTCCTTCACGGCAGAAGACGCAGGTGCCGTCGGACCACGCGAACGGTACGACGACGAGGTCGCCGGGCTTCACGCGTGCGCACGTCTGCCCCTACCGCGTCGACGACGCCGATGAACTCGTGGCCCATCCGGCGGCCGGTCTCGCTCGGCTCCATCTGGTTGTACGGCCAGAGGTCGCTGCCGCAGATGCAGGCACGGGTCACGCGGACGAGCGCATCGGTTGGTTCCACGATCCGGGCGTCGGGGACGTTCTCGACGCGGACGTCTCCGGCGCCGTACATGACGGTTGCTCTCATCGCGTTCTCCTTCTCAACGGTCGATCATCCGCTGCTGCGCCTCCGCGTAGCGGGCGCCCTGCGCGGTGATCGCCGCTGCGGCGGTCTCGATCTCCTGCAGGTCGTCGTGGGTGAGCTCGACGTCGGCCGCGGCGAGGTTCTCCTCGAGGCGGTGCAGCTTGGTGGTTCCGGGAATCGGGACGATCCATGGGTTCTGGGCCAGGATCCAGGCGAGCGCGATCTGCGCCGGCGTGGCGCCTTTTCGTTCCGCGACGTGCTCGAGCAGCTCGACGAAGGCGCGGTTTGCCTTGCGCGCCTCCGCGTCGAAGCGCGGAACCGTGTTGCGGAAGTCGGAGCTCTCGAAGGCCGTGCTCTCGTCGATCTTCCCGGTCAGGAAACCCTTGCCGAGCGGGCTGAACGGAACGAAGCCGATCCCGAGCTCCTCCAGCGTCGGCAGGATCTCCGCCTCCGGCTCGCGCCACCAGAGCGAATACTCACTCTGCAGGGCGGTGACGGGTTGCACGGCATGGGCGCGGCGGATCGTCTGCACTCCTGCCTCCGACAGGCCGAAGTGCTGCACCTTGCCTGCGGCGATCAGCTCCTTGACCGTGCCGGCGACGTCCTCGATCGGGACGTTCGGGTCGACGCGGTGCTGGTAGAGCAGGTCGATCGTGTCCGTCCGGAGCCGCCTCAGCGACGCGTCGACGCTCCGCTTGATCGTTTCCGGCCGGCTGTCGACCCCGTGGCTTCCCCCGTCCTCCAGGTCGAAGCCGAATTTCGTCGCGATCACGACCTGCTCTCGGACGGGCTCGAGCGCCTCGCCAACGAGTTCCTCGTTCGTGAACGGGCCGTACACCTGCGCGGTGTCGAAGAAGGTCTCCCCGAGCTCGACCGTGGTGCGGATCAGGCCGATCATCTCGTCCCGGTCGGGAACGGCGGGTAGCTCTGGCTCATCCCCATGCAGCCGAGCCCGACGGCCGACACCTCGAGGCCCTGGTTTCCGAGCGTGCGCTTCTCCATCGTCCCTCCTGCGTTCTTCGGTTGCGACCACTCAAGCATGTGTGCGCGCCGCCTGACCGGCCCCGCTGAACCAGGTACCGGCAAGTCCCCTCAGCGTGTGCGGACCGGGGCTACTCTCGACCTCGTGGACACCAAGAGCGAGATGCGGGAGTTCCTGAGCTCCAGGCGCGGGAGGATCACGCCCGAGCAGGCCGGACTGCGCACCTACGGCACCGGCGCGCGTCGCGTTCCCGGTCTCCGTCGAGAAGAGGTGGCGCTGCTCGCAGGCGTGAGCGTCGACTACTACACGCGGCTCGAGCGTGGCAACGCAAGCGGAGTCTCCGACACCGTCCTCGAGGCGCTCGCGCGGGCGCTCCTGCTCGACGACACCGAGCGCGCCCATCTGTTCGATCTCGCGCGCGCGGCGCGCACGTCGACGCCGCGGAGGCGCCGACGCGCTGCAGCAGGGCATCCGCCCGACCGTGCAGCACATGCTCGACGCCATGGCCGGAGTGCCGGCGTTCGTGCGCAACGGCCGGCTCGACATCCTCGGCACGAACCGGCTCGGCCGTGCCCTGTACTCGGAGCAGTTCGAGAGCGCCGTCCAGCCGCCGAACACCGCTCGGTTCTTCTTCCTCGACCCTCGCGCAGTCACCTTCTACGTCGACTGGGACCGTGTCGCGAACGACGTCGTCGCGGTCCTGCGCGCGGAAGCCGGGCGGGATCCGTTCGACCGCGACCTCTCCGATCTCATCGGCGAGCTATCGACGCGGAGCGAGGTGTTCCGGACGCTCTGGGCCGCCCACAACGTTCGCCGGCACGACACCGGCTCCAAGCGCTTCCACCACCCGGTCGTCGGCGAGCTGAATCTCAGCTTCGAGGCGATGGAGCTCATCGCCGATCCCGGCCTCACCCTGTTCGTCTACGCCGCGGAGCCGGGCTCGAAGTCGGAGGAGGCGCTGAACCTGCTCGCCAGCTGGACGGCGACACCAGACCAGGAGGAGAGCCATGCAGATCACGAGGAACAGCCTCGACACCGCGGTGGGGCCTGAGGACTGGTTCACCGGCTCGGTCTACGTCGACGCCGTCGCCTCTCCGTCAGCCGGCATCGCGGCTGAGCGCGAGCAGCGTCCACTTCACCCCCGGCGCACGCACCGCCTGGCACGCGCACCCGAACGGCCAGACGATCTGGGTGCTCGAGGGCCTCGGCCTGTGCCAGCGGCGGGGCGGTCCGATCGAGGCGATCCGACCCGGCGACCGGGTCTTCTTCGAGCCCGGCGAGGAGCACTGGCACGGGGCGGCGCCGAACCGCTTCATGACGCATCTCGCGCTGCTCCAGGTCGATGACGAAGGCACGTCAGCAGTCTGGGGAGACCACGTCAGCGACGCCGAGTACGCAGCCTTCACGCAAATCGACAGCTGAGGCCGCCGTCCACCGCGACGTCGGCGCCGGTCACGAACGACGCCAGCGGCGAGGCGAGAACGACGATCATGCTCGCGACCTCTTCGGGCTCTGCGATCCGCCCGAGTGCGTGCTTGGCTGCGATCTCGCGCTCTGCGGCCTCGCTGTCGCCAGTTGCTGAAGTGTGTCGACCACGAGCCGGGTTCGGGTGTATCCGGGCGAGACGGCATTGACCCGGATCCCGTACGGGCCTTCCTCGAGTGCAAGAGATCTCGTGAAGCCGAGAACGCCCGCTTTTGCAGCGCCATAGGGAAATGTGCCGGCCTGGGTCAAGGTCGCCTGGATGGAGGCCACGTTGACAATCGAGCCGCCGCCGCGTTCCCGCATGCGCGGAAGCACGGCGCGCGCGCACAGCCACATCGAGCGCAGGTCGACGGCGAAGAACGTGTCCCACTCCTCCACCGACATCGCAGCCGGGTCGAAGCCGGCGTTCACTCCGGCGTTGTTCACGAGCACGTCCACCGGACCGAGCTGCGCCTCGATCGACGAGAAC
The DNA here is from genome assembly GCA_963820225.1 of uncultured Gaiellaceae bacterium. GTDB lineage: Bacteria > Actinomycetota > Thermoleophilia > Gaiellales > Gaiellaceae > Gaiellasilicea. The sequence continues at coordinate 185,310 of CAWFYY010000014.1, read as the reverse complement.
GCCCTCGCGACGTCATCGGGCGAGCTGACGTCGCACTGCTGCACGAGCGTGTTGCCGGAGGCATCGCTTGCTCTCCGCGTCGAGGTCGAGGGACGCGACGCGTGCCCCTGCCTCGCCGAACGCCCGGACGGTCGCCGCGCCGATACCGCGGGCGCCGCCCGTGACCGCGACCACGCTCCCGCTGAACCACTCCTCGTGCAAGACCTGAGACTGTAGAGCCCATGGACGAGGGAGGAACGGCGTGATCGACATCTGGTCGGCGGAGCGGGTACTCGCAAGCGCAGCCGTCGTCGGCGAGGGGCCGGTCTGGGACGCCGACGACAGCTGTCTGTACTGGGTCGACATCGAGCGTGGGGAAGTGCACCGCTTCGATCCGGTCACCCGGCGGGACACCGTTGTGATCAGTCTCGATCGCCAGGTCGGTGCGGTCGGGCTGCGGGAGACCGGCGGGCTCGTCCTCGCGGTGCGCGAGGGTTTCGCCACCTGGGAGCCCGGACAGCCCGACATCACTGTTGTGGCGAGACCACTCGCTTCGAACAGCCTCTGCCGGATGAACGACGGCGCCTGTGACCCGGCCGGGCGATTCTGGGCCGGCAGCATGGCGCTGCAGGAGGACGTCCTCGGGGCGGGAGCCCTGTATCGGCTCGAGCCGGACGGAACGGCCGTCGAAGTCGTCGCCGGTGTCTCGCTCTCCAACGGCGTCGACTGGTCGCCGGACGGGCGGACGATGTATCACGTCGACACGACTGCGCACACGCTCTCGGCGTACGCGTTTGCCGGGCTGACCGGGGCGCTCGGGCCTCCGCGAGTACTGATCGACTTCGAGGGCGGCGACGGATTTCCGGACGGAGCCGCCGTCGACGCCACGGGGTGCATCTGGGTTGCCTTCTGGCTCGGGTCCCGCGTCTGCCGCTATTCGCCGGACGGGGAGCTGCTCGGCGTCGTCGAGGTTCCGACACCGCTCGTCACGAGCTGCGCCTTCGGAGGCCCCGCACTCGAAGACCTCTACATCACGACGGCGGCGCGCGATCTCGACCCAGCCGCGCCCGGAGCGGGGGACCTCTACGTCGCTCGCCCAGGCGTCTCCGGGAAGCAGCCACACCGATTCCGAGGATGACGAGCCCGGCGTGCGATCAGGCTGTCGCCGGCGCCTCCTGAGGCCCGGGTTTCTCCACCGGTTCGCCGGCTCGTGTCGTGTCCTCCGCGTGATACCGGGCGAGCAACTGCTCCTCGTCCTCATGCTTCGGGAAGCGGAAGAACACGAGCGTCGCACCCAGCAGGACCGCGACGATCCCGGCGGTGTAGGCCCACTGGTCGCCTTGCAGGAACGAGGTCTTCGCTGCGCTCGTGATCTGGCTCGCGTACTGCGGGTACTGCGCCGCAACGCCCTCGGCACCGTCGAAGGACTTCGTCAGCTGGCTCTGCACGCTGTCGCTGATCTGCTTGTTCGAGCCGGCGATCGCTGCCCCCGCGGCCGCGGCGTAGCCGGCGGTGAGAAGCGCGCCCATGATCGACTGCATGATTGCGCCGCCCAGGTCGCGCTGAAGGTCGGCGGTCCCCGAGGCCATGCCGGCGCGTTTGACCGGGACCGAGCCGGTGAGCGAGTGCGAGGCGGGTGTTCCGGCGAACCCGACGCCGATCCCCGATCAGTGCGTAGCCGAGGCCCACCTTCCAGTAGGAGATGCCGTCCTTCCAGAGCAGGAGCATCGTGAGGAAGCCGAGCAGGCAGAAGACGTAGCCGCACAGCAGTGTGAAGCGGGCACCGTGGGCCTCGACGAGCTTCGCCGACCGCGGTGCGACGACGACCATGAACGCCGCGGCCGGCAGGATCGCGGCCCCGGCCTCGAGCGTCGAGTAGCCGAGCACGTTCTGCAGGAACTGCTGGCCGACGAACATCGCGCCCATCAGGGAGCCGAAGACGATGATCCCGGCGCAGGCGGCGACCCAGAATGTGGGTCGTGCGGCGACCTCGAGATCGTAGAGCGGGTTCTTCGCCCGACGCTGGCGGATGTAGAAGGCGATCAGCGCGGCGAGAGCGATTGCCGCCAGCCCGAGCACGAGTGTTCCCTTGTTCGGGACGGGCGCGAAGTTGATCGCCATGATCAGCGCCGCGACGAGCACGACCGAGAGGATGCCGCCGAGGTTGTCGACTGGATCGGTCGCCTCGTTGACGTGGCTCGGTACGAAGAGGAAGGCCAGCACGAGCGCCACCCCGGCGAGCGGCAACGTCAACAGAAAGACCGACCCCCACCAGAAGTGCTCCAAGAGCAGACCGGAGAGCAGCGGGCCGAGCGAGGAGATGGCGCCGCCGAGCCCCGACCAGAGCGCGATCGACGTCGTTCGCCCCGGCCCCGACCAGAGCGCGGTGATCAGGGCGAGCGTGGTCGGGTAGGCCATGCCTGCAGCGAGGCCTCCCAGGAGGCGGGCGATGAAGAGGACTTCGTCGCTCGGCGCCCAGGCGGCGAGGCAGGCGGCGGGGATCGCGAGCGCCGTGCCGAGGAGCAGCATCAGCTTGCGCCCGTAGCGGTCGCCGAGCGCGCCGAGGTAGAGCACCGACGCGGCGAGACCGAGCGAGTAGCCGACTGCGATCAGGTTGAGTGTCGTCTGCGAGGAGTCGAACGCCTCGCCGATCGAGGGCAGGGCGACGTTGGCGACAGCCAGGTTCAGGTTCGCGACCGCCGCGACCAGGATCAGCGAGACGAGTACGAGACTCGCACGCTTCGGGGCTGTCGACGCAGCTGCCTCGGGCACGGCTGGAGCATCTCAACCCGGGTTGCGACGGAACCTCGCCCACAACGGATGAAACGCGCTCCGTCGCTGTTATACGGAGTTGTATTATACAACTAGGTATATCCGCCCGGGCTGTGTCGTCCGCTTAGCTATACATTCCTGTGTAACACGCAGATGTATAACGACACGAACCCCTTCACCTTCGGCGCGCTCGCACTCGACGAGGCCTTCACAGACCGCGAGGACGAGCTGAAGGAGCTCGCGGTCGACATCCGGAACGGCCAGGACGTGCTGGTCTTCGCGCCCAGGCGCTACGGCAAGTCCTCGCTGGTGCTCCGGGCCGCTCAGGAGGCGCTCGCGAAGGGCGTGCTCGTCTCCTACTGCGACCTGATGAAGACCCCGACGAAAGAGCGCTTCGCGGGTGCGCTGGCGAAAACGATCTACGAGGACCTGGTCTCGCCCGTCGGTCAGGCGCTCGAGAAGGCGTCTGCGCTCTTCCGCGGCCTTCGCATCAAGCCGACGATCGAGGTCGATCCCGACGACGCAAGCCTCCGTTTCAGCTTCGAGGCAGGCCGCGCCCGTGCAGCCGGAATCGACGACACGATCGAGAAGCTCCTCGAGCTCCCCGGCAAGATCGGCGCCGAGCGCAAGAAGCGGACGGCGCTGATCTTCGACGAGTTCCAGGAGGTGCTGAAGCTCGACCCGCAGTTTCCGAACCTGATGCGCGCGGTCTTCCAGACCCAGCCCGAAGTTGCCCACGTCTATCTGGGCAGCAAGCGCCACGTGCTGGAGACGATCTTCAACGACAAGAACGAGCCGTTCTGGCGCAGCGCGAAGCGGGTCGAGATCGGCGTGATCCCGACGGACAAGTTCCGCTCCTACATCGAGCGCCGGTTCGACGCCACGGACCGCGGGATCCGGGCCGAGGCGCTCGAGCGACTGCTCGGGGCGACCGGCGGTCATCCGTACGCCACCCAGGAGCTCGCCTACTTCGTCTGGGGGAACGTCCCGAAAGGGCACTTCGCCAACCTGTCGGACGTCGAGTGGGCCCTGACTCAGGTGCTCCGCTCCGAGCACAACCACTTCTCCCGGATCTGGGACGACGCCACACACAACGAACGCCTGCTTCTGATCGCGCTCGCACAGGAGCCCGCCGGCGCCTACGGCGAGGACTACCGCCGCCGGCACGGCCTGGCCTCGCCGAGTCACGTTCAGCGGGCGGCCGGCGAGCTCGTGAAGGAAGAGGTCGTCGGACGCGAGCCGAAGGGCTCACTCCGGATCGTCGAGCCGTTCTTCGCCGAGTGGGTCAGCCGCGAGCAGGCCGACTACGGCGTCGCGAGCGAGCTGCAGGCGCGCAAGGCCTCAGGCGAGTAGCGGCCGGACGTGCTCTGCGAGCGCGGCTCCCAGCGCCGCATGCTGAGACCCGTCGAGATGGATCCCGTCCACGTCGCTCGACGAGATCAGCGTTCCCGCGTCGACGAACGCGCACGAGCGGGACTCGGCGACCGCCGCGAAGTGCCCGGCCAGCCGCCGCGACTTCTCCGTCCCGCCCTCGAACGCGTCCGCGAAGAGCTCGAGGCGCGCGATCGGCGCAGGGCAGACGAGCAGCGTCTGCGGCGCGCCACCGTCCGGGCCGCAGCCGCTCGCGGCCACGATGTCGACGAGCATCCCGGCGCCCTCGGCGATCTCGGCCGCAGAGGCGTTCATGCGGTGCTTGAGATCGTTCGTCCCGAGCATGACGATCACCAGATCGAGCGGCTGATGGGTCAGCAGGATGGGGAGGAGCAGGTCGCGCCCGTTGCGGTGCAGCTCGAGCGGGTCGTCCCAGACGGTCGTGCGCCCGTTGAGGCCCTCCTCGACGATCCAGTAGCCCTCGCCGTCGTGCGGTCGATCGCCGCCGGGGTCGCGTCGGTCGTGGGCGAGCTGAGGTCGGCCCAGCCGATGGCCGAGCTCGCGATCGTCGGCGGCGGGGCCGCGTCGCCGGTCGTCAGGCGTGCCGTCGAAGAGGCGGCCGGCATCCGGCTCGTTGCGGGGCCGGCGGAGGCGACGGGCCTCGGCAACGCGCTCCTTCAGGGGATAGCGCTCGGCCGGTTCGAGACGCTGGGCGCCGCTCGAGCGTGGGCAGCTGCCGACGCGCCTGACGCCTGAACCGGCGAGTGCGGCCCGGTCGCGCCGATACGGTTGCGAGATGGAGGCACGCGTCGTCAGGATCTCGATCGCCCCGGTGAAGTCGCTCGGGCTCGTCCACCCGGACGACGTCGATCTGCGGTTGGACGGCGTTCAGGGGGATCGACGTTTCTGGCTGGTCGACGAGGACGGACGGCTCTTCAACAACAAGCGCAACGGGCCGATGGTGACGATCGAGCCGACGTGGGACGAGACCACCAGGCAGCTGTCGCTGCGCTTCCCGGACGGCGCAGAGGTGGCAGGCACGGTCGAGCTCGGCGAGTCGTTCCCCGGGGTCCTGTACAGGCGCCCGCATCCGTCGCATCGCGTGCTCGGGCCGTGGGAGGAGGCGATCTCGACATTCGCCGGCCGGCCGCTCACGCTGCTCTGGTCGGAAGGCCACGCGACTGACCGCGGTCAGGGCGGCGGGACGGTCTCGCTCGTCTCACGTGGCTCTCTCGAACGCCTCCGCGAGGAGGCCGGCGTGCACACGGCCATCGACGGTCGCCGTTTCCGGATGCTGTTCGAGCTCGACGGCGTCGCCGCGCACGGCGAGGACGACTGGATCGGCTCGCGCGTGCAGCTCGGCGAGGCTCAGATCGTCGTCAACGGTGACGTCGGCCGGTGTCTCGTGACGGCGCAGGATCCCGACCGCGGCGTCACCGACCTCGACACGCTCGGAACGCTCGCCCGCTACCGGCCAGACGGCCATGACGAGCCGCTGCCCTTCGGCGTCTACGGCGCCGTCGCCGTCCCCGGTCGGGTGCGGGTCGGCGACACGGTGAGCGTTTCGCGCACCTGACTTTCCGGACGCGCCCTGTCACGATGTTCGACGGGACCACATGGCAGTCGACGTCATCGGCAGGGAGGAAGACCTCAGGTCTCTCTACGCGTTTCTCGACCAGCCGCCGGCCGCGCAAGGGCCGGTTGCGATCGCGCTCGAAGGCGAGGCCGGGATCGGGAAGTCGACGCTCTGGAGCGCTGCCGTGGATGTGGCCCGTGGCCGGGGATTGCGAGTGCTCTCCTCGCGGCCGGCCGAGTCCGAGCTCGGGCTTGCGCACGCCGGGCTAGGCGACCTGTTCGACGGAGCGCTCGAGGACGTCTTGCCCGCGCTGACGGCGCCGCAGCGCCGGGCACTCGAGGTCGCGCTTCTGATCGAGGATCCAGCGGGCCGGGCCGTCGACCCGAGGGCGCTAGGGGTCGCCGTCCGCAACGCGCTCCAGCTACTCGCAGAGGACGGACTCGTCGTCGCGATCGACGACCTGCAGTGGCTCGACGGCTCGTCAGCGAACGCGCTCGGGTTCGCTCTTCGCCGGCTTCCCGACGCGAGCGTGCTGCTCCTCTGGACCCGTCGGCTCGACACGGGTGAGCAGAGATCGGCCGTCGAGGGCGCGCTCGACTCCGACCGGATCGACCGGGTTCGAGTTGGGCCGCTCAGCCCCGGCGCGATCCAGCTGCTCCTCCGCGACCGGCTTTCGCGAACCGTGCCCCGGCCGACGTTGCTCAGGCTGCACGAGGCAGCGGGCGGCAACCCTTTCTATGCGCTCGAGCTCGCACGAGCGCTGGGCACGGACGGTTCTGGCGGAGATCCGACCCAGCGCCTGCCCGTTCCGGCGCGGCTGGAGGAACTGGTGTCCGCCCGGCTTGCCGGCTTCACCGGCGCGACCCACGAGGCGCTCGTGCTTGCGTCTGCGCACGGACGACCGACCGTGGCCGAGCTCGGGCTCGCGGGCATCGAGCCGAGTGCTCTCGAGCCGGCGTTCGCGGAACAGGTGGTCGAGCTCGAGAACGGCACGGTGCGATTCACGCATCCCTTGCTCGCCTCGGTTCTCTACCAGGGGCTGTCCGTGGACGAACGGCAGGGCGCGCACCACCGCCTCGCAGAGCTGGTCGAAGATCCGGTCGCCCGCGCGCGTCACCTCGCCCTGTCCACCGATCAGCCGGACGCAGGCCTTGCCGACGCGCTCGAGCAGGCCGCGGAGGCGGCTCTTGTCCAGGGCGCGCCCATCGTCGCGGCCGAGCTCGGCGAGCACGCGCTTCGTCTGACGCCGCCGCAGAACCGGCAGGACGCCGATCGCCGTGCGTTCCAGGCAGCGCGGAGGCATCTTGCGGCGGGAGAGGTCGAGCGCGCTCGTGTGCTCGGACGAGATCTCGTCGAACGGGCGTCGGCGGGGACAGAGCGTGCGGAGGCCCTGGCCCTCCTGGGTGACGTTGAGATCGAGGAGCCCCGCCACGCGATCCCGCTTCTGAACGACGCGCTGCTCGACGCGGAGGACGGCTCGGCGCTGGCGGCATCGATCCACCTGCGGTTGAGCCTGATCGTCCGCTTCACCGGGGGAATCACAGCGGCCGAACAGCACGCGCAGGCGGCGGTCGAGCTGGCAGAGCGACTCGACGACACCGCGGTTCGTGCGGCGGCGATGGCGGGACTTGCCCTCATTCGCTTCAACGCGGGCAAGGCGGGAGCACTCCGCCTCGCCGAGCAGGCGCGTGCGCTCGTTCCGGAAACCGACTCACAAGCCGCGGCCGACGTCGGCTTCTCACTCGCGCACATCCTGGTCTGGTCGTACCGGCTCGAGCGGGCGCGGCCCTTGCTCGAGGGCCTCTACCGCGAGTGGAGCGAATCCGACGAACGGATCGCCGCATACGCGCTCTGGTACCTCGCGCTGGTCGAGTTCCGGTCCGGCGACCTCTCGCTGGCCGGCGAGTACGCCGAGCGGGCGAAGGACCTGAGCGGCCAATACACCCGCGCGGACTCCGAACCGCCGACGAGTCTCCTGCCGCTGGCGTTCGTCGCCGCCCACCGCGGGGACCTCGACCTCGCCCGCGGCTACGCGGAGCGAATCTGCGCGCTCGCCGACCTGCACGGGACGCAGCTCTGCGCCCCGGCCGCGATGCTGGCCGTCGTCGATCTCTGGGCAGGCGACCCGGAAGCGGCAGTCGAAGGCTTTGCGGCTGCGGAGCGGCTCGCGGTGGGCGGCGCCGCTGATGGGATCGATCCGAGCATGTGCTGGTGGCGGGCTGACCAGGTCGAGGCGCTGCTCGAGCTCGGCCAGGTCGACCAGGCTGTCGACCGGCTCGATGCCTGGGAGGCGGCGGGGCGACGTCTTCGCCGCGAATGGGTGCTCGCACACGCGACGCGTTGCCGCGGGCTCGTCGAAGCGTCGCGTGGCGACATCGAGGCCTCTCAGTCCGTGCTCGCGGCCGCGGTGAGGCGGCACGAGACGATCAGAGATCCCTTCGGCCGGGCGCGCGCCCTCCTCGCTCTCGGTGTGGTCCGGCGCCGGGCGCGCCAGAAACGCGCGGCCCACGAGGCGATCGACGCAGCACGCGCGGGCTTCGAGGAGATGGGAGCCGCGGGCTGGGCGGCACGAGCGCGCGAGGAGCTCGGCCGGATCGGCGGCCGGACGCGAATCGAGGGTCTGACCCCCGCCGAGAAACGCGTTGCGGCCCTCGTGGCGGAGGGACGGACGAACGCCGAAGTCGCCGCGTCGCTCTTCCTCGCCGAGCGAACGGTCGCAAGCCACTTGACTCGCGTCTACTCCAAGCTGGGTGTGCGCTCACGGACCGAGCTTTCCCGCAAGCTCCGCTGAGCATCCAGACGAGCCGTACTCGGGCGCCCGTCCGCTCCTCGTCTGCTGATCGAGGCCTACGCCGCGGACCCTGACGTCGCCGGCATCGGTCTCCGCCGACACCGTGTGCGAGGCGAGGTCGTAGTTGACGATCCCTTCAACCGAGGTGTCGCCGAGTCCGTGTCCACAGCGACCGCGTACTCATCGCGCGGCAACTCGATCTCGACGTTGCCGGCGTCGGTCTCTGCTTCGACCGAGTTGGGACGACGCTGAACGCGAGCTTCACGTCTCCCGCATCGGTCGAGGCCTTGACGTTCGAGGCACCGAGCTCGGAGCCCTTGACGTTGCCGGCGTCGACTCCATCGTGAGGGCGCCGACGAGACCGGTGACGTGGACGTCGCCAGCGTCGGCCTTGATCGAGACGACGAGGTCGCGCGGGACCTCGATCCGGTAGTCGGTCTCACAGCGAAGCAGCGTCCAGCCGCCGCAATCGTCGGCATCGGCGAGCGTCAGGACGCCGTCGGACACGCTCTTCTTCGGCGAGGCTCGTCGGTGATCCAGTGGGTCGTCTGACGCACGGTGATGTCGTCGGCCAGGTCGCGACGATGTCGACGTCGCCCGCGCCCGTGCCGACGACGAGCTCGTGGATCGGCTCCGACACGCTGTATTGCTCGGTTTTCTGCTTGTCCAGCAGCGTGTTGACGCCAAAGATGACGCCGAAGACAGCTGCAAGGGACCCGACCGTGGCGCCGAGACCGACCGCGGCCTTTTTCTTCTTGCTCATGAGTGCACTGCTCCTAGTTTCGGGTGATTTCAGGCTAGGAGCCGACGGGCGCGTGCACCGTGTGGCGGGCCAGTGGATGTGCGGAGAGTGGCCCGCATGCTTCCGGTGCGGCTCGCTCTCGTGCTCGGGAGCGCCGTCCCGGCTAGATTCCGCGCATGCAGATGAGGCAGCTGGGCAAGACGCGGCGCGAGGTGTCCGAGATCGGCTTCGGGGCCTGGGCGATCGGCGGTAGCTGGGGTGAGACGGACGACGGCACGTCGCTGGCGGCGATGAACGCGGCCGTCGACGCAGGCGTCACGTTCTTCGACACCGCCGATGTGTACGGCGACGGCCGCTCCGAGCGGCTGCTCGCGACGATCCTGCGCGAGCGCAGCGAGCCGGTCGTCGTGGCGACGAAATTCGGTCGGCGGGCGCCGCTCGAGGTCGAGAACTACACGTACGAGAACCTGCGCTCCTGGCTCGACCGGTCGCGCGAGAACCTCGGTGTCGAAACGGTCGATCTCGTCCAGCTGCATTGCCCTCCGTGGGAGGCCTACTACACGCCGTCCGTGTTCGACGCGTGTGACCGGCTCGTGGCGGAGGGTCTCATCCGCTCCTACGGCGTCAGCGTCGAAAAGGTCGAGGAAGCGCTGAAGGCAATCGAGTATCCGGGCGTCTCGACCGTGCAGATCATCTTCAACGTGCTGCGGCAGCGGCCGGCCGAGCTCTTCTTCGAGCAGGCGCGGCTGCGCGACGTCGGCGTGATCGTCCGCGTTCCTCTGGCCTCGGGCCTTCTGACCGGCAAGTTCGACCGCGAGTCGCGTTTCGCGGCGGACGACCATCGCGCCTTCAACCGCCAGGGCGAGCGGTTCGACGCGGGCGAGACGTTCGCCGGAGTCGACTACGAGCGTGGTCTCGAGGTGGTCGAGGAGTTGCGGGCGCTCGTGCCGGAAGGCGCCACGCTGGCGCAGCTCGCGCTGCGCTGGATCCTCGGCTTCGAAGCCGTCTCGACGGTCATCCCTGGCGCCAAGACGCCCGAGCAGGCGCGCGCCAACGCGGCCGCAGCGGATCTGCCGCCGTTGCCCGAGGACACGCTGCAGGCGATCGCCGCCATCTACCGCGACCGGGTCGCGCCGCAGGTCCACCACCGCTGGTAGCCACGCGGCGCGTGACGTATTCTCGCGAGCTGTGCTCGGCGACATTCTGATTCGGTGGGCGGTGCTCGCGGGTGCGTTCGTCGTCACGACCTGGCTCTTGTCGGGCGTCGAGATCTCGGGCGGCGCGTGGGGCTACATCTGGGTCTCGGCCCTGTTCGGGATCGTCAACGCCTTCATCGGGACGATCCTGAGGATCCTCACGTTCCCGCTGACGGTGTTGACGCTCGGGCTGTTCTCGGTGCTCGTCAACGCCTTGCTGCTCCAGATCACCGACGGCCTGTCCAGCCATTTCACGATCGACGAGTTCTGGTGGACCGCGATCTGGGCGGGGATCATTCTGGCGATCGTGTCGATGCTCCTGGACGTGGTCGTGCGCTCGGTGCTGGCTCCCGTCGTGGCGACGACCTAAGCGCACCGTCGTAGTGGCCCCGATGCGCGTCGCGGTCCTGGCGCCGATCTCGTGGCGCGTGCCGCCGCGCCACTACGGGCCGTGGGAGCAGTTCGCCTCGCTGCTCACCGAGGGGCTCGTCGCCCGTGGCGTCGACGTGACGCTCTTCGCGACCGCGGACTCGATCACCTCGGGCGCGTCTCGCCTCGGTCGTCGCTCGCGGGTACTCCGAGGATCCGGAGGTCGAGCCCAAGGTGGCCGAGTGCCTCCACATCGCGCACGCCTTCGAGCGCGCCGGCGAGTTCGACCTCATCCACAACAGCTTCGACTTCCTCCCGCTCACCTACAGCGAGCTCGTCGAGACGCCGGTCCTGACGACGATCCACGGGTTCTCGTCGCAGCGGATCCTGCCGGTCTACCAGCGGTACAACGAGAGCAGCGCCTACGTCGCGATCAGCGACGCCGACCGGCACCCGAGCCTCGACTACGTGGCGACGATCCATCACGGGATCGACACCGACGCGTTCTCGCTGCATCCGTCGCCCGGCGGCTACCTGCTCTTCTTCGGGAGGATCCATCCGGACAAGGGGACCGCCGAGGCCATCGACATCGCGGCGGCGTCGGGGTTGCCGCTGGTCATCGCCGGGATCGTCCAGGACCAGCGGTACTTCGACGAGCGCGTCGCGCCCCGGCTCGACGGCGAGCGGGTGTCCTTCGTCGGCCCGGTCGGGCCTCGAGGGATCGGTCGGAGTTGCTCGGCGGGGCGCACGCGCTCCTGCACCTCGATCGGCTTCGACGAGCCGTTCGGGTACAGCGTCGTCGAGGCGATGGCGTGCGGCACGCCCGTGATCGCCTTCGAGCGCGGCTCGATGGGGGAGCTGATCGACGACGGGCCGACCGGCTTCCTCGTCGACGACGTCGAAGAGGCCGTCGCGGCCGTCCAGCCGTGCGGCGGGCCTCGACCGGGCGGCGATCCGCGCTCAGGCCGTCGCCCGGTTCGGCGTCGGCCGGATGGTCGACGACTATCTCGCAGCGCGTACGCGAGCTCTCCTCGGACGCTCGGCCGGGGGCGGCGAGCACGGCCTCGAGCAGATCGTCGAGTCGCGCCGTCGCGAGGCAGATCGACGTGTCGGCGGCGCCGTAGTAGAGGCGGAGCTCGTCGCGTCGCCCGGTCGTGGACGAGGCCGCAGGGGAAGACGACGTTCGGGCACGTCGCCCATCCGCTCGTAGGGCGTCGAGCGGCCCGAAGACCCAGTTCGGGAGCCGCGGCTGCAGCACCCGGGTCGGCTCGTCGAGGTCGAGGAGGGCGAGCCCGACCCGGTAGATGCGCGCCGGCGACGGTCTCCTTGACGCCGTGGTAGATGAGCAGCCAGCCGTGCTCGGTCCTCAGCGAGCGGCGGCCCGATGCCGATGCGCAGCGAGTCCCACCAGGCGCCGTGCGCGCGGCTGCAGCACCTGCTCGGGCGCGCTCCAGCTGACCAGGTCGGCGGAGCGCGAGAGGAGGATCTCGCCGTGGGCGCCGCCGAAGCCGGTCGTCGGCCGGTGGAAGAGGATCCACTTGCCGTCGACTCGGTGCGGGCAGGAGCGCGGCGTTCTTGTCCTCCGGCTTGACCGACGATCCCGTGGCGCTCGACGATCGTGAAGTCCTCGGTCGTCGCGAGGATAGACGGCCGGGCCGGCCGGGCCGTAGGCGGTGCAGGTGATCACCCAGCGCTCGAGCTCCTCGACCCAGACGACCGCGCGTCCTCGAAGCCCCACTGCTCGCTCTCGATGCCGTCGGCCGGGAGCGAGCAGCGGCTCCGCGTCGATCGTCCAGCCGTCGATCCCGTTCGCCGAGCGAGCGACGGAGAGATGCGAGATCCCTCGTCAGATCCTCGACCCGGGCGAGCAGGACGGTCTCGCCGTCGACGACGCGTGCGGCCGGGTTGAAGACGGCGTTGACGGGATACGGCCAGTCCTCCGCGGTCAGGATCGGATTGGCCGGGTGGCGGTCGAAGAGCTCGCGCTCGCCCACGCGCGTCACGCCGCCTGTCGCAGCTCCCGGCCGCGTGCTCGCGCGTGCGCTGGCGGGACGGCCGGCAGTCCGGCCGCGTCGAGCAGCAGCGCCGCGCGATGGACGGCGAGCGTCGACTCGGCGCCTTCGATTGTCGTTGGTCGTCTCCTCGCCGAGCCCGTCGCTGCAGCCGCCGGTGGCGAAGTCGTACAGCGGCTGGCGGAGGCGGTTGCGGCCGAGGAACCAGTCGAATGCCCGCTGCGCGCGCAGCGCCGTGCTCCGGCTCGCCGGTGACGGCGAACGCGGCCAGCTCCGCCGCGACGAAGGCGGAAGCGTCGAGCGGCTGCTCGTCGCCGCCTCCCGGCGCCGGCTCGGTGCGACCGCGGCCGTGATGACCGGTCAGGCGCAGCGTGCCGTCGTCGAGCCCGGACTCGTCGCCGAGCCAGCGAAGCGCGTCGAGGCCGGTCTCGGTCAGATCGCTGCGGCCGAGCGCTGCGCCGCCGACGATCAGCGCATGCGGGAGCGCGCGCGTTGTCGTAGGTGAGCGCGTCCTCGAACCAGCGCCAGTCCGCCGGAGGCGTGCGTCTCGTAGCGCGTCGGCCAGCTGTTCGACGACCCGCTCGAGCAGCTGCTGCGCCGCCGGCTGGAGCCGGTCGGTGATCGAGGCGCGCCAGGCCGAGGACGGCGTAGGCGCCGGTGCGCAACGACGCCTCTCCGGTCCGAGCGTGCCGACGATCGCGTCGAGCAAGCGCTGCGTCGGGCCGACGACGCGCGGGTACCCAGGCCGTCGAGAGGATCTCGCCGAGTGCCCAGACCGAACGGCCGACGTGATCGCCGACGTGCGGCTCGTCGAGCCAGCGCCGGTCGTAGCCCATGAAGTTCCGCATCCCCGCCTCGCGGGTCGGTCGCGTCCTGGAGGAACGCGAGCGAGCGGTAGACGATCGACGTCCAGACCTGCTCGTCGCCGCGGCGGGCGAGCTCGAGCGCGACGACTGCGAGGCGCGCGACATCGTCGACGCAGTAGCCGCTCTCCCGGTTCGGGATCACGCCGTTCGCGTGCTGCACGATCCCGACGTCGTCGACGAGCGTGAGCAGGTGGTCGGTGCGCATGCTCACGAGCTGCGGGTCGAGGCGGGCGACCGGGCGGCGGCGGCGCGGCGCCAGCTCGACGGCCTCCCGCAGCACCGAGGCCGTCGCCTCGGCGACCGACGGCCAGGCCAGTTGCGCGCCGATCCGCCGGGCCTCGGCCCGGGCGGCCTCGAGCCGCTCCGGCTCCTCGATGTAGCGGCAGACGGCGTCCGCGAGCGCCGCGGAGTCGCCGAACGGCACGAGCTCGCCGGCGCCCGACGCGAGCATGTCCTGCGCGTACCAGTAGGGCGTCGAGACGACTCCGCAGCCGGCTGCGATGCCGAAGGTGAGCGCGCCCGAGGCGATCTGCTCGCGCCCCCGGTACGGGGTGACGAAGACGTCGGTCGCTGCGAGCAGGTCGGCGATCTCCTCGATCGTCAGAAAGCGGTCGTCGAACTCGACGTGGTCCTCGAGGCCGAGGTCGAGCACGGCCTGCTCGAGCTTCAGCCGATACGCTCGCCCTCGCGGTGCGCCACGTCCGGGTGCGTCCGCCCGGCGACCACGTAGAGCACCTCCGGGTGGCGCTCGACGATCGCCGGCAGCGCCTCGATCACCGTCTCGAGCCCCTTGCCCGGCGGAGATCAGCCCGAACGTCGAGAGCAGGAACCGCTAATCGCCGCCGCCGTACGTGGCGTGCAACGGAGGCGCCGTCTCCGCGGCGCGCTCCGCCGCGTACGCCTCGGCGCGCTGCGCGAGCACCGGTCGGCGCGCCGTGCGGCACGACCCGAATCTTCTCGGCGGTGCACGTGCTCCGTCTGCGACCAGCAGCCGCCGCGCGGTCTCGGTCATCACGATCACGAGCTCGGCCTGGCGGCACAGAGCCGCGAGGACCTCGCGCCTGATGCTGCCGTCGGCTCCGACAGCACGGTGTGGAGCGTCACGACGAGCGGCTGCGAGAGCTCTTCGGCCAGCGAGACCACGTAGGCGCCGTCGGCGCCGCCGAAGATCCCGTACTCGTGCTGGAGGAGGACGACGTCGACGTCCAGCCGGCCGAGAATCCGCGCCGCGCGGACATAGTCGCCGCGGACGGCCTGGGCGATCGTCGCGACGAGACCGGGGCGCTGGGGACGGGACGGCTCGTTGACGACCACGACCTTGTCGACGCGGTCGACCCCGTCGACGCCGAGGAGCGCCGCCGCGCACGTCGGCCGCAAACGCGCCGATCCCGCACGCGCGCGGCGGGTAGCGTCGAGACGATCGCGGTACGCACGGCTCCCGCGTCCCTTCCGTAGAGATTCCGGCGCGGCGCCGAAGCGTCAGCACAGCCGGTTCCCCTTCACACGGTAGCCGACATCCTGTTGCTCGGAATCGGCTCAACGAAGCGCTTCACGAAAGCGAGGGTTCTTTTCGACGCCCTCGCGCGAGCCGTTATCGACCGTGAGCAGTGGCCGATTGCATCTCGGTTAAGGCGGCCCGGGCACCCCGACAGAGCCCGCAGGGTCGTGCGTAGGATGACCCGAGTGGCCGATCTCGAGCTGACAGCAGATGCGGCCGTCGGGACGGCGGCGCTCGAATCAGGAGAGCTGGAGCTCCAGTTGGAGCAGCATCGGCGGGAGCTGACCGCCTATGCCTACCGGATGCTCGCTTCGGCGTTCGACGCCGAGGATGCCGTCCAGGAGGCGTTCATCCGCGCGTGGCGCGGCTACAAGGGGTTCGAGGGTCGGGCGGCGCTGCGGTCGTGGCTCTACCGGATCACGACGAACGTCTGCCTCGACATGCTGAACGGGCGCGAGCGCCGGGCCCGGCCGATGGACCTCGGGCCTGCCCAGGCGCCGATCGAGGCGAACCTGAACACGCTGCCGGAGGCAACGTGGATTCAGCCGGTGCCGGACGGCCTGGTCATGCCGGAGGGCGATCCGGCCGACGTGGCCGTCGGGCGCGAGACGATTCGCCTCGCGTTCATCGCCGCGCTGCAGCACCTCCCACCCCGGCAGCGGGCGGTGCTGATCCTCTGCGAGGTGCTTCGGTGGCAGGCGACCGAGGTCGCGGAGCTCCTCGACACGAGTGTCGCCTCGGTCAACAGCGCGCTCCAGCGCGCGCGGGCCACGCTCGCCGCCGGAAATGTGAGCACGAGCGATCCGTCGCCGGAGCTGAACGCGGACGACCAGGCGCTGCTCGCGCGCTACGTGGAGGCGTTCGAGCGCTACGACATGGAGGCGCTCACGTCCCTGATCCAGGAGGACGCGACCCAGTCGATGCCGCCGTTCGACCTCTGGCTGCGGGGGCGCGACGACATCCTGAAGTGGTGGTTCGGGCCAGGCATCGGGTGCCAGGGCTCGAAGGTGGTGCCGACCGTCTCGGCCAACGGCTCGCCCGCGTACGGCCAGTACAAGCCGAGCCCGACGGGCGACGGCTACGACCCGTGGGCGCTCCAGGTGATCGAGATGTCGGAGGGCCGGATCGTCGAGTTCACCTTCTTCCTGGACACCGAAACCTTGTTCCCGCTCTTCGGCCTTCCCGACCGGCTCGAGGCCTAGCGAGGATCTAGTCCGGCAGGACGTCCCGCAGGCCCATGAAGGCGACCAACCCGATCAGCTCGGTCGACGCATGGCGCAGCCGGACCTGGCAGCCACGCCGTTGCGCGGCCAACTGGAGCCGGGCAAGGGCGTCGACTGTCACCGCATCGGGGTCGATGCCGCTGACGTCGCACAGGGCCACGCCGGCGTCGCCTCGCTCGAGCAGCGCGCAGACGCGACGGCAGAGCCCGGGAAGGTCGGTGCGGGTGATCGGCCCGGTGATGGCAAAGACGATCGGCGGAGCTGACGAGGTCATCAGGTTTAAGACCGTTCGAGCGGCCAAAACTCATCGCTGCGCGGACCGATGAGTTCCGCGTCGGTGTCCGGTCTTACGTTTGAAACCAATTGCAGACGACCACTTGAGAGGAGTTCGACGCTCATGACAACCGACAATCGCACCCGCTGGCTCGCGCTCCTCGTTCTTTGCCTCGGTGACCTGATGATCGTCCTCGACGTGACCATCGTTGGCGTCGCGCTGCCCTCGATCCGCGAGGACCTCGGGTTCACCGAGACGTCTCTCGCCTGGGTCGTCAACGCCTACCTGCTCACGTTCGGCGGCTTCCTTCTGCTCGGCGGGCGACTCGGCGACCTCTTCGGGCACCGGCGCCTGTTCCTGATCGGGACGACGCTCTTCACCCTGGCTTCACTCGCGTGCGGCCTTGCGAACTCGCAGGAGCTCCTGATGGGCGCACGGGCCGTGCAGGGCCTCGGCGCCGCCGTGGTCTCGGCGGTTGCGCTCTCGCTGATGATGACGCTGTTCACCGAACCTGCTGACCGGGCGAAGGCAATGGGCATCTTCGGCTTCGTCGCCTCCGGCGGCGGCAGCATCGGCGTGCTCCTCGGCGGGATCCTGACCGACGTCGCTCAGCTGGCACTGGATCTTCCTCGTCAACGTCCCGGTCGGCGTCCTCGTCGTGGCGCTCACGTTCAAGCTCGTGCCGGCGTCCCGGGGCCTGGCGGCCGAACGGCGTCTCGACATCGCCGGCGCTGTCACGGTCACCGTTGCGTTGATGCTCGCGGTCTACGCGATCGTCAACGGCAACCAGGAGGGCTGGACGTCGCTCCAGACGCTCGGGCTGCTCGGGGCCGGGGCAGCGCTGCTGGGGATCTTCGTCGTGATCGAGGCCAGGGGCCGCTCGCCGCTCGTGCCGCTCGGTCTCTTCCGGCTGCGCAACGTGGTCGTCTCGAACGTCGTCGGCATTCTCTGGGCCGCCGCGATGTTCGCGTGGTTCTTCGTTTCCGCCCTGTACCTCCAGCTCGTGCTCGGGTACAGCCCGCTGCAGGTCGGCCTGGCGTTCCTGCCCTCGAACCTGATCATGGGCGCTCTCTCCGTCGGCCTCTCCGCCAAGCTCGTGATGCGCTTCGGCTTCAGGCCGCCGCTGGCGGTCGGCCTGCTCCTGGCGGCGTCCGGGCTTCTGCTCTTCGCCCGCGCGCCGGTCGACGGGAATTACCTCGTCGACGTGCTCCCGGCCATGATCCTCCTGGGCCTCGGCGCCGGCATCGCGTTCAACCCGGTGCTGCTCGCGGCGATGAGCGACGTCAAGCCGAGCGAGGCCGGACTCGCGTCGGGTGTGGTCAACACCTCGTTCATGATGGGCGGAGCGCTCGGGCTCGCCGTCCTCGCCAGCCTCGCCGCCTCGCGCACGGACACGCTGCAGGCCGCGGGCAACAGCTCGCTCGCCGCTCTCACCGGCGGCTATCACCTCGCCTTCCTCGTCGGCGCTGTGTTCGCCGCGACGGGGGCGGTTCTGGGCGGGACGCTGCTCCGGTCCGCAGCTCAGGCGTCCGAGCCCGAGGGTGAGGAAGCGGTCGACGACCCATCCGTCGCCGAAGCTGAAGCCGCCTAGCGCAACCAAGCGAAGGAGTGATTCGAATGTTCAAGGACACGAAAGCGTTCTCCGGCTTCGCCGTGGACGACATCCCGCGGGCGAAGGAGTTCTACGGCGAGACGCTCGGGCTGAAGGTCGGCGAGGAGCACGGCATGCTGGTGCTGCACCTCGCCGGCGGCGCCACGGTTCTCGCCTACCCGAAGGAAAATCACGAGCCGGCGACATTCACGATCCTCAACTTCCCCGTGCCGGACGTCGAGCAAGCCGTCGACAGGCTGACGGAGGCCGGCGTGCCGTTCGAGCATTACGAGGGGGACCTCGAGACGGATGAGAAGGGGATCTTTCGCGGCGAGGGGCCGACGATCGCGTGGTTCAGGGATCCCGCCGGGAACATCCTCTCCGTGCTCGAACAGTAGGCTCATCGGCGTGACCGAGCTCGCGATCCGGCTGCGCGGCGTGGTGAAGCGCTATGGGTCGATCACCGCCGTCGACGGGTTCGATCTCGACGTGCCGGAGGGCACGTGCGTCGGCCTGCTCGGGCCGAACGGTGCCGGAAAGTCGACGACGATGCGGCTGCTGACAGCGCAGTCGATCCCGGACGAGGGCGAGATCGAGGTCCTCGGTTTCAAGCTCCCGGCAGAGTCGAAGATGGCTCGCGCCCAGTGCGGGGTCGTGCCGCAGCTCGACAATCTCGACGTCACCCTGACGGTGGAGCAGAACCTGCTCGTGTTCTCGCACCTCTACCGGATCGGCCGTTCCGAGCGCGGCGCAGCGATCGAACATGCGCTGGAGATGGCCAAGCTCGTCGACCGCCGTGACGCACGCGTCGACAAGCTCTCCGGCGGGATGCGGCGCCGCTTGCTGATCGCGCGTGCTCTAGTGCACCGGCCGCGGCTCGTGCTCCTCGACGAGCCGACGGTGGGCTCGATCCGCAGGTGCGGCAGGAGCTCTGGGCGCTGATCGACGCCCTCCGAAGCGAAGGCACGACGATCCTGATGTCGACCCACTACATCGAGGAGGCACAGCGGCTCGCGGACACGGTGATGATCATGTCCCACGGCCAGGCCGTGGCGGCGGGGCCGCCCGCAGAGCTCGTGCTGGAGCACGCGGGCCGGGAGGTACTCGAGGTCTACGGGCCGCCCGCGCGCCTCGCCGAGGTCGAGGCCGAGGCGGTCACGCACGGCCTCCGGACGCGGCGCACAGGTACGAGCGTCTCGATTCTCGGGCATGACGGCTCGAACGGGACCGGGATCGACGGGGAGCGACGCCCAGCCAATCTCGAGGACGTCTTCGTCCTCCTCACCGGCGAGGAGATCGGGTGATGGCAGTCCCGACTGCGACCAGCCGCCGCCTCCGCCGGCTCGAGCGGCCCGCGATCACGGGCGTTCTCGTGCGCGAGGTCGTCAACTTCTCGTCGTACTGGCGCTCTGCGACGTTCTCCTCGACGGTCGAGCCGACCATCTACCTGCTGGCGTTCGGCTTCGGCTTCGGCGCGCTCGTCAGCCGAGTCGGGGGCTACGACTACGTTCAGTTCGTCGGCACGGGCACCGTCGCCACGGCGGTGCTCTTCTCGAGCGCGTTCCCGGCGATGTTCGGGACGTTCGTCAAGTACCAGTTCCAGCGAACGTACGACGCGATCCTCGCCGCGCCCGTGGACACCGAGGAGCTCGTCTCCGCGGAGGCGCTGTGGATCGCCACCCGCGCCGGCGTCTACGGCTGCGTGCCGATGCTCGTGGCGATGGTGTTCGGGCTCGATCCGTCGTGGGGGATGCTCACGGTGCCCCTGATCGCCTGGATCTCGGGATTCGGCTGGGCTTGCTTCGGGATCACCGTCGCCGGCTACGCGAAGTCGATCGAGAACTTCAGCTACATCGTCAGCGCGGTGCTGACGCCGCTCTTCCTCGTGGCCGGGACGTTCTTTCCGATCGACACGCTGCCGGGCTGGGCGCAGGCTCTGGCCCGCCTCAACCCGCTCTACCACTGCGTCCAGCTCGTCCGCCACGCAGTGTTCGGCTTCGTCGGCTGGGCGGATCTCGCCAGTCTCGCCTTCCTGCTCGTGTTCGGACTGCTCATGTGGCGGTTCGCAATCCGCGCCATGACCCGCAAGCTGATCGACTAGCCCGGCCCTCCAACTAGGATCGTCCGGGTGCAGCGCCGGCTCGCGAACGCGGATCTGAACGAGGGCGCTCGCCGCGCCGGCGCGCGGGCCCATCTGCGCGCGATGGGTCTCGACGAGCGCGACTGGAGCCGTCCCCTGGTTGGGATCGCGACGACGTGGAGCGGGACGATGCCCTGCAATCTCGGTCAGCGCGACCTCGCTGCGCACGTGGCGGCGGGGGTCCGCGCGGCGGGTGGAACCCCGCTCGAGTTCAACACCATCGCCGTCTCGGACAACCTGACGCAGGGGACGGTGGGCATGCGCGCGTCGCTCGTCAGCCGCGAGGTGATCGCAGACTCGGTCGAGCTCGTCGGACGCGCGCAGCCCTTCGACGGCCTGATCTGCCTCGGCGGCTGCGACAAGACGGTCCCGGGGCTCGCGATGGCGATGCTCCGGCTCGACGTCCCCGGGTTGATCCTGTACTCGGGCGCGATGGCACCCGGAATGCACCGCGGCGTTCAGGTGACGATCCAGGACGTGTGGGAGGGGGTCGGCGCACACGAGGGCGGGCTGATCACGGATGCCGAGCTCGAGGCGCTCGAGCGCGCCGCCTGTCCCGGCTACGGCGCCTGCACCGGGCACTTCACGGCCAACACGATGGCGGTCGCGATCGACTTTCTCGGACTCGGGCCGATCGGCCTCGGCAGCGTTCCCGCCGCCGATCCGGCCAAGGCAGAGGCGGGTGAGGCGGCGGGACGGCTGATCCTCGACGTGATCGACCGCGACGTCCGGCCGTCCTCGCTCGTGACCAGGGCGGGGCTCGAGAACGCGATCGTCGGCGTCACCGGAACGGGCGGATCGACGAATGCCGTGCTGCATCTGCTGGCGATCGCGAACGAGGCCGGAGTCGCGCTCGAGCTCGAAGACTTCGATCGCCTGTCGAGGTCGACTCCGGTCGTCACGAGCCTGACCCCGGGTGGCCGCTTCGTCGCGGGCGACATGCACCGCGCCGGGGGCACTGCGTCGGTGATCAAGCAGCTGCTCCCGCACCTGCACGGCGACGCTCCCACGGTCGACGGCCGGACGATCGCCGAGCACGCCGCAGCCGCGCGCGATCCGGATGGGGAGGTGATCGCCGCGGCGGGACAGCCATTCAAGCCGGGAGGAGCGCTCCGCGTGCTGCGGGGCAACCTTGCGCCGGACGGCGCTGTCGTGAAGCTCGCGGGACACGAGCGGACGACGCACCGAGGGCCGGCGCGGGTCTTCGGCTCCGAAGCGGCGTGCCTGGAAGCCGTCCACGAGGGCGTCGTTCAGCCGGGCGAGGTCGTGGTCGTCCGGAACGAGGGACCGGCCGGGGCGCCCGGCATGCCGGAGATGCTGTCGATCACCTCGGCGATCGTCGGGCGGGAGCTCGGCGACTCGGTGGTGCTCGTGACGGACGGTCGCTTCAGCGGCGCGACGCGGGGCGTGATGATCGGCCACGTCGCGCCCGAGGCGGTGCGCGGCGGCCCGATTGCGCTCGTTCGCGACGGGGACGTGATCTCGATCGACGTCGACGCGCGAACGCTCGAGGTCGAGCTGGACGACGCCGAGCTCGAGCAGCGGCGGGTGGGGTGGGTGCCGCCGGAGCCCCGCGTGTCCAGCGGCGTCCTGGCGAAGTACGCGCGCAGCGTTTCCTCGGCGGCGCGTGGGGCGGTAACGGAGTGAGCGGGCGCCTCGACGGCAAGGTCGCGCTCGTCACGGGCGCAGGGCGCGGGATCGGCCGCGCGCTCGCCGTGGGACTTGCGGCCGAAGGTGCGGTCGTCCACGTCAATCGACCTGGAGGATCCGGCGGACGTCCTCGCCGAGCTCCCGGAGAGCAGGCGCGGGCTCGCACTGGCCTTCGACGTCTCGAGCCCGGCTCAGATCGCCGAGCAGCTCGGGACGCTCGAGCGGCTCGACGTCCTGGTCAACTGCGCCGGCATCCCCGGCTGGATGAATCTCGACGACCCGAGCGAGGAGATCTGGGATCGCGTCATCGACACGAACCTGAAGGGGACGTTCTTCTGCTCGGTCGAGGCGGCGCGGTTGATGCGGGCCGGCGGCGGTGGCTCCATCGTCAACGTCTCGTCCGTCGTCGCGGCCCGGGGCCTGCGCAACCTCGCAGCGTACGCTGCGAGCAAGGGCGGGATCAACGCGCTCACGATTCAGCTCGCCGTGGAGCTCGCGCCCGACCGGATCCGGGTCAACGCCTTCGCCCCCGGGGCAACGAACGTGCAGCGCAACCTCGACGACGATCCGTCCTACCGCGAGACGTGGGCGCCGCTGATCCCGCTCGGCCGGATTGCGGAGCCCGAGGACATGGTCGGGCCGACGGTGTTCCTCGCCTCGGACGAGGCCTCGCATGTCACGGGCCAGCTGTTCTACGTCGACGGCGGCTGGACCGCGGTGGGCAAGGTCCCCGAGGGATACGTCGACCTCGCGGAACGCCAGCAGCATCGCGACCCTTGATCCCGCCCGCGCCGCTGCGGCGGAACCGGGACTTCGTGCTGCTGCTGAGCGGGCGGCTGCTCTCGACGCTCGGGTCGCAAGTGACCGCGATCGCATACCCGCTTCTCGTGCTCGCCCTCACGCACTCACCGGCCAAGGCCGGGTTCGTCGGGTTCGCCGGGCTCCTCCCGCACGCCACTCTCGGCCTCTTCGCGGGCGTCGCGGCCGACCGCTGGAACCGCAAGCGGCTGATGATCGCAGCCGACGGTGTCCGAGCGCTCGCGATCGCGACCCTGGCGGCGACGATCGTCCTCGACCAGGTCACGTTCTGGCAGATCGCGGTCGTCGCATTCGTCGAGGGCGCGGGCGCGGTCGTCTTCAACACCGCGCACGCGGGAGCTCTCCGAGCCATCGTTCCCGCCCAGCAGCTGCCCGCGGCCGTGGGCGTGATCCGGGCGCGGGGTGCGACCGTGATGCTCGCCGGGCCCCCGCTCGGCGGCGCGCTCTTCGCGCTCGGCCGGGCGGTTCCCTTCGTCTTCGACGCGTTCTCGTACGCGTTCTCGTTCGTCTCCCTCCTGCTGATGCGCACGCCGTTCCAGCAGAAGCGGGAATTCGATCTCGCCCGTCTTCGCACGCAGGTCGCGGAGGGATTCCACTTCCTGTGGAGCCGGCCCTTCTTGCGCACGTGCGCGCTCCTCTACGGCCTCGGCAACTTCACGATCCCGGGCCTCCTGCTCGTGGTCATCGTCGCCGGGCAGGAGCACGGGCTCTCGAGCACCGGCATCGGCGTGCTGGTCGCCGCCTTCGGCGCGGCCATCCTGCTCGGCTCGCTCGCGTCGCCGCTCTTCCGCCGCTCGCTCTCCGTGCGGGCGATTCTCCTGCTCGAGCTCTGGACCGGGCTCGGGGTCGCCGCGTTCCTGGTCTGGCCGAACGTCTACGTCCTCGCCGCTGCGATCGTCGTCCAGGGAGTCACGCTGCCCGTGACGGACTCGGTCGTGGAGGGCTATCGGATCGCCGTCACGCCGGACCGCCTCGTCGGCCGTGTGGAGAGCGTCCGAAGCACGATCTCGCAGCTCGCCGCCCCGCTCGGGCCGCTCGTCGCCGGCGCCCTGCTCGCGTCGGTGTCCGCCCGCGCCACCGTCGCCTTCTTCGCGGTCTTCAGCCTCGCGCTCGCGCTCTGGGGCACGCTGAGCCCCGCGATCCGGAGCGCGCCGAGCCTCGACGAGCTCGAGGTGCTCTCCACGGCCTAGAGGCCGAGTCCGCACCGACTGCTTGAGTCCTGGCCCCGCGGCGCAGAATATGAGGTCGTGCTCGCGACGACGCAGCAGCTTGTCGGCAGGGAGGAGGAGCTCGGAGCGATCATCCGGCTTCTCGAAGCGCCCGAGCACCTTCCTGCCGTCGCCGTCCTGTCGGGGGAGGCCGGGATCGGCAAGACGGCCCTGTGGCTCGCCGGCATCGACATGGCGGCCGCGGACGGGTACCGGACCATGTCCTCTCGACCGTCGGAGGCCGAGACGACGTTTTCGTTCGCGGGGCTGACCGACCTCCTCGACACCGCCGCCGCCCACGTCTTGCCCAAGCTGCCTCCGATCCAGCAGCGGGCGCTCGAGGCCGCCTTGCTGCTCGGAGACTCGGAGATCCACGCCGACGAGCGCGCCGTCGCCGCTGCCTTTCTCGGGGCGCTCCGGCTGCTCGCCGACGACGGACCACTCTGCATCGCAGTCGACGACGTCCAGTGGCTCGACAAGGCATCGCTTGCGGCGCTTCGCTACGCGCTCGCGCGTCTCGACCGCGAGCCTGTGGTTGCGCTGCTGGCCGTCCGCGGCCAGACGCCGGAGTGGCTCCGCCGTGCCGTGCCCGAGGAGCGACTGCGAACCGTCGCCGTCGGAGGCTTGAGCCTCGGCGCGACCCACGAGCTCCTGCACGCCCGCCTCGACGCGGCGTTCCCGCGGCCGACGCTGATTCGGCTCTGGGAGACCTCGCAGGGCAACCCCTTCTTCGCGATCGAGCTCGCAACCGCACTCCAGCGCAGAGGCGGCGTGCTCGCTCCGGGCGAGGAGCTCCCGATCCCCTCCGACCTCGATGAGCTCCTACATGCCCGCATCGACGGCCTCGGCGCTGCGGCACTCGACGTGTCCTGCGCTGTCGCGGCGCTGGCAGATCCGTCCGTTCCGCTCGTGGAACGAGCAGTCGGTGCCCGCTTCGATCGCGGGCTCGCTGAGGCGCTCGACGCAAGGATCCTCGAGCTCGACGCTCAGCGGCTGCGGTTCACCCACCCGCTGCTGGGCACGGCTGTCGCGAGACACCAGACCCCCGCGCGCCGCCGCGCTCTCAACGCACGACTTGCAGACATCGTCCCGTCCGCTGAGGAACGAGCTCGTCATCTCGCGCTCGCCACGTCCGAGCCCGACAGCGACGTCGCTTCGATCATCGAGAAGGCCGCCCGAATGGCGCATGTCCGTGGCGCGCCGTCGGCGGCGGCCGAACTTGCCGAGCAGGCTCTCCGGCTCACACCCGCATTGGCCGCGGAGGACCTCCGGCGGCGCTTGCTCACCGCAGCGGAGATGCACAGGTTCGCGGGCGATGCCGATCGGGCGATGGCCCTGCTCGAGCAGGCTCGCGCTGCGGCGGGGCCGGGCAGCGAGCGTGCGAGGGTGACGTCCCTTCTGGCGGGGGCACATCCGAACATGCAAGAGTCGGTGGCGCTCTATCGCGAGGCGCTGTCGGAGTCCGGAAGCGACGATTCGCTCCAGGCGGACATCCATCTCCAGCTCGCCCAGCGAACACGGTTCAGCGATGGCGTCGAATGCGGTCTCAACCACGCCGAGCTCGCGGTTCGTGCCGCCTCGCGTGCCGGTGATGCGGCTCTTAGCTGCCGTGCACTCGCGGCGTACAGCCTTCTTCACTTCAATGCGGGGCGGGGCACGCCGGCTGAGATGGAGGAGGCGTTCCGGCTCGAACGATCGGTGCCCGGGTGGCCGCTCCAGGGCGGCCCGATGTGGGTGCTCGGCCATCAGTCCTGGTGGTCGGGTGACGTCGACCGTGCGCGGTCGATCTTCCAGGACTTTCAGGAAGCTGCGATCGCACGGAACGATCCTGCAAGGGAGGCCGGAGCACTCTGGTCCCTCGGCTTTCTCGAGTGGAGGGCCGGAAACTGGCAGGAGGCAGAGCGATACGCAGCGGACTCACTGGGCCTGCAGGCCCAGCTCGACTTCCATTGGCCGCCCGGGCAGCTGCCCGCTGCGGTGATTGCGGCCCACCAGGGTCGGATCGACGACGCGCGCGCCCGAGCCAAGAACGCACTCTCCATGGCCGAGGATGAAAACATCGGCGTCGCGCAGTCGGGTCACGGGTGGGTGCTCGGATTCGTCGAGCTTTCGCTGGGAAACGTTGCACCGGCGCTCACACTGCTGCGCGATTCGTACAAGCTTCGCGACACGTTCCTGCTCGAGCCGGGAGCGCGCCTGGAACTGGGGGATCTGCTGGAGGCGCTGATCGCGGCCGGCGAGCTCGTCGAGGCTGAACAGATTCTCACGATCTGGCAGGAGCGCGCCGAGGCCCTCGACCGGGCCTGGGCGCTGGCGATCCTCGCGCGGTCGCGTGGGCTGCTGCTCGCAGCACGAGGCGATCTCGACGGCGCCTTCGCGAGCTTCGAGCTTGCGCTCGCCGAGCACGCCCGGAGCACCGACCCGTTCCACCACGCGCGCACGCTGCTGGCGCTCGGCCGAACACAGCGGCGAGCAAAGCAGCGAGGGGCGGCGCGCATCACTCTGGCAGAGGCAGTTGCGGTCTTCGACCGACTTGGTGCCCGCCTCTGGTCCGAGCAGGCAGCTGCCGAGCTTGCGCGGATCGGCGGCCGCACTGCCTCGCGGGGCGAGCTGACGGAGGCCGAGGGCCGAATCGCGACGCTTGTCGCCGAAGGCCGCACGAATCGAGAGGTGGCGGCCGCGCTCTTCCTCACCGAGCACTCCGTCGAGACCGCACTGACGCGCATCTATCGCAAGCTCGGTGTGCGTTCCCGCACCGAGCTCGCACACCGCCTCGCCTCAAACAGCTGAGGTTTCCAGCTTTCGCCGCGAGGCGGATCCTGCGACCGTCGCCGCACACGACTGGAAGGGGGCGAGATGAAGAGGCTCGTCGTCGGAGCGGCGCCGTTGGCGGCGGGGAGGTAGCGGTTGCCGAGCTTCCTCGTCGAGACGTACCTCGCCCGCAGCCACGCGGGTGAGCGAGCCGAGCGGGAGGCGAGAGCTCGTTCCGCGGCCGAGGCGCTGAGCCGGGCAGGCACCAGCGTCAGCTTCGAACGCGCGTTCCATCTGCCCGAGGACGAGATCTGCTTCTTCGTCTTCGCAGCCCCGTCGGGGCGGGACGCGGCGCTCGCGGCCGAGCACGCCGATCTCGGCCCGATCCGGGTCATCGAGGCAAACACTCTGAAGAAGGAGAGCTGAGCATGAGCAGCATCAGAACGAGATCGACACTGCGCCGGTGGAGAACCACCACGGGTCTTGCGGCGATGGTTGCCCTGGTCGCCATCCTGGCGTTGGGGCCGGCAGGAACGTCGGCCGCGCCATCTGCAGCGCCCAGTGAGAACGCGGTCGTCTACTGGAGTGGCGTGGCCTCGAGCGCGATCGTTGTCGGGCGGGCGCCTGCCAGCAGCGCCGTGCTCGGTGGCATGGTCCACGGTGCGATGTACGACGCCGTCGCGGCGATTGACGGAAAGCTGAAGCCGTTCGCGACCGGTGTGACGGCTCCCCCTGGTGCATCGGCGGATGCCGCCGTCGCACAGGCGGCACGGGACGTTCTCGTCGTCCGTGTGTCAGGGCAGGCGGCAGCCGTGCAGGCCGCCTACGACGCGTTCATGGCTGCGATTCCCAATGGGCCGGCGAAGGACGCAGGCAAGGCGGTAGGCGCTGCTGCTGCGGCCGGGATGCTCGCGATGCGGACCGGCGATCACTTCGACGACATCGTCCCCTACGTGCAGGCACCGGTCGGACCGGGCGTGTTCGAGCCGATCGCGCCGACGCCGCCGGTCGACCCGAAGCTCCAGTACGTGAGGCCGTTCACCTTCGAATCGCCGTCGGACTATCGGCCGGGGCCGCCGGTCTCGCTGACGAGCAAGCGATACGCAGAGGACGTGGCGGAGTTGCAGAAGTACGGCCGGATCGACAGCACGTTCCGGAGTGCGCTGCAGACCCAGACCGTCCTCTTCCACACCGAGCAGACCTACCAGCAGTTCAACCGCACGCTCCGTGAGCTGGCGATCGCACGCGGTCTCGACCTGCGCGAGTCGGCTCGAATGCTCGGGTACGTCAACGTTGCGACGGCGGACACGATGATCGCCTGCTGGGAAGCCAAGTACCACTACAACTTCTGGCGTCCCAACCACGCGATCCAGCGGGCCGACACGGACGGGAACCCGGCCACCACGAAGGACACCACGTGGCTGCCGCTCGTCGTCGGCAACCACCCAGAGTGGCCTTCCGGCCATGCCTGCTTCACCGGCTCGGTGACCGAGTCGCTACGCCAGTACTTCGGGACGAAGCACGTGAAGCTGGTCATCACGAGCCTCGCTCAGGGGGCGGGTCCGACGCGGACGTACAACAGCCTCGACGAGCTCGTCACGGATGTCGAGAACGCCCGCGTCTGGGGCGGCCTCCACTACCGCACAACGATGACGATGACCGCCAAGTACTTCCCGCGGATCGCGCGCAACGTCGGCCGGCACGACTTCCTCGCCGACATCAAGCATCGCGGCAAGAAACACAACGACCACTGAGCAAACAAACGCGGGCGGGCCGCCTTGGAGGCGGCCCGCCCGCGTTGCGTTCAACTAGACCGGGATGGTCAGGCTCTCGATGTCCTTCGGGTAGGACGTGAGGATGTCGATCCCGTCCGGGGTGACGACGACCGTGTCCGAGTGGCGGAAGCCGCCGATCTCGTTCGAGTAGAGGCCGGGCTCGATCGTGAACACCATGCCGGGCTCGATCGGCGTGTGATCGCCGACGTCGAGAAACGGTGCCTCGTGGTTGCGCAGGCCGATCGCATGTCCCACGTGCTGCCGCCAGTACTGCAGCAGGTCGTTGGCCTCGAAGTACCCCAGCACCGCGTTGTCGACGTCGGCGCATGTGACGCCGGGGCGCAGGGAGTCGAATGCCACCTGTTGCGCGGCGACCGTGTGGTCGAACAGCCGGCGCATCTCGTCGGTCGGCGTGCCGATGATCATCGCGCGCTCGAGCTCGGCGTTGTAGCCCCAGATCGGGGCGCTCGTCTCGGTGACGAGCACATCGCCTGCCTGGAACTCGATGTTGTGGGCGATCGCGTGCGCCCAGGAGCTCCTGAGCCCGATCTGGCCGCGGTATCCCGCCGACACGCCGTCGGACGAGGCCTGCTGCCCGCCGTAGGCCTCGCCCAGCGTTTCGAGCATCGCGAGCGTCGCTTCCTGGCCGGCTCGCAAGCTGGCCTCGGCTTCGGTCGCTCCGGGCAGGCTGTACTCCTGCAAGAGCCGGTGTGCGTGCTCGCACCATCTGGCGCTCTCGCGGATCAGGCCGACTTCCGCCTCGCTCTTGCGCACCATCAGGCTTTCGATGAACGGCGCGAGGGGCAGGACCGGCTGCCCGGTCACCTCGCTCAGCGCCGGCCCCTGGTAGCCGAGGATGCCCGGGTAGCCGTTCTGGTCGGCGGCGACACCGCCTGTGATGCCCATGTCGGCCAGCACGCGCCCCAGGATCAGCATCGGATGCTCGGTGCCCGGGTACTCCGGGTACGACTCGACCCGCTCGAACTCGGTCTCGGCGAGGACGCGCTCGACCTCGAACTCGGGCACGAAGACGGCCAGCTCCCCCGACGCGTTTCCGATGAAGGCGACGGGGCGCTCGGTCGCCAGAAAGCCAAAGCTCGTGAAGTACTGGACGTAGCTCTCGTCGAAGAGCACGTAGCCCGTCAGCGAGTGGCTACGAACGTGGTGGAGGAGCGTCTCGCGTCTCGCTGCCAGCTCTGCCGCTGGGATTCCGGTTGTCTGCATGGCGGCAGCGTCTCATTTTCGTCACGGGTGACGGCGGAGGATCCAGTCACCGAGCGTCGTGCTGTACGCGGGGTGCAGCGCCGGCGGCTCGCCGCTCTGCAGCCGGTGATCGGCCCCTGGGAACATCTCGACGTCCAGCTCGCCCGGGCGGCCCGCTCGCGCAGAACGGAAGACGGCGATGCTCTCGTCCACCGGCGTGATCAGGTCGTTCTCCCCGAAGAGCGCGAGGAGTGGACATGTGAGCCGTTCGAGCGCCGGCCGAGGATCGTGGTCGAGCCAGCGGCGGATGAGCTCGAGCTCCCCGGTGTCGCCCGGCCCGTGACCGTCGTCGCCGGCGGCTGCCTGAACGGTCTCGAAGTCGGCTCCCGTGCGCACGAGCGCGATGAGGGCATCCTGTGTCGCAAGCGCGCCGGCGACCGCGTCGGCGGGAGCGCCGGCGGCTGTCATGTTGGCTTCGGTCGCATAGCGCTCCTGGCGTGCCATCGTCACGCCCGGGCCTGAGTTCGTGATCACGAACGCGACCGACGGGTCGGCTGCTGCCACCTCGAGCACGACCCAGCCGCCCTGGCTGTGGCCGAAGAGACCCAGTCGCGCCGGATCGACTCCTTCGGCCCTCAGGCATACGAGCTGCGCAGCAACGTCGGCGGCCTGCTCGGCCGGGCCGGTGTCACGCCAGTCACCGGCCGACTCGCCGACGCCGCGCTTGTCGAACGACGCGACGGCGATGCCGCGGTCGAGCAGGCCGGCTCGGATCGCGGGGAAGTAGACGTCGTTGTCGCGGTCCGACGGCCCGGACCCGGGAACCATGAGCACGGCTGCGCCCGGCTCGCCGTCCGGCAGGTGGAACGTGCCGGCGAGCGCGAGCTCGCCGTTCGTCGCGCGCAGCTCGACGGTGGATGGCATCCGGCGACTGTAGCATTATGTGAAAGAGTTCTTTCAGATATTTGGGAGGAATCTGATGGAGAGACCGGGGAGACCGGAGCGAGTTGTGCGGGTGGCCGACCCGCGGGCGCTGCACGCACTCGCGCACCCGACGCGCGTCGCACTCCTCGATCACCTGCTGGCGATGGGCGCGCGGACGGCGAGCCAGTGCGCCGAGGCGGTTGGGGAGTCGGCGTCGAGCTGCAGCTGGCACATGCGGCAGCTCGCCCGCTTCGGCTTCGTCGAGCGCGCCGAGTCGACCGATGGTCGCGAGCGGCCGTGGCGCGCGACGGCGACCGGGTTCGGCTACGAGCCAGGGCGAGCGGGGCCGGGCGACCAACGGCTCGAGAATGCGGTTCTCACGACGCAGCTCCGAGCCGAGGAGCAGGCGCTGCTGCGATATCTGGGGGCCCGCAGCGAGCTGGCGTCCGCGTGGCAGGAAGCAAGCATCGTTCGCACCTACCACCTGCTCATGACACCCGACGAGCTCGAGGCACTGCAGTCAGGGCTCGACCGGGCGATTCGGCCGTTCATCTCCCTGACGCGCACCGATGCACCCGAGGACGCCGCCCGTGTCCGGCTGCACGTTCGTGCCTACCGCAGCGGCGAGGACGGGTAGGGAGCCCGGAATCTCTCGCCGGGCGCCTGCGTTGGCTCGTCGTGCAAAGTGCGAGCTGACGTGACCGAGAGGAGCTCTTGACCGAAATCCAAGAAGCAGGGCTGCCGACACCCACGTCCATCCAGCGGATCTACTTCACGCTGCTGCTCGGCAACACGCTCGCGGCATCGTTCATCTGGGGGATCAACACGATCTTCCTCCTCGATGCCGGGCTCTCGAACCTGGAGGCGTTTGCCGCCAACTCGTTCTTCACGGTCGGCATGGTCATCTTCGAGGTGCCGACAGGGATCGTCGCCGACACCATCGGCCGCCGGGTGTCCTACCTGCTCGGCACGGTGACGCTGGCCGCCACGACCCTCCTGTACGTCCTGCTGTGGCAGATCGAAGGGCCGTTCTGGGCGTGGGCCGTGGTCTCGATCCTGCTCGGCCTGGGGTTCACGTTCTTCTCGGGAGCGGTCGAGGCCTGGCTGGTGGATGCCCTCCACGCCACCAACTTCGAGGGCAACCTCGAGTCCGTGTTCGGGCGTGGGCAGGTTGTCGCCGGGGCGGCGATGCTGACGGGGTCGGTCGCCGGCGGCTACATCGCGCAGGTCACGAGTCTCGGCGTGCCCTTCGTCCTGAGAGCGGTGGTGCTCGGCGTGATGTTCGTCCTCGCGTTCCTGGTGATGAAGGACGTCGGCTTCACGCCGCAGGAGCGCATCGGGGTGAAGAAGGGGGTGCAGCGGATTGCCGGCGCGTCGATCGAGTACGGCTGGCGGGTGCCGGCGGTGAAGTGGATCATGCTCGCGTCGCCGTTCACGGCGGGCGTGGGGTTCTACGCGTTCTACGCCCTCCAGCCCTATCTTCTGGACCTCTGGGGCGACCCGGAGGCGTACGGGATCGCCGGCCTGGTGGCTGCGATCGTGGCGGGCGCCCAGATCGTCGGCGGCATTGCAGCTCCTGTGATCCGCAGGCTGTTCCGGCGCCGGACCTCCGCGCTCTTCCTGACCGCGCTGGCGAGCGCGTTGACCCTGGTGCTGATCGGCGTGTTCGAGCACTTCTGGGCCGCGGTCGCCCTGATCGTGGTCTGGGGGTTGCTGTTCGCCGCCGCGATGCCCATCCGCCAGGCGTACCTGAACGGGCTGATCCCGTCCCAGCAGCGCGCGACGATCCTCTCCTTCGACTCGATGCTGGGCTCCAGCGGCGGCGTGGTCGTTCAGCCGGTGCTCGGACGATCTGCGGACGTCTGGGGATACCCGGGCTCGTACATTCTCGGCGGCCTGATCTCCGCGCTGGCGCTGCCGTTCATCCTGCTCTCGCGCCGCGAGAACGCGCCTGCCGACACCGCGGGCGGAGAGGTCGAGGCGCCGCTCGCGGCGCTCGAGAGCGAGATCTGATCGCTACCGCACGCCGGCGAGAGCCCGGCTTGCGTGACCCGCGCACTTGCTCAGAACGTAGGGCCGACCGTCGAGCTCGAGGGAGATGGACTCGACGCCGAACTCGCTCAGCCAGCCGTCGAGCCGGCGGAGCACCGCGGCGCTGCTCATGCCGGAGTCGTTCGGGATCTCGAGCACCGGACCCTCGCTGTCTGGGACCATCTCCACTTCGCAGTGGCCGCGCAGCGCCTGATACAGGTGCCATAGCTGGTCGTTGTTGTTCAGCCGGACTCGGATCACGTGCGGGGTCCTTCCTTCGACGACCAGACGTCCACAGTACTCGCTCTTTCGGCCATCCGTGTTCTCGCTTGACAAGTAGCCCTCGTTATGAAGAAGGTCACATCGCTTCGTTCCCGGTGCTCCTGCGGCGGCGCCTCTAGCTTGAAAGAGGGGGTATGACCGAGCAGTTGATCGAGACCCAGGAGCCTTCAGCTCCCGACCCGTCGCACTCGTCCCGGACCTCGCGTAGTGCCGCGGGGTGGGTCGACTGCGTCACCGCGGCGTCGGTCAAGGAGCTGTACCGCGAGGGGTACAAACCGCGATCGCTCAGCTGGATCAGCCCGCGGCCCCTGTGGGAGGCCCGTAACGACCGCATCGTGCGCGTGCTCGGCGATCCCACCAACAACGAGCGAAGCCGCTGGGTGGCTGCGATGCGCGCGAAAGGCGACATCGATCCGGACCTCGTCGTGCGCCGCTATGCGGATGCGAAGACGTTGTCGTTCATGGTCCTCGGTGACCCCGGCGAGGGGGACGACTCGCAATACCACGTCCTGCCGCCGCTCTACGCGACGGCCGGCGGGACAGCGTTCACCTACATCGTCAGCGACGTCATCTATCCCGCGGGCGACGTCAACGAATACGAGGACAAGTTCTTCTGGCCCTACCGCAATCTCCCGGGACCGATCTACGCCATCCCCGGGAACCACGACTGGTACGACGGGCTCCACGGCTTCATGACGCACTTCTGCGCCGCCGACCCTGACAAGCGGCCGAAGGCGAGCCCGGGACGCTTCTTCGGGCGCATCCTCCGCAAGGCCCTCTGGCGTGAGCCCAACCCGATGCAGCAGGACCTCCTGGAGCGGGTCGGGCCCATGCGGCAGGAGCGCTCCGACCAGCCCGGACCGTACTTTGCGATGGAGGTCGGGCCGATCCTGCTCGTCGGGATCGACACGGGCATTCTCGGCACGGTCGACCGCGAGCAGGGCGAGTGGCTGCGGCGCATCTCGCAGCACGAGAAGCCCAAGATCCTGCTGACCGGCAAGCCGCTGGTCGTCGACGCGAAGACTCGCGACCTGCCGATCGACGGCGGCGGCGGTGTCCGGGAGATCGTCGACAAGGCCGAGCACCGCTACATCGCCGTGATCGGCGGCGACATCCACAACTATCAGCGCTATCCGGTCGCAATGCAGGGCGGGCAGACAGTGCAGCACATCGTCAGCGGCGCCGCGGGCGCGTACACGAAGGCGACGCACAAGATCCCGAAGATCGACGCCAAAGAGGTCGGCTGCACCGAGGAGGAGTTCCGCTGCTACCCGCGGCGCGGCGACTCGCTCGCAGCCTATTCGCGCCTCTACGACAGGCGCTTCTTCCGCAACAAGGGCTACATGGTCGTCCCGTACACGCAGGCGCCGGCGATCATGAAGCGGTTGCTGGCGGGAGAGATCGAGCCGTCGCGTTCCGAGGACGCCCAGGAAGAGATCACGCAGCAGGCGTGGAAGGCGGCGAAGCGGATCACCAAGTTCCCCGGTCACGGGGGCCCGTTTCACGAGAGCTTCTCCGAGATCCTTGACTGGAACGACCCGCCGCCTCCGCTCTTCAAGAGCTTCCTCCGGATCGAGGTGAAGCCGGGCGAGCTCGAGCTCCGCTGCTACGCCGCGACCGGCTGCTCGGAGCACGTGCAGAACCCTCCGGTCGAGGACTGGCTGAGCGCCAAGGAGCAGTCCGACGGGACCTGGAAGTGGGAAGTGCTGCTTGCCTAGCGCGATCTTCCAGCCGCTGCGGTTCCGCAATCTGGAGGTCAAGAACCGCGTCTTCCGCTCCAGCATCTCGGGCCGGTTCGACAACTACGACGGCTCCGGCACCGACGTGCGCCTTCGCTGGGACCTCAAGTTCGCCCGTGGCGGCGTGGGGGCGATCATCTCCTCGAACACCCCGGTTCATCCGCGCGGTCTGATCGTCCCGAACTACGCGCACCTCGACGCCGACGACAAGATCCCGTTCTGGCGCGAGCTCGGAAAGCAGTCACGCGAGTACGGCTGCAAGTACCTGGCCCAGATCGCGTACTCCGGCCGGCAGCGCGACATCCCGGGCATCACCTACGCGAAGGGGCTCAGCTCGACCGACAAGTCGGAGCCGATTCACGGACTGCCGTGCGAGCGGGCGACGATCCCTCAGATCCGCGAGATCGTCGAGTGCTTCGCGCAGGCGGCGCGGCGCGCGCGCGAGGCCGAGCTCGACGGGATCGAGATTCACGGGTGCAACGGCTACCTGATCACGCAGTTCCTGTCGCCGGCGATCAACGACCGCAAGGACGAGTACGGCGGCTCGCTGGAGAATCGCGCGCGGCTGCCGCTCGAGATCATGCGCGCGATCCGAAGCGAGGTCGGTGACGACTTCCACGTCCAGTTCAAGATCACCGCCGTCGATCACCACGATGCTCTCTTCCCCTGGTGGGGCAAGGGGACGACGATCGAGGACTCGATCCAGGTCTGCCGGTGGCTCGAGCAAGCAGGCGTGGACGGATTCCACGTCTCGTCCGGGAGCTCGTTCCCGCACCCGCGCAACCCGGCGGGCGCCTTCCCGCTCGCCGACACGATCCGTTCCTACGACACGATGCTCTCGAGCGGTGAGAAGACGTTCCGGAACTACCTCATGTTCCGCACGCCGCCGGTGAACAAGGTGTTCAAGTGGGCCTGGGAGCGATCGGCGAAGAGCGACGGAATCGAGGGGATCAACCTCGGCGAGGCGCGCCGCGTGAAGCAGTCCGTGAGCGTTCCGGTGATCTGCGCCGGCGGCTTCCAGACCCAGTCGACGATCGCCGCCGCGATCGAGGACGGCCTCGTGGACGGAGTCTCGATGGGCCGGCCGCTGATCGCCAATCCGGATCTCGTGAACCTGTTCGAGGCCGGGCACGACCGGGCGCCGCGCCCGTGCACGTACTGCAACAAGTGCCTGATCAACTTCATCGAGAACCCACTCGGGTGCTACGAGCAGAGCCGCTTCGACTCGCGCGAGGAGATGATCCGGCAGATCCTCTCGGTGTACGAGAGTGAGCCGCAGGCCGCCGAGGTCGTGTGAGCGTCATCCTCGAGCCGCTGCAGCTCGGCCCGCTGAGGCTCAAGAACCGCGTTCTTCGCTCCAGCCTCGGTGGCCGCTGGGACAACTACGACGGCTCCGGCACCGACGTGCGGATCAGCTGGGACGTCAAGTTCGCGCGCGGCGGGATCGGCGCGATCATCTCCTCGAACGCCCCTGTCCACCGACGCGGCCGGCTCGTTCCCGGCTTCGCGTTGATCGACCGCGACGACCGGATCCCGTTCTTTCGCGAGCTGGGCAAGCGGGTGCACGAGCACGACTGCAAGTACATCGTCCAGCTGAACCATGCGGGCCGGCACCGCGACATCGGCGACCTCGAGTTTCCGAAGGGCGTCAGCTCGACGAGCAAGCCCGAGCCCGTCCACGGATTTCCGTGCGAGCGCCTGAGCATCGCAGGGATCCGCGAGCTCGTGGACGCCTTCGCCCAGGGTGCCCGGCGCGCACGCGAGGCGGGACTCGACGGCGTCGAGATCGCCGCCGGCAACGGCGTGCTCGTGACCCAGTTCCTCTCCGACGCGATCAACGACCGCGAGGACGAATACGGCGGGACGCTCGAGAACCGTGCCCGCTTCCTGCTCGACATCGTCAGCGCGATTCGCGCGGAGGTCGGGTCCGACTTCTACGTCGGCGTCAAGATCAGCATCGAGGAGCGAATGAACGAGGTCTTCCCGTGGCTTCGTCGAGGCAATGGGGTCGAGGACTCCGTTCAGATCTGCAAGTGGCTCGAAGCGGCGGGCGTGAACGCGATTCACATCACCGCGGGCGCGGCGTTTCCCCATCCGCGAAACCCTCCCGGCGCGATGCCTGTCAAGGATTTCGTGAACACCTACGACACCGCTCTCTCGAGCGGCAGCCACACGCTCCGGAACTACGTCGTGTTCCGGACGTGGCCGTTCAGCCGGCTCTTTCAGTGGCAGTGGGAACGGCCGACGCGCCGGCTCGGTGTCGAGGGCATCAATCTCCCCGAAGCGCGCGCCGTCAAGGCTGCGGTCGGGATTCCCGTTCTCTGCGGCGGCGGCTTCCAGACGGCATCCGTGATCGAGCAGGCGATCGAGAGTGGAGCCTGCGACGCCGTCACCGTGGCCCGCTCGCTGCTCGCCAACCCCGACCTCGTCCACCTCTTCGAGCAGGGACACGACCGGCCCCCGAAGCCCTGCACGTACTGCAACAAATGCCTTGCGAACTTCCTCGAGAATCCTCTCGGCTGCTACGACGAGACCCGCTTCGATTCGCGTGAGGAGATGATCGCCCAGGTCCTCGCGATCTACCGGGCGCGCGAGGCCTCTCCCGCATGAGCCTCGAGGAGCTCTTCACACCGCTCGAGTTCCGGAACCTGACGCTCCGGAACCGGGTCCTGCGTTCGAACATCTCCGGCCGCTTCGACCACTACGACGGCACGGGAACGCAGACCCGCATCAACTGGGAGCTGAAGTTCGCCCGGGGCGGGGTGGGGGCGATCGTCTCCTCCTGGTGCGGCGTCCACCGCCGCGGGTTCATCGTCCCCGGGTACGCCTCGATCGAGACGGACGACCGGATCCCGTTCTGGCGCGAGCTGGGCCGGCGCGTGCACGAGCACGGCTGCCCGTACATCCTCCAACTCGCGTTCGGCGGCCGCCAGCGCGACGTCAACGGTGTGGAGTTCGAGCGGGGCTGGAGCTCGACCGACAAGCCCGACCCGCTGCACGGGTTCCAGTGCGAGCGGATGACGAAGGCCCAGATCGAGGAGGTGACCGAAGCGTTCGCGGAGGGGGCGCGCCGGGCGAAGGAGTCCGGGCTGGACGGCGTCGAGATCCACGGGGCCAACGGCTATGTCTTCACCCAGTTCCTCTCCTCCGCGATCAACGACCGCGAGGACGAATACGGCGGCTCGCTCGAGAACCGTGCCCGCTTCCTGCTCGACACCGTTCGGGCGATCCGGGACCGCGTCGGCGACGACTTCCATCTGCAGGTCAAGCTCAGCGCGACCGAGTACGGCGACGCCCTGATGCCATGGGCCAAGAAGGGCAACACGATCGAGGACTCGGTCCGGGTTGCGCGCTGGGTCGAGGAGGCCGGAGCGGATGCGATCCACGTCTCGTCCGGGAACACGTTCCCCCATCCGGACAATCCCGCCGGCGCGTTCTCGGCGAAGGACGTCGTCGCCACGTATGACGTGATGCTCTCGAGCGGGATCCACACGTTCCGCAACTACCTGCTCTTCCGCACCTGGCCGTTCTCGCGCATCCTCGAGCGACGCGCGGGGCGGCGCGCGGCCGAGATCGAGGGCGCGAACCTCAGCGACGCGGCGGCGATCAAGCGAGCGGTCTCGATTCCCGTGCTCTGCACGGGTGGGTTCCAGCGCGGCTCGACGATCGCGGCGGCGATTCGGCGCGGCGACTGCGACGCGGTCACGATCGCCCGCGCGCTGATCGCGACGCCAGATCTGGTGCGCCACTTCGAGGCCGGGCGCGACGAGCCGCCGAACC
This sequence comes from uncultured Gaiellaceae bacterium, assembly GCA_963820225.1. Lineage (GTDB taxonomy): Bacteria > Actinomycetota > Thermoleophilia > Gaiellales > Gaiellaceae > Gaiellasilicea. Next base: position 146,748 of record CAWFYY010000014.1, on the reverse strand, counting down.
CGTGCACGTACTGCAACAAATGCCTGTACGCCGTACTGGAGAGCCCGCTCGGCTGCTACGACGAGCGCCGCTATGCGACGCGCGAGGCGATGATCGCCGAGATCTTCTCGGTCTACCACGACGGGCCGGCGGCGATCGCTTCGTGACCAAGGCCGTCACGAGGTACGGCAAGGCCGAGTTCCTGCCGAGCGACAAGCGTGAGGGCACGGCGCTCTGCCTCTCGGGCGGCGGCTATCGAGCGGCGCTCTTCCATCTGGGGGCGCTGCGACGCCTGAACGAGCTCGGGGTCCTGGCGCAGGTGGACACGTTCACCTCGGTCTCGGGCGGGAGCATCTTCGCCGCCCAGCTCGCGACGCATCTGAGCCGCGACCCGGGCGCGTGGCCCGAGAACGGCGGCGTCGTCTCGGGTTGGGAGGAGGGCGTCGCCAGGCCGATGCGGGACTTCACCAGGCGCAACATCCGGACCGGTGCGGCGCTTCGCGGCTTCCATCCTTTCCGCCTGTTCGACCGGAACGCGGCTACCGACGCGCTCGCAGCGAGCTACGCCGAAGGGCCTGCACCGGGGCGGCTGGACGAGCTGCCGGTCCGGCCCCGCTTTGTCATCTGCGCCTCGGACATGCGCTTTCGCGAACAGTGGGTCTTCGACTCGGCCGGGAAGATCGGGTCCGCCTCGGCAGGCTCGTTCCCGCCCACGGGTGAGTGGACACTCGCCCGCGCCGTCGCCGCCTCCTCCTGCGTTCCGGGGCCCTTCCGGGCGATGCGGGTCCGCGACGGGGTCGACCGGCTGACAGGCGGGAGCTACGCCGGTCCGAACCGCGAGCGGCTGGTCAACTCGATCGACCTTGCCGACGGCGGCGTCTACGACAACCTCGGGATCGAGCCGGTCTGGCGGGACCACGCGGTCGTGCTGGTCTCGGACGCGGCGCCGTCGCTGTCGGTGGATCCGCCGATGCGTCCGGTCTGGAGCGCGCTGCGCTACGCCGTGACCCTGCTCGAGCAGGCGACCGAGGTGCGCAAGCGCTGGCTGCTCGCCAACTTCATCCGCGGCGACATGACGGGTGCCTACTGGAGCGTCGCGAGCAAGCCGTCGCACTTCGAGCTCGCTCCCGCTCTGCCCGGCTATTCGGACGGCTTCGTGGAGCGGTTCATCTCACAGGTGCGGATCGATCTCGACGTCTTCTCGGACGGCGAGATCGGCGTGCTCGAAAACCACGGCTACCTGATCGCCGAGACTGCGATCCGCAAGCACGCACCCGAGCTCGCGCGGAAGCCCCCGCCGCTCGCGATCCCGCATCCGGAGTGGATGGACGAGGAGCGCGCGGCGTTCGCGCTCGCGGACAGTTCCCGAACGCGATTCTTCTCCCGTCGACTACGAATCTAGGAGGTACTCACCAGTGTCCGCCACGTCTTCCGAGAACCCGCGCAGTCACCGGCTCGCGTCGCCGTTCGAGAACCTCGGCTCGCACTACGACGCGGTCGTCGTCGGCTCGGGCTACGGCGCGTCGATTGCGGCCTCCCGGCTGGCGCGAGCCGGCCGGCGTGTCTGCGTGCTCGAGCGTGGGCGGGAGTTCCAGCCGGGCGAGTACCCGGACACGACAGCCGAGGCGGCCGCGCAGTTCCAGATGGACAACGAGCACGGCCACATCGGTTCGAAGACCGGCCTCTACGACTTCCACGCGAACGACGAGATCGGCGTCTTCATCGGCTGCGGCCTCGGCGGCACCTCGCTCGTGAACGCGGGCGTCGTCCTTCCGGCCGAGCCGCGCGTGCTCGCGGACCCCGTCTGGCCGCAGGCTCTGCGGGACGACGCCGACGGGATGCGAGACGGCTACGCGCGCGCGGCGGAGATGCTCCGGCCCAACTCGTATCCCGACGACTTCCCGCAGCTCGAGAAGCTCGCTGCCCTCGAGACGGCGGGCAAGAGCCTCGGTGAGCGCTTCTACCGGCCGCCGATCAACGTCAACTACGAGCCGGACGGCGTCAACCACGTCGGCGTCTACCAGCGGGCCTGCAGGCTCTGCGGCGACTGCGTCAGCGGCTGCAACTACGCAGCCAAGAACACGCTGATCATGAACTACCTCCCCGACGCCCGGAATCACGGCGCGGAGATCTACACGCGGATCAAAGTGCGCCACGTGGAGCGGCGTGACGGACGGTGGCTCGTGCACTTCGAGCCCGTCGACGTCGGGCGCGACGCCTTCGACGCACCCGAGATGTTCGTCGCCGCCGATCTCGTGGTGATCGGGGCGGGCGCGCTCGGCTCGACCGAGCTGCTGCTCCGCTCGCGCGAGAAGGGTCTGGCCCTCTCGGACAAGCTCGGCTCCCGCTTCAGCGGGAACGGCGACTTCCTCGCCTTCGGCTACAACACCGACCGCCCGGTCAACGGGATCGGCTTCGGCGACCACGACGTGGGCGAGCTCCCCGCCGTCGGTCCCTGCATCACCGGGATCGTCGACATCCGCGAGCAGGACGAGCTGGGGAACGGGCTCGTGATCGAGGAGGGCGTGATCCCGGGTGCGATCTCCGTCGTGCTCGCGAAGCTCTTCGGGATCGCCGCGGGAATGCTCGGCAACGACACCGATGACGGCCTGGCGGACTTCTACCGGGAGCGCAAGCGCGAGCTCCAGTCGCTCCTCGGCGGCGCCTACCGCGGCTCCCTCCACAACACCCTCACCTACCTCGTGATGACGCACGACGACTCGAACGGGCACGTCGTCCTCAAAGACGACCGCGCGCGCGTGAACTGGGCCGGCGTCGGCATGCAGCCGATCTTCGCCCGGGTCAGCGAGCTGCTCGAGCGCGCCACCGCCGGGGTTGGCGGCACCTATCTGCGGAATCCGATCTGGACGAAGCTCTTCGGCCACGACCTCGTCACCGTCCATCCACTCGGTGGCTGCCCGATGGGGGAGGACGCAGCCGGTGGCGTCGTCGACCACAAGGGCCGCGTCTTCGCCGGCACGGAGGGCGAGGGCGTCCACGAGGGCCTGTACGTGCTGGACGGCTCGATCATCCCGCGCTCGCTCGGCGTCAATCCGCTCTTCACGATCTCCGCCGTGGCCGAGCGGGCCTGCGCCCTGATGGCGCAGGACAAGGGCTGGGCACTGCCGTACGACCTGCCCTCTCGCGCTCCGCAAGCTGCGGCTGCGGCCGCGGTCGGTGTCCGCTTCACCGAGACGATGCGAGGCTTCTTCTCGACCGCGGTGACGGACGACTTCGAGCGCGCCGACGAGCAGGCGCGGAAGGACGACTCGACGTTCGTCTTCACGCTGACCGTGATCGCCGACGACCTGGAGGTGCTGATCGGGGACGCGTCGCACGCGGCCAAGCTGATCGGGACGGTCGAGGCGCCCGCGCTCTCGCAGCATCCCCTCACCGTCACCGACGGCGAGTTCAACCTCTTCGTCGCCGACCCGACCGACGTGGGGACGCGCCGGATGCGCTACCGGATGCGGCTCTCCTCCGCCGAGGGGAAGACGTACTTCTTCGACGGCTTCAAGCTGATCCACGACGATCCCGGCATCGATCAGTGGGTGGACACGACGACGCTCTACATCACGGTCTACGAGGGCGAGAGCGACGCCGGCGACCCGATCGGCAAGGGCATCCTCCGGATCCGGCCGATGGACTTCATGCGCCAGATGACGACCATGCAGATCACGAACGCGCCGAGTGCGAAGGCGCGTCTCGCAGCGACCGGCCGCTACGCCGCCTACTTCACCGGGTCGCTGGAGGACGTCTACGGGCTGATCTAGTGGTCTCGGGATTGTCGGCGCGGCGGCAACGGTGAGAGGCTCGGTTTCGGGTTGCCGAGGGCGGTGAAAGCCTCGCCGAGAACGTCATCGGATCCCCCAAACACCGATCTTCGTTCAGGCCGCAGACCGCGCAGATAATCAGCAATGTCGATACGGTCGACCTGTCGCGATCCAGGCGTTACCACTGGAGGGAGTCACATGAAGGTCGTCAGGCTCGGATTTCCCTTGCTCGTCATCCTCACTGCGGCGTTGTTTACCGGAACAGCTGCTGCCGACAGGACGTTCCGCACCCTGCACGCCGAGCTAAAGCCGATCGGGTCGGAGCCGCTGCGATCCGGGTTTGTCAACGACATCCACACCAACGGCACCGTTAACGCTGCCCACGAGATCTACCACCTCGCGGGTGCGAGCCCCAACACGACGTACACGATCTCGATCCTTCTCTACATTGCTGACCCAACTTGCACGTCGGAGCCGCTGACTTTCCCGACGGCGGAGGTAACGACGAACGGTGCCGGGAACGCCAACGCGCGAGTCACCTTCCCGGCGGGCCCTCCAAGCGGGCTCGAGGGAATCACCCACGGGATCCGCTGGGTGTTCACGGGGCCGGCCGGACCCGCCTACGCCACAGACTGCGCCCCTCTAACGGTTGACTGACCCACCGGGATCAGTCCTCGATCTCGAGCACCACAGCAGGTTGCTTCTGGAGAAGGAGGTCTCGCAGGACATCAGCGTCACCGTTCGGGAGCGCGACTCGTGAGAAGTCGCCCTCCGACCGAACCCGCTCCGGGCCTACCTGTGCAAGGTTCGCGCGCATTCGCCCAACGGACCCAAGAAGCTCGGGCGTGGATGCCACCTCCGCAGTGTCGCCCTAGCTGCTGGCGAGCGATATAGGGAGTCAACGTCACCACGCGTGTCAAAGCTCGTGCCGCTCAGGGGACATTGCTGAACACTGGCGCACGCGACCGCCGTCACCGCGCGAGCGTCAGTCGAGCAGCGTGAGGTACCTCACGCCTGGCAGCGCGGTGTAGCCGAGCGCCTCGTACAGAGCACGCGCCGGGCCGTGTCCCGGGTCGCCGCCTGTTCCGACGGCTGCGATGTCCATCCCCTGCGCGCGCATGTGCTGGGCCGCGCGGTCCATCAGCTGCATCGCGATTCCGCGCCGCTGGTAGTCAGGATCGACGGCGATGATGTCGACGACACCCATTCGCTCGTGAAATGCGTTGAGTGCGACGGCGGCGAACCCCACGGGCAGCCCATCGGCGACAGCAACGAAGACGTCCCGCTCATCGCTCGTGCAACTCGACCGCACCGCCTCCGCCTGAACCGCTGTCCACTCCGGTTGGTGGAGGCGCATGAAGATCGCGTCGCCTAGAACCTGCCGCAGTGACTCGAACACCGGCTGCCACGCCCGAAGCGAAAACTCGACAATCGCCTCCAGGTCCGACTCTTCGTATTGACGAATCTCAACCCCGGCGCTCACGGCGTGCAACCTAGCGGTGCGCGACCTCACGCGTTATTCCCGAACGCTGGCCATGCGATGCGTACCCGCGCAGGGGCGGCTCGGAGCGTTAGCCGCCGGCTCCGGCGGAGGACGCCGCCGCGGCTGCGCTGCTTCCTGCATCCTCGGCGAGCCGGCGGACGACGAAGGCCGTGAAGAGCAGAAGCCCCGAATCGAGTGTGGCGGGATCGTCCACCGTCACCTTCACCGGGCGCCGACCCCAGCCCTTGCCGTCGAACAGCGCCAGCTCGCGGTCGCCTTCGGTGAGCGCGTATCGCTCGCGCCAAGCACTTGCGGGTCGCACCACGAGCTCGCGCTCAGCCCAGCGGAGCGGCCCGCCACGGCCGAGAGTGCGCGCCTCGAACTCGCCGACAATGGCACCCGTCCCATCCGTCGCCGTCGTCCGCAGCCGGAAGACCCCAGAAGTCTTGAACCGCGATCTCTTCCCGTCCGTCTCGGCATCCGCCGTGCGGGAGAAGGGGCCTTGCAGACGGAGCGTGCCGACTCCCGCAAGGTCGTAGCGGCGACGATCGCCAGGTGAACGCGTGAGCTCCAGATCGGCCACGGGCTAACCTGAGCGTAGACGAAAACTGGGATGATCCCGCCTGCCTCGCGCTCAGGAGACATTGCCGGACGCATGGATCCCATGCTTCCGTCAGGTGACATTCCCGAACACTGGCCCAGGCCACCCGCGGGCTGGAGGGAGCCGGAGTTCCGCTGTTCAGGCGGATGCGGCGCTGCGGCGATTCCACGGCTTCGAGCGCAGCGCGGAGGCGAGCTTCGCGCGTCCGTCGCCGAGCACGGGGGCTCCATGGGTGACGAGCACCCGCTCTGGGTGGAGGTCGAGCAGCGGCTTCAGCGTCGGGATGAAGCGCTCGCGGTACCAGCGCGTGCGCTGCTCGCTGTCGAGGTCATCCTCCCAGACGCACAGCCGAGCGCCGGTCCCGATCACCGCGTCGCCGAAGGCGAGCGCCTTGTGCGAGGGGATCCAGAGCGGCTGCTCCTGCCGACGCGGGCTGCCGATCGCGTGGGCGCGGACGCCTGCGGGAAGTTCGGTCTCGGGCGTGACCGGGTGGAAGCCGGCCCGCTTGGTGAGGCGGCTCGCACAGGCCTCGTGTCCCCAAATCGTGCAGCGCTTGCCGTGCTTTCTGCGCAGACGCTCCGCGTCGCGCACGTGGTACGGGATCGTGATCAGCACCGCGATCCCGTCCTCACCCCCATGGGCATCCACCAACTCGTGGACCGGCGCAGGGTCGGCTGGCAGCAACGGGTCGATCAGCAGCAGCTCGGCGTCGGTCTTCACGCAAAAACAGGCGACCTCGTCCCCGAACCCGGACGGATGCCACTCAGGGTGACGCGCCGTCCAGCGCCAGATGCCGTCGTCGATTGGATCCAGAGCCTCAGCCATCCCGGCATGGTAGGCGGTCAACCGATCTGACCAGTCATGGACGAGGCTCGGCGCGAGCCATCCTCTCCGCTTCCGGCCAGAGTTCCACGAGCTCAGGCGTCACTCCGGAACACTGGCGCACTCCGGAGCCTCGGCGCCTGGCGTTTCTGCGATCGACGCCAGGTCGAGACCGAGCATGGGTTCGATTACACCGCCGCAGACTGTATGGGCTGGATGACCGATGCCGGATTCAGCACGACGCGTGCCGAGCATCTGATCGGCCCCGGACTCAATGGTCGTCGGCGTGAAGTAGCCGGTCGTGCACGCGTTCGAACGCGTGCGTCACGACCGGGATCCGCTACGCGCGTTCAGGGTGCACTCGCGAACACTCGCGCGGCCGAAGGTTTGCCACGCCGCTAGAGCAGCAGCCCCATCTCGATCAGATCCCCGTCAGCTTGTGGAGACCACGGGCTCGCGCCCAGTCGATTGCGGCGGCGACCAGTGCTGTCCCGGCTCCCCGACCGCGCCAGTCGGCGGCAACCATCATTCCGATCTCGCCGAACCCGAAGCCTCTCTCCATGACGAAAATGACGCCGACGACTTCGTCCTTTGCGACTGCGACCAATGTGCGATCCAAGTCCCAACTCGCGGCACGCCTCTCAGTGTCGATTGGCGGTTCGGCTGCAATTCCGTCGCGTTCCTCTGCGACAGCGGCGAACAGGATTGCGAGCTTCCGGCGTTCGCGGTCTTGGGCAGGCGTCATTCCGGGACGCTGGCCCAGTGGAGCGTTGCCTGCCTCGGTACGCACATGGCGTTATCGTTGGCCGTGGGTGGCCGAGGCAGCGCGGTCGCGCAATCACCACCCTCTCGGACTGCACCTAGCCGCTCAGGGGTCATTTCCGAACACTGGCCCAGCCGACGCTACTCGCTCAGTTCCGATCGAAGCGACTCCGTTGCCGCACGGAGCCGGCGTGTCTCGTCTTCGCGATCACGGTAGCGTCGTCCCGATGTCGAGGATCTTGGTGACCGGCATGTCGGGAACGGGCAAGTCGTCGGCGCTCGCCGAACTTGGCCGACGCGGCTATCGCGTCGTAGACACCGATGATCCGGGATGGCGCGAGTATCGCGAGTATGTGGAGCCCTCCGACGAGGTGCGCCGCGGGGAGTGGCTCTGGGTCGAGGAAAGGATCACCGGGCTGCTGGACTCCGATGACGGTCGCTCGCTCTTCGTTCAAGGGTGCGTGAGGAACCAGTCGAAGTTCTACGACCGTTTCAATGCGGTCGTCCTGCTCAGCGCCCCTGCTGACGTGATCTTTGACCGGATCGCGCGCAGAACGACGAACAGCTACGGGAAGACTCCAGTGGAACGAGCGATGATCCTGGATGACCTCGCCAGGGTCGAGCCGCTGCTCAGAGCGAGCTGCACACATGAGCTGGATGCCAGCCGACCGCTCGATGAAGTCGTCGCCGACTTGATCGCAATCGCGTCGCGCCGCCCGATGACGACGTCCTAGGCCGCTTCCCCGTGGAAGACCGCTTCGACGTTGTTCCCATCCGGGTCGATGACGAACGCCGCGTAGTACCCGGCGTGGTAATGCGGGCGAAGACCCGGCGCGCCGTTGTCGCGGCCACCGGCTTCGACAGCGGCGCGGTGGAACTTGTCAACGGTGGCTCGGTCGGCTGCGGCGAAGGCCACATGAACGGGAGCGGCGGGGGTTCCCCTTCCCCGATCCAGAAGTCTCCACCGCCCTCGATGGTGAACCCGGGCCCCTGCGAGCTCTCCACTACCTTCACTCCGAACGGCTCGAGGGCCCGTTCGTAGAAGGCGCGGCTACGCCGCACGTCACGTACTCGCAGGGCCAAGTGGTCGATGAGGGGGAGCGTCACGGGCAGCGACACGCCGTTCATCTTAGAGCGCGATCTTTGGCGAACATTCCTGATCGTGGGGGAAATCTCAGTCTTAGCGCGTGAGCAGCTTCCAGTGTCCTTCGGAGACGACGTCGACGGTGCCGTCGGCTACTTTGATGGCGGTCTCGTCGTCGATCGCGTACGCCGGACCCGACATCCCGCCCGCCCAGCGTTCCGCGGTGGCCATCGTGTTCCACGGCAGGTCCTCGTTATCCACGTGCGGGAAGATCGAGAAGTCGACGATTCCGAGCGTTTCGTCGCCGCCGTTGGGCGGCTTCCAGCCGACGAAGTCGTGCCCGATCCTGGGGGTCATCACCATGCTCCCGGCGCTCAGTCCCACCCAGACCGTCTCGTCCAGCGACGGCAGCAGGTCTGCCAGCCCGGACTGCCGCATCCAGTGGCACAGGTACAAGGCATCGCCGCCGGAGGCCAGCAGGACGTCGGTCTCCTTGACCAGGGGAACCCAGCGTTCTTCGTCGATGCTGGGTAGCGCGGTCAGCTCCAGCACTCCCAAGGACTTCCAGCCCAGCTCGCACATCGGGCAGCTGGGTTCTTGTCCACTGATGAACTGCCATGCCTTCTCGCCGGGACCGACCCAGGGGTGCCCGTACATCGCGGTGGGGATGCAGAGGGCGCTGGCCTCACTGATCGGTTTGCCCAAGAGGTCGACCAGTGCGCTCTGGATGCTCGGGTTCTTGATACCAGCCGACGTGAGAAGAAGCTTCATGCCGCCTCCTGGGGGTCGTTGCTGCAGGGGGAGAACTTTCTGGGCGCTTACAGATCCGTACGGCGGTAGAGACTGGCAGGCCAGCGAAAACTCATCTGCTTCGGCCAGATCCCCAGTCACCTGAACCGGAGATGGTCGACGTGACGATCGCCTCGCGGCCCGACGAGTTGCCCCTGGGGCCGGCGTGATGCCTTAGACGGGGCGGGGTCGCCATGGCTCGTGCTCGTGTGTGAGCCAGACGAGCTCGGGGTCGAGCGCAAGGACCCGCTGCCGGCCTTCGGTGGGCGGCTCGTCGAACTCGCCGAACCACACTGCCACGTCGCCGCCGACGATGACCGGGCGCCCGCCAGTCTCGACGACGACCATCTGCATCCCGGGTGTGTGGCCCGGCGCCGGGACGAGTCGGAGACCGGGCAGCAGCTCGTGTTCGCCGTCGACCGGCACGTACTGCACGCCGGGCGCTTCGACCCACTCGCGAATGGTGTAGTCGTCCTCGCTGCGCGCGTCGTCGAGCTCTCGGCGCTGGACATAGATCGGCCTGTCGGCGAAGAGGTGGTTGCCGCCGCAGTGGTCGGCGTGCAGGTGTGTGTTGACGACAATGTCGATGCCGGCGAGATCGAAGTCCTGCTCGCTCAGCGGTTGGAGGCGGGGATCCATGTCGGCCATCGCCGGGTGCAGCTCCGTCATGCCGGTGTCGACCAGCACCCGTGCATCGGGATGGTCGATGACGTGCACGTAGACCGGCATCCGCTCGCCCTCGACGGAAAGGTCGGCAACGAAGACTGGCGTGATGGTGATCGAGGCGGGGGCATTCATGGTGTACCGACCGCCACTGGAGTGGTTGACATGCGAGTCATGATCACTTCCTTTAGCTATTGACGATTCCGTCCAGCCCTGCGCCCTTCGGCACGGGACGTCGTAGAGACTGACAAACCCGCGAGAACTCATCGGCGCCGACGCAAGCAGCGGTACAAACGTCTGACCCACATACCGCGGGGCACGGGCGATCGATGCGACCGGCGATAATGGCCGCGTGGCGCTTCAACGGATGGACAACGTCGGAATCGTCGTGGAGTCACTCGATGCCGCTATCTCTTTTTTCGCCGCGCTGGGCCTCGAACTCGAGGGGCGATTCATGATCGAAGGAGATTGGTCAGGGCGCGTGACTGGACTGCGCGACCAGCGCGTCGAGGTTGCCATGATGCGTATGCCGGACGGCCACGGCAAAATCGAGCTCTCCCGCTTCCTCACGCCACCCGTGGTTGCCGATCACCGGAACGCACCGGTGAACGCCCTCGGCTACCTCCGCGTCATGTTCGCGGTGGACGACCTCGACGATACGCTGGCCCGCCTCCGCGAGCACGGCGCGCAGCTCGTCGACGAAGTGGTCCAGTACGAAGACGTGTATCGGCTCTGCTACGTCCGAGGCCCCGAGGGCATTCTCATCGGGCTGGCCGAGCAAATCGGCTGACGCCCAACGCGCTCGGGCGTCAGTCGCAAACACTCGCCCAGGCCGCCTTGACTCCACGAGTTGTCTGACTAGAGTCAGACATATGGATTCAGTCGCGACGGAGCGTGTCCGACGCTTCAACCGTACTGTGACCCAACGGATCGGGGCTCTGAGCGACGGGTACCTGACGCGAGGTCGTCCGCTGGGTGCATCGCGGGTCTTGTGGGAGGTCGGAGAGGACGGACTCGACATCAAATCGCTGCGTACGCGACTCGACCTCGATTCCGGGTACTTGAGCCGGCTCCTACGCATGCTCGAGGCCGAGGGTCTGGTCGTCGTCGAGCCGGGTCACGACGATCGGCGTATTCGCATCGCGCGGCTGAGCAAGGCGGGTAGAACCGAGCGCAACCTGCTCGACCGAGCCAGCGACGAGCTCGCCTGGTCCTTGGTCGAACCGCTCGACGATGAGCAGCGCGTACGTCTCCTGGAGGCGATGGACGTCGTGGAGCGGCTCCTCACAGCCGGTCTCGTCTCGATCGGGATCGACGAGGCCACGAGTGCCGCAGTCCGGTACTGCTTCGAGTCCTACTTCGCCGAGCTCGACGCGCGATTCGAGGCTGGGTTCGACTCGGGGCGCAGCATCTCGGCCGATACCGACGAACTCACGCGAGCCTCGAGGGCTGGTCCTGGTCGCCCGGTTGCGGGACGAGCCAATCGGGTGCGGCGCTCTCAAGCTGCACGGCGGCGACCCAGCTGAGATCAAGCGCATGTGGGTCGCCCCGACGGCTCGCGGACTCGGCCTCGGGCGACGGCTCCTGCGTGAGCTCGAGGCGAGCGCCGCACGCCGAGGCGCGACACATGCCCGGCTCGAGACGAACCGAGCCTTGACCGAGGCGATCAGCCTCTACCGCTCGGCGGGATACAGCGAGGTCGCAGCGTTCAATGACGAGCCGTACGCCGACCACTGGTTCGAGAAGCGTCTCGACAGCTGACGGCTGGCCGACTCAGCACTCGCCCAGCGTTCTCAGCCTCCGCGCCGCGCGACGTGGGGACGCGCCGTTTGCACATCTTCACGTGTGGAGGTTTACTCTCCGGCAATGTTCGGTGTGCTGACACGGGCCAAGGCGGTAAAGAGGCGGACCCTGTCCCTCGCGCGCCTGAACATCGAGCTTGCCAAGCTCGAGGGAAAACAGAAGGCGACGGCCATCGGGATAGGCGCGGGCCTGGGCGCGCTCGCAGCTGTGCTGGTGGTCTACGCAATCGGCTTCGCCTTCGCCGCGCTGGCGGCGGGGATCAGCGAGGCCCTGTCGCTCTGGCTGTCCCTGCTGATCGTGGCGGGAATCTTGTTCCTCGCTGCGGCAATAGCGGCATTCCTGGCGGTGCGCTCCATCAAGAAGGCTTCGCCGCCGACGCCCGCGCAGGCGCTCGAAGAGGCCGCCCGGACGCTCGAGACATTCGAGAGCCGTGTCTGAGAAGCCCGGCATCGCGGAGACTCGCAAGGAAATCGCCGCCGAGCGGCAGCGCCTCGACGACGATCTCAACGCCCTGCAAGCCGAGCTCCGGTCGCTCGTGCCGTTGCTCGCGGTCTGTGTCGCCGTGGTGGCGGTCGTGACGTTTCGCAAGAACGCGAGCGCAGGGGTCCGGATGATGTGGAGGCTGCTCTAGACCGGACGCGTGATCGACGGCGGTCGCGGTCCGACAGCTGACGGACTGAAGGGAGGACCGCCGATGACACGTTCCGCCACTCGGTACGGCGATCCGGCCGGATCGACACGACGCTGCGGCTCTCGGCGCTCTGGATCGCCGTCCTGTTCATCTTCGCCTACGTCGATCTGTTCTCGCGTTACCGGCCCGACCTCGGGCCGATCTCGAGCGGGGAAGGGCGGTGGGCGAGTGGAACTACTTCATCCTCGGGAGTCTTCTGGAGGCGATCCTGCTCGCCCTCGTGATCCACCACGCGTGGACCTGGCCAAGGGTGACCGTGTCTACGGACTGAGCTTCACGAGGTCTCGGCATCGACGAGCGGCGCGACGCGTTCGCGAAACAGCTCCAGCTGGGCGCACTCGTCTTCGAGCGGCCACAGGAAGACACGTTGCGCGCCGGCGCGCGCATACGCGATCAGCTTCTGCGCGCATTCCTCCGCCGAGCCGATCGGCAGGACCGCTCGCAGCTGTTCGGGCGGACGGTTGAGCATCGGCGCCACCACCTCCGTGAGCATCGTTTCGGCGCGCGCTTTCTCCTCCGTGACGTAGCACCACATCGTGGCGATGCCGTTCGGGAACCGCGCGCCATCGCGCCCGCGTGCCGACACCTCGGTCTGGACGTCGGCCCAGGCCTGGGCGAACAGTTCCGGCGTCGTGTTGTAGCCGGAGGCGAGCCAGCCGTCGGCGAGGCGCGCGACGCGCCTCAGCCCTGCCGGGGATCCCCAGCTCCCGATCCAGATCGGAGGGCCGGGGCGCTGCACCGGCGTTGGGGTCAGCGCGAAACCGGCAGTCGAGTAGAACGCACCCTCGAACGCGACGTCGTCAGCCCGCCAATGCGCGCGCAGCGTCTGCACGGCCTCGTCGAGCCGCTTCCAGCGCTCCTCGAAGCTCACGCCAACGAGCTCGTAGTCCCGCGCAGATGAGCCGGGTCCGAGCCCGACGAGCAGCCTGCCGCCCGACAGCACGTCGATCGCGGCGAGGATCTTCGCGGTTGCCGCCGGTCCCCGCAGCACCGGCACGGCGACGGTCGTCGCGAGCGTCATCTCGCCGCTGCGCGCGAGCACGGCGGCCAACGCCGTCGGCCCATCGAGCCATGGGCGCGAGAACACGAGATGGTCGTTCGCGCAGAGGTGCGTGTAACCGAGATCGCGGGCGGCGCCCGTGAACGCGATCAGATCGTCGATCGAACGTTGCTCGCCTTGGAACGAGATCAGCGGCAGGTGTACGCCGAATTCCATCAGGCAGGCGCCTGCGCTACGGCGGCGGCGTCCGCGAGTACGAGACGAGAGGCGTTTCCTCGGCTGTCAGCAGCTCGAGCGAGCTCCCTGAGACGCGGAAGCCCACCGCCGTGGGAAGTGCGGCGAGATATGCGGTCTCTTGCTGCATGATCCCCTCGGGCTCCGTGCACGCCTTCTTCGTCGAGGAGGGATCGGTGATCTCGATCTCACCCCTGTTCGTCGTGTAGGCCGCGGTGTACGTGTTACAGCCGGCCGAGCCCGAGACCGTGCCGTCCTCGTCGAACGTTGCGGTGATCTCGGTCCCGGAGAGCGGGCTCACGATTGCGTCGGCCTGCCGGATCCCAGTCATCTGCCAGGAGCCTTCCGGTGTCCCGGTGCGGTAGCCGAGCACGTCGTTGTCATCGCCGTCGAGAAGCGTGAGCTCACTGCCCTCCGTTCGCCAGGCCTTCACCTTCCCGAGGGCGTCGACGTAGTCGCGCTCGACCGTGTCCGCCGGCGCTCCGCACGCCATCCTGGTGGACGCGACCTGACCGATCTCGAGCGCGCCGCCGTCCAACGTGTAGGGGGCGGTGAACCGGTTGCAGCCCGTCGACCCGGTGACGCTCCCGTCCATGAACGTCGCGCTGGGCGCCACCTCCTCCCATCCCTCGACCGCGACGCCGGAGGCCAGCAGCCAGGGCACATCCTGGAGCGACTCCGGGGTTGGGGAGCCCGCCTCGTCCTCGCCGCACGCGGTAGCTGATGCCAGGACGAGCAACACCGCAAGCGGGACGACGAGGACCTTCATGTCCGAGACCCTAACCCGCCGACGAGCTAGGGACGCTTCGGTGGCTCGGGCCAGTCCTGGCCGAGCCCGAGGGAGATCACGCTCTCGAACCCCTCGGGCTGGGTCTCCGGCGGGCGCTCCGCGCTGACGAACCAGCTCTCGAAGTGGTCGTCCAGCACGCCGGTCGAGCTCGGGAAGAAGGCGGTGAAGAGCGGCTTGTTCCCGATCCCGAGCTCGGCGAGGCGGCGCGCGTTGGGATGTTCGCCGAGCTCCAGCGTGCCGGCGGCGCTCGGGCCGAGCGCGAGCGCCGCCTTCCCGCGCATGTAGACGTAGGACTTCATCAAGAGACCGCGGAACTGGCAGTAGTTGGCCGCCGCGATGCTGAGTGGGAGCTGAATCCTTTGCGGACGGTCGATCGTGATCCGCACGACGAGGGCGCCGTCCTTGTCGTACTGGCTGCTCACCGCGTCGTCCGAGACGACGAAGTCGAGGCTCGCCTGGTGCTTCGGCATTCCCCAGATCCCCTTGCCGCCCTTGACGGAGATCTCCGTGCTGACAGGCAGGTCGAGGACGTACTGCCCGAATCCGAACGTGCGCTGCAGCGGAAACGGAAGGAGAGGCGGGGCCGGCCTGCTCCCGCGCGTGCAGGCGATCCCGACGCTGAACTCGATGTATTTGCCGATGTCGGTCAGCTCGTAGTTGATGACCGTGATCAGCAGCACAGCGCGACGCCAGAGCCGGGCGGGGTGGAGCTCGTTCCCGGGCAGGAGCGCGGCGGCTTTGGCAGCGTCGATCTCGAACGCCGCCATCAGCGCGGACGTGCGGTCCGAGTTGACGGGGAGCACGAACGGGATGCCGTCGACGAGCGCGTGACGCCCGGACTGCCGCTTGATGCGTCGCGGGATCACGAGCGCTCGAGCTCGTCCAGCATTCGCGGGAACACGTCCCGGCCCGCGTCCTTGCCGATGAAGACGTCGAGGTGTGCGTAGTCGGGAAGCACGTGCAACGCGTGCTTGCCGGGCGCGTGCTCCTCGAAGAAACGGAACGTGCGCTGCTGGCTCACGGGCAGGAAGCACCTGTTCTGCGCGCCTGCGAAGAAGATGAAGCGCGCGTCGGTCTGAGGCGGCTGAGCCGCGAAGTCGCGAGGCAATTCGTCCCGTCCGTCCACCGAGACGAGGTTCCCCTGGCGCACGCAGCGCGACATCTGGCGGAAGAAGGTCAGCGGCACGGCGGCGAACTCCCCCTTGATCCACTCGTGCGTCTCGTCGTTCAGGTTTTCGTGGCGCCACAGCGTCGGCCAGCCCGTCCCGTACGTGAAGCTCGCCAGCCGGCACACATCGTTCTTGCACTCATGGTGGGTGAGCTTGACGAAGCCGAGCATCGCCTTGGCCTTGAGATCGGGCGCCTCGTTCCCCCACTGCGGGTCGAGATACCGGAAGAACGGCTTCACGAGCGGCAGGATCCGGCTGATCTTGAACTTGGAGACCCGTGGGATCACGGTGTGGAGCGAGACTGCATTCGCGACGACCGTGTCGACCTCGGGCACGAGCCCGGCGAGCGAGGACATCATGAAGCTCGTCGAGCCCTGGCAGTGGATGATCGCCTTCACCTTCTCGGCGCCTGTCTCCTCGACGACCTTTCGCACAGCCGCAGGGTGATCGTGGATCGCTGCCTGGTCGAGCGTCCATTCGTTCGCGGGCACGTCGATGCTGGCGCGCCAGTTTTCGAGCCAGACGTCGTAGCCACGCTCGAGCAGGGCGTCGACGACGGTCGTCCGCACCGGTGCGTTGAAGAGGTTCGCCCGCACGCCTGCGCCGTGAACGAGCAGGACCGGGCCTCGCGTCGCTTCTTTCTCGCCTCGGATGTGGACGAGGTTCAGGTCGAGCCCGTCGCCCGCCTGGAAAGGGACGATGCGAGCCTCGTGACGTGCGTTGGCGTGGTACGGATCGGCGACGACCACGGGGCCAAGACTCGCACGGGGGTCCACGAGTTTCAACTGGTGCTCGGTCGCCGGTCGGGGAGGAGCGGCATCGACGGGCGCAGCTCGCGTCCGAGCAGTACGGCCCGGGTGACCGCGGCAGATCCGAACCGCTCCCGCACCTCGTCGAGTGCGGCGTCGAGGTCGATCCCGCTCTGAGGGTCGAACGGCAAGCCGAGCTGGACCGCACGGTCGTCCTCGAGATTCGCGACCGCGATCCCGACGAGCGTGACGCCACGCCGTTCGATCAGCGGCATCCCAGCCGCCAGGAGCCACCGGACGGTGCCGAGGATCGTCTGCGTGTGAGAGGTCGCCCGCGGCAGCGTGTGCGACCGTGTCACACGCGAGAAGTCGTCGAACCGCAGCCGCAGGACGACCGTGCGGCCGACGCGCCCGGCGGCGCGCATCCGGCGGGTGACGCGGTCGGCCAGCCCGATCACGACGGCGTCGAGGGCATCCCAGGTCCTCGGGGTGCGGCGACCGAGTGCGTGCTGCGAGCCGATCGAGCCCCTCCGGCGGCCGACCTCCACCGGCCGCGGATCCAGATTGTGGGCGAGCGCGTGCAGGTGCCGGCCCGACGCGCGTCCGAGCATGAACACGAGCGCCTCCTTGGGGATCTCCGCCACCTGCCCGACGGTCCGGATCCCGCGCCCGTGCAGCTTGCCGGCCGTCGCCGGCCCGACGCCCCAGAGCCGCTCGACCGGGAGGGGGTGGAGAAAGGCGAGCTCGCCGTCGGGCGGAACGACCAGCAGCCCGTCGGGCTTGGCCACGCCGCTCGCCACTTTCGCGAGGAACTTGGTCCGCGCCGCCCCGACCGTGATCGGCAGTCCGACGTGCTCCCCGACGTCGCTCCGCAGCTGCACCGCGATCTCGGCGGGTGTTCCACGGATGTGCTCCAGCCCGCGCACGTCGAGGAAGGCCTCGTCGATCGAGAGCCCTTCGACGACCGGCGTCGTGTCGTCGAACACCTCGAAGACCGCCTTGCTCGCCTCGGAGTAGGCGGACATCCGTGGCCGGACGGCGACCACGTGGGGACAGAGGCGGCGGGCCTGGCGCCCACCCATTGCCGTGCGGATGCCGTACGCCCGGGCCTCGTAGCTGGCCGAGAGGACGACTCCCATCCCGACCACCATCGGACGGCCCCGCAGGCGGCGATCGTCCCGCTGCTCGACCGACGCGAAGAACGCGTCCAGGTCGGCGTGGAGGATCGTCGCCTCTCGTGACACGAACATATGTTCGCATCAATAGAGACGATCGGCAAACGGCTAGCGGTTGTGGTTCACGACCTCGATGTTGTTGCCGTCGGGATCGAGGACGAACGCGGCGTAGTAGCCCGGGTGGTAGATCGTGCGCTCGCCCGGTCCGCCGTTGTCGCGATATCCGGCGGCCATCGCGTCGCGGTGAAAGCGGTCGACCATCTCGTTCTCGGTAGCGGTGAACGCGATGTGAACGTTCTCGGTCGGCGCACCGCCGCTGACGATCGAGAACGAGCCGCCGAAGCAGGCGAAGAGCGTCCGGTCTTCGAGCTCGCGTCCGATGTGGAAGCCCGCAGCCGGGGCGACGGTCTCGTAGAAGCGCGTCGAGGACTCGAGGTCGGCGACGCGGATCCAGATGTGATCGACGACCGCTTCCTCCCGCAGCGAGCCGTGGTGCACGGCCTCGGCGCTGTTGCCGTCGGGGTCGAGGAGGAACGCGCCGTAGTAGTCGTCGCTGTACTCCGGGCGCGGGCCGGGGGCGCCGTCGTCGCGAAAGCCGGCGGCGGTTCCTGCCTGCCAGAACGCGTCGACATGACCACGTGTTGGGGCGGCGAACCCGATGTGCAGCCCCCGCGTCACCGGACTCTCGGCGGTCGCCGGCGCAAGCGCGAAGTCGCTCCACTCGGGGCCGAGCTCGTTCGAGGACGTCTGCTCGATCCCGAGCGTCTGCAGCACGGTCGCATAGAACGTCTCCGAGGTTGCGCGGTCCGAGGCGCGGATGGTTACGTGGTCGAGGATGCGAGCTCCTTTCGAACGGCAGGGGCAACTTCGGTGGCGAACAACTCGATTGCGCGCAGCACCTGCTCGTGCGGCAACGTCCCGACGCTGATCTGCGCGAGGAAGCGTTGGTGGCCGAAGAGCTCGTGCTGGTAGAGGATCTTCTCGATCACGTGCTGGGGGCTGCCGACGACGAGTGCACCACGGAGCGTACGCAGCGCGTCGAAGTCCTGGCGCGTGATCTCCGACCAGCCGCGTTCTTTTCCGATCGTGTTCATCATCGCCGCGTAGGCGGGAAAGAACTCCTCTGTCGCCTGCTCGGACGTTTCCGCGATGTAGGCGTGCGAGTTGATGCTGACCGCCGGCAGCGGGTCGTGCCCTGCCTCTGCGGCCGCGCGCCGGTGCAGCTCGACGAACGGAACGAACTGCTCCGGCCTGCCGCCGATGATCGCCAGAGCCATCGGCAGGCCGAGCCTTCCCGCCCTGATCGCCGACTCCGGGTTGCCGCCCACCGCAACCCAGACCGGCAGCGGATCCTGCACCGGCCGCGGGTAGACGCCGAGGTCGTCGATCGGTGCGCGGTGCGTTCCCGACCACGTCACGCGCTCGGACTCGCGCAAGCGAAGCAGCAGCGCGAGCTTCTCGACGAAGAGGTCGTCGTAGGCGGCGAGGTCGAAGCCGAAGAGCGGGAACGACTCGACGAACGAGCCGCGGCCGGCCATGATCTCCGCTCGTCCGCCGGAGAGCAGGTCGACGGTCGCGAAGTCCTGGAAGACGCGGACGGGGTCGTCGGAGCTGAGTACTGTCACCGCACTGGTCAGCCGGATCCGTTCGCTGCGAACCGCTGCAGCGCCGAGGACGACCGCCGGAGCCGAGACGGCGAAGTCCGGGCGGTGGTGCTCGCCGACGCCGAAGACGTCCAGCCCGAGGCGGTCTGCGAGCTCGATCTCCTCGATCAGGTCGCGAAGCCGCTGTTCCTGGTCGACCGCCTGCCCGCTCGCCGGATCCGGGCGCAGCTCTGCGAACGTGTAGATGCCCAGCTCCATCCGGGCACGGTAACGAGAGCGCGTGGCGCTAGGCGGACGCGGGCGGCGATCGTCGGGGCCCTAGTTCAGCGACGGGTCGGGCGGCATCAGCGACAGCAGGGCGTAGGGGCCGCCCTGGCGTCGGAGCACGGCGCTCCAGAGGCCGTCGGGGTCGTTGCTGAAGATGTCGTCCGGCTCGGCGGGGATGACGAGCCAGGACTCCTCCTCCAGCTCGGCCTCGAGCTGGCCTGCGCCCCAGCCGGCGTAGCCGACGTAGACGCGCCCGCGCAGCACGGGCACGTCGGTGTCCTGCACGAATCCGACTGTGCCGAAGAGCAGCTCGGAGGAGTCGTCGGGATCGTCCAGCTCGGCCACCGCGAGCACCGACTCGAGCGCGACCGGGCCGCCGACGTAGACGGGGTCCTCCTCACCTGCGAGCGGCGCGAGCTCGGGCAACGCGTCACCGACGGCAGTGTCCGTCGGGCGGTTGAGGACGAGTCCCATCGCGCCCTCGTCGCCGTGCTCGGCGACGAGCACCACCGTCCGGTGGAAGTTCGGGTCGTGGAGGATCGGAGCCGCGACCAGCAGCTGTCCGCGGAGCGTCTCGCTCATCTCCCAACCGTAGTGGATACCGGGCGCAGGAGAGGGAGCGCCGCCGAAACGACGCTCCCTCCTTGGCGTCCTGCGGTGATGCTACGTAAGACGAAGGGTGAACAGTTTAGTTAGGTGAAACCAAGGTTCAGTAATCAAGATACCGCAGTGAGCGACCGCACCGTCTCAGTCAACTCTGCGAACGTGAACGGCTTCCCGAGGAACGAAGTCGCCGGCGGGAGCGCGCCCGTAGGGAGGTCTTCGGCGTAGCCCGACATGTAGATGACTTTCAGGCCGGGCTGTGACTCGCGCAGCCGCTCGGCCACCTCACGTCCGCCGACCTTCGGCATCGTCAGGTCCGTGAGCAGGACGTCGATGGTGTTCCGCCCGGCGAGCTTGATCGCCTCCTCGCCGTCCTGGGCGACGAGCACGTCGTAGCCCTGGCCGGCGAGCATCTGCCGCACGAGGGCTCGAACGACGTCCTCGTCCTCTACCACCAGCACCCGCTTGGCGGCCGCTGTGGGGTCGGCGTGCACCGGGGGCGCGATCACCGGCGGCTCCGCGCGATGCCATGCATCGTCCACGCGACGAAGGTAGATCCGGAACGCAGAGCCGACCCCGACCTCACTCTCGACTTCGACATAGCCACCGCTCTGCTTCACGATTCCGTACACGGTCGCCAGGCCGAGCCCTGTGCCCTTGGCTGCGTCCTTCGTCGTGAAGAACGGCTCGAAGATCTGGCCGAGCGTCTGCTCGTCGATCCCCTCGCCCGCGTCGCGCACGGTCAACGTGATGTACCGCCCGGGCTCGATCGAGCCGTCGCCGATCTCGTCGACATCCGCGTTCGCGGTCTCGATCGTCAGGCTCCCGCCGTTCGGCATCGCGTCGCGTGCGTTCACGACCAGGTTCATGACCACCTGGTGGAGCTGGCCCGGATCGGCCTCGATCGGCCCCAGGGCGGGGTCGAGCTGAGTCGTCAGAGCGATATCCTCGCCGATCAGCGGACGGAGCATCGACTGCATCTCGACGACGATGCCGTTGAGGTTCAGGAGCTCGGGGGTCAGCACTTGCTTGCGGCTGAACGCGAGCAGCTGGCGGGTGAGCAGGGCCGCGCGGTCGGTCGCCTTGCTGATCTCGTCGAGGTCCGACTTCAGCAGCGAGCCGTCCGCCGCGTGCTCGAGCGCGAACGCGGTGTAGCCGCCGATCGCGGTCAGCATGTTGTTGAAGTCGTGGGCAACGCCGCCCGCAAGCCGGCCGATCGCCTCGAGCTTCTGGCTCTGACGCAGTTGCTCCTCGAGCAGCTTGCGCTCCGTCATGTCCTCGGCCATCGCGATCGCGAAGTCGGGCTTGCCGTCTGCGTCGCGCACGAGGGCCACAGCGAGATGGGTCACGATCGTGCGGCCGTCCTTGGCCAGGAAGCGCGCTTCGCGCCGGTACGCATCGCGATCGCCGCGGACGAGCTCCCCGAAGAGGCGCGCGCCCTCCTCGGAGTCGTCCGGGTGTTTGATCGCGTCCATGTGCATGAGTTGCGCGTCCTGGCCCTCGTACCCGAGCAACGTCAGTGCGGAGCGGTTCGCGGTCATGACGTCGCCGCTGACGCTGAAGAGCAGCGTCGCCGTCGGCGCGGACTCGAACATCGTTCGAAAGCGTTCCTCGGTCTCGCGCAGGAGCGAGGTGGTCGAGAGTGACCGGTGCGCCAGCGCCAGTGGTGCGATGACGGCAGGGAGGAGCCACGGGTTGGTGATCGCGAACGTGCCGATCGCGAGCCCGAGTGAGGCGATCACGAACTCGACACCGAAGCCAGAGGTCGAGAAGAGCCCCGTCTCACGGATGCTGTGGCCGCGGCCGAGCCGCAGCATGACGGCAAGCAGGATGTGGTTGACGCCGACGAAGACGGCCGCCGCGGCGAGGCCGGAGACGGCGAAACGGAAGTCGCTGTCCTGGCCGATTGCGTCGACGGCGAGCCAGGCCGCGAGACCGCTGAGCGTGACGTTCGCGATGTTGAACGTCTGGATGTACCACGGGTACCGGTCGCGAATCGCGAGCGGGATGTGCAGCGCCACCACCAGTGCGACGACGAGGAGCGGCGGCAGGACGAGCGTTCCCGCGACCACGAACGCCGGGGCAGCGTGGATGCTGTGGTTCCGGCCGACAGGGACGCGGAACAGAGGCGCGATGGCGGCGAGCGGGAGCAGGATCGCGAAGGCCAACCACTCAGGCTGTGTCGAGTGGTCTCCGAGGAGGATGGCGACCGCCGACGCGACGACGGCGGCAAAGGCGACGAGCGCCGCATAAGCGGACGCTGACGCCGACAGGCGGCGAACTCGCCGGGACTGCCAGCCCCCATGTCCTACTGCCACTGGGACGCTCATTTGCTGCCGCACCTCATCGATAACCGCGCGCCAGGGTAGCGGCCACGGACTCGCTACTGACAATCGGCAGCACGAAGGGGCGCCGGTACCCCAAACGGGTTACCGGCGCCTCCTCCGAATCGGGGATCGCAACTCCCCCAAGGGTGCGCGACCCTCAGCGCTCTAGCTCGACCAGTCGGCGTTCGGCTTGACTCGCGACGACCAGTCGGCGCTGGGCTTGATCCGCGCCGAAGACCAGTCGGCGTTGCGCTTGACCTTCGAGGTCCAGTCGGCCGCCGGCTTGGTCTTGCCGGACGTCCAGTCGGCGGCGGGACTGGTCTTGCCGGACGTCCAATCGGCGGTCGGCTTGGCCTTGCCCGAGGACCAGTCGGCTGCGAGACCGGCGCCCGGCACGACGGCGGCGACGGTGAGTGCGGCGGCGCAGAGCACGATTCGGACGCGCTTCGACGGAGCTTGTTCGGAGTTCCTCATGATGTTCCCCTTGACTCGACGTTGCGTTGTACATGGCGGCACAACGTTGACATTCAAAAGTTGCCGAATTCTGTCCCAACCGAAATCCTCGAAACTGCGTCGCCCGCATCACCCAAACGGGCGCATCGACGGTCCCCGCTTCCCGCGCCCCGTGCGAATTCCTGCGCGCGCTCAGGCGGAATCGAGGGCGTCTCGGAGAGAGCGAACGTAGTCATGTAGCACACTCGCCCCTCCCTCGGCCGCCTCGATCGCGCGCGAGCCGACGACGACGCCGTCGGTCAACTCGGCTGCGGCCCGGGCGTCGTCGGGAGTCGAGATGCCGAAGCCGGCGTAGAGCGGAACGTCCTTCGCCGCCGCGCGCGCACGCTCGGCCAGGCCGGCCAGGGCTCTCGACAGGCCCTCGCGCGCTCCCGTGGTTCCGGTCACCGTGACGAGATAGAGCCAGCCGTCCGTTCGGGCGGCGGCGAGCACAAGCCGCTCGTCGGTGGAGGTCGGTGCGACGAGCTGGACGCGGCGGAGGTTCGGCTTCTCCTCGATCGGCAGGTCGGCCACGATCAGGGTGCTCGCGCCCGCAGCCTCGGCGTCGCTCGCGAAGCGCTCCCAGCCGTACGCCTCGAGGAGAGACGAGTAGGTCATGGGCACGAGCGGCACGTCGACGCGCGCGCGAGTGGCGGCCATGCACTCGAGGCAGGCCTTCGTCCCCATTCCCTGAGCGAGCGCCTTCTCGGCCGCCCGCCGGATCACCGGCCCGTCGGCGAGCGGATCGGAGAACGGGAAGCCGAGCTCCACGAAATCGGCGCCGCCGTCGACCGCGGCCTCCGCCAGCTCCGGCGCCTCCGGCCCGGACATCAGGTAGATGGCGAGTGTCTTGCTCACGCGCGTGCCCTCATGCGTGCGACAGGACCTCGGCGAGGTCCTTGTCGCCACGGCCCGACAGGCAGACGACGATTAGCTCCCCGTCCAGGTCGTCGACTCGTGCGAGCGCGTGCGCGGGCTCGAGCGCCGGGATGATCCCCTCGGTCCGCGTGAGCCGCCGGAAGGCTTCGAGCGCTTCTTCGTCGGTCGTGCCGACGTAGCGCGCGCGGCCGGAGTCGCGCAGGAAGGCGTGCTCGGGACCGACGCCCGGGTAATCCAGCCCGGCCGAGATCGAGTGCGCGTCCGAGATCTGGCCGTCCTCGTCGGCGAGCACCGACGAGCGCGAGCCGTGCAGGACGCCGGCGCGCCCCGTGCCGAGGCTTGCGGCGCCGGCGGCCTCGACCCCGACCAGCTCGACCTCGGCGTCCTCGAGGAAGCCGGCGAACATTCCGATCGCGTTCGAGCCGCCGCCGACGCAGGCGATCACCGAGTTTGGCAGCCTGCCCTCGGCGTCGAGCACCTGGGCGCGGGCCTCGCGGCCGATGACGGCCTGCAGCTCCCTGACGATCGCCGGGTAGGGGGCCGGGCCGACGCAGGAGCCGATCAGGTAGTGGGTCGTCTCCACGTTCGTGATCCAGTCCCGGATCGCCTCGCTCGTCGCCTCCTTCAGCGTCTTCGTGCCGAACTCGACGGGCCGCACCTCCGCACCGAGAAGGCCCATCCGCTCGACGTTCGGCGCCTGCCGGCGCATGTCCTCGGCGCCCATGTAGACGACGCACTCGAGCCCGAAGCGGGCACAGACGGTCGCGGTCGCGACGCCGTGCTGGCCTGCGCCTGTCTCGGCCACGATCCTGCTCTTGCCCAACCGGCGCGCCAGGACCGCCTGGCCGAGCGCGTTGTTCAGCTTGTGCGCTCCGGTGTGGAGGAGATCCTCGCGCTTGAGGTACAGCTGCTTGTGCGGAGCGAACCGCGTGGCGCGGGTCAGCGGCGTCGGCCGCCCGGCGTAGTTGCGCGCGAGCTCGTCCAGCTCGGCGGCGTAACTCTCGTCCGCGAGCGCGTTCTCCCAGGCTGCCGTCAGCTCGTCGAGCGCGGGGATCAGCGTCTCCGGCACGTAGCGGCCGCCGTACGTCCCGTAGGTCGTCATGCGCGCGCCGCCTGGATGTAGGCCCGCACTCTCTCGGGATCCTTGATCCCCGGCTCGCTTTCAAGGCGCGAGCTCGCGTCGACCGCCCAGGGACGGACGCGGCGGATCGCATCGCCGACGTTGTCGGCCGCGAGCTTGCCGGCGAGCACCACCCGTCCCGGCGCGGCTGCGGCGCGATCCCAGTGGTCTGGATCCTCCCGCTGCCAGGGTAGGTCGAGCAGCCGCGCAACCTCCTCGCCGTTGCGCAGGAGGACCGCGTCACGGCCGCGCACAGCGCCCTCGCTGCGCTCGTGCACCTGATCGAGCGCAGCGCCGCTCGGGCCTGCCTCGCCCACCCAGACGGCGACCGCGAGCAGCTCCTCCGGGACCGGCAGGACCTCGTTGGCGGCGCGCGGGCTCTCGGGGGCGAGGATGAAGCCGGCCAGGTCGGCGCCCGCTTCGGCCGCCACGGCGACGTCCTCCTCCCGTGTCAGGCCGCACACCTTCACCAGCGGTCGCGACAGGAGGTCGTGGAGCTTTGCCGCCGGGTCGGGTGCCTGCATCAGCGCCGAGCCGACGAGGATTGCGTCTGCGCCGGCGACCTCGGCGGCTGCTCCCTGCGCCCGGGTCCGGACGCCGCTCTCGGCGATCGCCACGCGGTCTGGCGGGATTCGCGCGACGAGCGCCAGCTGCGTCTCGCGGTCGATCTCGAAGGTCGAGAGGTCACGGGCGTTGACGCCGATCACGGGCGCCGGGAGGCCGACCGCGCGCTCGAGCTCGTCGGCGTCGTGGGCTTCGACGAGGGTATCGAGGCCGAGCTGATCGGCCAGGCCGAGGAGCATTCGTATCTGAGCGTCGTCGAGGTCCCGGAGCAGCAGCAGCACCGCGTCTGCGCCTGCCTCTTTCGCCGTCCGGAGGTGCTCCTCGGTCGAGAAGAAGCCCTTGGCGAGCAGAGGGATCCCGGTGGCCGCACGCGCGGCTCGCAAGTCGTTCCAGTCGCCCCCGAAGCGCTCGTCCACGAGCACCGACACGGCGGCCGCTCCGGCGCGCGCGTAGTCGGCCGCAAGCCGGGCCGGATCGGCGTCCGGACGGATGTCGCCGAGCGAGGGCGAGCGCCGCTTGATCTCGGCGATCGCGCCGAGGCCGGGGCCGGCGAGGACGTCGTTAAACCGCATGCGTGAACCTTGCGAGCTCGTCGACCCGCTCGGCCGCCGCGCCCGAGTCGATCGCCAGGCGGGCGGCCTCCAGCCCCTCACTCAGGTCTTCCGCGTGCCCGGAGGCCGCGATCGCCCCGGCCGCGTTCAGAAGGATCGCGTCACGGCGGCCACCGTTCGCCCCGGCGAAGACCTCGCGGATCGCGGCGGCGTTCTCGGCCGGGGAGCCCCCGCGCAGCTCTGCCGGGTCGCAGCGGCCAATCCCGAGATCGATCGGATCGATCACGCGCTCCCGCACCTCGCCCTCCACGACTTCGCACACGTCGTTGGGGCCGGCAGGCGACAGCTCGTCGATGCCGTGTGCACCGTGGACGACGAACGCGCGCCGCGAGCCGAGCTGCACGAGCACCTCGGCGAGCGTCCGCACCAGCGAAGGCGAGTAGACGCCGATCACCTGCGCACGGGCGCCGGCGGGATTTGTGAGCGGGCCGAGCACGTTGAATACGGTACGCGTGGCGAGCTCGCGCCGCACCGGCGCCGCGTGACGCATCGCAGGATGGTGCGCCGGCGCGAACATGAAGCCGAAGCCCAGCTCGTCGATCGACTGCGCGATTCGCTCCGGCGGCTGCTCGAGCCGGAATCCGAGTGCCTCGAGCACGTCGGCCGAGCCGGAAGCCGACGAGACGGCGCGGTTGCCGTGCTTCGCGACGCCCGCGCCGGCGGCCGCGGCGACGATCGCGGCCGCGGTCGAGATGTTGATCGTGCTGGCGCCGTCGCCGCCCGTGCCGCAGGTGTCGACAAGATCGTCCCGCTGCGCCCGCACGGGAAGCACGTGGTTGCGCATCGCCTCGGCGCAGCCGGCGATCTCGTCCGCGCTCTCACCCTTCAACCGCAGCGCGATGAGGAAACCGCCGACCTGGGCCTGCGTCGCCTCGCCGCGCATGATCTCGTCCATGACCTCGCGCGCCTGCTCCCGCGAGAGGTCGCGACCTTCGAGGAGCTGAGCGAGCGCCGCCTGGATCACGGAGCGAGGAAGTTCTCCGCCAGCTCCTTGCCCAGCGGCGTCAGGACGCTCTCGGGGTGGAACTGGACGCCCTCGATCGGGAGCTCGCGATGCCGGACGCCCATCACCTCACCGTCCGGTGTTCGTGCCGTGACTTCGAGCTCGGGCGGCACGCTCATCGCGGCGAGCGAGTGGTAGCGGCCCGCCTCAAAGTTCGCGGGCAGGCCGGTGAAGACCCCCTTGCCGTCGTGCGCGATCGGGGACGACTTGCCGTGCAGCAGCGCATGTGCCTGGCCGATCTCGCCCCCGAAGGCGGCGACGATTGCCTGATGGCCGAGGCAGACGCCAAGTGTGGGGACACGCGGGCCGAGCCGCCGGATCACTTCGACCGAGACGCCCGCATCCGCCGGGCGCCCTGGGCCGGGAGAGATGACCACGTGTGATGGCGCGAGCTGCTCCGCCTCGTCCGGTGTGATCGCGTCGTTCCGGAAGACGCGCACCTCGGCGCCGAGCTCCTCGAACAGATGGACGAGGTTGTACGTAAACGAGTCGTAGTTGTCGATCATCAGGAGCATCAGGAGCCCTTCTCGGCGAGGTCGATCGCAGCTTCGAGCGCGGCGAGCTTGTTCAGGCACTCCTGGTGCTCGGCGGCTGGATCCGAGTCTGCCACGATCCCCGCGCCCGCCTGCAGCCGCGCGACTCCGTCGCTGAGCGCGATCGCCCGGATTGCGATGCACGTGTCCATGGTTCCACCCGGGAGGACGTAGCCGACCGCGCCCGCATACGGGCCGCGCCGGTAGCCCTCGAGCTCCGAGACGATCTGCATCGCGCGCACCTTCGGCGCGCCGGAGACGGTGCCGGCCGGAAAGCAGGCCCGCAGGAGGTCGAACGGCGATACACCTGCACGGAGCACGCCGGTCACCTCGGAGACCAGGTGCGTGACGTGCGAGAAGCGTTCCGGCTCCAGGTAGCGGGCCACCCGGACGCTGCCGGCCTCGCACACCCGGGACAGGTCGTTGCGGCCGAGGTCGACCAGCATCACATGCTCCGCGCGGTCCTTCTCGGAGGCGAGCAGCCGCTCGGCGTCGCCCTCACCCGGCTCGGTCGTTCCTGCGATGGGGTTCAGGCTCGCCGTTCCCTCATCGCACTTGACCAGGGTCTCGGGCGAAGATCCGATCAGCGCGACCTCCTCGAGCTCGAGCAGGAAGAGGTACGGGGAGGGGTTGACCCGGCGGAGCGCACGATAGAGCTCGACCGCCGACGCCGACGTCGTCCGCTCCGCGCGCTGCGACAGGACGACCTGGAAGGCATCGCCCGCGCGGATCAGCTCCTTGATCCGCCGCACGCCGTCCTCGTAGGTCGCCTGGTCGGGGTGGCGCCGCACCTCGGTGCCGGAGGAGAGATTGTGTTCCTGTAACACAATCTCGGTTCCGAGCCGGGTCGCGATCTCGTCTGGGTTCCCGGCGAGCACCTCCGCCGTGCCGCTGCCGTGGTCGAAGCGGACGAGCGTGTCTGCGACGACGAACCGGCTTTCCGGGAGCCCGGCGCCGTCGACAGGAAGCGGAACCGTCGGCTCCAGCTTCGCCACGTAGTCGTAGGCGAGGTAGCCGACGACCGGCTCGCCGAGAGTTTCCGCCTCTTCGAACGAGACGAGCCGTGAGCCTGAGCCGATGAAGGAGTGACGGCCCAGCCGTCCCTGCTCGACGGACTCGAGCAGGAAACTCGCCGTGGCGCCCGCGCGCAGGCGGAGATACGCGCCGAGCGGCGTCAGCAGGTCGGTCGGTATCGGGGCAGACGTCACGGCCATAGACTGCCCGCAAATGCCGTTGCCAGATGTCCTCGCTGCACTGCTCCGCGCTCACGGCCCTTCGGGGCACGAGCAGCTCGCATTCGACGTCGTCCGTGATGCGGTCGGCGAGCTCGCGGAGGTGGAGACCGATTCCATCGGGAACATCATCGCGCGTCGCCGGGCCGAGGGGCCGCTGATCGCCTTCATCGCGCACCTCGACGTGATCGGCCTCGCCGTGGCGCACGTTCCGGACGACGCGCTGATCGCCGCCCACCGGCTTGGAAGCTGGCGGGCGAACGTGGCCTACGGGCAACGGGTCGAGATCCGGACGAAGAGCGGCACCGTCCCGGGCGTGATCGCGCGGAAGGTGAAGGACAACGAGAAGGTCGAGTGGGACCAGCTCTACGTCGATATCGGCGCGCGGACCGGGGAGGAGGCACGCTCGCTGGTCGCGATCGGCGACCCGATCGTCGTCGTGGCGCCGCCCCTCGAGCTCGCCAACTCGCGTGTTGCAGCGCGGAGCCTCGACAACCGCGCGGGCGTCTATGTCGCGCTGGAGGCGCTCCGGCGGCTCGAGAGCGTGAATGTGGCTGTTGTCGGCGCCGCCCAGGAGGAGCTCGGGGCGCAGGGCGCGCAGGCTGCGATTCATGCGCTTCGGCCGGACGTCGCGATCGCACTCGACGTCACGTATGCCACCGACGTACCGGGCGACAACGCGGCGACCGGCGGCCACCATGTGCTCGGTGGCGGGCCGGCGATCTTCCGTGGCCCGGCCGTCAACCCGAGGGTCTTCGAGCTCCTGCTCGAGGCGGCGAGGGAAGAGGGCATCGATCACACCGTGGAGGCGGGGATGAAGACCTACACGGACGCCGACGCGACGTTCGCCTCGCGCGACGGGGTCCCCACCGGGCTTGTCTCGATCCCGCTCCGGAACATGCATTCGGCGATCGAGATCGTCGAGCTCGCGGACCTCGAGGCGTGTATCCGGCTGCTCGTCGCCTTCGCGGCGCGAGTGCGTCCCGGCGACTCCTACTCCCGCTAGATTCACTGCGTGACCCGTTCTGTCATCGTCTCCGCGGTCCGCACGCCGTTCGGGAAGCTCGGCGGCGGCCTCGCCGGCTACCAGGCGACCGAGCTGGGCTCGATCGTGATCAAGGCGGCGCTCGAGCGCATCGCGATCGAGCCGGACGAGCCGGAGTACGTGATCATGGGGCAGGTTCTTCAAGCAGGTGCCGGCCAGGCCCCTGCGCGCCAGGCCGCGATCGGTGCGGGACTGCCGAAGGAGACACCGGCGGACACGATCAACAAGGTCTGCGCCTCCTCGATCCGCGCAATCCAGCTCGCCGACACGATGATCCGCGCCGGAGACCACGAGGTGATCGTCACGGGCGGGATGGAGTCGATGTCGAACGCGCCCTACCTGCTCAAGAAGGCGCGCTTCGGCTACCGGCTGGGTCACGGCGAGGTGACCGACTCGATGATCTTCGACGGCCTCACCGACGCGTACGACTCGCTGCACATGGTGCAGCACAACTCGCTGGTTTCGCGCGAGCTCGGGATCACGCGGGAGGAGCAGGACGCCTGGGCTTTCCGGTCACAGCAGCGCGCCGCCGCGGCTCGGGACGCAGGGCGCTACGAGGACGAGATCGTTCCCGTCGAGGGTGTCACCGCCGACGAGAGCATCCGCCCGGACACGACGCTCGAGTCGCTTGCACGGCTCAAGCCGGTGTTCGATCCCGATGGAACGACGACCGCCGGGAACGCGCCGGGAGTGAACGACGGCGCCTCGTGCGTGATCGTCACCTCGGAGGAGTTCGCGGAGCGGCGCGGGCTCGAGATCCTGGGAACGATCGTCTCGCAGGGCTACGTCGCCGACGACTTCGCCTACCTGGTGCGGACGCCCGCCAACGCTGCCGCGATCGCCTTCGAGAAGGCCGGAAAGACGATCGACGACGTGAAGCGCGTCGAGATCAACGAAGCGTTCTCGTCTGTCGCGCTCAACTCGGCGCGGCTGCTCGGCGCCGACGAGGAGATCGTCAACGTGAACGGCGGCGCCGTCGCCCTCGGCCACCCGATCGGCGCCTCCGGTGGGCGGATCGTGGGCACGATGGTGCACGAGCTCCGTCGCAACGGCGGCGGCCTCGGCTTGGCAGCGATCTGCTCCGGCGGCGGGCAGGGCGACGCGCTTCTGATCGACGTGTAGCTCCGCGATGCGGGTCGTCGTCGCCCTCATCGCAACGCTGGCGCTTGCGTTCGCGGCCGACGCATCCGCATGCAGCTGCCTGCCGGTCGACCTCGTCCGCGACCTGCCGCGCGCCGACGGAGCATTCGTCGGCACCGTGCTCGAGCGGAACGTCGAGGGCCAGAAGGCGGTCTACCTCTTCCGGGTCGAGCAGGTCTACAAAGGCGACATCGAGAACCGGATCGAGGTCGCCTCCGCGGACAACAGTGCAGCGTGTGGGTTGGAGCTCGAGGTCGACCAGCGGATCGCCCTGCTCCTGACACGCGAGGGCGGCGCCTGGCGGTCGAGCCTCTGCTCGGAGGTCGATCCGTCGGACTTTCTCGCGCTGACGAACGTCGATGACAACAGCACGCCGCCGATCAACTGGGGCGGGATCGTGGTCGGCGTGCTCGTCCTCGGCGCCGGCGGGTTCTTCCTCATCCGGAAGCTTCGGAGCTAGAGAGCCTTGCGGTAGCGGAGCTCGGCGACCTCGGCACCCTGGAACCGCTCGAGCTTGCGGCCGTCACACTCCCAGCCGGCGGCGCGGTAGAAACGCTCACCGCGCTCGTTCCCCTCCAGCACCCACAGGATCGCTCGCTCGAAGCCGAACGCGCGCATCGACTCCTCGGCCCGCTCGAGCAGCGCGCGGCCGATGCCTCGGCCCCACCGGGATGGGTGGAGGTAGATCGCATAGAGCTCACCCTCCGGCTCTGCTTCGTCGTCGCGTGACCGGCCGACGCTCGCGAACCCGACGACCTCGCCGTCGAGCTCGGCGACGAAGGTTGCGCTGCCCGGTCTCGGTACGCGGGCAAGCCCTTCGCGCCACAGCCGCCGGCGGGCCTCGACGTCGAAGCCCGCGATCACGTCGTCGGGCATCAGCCCCCGATAGGCGACGCGCCAGGTCTCCACCTGCACCCGGCCGATCGCATCGGCGTCCTCGGCGGTCGCCGGCCGAACACTCATGCCGTCGAGTCTAGGGAGCGAGGATGGTCGTCGGCTTGTCCATACGGACGGATCCAACGACGTTCCCGGCCACGACGTCGACCACCGCGAACCGCGTGCTGTTGCCGCTGCCGACGTAGGCGTAGCGGCCGGCGACCTGGACGTAGCCGGTGTCCGCGCCCTCGAGCAGCTCGAAGCGAGGCGTGCCGTCCAGCGCGAAGCCCCGGAGCGCCCCGCCACCGTGGAGTAGGAACGTCGTCCCCGCCCGCGTCACGGAGGTCGCCGCAGGGTCGAGCAACCGGGTCGTGCCCGTCTTGACGTCGATGGCGCGGACTCCCGTCGTCGTCTGCTTCCCGTCCGCATCGCTCGACCAGCTCGAGTACGCGACCGTGTCGCCTCGCAGCCAGACGGCGCCGCGTCCCCAGCCCTCGACGCGTTTTGCCGAGCGCGCCGTGGTGCGGGTGTCGAGCGGCTGCGCCCGAACCTCGAGGGTTGCAAGGTCGATCTCGACGAGCCGCTCAGGCGCAAGGACGACCGCACGCGACGCTTCCGCGACGAGTCCCGGCGATGCGAATCTCACAGTTCCTCCTGGCTCCGCCGGTTGCGCTGCGCCTCCGGTGATGCCGGGGATGGCGACCGTCTGCACTGAGCCATCGCCGGCGATCACCGCGAGCCGCACCGGCCCGATTCGGCCCTGGGGCGTCAGCAGCGTCAAGAGGCGATCGCCGGCCCGGACGGCGCCCGCGGCGACACCGCTCAGCTGCTGGCGACGGACGACCCTGCGTGTCGAGGGGTCGACGACCACCACCTCTGGGGGCGCGTTGCCGAGCAGGACGACGAGACGTCGAGGAGAGGACCAGATCCCCTTCAGGACAGTGCGGCCGCGCAGCCAGAGCAGTCCCTCCTGCCGGAGCGGGCTGAGCCGGACAATGCGCAGCCTTCCCTCGACGCCGCCGCCGACCGCCGCAACCGTTCGGTCGGGCGAGAGGGCGACGATGTCTGCCGGCCCTCCGCCGACGTTCAGCACGGCCGGCCCGACCGGCCGTAACGTCGTGGGGGAGACCCAGCGGAGCTTGCCGCCGCCGGCCTCCCATTCGACCGCGAGGACGCGCGCAGGCTGCGCAGCGGCCGCGGTGCCGACGAGCATCGCGGCGAGGAGCAGACCGGTGAGCACGCGCCTCATGGAATGTGTACACCTGAACCCTGTCCGAGGGTCCCGGATAGGCTCATCGAAGTATGAACCTCGAGCACGTTCTTGTCGTGGGCGCGGGGCAGATGGGCGGCGGCATCGCACAGGTCGTGGCCGCCTCCGGCCGTCGCGTCTCGCTCTACGACGCTCTTCCGGGCGCGACAGACCGCGGTCTGGCGGCGATGCGCAAGAGCCTCGAGCGGCTCGCCGAGAAGGGCGGCGCCGAGCCGGACGAGGTGCTCGGGCGAGTCGCCGCTGTCGAGGAGCTCGTGCCCGCCGACCTGATGATCGAGGCGGTGGTCGAGGACGCATCGGTGAAGGAGGATCTCTTCCGTCGCGCGGACGGGATCCTTCCCGACACCGCGATCCTCGCCTCGAACACCTCGTCGATCCCGATCACGTCGCTG
The DNA here is from genome assembly GCA_963820225.1 of uncultured Gaiellaceae bacterium. Classification (GTDB taxonomy): domain Bacteria; phylum Actinomycetota; class Thermoleophilia; order Gaiellales; family Gaiellaceae; genus Gaiellasilicea. The sequence continues at coordinate 113,223 of CAWFYY010000014.1, read as the reverse complement.
GCGGCCATCACCGACCGTCCCGATCGTGTGATCGGGATGCACTTCTTCAATCCGGTGCCGGTGCTGAAGCTCGTCGAGGTGATCCGAGCGCTGCAGACTTCCGACGAGACGGCGGCGGCGATCACTCAGCTGGCCGAGGATCTCGGCAAGGTGCCCGCGCAGGCCAACGACTTCCCCGGCTTCGTCTCGAACCGGATCCTGATGCCCTTCATCAACGAGGCGGCCTACGCCGTGCTGGAGGGGGTCGCCGAGCCGGAGGCGATCGACACGATCGCCAAGCTCGGCTTCGCGCACCCGATGGGGCCGCTCGCGCTCGCCGACCTGATCGGTCTGGACACGTGCGTCGCGATCATGGACGTGCTGCACGACGGGCTCGGCAATCCGAAGTACGCACCCTGCCCGCTGCTGCGCCAGTACGTCCAGGCCGGCCGCCTCGGCCGCAAGTCGGGCCGAGGCTTCTACGAGTACTGATGGACGAGGGCCTCCGCGCCTGGCTCGACGCGGCCGAATCCGACGACAGCACGTTCGTCGAGACGGCCTTCCGGTCGGTGCTCCGCCGGCCGCCGGACGAGGAGGCGCGGGCGCGGGCGCTCGAGAAGCTTGCTGCGGGAACGCTGTCGCGGACGTCTTTGCTGCACGAGCTGGCGACCGCGCCGGAGTCGGAGCGGGTGCGCCTGCTCGACGACGGGGTCGCCTTCGCGCGCGGTGCGCGTGCGCGCGGGGAGCGCCCTCGGTGGCTGCAGGGGCCGCCGGGAACGGATGAGCGGGTGATCGAGCTGCCCTGGGTGCTGGCACGGCTTCGAGGCGATCGCGCGCTCGAGGTCGGCTATGCCTTCGCGGAGGCTCCTTATCTCGCCGCGTTGCTGCAGACCGGCTTCGATGAGCTGACCGGAGTCGATCTCGCGGAGGCCGACGTGCCGGGCATGACGGCGATTCGCGCCGACGTCCGCGAGCTTCCCTTCGACAACGGCACGTTCGACCTCGCGCTCTGTGTCTCGACACTCGAGCACGTGGGCGCCGACAACAGCGGCTACGGGCTCGAGGTGGAGGACGATGCGGCCTCGCAGCTGACTGCCCTCCGTGAGCTTCGGCGAGTGCTCGCCCCGAGCGGGCGGCTGCTGATCACCGTGCCGTGCGGCGAACCGGGCGACTACGGCTGGTTCCGGCAGGAAGACGTGCGCGGCTGGACGCGAATCTTCACCCGAGCCGGCTTCTTCGTCGAGGAGCAGGAGGTGTACGAGCTGACCGACGAGGGCTGGCGCGCCTCACCCGAGCTCGTCTCGGACGGACTTCGGTACGGCGCACGAGGCCCGGCCGCATCCGCAGTTCTCTGCGCCGAGCTGTCACCGCGCCGCCTGCGACGGCTGCTCACACCGAGCGGAATCGAACGCACGGCACGGCGCCGTGCACCCCGTTCGCTCCGACGGTTGCGTGGCATCCCCCGTTCAGGGTAGGTCCTACTCAAGCATCAGACCTAGCTGCCGATAAGACCGATTGATAAGCATTCGATCCGGGGGGAACGATGCGACTGTTGCTGGTAGACGACGATTCGGGATTCCGCGCCCTGCTGCGGACGACGTTCGAAGACGTCGAGGTCGACGTGGACGAGGCCGGAAGCGCGGCCGAGGCCGAAGAGCGGATCTCGGCGCAGCGGCCGGACGTGATCGTGCTCGACGTCGGCATGCCGGGCATGGACGGTCTCGCGTTCTGTCGCGAGCTGAAGGAGAGCCCCGACACGAGCGGGATCCGCATCGTCCTGCTGACCGGCATGGACGACGTGGAGGACGTGGCCGGCGCCGCAGGTGCGGACGCCCTGCTCCTCAAGCCGTTCAGGCCGCTCGAGCTGCTCGGTGTCGTGGAACGCCTGGCCGGGACTGCCGCCGGCGCTCCGATGCGAGCCTCGAAAGGCCGCTCCGGCGAAGAGCAGCTCGTGCTGTATGCGCGTGACCTGCGTCACCTCGTCGAGATCGAGCGCGCGCAGCGTGGTCTGCTCGAGAGTGCGTACAAGGAGACGGTCTCCGCGCTCGCGAGCGCCCTGGGAACGAAGGACACCGGGACGCGACAGCATTCACAGCGGGTGCAGCGATACGCGCTGGAGCTTGCGACCGCGATCGACCCGAATCTCGCCGACGACCCGGCACTCGAGTACGGGTTCCTGCTCCACGACATCGGCAAGATCGGCGTGCCCGACCAGATTCTCCTGAAGCCGAGTGCCCTGAGCGAGGCCGAGTGGCGCGTGATGAAGGCGCATACCCTGCTCGGCGCGCAGATGATCAGCGGCGTCGCCTTCCTGCAGGAGGCGGGAGTCGAGATCGTCCGGTCACACCACGAGCGCTGGGACGGGGACGGCTACCCGGACGGGCTCGCCGGCGACGAGATCCCGATCGGCGCCAGGATCTTCGCGGTTGCCGACGCCATCGACGCGATCACGAACCACCGCCCCTACCGCGAGGCGCGCAGCTGGCGCGACTCCCGCCGGGAGATCGTCGAGCAGAAGGGAAAGCAGTTCGACCCGCAGGTGGTCGACGCGTTCTGCGACCGCGAGCACGTGCTGCACGAGATCCGCAGAGAGTTCCTCTCCGCCGCGTAGTGCGGCCGAGCGCGACTAGGACTCGGCGAAGAACGCCTCCAGACGCCCTGCCTCGTCCTCGATCTCGCGCCGCGCCGCGGCTGAAAGCGGCTCGAACGGCTCCAGCACGACACGGCCGTCGTCGACGCGCCACATCCCGGCCACGAACCCGTCGACCAGGAACGTCTGCGCCACGTCGCCGTTCGCCTTGATCACCGTCTTCCGGTACTGCTCGGGGAGCACGCGCGTGCGGTCGGCCCAGGCGAGCAGGACGTTGTCCCACTTCGGCAGGAAGCGGACGGGCGCCGGGGTCTCGGCGTCCGGCAGCGGCGCTCGTGGGACGTCGAGGAGCTCGCGGCCCTGGTCGTCGCGGAGGCGGCGCAGCGGCTCGAGCAGCTCCAGAGCGGCGTCGATCTCCGCAACGCGCATTCTGCTCCAGGCCCCGATATCGCGGCGCGTCGAAGGGCCGAAAGCCGCGAGGTAGCGGCGGAAGATTTCGGCGCGTGCCTCGACGGGGACGTGCGGCTGCGGCTCGCCGATCGCGACGAACCGGAGGTCGTTGCGCGGCTGCCAGAGCGCCCTCTCGTGGTGGTGGACGATGAGCGCGGCGGCACGCGCCATCCGCCAGGCGCGGCGCGCATCGACGCCGGCGAGGCCGTACTCGCTCTCGAGTTGGGCGATCGCTTCCGTCGACGTCACGGGTCGGTCCGCGGCGAGCGCGCGCGCCGACAGCGCGAGCTGCTTCGCCTGCTCCGTCTCCCAGGGGAAGTTCGTCTCGCTCATCGCCGCCCAGATGAGCGCGTAGTCGCGCGGGGTGACGAGGTGCAGCGTCTGCCGCATCGCGGTCGCCCTCACGATCGCGGACCTCCGGAGCAGTCGCTCGAGCGACCCGCGCCGGAAGCCCGTCGTACGCGTCCAGATGCCGACGTACGGAGCCTGCGGCGACTGCGCCTGCATCCCGACGAGGCGTTCGATCACCGCCGTCGGCGAGAGTCGGGCGCGCTGGAGGAGTAGCTGCCGCGCGAGTGTCGCGCGGTTCAGTTCTCGCAGCGTGAGGACTCGTTCGGCCACCGGCCCGAGGCACTCTAATCCGCCGACGGAGCGGCGAGTCCGGTCGCGCGGATCGTTCCTGTAACCCAAGCCTTCTCGTACCGCTCAACCAGCCGCTCGCTGCGCGCTTGTGTTACAGGAACACAAAGTCTTCTCGTCCCTGCGGGACGGTAGACTCGCCCGCGATGGACTTCTCCCTGACGGACGACCAGCGGGAGATTCAAGCGCTCGCACGCGATGTGGCGCAGGCCGAGATCGAGCCGAACGCCGCCGTCTGGGACCGTGAGCATCGCTTCCCCGCCGACCTGTACGAGAAGCTCGCAGAGCTCGGGCTGATGGGTGTCTGCGTGCCGGAAGAGCTCGGCGGCGCCGGCGCCGACTTCCTCTCGTACATCCTCGTCCTCGAGGAGCTCTCGCGCGCGGACGCCGGCGTCGGGGTCACCGTCGCCGTGCACACGAGCGCCTGCACCCTTCCGATCCTCGCGTTCGGGACGGAGGAGCAGCGCGAGCGGTTCGTGCCCCCGCTCGCGCGCGGCGAGAAGATCGGCGCCTTTGCGCTGACCGAGCCGGAGGCCGGCTCCGACGCCGGCTCGCTCCGCACGCGAGCCGAGGCCGATGGCGACGGCTGGACGATCACCGGCGCCAAGCAATGGATCACGAATGGCAGTCATGCGGGCACGTTCCTCACGTTCGCCCGCAGCGAGGCCGAGATCGAGGGAGCGCGCGGTGTCTCCGCGTTCCTGCTCGACGCCGAGCACGTCCGCGTGACGAGGGAGGAGGAGAAGCTCGGTCTCAACTCCTCGTCGACGGCCGACCTGCTGCTCGAGGGCGCGCACGTGGGCCGCGACCGGTTGCTGCACGAGGAAGGACGTGGCTTCGCGATCGCGATGGCGACCCTCGACGGCGGCCGGATCGGGATCGCGGCGCAGGCAGTCGGGATCGCGCAGGCCGCCTACGACGTGGCTCGCGAGTACGCCAAGGAGCGCCGCACGTTCGGGAAGCGGATCGCCGAGCACCAGGCGATCCAGTGGAAGCTCGCGGACATGTCGACCGAGCTCGACGCCGCCCGGCTGCTCGTCTACCGCGCCGCCTGGCTCAAGGGGCAGGGAGAGCCGCACACCGAGGCCGGCGCGAAGGCGAAGCTGTTCGCCTCCGAGATGGCGCGCCGCCAGACCGCGGAGGCGATCCAGATCCTCGGCGGCTACGGCTACACGAAGGAGTTCCCCGTCGAGCGCTACTACCGCGACGCGAAGATCACGGAGATCTACGAGGGGACGAGCGAGATCCAGCGACTCGTGATTGCGCGCAGCATCCTCGAGCTGCAGCGCGAGCCGGCGCCGACAGCATGAGAAGCCGGGACGAGCCCGTCCGGCTGACGCGGATCTACACGCGCGGGGGCGACGCCGGCGAGACGTCGCTCGGAGACGGGTCGCGCGTCTCGAAGCTCGACTGCAGGATCGGCGCGTTCGGCACTGTCGACGAGCTCAACTCGGCTCTCGGCGTCGTGCTGGCGGGTGAGGTGCCGGAGGAGATGCGGGAACCGCTGGAGCTGGTTCAGAACGAGCTCTTCGACGTCGGCGCCGATCTGTCCGTGCCGTGGGGGGTGACCGACCGGCTGCGGGTCGAGCCCGGGATGATCGAGCGTCTCGAGGAGCTCTGCGACGCGTTCAACGGCGAGCTGCCGGAGCTCAAGAGCTTCATCCTGCCGGGCGGGACAGAGACGGCCGCGAGGCTTCACGTCGCGCGAACGATCTGTCGACGGGCCGAGCGCGACGTCCTGCTGGGGTCACAGGAGATGGAGCTGAACCCGCAAGTCCTGATCTATCTGAACCGGCTCTCCGACCTGCTCTTCATCCTCGCCCGACTGGCGAACGCAGGCCGCGACGAGCCACTGTGGAAGCCGGGAAGCTCGCGCTAACCCCTCGCACCCCTGGCCGGGCTTGCCTCCCGGCCGGCGGAGCCGGCCTCCGGCAGGCCCTCGCGTCGCTCGCGGCGCTCCAGCCGGCGCCCCGTATTCACATACTGTGACCCCGGCCTACGCACCGCGAGCGACGCGCCAGGTGCGCGAGGGGCGGCCATGAGCTGGGAGCTCGTGGCCGCGTTCGCCGGCTCGTTCGTCGCCGGCTACGTGGGCTCGATGCTCGGGCTCGTCCTCGGAACGCTGCGGCTGCCACTCATCGTCGCGATCACCGGCAACCCGCTCGCGGCCGCCGGGACCAACATCGCGATCTCCGCCGCAGCCGCGGGCTCCGGGGCAGTGAGCCATGCGCGAGAGGGGCGCGTCGACTGGCGCGTCGTCGCCTGGATGGCGCCGCCGTCCGTCGTCGGCGCGGCCGTCGGTGCGCTCGCGGCCGACGACGTACCCGAGAGCCTGCTCTACGCAGCGATCGCGGCAGTGCTCGTCTGGAGCGGCGTGGATCTGGCGCTGCGGCCCGTCCGCGCGCTGACGCGGGAACATCTCCGTCTGTGGCCGGCCGTCGCCGGTGGTCTCGGCATCGGCGCCCTCGGAGGAGCAGTGGGCGTGATCCTCGGAACACTCCGGATGCCGACGCTCCTGCGTCTCGTCGGAATGGATGTGAAGCGCGCTGCGGGCACCAACCTCGTCGTCGGCTTTCTCCTCGGCGTCGCCGGCTTCGCTGCGCATGCGGGCTCGCTCGGGGTCGACTGGGGGACGCTGCTCGCCGGCCTGGCCGGTGCGATACCCGGCGGCTGGCTGGGAGCCCGAGCGACGGGAAGAGTCGACGAGAACGCGCTACGGATCGCCCTCGGCGTGGTCCTGGTGCTCGTCGGCGCGGTCTTCGCCGCGCAGGCCGTGCTCTAGCGGGACGAGATCGCGGCGATCGCCTTGGCGAGCTGACGCGACGTCGTCTTGCGCGGGAGCGCCTGGACCGCACCGGCGCGGAGCGCGCGGACGCGGTCGGCGGGCTGAGTCGCGATGGCGATCACACGGATCGACGGGAAGACCGTGCGCAGGTCGCGGACGGAGCCGACTCCGTGCTCGTCCACGTCGACGACCACGATCTTGATGTCGTGCGAGTTGGAGGCCGCCAGGGCGAAGGTCTGATCGAGGTCGACCTGCGCGACCACGCGAGCGCGAGTCCCCGCGAGAGCCGACTGGACGACGGTCTTCGGGTGCTGCTCGCCGGCGAGCACGACCTCGACCTTGCTGCGGCCGGCCGTGGTCCGCGCGACCTTCTTGCCGCGGAGCTTCAGCTTGACCGTGCGGCTCACCGTCTCCGAGCCCGAGCGTGCGATCCACGTCAGCGTGTACGCGCCCGGCCGGCGGATCCGCGTCGGCAGAGTCAGCTTCACGACGTTCGCGCCGGCCTTCAGGTTGCGTACCCGCCACGTGTAGAGCCGCTTCTTCTTCGGCGTCGAGAGCACCGCGGTCAGGGTGGCCGGCCTCGAGACCTTGACCCGAGCGGCGATCGTCGTCCGCTTCTTCAGGGTCAGCGTCTTGGAGCCGGCGACGGTGAAGACGAGCTGCGTCTGCGGCGCGATGAACTCGCGAGAGACGACCAGATCGATTTTGCTCGACAGCTCGGCGTGCCGCGGTGCGACCGGACCGACGACGGTCCCGGGCGCGACCGACGCGACCGGCTGCTCGCGCACCGTGCCGAGCCGGAAGCCGGCGGCTGTGAGTGCGGTGACGGCCTGGTCGAGGCTCTTACCGACGAGCGGCGGGACTGCGCGGAGCTCCTCGCCGTGCGCGCTCCGGTTGCCTGCTGCGTCGAGCTGAACCAGCGAGAAGACGCGGCTGTCGCCCGGCGTGAACGGCCCCATCTTCGTCTCGAACTGGCGTGGGCCGAAGACGCGGTACACCTCGCCGTTGACGTAGAGGAGCACGTTGCCGAGCTCGCCGCTGGCGTCGGTGCCGGGGATCCAACGGAGGGTCAGGCCGTCGTCGGCGACGACGCCCGCGATGTGGCGCGGCGGTGTGGGCGGGCCGTCGTCGACCTTCAGGCCGAAGAACGTGAGGTGGTGCGTGAGCACGCTCACCGCGGCCGAGTTGCCGTGGAAGCCGTCGGGCTGAGTCGGCGGCAGGGTCGCGCCCGGAAGGCGGCCCATGTTCGTCCAGGCCGGGGCGGCGATCGAGCCGACCTGCGACCACGCGGGGATCGCGGGAACCCCGGTCGGGTTCGCGAAGTTGACCTCGATCGGCGCGGTGAACTGCGTCACGGGCAAGCCTGACAGCGCCCAGCGTGCGGTCACTTCGACGATCTGCGTGCCCGGGACGAAGCCGGGGCCGGCCGGGCCGGCGTCGACGCGCAGCACGAGGATGTAGTCCTGCGGGTCGGGCGGGGTCGGCCAGGCGGCCGCCGGCATGCGCACGGAAACGAGCCCGCCCGGGAGCGTCACGGTGAAGTCGCCGGAGGCGGTGATGCTCCGCTCCACCGGCGGGGGATCCGACGTCGGAATGTTCTGGATCGAGACCGCGACGCGGAAGAGCGAGCGCGTGCCGCTTGCATCCTCGAGCTCGCCGGAGAGGACATGCAGGCCGTCCGGAAGCGATCCGGTGGCGAAGGTGAGCGTCGAGCCCGAGATGGTCGGCGCGGGGGCGGCGACACCGTCGAGCAGTGCGCCCGGAGCGGTCACCGCCTCGTTCGCGGTCAGAACGATCTGGTTGGCAAACGTCGAGACCGACCCGTCGGCAGGCACCGAGGAGACGAGCGTCGGCGCGGTGTTGTCGAAGCGGACGTTCGTGCGCAGCGCCGGTGCAGAGGCGTTGTTGAGTGCGTCGTAGCCGATGGCGCGGAGGTCGTAGAGGCCGTCCGCAAGAGTCGAGGTGTCGAGCGGAGTGCTGAAGGGAGCGCTCGTGTCGTTCGCGATCTGCGTCCAGGTCGACGCCCCGGCGGGGGAGACGGAGAAGACGACCCGCGCAGCGCCGCCGCCCGTGGTCGCGTTCAGCGAGATCGTTCCGCCGACGACGGCGCCCGGATCGGAGAGCGAGACGCTCGGGCCGGTCGAGTCGAGCGAGAACGACACGCCGGCCGTCGTCGTCGTGTTACCGGCGGCGTCGGTGATCACGGCGTGGATGACGGTCGCGCCGTCAGGCGAGCTCGTCGAGTTCCAGGTGGTCGAGTAGGGCGCGGCGGTATCGGTTGCGACCGGGGTGAAGGTGGCCGAGCCGAACTCCATGACCTCCCAGACGACCGAGATGACACCCGAGCCGGCGAGGTCGGCTGCGTTCGCGCCGAGGGCGACAGCCGGGCCGCCGACCGTGTCGCCGCTGCCGGGAGCGGTGACGTTGCCCGTGGGCAGCGTCCGGTCGACGAGGACGACGCGGGGTGCGCTCGTCGTCGTGTTTCCGCCGGCGTCGGTGGCGACTGCGATCAGCTCCCACTGTGTCTCGGCCGCGGGTGCGGTCGTCCAGGTGACTCCGAACGGCGCGACGCTGTCTGAAGCGATCAGGGTGCCCGCGGCGCCGCTTCCGACCGGGCGGTAGCGGAAGGCCACGTTGTTGGTGTCGGGCGACGAGCTTGCCGTGAGGCCGACGCTCGGGCCGACTGTCGCGCCCGGATCGTCGAGCGTCACGGTCGGAGCGAGGTTGTCGATGTTGATCGTGTGCGTCGCGGACGTCGTCTCGTTGCCGGCGACGTCGGTGACGACGACCTGGAGGTCGGCGGGGCCGTCGGCGAGCGCGCCCGTCGCGAGCGACTGGCTGTAGGTGGAGCCGACCGTCGGTGTCGTCTGCGTGCCGAAGACCGTGAAGGCGCCGGTACCCGAGGGCTTGATCTCGAAGCGGACGGCCGAGACACCCGAGGCGGGCGGGACAGGCCCGTCGGAGGCGTTGGCGGTCACCGTGACGTTGCCTGCGACGTACGAGGCAGCGGAGGGCGAGGCGATCGATCCGCTTGCCGGGGTGTTGTCGACAGTCTTCGGGAGGCCGGGCAGCAGCTCGTTCGCGACGTTGCCGGTGGTGTCGGTGACGACCGCGCGGATGTCGTACTCGCCGTCGGCGACGAGCGTCGTGCTCCACGAGGCCTCGTACGGCGGGGAGATGTCGGCGGCGCCGATGTTCGCCCAGCTGTTGGCTCCCGCCGGGGAGAACTGGAACTGGACGGAGCTGACGTCGGTGGCGCCGGTCGAGTAGCTGAGATTTGCGATCCCGCGCAGGTAGTCGCCGGGGTCGCCGCCGGACCCGCTCGGGGCCGTGGTGTCGATGACCACGTTGACCGTGTTGGCGGGCGCCTCGACGTTGCCGACGTCGTCGGTCGAGAAGAACGTGACGGTGTGCGTGCCGTCGTTCGAGTGGTCGCCGGGCGCAGGGATGATGACGGAGCTGCCCTGGAGCAGCGAGCCGCCGTCGACGCGGTATTCGGTCTTGGAGACGCCGGAGCCGGTGCCGTCGCCCGCGGAGAAGCTGACCGTGACCGGCGCGTTGCTGGGGCTCCCCGGCGCGAGCAAGGCTGAGGTGGTCGGCGCCGTGTGGTCGACGAGAACGGTGACGGCCGCGGAGGTGAAGACGTTGCCGGCGAGGTCGGTCGCGACGACGCGCAGGTCGTACGAGCCGTCGGCGACCGCGTTCGCTCCGGTTGCCGTGTTCCAGGTCGAAGGCGTTGCCGTCCAGGTGCCCGCGCCGGCGGGGGAGCGCTGGAACATGACTGTGTCGAGCCCGGAGCCGGAATCGGCCGCGTTGCTCGTGAGCGAGACCGGCGGCACGCCGATCTCGGCGCCCGCGGCGGGGGCGGTGATCGAGCCGGTCGGGAGCGTGTTGTCCACGCGAACGGTGACCGTGGCCGAGGTGAAGGAGTTGCCGGCGTTGTCGGTCGTCACGACACGAAGGTCGTACTGGCCGTCGGCCTGGATCGTGGTGTTCCAGCTTGCCGCCTGGTTCGTCCAGGTGCCGGCGCCGATCGGCGAGCGCTGGAACTGGACGGCCGCGACGCCTGAGCCCGAGTCGGCGGAGCTGCTGGCCAGCGCGATCGTGGCACGGAGATTCGCCGCGGCTGCCGGCGCGGTGACCGAGCCGGTCGGGTTGGTGTTGTCGACCCGAACCGTGATCGGCGCCGACGAGAAGACATTGCCGGCGTTGTCGGTCGTGACGACGCGGAGGTCGTACTGGCCGTCGGTCTGCGCGGTCGTGTCCCAGCTCGCTGCCTGGTTCGTCCAGGTGCCGGCGCCGATCGGCGAGCGCTGGAAGTGGACGGTCGCGACGCCTGAGCCACCGGCGTCCGCCGAGTTGCTCGTCAGCGCGACCGTGCCGCGGCTGTCAGCGGCGTCGGCCGGGAACGTGACGGTGCCCGTCGGCAGGGTGTTGTCGACCCGCACCTGGACCGTGGGGGGCGTCGCCTCGGCGTTTCCGGCCGAATCGGTTGTGAAGACACGGAGGTCGTAGAGGCCGTCGGCGAGCCCGGTCGTATCGAGCGTCGCGTTGTACGGCGGCGTCGCGTCGACCGAGATGTCGGTCCACGTGCCGGCGCCGGCGGGCGAGCGCTGGAAGGTGACGGTGTTGACCGTGCCCGGCGCGGTGTCCGACGCGACGGCGCTCAGCGCGACGGCGGCGCCGCGCAGGTTCGCGCCGGCGGCCGGGACGGTCACCGAGCCGGTCGGGCGCGTCCGGTCGACGGTCGTGAGGACGAGCTTGGCGGTCTGGCGGCCGGCATTGTCGGTGGCCCGCACGCGAAGGAGGCGGGTTCCGTCGGCCGGGATGGGCCACGAGACGGCGTATGGGAACGTCGTGTCGACGCCGAGCGACGTCCATGTGTCGGCTGCGCAGGTGTCGTCGTTCGCGACGGTGCACTGCTCGAAGCTGACGTTTGCGATGCCGCTGCCCGCGTCGGTGGCCGTTGCGACCAGCGGTGTCGGATCAGACGTCGCCGCGTTGACCGGGTTGGCCACGCTGACGGAGAGCGCCGGGACGGTGTTGTCGACGGTGACCGTGATCGTGGCGGATGTGAAGGTGTTGCCGGCGTTGTCGGTCGTCACGACACGGAGGTCGTAGTCCCCGTCCAATTCGAGGGCCGTATTCCAGCTCGCGGCAACATTCGTCCACGTGTTCGTGCCCGCCGGGGAGCTCTGGAACGTGACGGTCGCGACGCCGCTGCCCGCATCGGCCGAGTTGCTCGTCAGCGAGACGGTGCCGCCGAGGTCCGCGCCGTCGGCCGGCGACGTGACGGAGCCGGTCGGGTTCGTGCCGTCGACGAGCCAGGTGTAGCTCGCGGCGGACGCGTCCTGGTTGCCGACGACGTCGCTCGCGCGGAGCTGCAGCGTGTGCGAGCCGTCCGAGAGGGCGGGGGAGATGTGAGGGGCGTGGATGCGCTGACCCAGCCGCCGCCGTCGAGGTTGACCTCGTACGTTGCGGGCGCCTCGGTCGATGCGAAGCCGAAGGTCGGAGTCGTGTCGCTGCTCGGATCAGCCGGGGTCGACGTGAAGGACGAGTTCGGTGCGGTCGTGTCGATCGTCCAGGTGTAGCTCGCCTGCGTGGCGTCCTGGTTGCCGGCTGGGTCGGTCGCGCGCACCTGGAAGGTGTGCGAGCCCTCGGTCAGGCCGCTGTAGGTCTTCGGGCTCGCGCTCGGGCTCCAGGCGCCGCCGTCGAGGCGGACCTCGAAGCTCGAGCCGCCCTCGCTCGAGCTGAAGGAGAAGGATGCACCGGTTGCGTTGGTCGGATCGGCGGGCTGGGAGGTGATGGTCGTGTTCGGCGCCGTCGTGTCCACCGTCCAGGTGTAGGAGGCCGGCGTCGCGTCGACGTTGCCGGCGAGATCGGTGGCACGCACCTCGAAGGTGTGCGAGCTCTCGGCGAGGCCGCTGTAGATCTTCGGGCTCGCGCTCGGGATCCAGGCGCCGCCGTCGAGGCGAACCTCGTAGGACGCGCCTGCCTCGGACGAGAACCCGAACGATGCGCCCGTTGCGTTGGTCGGGTCGGCCGGCTGCGAGGTGATGCTCGTGTTCGGAGGCGTGTTGTCGACCGCGACGGTGATCACGCCGGAGACCGTGACGTTGCCCGCCAGGTCGGAGGTGACGACGCGCAGGTCGTAGTCCCCGTCGGAGACGAGTGTCGTGTCCCAGCTCGCGGGCGTCGCCGTCCAGGTTGCCTGCGCCGGCGGGAGACCGCTCGAACACGACCGACGCAAGCCCGGAACCGCCGTCGGCCGAGTCGCTCGCGAGCAGGATCGTCGCGCGGACGCGTGCGCCGTCGGCAGGCGAGGTGATCGAGCCGGTCGGGTTGGTGAGGTCGATCGACCAGTTGAAGGTCGCCGGCGTCGCGTCCGTGTTGCCGGCGGCGTCGGTCGCGCGCACCTCGAAGCTGTGCGAGCCCTGCGTGAGGGAGCCGTAGAAGCTCGGTGTCGTGCACGAGCCCCACGAGCCGCTCTCGAGGCGGCACTCGAAGGTCGACGAGCCCTCGCTGGAGGTGAAGGAGAAGGTGGCGCCGGTCGCGTTCGTCGGGTTTGCCGGGTTGCCGGTGATCGTCGTGTTCGGCGCGGCGGTGTCGACCGTCCAGGCGAACGAGGCGGGGGAGAGATCGACGTTGCCGGCAGCGTCGGTCGCGCGCACGTCGAAGGTGTGCGGGCCGTCGCCGAGGCCGCTGTAGAGCTTCGGGCTGGCACCGGCGATCCAGGCGCCGCCGTCGAGCCGCACCTCGTAGGTGACGCCGCTCTCGTTCGAGCTGAAGGTGAACGTCGCGCCGGTCTGGTTCGTGATCGACGCCGGGTTCGTGTCGATCGTCGTCTGCGGCCGCGTGCGCTCGACCGTGACCGTCTCGATGTCGCTCATCGTGTTCAGGGCGTTGTCGGTGGCGACGACCTTGAGCGTCCACGAGCCGTCCGCCGGGATCGCGCGCGAGACCGAGTACGGGGCGGTCGTATCGACGCCGATCGACGTCTGCGTACCGCAGGCCGGCGTCGGGCACTCGAAGAACTCGACCTGCGTCAGGTCGGCGTCCGGGCTCGAGGCCGTGACCGTGAAGGGATCCGCCGCGGACGCGTTGACGATCCCGACCGGAGCGGTGATGTCGATCGCAGGGGCGTTGTTGTCGACGCGGCGATCCTCGACAACCGCCGAAGTGGTCGAGTTGCCGGCGTTGTCGACCGCGATCACGCGCAGGTCGTAGAGCCCGTCCGCGCTGCCCGTCGTGTCCCAGCTCGCGGCCTGGTTCGTCCAGGTGTTCGCGTTCGCCGGCGAGAGCTGGTAGGTGACGGAGGCGATGCCCGAGCCGCCGTCGTTCGTCGTCGAGGTGAGGGTGACGGTGCCGGAGAGGTCCGCTCCGGGGTTCCCCATCGTCGCGGTCGGCGCCGTGTTGTCGACGCGGACCGTGACGGTCGCCGAGGTGTGGGTGTTGCCGGCGTTGTCGGTGGTGACGACGCGGAGGTCGTACTGGCCGTCGGCCTGCGCGGTCGTGTCCCAGCTGGCTGCCTGGTTCGTCCAGGTGCCGGCGCCGATCGGCGAGCGCTGGAACTGGACGGTCGCGACACCGGAGCCGCCGCTGTCGGTGGAGTTGCTGGTCAGGCCGACCGTGCCGCGGATGTTCGCGTTGTCCGCGGGAGCCGTGATCGAGCCGGTCGGATCGGTGTTGTCGACGCGGATGGTGATCGGCGTGGACGCAAAGGAGTTGCCGGCATTGTCGGTCGTCACGACGCGGAGGTCGTACTGGCCGTCGGCCTGCAGGGTTGTGTTCCAGCTCGCGGCCTGGCTCGTCCAGGTGCCGGCGCCGATCGGCGAGCGCTGGAACTGGACGGTCGCGACGCCCGAGCCGCCGGCGTCGGCGGAGTTGCTCGTCAGGCCGACGGTGCCGCGAATGTTGGCGGCGTCGGCGGGAGCGGTGACCGTCCCGGTCGGATTGGTGTTGTCGACGCGCACCGTGATCGCGGCGGACGTCGCCGAGTTGCCGGCAAGGTCGGTCGTGACCACGCGGAGGTCGTACTGGCCGTCGGCCTGCAGGGTCGTGTTCCAGCTGGCTGCCTGGTTCGTCCACGTGCCGGCGCCCGCGGGGGAGCGCTGGAACTGGACGGTGTCGACGCCCGAGCCACCGAGGTCTGCAGAGTTGCTCGTCAGCGAGACGGTGCCGCGAATGTCGGCGCCCGCGACCGGGCTCGTGACCGAACCGGTCGGGTTCGTGTTGTCGACGAGAACGGTGATCGCCGTCGAGGTGAAGGAGTTGCCGGCATTGTCGGTCGTGACGACGCGGAGGTCGTACGGCCCGTCGGCCTGCAAGGTGGTGTTCCAGCTGGCTGCCTGGTTCGTCCAGGTGCCGGCACCCGCGGGGGAGCGCTGGAAGGTGACCGTGTCGACGCCTGAGCCGCCGTCGGCGGCGTTGCTGGTCAGCGAGATCGTGTTGCGGACGTTGGCCGCGTCGGCGGGAGCGGTGACCGTCCCGGTCGGATCGGTGTTGTCGACGCGCACCGTGATCGCGGCGGACGTCGCCGAGTTGCCGGCATTGTCGGTCGTGACCACGCGGAGGTCGTACTGGCCGTCGGCCTGCAGGGTCGTGTTCCAGCTGGCCGCCTGGTTCGTCCAGGTGCCGGCGCCGATCGGCGAGCGCTGGAACTGGACGGTCGCGACGCCCGAGCCACCGACGTCTGCAGAGTTGCTCGTCAGGGCGACCGTGCCGCGGATGTTGGCGCCGGAAGCCGGAGCCGTGACGGAGCCGGTCGGGTTCGTGCCGTCGACGAGCCAGGTGTAGCCGGCCGGCGAGGGGTCGAGGTTGCCTGCTGCGTCGGTCGCGCGGACCTGGAAGGTGTGCGAGCCGTCGGCGAGGGAGCTGTAGCTCTTCGGGGTCGAGCAGGCGCTCCAGACGCCGCCGTCGATGCGGCACTCGAAGGTCGACCCGCCCTCGCTCGAGTTGAAGGAGAAGGAGGCGCTCGACGAGTTCGTCGGATCGGCCGGCTGCGCCGTGATCGAGGTGTTCGGCGAGGTGTTGTCGACCGTGACCGAGACGAGGCCGGAGGTGAACGAGTTGCCGGCGAGGTCGGTCGTGACCGCGCGCAGGTCGTACTGGCCGTCGGCGACGGCGGTCGTGTCGAAAGCGACGGAGTACGGCGTGAGCGTGTCGGAGTCGATCGTCGTCCAGCTTCCGAGCCCGAGGGGCGAGCGCTGGAACACGACGGTGCCGACGCCCGAGCCGGCGACATCGGCGGAGTTCGAGGTGACCGCGATCGAGGCGCGGACGCTGGCGCCGTCTGCGGGAGCCGTGATCGAGCCCGTCGGACTGGTGTTGTCGACGCGAACCGTGATCGCTCCAGAGGTGAACGAGTTGCCGGCGTTGTCGGTCGTCACGACGCGCAGGTCGTAGAGGCCGTCGGAGACGCCCGAGGTCGCCCACGGCGAAGCCTGGCTCGTCCAGGTTCCGGCACCGGCAGGCGAGCGCTGGAACACGACCGTGTCGACGCCGGAGCCCGCGTCGGCGGAGTTGCTCGTCAGGGTGGTCGGGCCGCTCACGTTCGCGCCTCCGGCGGGGGATGTGACGGAGCCGGTCGGGTTCGTGTTGTCGACGCGGCGATTCGCAACGACGTCCGTGCTCGTGTTCCCGACGTCGTCCGTCGCCAGGGCGCGCAGGTCGTAGAGGCCGTCGGCCGGAACCGTCGTGTCGAAGCTCGCCGAGAAGCCGTCGCCCGGCGTCGAGTCGGTGGCGATCGTCGTCCACGTGCCGGCGCCCGCGGGGGAGCGCTGGAACGCGACGCTGACGACGCCTGCATCGGGGTCGGTCGCCGTCGCAGTGAGGCCGACGGTGCCGCGGAGGTTCGCCCCCGGATCCGCGAGTGTCGTCGTCGGGCCGGTCGCGTCCTCGACGATCGTGTACGAGCCGTTGCCCGAGACGACACCGGCCGGGTTGGAGGCAGTGACGGTGCGGCCGGTGCTCGGTGCGGTCGTCGTGCCGTTGAACGTGTAGTCGAAGTGGTCGCCGGTCTGCGAGCCGCTGAAGTTCGTGCCGCCATTCGTGTTCAGCGAGCCGAATGCGTACGACGCGACGCCGGTGTGGGGGTCGGTCGAGGTCGCGGTGACGCGGAACGTCCCACCCGCGGACGGGCGGATGAAGAGCGTGCCGGCCGCGTAGTGAGCATTCGCGGAGAGATTGGAGAAGGCAAGGCTCGGGGCGCTGGGCGCCGAGGTATCGACCTTGACGATCGTGCTCTGAACGCTCGACTGGTTGCCGACATTGTCGGTGCCGGTGAGCGTGTAGCGGTAGCAACCCGTCGTGAGCATGTCGGCGTCGTTGCCGGCGGTGATCGTGACCGGGTCGCCGCCCGAGAAGCTGCCGCATGCGTCGGCTGCGAGCGTCGCGCTCTCGCGAGTCAGGGTGTGACCCGCGATGCCGGCGCCGGCGTCCGTGAAGTCGACCTTGGCGAGCGCGACGGTGCCGTCACCGTCGTAGGCGCCGCCGCCGTTCGCCGTGATCGATCCGGCGGTCGGAACCGTGGTGTCGTTCGAGACGGTGAACGTGCCGTTGCCGGATCCGGTCCCGGCACCGTTCGTCGCGGTGACGTTCGTTGCGCCAGGTGTGGCCGCCGCGTCCGCGTACGTGTAGGTCCGCGTTGCGCCGCTTCCGGTCTGCGACCAGCCCGCGCCGAGAGTGGGGAAGGAGTAGGAGCCGATGCCGGTCTGCGCGTCCGTCGAGCTCGCTGTGACATCGAAGCTGCCACCCGCACCTGCGACGGAGCGGAACCAGACGGTCGAGCCGCTGCCGGGATAGTGGACGCTGCCGGTCGCGTTCGAGAGCGTCAGGTTCGGAGCGGTGGGAGCGGTGACGTCGACCTTCACGATCGCGCTCTGCGTGACGACCTGGTTGCCGACGTTGTCGGTGGCGGTCAGCGTGTAGCGGTAGCAGCCCGAGCCGAGGGTGTCGGCGTCGTTGCCGCTGAGAATCGTGACTGGATCGCTGCCGGCGAAGCTGCCGCAGACGTCGTTGACGAGCGTCGCCGTCGCGCGGGTGAACGTCTGCGAGGCGATGCCGGAGCCGCCGTCGGTGTGGTTGGACTTCGCCAGCGCGACGGTGCCGTCGGTGTCGTAGGAGCCGCCGCCGTTCACGGTGATCGAGCCGCCGCTCGGCGCAGTCGAGTCGGCCGTCAACGTGAAGGCGGAACTGTTGGTGCGGCCCGCGTTGTTCTGCGCGGTGACCGTCTTGGCGCCGTCGGACTCGGTCGGCGTGTTGAGCGTGTAGGTCTTGGTCGCACCCGAACCGCTCGCGACGAAGCCCGCGAGGGTCGGGAACGAGTAGCTCGCGATGCCGCTCTGGCCGTCGGTCGAGCCGGCGGTGACGTCGAACGAACCCGAGCCGGCGGGGCGGTAGAAGGCGGTCGTGCCGGTCGTGTGGACGTCGGCGCTCGAGTCGGAGAGCGAGAGGCTCGGAGCGATCGGATCGGTGAGGTCTACCTTGACGACCGTCGAACGCGAGACGCTGTTGCCGACGTTGTCGACGCCGGTCAGCGTGTAGCGGTAGCAGCCGGTGGCGAGGCCGCTCTGGGCCGGGGCGCCGACGATCGTCGCGGGGGCGCCGTAGCTCGAGCAGGCGTCGCCGGCGAGCGTGCCGTCCTCGCGCGTCAGCGTCGATGACGCGAGGCCGGAGAGCGTGTCGGCGTAGTCGGTGCGCGTCCCGATCGTGAAGCTGCCGTCGCCGTCGTAGCTCTGTGTGCCGGCGAGGCTGGAAGCGACGCCGTTGACGACGAGCGCGCCACCGGTCGGGTCGCCGGCGTCGGCGGTCAGCGTGAAGGTGGACGAGTTCGAGCCACCGGCGTTGTTCTGGACGGCGACGGTCTTGGCGCCGTCCGGCTCGGTCGGGGTCGCGAGCGTGTAGGTGCGCGACGCGCCGATGCCCGACGTGGTGAAGCCGGCGAGGGCCGGGAATGAGTAGGAGGCGATGCCCGACTGGCCGTCGGTGGAGCTGGCGGTGACGTCGAACGACCCGCTTCCGCTCGGCCGATAGAAGACGGTCGTGCCGGTGGTGTGCACGGCCGCGCTCGAGTCGGAGAGCGAAAGGGACGGTGCGGCCGGATTGGACGAGTCGACCTTGACGACGGTCGTGACCGTCGACGTGTTGCCGACGTTGTCGGTGCCGGTGAGGACGTAGCGGTAGCAGCCGGTGGCGAGTCCGCTCTGAGCCGGTGTGCCGACGATCGTCGCGGGTGCGCCATAGCTCGAGCAGGCGTCGCCGGCGAGCGAGCCGTCCTCGCGCGTGAGCACGGATGTGGCGAAGCCCGAGAGCGCATCCGCGCTGTAGTTCGTCCTGGCGTCGATCGTGAAGCTGCCGTCGCCGTCGTAGCTCTGCGAGCCGCCGCCGCTGGCCGCCGCTCCGTTGACCGTGAGTGCGCCGCCCGTCGGGCCGGCCGAATCGGAGGTGAGCGTGAACGTCGAGCCGGCTGTCAGCAGCGCGTTGTTGCGCACGTTCACGGTCTTGGCGCCGTTGGGCTCCGTGGGTGTTGCCAGCGTGTAGGTGCGGGTGGCGCCGGTGCCGGAGCCGGTGAAGCCGGCCAGGGCCGGGAAGCTGAAGTCGAGGATCCCGGACTGCGCGTCCGTCGAGGAAGCGGTGACGTCGAAGGCGCCGGAACCTGCGGGGCGGTAGAAGGCGGTGGTGCCGGTCGTGTGGACGTCGGCGCTCGAATCCGAGAGCGTCAAGCCGGGCGCTGCCGGGGCGGTCGTGTCGACCTTGACGACCGTGGTGATCGAGACGGCGTTGCCGACCCGGTCGGTGCCGGTGAGGACGTAGCGGTAGCAGCCGGTCGCGAGGCCGTTCTGAGCGGGCGTGCCGACGAGTGTGGCCGGTGCTCCGTAGGCAGAGCAGGCGTCGGCGCTGAGCGTCCCGTCCTCGCGTGTCAGCGTCGAGGTTGCGAGTCCCGAGATCGCGTCGGTGTAGTCGGTGCGGAGCCCGATCGTGAAGGTGCCGTCGTTGTCGTAGCTCTGCGAGCCGCCGCCGCTCGCGACCCCACCGTTCACCGTCAGGGCGCCGCCGACCGGAGCCGCCGAGTCCGCAGTAAGAGTGAAGTTCGAGCTGTTCGTGCGGCCGGCGTTGTTGTTCGCGGTCACCGTCTTGGCGCCGTCGGGCTCGGTGGGTGTGGCGAGGGTGTAGGTGCGGGTGGCGCCGGTGCCGGAGCCGGTGAAGCCGGCGAGGGCGGGGAAGGAGTAGGACGCGATCCCGGACTGGCCGTCGGCGGAGCTGGCGGTGACGTCGAAGGAGCCTGTGCCGGCCGGGCGATAGAAGGCATTGGTGCCGGTGGTGTGGACGTCCGCGCTGGAGTCGGAGAGCGCGAGGCTTGGGGCGGTCGGATCGGTGAGATCGACCTTGACGACCGTGGTGATCGTTGTGGCGTTGCCGACGTTGTCTGTACCGGTGAGGGTGTAGCGGTAGCAGCCGGTGGCGAGTCCGCTCTGGACGGGGGTGCCGACGAGGGTGGCCGGTGCTCCGTAGGCCGAGCAGGCGTCGGCGTTGAGCGTGCCGTCCTCGCGGGTGAGGATCGAGGTGTTGACGCCGGAGCCGCCGTCGGCGTTGTAGTCGGTGCGCAGGCCGATCGTGAAGCTGCCGTCGTTGTCGTAGCTGCCGGAGCCGCCGCCTGTAGCAACCGTGCCGTTGACCGTCAGCGCGCCACCGGTGGGCGCAGCCGCGTCGGAGGTGAGGGTGAAGTTGGTTGCGGCCGAGCTGAGGAGCGCTTGGTTGCGGGCGGTGACGGGCTTGGCGCCGTTGGCCTCGGTGGGTGTGGCGAGGGTGTAGGTGCGGGTGGCGCCGGTGCCGGAGCCGGTGAAGCCGGCGAGGGCCGGGAAGCTGTAGTCGAGGATCCCGGACTGCGCGTCGGTGGAGGAGGCGGTGACGTCGAAGGAGCCGCTGCCGGCAGGGCGGTAGAACGCCGTCGTGCCGGTGGTGTGGACGTCGGCGCTCGAGTCCGAGAGCACCAGGCCGGGCGCGGCGGGCGCGGTCGTGTCGATCTTGACGACCGTCGTGACCGTAGAGGTGTTGCCGACGTTGTCGGTGCCGGTGAGGACATAGCGGTAGCAGCCGGTCGCGAGGCCACTCTGGGCCGGGGTACCGACGAGCGTGGTGGGCGCCCCGTAGGCGGAGCAGGCGTCGGCGTTGAGCGTGCCCTGCTCACGCGTCAAGATCGAGGTCGCAATCCCTGAGATCGCGTCCGTGTAATCGGTGCGCGCGCCGATCGTGAAGGCGCCATCGTTGTCGTAGCTCTGCGTGCCACCGGCGCTCGCGGCAACCGTGTTCACCGTCAGCGCGCCACCGGTCGGAGCAGCGGCGTCGGAGGTGAGGGTGAAGTTCGTCGCTGTGGAGCTGACCAGCGCCTGGTTGCGGGCGGTCACCGGCTTGGCGCCGTTGGGCTCGGTGGGTGTGGCGAGGGTGTAGGTGCGGGTGGCGCCGGTGCCGGAGCCGGTGAAGCCGGCGAGGGCCGGGAAGCTGTAGTCGAGAACGCCGGACTGACCGTCGGTCGAGGAGGCGGTGACGTCGAACGAGCCTGTGCCGGCGGGCCGGTAGAAGGCGGTCGTGCCGGTGGTGTGGACGTCGACGCTGGAGTCGGAGAGCACGAGGCCGGGTGCTGTCGGGGCGCTGGTGTCGACCTTGACGATCGTTGTGACCGTAGACGTGTTGCCGACGTTGTCGGTGCCGGTGAGGACGTAGCGGTAGCAGCCGGTGGCGAGACCGCTCTGGGCCGGCGTGCCGGGCAGGGTGGTCGGGGCGCCGTAGGCCGAGCAGACATCGGCGTTCAGCGTGCCCTGCTCGCGGGTCAGCGTCGAAGAGGCAAGACCGGAGCCCGCGTCGGTGTAGTCGGTGCGGAGGCCGATGGTGAAGGCGCCGTCGCCGTCGTAGCTCTGCGTGCCGCCGCCGCTTGCAGCGACGGCGTTGACCGTCAGGGCGCCGCCGGTGGGGGCGGCGGCGTCGGAGGTGAGGGTGAAGTTCGTCGCCGTGGAGCTGACCAGCGCCTGGTTGCGGGCGGTCACCGGCTTGGCGCCGTTGGGCTCGGTCGGGTGTGGCGAGGGTGTAGGTGCGGGTGGCGCCGGTGCCGGAGCCGGTGAAGCCGGCCAGGGTCGGGAAGCTGTAGTCGAGGATCCCGGACTGCGCATCGGTCGAGGAAGCGGTGACGTCGAAGGAGCCCGTGCCGGCGGGGCGGTAGAAGGCGGTCGTGCCGGTGGTGTGGACGTCGGCGCTGGAGTCGGAGAGCACGAGGCCGGGCGCGGCGGGCGCGCTCGTGTCGACCTTGACGATTGTGGTGATCGAGACGGTGTTACCGACGTTGTCGGTGCCGGTCAGCGTGTAGCGGTAACAGCCGGTCGCGAGGCCACTCTGGGCCGGGGTGCCGACCAGCGTCGTCGGAACGCCGTAGGCGGAGCAGGCGTCGGCGCTCAGCGTGCCCTGCTCGCGGGTCAGCGTCGAAGAGGCAAGGCCTGCGGCCGCGTCTGTGTAGTCGGTGCGGAGGCCGATCGTGAAGGCGCCGTCGCCGTCGTAGCTCTGGCTGCCGCCGCCCGAGGCAGCGACGCTGTTGACCGTGAGCGCGCCGCCCGTGGGTGCGGCGGCGTCAGAGGTGAGGGTGAAGTTGGTGGCGGCCGAGCTGAGGAGCGCCGGGTTGCGGGCGGTGACGGGCTTGGCGCCGTTCGGCTCGGTCGGCGTGGCGAGGGTGTAGGTGCGGGTGGCGCCGCTGCCGGAGCCGGTGAAGCCGGCCAGGGCCGGGAAGCTGTAATCCAGAACGCCGGACTCGGCGTCGGTCGAGCTCGCGGTGACGTCGAAGGAGCCCGAGCCGACAGGGCGGTAGAACGCGGTCGTGCCGGTCGTGTGCACGTCGGCGCTGGAATCCGAGAGCACGAGGCCGGGCGCGGCGGGCGCGCTCGTGTCGACCTTGACGACCGTCGTGATCGAGACGGTGTTGCCGACATTGTCAACGCCGGTGAGGACGTAGCGGTAGCACGCGGTCGCGAGGCCGCTCTGAGCCGGGGCGCCGGGCAGAGTCGTCGGAGCGCCGTAGGCCGAGCAGGCGTCCGCGGCGAGCAGCCCCTGCTCGCGCGTCAGCGTCGAGCTCGCAAGGCCCGAGATGGCGTCGGTGTAGTCGGTGCGCAGGCCGATGGTGAAGGCGCCGTCGCCGTCGTAGCTCTGTGTCCCGCCGCCGCTCGCGGCGACGGTGTTGACCGTGAGCGCGCCGCCGGTGGGGGCGGCGGCGTCGGAGGTGAGGGTGAAGTTCGTCGCGGTGGAGCTGACCAGCGCCTGGTTGCGAGCCGTGACCGGCTTGGCGCCGTTGGGCTCGGTCGGTGTGGCGAGGGTGTAGGTGCGGGTGGCGCCGGTGCCGGAGCCGGTGAAGCCGGCGAGGGCCGGGAAGCTGTAGTCGAGGATCCCGGACTGCGCATCTGTTGACGATGCGGTGACGTCGAAGGAGCCGCTGCCGGCGGGGCGGTAGAAGGCGGTCGTGCCGGTGGTGTGGACGTCGGCGCTGGAGTCGGCGAGCACGAGGCCGGGTGCTGTCGGGGCGCTGGTGTCGACCTTGACGATCGTGGTGATCGAGACGGTGTTGCCGACGTTGTCGGTGCCGGTGAGCATGTAGCGGTAGCAGCCGGTCGCGAAGCCGCTCTGGGCGGGAGTGCCGGGCAGGGTCGTCGGGGCGCCGTAGGCCGAGCAGGCGTCGGCATTCAGCGTGCCCTGCTCACGCGTCAACGTCGACGACGCCAGGCCGGAGCCCGCGTCTGTGTAGTCGGTGCGGAGGCCGATCGTGAAGGCGCCGTCGTTGTCGTAGCTCTGCGTGCCGCCGCCCGAAGCTGCAACGGTGTTGACCGTGAGCGCGCCGCCGGTGGGCGCGGCCGAGTCGGCTGTCAGAGTGAACGTGGAGCCAGTGGTCAGCAGCGCCTGGTTGCGCGCGGTCACCGTCTTCGCTCCGTTCGGCTCGGTCGGCGAGTTCAGCGTGTAGGTCACGGTCGAGCTGACGCTCGTCTCGTCGAATCCGGCCAGGTCGGGGAAGACGTAGTCGAGGATTCCGGACTGCGCGTCGCTGGACAGCGCGCCGACGTCGAAGGAGCCCGCGCCGGCGGGGCGGTAGAAGGCGGTCGTCCCGGTCGTGAAGACGTCAGCGCTCGTGTCGCTGAGCGTCAGACGTCGGCGCGGCGGGCGCGCTGGTGTCGACCTTGACGACCGTGGTGACGGTCGAGGTGTTGCCAACGTTGTCGGTGCCGGTGAGGACGTAGCGGTAGCAGCCCGTGGTGAGGCCGCTCTGAGCGGGGGTGCCGACGACGGTGGTCGGGGCGCCGTAGGCGGAGCAGGCGTCGGCGTTCAGCGTGCCCTGCTCCCGCGTCAGCGTCGAGCTTGCGAAGCCTGATGCGGCGTCGGCGTTGTAGTCGGTGCGGGCGCCGATGGTGAAGGCGCCGTCGCTGTCGTAGCTCTGGCTGCCGCCGCCCTAGGCAGCGACGGTGTTGACCGTCAGGGCGCCGCCCGTCGGGCCGGTTGCGTCGGAGGTGAGGGTGAAGTTGGTGGCGGTGGAGCTGAGCAGGGCCGGGTTGCGGGCGGTGACCGGCTTGGCCCGTTGGGCTCCGTCGGTGTGGCGAGGGTGTAGGTGCGGGTGGCGCCGGTGCCGGAGCCGGTGAAGCCGGCGAGGGCCGGGAAGCTGTAGTCGAGGATCCCGGACTGCGCGTCCGTGGAGGAGGCGGTGACGTCGAAGGAGCCGGAGCCGGCGGGGCGGTAGAAGGCGGTGGTGCCGGTGGTGTGGACGTCGGCGCTCGAGTCCGAAAGCACCAGGCTAGGCGCGGCGGGCGCGGTCGTGTCGACCTTGACGACCGTGGTTATCGAAACTGCGTTGCCGACGTTGTCGACGCCGGTGAGGACATAGCGGTAGCAGCCGGTCGCGAGGCCGCTCTGGGCCGGGGTGCCGGGCAGGGTCGTTGGGGCGCCGTAGGCCGAGCAGGCGTCGGCATTCAGCGTGCCCTGCTCGCGGGTCAGCGTCGAAGAGGCAAGGCCCGCGGCCGCGTCTGTGTAGTCCGTGCGGAGGCCGATGGTGAAGGCGCCGTCGTTGTCGTAGCTCTGTGTCCCGCCGCCGCTTGCAGCGACGGTGTTGACCGTGAGCGCGCCGCCGGTGGGTGCGGCCGCGTCGGAGGTGAGGGTGAAGTTGGTGGCGGTGGAGCTGAGGAGGGCGGGGTTGCGGGCGGTGACGGGCTTGGCGCCGTTGGGTTCGGTGGGTGTTGCGAGGGTGTAGGTGCGGGTGGCGCCGGTGCCGGAGCCGGTGAAGCCGGCGAGCGCCGGGAAGCTGTAGTCGAGGATCCCGGACTGGGCGTCGGTCGAGCGACGCAGTGACGTCGAAGGAGCCGGAGCCGGCGGGGCGATAGAAGGCGGTGCGTGCCGGTGGTGTGCACGTCGGCGCTGGAATCCGAAAGCACCAGGCCGGGCGCTGCCGGGGCGCTGGTGTCGACCTTGACGACGGTCGTGATCGAGACGGTGTTGCCGACGTTGTCGGTGCCGGTGAGAATGAAGCGGTAGCAGCCGGTGGCGAGGCCGCTCTGGGCCGGCGTGCCGACGAGCGTGGCCGGTGCTCCGTAGGCGGAACAGGCATCAGCGTTGAGCGTGCCGTTCTCGCGCGTCAGCGTCGAGGAGGCGAGGCCCGAGCCGCCGTCGGCGTAATCGGTTCGCGTGCCGATCGTGAAGGCGCCGTCGTTGTCGTAGCTCTGCGTCCCGCCGCCGCTTGCAGCGACGGTGTTGACCGTGAGCGCGCCGCCGGTGGGTGCGGCGGCGTCGGAGGTGAGGGTGAAGTTGGTGGCGGTGGAGCTGAGGAGGGCGGGGTTGCGGGCGGTGACGGGCTTGGCGCCGTTGGGTTCGGTGGGTGTTGCGAGGGTGTAGGTGCGGGTGGCGCCGGTGCCGGAGCCGGTGAAGCCGGCGAGGGCCGGGAAGCTGTAGTCGAGGATCCCGGACTGCGCGTCGGTCGAGGAGGCGGTGACGTCGAAGGAGCCGGAGCCGGCGGGCCGGTAGAAGGCGGTCGTGCCGGTGGTGTGGACGTCGGCGCTCGAGTCCGAGAGCACCAGGCCCGGAGCCGCCGGCGCGGTCGTGTCGACCTTGACGATCGTCGTGATCGAGACGGTGTTGCCGACGTTGTCGGTGCCGGTGAGGACGTAGCGGTAGCAGCCGGTCGCGAGGCCCGTCTGCGCCGGCGTGCCGATCAATGTTGTCGGGGGCCGTAGGCCGAGCAGGCATCAGCGTTGAGCGTGCCGTTCTCGCGCGTCAGCGTCGAGGTCGCGATGCCCGACGCGGCGTCCGTGTAGTCGGTGCGCAGGTCGATGGTGAAGGCGCCGTCGCCGTCGTAGCTCTGGGTGCCGCCGCCCGAGGCGCCGGCACCGTTGACGGTCAGCGCGCCGCCGGCCGGGGCGGCTGCGTCCGAGGTGAGCGTGAAGTTGGTGGCCGTGGAGCTGACCAGCGCCTGGTTGCGGGCGGTGACGGGCTTGGCGCCGTTGGGCTCGGTGGGTGTGGCGAGGGTGTAGGTGCGGGTGGCGCCGGTGCCGGAGCCGGTGAAGCCGGCCAGCGCCGGGAAGCTGTAGTCGAGGATCCCGGACTGCGCGTCGGTCGAGGAGGCGGTGACGTCGAAGGAGCCGGAGCCGGCGGGGCGGTAGAAGGCGGTGGTGCCGGTGGTGTGGACGTCGGCGCTCGAGTCGGCGAGCACGAGGCCGGGAGCTGTCGGGGCGCTGGTGTCGACCTTGACGACCGTCGTGACCGTAGAGGTGTTGCCGACGTTGTCTGTGCCGGTGAGGACGTAGCGGTAGCAGCCGGTGGCAAGGCCGCTCTGGGCCGGCGTGCCGGGCAGGGTGGCCGGAGCACCGTAGACCGAGCAGACATCGGCGTTCAGCGTGCCCTGCTCGCGCGTCAAGATCGAGGTCGCGAAGCCGGAAGTCGCGTCGGCGCTGTAGTCCGTGCGCAGGCCGATGGTGAAGGCGCCGTCGCCGTCGTAGCTCTGTGTCCCGCCGCCGGACGCGGCGACGCTGTTGACCGTCAGCGCGCCGCCGGTGGGCCCGACCGAGTCGGAGGTGAGCGTGAAGTTCGTGGCCGTGGAGCTGAGTAGCGCCTGGTTGCGAGCGGTCACGGGCTTGGCGCCGTTGGGCTCGGTGGGTGTGGCGAGGGTGTAGGTGCGGGTGGCGCCGGTGCCGGAGCCGGTGAAGCCGGCCAGGGCCGGGAAGCTGTAATCCAGGATCCCGGACTGGGCGTCGGTCGACGACGCGGTGACGTCGAAGGCGCCGCTGCCGGCGGGGCGGTAGAAGGCCGTTGTCCCCGTCGTGTGCACGTCGGCGCTCGAATCCGAAAGCACCAGTCCAGGTGCTGCCGGGGCGGTCGTGTCGACCTTGACCACCGAAGTGATGGTCGTGACGTTGCCGACGTTGTCGGTGCCGGTGAGAATGAAGCGGTAGCAGCCGGTCGCGAGCCCGCTCTGGGCCGGGTTCCCGGGCAGCGTTGTCGGGGCCCCGTAGGCGGAGCAGGTGTCGGCGTTCAGCGTGCCGTTCTCGCGCGTCAGCGTCGAGGTCGCGATGCCCGACGCGGCATCCGTGTAGTCGGTGCGGGTCCCGATCGTGAAGGCGCCGTCACTGTCATAGCTCTGGGAGCCGCCGCCGGTCGCGGCGACGCTATTGACCGTGAGCGCCCCGCCCGTCGGGGCGACCGAGTCGTCCGCGATCGTGATCGTGTCATTGCCTGTCCGGGTTGCTGTGTCCGTCGCGGTGACGGTCACCGCGCCAGGAGCGGTTGCCGCGCTCCAGCTGTAGGTGGTCGAGGCGTAGGGGGAGCCGTTGTCCGTGTTGCCGGTTCCCGTCCAGCCTGCGAATCCGGACAGGTTCGGGAAGGTGACGCCGGTGACGAGGGTGGCGACGTCGGACGCCGTCGCGTTCAGGGTGAACGTCCCGGAGGCGGCCGCACGGACGTAGTGCGTGTCCGAGCCCACGGCATAGAACTGATTGCCAGGGTTTGTGCCTTCTGTAGGAGCCGTTGCGGTCGCGGTCGGGTTGCCGGTGTCGACCTTGACGACGGTGGTGACCGACACGGTGTTGCCGACGTTGTCGGTGCCCGTCAGGATGTAGCGGTAGCACCCGGTCGCGAGCCCGGCCTGGGCCGGGGCGCCGACGATCGTCGCGGGGGCCGAGTACGCGGAGCAGGCGTCGGCGAGGAGCGTGCCGTCTTCGCGCGTCAACGTCGAGGTCGCGATGCCGGATGCAGCGTCGGTGTAGTCGGCGCGCAAGCCGATCGTGAAGCTGCCGTCAGTGTCGTAACTCTGGGTTCCGCCGCCGTTCGCCGCAATGGAGTTGACCGTGAGCGCGCCGCCGGTCGGCAGTGTCGTGTCGAGGTTGAAGGTGATCGTGTCGGTCGTCGCGTTGCCGACGTTGTCGGTGGAGACGATCGTCGCATTGGGCGGCGCGGCCACGTTCGCGGTCGTGAACGTGTAGGTGTTGGAGAGATACGGAGAGGCGGCGTCGGTCAGCGTCGTACCGGTGAAGCCCGTCGTCGTGAGCGCCGGGAATGCGACGTTCAGCGTGCCGGCGGCGGCGTCTGTCGCGACCGCCGAGAAGGTGAGGGCGCCCGTCGCGGTCGGCCGGTAGTAGAGCGTGTAGGCGTTGGCGCCGGTATTGACGAAGTGCTGAAGGCCGGGGTTCGCTCCTTCGTTCGTCGTCACCGTCGTCGGCGGACCAGTTGAGTCGGAAGTGAGCGTGAACGTGCTCGTGTTCTGGTTCGTCGCGTTGTCCTCGGATGTGACGGTTTTTGCTCCGGTATCCGTTGCGCCTGTCGTCCAGGTGTAGGTCCGGGTGTAGGGAGATGCCGTGTCGTTGATCGGGGTGGTCGGAGTGAAGCTCCCGGCAAGGCCGGGAAAGCTGATGTGCTTGAGGCCGGACTGCCCGTCGGTTGCAGTGGCGCCAATGTCGAAGGTGCCGCCGTTCCCACCCGGGCGGTAGAAGAGCGTCGTCCCGATGACATGCGTGTCGGCGTCCGCCTCGGTCACGGTCACCACAGGTGCGGTGGGCACCGTCGCGTCGACCCTAAGGCCGACGAGCTGGCCGATGTTGATTGCGGCGGCTGCAGCCGTCGCGGCCTTGTTTCCCGTCGCGCCTGCTGCGGTCGCGATCGCGCCCGAAAGCTGGGAGGTGGTGCTAGCGCCCGATGCGACGTCCCACAGCTCGAAGAACGTTGGCGTTCCCCCAGGTTGGGTGAACGTCGTACCGGTCGCGGTCCCGTAGAAGCCGACCAGGCCGTCGCCGACACCGACTGTGATTCCGGGCGCGGTGACGGTCGTGCTCGACGCGTTCGCCTGCCCGGCTACCGCCGCGATCGGAGCTGAGTTGTCGACCCCGAAGACGGCGATGATCCCGCCCGATGCCCGCTGAGCGTTGGGGGAAGGGCAGCCGGCGTTACCGTCGAGCGTGAAGGTGTAGTTCGTGGCGGCGACGTCGGCTGCGACCGCGGTCTTGCTGAAGAGCTCCTGCATGATCGTCCCGCCGCTGTTGCGGCGGTCGATCGATGTCCACCCCGCCGGGGCACAAACGAACGTGTTCGTGAGCGCGGTGACCTGCGCGATCATCTGGTCGTTGACCGCCAGTGCGGGCGGCCTTGGGATCACGAGCGTCGTCGCGTTCGCGTTCGCGGCGTTTGCGGTGTCGCTCAGCCCGAGCGTCGCGGGATCGATCACATAGGGCAGCGGCAACTCGGTGTCGTCGACGTCGAGTGCGAGGAACCAGTCTTCGTCGTTGCGCTCGAGATCCCAGCGCGTCCCCCTTGGGGTGACGTCGCGTCCGCGGCCGTCGAGGATCGCGGCCGGGAGAATGCGAAAGCCGGCGACGATGTTGCCGGCCGAGACGAGGACGCTGCCGTCAGGCCTCAAGTGGGGCTTGAGGGTTCCGGTGTCCAGCTTCCAGCGCCACCGCTTCGGGCCGTTCCGCTTCTCGACGGTCAGGAACTGCTCGACGACGTCGCCGTCGAGGACGACCGTCTCGGAGCCGAAGGGAGTGGAGCGGGCCGCGCCGGACTCGAACTGGTGCCACGAGTCGCCATCCTGATCCTCGGAGCTCAACGCGAAGGTGTTCGTCCCGGCCTCGAGCTCGTAGCCGGAGCGGGGAAGCTCGACGCTGTGGCCGGCATCTGTCAGGCGCTCGGGCGCGGCGGTCACGGTGGTGCCAAGGGCGCTCGCCAGGAAGGCCGGAGGCTTCGGTGCCGGAGAGCCGCCCGCCAGCAGGCACGCGGCGCCGCCGGCGATCGCCGCGACGAGAGCGAGGAGGATGAATCGCACCGCTCGCACGGGCATCGACCCGGCGTGTGCCGGGCGCTTCGAAGGCCGCAGTTCTTCGTTGGTCGCCAAGTGTGTGATTTCTGGTTTCAATCGCGCGCGTAGAAGGGAGAGTGCGCGCACAACACGCATCGACTCTCGCGCGCGCACCCTTGAACAGAAATACGCGCTAAAACTGGGAAAAGCCGCCGAAGATCACCCTGATGGGGTACGCCCCGGGCAGGGCTCGCGTACCGACCCCGCGCCGCATGTTCATGCGGAAAGCCGGATTCGGCGACAGGGCTCTCGCCGAATCCGGGCGGCGGGAAGCGAGATCGGGTCCGCCGAGAGCGCCGGCAGGGGTTGCTCGAGGGCAACTCGACGACGCTCGAAACTCACCCTCGACCTGAGCTTGAGTCCCTGAATCGAGGGACGTTCAGAACCGAGCTTTTTCGGGCTCATCGCCCGGAATTCGGAGCGAATCCAGGCCCGATTTCGGGTCCGCGGTCAGCCGGCGCACAGAGCGCAAACCCCGTCCCTACAATCTTGCCCATGGCCACGACCGAGGACCGGGGTTCGCTGAACGCAACTCAGGCGTGGCGCGAGGAGCTCTACGGGCGGACGCCGGAGCGTCAGGGCGAACTCTTCTCGACGATTTCGGGGCTGGAGAACGAGCCCTTGTCGACGCCGGACACGGTCGAGGTCGACTACGACCGCGATCTGGGCTACCCGGGTGTGCATCCGTTCACGCGTGGTGTCTATCCGTCGATGTATCGCGGCAAGTTGTGGACGATGCGTCAGTTCGCGGGCTTCGGTACCGCGGCGGAGACGAACGAGCGGTTCCGCTATCTGCTCGAGCACGGTCAGACGGGATTGTCCACTGCGTTCGACATGCCGACGCTGATGGGTTACGACTCGGACCACGAGCGTTCGCTGGGGGAGGTCGGCCGCGAGGGAGTCGCGATCGATTCGCTGGCGGACATGGAGACGCTCTTCGATGGGATCCCGTTGGGCGAGGTCTCGACGTCGATGACGATCAACTCTCCGGCGGCGATCTTGCTCGCGTTCTATGTCGCGGTCGGCGAGCAGCAGGGGGTGCCGGCGGCGGAGCTGCGGGGGACGATCCAGACGGACATCCTGAAGGAGTACATCGCGCAGAAGGAGTACATCTTCCCGCCGGAGCCGTCGATGCGGCTGGTGACCGACATGGTCGAGTGGTGTGCGACGGAGATGCCGAAGTGGCATCCGATCTCGATCTCCGGCTACCACATCCGTGAGGCCGGCTCGACGGCGGCGCAGGAGCTGGCGTTCACGCTTGCGGACGGCTTCACCTACGTGGAGTGGGCGGTCGAGCGCGGCCTCGACGTGGACGACTTCGCGCCGCGGCTGTCGTTCTTCTTCAACGCGCATCTGGACTTCTTCGAGGAGATCGCGAAGTACCGGGCGGCGCGGCGGATCTGGGCGCGGGAGCTGCGCGACCGGTTCGGTGCCAGCAACCCGCGTTCGTGGCTGATGCGTTTCCACACGCAGACGGCCGGCGTCTCGTTGACCGCGCAGCAGCCGGAGGTGAACATCGTGCGGACGGCGATCGAGGCGCTGGCGGCGGTGCTCGGCGGGACACAGAGCCTGCACACGAACTCCTTCGATGAGGCGCTCGCGCTGCCGACCGAGGATGCGGTCCGGATCGCACTGCGCACCCAGCAGGTGATCGCGCACGAGACCGGGGTGGTGAACTCGATCGACCCGCTCGGCGGCTCCTACTACGTGGAGGAGCTGACCAACAAGATCGAGGCGCAGGCCTACGAGTACTTCGATCGGATCGAGAAGCTGGGCGGCATGGTCGAGGCGATCAAACAGAATTTCCCGCAAAGAGAGATAGCAGACGCGGCGTTCCGCTATCAGGAGGAGGTGGAGCGGGGCGAGCGGGTCGTGGTCGGCGTCAACCGCTACCAGCTCCTGGACGAGCCCGAGCCCGAGCTGCTGAAGATCGACCCGGCGCTCGAGCCGCAGCAGATCGCACGCGTCCAGGCACTCAAGGCCCAGCGTGACTCGGCCAAGGTCGAGCAGCGCCTCGCCGCCCTGAAGACCGCCGCCGCCCGAGACGAGGTGAACCTGATGCCCACCATCCTCGACGCCGCCCGGGACTACGTGACCATGGGCGAGATGTGCGACGCCTGGCGCGAGGTCTGGGGAACCTGGCGCGAAACCCCTGTGTTCTAGTTTCCTCCCACTTAACTCAGAACTAACCCAACTTCACCAGCGCACGTCTACGTTCAGTGACGTGAGCGCGCGGTCACACCTCTCGACGCCCCGGAGTCGGCGGACAGTGCCGCTCCTCTCCGGCCTGGTGCTCGTCGTGGGCATTGTTGCCTTCTCCGTTGCCTGGTTCGGCGACAGCGGTACGTCGCTCGAGTCGCCGCTCTCGACGGAGCCGGCGCAGGTCTACACCCCGCGCGAGCACGTGCCCCTCGACACCGAGGCGCGCAAGGTCGCCGGCCGCTTCATCCTGACCGCGGTCGCGCGCCGGAACCTCGGCGAGTCGTACGCGCTGGCCCACCCGGAGCTGCGGCAGGGCATGTCGAAGCGGCAGTGGCTGACGGGCAACATCCCCGTCGTCTACTACCCCGCGCAGCAGATCGAGACGGCGACGTTCAAGGTCGACGAGTCCTATCCGGGCGAGGCGATCCTCGAGGTCGCGCTGCTGCCGAAGGACGCGTCGAAGGTGAAGCCGCAGGTCTTCTTCATTGGGCTGAAGAAAGCCGGCAAGGGCGACTCCGCGCGCTGGCTCGTGAACTACTGGGTGCCACGCGCAGCGCCGCAGATCCCGACCGCCCGGAACTAGGCTGAACGTGCCAGGCCGCGGTCTTCCCAGCAGCCGGGGCACACGTGCGGCCGATGGTCTTCAACATGTCGCTCCGCGCGGCTCGGGTTAGGACCAAGCGGCGCTGGCTCGTCGACGCGTGGTCACCGCGCGGAGATGGCGGAGCGGAGCGCCCGACGAAGTCGGAAGGTTCGCCGTTTCAGATCGGTGCGGAAGCTGTCCCCGAGAGGGCGTCGGCGCGCCTCGGTGCCGGGTGGCTCCTCGTGCCCGCAGGTCTGATCGGGCTTGCGTTGCTCGTTCCGACAACGCTCGTCGTGGTCGAACGCATCCGCAGCCGGCGCGCGCGCCGAGCCTACGACGCTTCGTCCTAGAACTCGAGCTCGAACCCGTCGTGGGCGAGCTCGGCGCCCGGAGGTGGTGGTCGCTCGTCCGGGCGGTGAGTGAGCAGGATCCGTTTCGCGTGTGTGCCGGACGCGGCCGCGTCGACCTCGTCAGGCGCAAGGTGTCCGCGCGAAGGGCCGTCGAGCTCGCTGCTCTCGAGCGTCGCCTCGCAGAGGAGGAGGTCGGCATCACGCGCCAGCTCCCCCAGCGCGGGACACGGACCGCTGTCGCCCGAGTACGCGAGCACGCGGTCACCCTCGACGCGAAAGCCGAACGCCTCCATGTCGTAGTGCTCGACCGGCACTGCCGTCACCTGGAGGCCGGTTGCTGCGGTGAACGGTGTGCGCGACTCGTACTCCGCGACGTCGAACGCGCGCTCGAACATGTCCTCGCTTCCGAGTCGCGCCAGGATCGGCCGCAGCTCGTCGCGGCTGCCGGGGGGCAGCCAGAGCCGCGGACGTGGAACCGCCTCTCCGGGCCCGAAAAGACTTCCCCAGACCCAGGGGACGAGGTCGCCCCAGTGGTCGAGGTGCAGGTGGGTGATCGCGATCGCCTCGACGGTCGGCCACGGCTCGCGCTGCCGCAGCTTGGCGAGCACCCCGGGCCCGCAGTCCAGCAGCAGCTTGCCGTCGACGAGGTAGCCCGAGCATGCCCCGCCGGGATTGGGCCAGGCCGGGGACGAGCCGATGACAGTCAGGCGCACCGCCATATACTTGCCGACGCGATGGCCCGGAAGATCAGAGTAGTGATCGCGAAGCCCGGCCTCGACGGTCACGACCGTGGCGCAAAGATCATCGCCCGCGCTCTTCGCGACGCCGGGATGGAGGTCATCTACACAGGTCTGCACCAGACGCCGGAGCAGATTGTCGAGACCGCGATCCAGGAGGACGCCGACGCCGTCGGCATCTCGATCCTCTCCGGCGCGCACATGACCCTCGTGCCTCGGATCCTCGACGGGCTGAAGGAAAACGGGATCGACGACGTGGTCGTCGTCGTCGGCGGCACGATTCCGACCGACGACGCGGAGGAGCTGAGAGGAAAGGGTGTCGCGGCCGTGTTCACGCCGGGCGCGCCGACGAGCGAGATCGTCGAGTTCCTGAAGGCGAAGATCCCGGTCTAGCGCTCTACGGCTTGATGACGACGCGGGACGCGGCGAGCGCGCCCTTCGTGCCGGACTGCGCCGCGATCGTCACCTTCGCGGGCGTCGTCCAGATCGTCACCGGCAAGCCCTTGGTCAGCAGCTCGAGCGACGAGTAGGCGAGGCCCGCGGGCGCAGGCGCCATGCCTTCGATCGACGCATTCTCGGGAACGGAGACCGCGACCTTCTGGCCCGCCTGCTTGATCTTGCGCCCGCCCGGCCAGGAGCGCACCTGGTCGATGCTGAGCGAGAGGTCCTGCCCCGCCGCCGTCACCACGGTGCCCGTCAGCGCGAGCGTGAATGTCGACCCGAGGCGGGCGGCGAAGAGCAGCCGCTTCGCCTTGCGGAGGTACGGGTACGGGCTGACCGCGCCGCCGCCGTTCGGGTGCACTTCGAAGTGGAGGTGCGGATGGATCCCGTTTGCGTCGCCGGAGTCGCCGACGTAGCCGATCGGCTCGCCTGCCAGCACCTTCGCTCCGCTCTTCAGCCCCTTCATGAACGCCACACCGGGCACGCACTGGCCCTGGTTGTCGTTCTCGGACGTGAGGTCGTTGTTCAGGTGGATGTAGAGGTACTCGGTGCCGCTCTCACCCTCGAGGTAGAGCATGCAGCCCGCGCGGGAGGAGGTGATATGGAACTTGACGGTGCCGGCCTCCGCCGCCAGCGCGAGTGCGCGGCGCGGCGCGACGATGTCGTTGCCCTCGTGGGCACCCTGGCCGCGCGGATCCCCGAAGTCGTCGGTGTAGGTCGCCTCACCGAGGATCGGGAAGACGACGGCCGGCACCCTGGCGGAGGTCGCTGCGGCCGCCGCCCCTGCGCTGAGCAGGAGCATGAGCAATGTGAGGAGAGCTCCTCGGGCTGTCGTCCGGGCGAGGGTCATAAGGATCCGGTTCGAGCTCGAAGCGCGGGAGCCTAGCAGGGCGATCGGAGACAATGGTGTGCAAAAGGGGGATATCGACGCGGTGACGTTCCTCCGGGGCGTAGCCGCGGCGCATCGTTAGAGTCCGCGCGATGAAGATCGCTGTCTGCGTGAAAGAGGTCCCGGACGCCACCGCGCACAAGCGGCTCGATCCAGGGACGAAGCGGCTCGACCGGTCCGGCGAGGGCGCCCTGAACGCCTTCGACGCGAATGCAGTCGAGGAGGCTCTGCGGCTGAAGGACGCAACGGGCGAGGGCGAGGTCGTCGTCGTCTCGATGGGCCCCGAGCGTGCGCTCAACTCGCTGCGCAAGGCGCTCGCGATGGGCGCCGACCGCGCCGTCCTGATCTCCGACGACGGCGCCGCCGGCTCCGACCTCGTCGCCACGAGCCTGACCCTGGCGAAGGCGCTCGAGCGCGAGCAGCCGGACCTCGTCCTCTTCGGCCAGCAGTCGTCCGACTCGGACGGCGCTCTCCTCTGGGGTGCCGTCGCCGAGCGCCTGCGCCGGCCGGTCATTTCCCAGGTCGCCGAGCTGACGCTCGAGGGCGGCTCGCTCACGGGCAAGCGCCAGACGGAGTTCGGGTACGACGTGATCCGCGCGACGCTCCCGGCCGTCGTGGCCGTCGCCGACTCGATCAACGAGCCGCGCTACCCGTCGCTCAAGGGGATCATGGGTGCGAAGTCGAAGCCGCAGGAGACGCTCTCGCTCGCAGACCTCGACGTCGACGTCGACCAGGCCGGTGAGGCGGGGTCGCGTACCGAGGTGCTCGCGCTCTCCGATCCTCCGCCGCGTGGCGACACCCGCAAGGTCGAGGACGACGGCAGCGGCGCCGAGCAGATCGTTGCGTTCCTCGTCGAGAAGAGGTTGATCTAGATGAGCGCCCTCGTCTTCCTCGAGCACCATGGCGGCGAGCTCCAGAAGGGCTCGCTCGCAGTTCTCTCGAAGGCGGCGTCGCTGGCTTCATCGCTGGGAGGCGACGTTGCGGGTGTGATCGTCGGCTCCGGCCTCGACGGTCTGGCGGAGCAGGCTGCGAAGCACGGCGCGGCGAGGGTCTACGTCGCCGACGACCCCAAGCTCGAGGCGCCGCTCCCGCAGCCCCGGGTCGACGCGATCGCGCAGCTCGTCGGCGAGAAGGGAATCGAGACCGTGCTCTTCGCCCAGTCGATTCTCGCCTCCGACATCGCGTCGGGTCTCGCCGCCCGGCTCGAGGCCGGTCTCAACTGGCAGCTGACCGACATCGTGGACGGCGACGGCGGCCTCGTCGGCAAGCAGTCCGCCCTCGGGGACTCGGTGGTCGTCGATGTCGGCTGGACGTCGACGCCTCGGATCGGCCTCTTCAGGGCCGGCGCGTTCGATCCGTCGGAGCAGCCCGCTGCCGGAACGGTCGAGCCGTTCGACGTGCAGCTGCAGGAGCACTCGCTCGCGGCCGAGATGGTCGAGCAGGCGCACGCGGAGGAGAGCGGCCCGTCGATCGAGGACGCGAACGTGATCGTCGCCGGCGGCCGCGGCCTCGGCGAGCCCGAGAAGTTCGCGCTCGTGGAGGAGCTTGCGAAGGCGCTCGGCGGCGCGGTGGCGGCGACCCGAGCCGTCGTCGACGCAGGCTGGTATCCGTATTCGGCCCAGGTCGGGCAGACCGGCAAGTCGGTGTCGCCGACGCTCTACGTGGCGTGCGGCATCTCCGGCGCGATCCAGCACAAGGTCGGTATGCAGAGCTCGAAGACGATCGTCGCGATCAACAAGGATCCGAACGCGCCGATCTTCGAGTTCGCGGATCTCGGGGTCGTCGGCGACCTGCACCAGATCCTGCCGAAGCTGACGGAGCTCGTCCAGGCGCGGCGAGGTGGCTAAGAAAAGCGTGACCGTCCGTCCGTCCGACTTCCCGGCGCCGTTCGCGCCGTCGGATGCGATTGCGGCGCCGACCGACCCGGTCGAGGAGCGGATCGAGGTGGGCGTGCTGATCGTCGGTGCCGGACCGGCGGGGCTCGCCTGCGCGATCCGGCTCGGCCAGCTGCTCGAGGAGTCGCCGGAGACCGCGGCCCGACTGGGCGACGTGCCGGTCGCTGTGGTCGAGAAGGGCAAGGCGCCCGGATCGCACCTGCTCTCGGGTGCGGTGGTGAATCCACGTGCGCTGCGCCGGCTCTTCCGAGGCCGGCTGACGATGGAGGACGTGCCGAGCTACGGCGCGGTGCACGGGGAGGCCGTGTACTTGCTGACGAAGGGCGCTGCGCTCCGCATCCCGCCGCCGCCGACGATGCGCAACCACGGCAACTGGGTCGTCTCGGTCTCGCAGCTCGGTCGCTTCCTCGCCGAGCAGGCCGAGGCCGGCGGGGCGGCCGTGCTGCCGGAGACGGACGCGCAGACGCTCCTGGTCGCCGACGGCCGTGTGCACGGGATCCGCACCGGCGACAAGGGTCTCGGACGCGACGGGACGCCGCTGTCGACGCACGAGCCGGGCTCGGACATCGTTGCGAAGCTGACCGTCCTCGCCGAAGGAACGCAGGGCCACCTCACCGGAGCCGCGATTTCGCGCTTCGGCCTCGAAGGCGAGGAGCCTCAGATCTGGGCGCTCGGCGTGAAGGAGGTCTGGAACGTGCCGAGGCCGTTGGAGCACATCGTCCACACGATGGGGTGGCCTCTCCGCAAGAGCTCGAAGTACGGCGAGTTCGGCGGCTCCTTCATCTACCCGATGGGCAAGGACATGGTTTCGCTCGGCTTCGTCGCCGGGCTCGAGTACCGCGACATCGAGTTCTCCGTCCACGACGTGCTGCAGGAGTTCAAGACGCACAAGCTCGTGCGCAAGATCCTGCGCGACGGCGAGCGGATCGCCTGGGGCGCCAAGACGATCACCGAGGGCGGCTACCACGCGCTCCCCAAGCGCTTCCACGCGCCGGGCCTCCTGCTTGCGGGCGAGAGCGCCGGCCTCGTCAACGTCCCGACGCTGAAGGGGATCCACTACGCGATCGAGTCCGGGATCATGGCCGCCGAGGCGGCCTTCCGCTCGCTCCAGCGCGGCGAGTCACCGAGCCGCGTCGGGGCGCTGGACTCCTACGACGAGGAGCTCCGCGCGAGCTACGTGCTGAAGGACCTGCACGAGGTTCGGAACATGCGCCAGGTCTTCGACAAGGGCTTCTACATGGGTGGCGCGCTCGCGAGCGCGATGACCATCACCAAGGGGAAGCTGCCGCCGAAGGAGTACCGGATCGAGCCGAACGCCGAGCGGACGCTGATCCGCACCGACCGCGCGACGCGCTACCCGGCGCCCGACGGCAAGCTGACCTTCGACAAGCTCTCCTCCGTGTTCCTGTCGGGCAACAGAACACGTGACGACCAGCCGAACCACATCCGGCTCCAGCGCACTGTCCCGAAAGACCTAGCTGATGCATGGGTACACATGTGCCCCGCGCAGGTCTACGAGGCCGGAGCCGCCGACGGGGACGGGATGGTGCGTGTCGAGGTGAACCCGTCGAACTGCGTTCAGTGCGGTGCGATCTCCGCCAAGGGCGGCCGCCTCACCCCGCCCGAGGGCGGCAGCGGCCCGGAGTACACACTCACCTAGAGCGGGCCTTCCACGCTTCGGCCATCGCGACTCGCTGCTCGATCGTCGGATGGCTCTGGAAGAGCAGGTAGGCCCACGTCGGTGGGTTGGGGTCGCTCAGCGACTGGATCGTGAACTGCTTGAACAAGGCCTCGGCCGACGCGGGGTCATGGGTGGTCTCGAGCGCCTTCCAGTCGGCTTCCGCCTCCATGTGGCGCGAGATCAGGTTGTAGACGGGCAGCGAGAGCAGGTCGAGCACGACGATCACGAGCAGCGAGAGCGGCACAGCTGCCGGATTCCCCATACCGCCGCGTCGCCGGGTGGCGACCGCGATCAGCCACGCCCCCGGGAGCGCGAAGAGCGCGTACCACGCGATGCCCTTGATCAGGTGGCCGCTCGAGTGATGGCCGAGCTCGTGTGCGAGCACCGTCTTCACTTCGCTGTCGGTGAAGCTGCCGTCGAGCAGCGTGTTCCAGAAGACGATCCGCTTGCTCGGCCCGAAGCCGACAGCGTAGGCGTTCGGAGCGCTCGTGAAGTCGGTGACGTCCTCGACCCGCAGCTGGATCGGATCGATTCCCTGCTTCTCGGCGTACTCCCGCCCGGCCGCGATCAGGTCGGGGCGCCGGAGCGGCTCGGTCGTGGTCAGGTAGGGGTAGATGAAGTTGAACAGGGTCGCGAGCGCGATGAAGAACGGCGCTGCCGCGAGCCACCAGCGGCGCGGGAACGCTCCCGCCAGCGCCATCACGACGACGAGCGCGAAGCAGATGAACAGAAACTCGGCGCCGAGCTCGATCCAGTTCGAGAAGAGGGTCTCGAGGTAGCCGCTGTCCGTCTGGTCGTAGCGGCGGTCCCACCACACCTCCGCAAGCCGGAACGGCACCTGCGAGAGCCAGACCAGGGCGAGCCCGATCATCCCCAGCAGCATGCCGGTGCCGATGCGCCCGGCGGCCGACTCCTTCGCAAAGCGAATACCCCACTTCGCGTAGGCGAGGAGTACTCCGAGCAGCACGGCCTGGGAGACGACGAACTCGACGCGGAAGAACCTCCCGTAGCGCTTGACGCGGTCGAGGACGTCCTGCGGGATCTCGTCGAGTGTGACGTCGGGGAGCGAGAGATCTCCCGGCACGACGCTGTCCCAGAGCCACCACGCAGCCGCAGCCCAGGCCCCGCAGAGGACGAGAACGAGGACGACGCGGAGCGCCGGGCTCCGCGTGGTCAGATCGCTGCCTCGAACGAGCCCGGCTCGGGCTCGGGCTCCGTCTCCGCTTCAGGCTCGGCAGGTGGCCGCAGCGACGGGCTTGCGTACGGGTAGGTGTCCGTCACGATGAACCAGTAGGCGTTCACCTGCGCGCTGTACCGCACGGCAACGGCTCCGATGTTGCGCAAGCCGGTCGGCATCCGACCGGTTACGAGCGAGGCGAACCAGCCGAAGAAGGCCGCCAGGACGAGCACGCCGGAGAGTGCGCTGGAGACGATCAGCGCCGGAATCACGAGGAACCCACGGAAGAACGTGACCCAGCGGTTCTGGCGTGCGAGCGGCCCGATTGTGATGTCGACGGGGTAGCCCGCTTCACCGACGAATCCCGGGAACGGGTTCGCGATCAGGGTGGCAAACGCTCCCACGTGGGCCGCGTACCGAATATAGGCGGAGAGGAAGCGGTGCAGCGGGTCGGCTGAGCGCCCTCGCACGAGGGCGACGAACCAGTTGACGATCGAGGCCAGTGCAGCCGCCACGAACCAGAGCGCCAGCCACACGAGATGCGGCAGCACGAGCAGCAACCGGAAGAAGACAGTCAGGCGCGAGCGTCGTCCGTCGTCGCCGAGATCGAGCTGAACCTGATGCGGCGGCAGTCTCCAGTCGAGGCTGAACGCGTCCGGGTCGCTGTTGGGATAGCGGTCCGTGAGGAGAAGGAGGTACGCCCACGCCCGGGCCCCGTAACCCACGCCGTACGAAGCGAGGTCACGAAGGCCTTGCGGCATGCGGCCGAGGGCGAGCGAGGCGAACCAACCGAGGAACGCGCAGGCGGCGACGACGCCTCCGAGCCTGAAGTAGACGGCCGACGCCTCAGTCGTCTCTTCCCCCGAGGCTGCCCCGCCGGCGTACTGCAGGCCCCAGCCCACGGCGGCCGCGAGCGCCAGCGCCGGTAGCGCGAGCAGCAGTCTCAGGGCGATCTTCCAGCGGGACTGCGGCTCTGGGCCGGGAATCTCGACGTCGACCGGATACCCGGGCTCGCCCGTGAAACTCGGATACGGGTTCGCGGCGAAGCACAGGAACGCGTCCAGGTGCGTCGCGTAGCGGACATACGCCGCGAGGAAGTTGTGCAGGCCCTGTGGCGCGCGACCCGTCACGAGCGCGGCCAACCAGGTCGCTATGGCAGCGAAGAAGACCGCGATCGACCACAGCAGGAACCAGATGAAGTGCGGGATCGCCAGGAGCAGGCGGAAGAAGACAGTCAGGCGTGAGCGACGCAGGTCGTCGTGGAGGGCGATCCGTACGGGATGGTCGTCCAGGGGCCGGTCGGCCAGGGGGTGGTCGTCCACGGTCGGCAGTCTACGATGCCCCGATGCCGGTGACCCGCGACGACGTGCTCGCTGCGGCGGAGCGGATCCGCGGCCGCGTCCACCGGACGCCGACGTTCACCTCGCGCACGCTCGGGGACCAGATCTGGCTGAAGGCGGAGCTCTTCCAGAAGACGGGCTCGTTCAAGGCGCGCGGCGTGCTGAACAAGCTCGCCTCGTTGAGCGCCGAGGAGAAAGCGCGCGGCGTGATCGGGATCTCGGCCGGGAACCATGCACAGGCTCTTGCCTGGGGAGCCGCAGCCGAGGGGATCGACTGCCTCGTCGTCATGTACGCGAGCGCGAGTGCTGCGAAGGTTGCGGCCACACGGGGGTACGGCGCCGCCGTCGACCTCGAGGCCGCCGACGCGGTCGAAGCGTTTGCCCGGCTCGACGAGCACATCCGCGAGACGGGCCGGACGCTCGTCCACCCCTTCGACGATCCGCTCGTCATCGCCGGCCAGGGCACCCTCGCGCTGGAGTTGCTCGAGGACGCGCCCGAGGTGGAGACGATCCTCGTGCCGACGGGCGGGGGCGGCCTCGTTGCCGGGATCGCCGCCGCGGCCGCCGACAAGCGAGTGATCGCGGTCGAGCCCGAGCGCTCGACTGCGGTGCACGATGGGCTCGCAGCCGGGAAGTCCGTGCCGGTGACTCCCGACTCGATCGCGGACGGCCTGTCCGGTCCCTTTGCCGGCGAGACCGCGCTCGCCGTCCTGCGGGCCAACGACGTCGAGAGCATGCTCGTCACGGAACAGGAGATCGAGGACGCTTTTCGGTTCCTCTACATGCACGCGAAGCTTGCCTGCGAACCCGCCGGAGCCGTGGCCGTTGCGGCGGTCCTGGCCGGTCGCGTCGGCGACGGTCCGGTCGCCGCGGTTGTCTCTGGAGGCAACGTAGCGGCCGAAACTGCCTCTGCTATCCTGGCTCGGCAATGAAGACCGGAATCCATCCCGAGTACGTATCCACGCACGTTCGCTGCTCCTGCGGCGCCGAGTTCGAGACCCGTTCGACGCAGCCGGAGATCCACGTCGACGTCTGCTCGGCCTGCCACCCGTTCTACACGGGGAAGCAGAAGTTGATGGACGCCGGCGGCCGAGTCGAGCGCTTCCAGCGCCGGCTGGAGAAGGCCGGCGGCAGCCGCCGCGGCTAGCGCACCTTGAACAACATCGGGGGACAGGCTGTCCTGGAGGGCGTGATGATGCGCAGCCCTTCGAATTGGGCTGTCGCAGTGCGCAAGCCGGATGGCGAGATCGCCGAGGTCGTCACTTCGATCAGCTCGCCGATGGCGCGCAACCGGATCTACCGGCTGCCCGTGATCCGCGGCGTCATCGCCCTCGGCGAGTCCCTCGCGATCGGTTTCCGCGCACTCGCGATCTCGGCGAACTACGCCGCCCAGGACCCGGAGGCCAAGGACGGAGAGGTCCAGACCGAGATCTCGCGCGGCCAGATCATCTTCTCGTTCGCGATCGCAATCGGCTTCGCGCTGATGCTCTTCAAGGTGACGCCGGCCCTGATCACGAGCTGGCTCCCGATCGACACCACGGGCTCCTTCGTGATCATCGAGGGCGTGATCCGCGTCTCGATCTTCCTGGTCTATCTGCTCCTGATCTCGCTCCTCCCGGATCTGCGGCGCGTCTTCCAGTACCACGCTGCCGAGCACAAGGCGATCAACGCCTACGAGGCGGGCGAGGAGCTCACGCCCGAGAAGGTGCAAAAATTCAGCTTGATCCACCCGCGTTGCGGAACGGCCTTTTTGCTCTGGGTGATGGTGATCGGGATCTTCGTCTTCGCGTTCGTCGGCCAGCCGGCGTGGTACTGGCTGATCGGGAGCCGCGTCCTGCTGCTGCCGGTGATCGCCGGCCTCGCATACGAGTTGATCCGCTTCGCCGGCAAGCATCAGGACAACGCGATCCTGATGATGCTGCTCGCGCCCGGCCTCTGGCTGCAGCGGCTGACCACGCGCCAGCCGTCGCTCGACCAGATCGAAGTCTCGATCCGCGCGCTCCAGGAGGTGCTCCGCCGCGAGGGCGGGATCACCGCGGACGAGCGCAAGGTCGAGGTCATGGCCTAGGTGTTGGGGTAGGGGTGCCGCGGATCGTTCGCACGACCGACGTCGCCTGGGAAGGGTCGTTGTCGCGAGGCTCCGGCGTCGCAAAGGCCGGGACAGGCGCCTTCGAGTTGCCCGTCGACCTGCCGTCGCGGACCAGCGACGATGCCGTGAAGACGAGCCCGGAGGAGCTGCTCGCCGCAGCCCATGCATCGTGCTACGTGACGTCGCTCGCCGGCGAGATCGCACGGGGCGGCGGAACGGTCGAGCGGATCGATCTCACCTGCACCGTGACGATGGACGAGGTCGGTGAGAAGGGTCACCTGATCGTGTCGTCCGAGATCGACGCGCGCGCCCGTGCCGAGGGCATCGACGAGGCCGGCTTCGAGCGGGCCGCGCAGGTCGCAGACGAAAGCTGCCCGTTCTCGACGCTGATCCGGGCGAGCGCTTCCGTTAGCGTTCGAGCCGTACTCGAGTCGAACTAGGAGGATCTGACATGGCTGCTGAGCGCCGAGCGTCGGTGACGTGGAATGGCGACCTGATGAGCGGGTCGGGAACGATCGACGAGGTCGGCTCGGGCGCGTTCGGGCCGCTCGACGTGAGCTGGGCGGCTCGCTCGGAGGAGGCGTCAGGCGGGAAGACGAGCCCCGAGGAGCTGATCGCGGCCGCGCATGCCTCCTGCTTCTCGATGGCTCTCTCACTCGGGCTCGCGAAGGCCGGCAGTCCTCCCGAGCGGCTCCAGACGTCCGCCGTTGTCACATTCGTCCCGGGCACCGGGATCACGAAAAGCGCGCTCACGGTGCGGGGCCGCGTTCCCGGCCTCGATGCCGACGGCTTTCGCGAGGCGGCCGAAGCTGCGAGGAAGGGCTGCCCGGTGTCGCAGGCGCTCGCCGGCGTCCCGGAGATCACGCTCGACGCCGATCTCGACGCGTAGCGGCTCCAGCACCACGGCCACTCGTCCGTCCGCTCGCAGAGCCCTGCGCGGACCGGGTTCGACAGCACGTACTCACACGTCGCGTGCAGGTGCTCGTCGTCGCGTACCTGCCAGAGCGCGAAGCGGTCGCCCCAGAGGTGACCGCTGCGCGTGTACTTCGCGTTGAAGTCCTCGGCGTAGACACCGTTGACGCGGTGGAGCGCTCGCGAGAGGTGATCGCGCACGCACTGGACGACGAGGTGGTAGTGGTTCGGCATCAGGCAGAGGGCGTGGACGTGGAGCCCGAGCCGCTCGACGGCCTGCCGGAGGTGGGTGAGGAAGCGCCGGCCGTCGTCACGATCGAGGTACACCGCGCGTCGTTCGACCCCACGTGTCGTCGCGTGCCAGACGCCGTAGTCGGGAAACGTCGACCGCGGCAACCGAGCCATGTCGCCAAGCTAGTCGCGGAAGCGCCGCCAAAAAGCCCTGTGGACACATTGGCACAGAAGATTTTCCCGCAGACATGTCCTCCCGAGACCCGTCCGGGGACAGTCCCCGGACGGGTGCGCTGCGGTCACGTCCCCTTCGGAGAGGGGTTCGCGAGGTCGAGGACGAGGCCCCATTCGTGGCTCTCGTCGGGATCGTCGTGTACCCGCTCGCCGACGACGCGGGCGCCGTGGCGCTCGTACAGCCGGTGCGCGTCGGTGAACCGCTTGTCCGACCAGATCTCGAGCTGCTCGTGCCCCGAGCGGCGCGCCTCCGCCACGACCGCTACGAAGAGAGCGGACCCGGCGCCGCTTCCCCGCGCCTCGGCCAGCACGTAAAGCCGCTCCAGCGATCCGCGGCTCGTCAGGCCGGC
Organism: uncultured Gaiellaceae bacterium; assembly: GCA_963820225.1. Taxonomy (GTDB): domain Bacteria; phylum Actinomycetota; class Thermoleophilia; order Gaiellales; family Gaiellaceae; genus Gaiellasilicea. Next base: position 68,322 of record CAWFYY010000014.1, on the reverse strand, counting down.
CGTCCCCACGACCCGCCCCTCGTGCTCGGCGACGAAGAACGCCGCATACGAAGCCTCCACGTCTCGAAGGTCGGCGTGATAGCCCGCCTCGTCCCAGGTGAATCCGAACTCCTCGTAGACGGCGCGAACGACGGCGGCCGCAGCCGCCGAGTCGCCCGTGACAGCACGCCGGACGTTCATCCCGTCACGATCGGTTGCACCCGCTCCAGGACGTCCTCGAGAGCCATCGCTGCACTACCCTACGACTCGTGTCGAACACATTCGAGAACCTGGTCGACGAGCTGGAACGCTCGTACACCGAGGTGCAGGAACGCATGTCGGACCCGTCTGTCTACAACGACCACCGGGAGGCCGCCGAGGTCGGCCGCCGCCTGAAGGAGCTCGAGACGCCCTACAAGCTGGCGCAGGAGTGGCGCTCGATGCGGGAGGACGTCTCGGCATCGCTCGCCGACCCCGAGCTGAAGGAGCTCGTCGCCGAGTCGGAGACCCGGCTCGCCGAGATCGAAGAGGAGCTCAAGCTCGCGCTCGTCGAGAACGACCCCGCCGACCAGAAGGATGTGATCGTCGAGATCCGTCAGGGGGTCGGCGGCGACGAGGCGGCGATCTGGGCGGGGGACGTCTACCGCATGCTCACCCGCTACGCGGAGAGCCGCGGCTTCAAGACCGAGCTGCTCTCGGCGAACGAGAGCGAGACGGGGGGCTTCAAGGAGGTCGTCTTCGCGATCAAGGGGGACGGCGCCTTCTCGGTCTTCAAGTACGAGGGCGGCACGCACCGGGTCCAGCGCGTGCCGGAGACCGAGTCGCAAGGTCGGATCCACACCTCGACCGCGACCGTGGCCGTGATGCCCGAGGTCGAAGAGGTCGACGTCGAAATCGACGAGAACGACCTCAAGATCGACGTGTACCGCTCCACAGGCCCGGGTGGCCAGAGCGTCAACACCACCGACTCGGCCGTCCGGATCACGCACCTGCCGACGGGGATCGTCGTCGCGATGCAGGACGAGAAGTCGCAGCTGCAGAACAAGGCAAAGGCGCTGCGCGTGCTCCGCGCCCGGATCTACGAGGCCGAGCGCGAGCGCCAGCAGGCGGCGTTGTCCGCGGCCCGGAAGCTGCAGATCGGGTCCGGCGAGCGGGCCGAGAAGATCCGCACCTACAACTATCCCGACAGCCGCGCCACCGACCACCGCGTGAAGGTGACCGTCAACCTCGAGAAGGTGCTTCCCGGCGGGCTCGACGCCTTCACGGAGGCGCTCCAGGCAGAAGACAGGCGCCGGGCGCTCGAGGCGTGACCGTCGGGGAGGTCCTCCGGCGCGCGACCGAGCATCTCGGCAAGACGTCGGAGACGCCGCGACTCGACGCGGAGCTGCTGCTCGCGCGAACTCTCGGACGGCAGCGGATCGAGCTCTACACCGACTTCGACCGGCCGCTCGAGAGCAGCGAGCTCGACGGCTACCGCGCGCTCGTCGCACGCCGCGCGCGCCAGGAGCCGGTCGCCTACATCCTCGGCGAATGGGGGTTCCGCCATCTGACACTGTCAGTCGACTCGCGCGCGCTGATCCCACGACCCGAGACGGAGGTCGTCGTCGAGCGCGCGCTCGCCCATCTGCGCGGGATCGAGCATCCGCGGGTGCTCGATGTCGGCACGGGCAGCGGCGCGATCGCACTCGCGATCGCGGACGAGCATCCGGACGCCCGCGTGACCGCGATCGACGTCTCTCCTGACGCGCTCGCGCTGGCCCGCGAGAATGCCGCCCGCACCGGCCTCACGATCGAGCTCCTCGAGCACGACCTGCGGGCCGGCCTGCCGGGTGGCCCGTACGAGCTCGTCGTCTCGAATCCGCCCTACGTCGAGCCGGACGAGCTCCCGACGCTGATGCCGGACGTGAGGGAGTACGAGCCGCACGTCGCGCTCGTCGGCAGCGGAGCAACCGAGGCGGTTGCCCGGAAAGCGCTGGACGTGCTCGCGCCCGGAGGCTGGATCGTGCTCGAAGTGGGGGATGGGCAGGCGACTGCGACCGCTGCCCTGCTCGGCGGGCTCGACTACACCGATGTCTCCACGACGCCGGACCTGACCGGGCGCGACCGGGTGGTCGAGGGACGTCGTGTCTGACGTCGCTGCGGCCGTCGACGCGATTCGCACCGGCCGGCTCGCCATCGTCCCCACCGACACCGTCTACGGCCTGGCTGCGAGCGCGTACTCGGAGGAGCCGGTGCGCCGGTTGTACCGGGCCAAAGGGCGAGAGGAGATTCAGCCGACCGCGCTCGTCGTCCACAGCGTCGACAAATTGCTGGAGTGTGTGCCCGAGCTGCGCGGCCGCGTGGCGCTGATCGCCCGGGCGCTTCTGCCGGGGCCGCTCACGCTCGTCGTACCGAATCCGGCGGAACGCTTTCGCTGGCTCGCCGGCGCCCGGCCCGACACGATCGGCGTTCGTGTCCCTTTGCTCGAGGGCGAGCCACACGACCTCCTGGCCCGCGTGGGCGCGATGGTGGCAACGAGCGCGAACCTGCCGGGCGGCCCCGATCCGGCGACGATCGCCGAGGTGCCTGAGGAGATCCGCGCAGCCGTCGACGCGATCGTCGACGTGGGTCGGCTGCCCGGGACGCCCTCGACCGTGATCGACTTCACCGGGCTGGAGCCGGTGGTGCTGCGCGAGGGCGCCGTCTCGGCCGACGAAGCGCTCCGGCTCGTCGGGTCGGTGCTCTAGCATCGAGTCATCCCGCAGCCGAGGAGGACTACGCATGGCCGTCGCCCAGGCAACGCTCGACCAGCTTCGAACCGCCGGCCTCGCCGACGTCGATCCGGAGATCGCTTCGCTCCTCGGCCGCGAGCTCGAGCGGCAGCGAGCGCAGATCGAGCTGATCGCGTCCGAGAACTTCACCTGGCCGAGCGTGCTCGAGGCAGTCGGGTCGGTGCCGACGAACAAGTACGCGGAGGGCTACCCAGGACGCCGCTACTACGGCGGCTGTGAGGTCGTCGACGAGATCGAGCAGCTGGCGATCGACCGCGCGAAAGAGCTGTTCGGCGCCGAGCACGCCAACGTTCAGCCGCACGCCGGCGCGCAGGCGAACATGGCCGCGTACTTCGCGCTCCTTCAGCCCGGCGACACGATTCTCGGGCTCCGGCTCGACCATGGCGGGCATCTCACGCACGGCCTCAAGGTCAACTTCTCGGGCCGGCTCTACACGATCGCGTCGTACGGCGTCTCGCGCCGGACGGACATGGTCGACTACGACGAAGTGCTCGCGGTCGCGAAGGAGCACCGGCCGAAATTGATCGTCTGCGGTGGCTCCGCCTACCCCCGCACGGTCGACACCGCCGAGTTCCGCAAGATCGCGGACGAGGTCGATGCGCTGCTGATGTGCGACATGGCCCACTTCTCGGGCCTGGTCGCGGCGGGCCTCCATCCCAACCCGGTCGAGCACTGCGACATCGTCACCTCGACGACGCACAAGACCCTCGCCGGCCCGCGCGCCGGCTTCGTCCTCTGCCGCGAGGAGCACGCCCAGGCGGTCGACCGGGCCGTGTTCCCCGGCATGCAGGGCGGGCCGCTGATGCACGTGATCGCGGCGAAGGCGGCGTGCTTCAAGATCGCCGGGTCCGAGGCATTCCGCTCCTACCAGGAGCAGGTGCGCGCGAACGCCGATGCGCTCTCCGACGAGCTGATGGCGAACGGCCTCGATGTCCTCACCGGCGGCACCGACACGCATCTGCTCCAGCTCGACCTGCGCAAGACGGACTGGACCGGCAAGGACGCGGAGGAGCGCCTGCACGAGGTCAAGCTGACCGTGAACCGGAACACCGTGCCGTTCGACGAGCGCCCGCCGACCGTCGCCTCGGGGGTCCGCATCGGCACCCCGGCCGCGACGATGCGCGGCTTCGACGAGGAGGACTTCCGGGAGGTCGGCCGGATCATCGGCGGTGCTCTCGGCGACGGCGATCTCGGCGAGCTGGCGGACCGCGCCGAGGCGCTGTGCGCGAAGCGGCCGCTCTACCCGGGGTTCCGCGGCTACACGGCCTACACGTGAGCGCCCCGCGTTCCTGGCGCGCGTCTGTTGGCGCGCGGCCGGAGAGGACAGTATGAGTGATACGGACTCGGAGAGCCGCGGGCCAACAGAGGTGCGAGGCGACGGCGGAGCCGGGCTCCGCCCGGCGGGAGCCGGCGCCGGCCAGGGACGCGGGAAGGTCACGCAGGTCGATCATCCGCTGGTCCAGCACAAGCTCTCCTACCTTCGCGACCGGGAGACGCCGACCGTCCACTTCCGCAAGCTCGTGAACGAGCTGACGCTGCTGCTCACCTACGAGGCGACGAAGGACTTCCCGACCGAGCCGGTCGAGATCGAGACGCCGCTCGAACGGATGCAGGCGCAGCGCATCTCGGGCAAGAAGGTCGCAGTGAACCCCGTCCTGCGAGCGGGCCTGGGGATGCTCGAGGGCGTTCTCTCCCTGATCTCGAGCGCACGTGTCGGTTTCATCGGGCTCTATCGCGACGAGGAGACGCTTCTACCCGTCGAGTACTACGTCAAGCTGCCGGACGACCTGGAGGAGCGTGACGCGATCGTCCTCGACCCGATGCTCGCGACCGGAAACTCGAGCGTGGCGGCCGTCGATGCCGTGAAGGCGGCAGGAGCGCGCTCGGTGACGCTCGTGTGCCTCGTCGCGGCGCCGGAAGGGATCGAGCGCGTGCACGAGGAGCATCCCGACGTTCACATCGTCTGCGCGGCGATCGACCGCGAGCTGAACGACAAGGGCTACATCGTCCCGGGCCTGGGCGACGCAGGCGACCGGTTGTACGGGACGAAGTAGAGGACGGAATGGACGCGCTTCGGGAGCATCCCGAGGTCCTCTACGGCGCGGTCGTCGCGCTGCTGATCGTGATCCTGTTGACGCCTGCTGTGGGCGGCATGGCGCGGCTCCTCGGTGTCGTCGACCGGCCGGACAGCCGCCGGCTGAACGTCAACCCGATCCCGCGGCTCGGCGGGCTCGCTCTCTTCTTCGGGATCTTCGTGCCTGCGCTGGCGTTCCTCGAGCTCGGCCGCGAGACGCGCGGAGTGCTGCTCGGTGCCGCGGTCGCGACGGTCGTAGGCGCCATCGACGACTTTCGCGGCCTCGCGCCCGGCCGCAAGCTCGCCGGCCAGCTCGTTGCAGCGTCGATCCCACCGTTCTTCGGCGTTTGGATCGACCACTTCACGTTTCCGTTCCTCGGCCCGGTCGACCTCCCGCCCGCAGTCGGTGTGCCGCTGACGATGCTCTGGATCGTCGCCGTGATGAACATGGTCAACTTCCTCGACGGCATGGACGGCCTGGCCGCCGGGGTCTGTGCGATCGCCGGTGTCACCTTCGCCGTGCTCTCGCTGTCGCTCGGGAAGACGGATCCGGCCATCCTCTCCGCCATCGTCGCCGGAGCCTGCATCGGCTTCCTTCGCCACAACTTCTTCCCGGCCCGGATCTTCATGGGCGACTCGGGCGCGCTCGTACTCGGCTTCCTGCTCGCGGCCGTCTCGGTACAGGGGCTCCTGAAGACGGCCTCGACGGTCGTCCTGCTCTTGCCGCTGCTCGTCCTCGCCGTGCCGATCATCGACACCTCGTTCGTCGTCGCCCGCCGGCTCAAGCACGGCCAGCGGGTGTCCGCCCCCGACCAGGCGCACCTGCACTTCCGCTTTCTCCGGCGAGGCTTCTCGCAGCGCCGGGCCGCGGTGACGATGTGGGCGTGGTGCGCCGCGCTTGCGGGAGCCGCGCTCGCGACGCGCTTCATCCCCTTCCGCGAGGGCGGTGTTTGGCACCTGTGGGAGACGGTCGCGGTCGCGGCGATCGCGCTCGTCGCAATCGCGATGTCGCTGTACGTCGTCTACGTGCTCGAGATCGTGAAGCTGAACAACCCGCGCCGCTTCCGGCGCGGGGAGGAGAGCGCCGAGCAGCGGCGCTCCGCGTAGCCCCGACGCGGCGCAGTTCGCTCGTACAAAGTCGGTGTTTTTCCGCGGAAGAACGCGGCTTTCAGCTGTTACAAGCTCTGCTATGCTCGCGGCGCAGATGGAGCGTCAGCCGACCCCGAAGCTCAACCTCGCCGGCGCCGGCTCCGTCCTGATCGGAACGACTGCCGCGGTCATCGTCGTCGGCATTCTCGTCGGCTGGCTCGCCGGGTCGACCGCGTGGGGTTTCCTCGTTGGTGCGATGCTCGGCATTCCGATCGGTGTCTTCATGACCTACACGCGATACAAGGATGCACTCTGATGGCCGGCGTCTTCGCAACCCCGAGACCGATGCCCGACCAGAGGCTGCCGTTCATCGCCGGCGCCGCCGTGATCGTGCTGGCGCTGCCGATCTTCCTCGCGGCCGGCTGGGACCTCCGTGGCTGGGTGATCGGCGCCACCCTCTGGGCGGCCTCCCGCGCGCTCGCTGCACTACTGACGCACCTGCGCTCAGGCATGGGTAACCTCGCCGGCTCAGGCGTGGTGGGCTTCGGAATGACCTTTCGAGCGCTGGCGGTGATGGTTGTCGTCGTCGTGCTCGCAGCAACGGACGCGCGGCTCGCGCTCGCCGTCGTCCTGCTGTACGGACTCGCCTACACGCTCGAACTGGCCGTCTCGCTCGCGCTCTACTTCTCCGGCGAGCCAAAGGGAGGGACCCGTGAAACGGCTTAGCGCCCTGGTCCTGACAGGCTTTCTGCTGCTGCCGCAGGTCGCCCTCGCCTCGTCGGCGACCGGGGCGGAGGACGAGTTCAATCCGGAGCACGACTTCGACCCCGGCGAATGGATCCCGATCCACATCGGCCCGCTCGACCTCTCGATCAACAAGACGGTCGCCTACCTGATCCTGGGAACGATCGTGACGATCTTCCTCGGCCTCTTCCTGATGCGCGCCCGGATCGGGGCGAAGAACGAGGTCGGCAGGAGACAGGCAGTCGGCGAGATGATCTACGACATCGCACAGACGCAGGTCGCCGAGCAAGGGCTGCCGCATAAAGCGATCGCGCGCTGGTTCCCCTACGTGACGTCGCTGATGCTCTTCATCTGGGTGATCAACATGATCGGCTTCATCCCGCTGCCGCTCTCGAACGAGAAGTTCGAGATCGCGGGTGTCGAGCTGCCGACGCTGGCCATCTACGCGGCCACCTCGTCGATCAGCGTCACGCTCGCGCTCGCGCTGATGACCTGGATCTTCACGCACTACGAGGGGATCCGGTACAACGGCGCGCGCAAATACTTCAGGAGCTGGATCCCCGACGTGCCGAAGGCGATCCTGCCGCTCATCGTCCCGCTCGAGATCCTCGGCCAGTTCATGCGCCTGATCAGCCTCTCCGTCCGTCTCTACGCGAACATGCTCGCAGGGCACATGCTGATCCTCACCTTCATCGGCCTGATCTTCGTACTCGAGAGCCTCGCCGTCGCCGTCGTCTCAGTGCCCGCGGCGGCCGCGTTCTATCTCTTCGAGGTCGTGATCGTCGTCTCGATCCAGGCGTTCATCTTCGCTGCCCTCTCGGCCATCTACATCGGCTCGGCGATCGAGCCGGAGCACTAGCAAGCACTAACAAGGAGGAGTACAAGCATGTCTTTCATTCTCGCCGCAGAGGCCGCGAGCAACGTCGACGCCGGCAAGGCGATCGCGCTCGCTCTCGGCATCGGTCTCGGCTCGCTCGGGGCCGGCATCGGCATCGGCAACATCTTCGGCTCGATGATCCAGGCGGTCGCGCGCCAGCCCGAGCTCCGAGGAGAGCTGACAGGCATTCAGTGGCTCGGATTCGCGCTCACCGAGGCCGTCGTCTTCTACGGCCTGATCGGCGGCCTGCTCGCCTTCGTCCTGGTCTAAGGGAAGAGGGAGACGCACCTGATGCTGCTCGCAGCTTCACCGCTGATCGACGTCGTCCCAGGTCTGATGATCTGGACGCTCGTCTGCTTCGCGATCACCTTCTTCGTCCTGAGGAAGTACGCGTTCGGCCCGATCCAGAAGATGATCGACGAGCGCCGCGACCGCATCCGCTCCTCGATCGAGGAGGCTGAGCACGCGCGCGACGAAGCTCGCAGGCTGCTGGAGGAGCACAAGCAGCTCATCGGCCAGGCCAAGAGCGAGGCGGGAGCGATCCTCGCCGAGGCGCGGAAGGTCGGCGACGCGCAGCGTGAGCGCGCCAAGGAAGAGGCGGAAGCCGATCGTCAACGCCGGCTCGAGGAGACCCGCAAGCAGATCGAGGCCGAGACGACTCGTGCGCTCGAGCAGATTCGCGCCGAGGTCGCCGAGCTCGCGCTCGCGGCGGCCACCAAGGTGACCGGCAAGGTGCTCGACCGCGACGACCATCGCAAGCTGATCGATGACGCGATCGGCGACCTCGACTTCTCTGCTCTGGAGGGTGAGCGCGCCTAGTGGCCGTTGCCGCCCGCCTGTACGCACGATCGCTCTTCGAGGCAGCGAAGGACGAGGGGCGGCTCGAGCCGGTCCTCGCCGAGCTCGGCGACTTCGTCGCGGCGCTCGAGGACGTCCCCGAGCTGCGCAGCCTGCTCACGAACCCGCAGCTCGACCGGAACGAGCGGACCGCGGCGCTCGACGAGATCCTCGGCGGCGCCGACGAGCTGATCCGCAACTTCCTGCGCCTGCTCTCCGAGAAGGGGCGAACGGCGCAGATCGACGAGATCTACCGGGAGCTCGAGGAGCTGGTCGCGGCCGAGCAGAAGCGCCTGACGGTGGAGCTGACGACGGCGTACGAGCTCTCGGACGACGAGGCAGCCACGATCCTGACGAAGATTGAGAAGTCCTCCGGCCGCTCGGTCGAGGCGACACGCAAGGTCGATTCCGCGCTGATTGGCGGGATCATCCTTCAGGTCGGCTCGTACCGGCTCGACGCAAGCGTTCGCGGCCGCCTCAACCGACTACGACACGAACTCGTGACAAGGAGCTGACGTTGAAGCTACGCCCTGAAGAGATCACCTCGATCCTGAAGTCCCGGATCGAGCACTACGACGTCCAGACCGACCTCTCGGAGGTCGGCACGGTGCTCCAGGTCGGTGACGGCATCGCCCGCGTGCACGGGCTGGAGAACTGCGTCTCGCTCGAGCGGCTCGAGTTCGAGCACGGAGTGGTCGGGATCGCGTTCAACCTCGAGGAGGACAACGTCGGGGTCGCGCTCTTCGGCGAGTGGCAGGAGGTCAAGGAGGGCGAGCCGGTCAAGCGGACCGGCGCCGTCGTCGACGTCCCCGTCGGCGATGCCCTGCTCGGCCGCGTCGTCGACCCGCTCGGCGAGCCGCTCGACGGCGGCGGGCCGGTCGACTCCTCCGAGCGCCGCCCGCTCGAGTTCAAGGCGCCCGGCGTGATCGAGCGCCAGCCGGTGAAGGAGCCGCTCCAGACCGGCGTCAAGGCGATCGACTCGATGACGAACGTCGGCCGCGGCCAGCGCGAGCTGATCATCGGCGACCGCGGCACGGGCAAGACCGCGGTGGCGATCGACGCGATCATCAACCAGAAGGACACGGACGTCTTCTGCATCTACGTCGCGATCGGGCAGAAGGGCTCGACCGTCGCGCAAGTGTACGAGCGCCTGAAGGAAGAGGGCGCGATGGACTACACGATCATCGTCACCGCTGCGGCGCACGAGGCGGCGCCGATCAAGTGGATGGCCCCCTTCGCGGGCGCGGCCATGGCCGAGCACTTCCTCTACAACGGCAAGCACGCCCTGGTCATCTACGACGACCTCTCGAAGCATGCGGATGCGTACCGGCAGCTCTCGCTCCTGCTCCGCCGGCCGCCGGGCCGCGAGGCCTATCCCGGCGACGTCTTCTACCTCCACTCGCGCCTGCTCGAGCGGGCATGCAAGCTGAACGACGAGCTCGGAGGCGGCTCGATGACGGCACTGCCGATCGTCGAGACGCAGGCCGGCGACATCGCCGGCTACATCCCGACGAACGTGATCTCGATCACCGACGGGCAGATCTTCCTCGAGGCCGACCTCTTCTACTCGGGCATCCGGCCGGCGATCAACGTCGGCACCTCGGTCTCCCGGGTCGGTGGCTCGGCGCAGACCAAGGCGATGCGGAAGGTGGCCGGCCGGCTCCGGCTCGAGCTCGCCCAGTACCGCGAGTTGGAGGCGTTCTCCCAGTTCGGCTCGGAGCTCGACCAGGCGACGCAGAACACGCTCGCCCGGGGTGAGCGGATGGTGGCGACGCTGAACCAGCCGCAGTACAAGCCGTGGCCTCACGCCGAGCAGGTGGTGGCGCTCTACGCCGGGATCAACGGCTTCCTGGACGACGTGCCCGTGGCCCAGGTTCCGCGCTTCCACGACGAGCTGCGTGAGTACCTCCGCGCGGACGGCAACATCTACAAGTCGATCGACGAGACGAAGGACCTCACCGACGAGACGACCAAGCAGCTCGACGACGAGCTCGGGAAGTTCAAGAAGAGCTTCAACGTCGAGGAAGACAAGGGGCTCGTCGCCTAGTGGCCCTCCCGGCAACAGTCAGGGCGCCTCTGGCGCGAAACCGTCACCGGGAGAGCCACTAGTGGCCTCCGTTCAGGATCTGAAGCGGCGCGTCCGTTCGGTGAAGAACACGCGCAAGATCACGAAGGCGATGGAGCTCGTCGCCTCCGCCCGGCTGCGCCGCGCGCAGACCCGGATCGAGGCGATGCGTCCCTACGCCGAGACGATGCGCGAGCTGATCGCCGGCGTCGGGCGTGCGAGCGCATCCGTGCGCGGGCTGCCGCTGCTGCAGCAGCGTGAGGAGATCAAGACCGTGGCGGTCGTGGCGCTCACCGGCGACCGCGGTCTCGCCGGCCCCTTCAACGCACAGATCATCCGGCGGGTGTTCGCGGTCGAGCGGCAGCTGCGCGGGGAGGGGAAGCAGGCGCACTTCATCGCGGTCGGCAAGAGGGGCCGCTCGACTCTGGCGTTCCGCGGCTACGAGGTGCTCGGCGAGTACACCGGCTTCACCGACCGGCCCGCCTACTCCGACGCACAGGCGATCGCGCACCGTGTCGCGGAGCTCTATGTCGCGGGCGAGATCGACAGCGCCGTCCTCGTCTACAACGCCTTCGTCTCGCCGCTCGTGCAGACGGTGACCGAGCAGGAGCTCTTGCCGATCTCGGCCGACATCCTCGAGACCGACGAGGAGGAGCGGCGCGACGACGCGATGCGCGGCGACTTCATCTTCGAGCCGGAGCCGGAGGAGATCCTCGCCCGCTTGCTCCCGGTCTACCTCGAGACGCAGGTCTACCGGGCGCTGCTCGAGTCGGCGGCCTCGGAGCAGGGCGCGCGGATGACGGCGATGCGGAACGCGTCCAAGAACGCGGGGGAGCTGATCGACACGCTGACCCTGCAGATGAACCGGGCCCGCCAGGCGGAGATCACCCAGGAGATGCTCGAGATCGTCGCCGGCGCAGAGGCCCTCACATAACTCCTGCTTAACAGCGCTAACGAGCGATCCGACTAGGATCCGGGGCGCATGGAGACCGGGGTCGAGCGCGTGCAGGAACCCGATCGCTTCGCTTCGGCGATCGACGTCGCCACGCGCCTGGTCAACAACATCGAGACCGTCGTCTACGGCAAGCGCGAGGAGGTCAAGCTCGTCCTCGCCGCGCTGATGTGCGGCGGCCACGTGCTTCTCGAAGACGTCCCCGGCACCGCGAAGACGGTGCTCGCACGCGCGATCGGCGGCAGCATCGAAGGGGTCACGATCTCGCGGATCCAGTGCACGCCCGACCTGCAGCCGACCGACGTCACTGGCATGTCCGTCTTCGACCAGAAGACGCGCGACTTCGAGTTCCGCCCCGGCCCGATCTTCACGAACGTCCTCCTCGTGGACGAGATCAACCGCGCGACGCCGAAGACCCAGTCTGCGCTGCTCGAGGCGATGGCCGAGGGCCAGGTGACCGTCGACGGGGTGACCATGCAGCTGCCGAGCCCGTTCTTCCTCCTCGCGACGGACAACCCGATCGAATACGAGGGGACGTTCCCGTTGCCGGAGGCGCAGCTAGACCGCTTCCTGCTCCGCACCGCGCTCGGATACCCGGGCGTGCTCGAGGAGCGGCGGATCCTGGAGGAGCAGCGCTACCGCCACCCGCTCGGCGACCTCCAGCCGGCCGTTGGCCTCGCCGACATCCGCGAGCTGCGCGACGCCGCGCAGCACGTCTACGTCGACGAGGTGCTGCACAACTGGATCGTCGATCTCGTCCGTGCCACCCGTGAGCTCGAGGTCGTCTCGATCGGAGCCTCTGTCCGCGGCAGTCTCGCCGTCGAGCGCGTCGCTCGCGCCTGGGCGCTTCTGAACGGCCGCGGCTACGTGATCCCCGAAGACGTCGAGCGCCTCTTCGTCCCGGTGCTGGTGCACCGCGTCGTCTTCACACCGGCGCTCGTCGCGCGTGCACGCGCGGCGGGATGGCCCGCCGCGATCGAGGAGTTCCGCCAGGCCTGTCTCGAGCTCGCGCCGCGCCCCGGCTCCGATGAGGATCCGCTCTTCGGTCACGAGCGCACAGTCCAGTCCGGCCAGTCCGGGACGTGAGCAGCGGGCAACAGACCTTTCAACTCGTCCCGCGCCGCCGCTTGCTGGGGCTGCCACACGGGACGATGCGAAGTGTGCGCCGCGGCCGCGGTACCGAGGTAGCGGGCTCGCGTCCCTACCGGCCCGGGGACGACATCCGCACGATCGACTGGGCCTCGTCGGCGCGGCTCTCGTCGGCACGCGGCCGGGACGAATTTGTCGTCCGTGAGCGGTACGCAGACGAGGGACCGCGCGTCGTCGTGGTCTGCGACCGCAGTCCACAGCTGGGCTTCTTCGGGCCGTCGCTGCCGTGGCTCGACAAAGGCACTGCGATGCGGCGGGCCGTCGAGCTCGTGCTCGCCAGCGCCACGCGTTCGGGCGGCTTCGGCGGCTACCTCGACTACGCCGACGGCGAGGCTTTCTGGCTGCCGCCGCGCGGAGAGCGGCGGATCGCGCACCTGCGTGAGGAGCGGCTCGACTCGGCAGGCTGGGAGGCGCCGACCGACGGCGTCGAGCGTTCGCTCGAGCACCTGTTCGAGCATCGGCGAAACGTTCCGGCGGGCAGCTTCGTCTTCGTCCTCTCGGACTTTCTCCAGCCACCATCTCGTGAGACCTGGCTCACCGCGTCGGAGCACCACTGGGATGTGGTGCCGGTCGTGATCCAGGACCCCGTCTGGGAGCGGAGCTTCCCGGACGTCAGCGGCATCGTCGTCCCGCTGCGGGACCCGCGGACGCGACGGATCGTCGACGTGCGCCTGACCAAGAAGGAAGCCGCCGCCCGGCGCCGGGCAAACGAGGAGCGGTTCCTCGCGCTCCTGGATGAGCTCCTGCTGCTCGACCTCGATCCGATCATCGTCTCGTCGAGCGATCCGGCGGAGCTCCTCGCCTCGTTCCTCGACTGGAGCGAGCTACGGGGCGCACGGCGGGGGACGGGCTAGCGGATGGCTGCGCGCCGGCTCTGGCTCGGTGGTGCGCTGATCGCCGTCGCGGTTGCGACGGCGGCAGCCGTCGTGCTCGTCGGTCGTGACTCCGGCCAGGCCCGGACCTCGCCGGTCAGTGCCTCTCCGGGCGGAGGGCACGATCTCACCGAGGATCGCCGTCTTCGGCGACACGATCCGGGCGCAGGTGGACGTCACGTTCGACCGGCGACGCGTCGACCCGAGCTCGGTCCGTGTGCAGGCTGGGTTCAATGCGTGGCGCCGTGTCGGGTCAGGATCAACTCGTCCGCTCGGACGCCGGGAACACCTCCTACCTGCGCGCGCTCTTCGTCCTTCGCTGCCTGAAGCTGCCTTGCACGCCCGGCCGGGACACGATCGTGTTCGACTTCGACCCAGCCAGGGTCGAGTTCGAGGACCGGGTCGGCGGGAAGTCGGAACGGAAGTCGGTCCCGGTCTCGTGGCCACAGGTCACCATCCACACACGGATCAGGCCGGGTGAGCTGACCGCCCAGGCCAGTCCGTACCGCGCCGACCTCGCCACCGTCCCCAAGCCGTCGTATCGCACGTCGCCAGGCCGGCTGCTCGCGCTTGCTGATCGCCCTCTGCGTCGTGCTCGCGCTCGCCGGCATCGCGCTCGCGTACTTCGGCTGGCCGCGGCGCGCGCCGGCGGCGGAACCGGAGCCTGAGCCGGAGTCGGCAGGCGATCCGACGCTGAGCCCGCTGGAGCAGGCGCTCGAGCTGCTCGAGAACGCCGCGAGCGCGAATGGGGCAGCCGACCAGCGGCGCTCCCTGGAGCTCGTCGCCGAGGTGCTCGCCGACCGCGGCGAGGACGACGGGCTCGTCCGCACCGCGCGCGAGCTGGCGTGGTCGCCCACACCGCCTCCGGTCGCGGCGACGAAGGGGCTGGCCACCCGCGTCCGCGCGGCGCTCGAGGAAGAGCTGCGGCAGCTCGAGCTGGAGCGCCTCCGGCTGGAAGAGGAGCTCAACGCGGCCGCAGCGAGGGAGGAGACCCGTGCCGAACCCGTTTAGACGCACGCGGGCGATCGACACCGCCGACGCTCGGTCGTTCCCCGGAGCGGCGCGGCGAACCGCGGCGCTGCGAGTGGTGCTCGCGGGCGGCGCAATCGCCCTTCTCGTCGCTGCAGTCGCGACGGCACGTGACCTCGACCCGCGCGACCGCGGCCTGCTGCCGACGGGAACCACCGGGGTCGTCGTCCTCGATCTCTCGCTCTCGATCCTCGACGACCACTCCGGCATCGTCCGCGGGACGTTGCAGCGCCTGGTCGAGGCAGATGCGCCGGTCGGGCTCGTGATCTTCTCGGACGTACCGTACGAGCTGCTTCCGCCCGGGTCGCCTGCGGCCGAGCTGAAGCCGGTGATCCGCCTGCTGCGGCCGCCGGTGGGCGGCAAGGTCGTCAATCCCTGGACGGATGCGTTCCGCGCGGGTACGCGGATCTCGACCGCACTGCAGCTGGCCCGCGACATGCTCGAGGGCGACAAGGTGAAGAACGGCTCGATCCTGCTCGTCAGCGACCTCGAGACGGCGCCCGACGACGTGCCGGAGACCGCCCGGGTGCTTCGCTCGATCCAGCGGGCGGGCATCGACGTGCGGCTGCTGGGACTCGGGCCGTCGAGCGATGCGCGCGCGCTTTTCGGCGGGATTCTCGGCCCGAAGGCGTTCACGCCGCTGGCCGAGCAGCCGGACAGCAGCCTTGAGCTTCCCGCCCCCGGACGGAGGCCGCTGCCGCAACTGCTGCTCCTCCTCGGCGCGCTCCTGCTGGCCGCGCTCGCCGCGCACGAGCGGTTTGCGAGCCTGCTTGCCCTGCCGGTTCGGAGGCGGGTGGCGTGAAGGCGGTCCCCCTGAGAAGGGAGCTGCTCCTCGTGGTCGCTGCGGGCTGCCTGCTCGCCGCAGTGTTCGTCGCGTTGCTGGCCGTCGACGTCGCCCGCTGGCGAACGACGCTGCCGGCCGACGACGTCCGCTTTCGGGCGTCCTCGCAACGGTCGTCGTCGCTCTGGAGCCCGAACCTGCTCGCGCCGCTTCGCTCCGGCACGAAGCTCCTCGACGTCGACGACGATCTCCAGTTCCGCCGGGCACTGCAGCTCGTCCGCGCCAGCAGCCTGGACGACGCAACCGTGTCGGACCCGAATCTGGCCGTCCGCCGGACCGACGCGGCCCAGTTGCTGGAGTCGATCGTCGCCAACGACCGGCGGCCCGAGCACAACTCGCGCGCCGCGAACCTCCTCGGCGTGATCAGCATCGCCGCGTACAACGCGGCGCCCTCGGGCGCGAGCGACCAGGACCGGTCCGAGTTGCTGCTGAACGCCATCGCCAGCTTCGAGCAGGCGATCGACCTCGATCCCGAGAACGACGACGCGAAGTACAACCTGCAACTGATGCTCGCGCGCGGGCAGGGCCTGCTCCCGACCGAAGCCTCCGCCGGGCGCAATCCCCTCCCAGGCGGCAGCGGCGCGCGCGGCGCGGGAGCGGGCGAGCCCGGAAGCGGCTACTGATGGACGTCTCGCTCCTGACGCCCGTCGGCGCGCTGCTCGCGCTCGGTGTCGTCGTGCCTCTGCTTGCGCTTCGGCTTCAGCAACGTCGCGGGGCCGAAGTTCGGGAGGGCGTCGGGCTCCCGCAGCCGGCGCGGTGGGCGCGGCGCCTCCCACTTCTCGCTCTACTCGCGGCAGCCGTCCTGCTCGGGCTCGCGGCCATGCAGCCACGGCTGCAGTGGACGACCACCCGCGAGGTTCGCAACGACGCCGAGGCGATCGTGGTGCTCGACACGTCGCGCTCGATGCTCGCGCGCTCGGGCCCGAAGACGCCGATTCGCTACGAGCGCGCCCGTGCCGCGGCGATTCGCTTTCGCGACGCGCTCCCGGATGTCCCGGTCGGCATCGCCTCGTTCACGGACCGTGTCCTTCCGCACCTCTTCCCGAGCGCGAACGACGACGTCTTCGTCGCGACGCTTCGACGCTCGATCGGCATCGACCGGCCGCCGCCGCAGGGGACGTTCGTCACCACGGCGACGAGGCTCGAGGCGCTCGAGGCAGTCGTCACACGCGGCTACTTCTCACCGACCGCGCGCCGCCGGCTGCTCGTCGTGATCACCGACGGCGAGAGCGTGCCTGTCGCCGGAGCGTCGCTCGCGGCTGCCTTTCATCGCCCGCCCGGCGTCGACGCTGTCTTCGTGCACGTCTGGGACCAGGACGAGCGCGTCTACAACGCCGGCCAGGTCGAGCCGCAATACAGCCCCGACCTGCGTTCCCGCGCGACCCTCGAGCATGCCGCGGACGTGGTCGGCGGCTCCGTCTTCTCGGAGGGCGACCTCGGAGGTGCGATCGGGAAGGCCCGGGACCTGATCGGGGAGGGGCAGGTCGAGCCGAGGGGCGAGCGCCGCCACCAGCTCGCGCTCGCCCCGTATCTCACCGGCGCAGTGTTCCTGCCGTTGACGTTCTTGCTCTGGCGCCGCGAACGCTGAGCCCTACGTCGGGCCCTCGTCCGGAAACCAGGGCTCTACCGCCTCCGGGTATCCCGATTCGTCCATGTAGGAGATCGCACGGCTCGCAATCCAGACGATCGCCTCCGGGCTCGTTCCGTCGAGCACACGCCGGACCGCCTCGTCGCCCCCCTCCGGACCGCCTTTTAGCCCGGCCTGCGCGCGCCGGAGCCGGCAGAGCGCCAGCGCCGCCTCGTCGACTGCCGTACCGTTTTCCCGGTACCACTCGACGCCGACGGCACGATCGAGGAGAACGCTCGCCTTTTCGGCCTGCCGGCCCGCATCCTCAGCCGCGGCGAAGTCTTCCGGGGGTGTGCCTGGGGGCCTCGGCGCACCTCTTCGGGGAATCTTCATGAACCTCCTAACTAAACCTGTCGATGCACGTCACAGCACTATGATCCTGCCCGATTGAGCGGGCATATCGACACGGAGGGGAACTTCATGCGTAAACGCTCGATCTGGCTGGCGGCTCTGCTCGCGCTCGTAGCGAGCCTCGTCGTCGGCCCCGGTGCCACAGCTGGGACAGAGAAGACCCAGGCTGGCACGGTCGTCTTCATCCACGACCAGGAGCCGCCAACACTGCGGAACAACTGGACGGACAACAACCTTTATGCAACCGCACTGATTACCAACCGGATCTTCGACGGTTGCGAGAAGCGGAACGAGAAGGGCAACCTGATCCCGCAACTCTGCGAAGCCAAGCCGAAGATCGTGAAGAAGAACCCGCTGACGGTCACGTTCAAGTACAAGGCGAACGCGAACTGGAGTGACGGCAAGCCCGTCACCGGCGCCGACTTCGTGGCAACGCACGCGGCGTTCGTCAACCCGGCCTTCAACGTCATCAGCCGCACCGGCTGGGAGGACATGAAGTCCGTCAAGGCCAACGGCAAGAGCGTCACCATCGTGTTCAAGAAGCCGATCGCTGACTGGGAGTCGTACGCAGCCAACGGTCTTTGGCCGGCCCACATCATCAAGGGCCAGGACATGAACAAGATGTTCAACGACTCGATCCCGGTCTCGAACGGCCCGTGGAAGTTCCAGAGCTGGCAGAAGGGCGTGCAGATCACGCTCGTCAAGAACACCGCGTTCAAGGCCGGCCCGGCCATGAAGCTCGACCGGGTCGTCTTCCGCTACATCCTCGACACGAACGCCCGCTTCCAGGCGCTCAAGTCGGGCGAGGGGCAGTTCATGGAGCCGCAGCCGCAGCTCCAGATCGCTGACTTCGCCAAGGATCCGAAGTTCAAGGTCCAGCGGCAGATCTCGCAGGCCTTCGAGCACATCGACATCCAGTTCGGCCCGAAGGGTCATGCGGCCCTGAAGCAGCGCTACGTGCGTGAGGCGCTTGTGAGCGGCATGAACCGGAGCCAGGTTGCAGACGCGCTCTACCGGCAGATCTCGCCCGGCCTGACCTCGCTGCAGAGCCTGATCTTCAAGCCGTTCGAGTCCGCCTACACGAAGCACTGGGCGAAGCACCCGTTCAACCAGCAGGCCGTGATCAACAAGCTCAAGCAGCACGGGCTGCACGGGCGGTCCGAGCAAGCCGACGGCCGGGAACAGCGACATCTTCTCGTGCCCCAACGTCGGCAAGCTGTCGTTCCGGTTCTACACGACGACGGGCAACCAGCTCCGCGCCCTGACGTTCGAGATCATCCAGCGCCAGCTGAAGAGCGTCGGCATCGAGCTCGTGCCGCGGTTCCAGACTGGTGGCGTGATGTTCGGGACGACGCTTCCGTCGAGCGACTGGGATCTGATGATGTTCACGTATCTCCAGACGCCGGACTCGAAGATCACCTCGAAGGACCTCTACGCGTGTGGTGGCGACCAGAACTACGGTCTCTACTGCAACCGCAAGCTGACGGCGCTCCTGAACAAGGTGCCGAACACGCTCGAGCAGGGCCCCGCGTGAGGCGCTCCTGAACGAGGCTGAGGCTCGCTACATCTCGACCGACATCCCGTCGATCCCGGTGTACGCACGGCCGCAGTTCATCATCGCCAGCACCGCCGTCAAGGGCGCCGTCCTCAACCCGACGCAAGAGGGCAGCACCTGGAACGTCAACAGCTGGTCGGTGAACTAGCAGGACGGCAACCCGCCGCACCTGCAGTCGCACCACCGGGGATAATGCAATTCCCGTAGCGAAGTCCCGTCCCCGCCACTGGCGGGGGCGGGACTTCCTCCTTCGACGCGGAGGCTCAAGATGCTGGTCTACATTGTCCGCAGGCTTCTCTACAGCAGCCTTGTCCTCGTTCTCGCAAGCTTCCTCGTCTTCTTCTTCGTCGCGTCTTCAGGCGACCCGCTCGCGTCCCTCGCGACGGCGCCGAACGTCTCGGATGAGTCGATCCAGAACATCGTCGACCGCAAGCACCTCGACGACTCGATCTTCAAGCGCTACGGCTACTGGGCGCAGGACGTCGTCACGAACCAGTTCGGGACGACGCTGCTCAGCGACCGGCCGATCCTGCCCGACCTCTGGCGGGTGATGAAGAACACGCTTCAGCTCGTGATCGCGGCCGAGCTGCTCGCAATTCTCTTAGCGGTCTTCATCGGCGTCTTTTCTGCCTTACGGCAGTACTCGGGCTTCGACTACACGATGACCACGTTCAGCTTCCTCGGGCTGGCGACGCCTGTCTTCTGGCTCGCCTTGATGCTCCAGGTGGCGGTGGTGCAGATCTACGAGCGTACGGGGCACCGAGTCTTCCCGGTTGCAAACCTCAGCTCGGTCGACGCCGGCACCGGGGTGAGCTTCGTGGTCGACCGGGCGCACCATCTCGTGCTGCCGGTGCTCGTGCTGATGGTCGCCAATGTCGCCACCTACTCGCGCTACATGCGCGCAGCGATGCTCGAGGTCGTCAACTCGGACTATGTGCGCACGGCTCGTGCGAAGGGTGTCGTCGAGCGACGCGTGACGATGAAGCACGCGTTCCGGAACGCGCTCATCCCGCTCGTAACGCTGATCGCGCTCAACTTCGGCGCGCTGCTGGGGGGCGCGGTGGTCACCGAAACGGTGTTCTCCCTCGACGGGATGGGGCTCTACTTCGTGAACGCCCTGCTCTCGAACGACCCGTATCCGGTCATGGCCTGGCTGATGATCACCGCGATCATGATCATCCTGTTCAATCTGATTGCGGACATCGCGTACGGCCTGCTCGATCCGCGCGTTCGCTATGACTGAGCACATCCGTCCCGAGCCGTTCGAGGAGACCCTGCTGGGATCCACGATCAGTGGACAGGCCGGCGACCTTGCCACCCCTGAGCTCGGCCACGAAGCAAGCGAGCAGCTCGCGCTGGCGTACGGGGCCGGCGTGGCGCCGAAGCCGCGCAGCCAGTGGTCGTATGCCAGGCTCCGCTTCTTCCGTCACAAGCTGGCGGTGATCAGCCTGGTCGTGTTGATCCTCATCGGCCTCGTCGCGGTGTTTGCCGACCGCATCGCGCCGTATGCCTTCGACGAGCTCGACCTCAACAACATCGCCCAGGCCCCGACGAGCAAGGACTATCACTACTTCGGCACCGATCTGCTCGGCCGCGACTACCTGAGCCGGGTCATCTTCGGCCTTCGCACCTCGCTCTGGGTTGCGCTCTTCGTGGCCCTGCTCTCGACGCTGATCGGCACGGTCATCGGTGCGATCGCCGGCTACTTCGGCGGCACGACCGACAATCTCCTGATGCGGTTCACGGATCTGATCCTCACACTGCCCGGGCTCGCAGTGCTGCTCACCGCGTCGGCGTTCTTCGGCTCGGGCGATCCGCTCAGGGTCGGTGTGATTCTTGCGCTGCTCTTCTGGACACCGCTCGCCCGCATCGTGCGGGGTGTGTTCCTCTCGCTCCGCGAGAAGGAGTACGTCGAGGCGGCGAAGGCCAGCGGTGCGAGCGATCTTCGGATCATCAGCCGGCACATGCTTCCGAACACACTCGGACCTCTGATCGTGAACGCGACGCTCGTGGTCGCCGCGGCGATCCTCACCGAGGCTGCACTCTCGTTCCTCGGCTTTGGCATCCAGCCGCCCGACCCGGCGCTCGGAAAGCTGATCGCCGACGGCCAGGGCGAGGGCTTCAACCTGTGGTGGCTCGTCACCTTCCCGGGGCTTACGATCGTGTTGATCGCGCTCGCGGTCAACTTCATCGGGGACGGGCTACGTGACGCGCTCGACCCGACGCAGCGGAGAGTCCGTGCCTGATCCGATCCTCTCGATCCGAGATCTAACCGTCGAGTTCGACACCGAGGACGGGGTCGTCCGCGCAGTGACGGACGTCACCTACGACCTGCAAGCGGGCGAGGTCCTCGGCATCGTCGGCGAGTCGGGGTCGGGCAAGAGCGTCTCGGTGATGTCGATGCTCGGCCTGATTCCCCAGCCGCCCGGGCGCGTGATCAAGGGCGAGGCCGTGTTCAAGGGCCGCGACCTGATCAAGATGCCCAAGCGAGAGCTCCAGCAGATCCGGGGCGGCGACATGGCGATGATCTTCCAGGACCCGATGACCTCGCTGAACCCGGTCTTGACGATCGGCGACCAGATCGGGGAGGCCGTGCTCGTGCACCACCCCGGCATGAGCGAGGCCGACGGGCGCGCACGGACGATCCATCTGCTCGAGCTCGTGGGCGTTCCCTTCGCCGAGCGGCGCGTCGATCAGTACCCGCACGAGTTCTCCGGCGGCATGCGGCAGCGGGCCATGATCGCAATGGCGATCGCCAACGATCCCAGTGTCCTGATCGCGGATGAGCCGACGACTGCCCTCGACGTGACGATTCAGGCGCAGATCGTGGAGGTGCTCAAGGCCGCACGCTCGGAGACGCACGCGTCGATCATCCTGATCACCCACGACCTCGGCCTGATCGCCGAGCTCGCGGACCGCGTGGTCGTGATGTACGCGGGTAGGGTTGTCGAGCTCGGCGACGTCTACACGATCTTCAACTCGCCTCGGCATCCGTACACGCTCGGGCTGCTGAACAGCCTCGCGCGGCTCGACGGCGACCAGGAATGGCTCCATCCGATTCCGGGCCAGCCGCCGAGCCTGATCGCGCCGCCGCCGGGATGCGCCTTCCACCCCCGCTGCGAGTTGTCGCAGGGTCGCACGCTCTGCCGGACCGAAGTCCCTCCGCTCCGCTCGTTCAGCGCTGTCGAGGAACACGTCTCGAGATGTCACTTCGCCGAGGAGCTCGCCGCCGCCGAGGCCTCCCTGGCGACCTCGGGTGACCGTCCGTGAGCGAGGCGCCGGTGACGAACCCGGAGCAGGCGGCCGGCGACAAGGACGTGCTCCTCAGCGTCGAAGGGCTCGTCAAGCACTTCCCGATCAAGGCCGGGCTTCTGAAGAGCACCGTCGGCCAGGTGCAGGCCGTGGACGGTGTCGACCTCTTCATCGTTCGCGGCGAAACGCTCGGGGTCGTCGGTGAGTCGGGTTGTGGCAAGACGACGCTGGGCCGGACGATCATGAAGCTGCTCGAGCCGACCGCGGGCCGGATCATCTTTGACGGCAAGGACATCACGAGCTTTGGCCGGAAGGAGATGCGTCCCGTCCGCCGGGAGATCCAGATCGTCTTCCAGGATCCCTATGCCTCGCTCAACCCGCGGATGACGGTACGGGAGATCGTCGCCGAGCCGCTGCGCATCCACGGCCTCTATCGCGGCAAGAACGGCCGCATGCGCGTC
Organism: uncultured Gaiellaceae bacterium; assembly: GCA_963820225.1. Classification (GTDB taxonomy): domain Bacteria; phylum Actinomycetota; class Thermoleophilia; order Gaiellales; family Gaiellaceae; genus Gaiellasilicea. The sequence continues at coordinate 45,797 of CAWFYY010000014.1, read as the reverse complement.
GAGGAGCTCTTGCGGACTGTCGGCCTCAGCCCTGAGCACGGCAACCGGTTTCCACACGAGTTCTCCGGCGGCCAGCGACAGCGGATCGGAGTCGCACGCGCGCTTGCGTTGAACCCGGCGCTGATCGTGCTCGATGAGCCGGTGTCGGCGCTGGACGTGTCGATCCAGGCACAGGTGGTGAACCTGCTCGCGGGGCTTCAGAACGACTTCGGTCTCACGTACCTGTTCATCGCGCACGACCTCTCGGTCGTCCGTCACGTCTCAGACCGCATCGCCGTCATGTACCTCGGCAAGGTGATGGAGGTCGGCACGCGGGACGAGGTGTACAGGACGCCGATGCATCCCTACACGCAGGCGCTGCTCTCGGCCGTCCCGATCGAGAGCCCGAACCACCGCGGCAAGCGCAGCCGGATCGTGCTCGAGGGCGACGTTCCCAGCCCTGCCAACCCTCCTTCGGGATGCCGGTTTCGGACGCGCTGCTGGAAGGCGCAGCAGATCTGCGCCGAGGAGGAGCCCGCCCTGATTCCGCGCGGAGGAACCGGACAGCCCGTTGCGTGCCACTTCGCCGAAGTGTTGAAGCCGCTCGATCTGGCCGGCGCCGACGCCGTCGCCGCCGTGCCCACCAGCACTGTCGTCGGCGCCTAGTGGCGCGCGAGCGGCGGCACGGCGATGCCGTCGTCGCGGAGGTCGGCGAGGATGGCGTTCACCCGCGTCCAGCTTTCGAAGCTCAAACCCCGCGTTCCGCTGAGGAGGTCGCCGAACCCCTCCTGTTGCATCTGGGCGGCCGTGCCCTCCAGGTCGGTCGAGAGCGAGTGGAGTGCAGCAACGAGTTGCTTGTTCGCCTGTTCGTGACTGGCCGGCGCGCCGGCGTCCGCGAGATCGTCGGCGGCCCGGTCGACGACGATCGCAGCGTCGTCCAGCCGAGCTGACAGCTCCTCCAGCGACTGGGACTTCGTGACCCACAGGAGCGCTGCGTCGGTTCGGTTGCGCGCGCTCGTCACCGCGGTCTTGTAGTCGGTCTTCGAGGGCGGGTCGTCGGCGACCACGGCGAGCCCGACAGCAGTCACGATCACCGCGACGGCAGCCGCGACGGCGACCAGCACGATCTTCATCCGGTTGGACATCGGGCACAGGATAGCCGTCGGGTGTGCGTGGTCGGCGGGGCGTTCCAGGGGATACGGACGCGCCCGAATTCGCGCGAAACCGCTCATCACGGCCTAACTTCCTGCCGATGATCCCGTCAGAATGGACATGACGAGGTTCCCGACCGGGGTTCTCTGTGAGCGTGCCCGCTCGTGGGCTGCGCTTGCGCCCGATGGCGAGATTTCAGAGCTCGAGCGGCATCTGCTCGACTCCCACCTCGTCCGTTGCGCTGCCTGCAGCCGCTTCTCGGTCGAGGTCGCCGCGATCGCGGTCGAGCTGCGCAACGCGGATCTCCAGCCTTTGCCGCACCTCGTCTCGGTGCCGATGTGGCGCCGGCGCCAGCGTTTCGCGCGTATCCGCACGGTGGGCGCAGCCGCTGCCGTCGCCCTGATGGCTCTCGGAATCGCATCGCGGGGGCCGATCGCGCCGACCGAGCACAAGCCGCTGAAGCTGCCACAGATCACCGATTTCTCGGACAATGTTCAGGGAGAGGACGCCCAGTTTCATTCCACCCGGCATGCGGGCATCCTCGACGCAACCCGCTCGCCGCGTCACCTGCCGATCTAGCCGCGGCTCCGGTTCCACAGGCGGGGTCGAGCCGTGGGCTGACGCCTGTCGCCTCTGGTTTATCTAACTAAACCTGAGAACAGTACGTCTAAGCAGGCGCGGTGACTCCGGTCAAAAAGCAGTCGGAAACCTTCAATCTGTCCGGCGTTCTCGTCCTCGTCGGGCTGATTCTGCTGGTGCTCGGAGCCGCCGTCGATCCCCAGACGAAACTGATTTGAAGCCGTCCGCACCTCATCAGCGTTGTGAGCGTGCCCGTTCGTGGGCGGCACTGGCGCCTGACGGAGAGATCTCGGAGCTGGAGAAGACGCTGCTCCGCTCCCACCTGGCGCGCTGCGGGTCCTGCAGCCGTTTCGCCGCGGATGTCGCCGACATCGCAGCCACGCTGCGCACTGCCTCTTTCGAGCCGCCGCCTCGGCCCATCGTGGTCACGGCGTGGCGGCGGCGCCGGGTGCTTGCCCGTCTCCGCACCGTCAGCGCGGCTGCTGCGGTGGCGGCGATGGCGCTCGGAATCGCCTCACACGCGCCGCTGGCGAACGACGAGCGCGAGCCGGCCGAGCTCCCGCGCGTCGCCGATCTGTCCGGCGACCAGGCCGAGCTCCTCCTGCTGCGGAAGGAGCGGCTCGAGGCGATCGCGGATGCGGCCGCCGAGGTGCCCGCGAAGCACTTCCGCAACCAGCCGGCGTAGTTCCAATCCCGGTCGCCGGAGGCCCTTGGATAGACTGCATGCGCATGTGCAGGCGCCCCGCGCCGCGCTTCCTACCACGAGATTCTTCCCAGGAGACAAAGGTGAGACATGTCTGAGCAGGCACAGGGTTCGGCCGTCGGCAAGGTGATCGAGATCAAGGGCGTCGTCATCGACGCCGTCTTCCCCGACACGCTGCCGGGGATCTACAACGCACTCGCGATCGAGGTTCCGACCGCCGACGGCAGCAGCCGCACGCTGATCGCGGAGGTGCAGCAGCACCTCGGCGACGATCGCGTCCGCGCTGTTGCGATGGACAGCACCGACGGTCTCTCGCGTGGCGTCGACGTCGTCGACACCGGTGCGCCCATCTCCGTCCCCGTCGGCGACGCCACGCTCGGCCGGATCTGGAACGTGATCGGCGAGCCCGTGGACCAGAAGCCGCCGGCCGGCAAGGACGTCGAGCGCTGGTCGATCCACCGCGATCCTCCGACGTTCCGCGAGCTGTCGCCGACGATCGAGATCTTCGAGACCGGGTTGAAGGTCGTCGATCTGATCGCCCCGTACGTGAAGGGCGGCAAGATCGGCCTCTTCGGCGGCGCCGGCACGGGCAAGACCGTGCTGATCCAGGAGCTGATCCACAACGTCGCCCAGCAGCACGGCGGCGTCTCCGTCTTCGCCGGCGTCGGCGAGCGCACCCGTGAGGGGAACGACCTCTTCCTCGAGATGACCGAGTCCGAGGTGATCGACAAGGTCGCTCTGGTCTACGGGCAGATGAACGAGCCGCCGGGCGCGCGCCTTCGCGTCGGCCTCTCCGGCCTGACGATGGCCGAGTACTTCCGCGACCAGGGCCAGGACACCCTGCTCTTCATCGACAACATCTTTCGTTTCGTCCAGGCAGGCTCGGAGGTCTCGGCCCTGCTCGGTCGCATGCCGAGCGCCGTCGGCTACCAGCCGACGCTCGCAACCGAGATGGGCCAGCTGCAGGAGCGCATCACCTCGACGACGACCGGTTCGGTCACCTCGGTCCAGGCGATCTACGTGCCTGCGGACGACCTCACAGACCCGGCGCCCGCGAACACGTTCGCGCATCTCGACGCGACCACCGTGCTCTCGCGCGCGATCGTCGAGAAGGGCATCTACCCGGCCGTCGACCCGCTCGACTCCACCTCGCGCGCGCTGCAGCCGGGAATCGTCTCGGACGAGCACTACGCGGTCGCGACGCAGGTGCAGCAGGTGCTGCAGCGCTACAAGGACCTGCAGGACATCATCGCGATCCTCGGCATGGACGAGCTGACCGACGAGGACAAGCTCGTCGTCTCGCGGGCCCGCAAGGTAGAGCGCTTCCTCTCGCAGCCGAACTTCGTGGCCGAGCAGTTCACCGGCACGCCGGGCGAGTACGTCAAGCTCGAGGACACGATCAAGGGCTTCCGCGAGATCATCGAAGGCAGGCACGACGACATGCCGGAGGCCGCCTTCTACATGGTCGGCACGATCGAGGGCGCCGTCGCGAAGGCCGAGAAGACCGCGGCCGCAGCGGCCTAGAGATGGCGGACACCCACCCCCGGTTCGACGTCGCCATCGTCACCCCCGACGGCGAGGCCTTCCGCGGCGAGGCAGAGATGCTCGTCGTCCCCGGCGCGGCGGGCGAGATCGGCGTGCTGGCGCGCCACGCGCCCCTCGTGGCCACGTTGAAGGCCGGGTCGATGCGGGTCTATCGCGACCGAGCGAATGAGGACATCCTCGAGTTCGCGACCGGTCCCGGCTTCTTCAAGGTCGAGCTCGACACCGCGATCGCGCTCGTCGATGACGCGATCAACGTGAAGGAGATCGACGACGACCGAGCCAAGCAGCAGCTCGAGGCGGCGAAGGCGGAGCTCGAGAAGGTCGAGCAGGGCGAGTCGAATGCCGACCGTTGGCAACTCGAGCAGCGGATCAAGCACGCCGAGAACCAGCTGACCGTGGCGGGTCGAAACTAGGCGAGCGCGAGTCGCCGCTCTCGCGGACGATGTGATCGAGCACACAGAGCGGCTGGCTTTCTCGGGCTAGACTCGCGCCATGAAGGCGACAATCGCCGAGAAGCGCGAGGTCGCGAAGGGGACGCTGCTCGTCCTCTTCGCGGTCGACGACTATCCGGCCTACCGGCCCGGCCACTACTTCTGGGTCGAGCTGCCGGACCGCGGCCACCAGGACGAGAAGGGCCTTCGGCGTCACATCTCGCTCGTCACCTCGCCGACCGAGCCGGGTGTCGTGGGGCTAGCAACGCGGCTTCGCGACACCGCTTTCAAGCGCACCCTCGCCGAGCTCGAGGTCGGGGACGAGGTGGAAGTCGAGGAGCCGAAGGGGTCCTTCCTGCTGCCCGAGGACACGAGCGTCGACTACGTCTTCATCGCCGGCGGAATCGGGATCACGGTCTTCCGCTCGATGCTGCGCTACATCGCAGACGAGGGGCTGCCGTATCGCATCACGCTCGTCTACTCGAATCGAGACCGTGAGTCGGCGGCGTTCCTCGACGAGCTCGAGGAGCTGGAGCAGCGCATCGACGGCCTGCGGCTCGTCCTGACGATGACGGAGCAGGAAGGCTGGGAGGGGGAGACGCGCCAGCTCGACGCCGAGGTCCTGCGCGAGCTGCTCGGCGGCCTCGAGGACCGGCAGTTCCTCGTTGCCGGACCGACGCCGATGGCCAAGGGCGTGTCGGGGTCGCTCCTGGCTGCGGGTCTGACCGAGGAACAGGTCTGGACCGACGGCTTCAGCGGCTACTGAGCAGCCGCACTCCCTGAGTGCCGTTTGCCGGCGAAGACCCTGCCGGCGACGGCGAGTGCTAGCCTTTTCGATACCTGGAGAGCTTTGACAGGCAGCTTGGCGACCAGGCTAAAAAACGCCTAAAGAGCTGGGAGCCTGCGCTCCCGTCCTCTTTAGGCACGGCAGGGAAAGGACGGGAGTGAGCGCGGAGCAGCGTTTGCGGGAGTTGCTGGCGGAGCGGATCGTCGTGCTCGACGGCGCCTGGGGCACGATGCTCCAGAACGCCGGTCTCGAGCCCGAGGACTACCGCGGCGCGCGCTTCGCCGACCATCCGCGCGAGCTCGCCGGCGACCCCGATCTGCTGAACCTCACCAGGCCGGACCTGATCCTCGACATCCACCGGCAATACCTCGCAGCGGGCGCCGACATCACGACGACGAACACCTTCACCGCAACGTCGATCGGTCAGGCCGACTACGGGCTCGAGGACGTGGTGCACGAGATGAACGTCGAGGGCGCGCGTCTCGCGCGGCAGGCCGCGGACGAGGCGGGCGGCCGTTTCGTCGCGGGCTCGCTCGGCCCTCTGAACGTGACGCTCTCGCTCTCGCCGAAGGTGGACGACCCTTCCTACCGTCCCGTGTCGTTCGACGAGGTCGCGCAGTCGTACGCCGAGCAGATCCGGGGCCTCCGCGAAGGCGGTGTCGACCTGCTCCTGATCGAGACGATCTTCGACACGCTGAACGCGAAGGCGGCGATCGCCGCGGCGCGCGAGGTCGCACCCGAGCTGCCGCTCTGGATCTCGGTCACGATCGTCGACCTCTCCGGCCGCACGCTCTCGGGCCAGACCGTCGAGGCGTTCTGGACCTCGATCGAGCACGCCGAGCCTCTGATCGTCGGCGTCAACTGCTCCCTCGGTGCGAAGGAGATGCGCCCGCACGTCGCCGACCTCGCCCGGATCGCGGACACGTATACGAGCTCCCACCCGAACGCCGGTCTCCCGAACGCCTTCGGCGGCTACGACGAGCGGCCGCACGAGACCGCGGAGCTCCTGCGCTCGTTCGCCGAGGAAGGCTTCGTGAACATCGTCGGCGGCTGTTGCGGCACGACGCCCGATCACACGCGCCAGATCGCCGAAGCGGTGCAGGGGCTCGCGCCTCGCGCAGTGCCTGCACATGCTGCGCGGCCGCACTTCAGCGGCCTGGAGCCGTTCGAGATCGGCCCGGACACGGGCTTCGTGATGATCGGCGAACGCACGAACGTGACCGGCTCGGCGCGCTTTCGCCGGCTGATCGAGTCGAACGACTACCAGGGCGCCGTCTCGGTGGCGCTCGAGCAGGTGCGAGGCGGCGCGAACGTGCTCGACGTGAACATGGACGCCGACCTGCTCGACGCCGAGCAGGCGATGACGACCTTCCTCAACCTGCTCGCGACCGAGCCCGAGGTCGCGCGGATCCCGATCATGGTGGACAGCTCCCGCTTCTCCGCGCTCGAGGCGGGCCTCAAGTGCGTGCAGGGCAAGGGGATCGTCAACTCGATCAGCCTCAAGGAAGGCGAGGAGGCGTTCCTGAAGGCGGCGCGCACGATCCACGGCTACGGCGCCGGCGTCGTCGTGATGGCGTTCGACGAGGAAGGGCAGGCGGACACCGTGGAGCGCAAAGTCGCGATCTGCGGTCGTGCGTACGACCTTCTGACCGGCGACGGCTGGGCGCCGGAGGACATCATCTTCGACCCGAACGTGCTCGCCGTCGCGACCGGGATCGAGGAGCACAACGGCTTCGCCAAGGCGTTCATCGAGTCGCTGCCGCTGATCAAGGAGCGCTGCCCGGGCTCCCGCACGAGCGGCGGGATCTCGAACCTCTCGTTCTCGTTCCGCGGCAACGACGTCGTGCGGGAGGCGATGCACTCCGCGTTCCTCTACGACGCGATCAAGGCCGGGCTCGACATGGGGATCGTGAACGCGGGCCAGCTCGTGGTCTACGAGGACATCCCGGCCGACCTGCTCGAGCACGTCGAGGACGTCCTCTACGACCGCCGGCCGGATGCGACCGACCGGCTCGTCACGTTCGCCGCGACGGTCCAGGGGTCGGCGACGAAACGCGAGCTGGATCTCTCGTGGCGCGAGGCGCCCGTCGGCAAGCGGCTCGAGCATGCGCTCGTGCACGGGATCGTCGACTTCATCGAGGAGGACACCGAGGAGGCGCGCGCGGAGTCGGCACGGCCGCTCGACGTGATCGAGGGCCCGCTGATGGACGGAATGAAAGTGGTCGGCGACCTCTTCGGCTCGGGGCGCATGTTCCTCCCGCAGGTCGTGAAGAGCGCGCGGGCGATGAAGCGCGCCGTCGCGTATCTCGAGCCCTACATGGAGGAGGAGAAGGAGCGAACCGGGAGCAACGGCCGCGCGCAGGGAAAGATCGTCCTCGCCACGGTCAAGGGCGACGTGCACGACATCGGCAAGAACATCGTCGGCGTCGTCCTCGGCTGCAACAACTACGAGGTGATCGACCTCGGCGTCATGGTTCCGGGGGACACGATCCTCGACACCGCCGTCTCCGAGGGTGCACAGGCAGTCGGCCTCTCGGGGCTGATCACGCCGTCCCTCGACGAGATGGTGCACGTCGCGAAGGAGATGGAGCGGCGGGGGCTCGAGCTGCCACTGCTGATCGGCGGCGCCACGACCTCACGCCAGCACACGGCGGTGCGGATCGCGCCGGCCTACGGCCGCGAGACCGTGCACGTGCTCGATGCGTCTCGCGTCGTGGGTGTCGTCTCCGATCTCCTCGATCCCGTCCGCCGCGGCGTGCTCGACGTCGAGAACCGCGGTGACCAGGAGCGCCTGCGCGAGCTGCATGCGGAGAAGGAGCGCCGGCCCCTGCTTCCGATCGACGCTGCTCGTGCGAATCGCGAGCCGCTCGACTACGACGGCCTCGCCGTCCCGGCGTTCACCGGCGTGCGCTCGGTCGAGCCGGAGCTCGCCGATTTGCGCGGCTTCGTCGACTGGCAGTTCTTCTTCCATGCCTGGGAGCTGAAAGGGAAGTTCCCGGCGATCCTCGAGCAGCCGGCGGCGCGCGAGCTCTACGACGAGGCAAACCAGCTGCTCGACGAGATCGTGCGCGACGGGCTGCTGCACGCGAAGGGGGTCTACGGCTTCTGGCCGGCGCGCTCCGAGGGCGACGACGTAGTGCTCGAGAGCGGCGTGCGCTTCCCGATGCTGCGCCAGCAGGCCGCCTGGGGCGACTCGCGGCCAAACCGCTGCCTCGCCGACTACCTCGCGGCAGACGGAGATCACGTCGGTGCGTTCGCCGTCGCCGTTCACGGTGCGGACGAGCTCGCGGCGCGCTACGAGGCGGAACTGGACGACTACCGGGCGATCATGGTCAAGGCCCTCGCCGACCGCCTCGCCGAGGCAGGGGCGGAGTACCTCCACCTCCTGGCACGGCGCGAGTGGTACGAGCCGGAGGCGGCCCCGACGAGCGAGGAGCTGATCGCCGAGAGCTATCGCGGGATCCGACCGGCCTTCGGCTATCCCGCCTGCCCGGACCACTCCGAGAAGGGCAAGCTCTTCGAGCTGCTCGGCGCGGAGTCGGCGGGCCTCGCGCTGACGGAGAGCTATGCAATGACTCCGGCGGCCGCTGTGAGCGGGCTCTACTTCGGCCATCCGGACGCGAAGTACTTCGCCGTGGGGCGGATCCAGCGCGACCAGGTCGTCGACTACGCGGCACGCAAGGGTGTCGACGCGGCGGAAGCCGAGCGCTGGCTCCGGCCGAACCTCGCGTACGAGCCCGTAGGCGGCTAGCCGCCCGGCGTACCTGGGTAGGCTCCCGCGCATCCTCCGCCTCGACCTCCTCAGACGCGCGCCCGACTTCGGACGTCTCTTCGTCGCCACGCTCGGGTCGGGGGCGGGGACGTACCTCGCCGCGATTGCGCTCACGGTCGACGTGTTCGATCGCACCGGCTCGGGCGCCTGGGTCAGCGCGCTCCTGATCGCAGACTTCCTCCCGATCATCCTGATCGGCTTCCTCTTCGCGCCGCTCGTCGACCGGCTCTCACGCAAGCGGCTGCTGATCGTGTCCGATCTCGTCCGCGTCGCCATCTTCTGTGCCTTGCCGTTCGTGGGGAGCGCCACGGCGATCGTGGTGCTTGCCGGGCTGTCCGGAATCGCGACGGGGTTCTTCCGGCCTGCGGTCTACGCCAGCCTTCCGAACCTCGTGGACGACGACGATCTGTCCAATGCGACCTCGCTCCTGCAGACCGGCGACAACCTGACGTGGATGATCGGCCCGGTCATCGGCGGCATCGTGATCGCGGTTCAGGGCCCGGATCTCGCGTACTGGCTGAACGCGGTCACGTTCCTTTTCTCCGCTGTGCTGCTCGCCCGGATCCCGGGCGGACGGATGCAGGCGGGCAAGGTGGAGAGCCGTGGTCACTGGCATGACATCGGGGACGGGGTCCGCATCGTCCTTCGCTCGCGGGCGCTGCTGACGGTGCTCGTCGCCTGGAACATCGTCATGTTCGGCAACGCGGCGATCAACGTCGCCGAGGTCGTGCTCGTGAAGATCGCACTCGAGAGCGGCAACATCGGCTTCGGCGTCCTCGTCGGTGCGGGCGGGCTCGGGCTGACGATCGGCAGCTTCGCGGCAGGCACCTTCGTCGACCGCTTCGGGGTGAGCTGGCTGTACGGAATGGGGATCGCCCTGATGGCCGCCGGCTACGGTATCGCAGCGGCGGCGCCGACGATCGCGGTCGCGGTGCCCGCGGTCATCCTGGCCTCGCTCGGGAACGGGGCGGCGGTCGTCTGCAACGCACTCCTCGTTCAGCGCGGCGCGCCCGACGAGCTCCGCGGCCGCGCGTTCACGGTGATCATGTCGTCGAACTACGCCCTCCTCGGGCTGGGGATGATCGCGGCGGGCGCGCTCACGGACGCATTCGGCGCCCGCTGGGTGTGGGGCGGGGCGGCGTTCGCGTATCTCGCCGCCTCCCTCGCCGCGTTCATGCTCGCGCCGAGGACGTCCGAGGTCCTCGCATGAGCCCGCGTCAGCCCTGGGCGCTCGACGACCTCGCGGATGGGGTGCGTTCGGGCGATCGGCGCGCCCTGGCCCGTGCGATCTCGCTGGTCGAGAACGCGGATCCGCTCTCGTACGCCCTCGTGCGCGAGCTCTACCCGGAGACCGGCTCGGCGTTCGTCGTCGGAGTCACCGGGCCCCCGGGTGTCGGCAAGTCGTCCTTGATCAGCACGCTCGTCCGGCACATCCGCACCGAAGAGCGGTCGGTCGGCGTGATCTCGGTCGACCCGTCGAGCCCGTTCACGCACGGAGCGCTGCTCGGCGACCGCATCAGGCTCTCCGACCACTTCCTCGATCCCGGTGTCTTCATCCGGTCGATGGGAACGCGGGGTCATCTCGGCGGCCTCGCCGAGGCGACCCTTCAAGCTGCCCTTCTGCTCGACGCATCCGGCAAGGAGCTCGTCCTGCTGGAGACCGTGGGCGCGGGGCAGAGCGAGGTGGAGGTGATCGGGATCGCGGACACCGTCCTGCTCGTCCTGATGCCCGGCTCCGGCGACTCCGTGCAGGCTCTGAAGGCGGGAATCATGGAGATCCCGGACGTGATCGCGATCAACAAGATGGATCACCCCGCGGCGAAGACGATGCTGAACGAGGTTCGCTCGATCCTGGCGCTCGACCGGAACCGGGAGTGGCGGCCGCCGATCGTCCTCACGGAGGCCGTTCGAGGCGAGAACGTGCCGGAGCTGTGGGGAAAGATCGAGGAGCACCGGGCGTTCCTCGAGTCGAACGGGCTGCTCGAGGAGCGGCGACGGAAGAATCTCGCCGGCGAGGTGTTCGCGGCCGCAACGAGCCGGGCGAAGGCGCATCTGCAGGCGGAGGTGGCCGAGAACCCCGAGCTCCGCCGCCTGCTCGACGAGGTGCAGGCGCGGAAGCTCGATCCGCTCTCGGCCGTGCGTGAGATCCTTGTGCAGGTGTACGGAATTGAAGACGGATCAGGCACCGACGCTCGCTGACCTCGAGGCTGCACGGACCCGCATCGCCGGGATCGTCCGCGTCACGCCGGTCAGCCCTTCGGAGACGCTTTCGCGGCTGACCGGCCGGCCGCTGCAGCTCAAGGCCGAGAACCTTCAGCGGACAGGCTCGTTCAAGATCCGCGGGGCCGTGAACACGATCGCGTCGCTGACGCCCGTGGAGCGCGCCGCGGGCGTCGTCGCCGCGAGCGCGGGCAACCACGGCCAGGCCGTCGCCTGGGCGGCGCGCGAGGCCGGGATCTCGGCCACGATCTTCATGCCACAGGACTCGCCGATGGCGAAGGTGGACGCGACTCGAAGCTACGGCGCGCAGGTCGAGCTCGTCGGCGCCAGCTTCGACGAGTCCATGGCCGCCGCGAAGGAGCGAGTCGACGCGAGCGGCGCAACGTTCGTGCACGCGTTCGAAGACGAGCGCGTGATCGCAGGGCAGGGGACGATCGCACTCGAGCTCGTCGAGCAGCTGCCGGACTTCGGGACGCTCGTGGTTCCGATCGGTGGCGGCGGGCTGGCGGCCGGAATCGCAATCGGACTGCAGGCGCTCAAGCCCGACGTGCGGATCGTCGGAGTCCAGGCCGAGAACATCTGCCCGTTTGCCGGCGGTACAGACCATCGCTACACGATCGCCGAGGGCATCGCGGTCAAGGAGCCCGGGACGCTCACCTCCGCCATCCTCCGCGAGCTGCTCGACGAGGTCGTCACGGTGACGGACGAGCAGATCAGCCACGCGATCGTGCTCCTGCTCGAGCGGACGAAGCTGCTCGTCGAGGGCGCCGGCGCGGCGTCGGTCGCCGCACTGCTCGCGGGCAAGGTGTCCGGGGACGACGAGACGGTGGTGATCCTCTCCGGCGGCAACATCGACGCGACGCTGCTGATCCAGGTGATGCGCCACGGGCTGACGCAGGCGGGCCGTTTCCTCGTCATCCGCACCCGGTTCGGCGACCGCCCCGGCGAGCTGGTCAAGCTCCTACAGCTCGTCGCCTCCGAGCGCGCGAACGTCGTCTCCGTCGAGCACCACCGCGAGGGGATGGAGCTCCCGATCGGCCAGACCGAGGTCGAGCTGACGCTCGCGATGCGCGACGAGGCTCACTGCGACGCCCTCCGCGCCACACTCGCCGAGCAGGGCTACCCGGCCGAGCGCGTCAGCTAGCGGGGCGGCCCGCGCGAGCCGAGAGCGCCTTGTGTTTCTGAAACACAAGCCTCCTCTTCCGCGAGCGCGGCCTGCGCGTCGAGGAGGCGGCCGAGCGTGTAGTCGTACCCCGGAACGCGCCCTCCGGCAACGGTGCTCGCGGCTTCCTTGATGATGTCGCGGATCTCGCCGCGCGCACGCCGGCGGCGGCGTTCGGCCAGGACGAGGCGGCGAATGTGCGGGTAGCTCGGTCGCGGAAGCCCCAGATTTGCAGCGGTTTCGGAGACGAGACGCCAGGTCGCGGCCATCGGGGTGTCGTCCTCGTCGAGCGCGGCGACCAGTTCCCGCAGCCGTGGGCGAGTTGCGCGTGAGCTCGCGAAGCGCATCTCCCAAGCGTGCCGGTGCTCGTGTGACGTGGGGTCAACAAGATCGGCGCGGAAGAGCGACGAAGGCGAGCTTGTGTTTCAGAAACACAAGGCGCTCTCGCGCGCTCAGGAGCCGCAGCGGCGGAACTCGACCATCTGCCCGCCCCGGGCGGCCCACTCCGAGACCCCGCCGTTGAGGACGGGGCGGGCGGCGATCCCTTTCGCGGCCAGGATCGACGCGGCGATGCCGGCGCGCGCACCGCTCTCGCAGATCGTCACCACCGGCCGGTCGGTGGGGACGTCGGCGCCGCAGATCGGCAGGAGCCGATACGGGATGTTGCGGCTCCCGGCGATGTAGCCGTCGTCGCGCTCGTCGCGCTCGCGGACGTCGATCAGCTCGACGCCCTCCTCGAGCAGCCGGGCGAGCTCGTCCAGATCGACCGGCTCGATCCGCTCCGATCCGCCGCCGAGCACGTAGCCCTCGAGCTCCAGGAAGCCGATCGAGCGTAGTCCGCGGATCGCATCGGCGGCCTCGCCGGCGCTCGCTGCCTGCACGACGATCCGGTCGTCGAGGTCGAGGACGAACCCGGCCTTCGTCGCGAACGAGCTCCCCGAGACGGGGACGTTCAGGGCGCCGCGTCGATGCCCCTCGCCGTAGGCGGCGGCGTCGCGGACGTCCAGGGTGACGGCGTCGTCGGGTGGCGCGGCGAGCTCGCTCACCTCGCCCGGTGCGCCGACGAACGGGCCTCGGTTCAGGTCGACGAGCCGGCCCATGTTCGGCGGCTTCGGGGCGGAGGTCGAGGCGTCCGCGACGAAGTCGAGCTCGTCGGTGATCTGGAGCGCACGGTTGAACCGGCGCTCGAAGCCGATCGTCGAGGATCCCTTGGAGCTCATGCCCTTGCCGCAGAGCGACCCTGCGACGTGCCCGGGGAAGACCTCGACGCCGTCGGGAAGCTCGAGCAGCTTGCGCAGTGACTGAAAGAGCCCTTCCGCGCCTTCCTTGGCGGCCATCGCGAGGTCCGGGCGGGCGGCGTCGCCGACGAAGAGCGAGTCGCCGGTGAGCACGAGCCACGGCTCGTCGGCACGCGTGCGGTCGATGACCGTCAGGCACGTGTGCTCGGGCCGGTGGCCCGGTGTATGGATCGCCCGCAGCACGATCTGGCCGAACTCCAGCTCCGCGCCGTCGTCGAGCGCGTCGTGCGGGTACTCGGCCTCCGCTGCGCCGTGGATCGACACCGGGATGCCGTGCTCGAGCGCGAGCCGGCCGTGGCCGGACAGGTGGTCGGCGTGGGTGTGCGTCTCGATCACCCGCACGATCTCGACGCCGCGCCTGGCGGCCGTTTCCAGCACGGGCTCGATTGCGTAGGGCGGATCGACGATCGCAGCGACGCCCTCGTCCTCGTCACCGACCAGATACGACGCACAGCCGAGATCGTCGTCCAGAAACTGCTGGAACAGCACGAGACATGACGCTATCACTCTGTCCGGCGGCGGGCGATGCGTAGCGCTGTGAACGCGACTGCCAGCGCAAGCAGGGTGCCGCCGACAGTGACCGCCCAGGGAAACGACGACTCCTCGGGCGCGGGCACGACCGTGAGGCTGTTTTTCACTGCCACGGCCTCGCCGCCACCGTAGACGGCCCTCAGGCTCAGCGGCACCTGGCCCGGCGGCCCGTTCGCACGTACTCGCACGCTCCAGACGGTCTCCGACCCCTTCGTGCCCTGCAGTCGGGCCGACAGAACCTCGATTCCGGCGCCCTCGACCTCGATCCGCGTCGGCGCCGGACCGGGCCGCAATTGCGGCAGTTCTACGCGTAGTTGGGTGATTTCACCCTGCTCGACGAGGCCCGGCTGCACGTTCACGTGGGCCCACGCGCCTTGTGTCAACACGAGGGTGAGAAACGTAGATAGCGTTGCGCAGACGTATGCGGCTCGTAAAGGACACCGATTCATAGGTTTGGGGACGGTATACATGGCAAGGACCAAACCGGCGCACTCCGCGCGCCGCAGCTTCGAAGACACAACGGAAGGACATCACACATGAGGACAAGGACCCTCTGGCTGTGGCTGGCGCTGCTCGTCTCGAGTTTCGCGCTGCTTGCGGCCGGTTGCGGCGGCGACGACGAGAGCTCGTCCGGCGCGACCACGGAAAGCGGCGGCGCTGAAGCCGCCAATCAGGTGATCACGGTGAACTGGGGCACAGAGCCTCCCTCGCTCGATCCCGGTCTCGCGACCGACGTGACCTCCTCGAACATCCTGCTCAACATCATGGATCCGCTCGTCAAGCTCGGCGACGACCTCCAGCCGGTCGGGAGCGCAGCCGAGAGCTTCGAGACGAGCGACGACGGCAAGACCGTCACGTACGTCCTCAAGGACGGCCTCACGTGGACGAACGGGGACCCCGTCACCGCGCAGGACTTCGAGTACTCGTGGAAGCGCACCGTCTCGCCCGAGCTCGGGGCCGACTACGCGTACCAGTTCTACGGCATCGTCGGGGCGCAGGAGTACAACAGCTGCGATCCCAAGAAGGACAACTGCGACGCGCTCGCCGACAAGATGGGCGTGAACGCAACCGACGACAAGACCCTCGAGGTCAAGCTGACGAGCCCGCAGCCGTGGTTCATCCAGCAGTCGGCGCACACCTCGTTCCTCGCGGTCAACAAGAAGGCTGTCGACCAGTTCGGGGACAAGTGGACCGAGCCGGCGAACATCGTCACGAACGGCCCGTTCAAGCTGGACAGCTGGGAGCACAACGCCAACATCAACCTTGTCAAGTGGGATGGCTGGCGCGACGCCGACAGCGTCAAGCTGACGCGCGTCAACGGCCGGATGATCACCGACGGCACGACCTCCGTGCAGGCCTTCGAGGCCGGCGAGATCGACGTCCTCTACCAGGGGCTGCCGCCGGACGAGATCGCACGGCTGAAGGAGACGCCGGAGTACGCGCAGTACCCGGGCCTCGGCACCTACTACTACGGCTTCAACGTCAAGAACATCAGCGACGTGAAGCAGCGCCGGGCGATGTCGCTCGCGATCGACCGCCGGTCGATCATCGACAACATCGCGCAGGGCGATCAGCTCCCGACGACGGGCTTCACGCCGCAGGGCATGCCCGGCTTCGACGTGCTGAACCCGGAGTCGCCGTGGCAGCCTGCGACGGCCGACATGGAGCAGGCGAAGCAGCTGATGAGCGAGGTGGCGAACCCGAAGAAGAACATCACGCTCTACATCAACGACTCGCCGGGGCACAAGGACATCGCTGTTGCGATCCAGGCTTCCTGGAAGGAGCTCGGGATCACCAGCACGATCAAGCAGCAGGAGTTCCAGCAGTACCTGGAGTTCCTCGGTCCGCCCCCGAACGCCGACGTCGACGTCTACCGGCTCGG
This sequence comes from uncultured Gaiellaceae bacterium, assembly GCA_963820225.1. Classification (GTDB taxonomy): domain Bacteria; phylum Actinomycetota; class Thermoleophilia; order Gaiellales; family Gaiellaceae; genus Gaiellasilicea. Next base: position 29,756 of record CAWFYY010000014.1, on the reverse strand, counting down.
CTGGATCGGCGACTTCGTCGACGCCATCAACTTCCTCGATCTGTGGACCTGCAAGTCGGGGAACAACAACACGAACTTCTGCAACAAGGACTACGACGCCGTCATCGAGAAGGCGAAGAACACGTTGGACGATGACGAGCGCTACAAGGTGTACGGCGAGGCCGAGGACATCCTCGGCGGCGAGAACGGCGAGATGCCGGTCCTGCCGATCTACTGGTACACGTACACCAACCTCGAGAAGGAGTCGATCAAGGACTCGTTCTCGGTCAACCTGCTCAACCAGACCGACCTGACGAAGGTCGTCGTCACGGAATAACGCTCAGCGCACGAACCAGGACGGAGCCCTGGCGGCTCCGTCCTGGTTCGGCGACAATGCAAAGCGGGTAAAGGCGAGCGATGCTCAAATTCATCGTCAGGCGAGTGTTCTGGACGATCCCGGTCATCCTGGTCGTGATCCTCCTCACCTTCCTGATGATGCGGCAGATCGAGGGGAGCCCGTTCCGGCACACCGAACGTGCGGTTCCTGCGGCTGTGCAGGCGAACCTCGAGCGCAAGTTCAACCTCGACAGGCCGTGGTACGTGCAGTACCTGTATTACGTGAAGGGCGTCTTCACGCTCGACTTCGGTCCGTCGCTCGTCCTCCGCGGCCGCGACGTGAACGACATCATCAAGGAGCACTTCCCGAAGTCGATCGAGCTCGGTGTCTACGCGTTCCTGTTCGCGGTCTTCGTCGGCGTGCCGTTGGGGATCGTGGCGGCGCTGAAACAGAACACCTGGGTCGACTACTCGGCGATGTTCTTCTCGAACATCTTCCACGCGGTCCCGAGCTTCCTGCTCGCGACGCTCCTGATCTATTTCATTGCCCTGAAGGGCGGCCTGTTACCGACGAGCGGCTGGTCGTCGTGGGAGTACAAGATCCTGCCGGCGATCGCGCTCGGATTCGCGCCGATGGCCCTGTTCGCGCGGCTCGTGCGCGGAACGATGCTCGAGACGATGCAGCAGGACTACGTCCGGACCGCGCGCGCGAAGGGGCTTCGCTACAAGCGCGTCGTCGGGCTGCACGTCCTCCGCAACTCGTTGATTCCCGTGATCACCGCTGCCGGGCCGCTACTCGGATACATCATCACCGGCTCGTTCGTGATCGAGCTGATCTTCAACATCCCAGGCATCGGCGGCTACTACGTCACCGCCGTCAGCGCACGCGACTACTCCGTCGTGATGGGCCTGACCGTCCTGCTCTCCGGGCTGATCATCATCGCCAATCTCGTGGTCGACATCCTCTACGGCCTCCTCGATCCACGCACGCGGGACGCGCGCACCTGATGGTCGCCAACCCCGCTGACATCCGCGACGAGGGGATGGTCGTCGAAGGTCCCCTGGCGCAGTCCGGGGGGCCGATCCGCCAGACGAATCTTTGGAAGGACGCCTGGCGCCGCTACATGCGAAACCGGGGAGCCCTGGTCGCCGCAGGCGGCTTCGTGGTCATCCTCCTCTACTGCCTGCTCGTCCCGATCTTCTCGCGGTGGGATCCCGATGCCGTCAACTTCGCGATCGCGAAGGAGGATCCGAGCCTGCAGCACCTCTTCGGGACGGACAAGTACGGGCGCGACCTGTTCGTGCGCACGGCTCTCGGCGGCCGCGTCTCGATCCTGATCGGGTTCGGCGCGACGATCGCGATCCTCGCGATCGGCGTCGTCTACGGGTCGATCTCCGGCTTCGTCGGCGGCCGGCTGGACAACGGGCTGATGCGCTTCCTCGACGCGCTCTACGGGCTTCCGTACCTGCCCTTCGCGATCATCACGCTGGCGATCATCGGCACCACGAACAAGTGGACGATGATGATCGCGCTCTCGATCGCAAGCTGGTTCACGACGGCGCGCATCGTCCGCGGCCAGGTGATCAGCTTGAAGGAGAACGACTACGTCCGGGCCGCCAAGGCGGTCGGGGCGCGCTGGTATCGCGTCCTGTTCCGGCACCTGTTGCCCAACACCCTCGGCATCCTGATCATCGCCATCTTCCTCGAGTTGCCGGCCGTGATCCTCGGCGAGGCGTTCCTCTCGTTCATCGGGCTGGGAATCAGCCCGCCCGACCCCTCGTGGGGCGCGATGGCGCAGGAGGGCCGCACCACCTACCGGACGCATCCGATCGAGATCATCGTTCCGTCGCTGGCGATCGCATCGCTCGTGATGTGCGCGAACTTCATCGCCGACGGCCTCCGGGACGCCCTCGACCCGAGGAGCCGGAAGACCTAGTGGCGCTGCTCGAAGTCAACGATCTGCGCACCCACTTCTTCACGCGCGACGGCGTGGTCCGGGCCGTCGACGGCATCAGCTTCGAGGTCGAAAAGGGCAAGACGCTCGGGATCGTCGGCGAGTCGGGCTGCGGCAAGTCGGTCACGGCGCTCTCCCTCATGGGTCTGATCCCGAAGCCCCCCGCGAGGATCGTGTCGGGCGAGGTGCTCTTCGAGGGCAAGGACCTGACGAAGCTGTCCGAGCACGATCTCGAGGACGTCCGCGGGCGCGAGATCGCGATGATCTTCCAGGACCCGATGACGTCGCTGAACCCGACGCTCACGATCGGGACGCAGATCACCGAGACGATCACGCGGCACTACGACGTGCCGCAGAAGGACGCGAACAAGAAGGCGATCGAGCTGCTGGAGGAGGTCCGGATCCCTCGGGCCGCCGAGCGGCTCAAGGACTACCCGCACCGGTTCTCCGGCGGCATGCGCCAGCGCGTGATGATTGCAATCGCTCTCTCCTGCGACCCGAAGCTCCTGATCGCGGACGAGCCGACGACCGCACTCGACGTGACCGTGCAGGCGTCCGTGCTCGACCTTCTCGACGACCTGCGCTCCGAGCACGACATGGCGATGATCATGATCACCCACGACATGGGCGTGGTCGCCGAGGCCGCTGACGACATCGTCGTGATGTACGCCGGCCAGATCGTCGAGCACGCCTCGACGCTCGACCTCTTCGACAATCCGGAGCACCCGTACACCGAGGCACTCCTCGGTGCGCTGCCCCAGCTCGAGGGCGAGGGCATCCGCGAGAGGCGCCTGACGGCGATCCCCGGCCGCCCGCCCGACCTGATCGACCCGCCCGTTGCATGCCGGTTCGCGGCCCGTTGCCGCTATGCGGGCGGCGACTCCTGCACCGAGCAGATGCCCGAGCTCCGTGAGGTTCGGAAAGGTCACTGGGTCCGCTCGGCCCACCCGGCCAGCGAGCGAGCACCGCACCGCGCGCCCGAGGCGACCCCCGCGTGAGCACCGACGGCGCCCTCCTCGAGGTCAAGGACCTCCACAAGCACTTTCCGATCAAGGAAGGGCTTCTGATCGAGCGCAGGGTCGGGGATGTGAAGGCGGTCGACGGCGTCAGCTTCGAGATCAAGGCAGGCGAGACGCTCGGGCTCGTCGGCGAGTCCGGCTCGGGCAAGTCGACGACCGGCTACTGCATCCTGCAGCTCCTCAAGCCCACCTCCGGCTCGGTCCGGTTCGAGGGCATCGAGCTGACGGAGCTCGGCCGCGAAGAGCTCCGCAAGATGCGGCGCGAGATGCAGATCGTCTTCCAGGACCCGTACTCGTCGCTCGACCCGCGGATGACGGTCGGAGACATCGTCGGGGAGCCGCTGATCGTGCACGGGATCGGAACTCGCCGCGACCGGGGCGTCCGCATTCGCGAGTTGCTCGACGTCGTCGGCTTCGACCCGAGCTACACGAACCGGTACCCGCACGAGTTCTCGGGCGGCCAGCGCCAGCGAATCGGCATCGCGCGCGCGCTCGCCCTGAGCCCGAAGCTGATCGTCTGCGACGAGCCGGTCTCGGCTCTCGACGTCTCGATCCAGGCTCAGATCCTGAACCTGCTCAAGGACCTGCAGCAGGACTTCGGGCTCACGTACCTCTTCGTCGCGCACGACCTGGCCGTCGTCCGCACGATGAGCGACCGGATCGCGGTGATGAACAAGGGCCAGCTCGTCGAGATCGGCCCGGCGGAAGAGGTCTACAGCAACCCGCAGGACGACTACACGAAGGCACTCCTGTCGGCGGTTCCGATTCCGGATCCCCGCGCGATGAAGGAGCGGAAGGCGGCACGCCGCAAGCTCCGGCACGCGCTCGCCGAGGGGCTATGACCGCCGGCTAGAGCCCCAGGTGCTTCGCAATGACCATGCGTTGCACCTCGTTGGTGCCCTCGCCGATCTCGAGGATCTTCTGGTCGCGGTAGAGGCGCGAGATCGCGTACTCGTCCATGAAGCCGTAACCGCCGTGGATCTGGAGCGCCCAGTTCGCGGCGCGGTTCGATAGCTCGCCCGTGTAGAGCTTCGCCATCGCCGCTTCGCGTGCGAAGGTCCGGCCCTGATCCTTCAGCCACGCCGCCTTGATCACCATGCCGCGGCCCGCTTCGATCTCCGTCGCCATGTCGGCAAGCCGGAACTGGACGGCCTGGAAGCGCGCGATCGGCTTGCCGAACTGCTCGCGCTCCTTGGCATAGGCGTAGGCGAGGTCGTAGGCGCCCTGCGCGAGGCCGACCCCCATCGCCGCGACCGAGATCCGGCCACCGTCGAGGATCTCGAGGAACTGGTGGAATCCGGAGCCGCGCGGCCCGAGCAGATTGTCCTCGGGGACGCTGACGTCACTGAAGGAGAGCTCGCGCGTGTCCGATGCCTTCCAGCCGAGCTTCTTCATCGGCGCCGAGATCTCGTAGCCGGGCGTGCCGTTCTCGACGACGATGTTGGAGATCTCGTCCTCGCCCGTGCGCGCCGTCAACGTCACGCCCCACGTGATGTCGGTGCCGGCGTTCGTGATGAACATCTTCGACCCGTTCACGATCCACCGGCCGTCCCGCAGCTCCGCCGTCGTGAGCGTGTTCCCGGCGTCGGAGCCCGCACCGGGCTCGGTCAGGCCGAAGGCGGCGAGCTTGCGCCCCGAAGCGAGGTCGGGCAGCCACTCCTGCTTCTGCGCCTCGCTTCCGAACAGGTAGATCGGCATCGTCCCGAGCGAGGTGTGCGCCGCGACCGTGATCGCGACGGACGAATCGATCCGGGTCAGCTCCTCGATCGCGAGCGCGTACGAGACGGTGTCGCCGCCGGCGCCGCCGTACTCCTCGGCGATCGGCAATCCCATCAGCCCGAGCTCGCCGAGCTGTCCGACGATCTCGTACGGGAAACGCGACTCGCGGTCGAGCTCCTCGGCGACCGGCGCGACCTGCTCGCGCGCGAACTCGCGCACCGTGTCGCGGACGAGCTGCTGCTCCTGGGTGAGATCGAGGTCCATGCGCGGGCGGGATGCTACCGGGTAGATTCGCGATTCCACCGATCAAGGAGCGAACCGAGATGGCTGAGAACGTGCAGGAGTTCTTCGACGGCCTTGCGGCCCGTGCCGACGCCGAGAAGACGGCCGGGATGAACAGCTCGTACCTGTTCGACATCGAGGGTGCCGGCCAGTGGCTGGTCAAGGTCGAGGACGGCAAGGTCGACGTGACCGACGGCGGCGGCGAGGCCGACACGACGATCAGCACGTCGGAGGAGACGATGATGGCCGTCATCAACGGCGAGCAGAACCCGACGACGGCGTACATGACCGGCAAGCTGAAGATCAAAGGAGACATGGGCGCCGCGATGAAGTTGCAAAAGCTGTTCTAGCCTTATAGAACCTCCTGAAACACGTCTCCGGAGGAGGGTCTTCTTGAGCTGGTACGAGTTCCTGCTGTTCGTGCACATCAGTGCGGCTGCGATCTGGCTGGGCGGCGCCTTCACGTTCCAGATGTACGGCATGGTCGTTCGGCGCGGCGGCGATACAGATGAGATCGCCAGGTTCGCCGGCCGTGCTCCTACTCGAAGTGTGACGCGGTCGCAGGTCTCGTTTCGCGCTTTTGCCGGCATCGCCCGCGGCCTATCCTCGATTGCAAAACCTTGAAGACAAGGGAGGGATGCCGTGGCGCCATTTTGGATCAGAGCCGTGGTCGCCGCCAGCGCCGCGTGGCTCGCATTGGCTGCGACGGCGCCGGCACAGGACTATCCGACACGCACCATCAGGGTGATCATCCCGCTCGGCCCCGGCGGCGGCGGAGACGTCTTCACCCGGGCGCTCGCCGACGAATTGCAGAAGGCCTGGGGCCAGCCGGTCGTGGTGGAGAACAGGCCCGGCGGCGCGCTCAACATCGGAGCACGCGCCTGCGCGGAGTCGCCGCCGGACGGCTACACGATCTGCGTCCTGTCGAGCGAGCCGGTGATCTACAACCAGTTCCTGTTCAAGAGCCTTCCGTTCGATCCCGAGAAGGATTTCGAGCCGATCAGCATCCTGTTCTTCAATACGCTGGCGCTCGTCGCCAACAGTTCGCTCAAGGTGAGGACGATCCCCGATCTCGTGGCGCTGTCGAAGGCCAAGCCCGGCACGCTCAGCTACGGCACGTTCGCGTTTCCGCTCGCGCATTTCATGGAGAAGCTCAAGAAGGAGACCGGCGCCGACATCGTGCGGGTGCCGTTCAGGAGCGGCAGCGAGCTGGTCAACGCGGTGCTGGCGGGATCGACCCCGGTCGCCATTCTCGCGCTGTCCAACATGGTCCCGCAGCTGCAGAGCGGCCACATCACCGGGCTCGCGGTCAACAGCAAGTCGCGCTCGCCGCTCTTTCCCGATATCCCGACGCTGGCGGAGGTCCGCGCGGCGAGCACTATCCCTCGACCTGGTTCGGCCTGTTCGCGCCGGCCGGCACCCCGAAGCCGATCGTCGCGAAGCTCGCGGGCGAGGTCGAGCGCATCGTCGAGGCGCGCGACTTCCGGCAGCGCATGTTCATCGATCGCGCGGTCGAGCCGGCGGATGCGGCTCGACGAATTCGCGCGCTTCATTCGGGACGAGCGCAAAGTCGCCGAGCGGATCGTCAAGGAGTTGGGCCTAGACATCCTGCAGCGAGGTGATCACTCCAGCGGGCGGCCGGTCATCGCCGCGAGCTCGCGCGCAACCCGGTCGGAAGCCTGGCCGGTGATCGGCAGCTTGCGCTCGCGCTCGAATTTTTCGATCGCCGCCTGGGTCTCGGCATCGACCATGCCCGGTCGGCTTGATCTGCCCGTAGCCGTATTCGGCGAGCGCCCGCTGCAGCGCGATCACCCGTCGCGACGGCGCCGGCCGCTCGGCCGCGACATCGTTGCGAACCGGCATCGGAGGACGCGGCGCCGGCGGCGCCGCGGTGTCGTCCCCTTTGCCATTTTTGCGGGCGACCGCACGATCGCCTGCAGCAATGCCTCGTTCGGCTCGGTGCTGGGCTTGAGACCGGCGGCCTGCTCGAAGTCGCGGATCGCGCCGTCGGTCTTGGGGCCATAGAGGCCATCGACCGCGCCGTCATAATAGCCGCGGCGCGCCAGCTCGCGCTGGATGTCGGTGATGATCTCCCCGGGCGTGCGCGGCCCGGCGGCGCCGCCGCCTTGGGCGGCGTGGGCGCGGCATCGCCTCGACCGGCCGCGGACGCGGGACTGCCGCCGGGAGGCTTTCCGCCGACTACTGCCGGCTTGGCCGCCGGAACGACGCGGCCTTGAACATCGGCGCCGGGTGCGAGCCCGATCTGCAGTGAACAGCATGTTGATCAGGATCGCGACCGTCGCGAAGCCGCCGACCATGAAGCGCGACGGCATCCCGGGCGCTCCATCCCAGCGTCCGGAACAGGCATGGCCGCGGCGGCCGTCGATCCTCATCGGCCAGCGCGCTTCCCTTCCCTCGACCTGCGCGATCGGGGTGGCTACGCACTTTTCTTCACCGGGATGTTGGCCGGTTCGCCGGCGGCGCCGCGCGGCAGCAGCCGCTCGATCGCGAGCTTGCTCGATCGTCGGCGCCGCTTTCGCGGCGCGGCGCTTTCGCAATCGAGCGGCAGGTGGAAGGTGACGCGCGTGCCTTCGCCGAGCCGGCTCACGATCTCGAGGTCGCCGCCGTGCAGCGCGAGCAGCCCCTTGACGATCGAAAGGCCGAGCCCGGTGCCGTCGTGGCGACGATCGTAGCTTGAGCGCGCCTGGAAGAACGGATCGCCGACGCGCGGCAGATCGTCCGCGCCGATGCCGACCCCGGTGTCCTCGACCGTGACACACGATCGATCAACGGCGCTCTTGCGCCTTGGCGCTGACCGTGACCGTGCCGCCGCGATCGGTGAACTTGATCGCGTTGGACAGAAGATTGAGCATGATCTGGTTGCAGCGCGCGCTTGTCGGCGACGATCTCCGGCAGCTTTTCCGGCAAGCCGCACGACAGCTCGATGCCGGCCTCGCGCGCCTTGGCGTCGCAGCATGTCGCAGGCGTCGGCGATGACGTGCTCGGGGGCGAACGGCTCCGGCATGATCTCGAAATTGCCGGTCTCGATCTTCGACATGTCGAGAATCCCGTTCACCACCGAGAGCAGGTGGTGGCCGGATTCGTTGATGAGCTGCGGCATATTCGTGCCGCCGCTCGGGGCCGATCATCAACGACTCTTCCTTCGTCAGCATTTCCGAGAAGCCGATGATGGCATTGAGCGGCGTGCGCAGCTCGTGGCTCATGGTGGCAAGGAAGCGGCTCTTGGCGACGTTCGCGCGCTCGGCTTCCGCGCGCGCGTCTTCGAGCGCCTGCTCCTGGCCTTGCGCTCGGTGATGTCGCGCATGACCGCGACGACCTCGCGGTCGCTGCCGCTCGTCGGCCTGCCGCGGCGAGCGGCCGGCAGCGCATCTCGATCCAGATGAACTGGCCGGCGGGCGAGCGCGACCGTCGGATCGGTCGGATCGCGGCGGACGCGGAACTCCACCGACCGGCTTTCGCCCTGCGCGGCGGCATCGGCGAGCGCCGTGAGGTAAGCCGGGCGGTCGGCGACGTGCACGCGGTCGAACAGGCCGTGGCCCGAGCAGGTCCTGCACCTTGGCGCCGAACAGCGACTCGGCCGCCGGCGACACGAACAGCACCGCGCCGTTGCGGCCGTGGCGGGTGATGACGTCGGTCATGTTGCGGGCGAGCAGACGGTAGCGGTCCTCCTCGGCGTAGAGCAGCCAGAAGCTGGTGCGCGCCAGCAATTCCGCGCCGAGCGCGAGCCCGGTCGCGTAGAGCGCAGCGGAGATGATGCCGAGCGCCGCGAGCGCGCGCCTGCTCTGCGCCGCCCTCGGTCGCCGGCGGGAGCAGGTCGAGCGCCCCCATGAGCAGCAGCAGAGCCGGCGGCGCCGAGCGCGAAGGTCGAGGCCAGCGCGACGACGCGGCGCGAAGCCGACAGCGCCGCCTCGAGCGGCACCACGACCAGCCAGATCGCGGAGAACGAGCCGATGCCGCCGGTCCCGATCGCGACCACGGTGACGAGCCCGGTGAGCGACAGCGAGGAGAGCACGTGCGCGCTCTCGTATTGCCCGGTGCGCGAGAGGAAATAGGCGATGAGAATCGGCGCGACCAGCCAGGCGAAGACCAGCACTTCGAGCAGGCTCGGCACGCCGCGCATGGCCAGGTAGACCGGGAAGGCGGCGAGCGCGACCAGGCTGCCGAGCAGCCGCGGCGCGATGAAGGCGCGATGGCGCGAGGACGTCAGCGCGTCCTGCTGCGCCGACGGATGCACCAACGCGTCGACATAGTCTCGGATCGGCGCGAGCAGACCCACGTTCCCTGTGCACGCCCGACGATTTGGGACGCGCTCCCCTTATTGGCTGGCGGGATCGTGTCAGAGGCCGCTTAAGCGAACGCTAAGGCCACGACGCGGGGGCGGCGGACATTTAGGCTCTATTTTCGCGGGATTCGCCGGCATTCGCGCAGAATGGTGAACGGTCGGTTGCGAATCCTCTTCGGCGCCGCGCGCGGTCGAGCTGCAGGCTCACCGACGCGGAATTCGGAATTGGAGCAGTAGTCCGCCGAGCTGTAGCCGCTCGCAGCACGTCCGGAGACGGCTTCGAATCTCAGGACCACGGCGATTGCCGGATCGCGCGCCGCGGCGATGCCGGGCAGGCCGGCAGCCACGACCCGTGTGGCGAACTTGTGCCCGTGATTGGCGGCTGCGCGCCATTGCTGCAAATTTGAGTCAAATGCCGATCATTCGAATTTTATGAAAATACGCGGCGCATTCGCGTCGAATAAGCGCAAAAACCGCGCGGTCCGGCCAACGCGGCATTTCAAGCCCTGCTGCTAGGCTCCGCCCAATGCGGCGACATCGAGCCGCGGGGACTTGCGGGGCAGGGTCATGCGGTTCCTCCTGCGGATGGCGTTCTGGCTCACCGTCGTTCTGGTGTTGCTGCCGAGTGGCGGATCGCAGCCGGCGCCGAAGGTCGACGTGAGCGCGATCGACGCCATGTCGGCGGCGAAGGCCGACCGTCACCGACATGCGTCAGTTCTGCGAGCGGCAGCCCGAGCTTGCGCGGTCGGATCGCAGGCCGCGGTCGCGATCGGGCATCGTGCGCAGGCCGGCGCCAAGATGCTCTACGAATTCCTCAACGAGCATCTCGGGCCGCACGACACCGGCGCGGTGGCGAGCACCGCAACCGGCAAGGCGGTGCCGCTGCCGCCGGCGCGGCCCTCGCAGCACACGCTTACGCCGGCCGATCTGGCGCCGGCCTGGCGCGGCCCGCAGCCGCACAAGGAAGCGCGCGGCAATCGGCCGACCTGAGTCCATTCGGTCGCCAGGTCCCGCCGCACGCGTTCATTCTCGAGCCCATGAGGCGCCGCGAGCGCCGATGGCGCACCAATCGGGCGCTGTCGGCGGCATTCTTTGTCGACGTCGGCATTCGCCAGGCCATATCATCGCTCCTATATATCGGGTATGCCCGAAGCCATGACCACGGCCGCGCCCGACACCATGCCGACGATCGACGAGATCGTCGACAACTTTTCGTTGCTCGACGAATGGGACGACCGCTACCGCTACGTCATCGAGCTCGGCCGTGCGCTGGCCCGCTTGACGAGCGCGACCGCAACGAGGCCAACAAGGTGCAGGGCTGCGCCAGCCAGGTGTGGCTCGCGACCACGGTCGCTCCAGACGGCGCAGCCGGTCCGGTGCTGACGTTCTCCGGCGACAGCGACGCCCATATCGTGCGCGGGCTCATCGCCATCCTGTTCGCGATGTTTTCCGGCAGGCCGCCGCGCGAAATTCTCTCGACCGACGCCATCGCGCTGTTCGAGCGCCTGGGTCTGCGCGAGCATCTGACCCCGCAACGCTCGAACGGTTTCCGCTCCATGGTCGAGCGCATCCGCTCCGACGCGCGCGCGGCGCTGTGGCCGCGGTAGCTCCTGAACCGCCGCTATTTGCGCCGGCGGCGCTGCTGGCCGAGGCCCATCTGCTTGGCGAGGTGCGAGCGCGCGGCCGCGTAGTTCGGCGCCACCATCGGATAGTCCGGCGGCAGCCCCCATTTCTCGCGGTATTGCTCCGGCGTCATGTTGTATTGCGTGCGCAGATGGCGCTTGAGCGACTTGAACTTCTTCCCGTCCTCGAGGCAGACGATATGGTCGGGCGTGATCGACTTCTTGACCGACACGGCGGGCTTCGGCGGCTCGCTCGGCGCCTCGCCCTGCCCGCTCGACACCCGCGTCAGGGCCGAGTGCACCTGACCGATCAGGGCCGGTAAATCCGCCGACGGCACCGAATTGTTGCTGACATAAGCCGAGACGATGGTCGCCGTCAGCTCGATGAACGTTCCGCCTGACGTATTCTCGCTCATTACTATTGTTCCTGCCGCACTTTTGATCTTCAAGTCGGCCGACTGGAAGCTGCACTCGTGCGTATTCAATGCCATCGTTGCGGATCGACTCGCGCACTCGACGCGTAAACGGAGAATCGGAAGACCTGATTAGTCTGTATTTCTATTCTTGTCTTTGGCAAAGGCAAGAAGTGTTTGCCATTTCAACCCATTAGTCCTTGGTGAATTATTAGAATGTTCTGGCATTATACAGTCAAATCCGCGCGAGCACCGATAGCTTCGCTCGTCGACATACATCACGGACGGATGAGCTAGATGTGAGTTGTCTATTGCCGAGCATCGATCGGCTGGCCTCGACCGTGCTCAACCGCCGCGAGGTTGCGATCATGAACGCCGATCAGCCGCGCGAAAGTCAGCAAGACCGACGAGGAGTGGCGAAAGCAGCTCACGCCCGAGCAATACCATGTCACCCGGCAGCACGGCACCGAGCGCGCGTTCTCGAACCCGCTCAACAACGAAAAGCGCGCCGGCATGTTCAACTGCGTGTGCTGCGGCGCGCCGCTGTTCTCCTCCGACACCAAATTCGATTCCGGCACCGGCTGGCCGAGCTTCTGGGCGCCGGTCGGCAAGGACGCCGTGAGCGAGCACGACGACCGCTCGTGGTTCATGCGCCGCACCGAAGTCCGCTGCGCGTCCTGCGACGCGCATCTCGGCCATGTCTTTCCCGACGGCCCGAAGCCGACCGGCGCGCGCTACTGCATGAACGGCGTGGCGCTGAAGTTTGCCGCTGGAGCGACCGCGAAGACGTGAAACGGACGACCGAGCCGGCCGATCACGGACGCATAGCCGCTCCGCCGTCGACCCTGGTCCGTCTACGAGTTGCTCTCGATGTGCGCGCGCAATTCGGCGATCGAGCCGAACCTCACCGTCCCGTGCGGAAGCTTGGCCTCGATCGAGCCGTCGGCGTAGAGCGTATAGGCCATGCCGTCGACCACGCCGGATTTGAGGATCGCGACGTCGGTGCGGCTCCGCGGGCGGCGGAGGCGGCGCGGCTCGGCGTACCGTTCCTGAGCTGGCGGAGCTGCTTGCGGCGGTCGGCGCCTGGCCGGTGCCTCGAACCTGGGCTCGGCGTCGCGCGGCGCGCCCTTGGCCGGCTGGCCATCGGCGGGCCAGAACGCATCGAAATTCTCGTTGCGGCGCCGGGCGCGCCGGCTTGGAGCGGAACAGGAAATCGAGGCGCGACGCCTTGAGCGCCTCGACCGCGGCGGCATCCGCCGGGCGCGCCGTCGGCGGCGGTGCGACTCTCGGTTCGGCGCGCGCTCGGCGATGCACGCGGACGCGGCCGCGCTGGCCGGGGAGCGCCGATCCATTCGGCGACAGCGGCACCTCTTCGACCTCGGCCACCGCGGCTGGTCCGGCTTGGCCGGTCCGTCCGCGGGATGCTCGACCGCAGCCGCTCGATGGCGGCGGCCGACACCTCGACCGCCGACGGGCCCACCGGACGGGCTCGGGCGGACCGAGGTCGCGCGGCGGGGCTTCGAGTCTCGGCCGCTGGGCGGCGACCGGCGGGGGCGGCCGGACGCGGCAGCGCCGGCGGGGGGGCGGTGGCGGCCACAGGCGGGCGCCGCCGGGGCCGGGCGACCACGGCATGGCCGCCGGCTCCTGCGGCCTCGGCCGGCGACGCGGCCGGCCGCGCCGCGGGACGCGACCGCAGCACCTCCGCCGAGGCGGCCGAGCTCGCTCACCACGGCTGGCAAGACCGATCAGGATCAGGCCGCCCGTGAGCGCGGTCGTGCCCGCGATGATGAGCGTGGTGCCCGAGGCTGAACTCATTGATTGGAATGCCGAATCCGATCGCGGCGAGGCCCGCGCCCGCGACCAGATGCCCACCACCAACAAGATCACAGACATACGCTACGCCCCGGCCCAACCGCGCCACCGCAGCAGCCCCGCTGCTATGGTTACCAAAGAATTTTGATCCTCGTTCCGGGCTATCGCAATGACTAATCTGACACAGCCAAGGCCAAATCCGATCTTGATTAACGAGGCTCGGCCCCGGTTGCCCGGCCTCGGCGGCATTTCGCAATGTCGAGTCTATCGGACCCGGAGACGCGCTCGGCCTGGGGCGGCCGAACCCGACCGTGCCAGGCCTGCGAGGTTCAGGCGTTGCCCCGGCCGCCGCTCCGGCCTAATGAGTTCATCCCGGAACCGAGGCCGGTGCGCGATCGTTGAGAATCTAACCCGCCCGGTCTCGTCCCGACCATTGAGGAGCTAGCCGATGTCTTTCACGCTGCCCGATCTTCCCTATGCCCACGACGCGCTCGCCCCCTACATGTCGCGCGAGACGCTCGAATATCACCACGACAAGCACCACCTGGCCTACGTCAACAACGGCAACAACCTCCTCAAAGGCACCGAGTGGGAGGGAAAATCGCTCGAGGAGGTGGTGAAGGGCTCGTTCGGCAAGAATGCCGGCCTCTTCAACAATGCCGGCCAGCACTACAACCACCTCCATTTCTGGCAGTGGATGAAGCCGAACGGCGGCGGCGACAAGATTCCCGGCAACCTCGAGAAGAAGATCATCGCCGACCTCGGCTCGGTCGCCAAGATGAAGGAGGACTTCATCCAGGCCGGCGTCACCCAGTTCGGCTCCGGCTGGTCCTGGCTCGCGGTCAAGGACGGCAAGATCGTCGTCACCAAGACCGCCGAACGGCGAGAACCCGCTGGTGCACGGCGCCAAGCCGATCCTCGGCTGCGACGTCTGGGAGCACTCCTACTACATCGACTACCGCAACCGGCGGCCGGACTACCTCAAGGCGTTCATGGACCACCTGGTCAACTGGGACTACGTCGCCAAGATGTACGACGCGGCGATCAAGTAATCGCCGCGCCGGTGCGCGCGGCCTTGCGCCGCGCGCCGAGACCGTGGCGTGGCGAGGTAACTGAGCGTGACGCAGCGAGCGCCCGTCGCCGGCTGTCGCGCTCGGTCGCGCGCAGCGCTGGCGAGTGAGCAATCGCGCCATAGTCGGCGATAGGTTCCTGCGAGCAGACTCGAGCCGAGCCGTGGCCATCGCAGCTCCCATCCCGCATCTGCGCCGAGCGACTGGCCGCGAGCCGCGTCTTCGATCGCGCTCGCCATCGCGGTGCTCGGTCGTCGTCAGCAGTCATCGCGCTCGCGACCTTCCGCGACTACGGGCTGAGCTGGGACGACTACGCCCATTCCGAATACGGCGACCTCCTGCTCGCGTTCTATGCGTCGGGCTTCGCCGACCAGCGCGCGCTGTCGTGGGTCAACCTCTACTATGTACGGCGGCGGCTTCGACCTCCTGGCCGCGCTCGCCGCCAAGGTTCTGCCGTTCACCGTGTTCGAGACGCGCCGGCTGGTGGGCGCGGCGGTCGGCATTCTCGGGCTGTTCGTCACCTGGCGGATCGGGCCGGCGCATCGGCGGGCCGCTCGCGGGGCTCGATCGCGCTCGTGCTGCTCGCCACCTGCCCGCTCTACTACGGCCACATGTTCATGAACCCGAAGGACTCGCCGTTCGCGGTCGCGATGGCGATCCTGCTGCTCGGCCTCGTGCGCGCGCTTCGAGGAATATCCGCGCCCGTCGGCCGCGACCGTCGCGCTGGTCGGCGTCGGCTTCGGCCTGTCGTTCGGCTCGCGCATCATGGGCGCGTTCGGCGCGATCGAGGCGCTCGCCGCGCTGGCGCTTGATCCTGGCGCGTCGAGGCGCGCACCGAGCGGCATCCGGCCGGCGGCGCGCGCGGCTCGGGCGCTTCGTGCTGGCGCTCGCTGCCCGCGATGCTGCTCGCCTATGCGGTGATGGCGCTGGTCTGGCCCTGGTCGGTGATCGATCCGCTCAATCCGCTCCGGGCGATCGAGTATTTCTCGCACTTCTTCGAGAAGCCGTGGGAGGAGCTGTTCGGCGGCGCGCTTGATCTCGGTGCCCGACATGCCGCGCAGCTATGTGCCGGCGCTGTTGGCGCTCAAGCTGCCGGAGATCTTTCTCCTGCTCGGCTTCGGCGGCGCCGCCGGCGCGCTGGTCGCCGCATTCCGCCGCGACGTTGCGGCCAACCGGCGCGCGATCCTGCTCGCTGGTCGCGCTCGCCGCCCTGCTGCCGCTCGCGGTCACGATCGCGCTGCGGCCGGCGATGTACAACGGCATCCGGCATTTCGTGTTCGTGCTGCCGCCGCTCGCGGTGCTCGGCGGGCTCGCCGGCGCCTGGCTGATCGAGGCCGCGCGCCGGTCGCCGTTCGCCTCGCGCCGCCGCTGGCTGCCGTCGTTCTGTCGCCGGCATCGCCCTGCCGGTGCGTCGAGCATGGTGCGGCTGCACCCCTACGAGTACGCCCACTTCAACCGGCTGGCGGGCGGCGTCGCGCGCGCGCGCGACCGCTACATGCTCGACTACTGGGGCCTCGCCTTCAAGCAGGCCGTCGCAGGCGCTGCTGGCCAAGCTCTGCCGAGCGGCGCGAGACCAAGCCCGCCGGCCGCCGCTGGAAGATCGCGGTCTGCGGCCCGCATCGCTCGCCGCAGGTCGAGCTCGGCCCCGATTTCGAGACCACCTGGGACCCGAAGGGCGCCGACTTCGCCATGATGCTCGGCGAGTTCTATTGCGCGAAGTTCGATGCGCCCGTGCTGGTCGAGGTCGTGCGCGACGGCGTCGTCTTTGCGCGCGTCTACGACATCCGCGGGCGCTCGTTCCCGAGACCCTGCTCACCCAGCCCGGGCCTCAAGCCGCTATGAGCTCCGGCCGTGCGCGAACTCCCAGTAGAGCGCGCGCGCCTTGCGGTAGCACGGGCCCGGGCTGCAGCGAACGCTCGCCGATGCGCGTGACCGGCATCACCTTCGAGGCAGTTGCCGGTCGCGAAGATCTCGTCGGCGCTCTCGAAATCCGCGATAGCGCAGCGTCGTCTCGACCACCGTGACGCCGGCGTCGCGCAGCAGCTCGATCACCCGCTGCCGCGTGATGCCGTTGAGGAACGTGCCGTTCGGCATCGGCGTGAACACCACGCCGTCCTTCACCATGAAGACGTTCGAGTTGGCGAGCTCGGCGACGTTGCCCAGCATGTCGCAGACGATGCAATTGTCGAAGCCGCGCGAGCGCGCCTCGAGCAGGGCGCGGGCGTTGTTCGGATAGAGGCAGCCGGCCTTGGCGTCGACCGGCATGCGTCTCGAGGGTCGGGCGCCGGAACGGCGACAGCGTGACCGAGAAGCCTTCGGGCTTGCGCATCGGAGCGTCGTAGAGCGCGAGACACCAGCGCGTCGAATTCGGGTCCGGGCGGCATCGCCTGCGGACCCGCGCGCTCCGCCCAGTACATCGGCCGGATGTAGAGCGTCGTGTCGGGCTCGAAGCGCCTCATGCCGTCCCGCACCAGGCCGAGCCACTGATCGACCGGAACCTTCGGCTTGAGGAACATGGTCTTGGCCGAAGCGTTGACGCGCGCGCAGTGCAGGTCGAGATCGGGCGCCACCCCCTCGAAGGCGCGCGCGCCGTCGAACACCATGGAGCCGAGCCAGGCGGCGTGGCTGCGCACGCCCATGATCGGCACGTTGCCCTCGTGCCAATCGCCCTCGAAGAAGGTCCAGGTCTTCGACCAGCCGTCGCTGGTTGGCATCTTGCTGCTCCGATGGTATCGCCGCGCTGTCCCACGATAGTCTAGTTTCTTGCCCGTCAGCCGCAAGCCGGCCGGCGATGACGCCTGCGAGAAGGAGCCCGCCATGCCCCGCGCCTTCGTGTTCGACGCCTACGGGACGCTGTTCGACGTGCATGCCGCGATCGGCCGGCACCGCGCCGCGGCCGGGCCCGACGCCGACCGCTTCTCCGAGATCTGGCGCAGCAAAGCAGCTCGAATACACCTGGACGCACACGCTCGCCGGCCGCTACGTCGACTTCTGGACGCTGACCGAGCGCGCGCTCGATTTCTCGTTTGCGCGCTTTGCCTCGGTCGACCGGGCGCTCAAGCCCAAGCTGCTCGACGCCTATCTCACGCTCGACGCCTTTGCGGACGCGCGCACGGTGCTGCGCGAGCTCAAGGCGCGCGGCGAGACCACCGCGATCCTGTCGAACGGCTCGCCCAGATGCTCGCCGCCGCGGTCGAGGCGGCCAGCATCGGCGGCGACCTCGATGCCGTGCTCTCGGTCGACACGATCCGCATGTACAAGCCGCGGCCGGAGGTCTATGCGCTGGTCACCGAGCGCTTCAAGCTCGCGCCCCGCCGACGTCGTGTTCGTCTCCTCGAACCGCTGGGACGTGATGGGGGCGCGCGGCCTTCGGCTTCCGGACCGCCTGGATCAATCGCGCCAGGCTGCCGGAGGAATACCGACCGGCGCCCGACGCCGTGCTCGCCGACCTCAGCGGGCTCATCGGCGCTCGCATTGCGCCCTTCTCGGGACGACATCGACCAACAGGCACGCGCGTCAGCCGGTTCCCAGTTCGCCGGAATCGCGATAGTATCGAGCAAAACCAACTGAATATTGGGGGGATGACATGCGCCTTGTTCTCTCGCTCTTGCTCGCCATGGTGTTGACGCCGATCGTTTCCGTCGACCGGCCGCCCACGCGCAGGACGCCGCCGTTTATGTCGTGAGCTACATCGACGTCGCGCCGGCGGCCCGCGGCGCCGCCGCCGGCGCCTTGCGGCAGCTCGCCGACCGCCAGCCGCAAGGACGAAGGCAACATGCGCTTCGAGATCCTGCAGCGCACCGCGCCGTCGAACCAGTTCGTGATCGTGGCGATCTGGAAGGACCAGAAGGCCTACGAGGCGCATGCTGGCCGCCGCCCACAGCAAGGAATTCCGCGACAAGATCAAGCCGATCTGATCAGCGCGATCGACGACCGCGCTGCATACCGGCATGGAGATCGCCGGCGGCGCAGCAACCCTCGCGCGCGGCGCGATCTACGTGGTGACCCATGTCGACGTCCCGCCGCCGCGCAAGGATGAATGCATTGCGGCGCTCAAGGCGTTGGTCGCCGACAGCCGCAAGGAAGCCGGCGTCGTGCGCTTCGAGGTGTTCCAGCAGGGCAATCGGCCGAACCACTTCTCGGTGGTCGAGGTCTGGAAGGGTCAGCGCGCCTACGACACCCACATCACGGCGGCGCACACCAGGAAATTCCGCGACCAGCTCACGCCGATGTCCGGCGCTCTCTACGACGAGCGGCTGTATCGGGCGCTGTGACGGGAAAGAAGCGCTGCAGAATCCGCTTTGACTGCGTGAAGGGCATGCCCTTCACACTGCGCGATCCATGAGCCTGACGCGCCCCCTGGTATTCTGGATCACGATGCTCGCGGCGGTCTTGGCGGCGATCGTGCTGCTGCGCGAGATTCTGCTGCCCTTCGTCGCCGGCATGGTGCTGGCCTACCTGATCAACCCGCTCGCCACCCGGCTCGAACGCTTGGGCATGAACCGTCTGGTCGCGACGCTTGGCCATTGTGGTGTTGTTCCTCGGCGGTATTGCCGCCGTGATCGTGCTCACTGCCCCGATCATCGTCGCCGAGCTCGCCTACTTCATCGAAAATATTCCCCGTTATGTCGGCCAGTTGCACGCGCTTGCCACCGACCCGAGCCGACCTTGGCTCAGCAAGATCGTCGGAGAGGGCCTCGGCCACGCCGAGAAATCGGTCGGCGAGCTCACCACGCTTGGCGGCCGGCTGGCTCGCCAGCTTCCTGCGCTCGCTGTGGTCCAGCGGCCAGGCGCTGATCGCGGTGTTCTCGCTTGCGGTGGTGACCCCGATCGTCGCCTGCTACCTGATCTATGATTGGCACAAGATGATCGCGGTGGTGGACAATTGGGTGCCGCCGGCGCGGCGCGACACGGTGCGGGCGCTGGCGCGCGAGATCGACGAGACGATCGGCGGCTTCGTGCGCGGCCAAAGCGCGATCTGTCTCATTCTGGCTGTGTTCTACGCGACGACACTGACGCTGATCGGGCTCAACCACGGCGTCCTGATCGGCCTTGCCGCCGGGCTGATCAGCTTCGTTCCGTATCTCGGCTCGCTGACCGGAATGGTGGTATCGACCTGCGTGGCGGTCGCGCAGTTCTGGCCGAACTGGGCGTTGATCACCGCGGTTCCGGCCATCTTCTTCGTCGGCCAGTCGATCGCCGACTATCTGCTGTCGCCCTACTTCGTCGGCCGGCGCGTGAACCTCAACCCGGTCTGGCTGATGTTCGCGCTGTTCGCGTTCGGCTATCTGTTCGGCTTCGTCGGGCTGTTGATCGCCGTGCCGCTGGCGGCTGCCATCGGCGTGCTCGTGCGTTTCGCGCTCGCGCAGTATTATGCGAGCCCGTTCTACGCAGCGCAGCCGGCAGCGCCCGCGAGCGACGCCAACAGGTCGATCCCTACAGTGAAGCAGCCGGACTGAAATGGTGTAGCTGACGCGCTCTATGGGCCGCGCACCTCGCCACCGCGGCTGAATGTGCCGTGGTGGCGGGACATCGGTGCGATCGACGTCAGTGGCTCTTCCAGCGCGCTTTCGCCTCGGCGCCGGCCTGCTTGAGGTGCACGTGGTCGTCGACGTGATCGACCCAGGCGAGCGGAATGAAGTGATGCTCGCCGCCGGCGTCCGGGTCGTCCTTGGTGAGCTTCACCAAGTCCCGACCTTCCAGATGATCCACCGTTCCGACATGAACGCCGTCGGAACCGAGCACTTCCATGTGTTCCTTGATCATAGCTGGTGCGACCATGCGAGCCTCCATTCATTTGAATGGATAACTCGCGGCAATCGCGGGTGGTTCCGGGTATTGGCATCGTCGCCGCAAACGGCACTTGCGGCCTCCCTCACCCCGCCAGCGCCGCCAATATCCTCGCCCAGCTGCGGGTGCCCTTGTGAAATGACGTGAGGTCGTACTTCTCGTTCGGCGAATGCACGCGGTCGTCGTCGAGCGCGAAGCCGACCATGATCGTGTCCATGCCGAGCACGCGCTTGAAGTCGCTGACGATCGGGATCGAGCCGCCCTCGCCCACCGTCACCGCCTTCTTGCCCCATTCGGCGGCGAGCGCGGCGCGCGTCTTGCCGAGCGCCGGATTGTCGTACGGCAGCTGAATCGCGCGGCGCGCAGGCAAAGTTCACAAACTCGGCCTTGGCGTCGACCGGCAGCCGCGCGCGCACGAAGGCGCGGAAGGCATCGCGGATCTTGTTCGGATCCTGGGCGCCGACCAGGCGGAACGAGACCTTCGCGGTGGCCTGGCCGGGGATCACGGTCTTCGCCCCCTCCCCGGTGTAGCCGCCGATCAGGCCGTTGATCTCGGCGGTCGGACGGGTGGCGATCTGCTCGATCAGCATGCGGTTCTTTTCGCCCGCCGGCA
The DNA here is from genome assembly GCA_963820225.1 of uncultured Gaiellaceae bacterium. Lineage (GTDB taxonomy): Bacteria > Actinomycetota > Thermoleophilia > Gaiellales > Gaiellaceae > Gaiellasilicea. The sequence continues at coordinate 8,843 of CAWFYY010000014.1, read as the reverse complement.
CCTTGAGGCCGACGCCGCCGAGATAGTCCTTCGGCGTGAGCTTCAGCCGCTTCGAGATCGGCCTTGATGTCGGCCGGCAGCTCCTTCACGCCGTTGTAGAAGCCCGGAATGGCGACACGCCCGTTCTTGTCGTGCATGGCGGCGAGGATGCGCGCCAGCACGCGCAGCGGATTTTGCGCCGCGCCGCCGAACAGGCCGGAATGCAGGTCACGGTCGGCGCAGGTGACCTTCACTTCCTCGTAGACCAGGCCGCGCAGCGAGGTCGTCACCATCGGCGTCTTTTCGTCCCACATGCTGGTGTCGCAGACCAGCGCGAGGTCGAGCTTGAGCTCGTCGGCGTTATCCTTGACGAAGCCGAACAGGTGCTCCGAGCCGCACTCCTCCTCGCCCTCGATCACCATGGTGATCGGCAGCGGCAGGCTGCCGGTGACGGCCTTGAACGCACGACACGCCTCCACGAAGGTCATCACCTGGCCTTTGTCGTCGCAGGCGCCGCGCGCCACGATGATCTTGCGGCCGTCCGGCAGCGTCGCGATGCGCGGCGCAAACGGCGGCGTCTCCCACAGGCCGAGCGGATCGACCGGCTGCACGTCGTAGTGGCCGTAGAACAGAACGCGCGGGGACTTGCCGTTGGCCTGCGCTTCGCTCTTGCCCACCACGATCGGATGGCCGCCGGTCGGGCGCACGTTCGCCTCGAAGCCGATGCCCGCGAGATCCTTGGCGACGTATTCGGCGGCCGCCTTGCATTGATCCTTGTAGGCGGGATCGGTCGAGATCGACTGGATCTTCAGGAACTCGAACAGCCGCGCCGAGGCTGTTGTCGAGCTCGGCGTCGATCTTGTCGAGGACGGCGGGAAGGGCTTGCGTCGGGTTCATTCCGGGTTCCAATTCGGGTTACGGCAACGAGGCGGGCAACGCCGGGGGCGATGCACCACCACTGGCCCTTCAATAAGGCACTTGGCGAAACGACGGCAAGGCGGTCAGAGCCGCGGGTCTTGCACCGGCAATCCAAACCGGACCCGGCCCGCGTTCACCGCCTGGATATCCCAGGCCATGGTGATCTGCGAAACCGCGGCATGGATATCGCGCCAGGCCAACAGGAACAGGCTGTCCTGGTTGAGGCCGCGCGCGCCGATCAGCGGGTGCAGCCGCTCGATTGCGCGCAGGCAAAGCTGGCCGGCAAAGGCATTGTTCAGCCGCCAGCGGGCGCGCAGCTCGAGTCGGCGGCTTTTCACCGCTGGCGCCGATCCGCATCGCGTCCTCGCAGTCCTTGAGCAGCAGCGCTTCGGCGGCGTCGATCTCGGCCGCCGCTTCGGCGACGCGGATCTGCACGGTCGGAAGCTCCGACATCTTCACACGCCCCACCGACAGGCGCGTGCCCATCTCCTCGACGATCATCTCGAAGGCGCCGCGGGCAAGGCCGAGACAGACGCCGGAGAACACCTTGGTGCCGACCGAAAACGGCGGCACCTTGTAGAGCGGACCCGGATTGATCGCGCTGCCGGGCGACGGCCCGCCGCCGATGAGCTGGGTATTGAGCACGCGGTGCTCCGGGACGAACACGTCCTTGAACACGATCGACTTGCTGCCGGTGCCGCACAGCCCGTTGACGAACCAGTCGTCCTTGATGGTGAAGTCGGTCTTCGGCGCCAGCACGAAACGGTGATCGGGTGGCGCCCCTTCCCTTGGGATGAACACCTGGAGATTCGCCCAGTCGGCGAAGTCGATCCCGCTGGCGAAGCTCCAGATGCCGTTGAGCACGACGCCGCCGTCGACATAGCGCCCGCTGCCACCCTGGGTCGGAAACGACGAGGCGCACAGCGCGTCCGGATTGCGGCCCCAGACGTCGTCCTGCGCCTGCGGCTGGTGCATGCCGATGATCCAGTTCTGGGTCGCGAGGTTGGTGAAGATCCAGGCGCTCGAGCCGCAGCCGCGCCCGAGCTCGCCGCCGATCTCGACCAGCATGCTGATCGACATCTCGTAGCCGCCGTGGCGAACCGGCTGAAACACCTTGTAGAAGCCGGCCTCCTGGAAGGCCCGATGGGTCTCGAGCGGAATGACGCGGTCGCGCTCGGTCTGCAGCGCCTTGGCGCGGAGCGCCGGGACCAAGGCGCGCGCCCGCTCCACCATGTCCGCTCGATCGGCCGGCTCGCGGACTGCGCATCCATCTCTTGCCCCCCACAACGGGCCGTCAGCGGCGCAGGATGCCGCCCATGGTTCCGCGCACGATCGCGCGGCCGACCGAGCTGCCCATCTTGCCGCCGACCGACTTGCCGATATCGGCCGCGATCTGGCCGGCCACGCGGTTGGTGACCGAGCGGGTGACTTCGCGCGCGATGAGCTGGCCGGTGGAGAGACGCGTCCCGCGCGGGCGGCTGGTGCCGAAAATGCCTCCCAGCGCGGTGCCGATGCCGCTCAGAAAGCCGCCGAGGCCGCCGCCGGTGGACGACGCCTCCGCGGGTCCGCCCGGGGCCCCGGCTGCCGGCTGTCCCGCGCCGGCGGGCGGCGCCGCGGTCGAGCCGGTCTTCTGCACGCGCTTCTGCAACACCTCGTAGGCGGATTCGGAATCGACTGTCTGGTCATATTTGCCCTTCACCGGGCTCTTCGCCAGGAACGCCTTGCGCTCTTCCGGCGTGATCGGGCCGACGCGCGCCGAGGGCGGGCGGACCATGCAGCGCTCGACCATCGTCGGCGTGCCGTTGCCCTCGAGGAACGAGACCAGCGCCTCGCCCTTGCCGAGCTCGGTGATCACCTTGGCGGTATCGAGCTTGGGATTGGCGCCGGAACGTCTCGGCCGCCGCCCGCACCGCCTTCTGGTCGCGCGGGGTGAAGGCGCGCAGCGCGTGCTGCACGCGGTTGCCGAGCTGGGCCGAGCACCTTGTCGGGAACGTCGAGCGGGTTCTGCGTGACGAAATAGACGCCGACGCCCTTGGAGCGGATCAGCCGCACCACCTGCTCGATCTTTTCGAGCAGCGCCTTCGGCGCGTCGTCGAACAGCAAGTGCGCCTCGTCGAAGAAGAAACACGAGCTTGGGCTTGTCGTGATCGCCGACCTCGGGCAGCTCCTCGAACAGCTCCGACAGCAGCCACAGCAGGAAGGTCGCGTAGAGCCGCGGGCTCTCCATCAGCTTGTCGGCGGCGAGCATGTTGATGATGCCGCGGCCGTCGCGGTCGGTGCGGATGAAGTCCTTAGATGTCGAGCGCCGGCTCGCCGAAGAACTTGTCGCCGCCCTGGTTGTCCAGCACGAGCAGTTGGCGCTGGATCGTGCCGACGGTCGCTTCGGACACGTTGCCGTATTGGCGTCGTGAGCTCGGCCGCATGCTCGGCGACGTAGCCGAGCATCGCGCGCAGGTCCTTGAGGTCGAGCAGCAGCAGCCCCTGCTCGTCGGCGACGCGGAAGGCGATATTGAGCACGCCCTCCTGCGCCTCGTTGAGATCCAGCAGCCGCGCCAGCAGCAGCGGCCCCATCTCCGAGACCGTCGCGCGGATCGGATGGCCCTGCTCGCCGAACAGGTCCCAGAACACGACCGGGAACTGGTCCGGCTCGTATTCGAAACCGAGTCTCTTGGCGCGCGTGACAAAGGCCTCCTTGGCCTCGCCCGGCTGCGGAAATGCCCGAGAGGTCGCCCTTGATGTCGGCGGCGAACACCGGGACGCCCGCGCGCGAAAGCCCTCCGCCAGCACCTGCAGGGTGACGGTCTTGCCGGTGCCGGTGGCCCCGGTGACCAGCCCGTGCCGGTTGGCCAGCGCCAGGGTGAGAAATTCCGGCTTGGTCGCCCTTGCCGACGAAGATCGTGCCGTCGGTGTCGATCTCGGACATCGATTTGTTCCTACGACGGTGTCCGGCGCGTCCTCGATCCGAGGCTATCGGCTGATAACCAGACCGGCGTCAGCTCAGTCTTGACGGCAAGCTCGAGACGGAGCCGGCGGGTGTGAGTGGTGGGGTTCGCGAAGCGGTATTGAACGATGATGCCCGGCCGTGCGTCGGGGCTGAACTGGAAGCGTTCGACCTCGATCCCGTTGAGCACGGGGCGATATCTGAACCGGTTGCCGTAGGGATAATTGATGAATTCAGCGCTCTCGGAGAGCTCGACCTCCTGATTGTTGTCCAGGTCGGTGAGTCTGGCCCAGAAACCATCGATCAGCTTGATGGGATGCAGCCACAGCCCACCCATTTCCCCGGGTACGTGACCGCCGAGATCGGGAAAGGCGCCGTCCTGGGTTCCGATCAGGTAGGCCCGGTCGCCTGCCGTGACGTAGGGGTCCTGCTGGGTCTTGCCTTTGTTGCTGATGCCGGCCATGGCCGCGGCGGCGAACTCATCCTGACACAGCAGGTCGTGATAACCGTTCAGCGTGAGAAGGAGGAATAGAGAAACCGGGCCGGCTGTGCAGGTCATACGAAGTACTTTCCACATCTGCTGGGTCGTGGCACGTCCTCGGGAACCTACTTCCTGAATATACGGGCGGACGGGCGGCGGGCGGGCGGACGGGCGGACAGGCGGACGGGCGGACAGGCGGACCGGGCAAGCGAGTCATCCCGAGCGTAGCGAGGGATGCGGCCGGCAAACGTCGGCCCATGGAGCCCCTCTTGCCGACGTAAACCCACCCGATTTCTCGCTACGCTCGAAATGACCCCAGTCCGCCCGTCCGCCGTACCGCCGCACCGCCTGAGATCAGTGGACTGCCGGGAGGATGAAATCGGGCACAAACCTCCGCTGGGGAATAAAGAGCGATGGGTCGTTGTAGTTCCCCCGGTGAACCCGATCACCAGATCGAGCGCCGGGATGCCCATGAAGATCTGCCCCCCGTTCCCTGCGGCGAAGTAGGCGCGCACCGCCCGGCCCTGATAAGGGTACTCCACCGAATTCCAGAGCCAGCCGTACTGCTGAATCTTGCTGAGGTTCCGGAGTGCCGAGCCGGACTTGAGCGCCCAGTCCCGGCTGATGATCTGCCGGCCGGCCCAGCGGCCCTGATTGACCATCAGCTGCGCCAGCTTGAGGAAATCGCGGGGGACGAACTGATGTCCACCACCGCCGTAAGCCTCGCCGGTGGGGCTCAGGAACAGATGGTAGTTGTCCATCTGGAGCGGCTTGGCCACGAGGCGGTAGAACATCTCCGGCAGCGGCTCGCCCGAAATCTTGCGCAGCATCCCACCGGCGAGATTGGGTTCGATGCTGCAGTAGACGATGGTGTCGCCCGGAGCCGTGAGCATCGGCACGTCGAGGCTATAGCGATACCAGTCCGGCTCCGCCGTCTGGCTCTGCATCACGTCCTCGTTGCCCTTTGCCGAGTCGGAGGCGCAATCGTAGCCCGCGGTCATCGAGATCAGGTGCTCCTGCGTCATCGCCCGCTTCCGCGGGTCCAGATCGGCCGGCACCGAGTCCAGCATGGTCTGGTACACCGGGGTGTTCGGGCGAATCGGGACCCCGGCCTGCATCGCCGCGCCGAGCAGCACCGCCACCCAGCTTTTGGAGGCGGAGCGCAGGTCGTGGGGCAAATCGCGATCGTAGCCATGAAAGTACTCCTCGACCACCAGCTTCCCATGGCGGGCGATCAGCAGACTGTGAATTGCGGGCTCGAGAGTGAATCCATGGGCATGTCGATCAGCATCTGAACGAACTTCTCGATGCCGGCACGGGAGATCCCCACCTCATCGAGGGTGGCGACCGGCCAACCGTCGTCGAGCCGGAGCGGCGGAGCGTAGTGGTAGCGCTGCGGGGTCTTGCCGCGGGGATAGAACGGGCTCCAGGTCTCGCTGTCGGCGCGGACAAAGTCGAAGCTGGCGCCGTTGAGCGGTAGCCGGATGACGCCACCGTCGTAGCGCCCCTGGGCCAGCGTCCCTGGTCGCCGCCGGCCAGGGTGACCAGAGTGTCCTTCACCTCGAGGCGAGTGGCCCGAATGAACCGCCCCTGGTTGCGCTCGGGATTTCTGAGATAGGTCGCGTAGCCGCCGCCGGCGAGACGGGTGAGCGGCAGGTAGAAGGTGAAGCCGTCATCCAGCGGGGCCACCGCTCCGCGCCAGCGACCCGGTCCGTCCGGCCGGAGCACCATCGGCGTGGCGTAGCGCATGCCGCTGCTCCGACTCACCGGACCGATCCAGTGTCCGGCGATCTCGGCCGCGGCCAGCTTGCCGCGAAAGCTGCCTCTGCCATCGGGTAGCTCGAACGACAGCTCCCGGGCACTCCTCCTCACCGGCTGGCTGAAGCCTGCGATGTCGGCCCGCCAGGCGTTGCCCTGCCGGATCAGGAGGAGGGGACCCCGGACGTCGGGACCAAAGCGGACCTTTGCGGCCCAGAGTCCGGTCAGGTCGGGCGTAGCCTGCTGAGCCGGTGCCATGCTCGGGGCCAGCAACAGCGCCATAACGGCGGCGAACGTCATTCGCGCAACCTGATGCACTGAGTGCTCCCGGGAGGAGAGGAAAGGCAGCCTCACCTGAGACACCGCGTTCACGGTGAGGGTTGCGTCATCCGGAATGACTCCAGGACCTTCCACGACCCTCCCGTGAGCCCGCGCACGCGCCCACTCCGGTCCTCCCAGAAGCCGAGGTGTTTGGTACCGTCGGCGCTGACGAAGTAGAGCGGACTGCGCTGGATCCAGCGCTGGTCCCACGCGGAGATCGTGCCGTCTCCGTTGGCGGTGACCCTGAAGTCCTGAACGTTCGGCCCGCCGTCGCGACAAGTGTGACAGTAGATGCTGGCCCGGTAGGCGCCGGCGAGTCGCCGGAGCTCCGGCGCGGCCGCCGAGTCGGGACGAGGTACCTCGGCGGCCCGCAAGCGAGGGAAGTACCGGTACAGGATGGCCTGCCGGAGATCGAACCGAAGGTTGCTTCCTTCCAGGTGGTGCACCACGAAGAACCCCACACCCTCCTCCGGCAGCAGGGTCAAGAGCGAGCTGAACCCGCCGACATCACCGCCGTGCTCGATGAGATACCGCCCATTGAGATCGTTCACCTGAAAGCCGAGCGTCCAGCCGGGCAGGCGAGGGTGCATGGTGGCATACTGCCGGTGCATGAGGGCCGCGGCGCTGTCGCTCAGGATTCGCGCGCTGCCGTAACGGCCGTTCTGGAGCTGCGCGACCAGGAAATGTCCCATATCCGCCGCGGTGCTGAGGATCGAAGAGGCGGGTGGGGTCTGATACATCTCGTACGGCACCGGCACCAGCGTGTCACCATCTTCTTTCGGTCGGCGGCCACCCGCTTTCGGCGCCTGTTCCTTGCTCCCGCGCGCGACCCAGCTCTATCGTCATCGGCGAGCGGCTGGAAGAGGTGCTGCCCCAGGTAATCGGAATTCGACATCCCGGAGACGTCCTCCACCAAAAGGCCGGCCAGGGCCATGCCGTAGCTGGAGTAGCTGGTCATCTCCCCCGGGGGATGGATCCTGATCAAGCGACGAGCCAGGAAGCGGTGCAGCGGCATCAGCTCGCTCAGCGAACAGTCGGACCCGGCGTCCGGGAAGCTCGTCGAACCCGGCGGTGTGGGAGAGGAGGTGGGCGGTGGTGACCGGCTCCGGATAGGTCGCCGGCACCCGCACGGATTTGAGGTAGCGGTTGACGTCGGCATGCAGATCGATGAGCCCGCGATCGGCCAGCTGCATCACCGCGGTGGCGGTAAAGAGCTTGGTGATGGACGCGATCGGGAAGACGGTCCGCTCGGCGCTCCATGCCCGCCCCGCGGCGACATCCGCCTGGCCGTAGCCCTTCGCCAGCACCACCCGGCCACCCTGCACTAGGATGAACGCGGCCCCCGGGATCCCTTCCCGGGCCATTCCTTTGGCCATGGTGGAATCCACCAGGCCCACCAGCCCGGCGGTATCGATCTGACGGCCGCCCTGCGCGACACCGCCGGAAGGCTTGGCGCAGGCCGCCAACAATAGGAGAAGCAACGACTCGTTCCCCATACCGCCTACCGCCCGTCCGCCCATCCATCCATCCATCCACCCGTCCGCCCGCACTCACCGCTTACCGCTCACCGTCGCTTTCGGGCCGATTCTCCCATACCACATTGATGATCTTCCCAGCTGCCGTTCCACTTGACCTGCTGCAGATGATCCACCCACTCCTGCGCGTCGATCCGCACGATGGCGGCGTTGCCGAACACGCTCAGGATCTGCACGTCCTTTCGCTGCTGCGAGGCCGGGACCGGCGGATGACTCCTGGTGCCCTGAACCAGCTACCTGCCGCGGTCATGATCCACCAGGTGACTCTTCCCGGCCGAATCGGCCCAGACCATCCGCTTGGCCACGGCTGGGGATGGAGCGCCCGCTCCATTCGCGTGGCGTTGTTGCTGTACCAGCCCTCGATGTAGTCGAGCGCGGTGGCCCGGATCGCGGCCGAAATCGGCGGAGGTCTGGCCGTGCATCGGCGTGCTGAGACCTGCCAGGAGCAATGCGGCAGCCAGCGCGGTTGTTGGGCGGAGACTTCATGGAGACCTCGGAGACGGGAGGTTCCAAACTGCGCTGCCTGCCCGCGGCGTCCAACATCACCGGGCTTAGCGGTGCCGAATCGGTGACGAATGCGGACATTAGCGTGATGAGTGGACTACTCGGAGAGATCCTTCGCTTCGCTCAGGATGACACCGTCGCTTCACTCGGGGTGACACGGTTGCATCAACTCGCTGGCAGCGGAATGATGTTCGCATGCGCGTCCCACGTTCCCTCGCCGTCCGCCTCCTCGCGACCTGGCTGGGCGTCGCCATCTTCATCAGCGCCCAGAACGTGCTGGTCGGCGCCGCGCGGCACCGCCCGCTCGACTGGCAGTGGGACATCTACCACGAGATCGTCTACGCGCTCACCTGGGCCGCCTTCACCCCGCTGGTGCTCTCGGCCGGCCGGCGTTGGCCGCTCGGTG
>CAWFYY010000013.1:0-470004 GCA_963820225.1 uncultured Gaiellaceae bacterium | reverse complement strand
CCGCCTCGAGGAGACGTGGAAGCTCTTCCGCGAGCTCGAGCCGAAGCTGGTCGTCAACGACGAGCAGATCTTCCGCGAGCTCAAGGACCGTTTCGGCTCCCCGTACGGCTTCGGCGTCTACTTCCGCGGCGGCATGGGGGCGGAGTCGATCCGCGAGCTGCTCCGCGACCTCGATCTGACCGAGGAGTCGAAGACGCTGCGCGAGACGATCAAGACCTCGAAGGGGCAGAAGCAGCAGCGCGCGATCAAGCGCCTGAAGGTCGTCTCGGCGTTCGTCACCTCGGAGAACAAGCCCGAGTGGATGATCCTCGAGGCCGTGCCGGTGATCCCGCCGGAGCTGCGCCCGATGGTGCAGCTCGACGGCGGCCGCTTCGCCACGAGCGACCTGAACGACCTCTACCGGCGCGTGATCAACCGGAACAACCGCCTCAAGCGGCTGCTCGACCTCGGCGCGCCCGAGATCATCGTCAACAACGAGAAGCGGATGCTGCAGGAGGCCGTCGACGCGCTGTTCGACAACGGCCGCCGCGGCCGCGCCGTCACCGGCCCGGGCAACCGGCCGCTGAAGTCGCTCTCCGACATGCTCAAGGGCAAGCAGGGCCGCTTCCGCCAGAACCTGCTCGGCAAGCGCGTCGACTACTCCGGCCGCTCGGTGATCGTCGCCGGCCCGTACCTCAAGCTGCACCAGTGCGGCCTGCCGAAGCTGATGGCGCTCGAGCTCTTCAAGCCGTTCATCATGAGCCGGCTCGTCGAGCGCAAGTCGGTCCAGAACATCAAGGCCGCGAAGAAGTACGTCGAGTCGATGACGCCCGAGGTCTGGGACGTGCTCGAAGAGGTGATCGCGGAGCACCCGGTGCTGCTGAACCGCGCTCCGACGCTCCACCGCCTCGGCATCCAGGCGTTCGAGCCCGTGCTCGTCGAGGGCAAGGCGATCCAGGTGCACCCGCTCGTCTGTCACGCGTTCAACGCCGACTTCGACGGCGACCAGATGGCCGTCCACCTGCCGCTCTCCGCGGAGGCGCAGGCCGAGGCCCGCATCCTGATGCTCTCCTCGAACAACATCCTCTCGCCGGCTCACGGGCGCCCGCTCGCGACGCCGACGCAGGACATGGTGCTCGGCTCGTACTACCTCACCTACTCCGGCCGCGACCTCGTGGCGACGACCGCCGAGGCGCTCGCCAAGGAGCAGAAGGTCAAGGGGATCAAGCGCTTCCAGAACGAGGAGGAGGTCGAGTTCCACCTCGAGTCCAAGCAGGTCGGCCTGCAGGATCCGATCGAGTACCGCTGGCACGGCGAGCTGATCCTGACGACGCCCGGCCGCGTGATCTTCAACACCGAGGTCGAGCGGTCGCTCGAGGAGGCGGTCGTCGTCGGCGAGGCCGGCCAGCACACCTTCATCAACCGCACGCTCTCGAAGCGCGAGATCGACATCTTCATCGCCGAGCTCGTCGACCGCTACGGCGCGCACGCGATCGCGTCGGTGCTCGACACGATCAAGAGCCTCGCCTTCAAGTACGCGACGCAGGCCGGGATCACGATCTCGAAGAACGACATCGTCGTCCCGCCGGAGAAGGAAGAGCTTCTCGCCGGCTACGAGGCGAAGGTGAAGGTCGTCGAGGGCAACTACGAGCGCGGCCTGATCACCGAGGACGAGCGGCACGAGCAGATCGTCAACATCTGGACGGAGGCGACCGACACCGTCGCCGACGCGATGCAGGCGAACCTGAACGAGCTGAACTCGATCTACATGATGGCCAACTCCGGAGCGCGTGGATCGTTCAAGCAGATCCGCCAGCTCGCCGGCATGCGCGGCCTGATGGCCAACCCGAAGGGCGAGATCATCGAGCGCCCGATCAAGGCCAACTTCATGGAGGGCCTGTCGGTGCTCGAGTACTTCATCTCGACGCACGGCGCCCGCAAGGGCCTCGCCGACACCGCGCTCCGCACGGCCGACTCGGGCTACCTGACGCGCCGCCTGGTCGACGTCTCGCAGGACGTGATCATCCGCGAGGCCGACTGCGGCACCGAGGAGTTCGTCGAGCTCGCGATCAACCTGCCGGAGGGGATCAACAAGTCCGTCATGGGCCGGATCCTCGCCGAGGACGTCCACAAGCCGCTCGCGAGCGGGAAGCCCGGCAAGACGATCGTCGCCGAGAAGGGCGAGTCGATCACGGCTCCCCGTCTGCGCGAGATCGCCGAGGCGCTCGAGGACGAGAACGCGAAGCTCCCGGTCCGCTCGGTGCTCAAGTGCCGCGCCGAGACCGGCGTGTGCCAGACGTGCTACGGCACCTTCCTGGCGACGGGCAACGTCTCCGACATCGGCGACGCGGTGGGCATCATCGCCGCGCAGTCGATCGGCGAGCCGGGCACGCAGCTGACGATGCGGACGTTCCACACCGGCGGTGTCGCCGGCGCGGACATCACGCACGGCCTGCCGCGTGTCGTCGAGATCTTCGAGGCTCGGAACCCGAAGGGCGCAGCGACGCTCGCGGAGGTCGCCGGGCCGCGTCGAGATCGAGGAGGCCGACCGCACCGTCAAGGTGACGATCGTCCCCGACGCGCTCGACGAGAACGGCGAGCTGATCCCGCCGAAGGAGTACTCGCTCCCGCGGCGCTCGCGCCTGCTCGTCACGCCCGGCCAGGTGGTCGAGCTGGGCGACGCCCTGAACGAGGGCTCCCGCGCGCCGTCCGAGCTGCTCGACCTGCACGCCAAGGCGGGCAAGGGCTCGACGGAGACCGAGCTGTACCTCGTCGGCGAGGTGCAGAAGGTCTACAAGTCGCAGGGCGTCGACATCCACGACAAGCACATCGAGCTGATCGTCCGGCAGATGCTGAAGAAGGTTCGCGTGATGGAGGCCGGGGACACGTCCCTGCTTCCGGGCGAGCTGGCCGACAAGACGAAGCTCGAGCGCGAGAACGCGAAGCTGAAGAAGAAGGACGAGAAGGCCACGTTCGAGCCGCTGATCCTCGGGATCACGAAGGCCTCGCTCGCGACCGAGTCCTTCCTCTCGGCGGCCTCCTTCCAGGAGACGACGAAGGTGCTGACCGACGCCTCGATCGAGGGGAAGGTCGACCACCTGCTCGGCCTGAAGGAGAACGTGATCATCGGCAAGCTGATCCCGGCCGCGACCGGCCTCAAGCGCTACCGCCAGATCGGGATCGGCCCGTCCGACTCCGTCCCCGCGCACCTGTACGCGCGGCCGGAGACGGAGGCCGAGCTGCTGGCGGCGCTGGAGGAGATCGGCGGCGACGGCGACGGCCTCGACCTGGAGGCGCTCGGCCTCACGTTCGGCGGCACGCCCTCCGGAAATGGCAGCGGACGAGACGAGCTCGCACGACGCCGGCGAGGCGACCGAGGTCCCGAGGTCGACTCTCCGCTCGACGAGGACGCCTAGTCTCGCAAGGCGATACGAGTGACGCGAGGGCGGCCGAGAGGCCGCCCTCGCCGTTTCCGAGCTTCGCGTACCGCGTTACGCGGGACTGTCGCCTGACGACGTGCGTTGCGCGGACGCCGGTGACCCGCGTTACGAGCTGGCTGCCGCTCCCGGCCTCTCGCGGAAGGTCGGGCGGTCTCGACCGCGACGACGGTTCCCTTGCCGGCGCCCTTGGCGCGGTAGAGCGCCTCGTCGGCGCGCTCGAAGAACGCGACGGCGTCGTCGTCCGGCCTCAGCTCGGTGACGCCGGCGGAGAGGTGCAGCCGGCCCGCCTGGCCGACCGGGCGCGCCGAGACCGCCTGGCTCGAGCCGCTTGTAGAGCTGATCCGCGTCGGTGACGGACGACTCGGGCAGGATCACCGCGAACTCGTCGCCGCCGACGCGGCAGGCGACGTCGGCGGTGCGGACGACGTCGCGGACGCGCTCGGCGGCCTCGGCGAGCACGGCGTCGCCGGCGAGGTGCCCGATCCGGTCGTTGATCGCCTTGAAGTCGTCGAGGTCGAAGACGACGAGCGCGAGGCTGCGGCTGTAGCGGTGCGCCCGCGCGACCTCGCGCGCGAGCGTCTCGTGGAAGTAGCGGCGGTTGTGCAGCCCCGTCAGCGCGTCGAGGTCGGCGAGCTGGCGCGCCTCGCGGAAGCGGCGCGCGTTGTCGATCGCCGGGCCGGCGCGGAGCGCGAGCTCCTCGAGCTCGGCGGCGCTCGACTCGCCGAACGCCGCCCTGCCGCTGCGGGAGTACGCGGTCGAGATAGCCGAGCTGCTCGCCCTCGGAGACCAGCGGGACGGCGAGCGCGGCGCGGATCGGGCCGCCTTCGACCGCCTCGTCGGAGGGGCCGTAGTCGTACTCGACCGCGATCGATGCGCGGCTGCGATCCCGTCCGGCGGGCCGGAGATCGTCGCCGGCGGGCGGCACGCCGCCGAGACCGACGGCCGCGACCAGCGGCTCGCCGCCCTCGACGGCGATCGAGATCGACGGCGGCGTCGACGCCCTCGAGCGCTGCCGGCGCGTCGAGCGTGCGCGCGAGCACCTCGTCGAGGTCGATCGTGCCGCCGAGCTCGCCGAGCAGCGCGGCGTGCGCCGGTTCTCCGCCTGGGCGCGCTCGAGCGCCTCCGAGAGGTCGCGCACCATCGCCTGCCATCCGCTCGTCGAGCTCGGCGGCGACCTCGCGGCAGCCTGGCCTCGCGTCGCGCCGCGCGACCGGCGTCCGAGCAGGAAGACGGTGACGGCGAGAGCCGTCGCGACGAGCGCCGCGGCGCAGGCGATGACGATCGTGGTCATGGCGATTGGGGGGTAGAGGCGGGTTTCGTGCCGCAGGCTCACTGTATTCGGCCCTCGGTCACATAGCTATGGCTCGCAAGCGGTAAACGGTGCTCTGCAGCGCGCGTTTTTGCCGAGCCGGCGATGTTCGCTACACTCCGCTGTCCGGTTGGCAGGGGCGATTTGCATGCCCCGCCGACCGTTGCTGTGTGAGCACACAGCGCACCAAACGAGTGATTCGAGGATTCGAGGAGACGCGTGCCGACAACAAACCAGCTCGTCCGCAAGGGCCGCCAGACGCCGCAGGCGAAGACGAAGACCCCTGCGCTCCGCGGCGCCCCGCAGAAGCGCGGCGTCTGCACGCGTGTCTACACGACGACCCCGAAGAAGCCGAACTCGGCGCTGCGCAAGGTCGCGCGCGTGCGGCTGACGAACGGGATGGAGGTCACGACCTACATCCCGGGCGAGGGTCACAACCTCCAGGAGCACTCGGTCGTGCTGATCCGCGGCGGCCGCGTCAAGGACCTGCCGGGCATCCGCTACAAGGTGATCCGCGCCGCGCTCGACACGGCCGGCGTCTCCGACCGCAAGCAGGGCCGCTCGAAGTACGGAGCGAAGAAGTCGCTAATGCCCCGCCGCGCAGACATCACGCCGCGCGTGCTCGAGGCCGACCCGGTCCACGGGTCGACGCTCGTCACCCAGTTCATCAACGCGGTGATGCTCGACGGCAAGCGCTCGACGGCCGAGCGGCTCGTCTACGACGCGCTCGCGATCGTGGCCGAGAAGACCGGCAAGGCCGCCGGTCGAGGCGCTCGAGGCCGCCGTCAAGACGGTGACGCCGGTGCTCGAGGTTCGCTCCCGCCGCGTCGGCGGCGCGAACTACCAGGTGCCGGTCGAGGTGCCGCAGCGCCGCGCGCGCACGCTCGCGATCCGCTGGCTCGTCCAGTTCTCGCGCGACCGGCGCGAGAAGGGCATGCAGCAGAAGATCGCGGGCGAGCTGATGGACGCGATCAACCAGCAGGGCGGCGCGTTCAAGAAGAAGGACGACATCTACCGGATGGCGCAGGCCAACAAGGCCTTCGCGCACTACCGCTGGTAAGGGAGACATGAGCACGACCGCCACACGCATCGGGCTGGACCGCGTCCGCAACATCGGGATCATGGCGCACATCGACGCCGGCAAGACGACGACGACCGAGCGGATCCTCTACTACACCGGCCGCACCCACAAGATGGGCGAGGTGCACGAGGGCGCCGCGACGATGGACTGGATGGCGCAGGAGCAGGAGCGCGGGATCACGATCACCTCGGCGGCGACGACCGCGGAGTGGCGCGACCATCGCATCAACATTATCGATACGCCCGGGCACGTGGACTTTACGGTGGAGGTGGAGCGGAGCCTGCGCGTGCTCGACGGCGCGGTCGCCGTCTTCGACGCCGTCGCCGGCGTGCAGCCCCAGTCCGAGACCGTCTGGCGCCAGGCCGACAAGTACAAGGTGCCGCGGATCGCGTTCATCAACAAGATGGACCGCACCGGCGCCGACTTCTTCGCCTCGGTCAAGTCGATGGTCGACAAGCTCGGCGCCAACCCGGTGCCGATCCAGCTTCCGATCGGCCAGGAGGAGAACCACCGCGGCGTCGTCGACCTCGTCGAGATGAACGCGATCACCTACGAGGACGACCTCGGCGAGAAGTTCACCGTCGGCGAGATCCCGGCCGAGCTGGCCGAGCAGGCGCACGAGTACCACCACCTGCTGATCGACGCGATCGCCGAGCACGACGACGAGCTGACCGAGACCTACCTGACCGACGAGTCGCTCGTCACGCCCGAGATGATCAAGCGCGCGCTCCGCGCCGGCACGCTCGCCGACGCGCTGACGCCGGTGCTGCTCGGCAGCGCCTTCAAGAACAAGGGCGTGCAGCCGCTGCTCGACGGCGTGATCGACTACCTGCCGAGCCCGCTCGACGTGCCTGCGATCCAGGGCATCGACCCGAAGACCGAGGGCGAGACCTCGCGCGACGCCGATCCGAACGCGCCGTTCTCGGCGCTCGCCTTCAAGGTCATGTCCGACCCGTTCGTCGGCAAGCTGACCTACTTCCGCGTCTACTCCGGCACGCTCAAGGCCGGCGACCGCGTCCTGAACACGACGAACGGCAAGACCGAGCGCATCGGCCGCATCCTGCAGATGCACGCGAACCACCGCGAGGAGCGCGAGGAGATCTGGGCGGGCGAGATCGCCGCCGGCGTCGGCCTCAAGCAGACGACGACCGGCGACACGCTCGTCGGTCGAGAGCGCCCCGATCGTGCTCGAGCGGATGACGTTCCCCGAGCCCGTGATCTCGGTCGCGATCGAGCCGAAGACGAAGGGCGACCAGGACAAGCTGGGCGCCGGGCTCGCGCGCCTCTCCGAGGAGGATCCGACCTTCCGGGTCACCTCCGACGAGGAGACCGGCCAGACGCTGATCGCCGGCATGGGCGAGCTCCACCTCGAGATCATCGTCGACCGGCTGATGCGCGAGTTCAAGGTCGACGCCAACGTCGGCCGGCCGCAGGTCGCCTACCGCGAGACGATCGGCAAGCCCGCCGAGAAGATCCAGGGCCGCTTCGTCCGCCAGACCGGCGGCTCCGGCCAGTACGGCGACGCCGTCATCAACCTGCTCCCGCAGGAGCCGGGCGCGGGCTACGAGTTCGCGGACAAGATCGTCGGCGGCAAGATCCCGAAGGAGTACATCAAGCCGATCGACGAGGGCATCCGCGAGGCGATGAACTCGGGCGTCCTCGCGGGCTACCCGGTCGTCGACGTCAAGGTCGAGCTGATCGACGGCTCCTACCACGACGTCGACTCGAGCGAGCGCGCCTTCAAGATCGCCGGCTCGATGGCCTTCAAGGAGGCGATGAAGCGCGCGAAGCCGAAGCTGCTCGAGCCGGTGATGGCCGTCGAGGTCGTCACGCCCGAGGACTTCCTCGGCGACGTGATGGGCAACCTGAACAGCCGCCGCGGCCGGATCGAGGAGATGACCCCGATGGGCAACGCGACCACGATCAAGGCGATCGTGCCGCTGTCCGAGATGTTCGGCTACGCGACCGACGTGCGCTCGATGACGCAGGGGCGCGCCACTTTTCAGCATGCAGTTCGAGCGGTACGAGGACGTTCCCGGCAACATCGCCGCGGACATCGTCGACACGCAGACAAGTTCGTAGAGAAGAAGGAGAGAGCAAGCAATGGCCAAGCAGAAGTTCGAGCGCAACAAGCCGCACCTCAACGTCGGCACGATCGGTCACATCGACCACGGGAAGACGACGCTGACGGCTGCGATCACGAAGGTGCTCGCCGAGTCCAGCGGCGGCACGGCGGTCGCGTTCGACGACATCGACAAGGCTCCGGAGGAGCGCCAGCGCGGGATCACGATCAACACCGCGCACGTCGAGTACGAGACGGCGAACCGGCACTACGCCCACGTCGACTGCCCGGGCCACGCCGACTACATCAAGAACATGATCACGGGCGCCGCGCAGATGGACGGCGCGATCCTCGTCGTCTCCGCCGCCGACGGCCCGATGCCGCAGACGCGCGAGCACATCCTGCTCGCGAAGCAGGTCGAGGTGCCGTACATCGTCGTCGCGCTGAACAAGGCCGACATGGTCGACGATCCCGAGCTGCTCGAGCTCGTCGAGATGGAGGTGCGCGAGCTCCTCTCCAAGTACGACTTCCCGGGCGACGACATCCCGATCGTGCACGTCTCGGCGCTGAAGGCGCTCGAGGGCGACCCGGAGTGGACGCCGAAGATCCTCGAGCTGATGGAGGCGGTCGACTCCTACATCCCGGAGCCGACGCGCGACATCGACAAGCCGTTCCTGATGCCGATCGAGGACGTGTTCACGATCACGGGCCGCGGCACGGTCGTCACCGGCCGCGTCGAGCAGGGCCAGATCAAGATCGGCGACGAGGTCGAGATCGTCGGCATCCACGAGAAGGTCGAGAAGACGGTCGTCACCGGCGTCGAGATGTTCCAGAAGACGCTCGACGCGGCGCAGGCCGGCGACAACGCGGGCGCACTGCTCCGCGGCGTCAAGCGCGAGGAGATCGAGCGCGGCCAGGTGCTCGCGAAGCCCGGCTCGATCACGCCGCACACCGACTTCGACGCCGAGATCTACGTGCTCTCGAAGGACGAGGGCGGCCGCCACACGCCGTTCTTCTCCAAGTACCGCCCGCAGTTCTACTTCCGCACGACGGACGTGACGGGCGAGATCACGCTCCCGGAGGGCCAGGAGATGGTCATGCCGGGCGACAACACGCAGATGACGGTGGCAGCTGATCCAGCCGATCGCCATGGACGAGGGCCTGCGCTTCGCCGTCCGCGAGGGCGGTCGCACGGTCGGCGCCGGCGTCGTCACGAAGATCACGAAGTAGGAAGAGGAGATCGTGGCGCAGCAGAAGATCCGCATCCGGCTCAAGGGCTATGACCATCAGCAGCTGGACCGCTCCGCGTCGCAGATCGTGGAGACGGCCCAGCGCACCGGTGCGACGATCACCGGCCCTGTGCCCCTGCCCACCGAGAAGAACGTGTACTGCGTGATCCGCAGTCCCTTCAAGGACAAGGACTCGCGCGAGCACTTCGAGGTGCGCACGCACAAGCGGCTGATCGACATCCACAGCCCGACGCCGAAGACGGTGGACTCGCTGATGCGCCTCGATCTCCCGGCAGGCGTCGACATCGAGATCAAGCTCTGATGAAGGGCATCCTCGGCAGGAAGCTGGGCATGACGCAGGTCTTCGATCCGGAGAGCGGCGAGGTCACGGCCGTGACCGTGATCGAGGCCGGCCCGTGCCCGGTCGTCCAGGTCAAGACGAACGAGACGGACGGCTACGAGGCGGTCCAGATCGCGTTCGACGAGGTCGCCGAGCGGAAGCTCTCGAAGGGCGAGCTCGGCCATCTCGCGAAGGCGGGCGCCGCGCCGCACCGCCATCTCGTCGAGTTCCGCGGCCAGAGCGAGCTCCAGGTCGGCGAGTCCGTCACCGTCGAGGCGTTCGCGCCCGGCGAGAAGGTCAAGGTCGCCGGGATCTCGATCGGCAAGGGCTTCCAGGGCACGATCAAGCGCCACAACTTCGCACCGCGGCCCGGTCTCGCACGGCTCGCACAACGTGCGCAAGCCGGGCTCGATCGGCGCGTCGGCGACCCCGTCGCGCGTCTTCAAGGGCCAGAAGATGGCCGGCCGGATGGGCGGCGTGCGCGTCACCCAGCCGGGCCTCGTCATCCACGAGATCGACCCCGAGCGCAACCTGCTGCTCGTCAAGGGCCCCGTGCCGGGCCCGAAGAGCGGCATCGTCGAGATCCGGGAGGTGAAGTAATGGCCGCGCCGAAGGCGAAGCTCGTCGGCGGCAAGGCCGCCAAGGACGTCACCCTCGACGCCGAGATCTTCGGCGCCGAGGTGAAGCCGCACCTCGTGCACGAGACCGTTCGCGCCGAGCTGAACGCCCGCCGCGCCGGCACGCGCGGCGCGAAGACCCGCGGCCTCGTCGCCGGCGGCCGCGCGAAGCCGTGGCGCCAGAAGGGCACGGGCCGCGCCCGCGCCGGCACGATCCGCGCGCCGCAGTTCACGGGCGGCGGCGTCGTCTTCGCGCCCGACGATGCGCAGCTTCGACGTGAAGGTGAACCGCAAGGCGCGCCGCTCGGCGCTCCGCGGCGCGCTCTCGAACCACGCCGCGAACGGCACGCTCGGCGTGCTCGACGGCTCCGGCTTCGAGGCTCCCTCGACGAAGCAGGCCAAGGGCCTCGTCGAGTCGTGGGGCAAGGACGCGCCGCTGCTGATCGTCGCCAACGAGGAGGAGGAGACGCTGATCAAGTCGTTCCGCAACCTGCCGAAGGTGCTCGTCACCGTGCCGTCCGAGCTCGAGGTCGCCACGGTCGTCTGGGCGAAGAGCGTGCTGATCAGCGAGGCGGCGCTGCCGCTCGTCCAGGGGAGGGCGACATGAGCCTCCACCCGAACGAGGTGCTGCTCGCTCCGGTCGTCTCGGAGAAGAGCTACAGCCTGATCACCGACCGCAAGTACACGTTCAAGGTGCACAAGAACGCGCACAAGACGCAGATCCGCCAGGCCGTCGAGGAGCTCTTCGAGGTCCACGTCGAGAACGTGAACATCCTCAAGGTGCAGGCGAAGCCGAAGCGCCGCGGCATGTCGAAGGGCATGCGCCCGGGCTGGAAGAAGGCGATCGTCCAGGTGCGCGAGGGCGAAACGATCGAGATCTTCGAGGGGGCACAGGTCTAAGATGGCACTGAAGAAGTACAAGCCCACGACCCCCGGCCGCCGCTTCATGTCCGTCTCGACCTTCGAGGAGGTCACGAAGACGACGCCGGAGAAGAGCCTCACCGAGCCGCTGAAGAAGAAGGGCGGCCGGAACAACATGGGCCGGATCACGACGCGCCACCAGGGCGGCGGCCACAAGCGCCGCTACCGCGTGATCGACTTCAAGCGGACGAAGGACGGCGTGCCGGCGAAGGTCGCCGCGATCGAGTACGACCCGAACCGGTCGGCCCGGATCGCGCTGCTCCACTACCTCGACGGCGCGAAGGCCTACATCATCGCCCCGGCGCGGCTGCGCGTCGGCGCGATGGTCGAGTCCGGCCCGACCGCCGACATCAAGCCCGGCAACGCGCTGCCGCTCGAGAACATCCCGACCGGCACGATGGTGCACAACGTCGAGCTGAAGCCCGGGCAGGGCGCCAAGATGGCCCGCTCGGCCGGCGCGAGCGTGCAGCTCGTCGCCAAGGACGACGGCTACGGCGTGCTCCGGCTGCCCGTCGGGCGAGATGCGCCGCGTGCCGCTAACCTGTCGGGCCACCGTCGGGCAGGTCGGCAACACGGATCACGAGAACCAGTCCGGCGGCAAGGCGGGCCGCAGCCGCTGGAAGGGCATGCGCCCGGCAGTGCGCGGCTCGGCGATGAACCCTGTCGACCACCCGCACGGCGGCGGCGAGGGCAAGTCGAAGGGCGGCCGCCACCCGGTCACCCCGTGGGGCGTGCCGACGCTCGGCAAGCGCACGCGCCGCAAGCACAAGGAATCGAACAAGCTGATCGTTCGCGGCCGTCGCCGCGGGAAGGACAAGCGCTAAGTGAGCAGATCGTCGAAGAAGGGGCCTTTCGTGGAGGAGCGGCTGATGAGCCGCATCGAGGCCATGAACGCCGCCAACGAGAAGCGGATGATCCGCACCTGGTCGCGCTCGTCCACGATCTTCCCCGACATGGTCGGGCACACGATCGCGGTCCACGACGGCCGCAAGCACGTGCCGGTCTTCGTCAGCGAGCAGATGGTCGGGCACAAGCTCGGCGAGTTCGCTCCCACCCGGACGTTCCGAGGGCCACGCCGGCGACCGGCAGGCAAAGGTCCAGAAGGGCCGCCTAGTGGCTGCGACGCAGACAGCGGAGCAGGTCGTGCGCGCGGAGGCCAAGTGGGTCCGCCTCTCGGCGCGCAAGGCGCGGGTCGTGCTCGCGCACATCCGCGGGCGCAGCGTGCCCGAGGCGCGGACGATCCTCGCCTTCACGCAGCGCGCGGCCGCGATCGAGATCGAGAAGGTGCTCCGCTCGGCCGTCGCGAACGCCGAGACGAACCCGCTCCTGCACTGGAACGGCGACGACCTCGTGATCAGGGCGCCTACGCCGACGAGGGCCCGACGCTGAAGCGCTGGCGCCCCGCGCGCGCGGCCGCGTCAACCGGATCCTCAAGCGCACCTGCCACATCACGATCGAGCTCGCCCAGGACCCGAAGGCCGGCACGCACGCGCACACCGCGCGCCGCCGCGCCCACGACGACCGAGGCCCCGGCTCAGCCGCAGGCCGCAGACCAGACCGCAGAGAAGCCGAAGCGCGCCGCAAAGCCGCGCGCGAAGAAGAAGGAGGCGGTGGCCTGATGGGCCAGAAGGTGCATCCCGGCGGCCTGCGGGTCGGCGTCATCCACGACTGGAAGTCCAACTGGTACGTGGGGAAGAAGGAGTTCCCGAAGTACATCCTCGAGGACGTCCAGATCCGCGACCACATCAACGGCAAGCTCGGCCACGCCGGCCTGTCCGACATCCTGATCCGCAAGGACAAGCAGCGGATCACGGTCGACATCTTCACCGCGCGCCCCGGGATCGTGATCGGCAAGTCCGGCGTCGAGGTCGACGCGCTCCGCAAGGAGCTGCACTCGATCACGGGCAAGAACGTCCACATCAACATCAACGAGATCAAGCGGCCCGAGCTGGACGCGAAGCTCGTCGCCCAGTCGATCGCCGAGCAGCTGCAGAACCGCGTCAGCTTCCGCCGCGCGATGAAGCGCTCGCTCGCCTCGGCGATGCGCTCGGGCGCCCAGGGGATCAAGATCCAGTGCGGCGGCCGCCTCGGCGGCGGCGAGATGAGCCGCTCGGAGCGCTACACCGAGGGCCGCATCCCGCTGCACACGATCCGCGCCGACATCGACTACGGCTTCGCCGAGGCGAAGACGACCTACGGCCGGATCGGCGTCAAGGTCTGGATCAACAAGGGCGAGATCATGCCGGAGGGCTTCGAGGGCATGACCACCGGCAAGGACACGCGCCTCGGCGACCAGGATCAGGCGCGCCGCCGGCGCGGTGGCGCGGCCGAGGGTCTCGGCGCCTCGCGCGAGTCGAGCCGCGGCCGCTCGCAGGACCGCGAAGGTCTCGGCCTCGTCAAGAAGTCCCGCCGTCCCGGCGGCCGCCCCGGCGGCGGTCCCGGCGCTCCCGGCGGCCGTCCCGGCGCGGGCCAGCCCGGCCGCTCGCGCCCCGGCAGCGCCAGCCGCCGCAGCCGCGCAGGAGAACGTCGAGCAGCCGAAGACCGACGCGACGTCGTGTCGAGCCGACGCGTCGAGGAGACGACGCCCGGTGGCCGCGGTCGAGCCGCAGGTCGAGGACGACGGCGCCGACGCTCCGGCCGGAGGCACCGCGCCGGAGACCGACGCGACGACCGCCGGACGACGACGCGGGGAGCGAGACGACCTAGATGCTGCTCCCGAAGAAGACCAAGTACCGCCGCGTCCACCGCGGCCGCCGCCGCGGCGTCTCGCGCGGGCAGACCGAGGTGCAGTTCGGCGACTTCGGGATCAAGTCGCTCGAGGCCGGCTGGATCACCAACCGCCAGATCGAGGCTGCCCGGATCGCGATGACGCGCAAGATCAAGCGCGGCGGCAAGGTCTGGATCAACGTCTTCCCGGACAAGTCGGTCACGCAGAAGCCGGCCGAGACCCGCATGGGCTCGGGCAAGGGCTCCCCGGAGCACTGGGTCGCCGTCGTCAAGCCGGGCCGCGTGATGTTCGAGCTGGCCGGCGTCGCCGAGCCGCTCGCCAAGGAAGCGCTGCGCCTCGCGGGCC
Organism: uncultured Gaiellaceae bacterium; assembly: GCA_963820225.1. Classification (GTDB taxonomy): domain Bacteria; phylum Actinomycetota; class Thermoleophilia; order Gaiellales; family Gaiellaceae; genus Gaiellasilicea. The sequence goes on along the minus strand of CAWFYY010000013.1, from coordinate 455,953 downwards.
AGAAGCTGCCGGTGAAGACCAAGATCGTGAAGAGAGAGGCTGATCTCTTTGAAAGCTAGAGCGCTCCGCGACATGACCGACGACGAGCTGCAGCGGACGCTCGGCGAGCGCCGCCAGGAGCTCTTCAACCTCCGCTTCCAGTCCGCCACCGGCGCGCTCGAGAACAGCGCCCGGCTGCGCTCGGCGAAGCGCGAGATCGCACGCATTCTGACCGTCCGCCACGAGCGGGACCGAGCTGGGGAACACGTAGATGGCTGAGAAGAAGCAACCAAGAAGAAGAAGACCGAGAAGCGCCCGTCGAGGAGACGGCGGCCGAGGCCACGGAGACGTCGAGGCGGCGGCGCCCGTCGAGGAGCCGGTCGCCGAGGAGGCGCCCGTCGAGGAGCCGGTCGCCGAGGCCGAGTCGAGGAGCCGGTCGCCGAGGAGCCCGTGGCCGAGGAGCCGCGCCGTCGAGGAGCCTGTCGCCGAGGAGCCCGTCGCCGAGGCGAGCCCGAGCCGGTCGTCGAGGAGCCGGTCGCCGAGGAGGAGCCTGAGCCGAGGAGCCTGTCGTCGAGGAGCCTGTCGCCGAGGCGGAGCCTGAGCCGGTCGTCGAGGAGCCGGTCGCCGAGGAGGAGCCCGAGCCGGAGCCTGTCGCCGAGGAGCCCGTCGCCGAGGAGCCTGTCGCCGAGGAGCCCGCCGCCGAGGAGCCTGCGGCCGAGGAGCCCGCCGCCGAGGAGCCCGCCGCCGAAGCCGAGGCGCCCGCTGCCGAGGCCGAGCCCGAGCCGCGAGCCCGCCGCGCCCGCACCGCAGTCCGGCCCGAAGCCGAAGCGCAAGCGCCTGCCGCGCGCGCTCCGCCCGAGCACGAAGAAGGGCCGCGTCAAGCGCGAGAAGGCGACCGAGCGCAAGCCGATCGTCCGGATCCCGAAGCCCGAGCGCGAGTTCGGCCGCCGCCAGGAGCGCCTGGGCACGGTCGTCTCGGACAAGGGCGACAAGACGATCGTCGTCAAGGTCGACACGATCAAGGCGCACCCGAGGTACAAGAAGGTCGTCCGCCGCTCGAAGCGCTTCCACGCGCACGACGAGCAGAACGCGGCCAAGATCGGCGACGTCGTCAAGATCATCGAGACGCGTCCGATCTCGAAGACGAAGAACTGGCGCCTGGCCGAGATCGTCGAGGTCGGCGAAGTGATCCAGCAGGAGTCCCGCCTTCGCGTCGCCGACAACACCGGCGCGCGCGAGATCCTCTGCATCCGCGTCATGGGCGGCTCGAAGCGGCGCTATGCCCGCGTCGGCGACGTGATCGTAGGTACCGTGAAGTCCGCGACGCCGCAGGGAACGGTCAAGAAGGGCGAGGTCGTCAGGGCGGTCGTCGTCCGGACGAAGAAGCCCTACGGCCGTGACGACGGCACGCAGATCGCGTTCGACGAGAACGCAGCCGTGATCATCGACGCCGCGCGGAACCCGCGCGGGACGCGCATCTTCGGGCCTGTCGCCCGCGAGCTGCGCGAGAAGAACTTCATGAAGATCGTCAGCCTGGCTCCCGAGGTGCTCTGAGAAACATGGCAATGAAGATGAAGATCAAGAAGGGCGATCTCGTGCAGATCCTCGCCGGCAAGGACCGCGGCAAGCAGGGCCGCATCATCGAGGCGCGCCCGAGCGACGGCCGCGTCCTCGTCGAGAACCTGAACGTGATGACGCGGCACACGCGCCCGCGCCCGCTGCGCGACTCCAACCGCATGGGCGGCACGCAGATGTCCCCGGGCGGCCGGATCGAGAAGGCGGCGCCCGTCGACGTCTCGAACGTGATGCTCGTCTGCCCGGTCTGCAACCTGCCGACCCGCGTCGGGATGAAGGTCAAGGAGAGTCAAGGGCGAGACGGTGCGCGTCCGCGTCTGCAAGCGCGACGGCTGCGGCCAGGAAGTGGACAAGTAATGGCGACCGCGACCTACAGCCCGCGCCTGAAGGACCTCTACTCCGAGCTGCGGCCGCAGCTGCAGGAGGAGCTCGGGCTGAACTCGATCATGCAGGTGCCGCGGATCGAGAAGATCACGCTGAACATGGGCGTCGGCGACGCGAAGACCGACGCGAAGGCGCTCGACGCCGCGATCGAGGAGCTGACGATCATCGCCGGCCAGCGCGCGCAGGTGCGCAAGGCGCGGAAGTCGATCGCGAGCTTCAAGCTCCGCGAGGGGATGGCCGTCGGCGCGAAGGTGACGCTGCGCGGCGCCCGCATGTACGAGTTCCTCGACCGGCTCGTCTCGGTCGCGCTGCCGCGCATCCGCGACTTCCGCGGCCTCAACCCGGGCTCGTTCGACGGGCGCGGCAACTACTCGCTCGGCGTCCGCGAGCAGATCATCTTCCCGGAGATCGACTACGACTCGGTCGGGTCGATCCGGGGCCTCGACGTGACGATCACGACCTCGGCGAAGACGGACGAGCAGGCGCTTCGCGCTCCTGCGCGGCCTCGGGCTCCCGTTCGCAGCCGAAGACAGGAAGGACCAGTAACGCATGGCCAAGACGTCTCTCGTCGTCAAGCAGAAGCGCCCGCAGAAGTTCAAGACGCGCGCCTACACCCGCTGCAACAAGTGCGGCCGCCCGCGCGCGGTGTTCAAGAAGTTCGGCCTCTGCCGGATCTGCCTGCGCGAGCTCGCGCACAACGGCTCGATCCCCGGCATGACAAAGAGCAGCTGGTAGGAGAGAAGAGATGCTGACCGACCCGATCGCAGACATGCTCACCCGGATCCGCAACGCCAACAAGGCGATGCACGACACCGCCGAGATGCCGACCTCCCGCATCAAGGAGGAGATCGCCCGCGTCCTCAAGGACGAGGGCTACATCAAGGACTTCCGCGTCGTCGAGGTCGAGGGCCAGCCGTACTCGACCCTCGTCGTCGAGCTCAAGTTCGGCAAGAACCGCCAGCGCGTGATCACGGGCGTCAAGCGCGTCTCGCGCCCCGGCCGCCGCGTCTACGCGCGCAAGGACCGCCTGCCGCGCGTGCTCGGCGGGCTCGGCACCGCGATCCTGTCCACGTCCACCGGCCTGATCACGAGCCGCCAAGCCGCCGAGCGCGGCATCGGCGGCGAAGTGATCGCGTTCGTCTGGTAGCGCCATGAGCCGAATCGGCAGACAGCCCATCGAGATCCCGAGCACGGTCAACGTGGCGATCTCCCCTGGGCGCGTTCAGGTCAACGGGCCGCTCGGCGAGCTCGATCAGGTCGTGCCGCAGCGGATGAAGATCGAGCAGGGCGACGGCGAGATCGTCGTCACCCGGCCGACCGAGCGCGGCGAGGACCGCGCGCTCCACGGCCTCACCCGCACGCTGATCGCGAACATGGTCGAGGGCGTCACGAAGGGCTTCGAGAAGCACCTCGAGATCCAGGGCGTCGGCTACCGCGCCGCGCTGCGCGGCACCGACCTCGAGCTGAACGTCGGCTACTCGCACTCCGTCGTGATCAAGCCGCGGCCCGGGATCACCTTCGAGGTGCCCGTGCCGACCCAGGTGATCGTCAAGGGCACCGACAAGCAGCAGGTCGGCCAGACGGCCGCCGAGGTGCGCTCGGTGCGCCCGCCCGAGCCCTACAAGGGCAAGGGCATCCGCTACCGGGACGAGGTCGTCCGCAGGAAGGTCGGGAAGCGGGCATGAGCACGCTCACGACGCGCCAGGCGCGCGAGCGCCGTCATCGCCGGATCCGCGGCAAGGTCGCCGGCACCGCCGAGCGGCCGCGCCTCGCCGTCTTCCGCTCGAACAAGGGAATCTTCGCCCAGCTGATCGACGACGAGACCGGCCGCACGCTCGCCGGCGCGAGCTGGCTCGGCCTCAAGAAGTCGTTCAAGGGCAACAAGTCGGACCAGGCAGCCGAGGTCGGCAAGGCGATCGCCGAGGCCGCGAAGAAGGCCGGGATCGAGACCGTCGTGTTCGACCGCGGCGGCTACCTGTACCACGGACGCGTCAAGGCCCTCGCCGAGGGCGCGCGTGAGGGAGGACTGAAGTTTTGAGCAGCATCGTCGAACGTGAAGTGATCGCCCGCGAGGAAGTGCGCGAGCTCAAGGAGCGCGTGATCGAGATCAACCGCGTCGCCAAGGTCGTCAAGGGCGGCCGGCGCTTCTCGTTCACGGCGCTCGTCGTGATCGGCGACGAGGTCGACCGCGTCGGCGTCGGCTACGGCAAGGCGCGCGAGGTTCCGCTCGCGATCTCGAAGGCCGTCGACGACGCGAAGAAGAACCTGTTCACCGTGCCGAAGCACGGCACGACCGTCACCCACGAGATCCTCGGCCGGTTCGACGCCGCGAGGGTGTTCATCCGGCCCGCCTCCGAGGGAACCGGCGTCATCGCCGGCGGCGGCGTGCGCGCCGTGCTCGAGCTCGCCGGCATCCGCGACGTGCTCGCCAAGAGCCTCGGCACGACGAACCCGATCAACATGGCGAAGGCGACCGTGGACGGCCTGAAGAAGCTGCGCCGCCCCGAGGACGTCGCGAAGATGCGCGGCAAGACGATCGCCGAGGTGCTGCCGTGGCGCGCGCCCGCCGAGCCGGAGCCCGTTGCGGAGCCCGAGGCCGTGCCCGCGCCCGAGACCGTCGAGGCGACGACCGAGGTCGAGGAGACCGCGTCGTGAGCACGGTCAAGGTGACGCAGATCAAGAGCGGGATCGGCCAGAACCCGCGCAACCGCGGCACGCTGCGCGCGCTCGGGCTCGGCCGGATCGGCAAGTCGAACGAGCTCAAGGAGACGCCGGAGCTCGCCGGCATGCTCAGAAAGGTCGCTCACCTCGTGAGCGTCGAGGGCACGTGATGGCCGAAGAGCTCAACCTTCACACTCTCAAGCCTGCGCAGGAGCGGAAGGACCGCAAGCGGGTCGGCCGCGGCCTGGGCTCGGGCAAGGGCCGCTACTCCGGCCGGGGGATCAAGGGCCAGAAGTCCCGCGCCGGCTCGAAGAAGATGCCGGCCGGCTTCGAGGGCGGCCAGATGCCGCTCGACATGCGCGCGCCGAAGCTCCGCGGTAACACCTCGGCCGACGCGATGCCGATCGGCCCGTTCCGGACGTACTCGCAGCCGATCAACCTGCGCGACCTCGACCGCGTCTTCGCCGACGGGGACACCGTCAACATCGAGGCGATGGTCGAGAAGGGCTTGCTCAAGAACACGAAGGCCGACGTGAAGGTGCTCGGCACCGGCGACCTGAAGAAGAAGCTCTCCGTCACCGCCCACGCCTTCTCCGCCAGCGCGCGCGAGAAGATCACGGCCGCCGGCGGCAGCGCGACCGCGCTCAAGGAGCCGAAGGATCCGCGCAAGAAGAAGAGCAAGGCGAAGAAGCCGGTCGCCGAGGAGCCCGAGACCGAGAGCGCCGAGGCGCAGCCGACCGAGGCCGACGAGCCCGCCGCCGAGGCCGAGGCTCCCGCCGAGGAGGAGTAGCGGCAAGTGTTCAGCTGGCTCGCCAACGCGTGGCGCGTCCCGGAGCTTCGGCGCCGCGTCCTCTTCACGGCGATGATCCTCGCGCTCTACCGCCTCGGCTCGTGGATGCCGGCGCCGGGCGTCGACTCGGAGACGATCAACAACTACTTCGAGGGCCGCGGCGGCACGATCCTCGGCCTGCTCAACCTCTTCTCCGGCGGCGCGCTCTCGCAGTTCTCGATCTTCGCGCTCGGGATCATGCCGTACATCACGGCCTCGATCATCCTGCAGCTGATGACGGTCGTGATCCCGCGGCTCGCCGAGCTGCAGAAGGAAGGCGAGTCGGGCTACGCCAAGATCAACCAGTACACGCGCTATCTGACCGTCGTGCTCGCGGCGGCGCAGTCGACCGGCTACGCGTTCCTCTTCCGCCGCCAGGGCGTGCTCGACGCGAACCTCGGCCGGATGACGCTGATCATCCTCACGCTCACCGTCGGCTGCACCCTGCTGATGTGGATGGGCGAGCTGATCACCAAGCGCGGCATCGGCAACGGCATCTCGCTCCTGATCTTCGCCTCGATCCTCGTCGGCGCGCCGATCGGCATCGCCGCCTGGTGGAACGGCGGCCCGATGGAGAAGCTCTTCTTCCCGCTGATCGCGCTCTCGATCATCGCCGCGATCGTCTTCATCCAGGAGGGCCAGCGCCGGATCCCGATCCAGTACGCGAAGCGGATGGTCGGCCGCCGCATGACCGCGGGCGGCTCCACCTACATGCCGCTGCGCGTGAACATGGCCGGAGTCATCCCGGTCATCTTCGCCGCCGCCGTGATGGCCTTCCCGCCCACGATCGGCCAGTACTTCCCGCAGACGCAGGACTTCGTCAACAAGTACTTCCTGCCGACGAACATCCCCTACATGCTGATGCAGGGCGTCCTGATCGTGATCTTCACGTACTTCTACACGGCGGTGCAGTTCAACCCGGTCGACCAGGCCGACAACCTGCGCCGCTACGGCGGCTACATCCCCGGCATCCGTCCGGGCCCGCCGACCGCGCAGTACCTCGACCGCGTGCTCACCCGGCTGACGCTGCCCGGCGCGATCTACCTCGCGCTCGTCGCGACGCTGCCGACGCTCTTCATCCGCTACGGCGGCTTCTCGCAGGCGACAGCCGGCGCGCTCGGCGGTACCTCTGTGCTGATCGCGGTCGGCGTTGCGCTGGACACCATGCGCCAGATGGAGTCGCAGATGATGATGCGCTCCTACGAAGGCTTCCTCAAATAGTGAACGTCCTGGTACTCGGCCCGCAGGGGTCGGGGAAGGGAACGCAGGCGAAGCGCATCGCGCGGGGTCACGGCATCCCGCATGTCTCGACCGGCGACATGTTCCGCGCGCTCGACGACGCGAAGCCGCTCGGGCGCGAGGTCAACGAGATCATGGAGCGCGGCGACCTCGTCCCGGACGACATCACGATCCGGATGATCCAGGAGCGCCTGGCGCACGACGACGCGCGCGAGGGGTTCATCCTCGACGGCTTCCCGCGCAACCTCGCGCAGGCCGAGGCGCTCGACCAGATGCTCGACGAGATCGGCCGCACGCTCGACGTCATCTTCTTCTTCGATCTCGACGACGAGACCGCCAAGAAGCGCGCGCTCGGGCGCGCCCACGAGGAGGGGCGGACCGACGACACGCCGGAGTCGATCGAACGCCGGCTCTCCCTCTACCACGAGCAGACGGAGCCGGTGGTCGAGTACTACCGCACGACCGGAAAGCTCGTGCCGCTGCACGCGAGACCGGTCGGTCGAGGAAGTGGCCGACGAGATCCAGAGCGCGTTGGATACCGTTGGGGCACGTTGATCATCCGCAAGTCCGCACAGGAGATCGCGAAGATGGCGGCCGCAGGCCGTGTCGTCGCCGAGACGATCGCGCACGTCGGCGAGCAGCTCGAGCCCGGGATCACGACCGGTGAGCTCGACCGGATCGCCGAGGAGGTCATCCGCTCGCACGGCGGGATCCCGACCTCGCAGGGCTACCGCGGCTTTCCGGCCGCGATCTGCATCTCGCCGAACGCGATGGTCGTGCACGGGATCCCGGGCGCCTACGAGGTGGCCGACGGCGACCTGATCACGATCGACGTCGGCGTCACGCTCGACGGCTACATCGCGGACAGCGCCTACACCTTCGGCGTCGGCGAGGTGAGCGAGCATCGCGCAGCGGCTGCTCGACGCCGGCCGCGACGCGCTCGTCGCCGGGATCGCGCAGGCCCAGCCGGGGAACCGCGTCGGCGACATCTCCGCGGCCGTGCAGCATCACGTCGAGGGACAGGGCTTCTCGGTCGTCCGCAGCCTCGTCGGCCACGGCGTCGGCCGCTCCTACCACGAGGACCCGCACATCCCGAACTTCGGGCAGCCGGGCCGCGGTCCGCTGCTCTCGGAGGGGATGACGCTCGCGATCGAGCCGATGATCACCGCCGGACGGCCCGAGGTCTACGTGCACGACGACGAATGGTCGATCTCGACCGAGGACGGGTCGCTCGCAGCCCACTTCGAGCACACCGTCGCGATCACCGCCGAAGGGCCGCAGATCCTGACGGAGAACCGGGTCGCTCTGCTACGATAAGCGGCCGCGCGGCTCTGCGCCGTGCTTTGCTGCGCGTCGAGATATCCGTACCACGAGCGAGGTTAATGCCAGTCAAGGAAGAGAAGATCGAGGTCGAGGGCGAGGTCGTCGAAGCACTCCCAAGCACGATGTTCAGGGTCCAGCTCGACGGTGGACACGCCGTTCTCGCCACGATCTCCGGCAAGATGCGCAAGCACTACATCCGCATCGCGCCCGGCGACCGCGTCAAGGTCGAGCTCTCTCCTTACGACCTCACCCGCGGCAGGATCACCTACCGCAACCGCTGAGGAGCAACGTTTTTCTATGAAGGTCCGTCCGTCCGTCAAACCCATGTGTGAGCGCTGCCGCGTGATCAAGCGGCACGGGCGCACCATGGTCATCTGCACCAATCCTCGTCACAAGCAAAGGCAGGGCTAGTCACTTGGCACGAATCGCAGGCGTCAACCTTCCGAACCAGAAGCGTCTGGAGATCGGGTTGACCTACATCTACGGGATCGGCCAGACGACCGCGCAGAAGATCTGCAAGGCGCTCGAGCTCGACCCGAACGAGAAGGTGAAGGACCTCACCGACGACGAGGTCAACAAGATCCGCGCCTACATCGACGGCGAGCTGCAGGTCGAGGGTGACCTGCGCCGCGAGCGCTCCCAGGCGATCAAGCGCCTGTCGGAGATCGGCTGCCTCCGCGGCATCCGGCACCGCCGCGGGCTCCCGGTGCACGGACAGCGGACGAAGACGAACGCCCGCACGCGCAAGGGCCCGAAGAAGACCGTCGGCCGCGGGAAGAAGGCGAAGGTCTAGATGGCGCCTCCTCGCAAGGCAGCGGCCCGTGGCCGCACGCGTCGCCGTGTCAAGAAGAACATCGCCGTCGGCCAGGCGCACATCAAGACGTCGTTCAACAACACGATCGTCGCCCTCACCGACAAGGAGGGGAACGTGATCGCGTGGGAGTCGGCCGGCTCCGCGGGCTTCAAGGGCTCGCGCAAGTCGACGCCGTTCGCCGCGCAGGTCACCGCCGACTCGTGCGCCCGCAAGGGCATGGAGCACGGCCTCCAGAAGGTCGAGGTCTTCGTCAAGGGCCCGGGCTCGGGCCGTGAGACGGCGATCCGCTCGCTCCAGGCCGCCGGCCTCGAGATCCTCGGCGTCCGCGACGTGACCCCGCAGGCCCACAACGGTGTCCGCCCCCGGAAGCGGAGGCGCGTCTAGTGGCCCGCGACCTGGGACCCAAGTGCCGCATCTGCCGCCGGGAGGGCATGAAGCTCTTCCTCAAGGGCGAGCGCTGCCTGACGGAGAAGTGCGCGATCGAACGCCGCTCCTATCCGCCGGGCGAGCACGGCCGCGGCCGGATCAAGCAGAGCGAGTACCTGCTGCAGCTGCGCGAGAAGCAGAAGGCGCGCCGGTACTACGGCCTGCTCGAGAAGCAGTTCCGCAACTACTACGTGAAGGCGACGAGAGGGACGGGCGCTCCGGGCGAGAACCTGCTCCGGATGCTCGAGACCCGGCTCGACAACGTCGTCTACCGGCTCGGCTTCGCGGGCTCACGCGCCCAGGCGCGCCAGCTCGTCCGCCACGGCCACTTCCAGGTCAACGGCCGCCGGGTGAACATCCCGAGCTTCGGCGTCCGCCCGAACGACGTCGTCACCATGAAGTCCGGCAGCCCCGCGGAGCAGACGATCCGCGACGCTACCGACCTCACCGCGTCCGTGGCTCCCTGGCTCCAGGCCGACCACGAGGGCCTCACCGGCAAGGTGCTGAAGTGGCCCGAGCGCGCGGAGATCGACGCGCCGGTCCAGGAATCACTGATCGTCGAGCTCTACTCCAAGTAACGAAGACTCTGTTTTCCAGGAAAGAAGGGATCGCTTTGGCTACACGTACCAGCCTGATGGACTTCCAGATTCCGCGGATCGTCCACGAGGAGATCAACGAGAATCGCGGCGTCTTCGTGATCGAGCCGCTCGATCGCGGCTTCGGCTACACGTTCGGCAACTCGCTGCGCCGCGTGCTGCTCTCGTCGCTCGAGGGCGCAGCCGTGACCGCCGTCAAGATCGAGGGCGTCGCGCACGAGTTCACCACGCTCCCGGGCGTGCGTGAGGACGTCACCGACATCATCCTCAACCTCAAGAACCTGATCTGCCTCCTCCACGGCGAGTCGCCCGAGGTCGAGGTGCACATCGCGAAGAAGGGTGCCGGCACCGTCACCGCCGCCGACATCCAGGCTCCCGCCGACCTCGAGATCCTGAACGAGGACCTCGAGCTCGCGCAGCTCAGCGACAAGGGCAAGCTCGAGATGACCCTGACGATCGGCCGCGGCCGCGGCTACGTCCCGGCCGAGCTCAATCGCGGCCCGGAGACGACGATCGGCGTCATCCCGATCGACTCGATCTTCTCGCCCGTCCGGCGCGTCTCGTACGACGTCGAAGCCGCGCGCGTCGGTCAGCGCACCGACTACGACAAGCTCCGCCTCGACGTGACCACGGACGGCTCGATCGAGCCCCGCGACGCGATCGGCCAGGCAGCGGAGATCCTGATCCGCCAGCTCGCGATCTTCACCGATCTCGACCGGATCGAGGGCTTCGCCGAGGCTGCCGCAGAGGCGGCCGGTGCCGAGGCTCCGGCGGCGCACGGGATGGAGAACTTCCCGATCGAGGAGCTCGAGCTCGGCGTCCGCTCGTACAACTGCCTCAAGCGCGTCGGCATCGAGACGATCGGCGACCTGGTCTCCAAGTCGGAGAACGAGCTCGCCGCGATCCCGAACTTCGGCAAGAAGTCGATCGAGGAAGTCAAGGAGACGCTCGCCACCCAGGGGCTCTCGCTCCGGGGAGACGAGTAACGAGATGAAGCACGCCCGCGCAGGCAAGAAGCTGGGGCGCGACTCCGCGCACCGGAAGGCGCTCTACTCGAACCTCGCGGGCGCGCTGATCACCCACGGGCGGATCCAGACGACCGAGGCGAAGGCCAAGGCCGTCAAGCCGTTCGCGGAGAAGATGATCACGCTCGGCAAGCGCGGCGACCTGCACGCCCGTCGCAAGGCGCTCGCCGAGCTGCGCTCGCAGGACGTGGTGCACAACCTGTTCGCCGAGGTCGCGCCGCGCTTCGCGGAACGGCCCGGCGGCTACACGCGGATCGTCAAGCTCGGCCAGCGTCAGGGCGACGCGGCCGAGATGGTGTACCTCGAGCTCGTGGACTACGAGCCCGAGAACGCACTCGCCGTCTAGCGGCACGCGGCTCCGAGTCCGTACGTCAGTACTGTCCTCTCCGGCCGCGCACCGCGAGCGACGCGCCAGTGCGTTCTCCGGACGGGATCATTTCGCAGCCCGGCGTTCTCGAAGCCAAGTAACAGTCTGTTACTTGGTCTGAGCTCGGTCGTTCCGCCGAATCGATCGACCTAGTAACAGTCTGTTACTAGGCGACGGCGGGCGCGAGCTCGCGGCCGATCAGCTCGACCATCTCGAGGTCGGTGTGGTCGAGGTGCTGGAGCATGACGCGCTCGACGCCGGCCTCGCTCGATAGGCGCGGAGGCGCTCCGCCGCCTCGTCGATCGTGCCGAGGATCGCTGCTTCGCCGCGGCTCGCCTTGTACTCGTCCGGATCGACGTCCTGGCCCGCACGCGCCGAGCCGGCGGCGGATCCGCTCCCGCGCCTCTGCCTCGTCGCGTCCGATCGCACAGGCGGTCATCAGCGAGAGCGGGATCGGCTCGCGGCCCTCGCGCTCGCACGCCCGGGCGAGCTTCTCGCGTCGCTCGGCGCACTCCGCCGGCGTCGCCATCACCGTGTTGTACTCGTCGGCCCACTTCGCGGCCGGTCCGATCGTGCCGGAGAGGCCGCTGCCGCCGACGATCAGGTGCGGGCGCGGGCCGTCGCCCCAGTAGCCCCGCACCGCCTCGATCTGCTCGGCGAGCATCTGCACGCGCTCGCTCATCGGCGGGAAGGGGAAGCCGAACGCCTCGTGCTCGGCCTCCATCCAGCCGGTGCCCATGCCGAGCGAGACGCGGCCGCCTGAGATCTCGTACGCGGTCATCGAGGCGTTCGCGAGCACGGCCGGCGGCCGGAATGTCACGGGCGAGACGAGCGTGCCGAGCTCGATCGGTCGAGGTCCGCGCGGCGAGCGCGGGAATCACCGCCCAGGCGTCGAGCGCCGCACGTCCCGGCTCGGTCTGGGAGAGGTAGTGGTCGGAGCGGAACAGGGCCTCGACACCGTGCTCCTCGCAGGCCCCCGCGAGGGCGAGCCAGTCCTCCCACGTCACGCCCTCCTGCCCCTCGATCATCAGCGCCAGGCGCATCCGGGCATCCTATGGCGCGATGAACGTCGAAGGGCTCGTGTTCGCCGGCGTGGCCACCGCAGACAACGGCGGTGTCGCCGCCTTCCTGGCCGACGTGCTCGGCGTCGAGGTGGAGACGACCGGCGACGTCCGTCGCCTCGTCTTCCCGAACGGGAGCTCGCTCGCGCTCGTCCCGCCCGACTACGTCGAGCCGCCGTCCGACACGATCCTCGGCTTCCTCGTCGACGACCTCGAAGCAGCGGCGGCGGAGCTGGCGTCGAAGGGAATCGAGCCTGACGGCGAGCCGGCGTCCGGCTGGGGCCTCCGTTACCAGCACTTCCGCGCGCCGGACGGCCGCCGCTTCGAGCTCCTCGACCGGAAGGCCTAGAGGCCGAATGGTCCTCGTGGTCGCGATTCTGCTCGCGATCTTCGTCCTCGACGAGCCGTGGACCTGGATCGCCGTGCTCGCCGGCGCCACGTGGGAGCTCGTCGAGACAACCCTCATCGTCCGCTGGTCGAAGGGGCGCAAGACAGTTGTCGGGGCCGAGGCGCTGATCGGACAGCGCGCACTCGTGGCCGCGGAGTGCAGGCCGATCGGTCAGGTGCGGATCGTGGGCGAGCTCTGGCAGGCTCGCTGCGACCATGGCGCACACGTCGGGGAGGAAGTGGTCGTCAAGGCTCTCGACGGCCTGACGCTCGTCGTGGAGCCGTTGTAGGCGCTACCAGGCGACGGGGAGCGTTACGACGCGGCGAAAACCGGGCGTCGGACGCCACTCGAGCTGGTCTCGAGGCACTGCGAGTCTCAGCTGCCGGCAGGCGCCGGAACAGCGTCGCGAGCGCGATCTCGGCTTCGAGACGAGCGAGCGGCGCTCCGAGGCAGTAGTGACTGCCCCGCCCGAAGCCGACGTGACGTGTGTCGTCCCGCGTCACGTCGAGCCGGTCAGGCTCCGGGAAGCGTGCTGGATCGCGGCCGGCGGCGCTCAGGATCGGGATCACGAGCTCGCCTCGTCGGATCGTCTGCCCGCCGAGCTCGACGTCGGTTGCGGCCCAGCGGTTCAGGCTCCGCTCGACCGGCCCTTCGTATCGCAGCACCTCCTCGATCGCCCCTGGGATCAGGGTCGGGTCCGCCTGCAGCAATGCGAGCTGATCGGGATGCTCGAGCAGGTTCAGGACCGCGTTGCCGATCAGCCCCACCGTCGTCTCGTGTCCCGCGACGATCAGCAGCACCACCGTCCCGAAGACCTCCTGCTCGCTGAGCGCGTCGCTCTCGTCGCGCGCGACGAGAAGGGCGCTCACGAGGTCGTCGGTCGGAGCGGCGCGACGCTGCGCGAAGAAGTCGGTCAGGTAGGCGACGAACTCGCCCATCTGCGCGAAGAAGCGCTCCATCTCTGCGGGCTCGAGTGCGGGCGTGATGATCGCGTCGGACCACTCCTTGAATCGATCGTGGTCGGCCGCGGGTACGCCGAGGAGCTCGGCGATCACGGTGATGGGCAGCGGGAACGCGTACTCGGCCGAGAGATCCATCTCACCGTGAGGCTCGACGGCGTCGAGCAGCTCGTCGGCGATGGCCTGGATCCGCGGGCGCAGCTGCTCGACCCGCTTCGGCGTGAACGCCTTCGTCACGAGGCGCCGCAGACGCCTGTGGTCGTCGCCGTCGCGGTTGAGCATGTGGTTCTCGATCATCTCCATCCCAGGCGGCATCATCCGAGTGGCCTCGACCTCCTCCGGCGTCATGGCGAGCCTGGGATCGCGCACGAAGCGCTCGTCGTCGAGCAGCACCGCGGCGACGTCGTCGTGCCGCGTGACGAACCAGATCGGCAGTTTCCCGTCGAGGCCGGGCTGGCGCACCACGGGATCCCGTTCGCGCATCTGCGCGAAGACGCAGGCTGGATCAGCGCGGAACTCCGCGCCGTAGAGGTCGTACTTGCGCTCGGTGGCCGCCATCCCACCCAGCTTAGACTGCGCGCCCGTGGCCGAAAAGACCCTGAAACTCACGCTCGAATACGACGGCAGCGGCTTCCGCGGCTGGGCGCGACAGCCGGGCGAGCGCACGATCGAGGGGGTCGTCCGGGACGCGTTCGACGCCGTCTTCCCCGTCTGGAGCGAGCTCGCGGTCGCGGGCCGCACCGATACGGGTGTCCACGCCACCGGCCAGGTCGCGAGCGTCCGCGCCGCGGGAGGCCCGCCGCCCGAGCGGGCGGCCAAGGCGCTCAACACGGCTCTGCCCGACGACATCACCGTCCTTCGGGCCGAGGAGGCGGATGCCGACTTCAGCGCTCGCTTCTCGGCCCGCTCTCGTGCCTATCGCTACCGCATCCTCCGGCGCCCGGTGCCCTCCGCCTTCGAGGCGAGCCGTGCCCTCTGGTGGCCGAAGCCGCTCGACCGCGCCGCCCTGGACGTTGCCGCGGCGCTGCTACCCGGCACGCACGACTTCACCGCGTTCACGCCGACCGACACCGAGCACACGCGCTTCGAGCGGACCGTCATCGCCGCCGCCTGGGAGGAGGAGGGCGACCAGCTGTACTTCACGATCGAAGCGGTCAGCTTCCTGCGCCACATGGTGCGGATCCTCATCGGCTCGATGCTCGAAGGATGCGATCTCGAGCCGCTGCTCGCGGGGCGTCCCCGCAGCGAGGCGGGCAAGACCGCGCCGCCCTGGGGGCTCTACCTGGAGCGCGTGGAGTACTGACCGCCGTGGGTACGATCGGACCGATGCGCTTCCCGGTCGTCCTCTTCGACTTCGACGGCACCGTGATCGACTCCGGCTCGATCATCATCGCCTCGATGCGGCATGCGACGAAGACCGTTCTGGGCCGCGACATCCCGGACGAGGAGCTCGGGCGCGCTGTGGGGGGCTCCGGACTGCTGGAGCAGATGCGTGTGATCGCGCCAGACCGCGTCGACGAGCTCGTCGCCTGCTACCGCGAGCACAACGAGCCGCTGCACGCCGAGCTCGCCGAGTGCGCCGGAATGACGGATGTCCTGACGACGCTGAAGGCGGAGGGACGCACGCTCGGCGTCGTCACGGCGAAACGCCGGGAGACGGTGAGGCTCGCCTTCTCGTACCTGCCGCTCGAGCAGTTCTTCGACGTCGTCGTCGGCTCGGACGACACCGAGCGGCACAAGCCGGACCCGGCGCCGCTCACGCACGCGCTCGAGCTCCTGGGAGCGAATCGGGACGACGCCGCCTACGTGGGCGACTCCCCGTTCGACATCCGAGCCGCCAAGGCGGCGGGGATGCACTCCGTCGCTGTCACGTGGGGTCGCATCCATCCGCGCGAGCGGCTCGAGGCGGAGGAGCCGGATACGGTCGTCGACACGGCGGAGGAGCTCCTTGCCGCCCTCTAGCGCCACGCGCGCCGCGGAGCTCAGAGAGCTTCTGCACCACCACAACCACCGCTATCACGTCCTCGACGACCCCGAGGTCACGGACGCGGAGTACGACCGCCTCTTCGACGAGCTGAAGGAGCTGGAGGAGAAACACCCGGAGCTCGCGACCGACGACTCCCCGACGCGCAGGGTGGGCGGGCCGCCGTCGGACAAGTTCAAGAAGGTCGCGCATCTCGCCCCGATGGGGTCGCTCGAGAAGGTGACGACCGACGAGGGCCTCCTCAAATGGGCGGAGGACGTTCGCAAGCGGCTCGACTCCGACGAGCCCGTCGTATACGTGATCGAGCCGAAGATCGACGGCTCGGCGATCTCGCTCGTCTACGAGGACGGGCAGCTCGTTCGCGGCTCGACGCGCGGCGACGGCCAGCGCGGCGAGGAGGTCACCGTCAACCTGCGCACGATCCGGTCGATCCCGCTCGCGGTCAGAGGCCAGGCGCCGCCGCTGATGGAGGTGCGCGGCGAGGTGTACTTCCCGCTCTCGGGCTTCCGTCGCTTCAACGAAGAGCAGATCGCGGCCGGGAAGGCGCCGGCTCCGAATCCGCGCAACGCCGCGGCGGGCTCGCTGCGCCAGCTGGACTCCCGGATCACGGCGGCGCGCCCTCTCTCGGTCTGGATCTACGGCACCGGCTACCGCGAGGGTGTGGCTCCCGACACTCATTTCGAGACGCTCGAGTGGCTGCGCGAGCGAGGCTTCCGGACGAATCCGTATGCCGAGCGGCTCGAGACGATCGAGGAGGTCGCGAAGGCGTGCGCGGACTGGGAGCGGCGGCGCGCCGAGCTCGACTACGAGATCGACGGGATCGTGGTCAAGGTCGACTCGTTCGACCAGCAGCAGCGCCTCGGCGCGCTTCACGACCGGCCGCGCTGGGCGCGTGCCTACAAGTGGGCGCCGATGACCGCGGAGACGAAGCTGCTGAAGATCGCGATCCGCGTCGGCCGCACGGGCGCGCTCAACCCCTGGGCGATCATGGAGCCGGTCAACGTCGGCGGGGTGATGGTGTCGCGCGCGACCCTCCACAACGAGGAGGACATCAACCGCAAGCAGATCCGCGAAGGCGACCGCGTGATCGTCCAGCGGGCGGGCGACGTGATCCCGCAGATCGTCGGGCCGGCCGGCCCGCACGCGAAGGGCACGAAGGAGTTCAAGATGCCCGCGCGCTGCCCCCTCTGCGACGCCGAGGTCGTGAAGCCCGAGGGCGAGGTCATGCACCGCTGCCCGAACCGTGCCTGCCCGTCTCGCGGCCTCGAGACCTTGAACAACTGGGTGATGGCGGCGATGGACATCGAGGGCGTCGGCGAGCAGTTCGTCTGGCGCCTCTGGAACGAAGGCCTGCTGCGGTCGATGCCCGACCTCTACCGGCTCACGGCGGAGCAGTTGATGGAGCTCGACGGGTACGCCGAGATCTCGGCGCGGAACGCGATCGAGGCGATCACGCTCTCGAAGCAGCAGCCGTTCTCACGTGTGCTCTTCGGCCTGAACATCCCCGACGTCGGCTGGGTGACCGCGCGCAACCTTGCGCGGCACTTCGGCGCCGTCGACAAGCTGCTCGACGCGAGCCAGGAGGAGATCCAGGAGGTCGAGGGGATCGGCCCGGATCGGGCCGAGGCGATCGCCGAGTGGTTCTCGGACGAGCAGAACCGCGCCCTCGTCGCGGAGCTGCGCGAGCTCGGTTTGCGGTTCGAGATCGGGGAGGAGGAGAAGCCGATCGAAGGCCCGCTGTCGGGCAACCAGTACGTGATCACCGGCACGCTCGAGGCGTTCTCCCGCGAGGAGGCGAAGACTGCACTCGAGGCGCTCGGCGCCAAGGTCTCGGACAACGTCTCGAAGAAGACGACGGGCGTGTTCGTCGGCGAGAGCCCGGGCTCGAAGGCCGCAAAGGCCGAGAAGGCGGGCGTGCCGATCCTCTCGGAGGCGGATCTGCAGACGCTCGTGAAAGACGCCCCGCCGGTCACGCCGGCGAGCACCGCCACTCCGCGCCGACGGCGCTGAGTCCGCTCGCCTGTGTCAGCCGGCTGAGGCCAGGGCAGTCGCGAAACGGTCCTGCGCCAGCCTCGCCCAGTAGGCCGAGATCGGGCGGCCGTTCTGGAGGATCGAGAAGACATACCGGTCGCGGACGAAGCCCGAGAGGGCGGACGCTGTACGTGTCGTCCCGGTCTTCGCGATCACGCGCCCGCGCGCCGGGCTCGACCCGAGCCGGTCCTGGAGGGTTCCGTCCACACCGGCGACCGCGAGCGACTGGAGGAACGGGTCGCGCACGTCGCCCGCGGCGAGCCCGGCCTCGAGCAGCGCGACGACGGCGGTCGCGGTCAGCCGGTCGAGGCTCGAGAGGCCCGACCCGTCGGCAAGGCGAACGCCTGCCAGCGGGATCCCGGCCGCCGCGAGAGCCTCCCGCACGACGCGCACTCCTGCGGCCGTCGACCCGCGCCCGCCGTAGACCGCCCCGAGTTGCTTCACGAGCATCTCGGCCGTGTAGTTGTCGCTCTCGCGGCCCATGAAGCGAACGATGTCGGCGAGTGGCGCGGAGACGTCCTGTGCGAGCGGGAGACCGCTCGTCGTGAGAACACCGGACCGCGTGCGCTGCGCAACGGCGACACCGGCGCTCGCCAGGGCCTCTCGGAGTAGCGACGCGGCCGCGAGCGCCGGATTTACGGACGTGTGGCCTCGGTACCGACCCCGGTCGACGGCAAGAGCCGACAGCGGTGGCGACTCCAGGATGTAGAAGCTGGGCTTCCAGCCCGGGCCGACCCGGCGCGCATCGAACCATGACTCGTCGGCGACCACCGCTCCATCGACTCGACGGATGCCCCAGGAAGCGACGTCCGCCGCGAGCGCCGCGAGATCGTCCGGTCCGAGGGTGGGATCGCCGTAGCCGCGCAGCCAGAGATCGCCGTGCCAGACGTCGCCCACGAGCGTGCCGCTGCCCACGACTTCCGTGTGGAACCGGTAGCCGGGCCCGAGCTGCGCGAGAGCTGCGTAGGCGACCGGCAGCTTTTGGTTCGAGGCCGGGACAAGCGCGAGTGCGGGGTTGCGGGAGTAGACGACGGCGCCGGTCCGGAGATCGACGGCGAGTGCCGCCGTGCGGGCCGGATCGACGTTGGGCACAGCGAGCGCACGGTCGAGACGGCTGACGAGGGTGGGGTCGGCGCCCCGCGCCGGCGAGACGAGGACGACGAGGAACACGGCGGCCACAAAACATGGGCCGTAGACGCCCCGAAGATAGGCCCGGCGGCCCATGTCGCTGCCCCGCCTGCGGCGGATACTGAAAGAGCTGTGGACGGCCGCCTCCCCGGAGTCCTGACCGAGATTCGGTCGCTTCTCGATGCGCCCGCGACTGCGGAGCAGCCGCCGCGTGCCGTCGTCGAGGACACGCTGACGAACGGCTACGCATACGCGCTCGGTCTCGAGGGCGACCGGCTGCGGATCGAGCGGCGACTGCGCGCCCTCCTGCGTGCGGAGCCGGGCCCGAGGGCGCGCGTCCGGATGGAGGAGATCGCCGAGCTGACGAGGTCGCTCGCCGGCGTCGACCGAGAGCTCGCGGGCCTCCGCGCGCTCCTCTCCTCGCTCCGCGCGCAAGCTCTCTAGACGATCCCGGATCTCACGGCGTAGACAGCGGCCTGGATCCGGTTCTCGATCTGGAGCTTCATGAGGATGTTGGAGATGTGGTTCTTCACGGTCTTCGGGCTGATGTGCAGCTCGGCGGCGATCATCCCGTTGTCCTTGCCGTTCGCGATCAGCTTCAGCACCTGGATCTCGCGGTCGGAGAGCTCGGCCCGGATGGTCGCGGCCGCCTCCGGGGCAGCTGTCGTGGCGCGTACGTGCTGGAGGACCTTGCCGGCGATGTGCGGCGAGATCAGCGACTCCCCGACGGCGGCCGAGCGGATGCCGCTCATCAGATCCTGGATCGACGCATCCTTGAGCAGATAGCCGCACGCCCCGGCCAGGATCGCGTCCATCACGTCCTGCTCCTGGTCCGAGATCGTGAGCACGATGACGCGGGTCAGCGGCGCGTCACGGCTGATGTGGCGCGTGGCCTCCACGCCGGTCATCCCCGGCATGTTGAGGTCCATCACGACGACGTCGGGCGCCGCGAGGCGGACGTGTTGCAACGCCTCGGCGCCGGTCGCCGCCTCGGCGACGATCTGCACGCCCTGCTCTTCGAGCAGGTTCCGGAGCCCGGTCCGGAAGAGGTCGTGGTCGTCGACGAGCAGCACGCGGATGGTGAGCTCGGCTCCGTCCTCGATGGGTGCGACGTCGGTCAGCGCTGCCTCCCGGGCAGTGGCAGGGGGTGCCAGTTTATCGGTCGTCAGTGGATCGTGATCGTGACTGTCCGCCGGCCCCAGGCGTGTGCTTGCTCCAGGGTCGGGAACCAGAGATCGATCACATTCCCGTGCACCGACCCGCCGGTGTCGGCTGCGATGCCCGTGCCGTAGCCCGGAATCGTCAGCCGCGTTCCGAGTGGGATCACGGAGGGGTCGACCGCGACGACGCCCGCAGCGGTCTGCATCCCGGTCGATGTCCGGCCCTGGATCGAGTACCCGGTGGAGGTGACGGTGATCGTCCGCGGGCCGCTCACGGCGATCGCGGCAGGCGTGGACTCCGGGGCGGCGACGGCCGCTCCGAGCGGCTGCTCGGACGGTGACATCGCCGCGGCCTGCTGCTCGGCCGTCCGCGCCCGCCCTTCGATCGAGGCGATGCGTGCGGCGTTCAGGCCCTGCTGCTGCCGGAGGCTCGCCACGAAGCTGCGGCGCGCGGTGGTGGCCGCGGCGAGTCGTGCAATGCGCTGCTCCGCGGCTGCGGCAAGAGCATTCAGCTCCAGCGCCTGTTCTGCGAGCCGTGTGTCGGCGGCGGCGAGCTGCGTCCGCGCCTCGCGGGCCTGCTCGATGATCCGGTTGTTCTGGCCGGCGGCACGGCTGAGGCCGTCGAGCCCGTCAAGCGCTTCCTGGAGTGACTCCGCGCTCAACAGGACTGCGAGCGGGTCACCCTGGTCCGGCCGCTCGTAGAGCGCGCGAACGAGCACTGCGAGCTGCGTCTCGGAGACGTGAACGGCCTGCTTGGCGATGCCGAGCTGCTTCGCGGCGGCGGCCCGGTCCTGCGCGACCTGCGCCCGTCGGGCGGCGAGCGCGCCGAGGTCGCCTTGTGCGCGGCGAAGCTCGCTCTCCAATGCGTACAGCTCGAGGGTCGCGGCGCTCGTGCGTGCGTCGAGCGAGCCGCCTCCCGTGCGCAGGCCCGCCGCCTGCGCATGCTGTCCGGAGGCACCCGCGGCGAGCGCGATCGGAACGGCCGCCAGCATGGCAAAACCCGTCAAGACGGCCACGAGGCGTGCCGCGCCCCTCGTTGAATTCGTCCCCACGAGGTCGCGGACCGTAGCAAGTTTGGCCGCTCGCCGTTGCTGCTTTGGTCACTCGTGAACGCTTATCTTTGTCATTCGTAAACACTTATGCCAGGCGTGCGCATTTATGGCTCATATGGGCGTTGCGACCGTCCGGAGAGCCTGCTAGGGTGCCCGACTTGTGACGGACCTGGCCCCCACGGGGTGTCTGGCGTGTTCGAGCGGAGGGTCGCGTAATTAGCTCGAGCAGGCGAACGGCGCCGGCGCTCCTGACAGTTCTCACGGCGATTTTCGTGGCCGTGGCTTTGGCCTGCGTGAAGACGGCCTCTGCCGATCCGATCGAGGCGAAGCGTGCAGAGGCGCAGAGCGTGCTCGGGCAGATCGAGGCGATCGACGGGCAGCTCGAGCAGGCGGTCGAGGCGTACAACCTCGCGAGCATGAAGCTCGATCGGATCCAGGGGGAGCTGAGGACGAACTCGCATCACCTGGTGATCGCGCGCAAGAGCCTGAAGCACGCCCAGACCCACCTCTCGGAGCGCCTGGTCGCGCTCTACGTGGGCGGCGGCGACGGCACCTCGCTCGAGGTTCTCCTCGGCGCCAGGTCGATCGACGACCTGTTGAACCGCCTCGACGCCGTGGACCGTGTCTCCGCTCAGGACACGCGCGTGCTGGGCGAAGTGAAGAGCTTCCGTACCCAGGTCAGGCAGCAACGTGTGCGGCTCAAGCGGGCGAAGGCCGAGCAGGTGCAAGTCGTCGCGGATCGTGCAGCCCAGCGGCAGTCGATCCAGGGCCAGCTAGCCGAGCGCAACCGGCTACTTGCCTCGATCAAGGATCAGATCGCGAGCCTCGAGGCCGCCGAGCGCCTTCGTCAGGAGCGCGCCGCCGCGGAGGCGCGGGCGCGGCTCTCGAGAGTGACGTTGCAGGCCCAGGACCAGTCGGTCCAGAACATCGATTCCCAGTTCATCCCGGGCGCCACCGCTGAGACGTTCGCGGCCGCGCCGCCGTCCCGGTACGGCGGGGTGGTCGGGATCGCGATGCAGTACCTGGGCGTTCCGTATGTCTGGGGCGGCTCGAGCCCATCCGGCTTCGATTGCTCCGGCTTCGTCTCGTACGTCTATTCCCAGATGGGTGTGTCGCTGCCGCACCACGCGGCCTCGCAGTACAGCTCGGGCTCTCCGGTCTCGCGGGAAGCGCTCGAGCCCGGCGACCTCGTCTTCTTCAACGGGCTCGGCCACGTCGGCATCTACATCGGCGGCGGGCAGTTCGTCCACGCGCCGCACACCGGCGACGTCGTCAAGGTCTCCAGCCTCTACGACTCCTGGTACGCCGCGACCTGGTTCGGCGCGCGACGCTTGTAGGGCAGGCTGGTGTGTCAGGCGCCGGCGGCCTGGTTCAGCGTCTCGCCGGCGTAGAGCTCCTCGAGCTCGCCGCCGAAATGCTTCGTGACGACGCGGCGCTTCAGCTTCAGCGTCGGCGTGAGCTCGTCGTCGTCCATGGTGAAGTCGCGCGGCAGGATCGTGAAGCGCCTGATCTGCTCGTAGCGTGAGCGATCGGCGTTGACAGCGTCGACGACACCCTGGATCAGCTCGCGAACCTGCTCCTCCTCGACGAGACGCTCCATCTCGACGGGAAGCCCGCGCTCGGCGGCCCAGGCGGGCAGCGCTTCCGGATCGAGCGTCACCAGTGCGGCGATGTACGGCTGCCTGTCACCGACGACCATTGCCTGTGAGATGTACTTCGACGTCTTCAGATCGTTCTCGAGGTTCTGCGGAGCGACGTTCTTGCCGCCGGCGGTGACGATGATGTCTTTCTTCCGGTCGGTGATCTTGATGAACCCATCCGCGTCGATCTCGGCGATGTCGCCGCTGCGAAGCCAGCCGTCGGGACCGAGCACCTCGGCCGTCGCCTCGGGCTCCTTGAAGTAGCCCTGAAAAACGGTCTCGCTGCGGATC
Organism: uncultured Gaiellaceae bacterium; assembly: GCA_963820225.1. Classification (GTDB taxonomy): domain Bacteria; phylum Actinomycetota; class Thermoleophilia; order Gaiellales; family Gaiellaceae; genus Gaiellasilicea. The sequence continues at coordinate 433,041 of CAWFYY010000013.1, read as the reverse complement.
AGCAGCTCGCCGTCCTCCGCCAGCTTGACCTCCGTGCCCGGCAGTGCCCGGCCGACGGTCCCGAAGCGATAGGCCTCGTGGGTGTTCGTCGAAGCGGCGGTCGTGCACTCGGTCAAGCCGTAGCCCTCGACGAGCAGGATGTCGATCGCGTGGAAGAACTCTGCGATCTCGGCCGAGAGCGGCGCGCCGCCCGAGATGGCCAGGCGCAAGCGGCCGCCGAGCCTCTCCTTCACCTTCGTGTAGACGAGCTTGTCCGCGAGCTTGTGCTGGAGCGCGAGCCCGCGCGGCACTGGCTTCCCTGCCCGGCGCAGCACGCTGACCCGGCGCCCGACGCCGAGCGCCCAGTCGATCAGCTTGCGCTTCACGCCGGTCTCGGCGTCGAACTTCCCGACGACTCCCGTGTGCACCTTCTCGTAGACGCGCGGCACGCTCGGGAAGACCGTCGGCTTGACCGCGGGCAACGCCGAGGCCGCCTGGAGCGGATCGGGGAGGAACGCGATCGCATAGCCGACGTAGGCGCCGGAGAGGTGCATCAGGCGCCCGAAGTTGTGCGCCAGCGGCAGGTAGAGGAGCATCGTGTCCTCCGGGCCGGTGAAGCTCGGGAGGTCGTCGACGACCGCGACCATCGCGTAGTAGTTGAGGTGGGAGATCATGCAGCCCTTGGGCGGCCCGGTCGTCCCCGAGGTGTAGATGTAGGTGAAGAGGTCGTTCTCCTCGATTGCCTCGCGTGCGTCGCGGAGCGCGTCGGGATGCTCGGCTGCATAGGCGCGGCCGCGAGCGGCGAGATCGTCCAGGTCGGAGAAGGTGAGCACGTGCTGGAGCCGCGGGATCGCGCCGCGCACCTCCTCGACTTTCGTGCGCTGGCTTTCGTCCTCGCAGAGAACGCCCACGGACTCCGAGTGGTCGAGGATGTAGCCCGCGTCCTTCGGCGAGCTGTTCGCGTAGATCGCCGCGCCGATTGCCCCGATCGAGCCGAGCGCGAAGTCGAAGAGCGCCCACTCGACTCTGCTCGTGGCGAGGATCGAGAACGCGTCGCCTTTCTGGACGCCGAGCGCGAGCAGCCCGTTCGCGTATCCCTCCACGCGCTCGTTCGCCTCGGTCCACGACAGCGGGCGCCAATCGTCGCCGTTCTGGACCAGATAGGCCGGCGTGTGTCTGTCGGCCGCGATCGCGTCGCGCCACAGCCGCTCGATCGTGCGTTTCTCGCTCACGCGTCCCACTTTATGGAGAAGGAAGCGTCTGGGGAAGGGCGAATCGGTTCGGTCCCTCTATATTTGAAGGTGAAGATGCGCACGACGTGGAATGGCTCGATCAGCTTCGGACTCGTCTCGATCCCGGTGGGCCTGGCCCCGGCGACGAAGCCTGCCGCGCGCTCGTCTGACGTGTCCTTCCGGATGCTGCACCGCGAGTGCGGCACGCCGATCAAGCAGAAGCGCTACTGCCCGGTGCACGAGCGCGATCTCGGCCCCGACGAGATCGTCAAGGGCTGGGAGGTCGCGAAGGGCCAGTTCGTGCTCGTCGAGGACGAGGAGCTCGAGGCTCTGACGTCGCAGGACGATTCGCGCGCGATCGAGATCTCGCGTTTCGTCGACGCGAGCCAGGTCGATCCGATCTTCTTCGATCGCACCTACTTCCTGGTTCCCGCCCAGGCGCCCGCGGCGCGGCGGCCATACGTGCTGCTGCTGAATGCGATGCGCGAGACCGGGATGGCAGCGATGGGCCGGTTCGTCCAGCAAGGGCGCGAGAAGCTCTGCCTGATCCGGCCGAAGGGAGAGGCGCTCGCGCTGGAGACCCTCTTCCTCTCAGCCGACGTGTACTCGCAGGCGGAGATCGAGGAGGCGGTCGAGGAGACGACGGTGAAGAAGCCGGAACTCGCGCTCGCGCAGCAGGTGATCGAGAGCCTTTCCGGCGACTTCGACTCGTCCGACCTCCAGAGCGACTATCGCCGCGACCTGAAGGCCCTGCTCGAGGCGAAGCTCGCAGGCGAGGAGATCACGGCGCCCGAGGAACCGGCCGAGGACGCGCCCGTGATCGACCTGATGGAAGCGCTCAGGCGCAGCGTCGAGGACGCGAAGGAGGCCAAGCAGGCGAACGGCGCCAAGAAGGCGGCGCCCAAGAAGGCCCCTACTAAGGCACCTGCGCGGCGCAAGTCCGCCGCGCGCTAGCGTTCGGCACTGAGCTGGTGGCCGCGAAGCGGCCCTTTAGGGGTCTTGAGCGATCGGGATCCGCTTCTGCGGATTCCGATCTGCGTGGCTAGCTCAGTGAGGCTGGGGCATGGCCCCGAGAGCCTGGAGCTGCGCTTGGAAGAGCGTCTTGTCGATCTTGCCCTGGTAGATCGGAACGCCTTCCTCGATGCAGACCCGGATCACTTCCTGCCGGTCGATGCCAAGCTCCTTCGAGAGCTCGTCCGGCGTCAGGTGATTTGCCATTCGTCTTCCTCCCTGTGCTCGTAGAAGTTCAGAACCAATCGCGGCAATGAAAAAGCCCGCTGGGCGCATGCAGTTTCGTCTGCATGGTGCGCTCAGGCGGGCTCGGACATCGCTCGCTCGTCGTTTGTCGCGGGAATCAACGGGCCCGCGCCCCCAGAATCGACATAGTCCTCTGAGGATACTCTGCCCGCATGACGGCCGCAACGAGCCTGGCCGGGCTCGAGCCGAAAGACCTGGTAACCGCCGGGATCTCGATCCACTACTACACCGGGGGCGAGGGCGAGCCGCTCCTTCTCCTGCACGGGCTGGCCGGCTCGTCCGGGAACTGGGTCGAGATGATGCCGGAGCTCATCCGGCGCCATCGCGTGATCTCCGTCGACCTGCCGGGGCATGCCGGTTCCGCAAAGGCGCCGCGCGGAGCGAGCATCGACGACTTCGCGGCAATGGCGGCGGCGGTGCTCGCGGCCGAGGTCGACACCCCGGCCGTCGTCGCCGGCCACTCGTTCGGTGGGCTCGTCGCGCTGCGGCTCGCGCGAAGCCATCCCGAGCTCGTTCGCGGCCTGCTGCTCATCGCGCCGGCAGGCATTGCCACGACGACGCGCCTCATCCGCTCGCTCGTGCTTGCCTCGACCACGGTGCGCCCTGGGCGCTGGGTGGCTCCCTTGCGGCACCGCTACGCCGGCCGTGGGTGGTATCGGCGAGCGGTCTTCCGTCCCTGGTTCGTTTCCGACGCGACCACGGTCACCGAGCGCGCGACGCACGGGTTGCTGGGCGCCCAGCGTGAGCACGCGGACACGAAGACCGCTGCGCGGGCGATGAACCTCGATGATCCGCGTCGTGATCTTGCCGAGGTCGCATGCCCGGTCGTCCTCGTGTGGGGCGCGCGAGACCCGCAGCTCCCACTCGACGATGCCTTCGAGTACACCCGCAGGCTCGGCGCCAAGCTTCGCGTCGTCGCCGACTGCGGCCACCTCGTGATCGTCGAGAGGCCGGCGGCCTGCCTGGACGCGCTCTCGGAGCTCGCCGGATGATCGCGTTGCGGCCTCTGCACGACGACGAGTTCGCCGAGTGGGACGAGGCACACCGCCTCGGCTACGCCGGCGGGCTCGTCGAGCACCTCGGGATGTCGCAGGCAGCTGCGGACGCCAAGGTGTCCCGCGACGTCGCCGGTGTCCTTCCGGAGGGCATCGCGACGCCTGGTGCTCACATCTGGGCGGTCGAAGCGGACGGGCGGCGGGTCGGATCGGTCTTCCTCGGGGTGCGAGAAGCCGGCGCGTGGCTCTACGACATCACGATCGACGAGGCGGAGCGTGGCAAGGGTTACGGCCGGGGGGCGATGACCGCGCTCGAGGAGGAAGTGCGGTCGCTCGGGCACGACACGATCGGCCTCAACGTCTGGGGCGCGAACGAGGTCGCACGCGGCCTCTACCGCTCGCTTGGCTGGACCGAGGAGTCGGTTCAGATGCGCAAGCGCCTCTAGACCGGATTCTCGACCGGAACGAACTCCCAATCGAGGTTGAAGCGGTCTGCCAGCCGCTCCGAGAGCGCCTGCACGCCCGGCCGTTCTGTCGCGTCGTGACCGCCCGCGATGAAGTGCATCCCGAGCTCACGTGAGTACTGCAGGCTCGGCTCCTCCGGCTCGCCCGTGAGGTAGAGGTCGTAACCCTCGTGTGCAGCGCGGATCACCTCGCCGCCCGAGCCGCCCGAGCAGATCGCAACGCGCTCGATCCGCTCCGGGCCATTAGGAAAGACGAGCGGCTCGCGGGCGAGCACCTGTCCGACACGCCCGGCGAACTCCTCGATACCCACCGGCTCGGCCAGGCGGCCTCCCTGACCGACTTCGCCGAACGGCCGCTCGACCTCGACCTCGAGCGCCTTCGCGAGCTGGGCGTTGTTGCCGAGCTCGGGATGCGCGTCGAGTGCGAGGTGGTACGCGGCGAGATTCAGGTCGGCTGCGAAGAGCGCCTGGAGCCGGCCACGCTGCCGCCGGTCGATCCAGACGGGCTCGTTTCGCCAGAACATGCCGTGGTGGACGATCACGAGCTGGGCCCCGGCTGCCGCGGCTCGCTCGAAGAGCTCGACCGAAGACGAGACGCCGCACGCGATCTTCGTCACCTCGTCGGCTCCGAGCACCTGCAGGCCAGGTGTGCCGTACTCCGGGAAGCGGTGGATCTCGAGCAGCTCGTTCGCGTACCTGATGATCGCGTCGCGCTGGGCCATGGGCTCGATTATCGCTACCCTTTGCCCGCTCGGGGTGTGGCGCAGCCTGGTAGCGCGCTCCGTTCGGGTCGGAGAGGTCCGGAGTTCGAATCTCCGCACCCCGATAGGCGTGGGGGAACCGCTTGGTTCCCCCACGGCTTACTTCTCGAGGAGACGAGACGGAGCGACCAACTTGACTTCTCGGGCGCAGACTGATGCGGTTAGCGAATGAAGACGTTCAACCTCAACGGCGACGAGTGGGACGGGACGCGGGATCGCGAGGGCTGGCGTGTCAAGGGCGCGTTTGTCGGCCAACGCATCGGCGGTGAGCTGATCGGCGCAACGATGTCCGAGGTCGAGCCTGGCAACAGGCTCTGGCCCTACCACACGCACCACCTGAACGAGGAATGGGTGCTCGTGCTCCGCGGCGAGCCGACGCTGCGCACGCCCGAAGGTGAGCAGGTGTTGAAGGAGGGTGACGTCGTCTGCTTTCCGCGGGGCAAGGACGGTGCGCATCAGATCAGCAACCGAACGGACTCGCCGGTTCGGGTACTCATGCTCTCCTCGATGATCGGCGGAGAGATCATCGAGTACCTCGACACCGGAAAGATTCTCGCCAAGGGCGCCGAGGACGAGGACATCATGTTCGCAAGGCCCGGACCCGTGGTCGAGTACTGGGAAGGCGAGGACTAGCTCCGGTACTACGGCCAGGCGCTCGACCGTGGATTGCGGTCGAGCGGGCCACCGTCGCGACACGCGGGACTGCGGAACGCCGGCGGCAGCTGCTGATACGACAGTTGCCATGCCTGAAGCGCCATCTCGGTCGCGTACTCCGCATTCCAGGCTGTGCGGACGAGCGGCCGCACGTGCTGGACGGCGTAGCACCCGACCCCGGCCTCGGAGGCTGTCGGCGCCTTCAGGTGCTCGGCCTGGTGAGTCAGGACCATCAGGGCTTCCGCGATCACAAAATTCTCGTAGCTCAGTGATGTTGGGCGTATCCGACGCAGATACGAGTGGAGCCCGGCGCAGACGGCGGGGTCGAGGTCGATGCGGTTTCTCGCCTTGTCGGCGATGCCCTTGAGCGATGTCTCCTCACCGCCGCGGACGATCGCGTACTGCTCGGAGAACGGCTCCCAGGCGGCGGGCTGCCAGCAGTAGACGTCGGGCCTCACGCCGACGCTGGAGCCCGCGATGTCGGAGACGTCGCGGCGCCGGCGCGGCGGCAGGACGTCGTCGTGCGCGTCGATCAGAGCACGCACGATGTCGGCCTTGCCGTTCCGCCGCCCGACCGGAGTCAATGCCGCGCAGCCGCGCCGCGCGGCCGCCGCGACCGGCTGGAGCCGCTCCTGCGGCGGCTCTCCCACGTCGTCGTCGAAGGTCGATTCGCAATACGTCCGCGAGATGGCCAGGCCGGCATCCCGCGAGGCGTCGAGGCCGTCGGACCACGCCCTGTAACTATCGAGCCACTCGACCTCCGTGGCTTCCTTCCACGGACTCCAGGCGAAGAGTGCGATGAGCCCCGCCGCGACGGCGAGAGTGCCGAGAACCCCGAGCAGAGTCCCCTTGAGGCCCGTTCCTCCCCAGTGTGATTCAGACAGCGGTAAAGCCTCGCCTCGTGCTCACAGCGTCTTTGACGCCCCGCCGGGCACGAAGTTTGACGGCTCTTACCCCGTCTGCGGCTCTCGAATCTCGTACCGGTGCACGACCGCGGTGCAGAGGTCCTCGACGTAGTCGAGCCCGGCCGCTGCCGCGATTGCCCGCGACTCGGCCGAGACGATCCCTAGCTGCAGCCAGAGGGCGCCGGCGCCCACCTCGACCGCTTCGCGAGCGTGGGCCGGCGTGAACTCGGAGCGGCGGAAGACGTCGACCAGGTCGATCGGGCGGTCGATCTCCCGCAGCGTCCGCACGCACGGAACACCGAGCACCTCGTCACAGCCCACCGGCCGCACGGGGATCACGTCGTAGCCCTGCTGCAGCAGGTAGTGCATCACGCTGTTGCTCGGCCGGTCGGCCTTCGGCGAGGCTCCGACCAGGGCGATCGTCTTCGCGTCCCGCAGGATCTCGGCTGGTGTGCGCATGGGCCGAGCGTATCCTCCGAGGGTGATCAGGGCCGTCCTACTCGACGTCGATTTCACCCTCGCGCGCCCCGGCCCCGAGCTCGGGCCGGAGGGGTACCGCCGCGCGGGCGAGCGCCATGGGCTGGCGCTCGACCCCGGGCGCTACGAGGAGTCGCGGCTCGCGGCGCTCGGCTCGCTGCGGCGGCATCCCGAGCTCGAGCACGACGACGAGCTCTGGATCGTCTTCACGGAGGAGATCGTGCGTGGGATGGGGGGCGACGCAGCGGGCGCGCGGGCCTGCGCCGAGGATCTCGTCCGGGCTTGGGAGCTGCACGAGCGCTTCACGCTCTACGACGATGCTCTGCCTGCGCTCGCCGCCCTCCGCGAACACGACCTCAAGATCGGGCTGGTCTCGAACGGGAGCCGCGATCTCGAGGAGTTCGTCGTGCATCACTCCCTCGACGTGGACTGCGCGATCGGATCACGCGCCTTCGGCCGTACGAAGCCGCATCCTGAGATCTTCAGGCGCGCACTCGCGCTGCTCGACGCCGAGCCGGAGGACGCGGCGATGATCGGCGACTCCTACGAGGACGACATCGAGGGCGCCCGGGCGCTCGGAATGAAAGCCTTCCTTCTCGACCGCGACGGCCGCTACCCTGACGAGCCCGATCGGATCCCCGACCTCCTCGCGCTCCCGGCGGCGCTGGGATTGATCCGCAAACAGACGTGACCACGAGAAAGGGAGGTGGACGATGACGAGAGTGTGGAAGGTCGCGGTCGCCGTCTGCCTTTCGCTCGTCGCCTCACAGCTCGCCGTCGCCGCGACCAAAGCAACGAACGGCAATGTGCTCGCGTTCACCAGCCTGCGAGGCGGCAACGCAGCCGTCTATGTCTCCAAGCGCGACGGCAGCGGTGCGCACCGGCTGACGCCGGCCGGAGTCGGCGCCTACCAGGGCGATCTCGCCTGGGCGCCCGACGGAACTCGGGTCGTCTACACCTGCGGCAACTTCGAGCTGTGTGTCGCGTCGGCGGACGGCTCAGGCGCCGCGCGCTTGACGAAGTCCGAGTGGCCCGACCGCTGGAGCTACGACTTCGAGCCGGCCTGGTCGCCGGACGGCGGCGAGATCGTGTTCAGCCGGACGCGCGGCGGCCAAAGTAGTGGCCTCTGGGTCGTCGGCGCCGACGGCACGGGTCTCAGAAGGCTCGTTGACAACGCAGGCAACGAGGGATCTCCCGAGTGGTCGCCGGACGGGCTCCGGATCACATACACGACCGACGCCGGTGCCGGGAACGACCTCTACCTCATCGACGCGAACGGCGCGAACGTTCGACGCCTGACGAGCAGCAAGGCGTTCGAGGGCGACCCGGATTGGTCACCGGACGGCGCCACGATCGCCTATGCGCGCGCACCGGCCGGTTCCTTCGCGAGCGAGGTGTGGCTGATGCGTACGAACGGTGGCGGCCAGCGGCGCCTCACCGCCGGCGGCGAGCCGAGCTGGTCGCCCGACGGGGCCTTCATGTTTCTGTCCGCCCCGCAGGGCAACGATGACGAGCTCTTCAGAGTCCGCGCCAACGGAACGGGGCGCACCCGTCTCACCAACCGTGCCGGCGGCGACTACACCCCGCAGCTCCAGCCCGTCGGCGTGACGGTCACATTGCCGCCGCTGCCGTCGACCGCGCTCGCAGGAGTGCACCCGGATGCGCGCACGGTCGGGACCCTGCTCGCGCGGTACACGTACGTCGCGCGGGACCTGAGCGGCCTCGAAAGCAAGGGACGGACGCCGATCATCGCCGCGGCGCGTGCACTCTCCCGCGACGCCGCCGCCGGGCGATCCGCGCTCGTGGCATCGCGCCCCGTCTCAGCACGCGGAGAGCGAGTCAAGGCCGAGGGCATCGCTGCGTTCACCGCAGCCCAAGCGGTGGCTCGCAACCGGCTCGAGCTGGTGCGGCTGGCGCCCCAAGGGAAGCAGGCCGCGAAACGAATCGCGGCGGTGAGCAAGGCCTATCGGGCGAGTCGCGACAGCATGAGCCGCCGCTTCGCGAACGCCTTCACGACCACCGGTCTCTAACACTCAGCCGAGTCCTGGCAGGTCCGGAGCGTCTCGACCTGCGGGATGCCGTTCGTCCAGGACAAGCGGATGCGGAGTGACGCAGCGTCGTTCGTGTAGTCGATCTCCTCGAGCTGCTGCGTCGGGTTCGCGCGGTGCACGAGCACGTAGGTCCCGGCCGCGATACCGCGGAGCTCGAGATTCTGCCCGTGGAAGTGCGGGGGGTAGAGATCCGTGTAGCCGGTCGAGGTTCCCTGCTCGACGGCGAGCGCCTGCGGGTTCGAGGCGGCGCAGTTGCCGAAGAAGCGGGCGCCCGTGAAGCGCACCACGCGCCGGCGCGCCAGGCCGTAATGGTCGGCGAGGCAGAACCCGCTCTTGCGGTCCCGTACGATCAGCCGGCCGTCGAGCGTGCGCAGCTCATATCGCTGGAAGTCGAGCAGATGCCAGTGGGTGTGCGTGGGCGAGTACGTGTAACGGAGCCGGCCGGCGTCGTCGTAGGTGCGTACCGACCCGTCGGTCAGAGCGACGAGCTGGCGTGCGACCATCGGGCCGGACGCGGACGGCCGGCTGCCGCGGATCCAGGCCGGCCCTTCACCGACGTTGTCGGTCGCGGATGCGAAGCCGAGCTTTGTGCCCGCGATCGTGAGCCGGGACGGGGCGCGCTGATCGAAGTCCGGCAGGAGCTCGCGCGGGCCGGATTGCGGCGTCCCGGCGTCGGCGGTCTTCTCCGGAAAGGGCTCGCCCGGCTCGAGTGTCCGGAACACGACCTTGCCGTTGCTGAAGCTCGGGAACAATTGCTCCTTCGGCCCTCCTGCGACGACTTTCGGCTTGCCGCCGTCGACCGAGATGACGTAGACGTCGAAGCTCCCGCCTTCGAGTGGACTCGCCGCGTAGGCAACCCGGCGGCCGTCGCCGCTCCACGAGGGCGTCGCGACGACCTGCTCGGCCTTCGTCAGCCGTTGCAGGCCGCCACCGTCTCGCCGGACGACCCAGAGGCTCGAGCTGCGCTTGCCGGGCTCCTGGCGGACGAAGGCGATCTTGCGCCGGTCGGGAGACCAGTCGGGCTCGGTGTCGCTCGCCGTCGACGGCGTGATCAACTGCTTGCCGACATAGAGGTCGCCGTCGCGGGAGGAGACGACGAGCTTCGGCAGCCCGAGGGCGGAACCGGCCTCGACGTTCCACGAAACGGCGGCGAGCAGCGGCAGCGGCGCCAGCACCGCTGCGATCAGCGCGAGTCGAGCTCTGCCCGCCATGCGTCCGTATGCTGCCCGACCGCAGCGGACGGCATGGAAGATGCGCGTCCGAACTCCGCCGCCCCCTCCACGAGAGTCGCGACCGGACCGACGCACACGTCCTCGCCGTCGAAGAGCTGCAGCCACTCGGCAAGAGGTCGTGTCTCGAAGATGGCGCCGAGCTCTGCGGCGAGCGCAGCTTGGCCCTCCGGGTCGAACTGGCGCGCGCCGAGCTCCGGCCGCTCGATCAGCTCGCAGAGCCGTGCGAAGAACTTTGGCTCGAGCGCCCCGACCGTCAGGTGCCGGCCGTCGGCCGTCGCGTAGATCCGGTAGCAGGCCAGCCCGCCCGTGAGGAAGCGCGGGAGCGGATCACCTCCCAGCCGGTGCGACACGAGGCGGTGCGAGCCGTGCGTCATCGAGATCGTCAGCCGGACACCCCGGCCGGTGCGAGCCCGTTCGAGCAGCGCCGCGAGAACCTCCGCCACCGCTCCCAGCGCCCCCGCCGCGAGGTCGGCCGGCTGGATGGGCGGCAGGCCTGGCGCGGTGTCTTCGAGCACGCCCGCCCAGCCGAGGTAGTTCAGATCGTGGCCGGCCCGAGCGGCGTGCTGCGCCTCCGTCCCGAATCCCGTGATCGAGCAGTAGACGGCGGTCTCGGGAACGTCGTCCGGGCCGACGCCGAGCCGTTCGGCGACGCCCGGCCGGAAGCCTTCGAGGATCACGTCCGCGCGTGCCAGCAGGGCCTGCGCGAACGGAAGGTCCGTCTTCAGGTCGATCGCGACCGACTCCTTGCCGGCGTTCAGCGCCTCGTCCCAGGCACGTGAGACGCCGCGCATCGGGTCGCCGACGGGCTGTTCGAGGCGTACGACCCGCGCGCCGAGCTCGAGCAGCTCGCGGGACGCGAACGCCCCCGGCAGGTAGCGGGTCATGTCGACGACGAGCATCCCTGCGAGCGGTTGCACCTCTTCCGAACGTACCACTACAGTGCGGGCGAGTTGACTGACCGTTCAACCAACGGCGATGCCTCCGCGGACAAGCGTCGCGTCATCCTCGACGCGGCGGTCCGCGTCTTCGCTAGGAAGGGCTACCACACGAGCCGAGTCGGTGACATCGCGGAGGAGGCGGGGATCGCTCACGGGCTCCTCTACCACTACTTCAAGTCGAAGGAAGAGGTGCTCCAGACCGTCTTTCGCGAGAACTGGAGCCAACTGCTCGAGGCCTTCACGCGCATCGAGGCGTCGGATGAGCCGCCGCTCGAGCAGCTCGGGGCGATCGCGAAGGTGCTGCTCCGCTCGTGGCGCGACCAGCCCGACCTCGTTCGCGTCATGGTGCGTGAGGTCGCGCGGAGCCCGCAGCTGCAGGCGCAGGTGGACGAGATCCGCGGTGTCTTCCTCGTGATCCAGCGGGTGATCGAACGAGGACAGGCCGACGGCTCCTTTCGGCCGGAGCTCGATGCTCGTCTTGCGAGCTGGATCTTCTACGGCGGTCTCGAGGAGCTCCTGACCGGGTGGGTTCTCGGCCAGCTCCCCGACGGCGACGAGGAGGTGGCGCGTGCCGAGCAGACGGTGGTCGACCTCCTCTGCGGCGGGCTCACTCGAGCCGGCGCCGCAGCGCCCATCTGAACCTCGCTACACGCGCGTCGTCTGGGTTCTGGGGCTCGGGGCGTTCGGGCTTGCATTCTCGCTGACGACGACCGCGGCCTACCTGCCGCCGCTGCTCGGCCAGTTCACGACCTCGGCGACGCTGATCGCGCTCGTGCTCGCTTCCGAGGGGCTCTTCGCAGTCGCTCTGCCGCTCGTGATCGGGCCGTGGAGCGACACCTTCCACACACCGCTCGGCCGGCGGCGGCCCTTCATGCTGGTCGCGCTCGGGCCGATCGGGTTCTGCCTCGCGCTGATGGCGTTCATGCCGAGCATCTGGACGACGGCGCTGCTCGTCCTCGCGTTCTTCTTCGCCTACTACGTCTACGAGCCGCCGTACCGGGGCCTGTACCCCGACCTGCTGCCGGAGCGGCTCTACGGCCGGGCACAGAGCGCGCAGCACCTGATGCGCGGCGCGGCACTGGGGACGGCGCTGATCGGCGGCGGCGCCCTCTTCCACATCTGGGAGCCGTTCCCGTTCCTCGTCGCTGCGGTCGTCGTCACGGCGGCCTGCGCCTCGCCGGTCCTCTTCCTGCGCGAGGACGGCGGCCACGGCCGTGTCTTCGAGGGCGTCCGCGCCTACATCTCGCATAGCTGGCGCGTGTTCCAGCGCGATCCCGATGTGCGCCGCTTCCTGATCGCGAACACGGCGTGGGAGGGAGCGTTCGCCGGTGCGCGCACGTTCGTCGTCCTCTATCTCACCGTCGGCCTCGGCCAGCCGCTCGGGACGACGACCGCGGTGCTGGCGGCGGTGGCCGGCGGCTACATCGTCGCGGCCGCCGGCGCGGGCTTCCTCGGTGACCGTTTCGGGCTCAGCCGCGTGATCCTCGCGGCATCGTTCGTCTACGGCTTCGGCCTCGTGCTCGGGGGCTTCGGGAACGTGTGGCACACCTGGTATCTGCCGATCATCTTCGTCGTCGCGATCGGAGGAGGAATGGTGCTCACGCTCGCGTGGGGCCTGCTCTTCAAGCTGATGCCCGCCGGCGATCGGGGAGCGATCGCAGGGCTGGCGACGACCACGAAGGGCTTCGGGCTCCTGATCGGGCCGCTGCTCGCCGGTGCGGCGATCGACAGCCTCTCGCCGTACCTCGACGACACCCACGGCTACCAGGCGCTCTGGCCGATCCTCGGAGTGCCCGTCCTGGCGGTGATCCCGCTGGTCGCGCGGCTAGACGCGGCAGAGAGGCAGTCCGGGCCGGTACAGCCCGAAAGCCCAGAGCCGATCGTCTAGGACGTAGAACGCTGTCGTGGCGGCGCGCCCCGGGAGCACGAGCACGGAGTAGCCGCCGCACTGGCGGCGCACGAGCGCGCCGTAGAGGAAGGTGATGCGCGTCTCGGCGTCGCCGAGCCGAAGGCCCTTGTTCGTGTGCCAGCCCTCGGGCCGGTAGAGGGTGAAGACGGCGGCCACCTTGCCGGCCCGAAGCTCGACGCCCGCGCCCTGCGGCTGGAAGGCGTAGTAGTTGAAGTACCAGGTGTCGTGCCGGCAACCCTTGCAGACGCCGTAGGCGCGGCCCCAGCGGCGCTCGAGCTCCGCCGTCGTCGTGCCGAGCTCGATCCCGCCGAGGCTGCGGCCCGGCACGAGCACGCCGGCTCCGGGGGGCGCGGCGGCCGCCGGCGCGGCCAGGGCCAAGACGGCCATGACCAGAGTGGCTGCGATTGCGGCAGCAATTCGCATCGTGGAAGGATACGGCCGGTGAAGGTGTTCAACCTCTTCGACGGCGAGCTCGACGACGAGCGCACCGAGCCGGCCGGCTTCACATGGCGCGCAGCGCGACTCGGCCCGAAGCTGGGCGGGACGAAGGTCGGCGCGAGCGTCTACGAGCTCCAGCCGGGCGAGCGCTCCTTCCCTTACCACTACGAGTACGGGTGCGAGGAGTGGCTGGTGGTCGTTGTCGGCAGGCCAACGCTGCGAGACCCGGACGGCGAGCACGAGCTGCGGCCGGGCGACGTCGTCTGCTTCCCCGAGGGCCCGGAAGGCGCTCATCTGATTCGCAACGACACGGACGAGCCGATCCGCGTCCTGATCGCCTCGACGAAAGGCGATCCGACCTCAGCGGTCTACCCGGACAGCGGCAAGATCGGGATCTGGACCGGGAACGAGGCCGATCCTCCCCGCATGTTCCAGGTCGGCACCGCGGTCGACTACTGGGAGGGGGAGCCCTAGAACGCCAACGACCCCACAGGGCGGCGTGGGGTCGTCAGCTGCGGCGTTACAGGGTTTTCATGCGGCGGTGCGGGTGAACGCGGGTCAATGATGCGGCCTGCGTTCTGACTCCATCGTCGGCAAACGGGCGGCTGCGTGCCATCCCCGATTCGGCGTGCTCGGTGTCGCCGATTAGCGGAATGCGTTCTCGCCGGTCAGCGCCTGGCCGACGACGAGCGTGTGCACTTCGTGTGTGCCCTCGTAGGTGAGGACCGACTCGAGGTTGTTGACGTGCCGGATCACCGGGTACTCGAGCGTGACGCCGTTCGCGCCGAGGATCGTCCGGGCCGCGCGGGCGACCTCGATCGCGCCGCGGACGTTGCCCATCTTCCCGAGGCTCACGTGCTCCTGCCGCAGTGTGCCGGCGTCCTTCATCCGGCCGATGTGCAGCGCGACGAGCAGACCGCGGTTCAGCTCCAAGGCCATCTCCGCGAGCTTCTCCTGCGTCAGCTGATAGCCGGCGACGGGCTTCTCGAAGACGATCCGCTCCTTCGAGTAATCGAGCGCACACTCGAAGCAGGCGCGCCCGGCGCCGACCGCTCCCCAGACGATCCCGTACCGCGCCTCGTTCAGGCATGAGAGCGGGCCGCGCAGCGTGTTGACCTCGGGGAACATGTTCTCGTCCGGCACGCGGACGTCCTGGAGCACGAGCTCGGACGTGACGGAAGCGCGGAGTGAGAGCTTCTTGTGGATCTCCGGCGCGCTGAAGCCGGGGGTGCCCTTCTCGACGAGGAAGCCGCGGATCGAGCCGTCGTCGGTGCGTGCCCAGACGGTGGCCACGTCGGCGATGGTGCCGTTCGTGATCCACATCTTCGCGCCGTTCAGGACCCAGTCCGAGCCGTCGCGCCGCGCGTGGGTGCGCATCGAGGCTGGGTCCGACCCCGCATCGGGCTCGGTGAGGCCGAAACAGCCGATCGCCTCGCCCGAGTGCATTGCGGGCAGCCACCGCTGTTTCTGCTCTTCGGAGCCCCACTTCCAGATCGAGAACATCGCGAGCGAGCCCTGCACGGAGACGGCGCTGCGCACGCCGGAGTCGCCGGCCTCCAGCTCGAGGCACGTGAGCCCGTATGCGACCGCACTGGCGCCCGGAAGCCCATAGCCGTCGAGATGCATTCCGAAGAGGCCGAGCTTGCCGAGCTCCGCGATCAGCTCGCGCGGGAGGATGCCCTGCTCGAACCAGTCGCCGACGTCCGGGAGGACCTGCTCCCGGACGAACGAGCGCACGGTGTCGCGGATCGCGCGCTCTTCGTCGTCGAGCAGGCTGTCGATCGCAAGGAAATCGAGCGGGTCGAGCGCGGTCTTCTTCTCGGTCACGGCCACGGGTGGAAGGCTACCGTTGCGCCGTGCTCGCCGCGATCGTCCAGGCTGTGACCCTCCTGCTCGCGGGCTCGATCGACTCCCAGATCGCGGAGATGACGCCGCACGAGAAGGCGGCGGCGGTCGTCGTCGCAGGGATGCCCGCCGGACCCGGCTTCGGCGGCGTGCTCGTCCGCCAGTGGAACACGGAGTCGCCCCGACCGCGAGGCGCGCTCGTCTTCGCCGACCAGGAAGGCGGGACCGTGAAGACGTTCCGCTCGTTGCCGCCCTGGCGAGCGGCGTCCGACTATCGCAGCTGCGGCCGAGGCTCGCCAGGCCGGAGCGGCGACCGCGGTCGCCCTGCGGCGTGCAGGAGTCCACGCGTCGTTCGCGCCCGTGCTCGACCTCCGCGACGGGCCGCTCGGCTCCCGGCACTTCAGGCGTCCCGAGTACGGCGTCGCATTCGCCCGTGGCCTCGGCCGGGCCGCGTGCGTGAAGCACTTTCCAGGGCTCGGCTCGACCGCGGTCTCGACGGACACGGCGCGCGTCCACGGCATCCTGCGCGCGGTCGACCTGGCTCCATTCAAGGCCGCGATCCGGGCGGGCGTGCCGTGCGTGATGGTCGGGCACGCGATCTACCCGCGGCTCGGCTCGCGGCGGGCGTCCCTCGAGCCGAAGACCTACGCGCTGCTGCGAGAGCTCGGCTTCCGCGGAGTTGCGATCACCGACTCGCTCGGGATCCTCCACCGCCCGCTCGCGCCCTTCTGGGCGAAGCTCGCCATCCGTGCGGGCGCCGATCTCGTGCTGACGACGAGCGCCGCCGACGCGCGCAGGATGGTCGAGGGGCTGGTGCCGCTCGCGCGGGCGGGCGAGCTCGACGCGAAGCTCGTCAGGGTGCTGCGGTACCGGCGGTCGCTGACTGCACCGTGACGGTCACGGTCGCCTCGACCGACTTGCCCTTCCCGGTGGCGCGCGCGGTGAGCTCGTGGCTGCCGGCCGCCTCGGACGCGGTGTTCCAGCCGAGCGTGTAGGGCGCGGCGAGGTCCGACCCGCGGATCGCGCCGTCCACGAAGAACTCCACCCGCTCCGGCCTGCCGGCCGTCTCGACTTTCCAGAGGACGAGGCCGCTCACCGTCTGTCCCTCCGCGACGCTCTGGCGGACGATCCGCAGGACGGGGACCGGCGCCGGCTTCGGCTTCGGTTTCGCCTTCGGCTTCGGCTGGGTCACGACGAGCGGGATCCGCAGGCGCGCTTCGCGGCCGTCGACGGAGGTCGCGACGACCTGGAGCACGTGCTTGCCGGGCTTCGCCCGCTTCGCGCCCCAGGCGAAGAGGAACGGCGCACGCGAGTCGACCTCCGGCTTGCGGCCGTCGATCCGGAGGACGATCCGCTTCGCCTTCGCGCCCCAGGGCCGGACGCGCAGCTTCACCGTCCCGCGCACCTTCGTCCAGGGCCGCGCACCCGCACTCGTCAGCGCGAACGTCTTGTTGTCCACGACGATCGTCGTTCGAGCGATGTCGTAGCGGCCGGGGCCGGCGATCCCGTGCACCTGGAGCACGTGCGTGCCGTTGCCGAGCGTTGTCGTGTTCAGCCCGCGACCGCCCGCGAACGAGAACGGTGCCCGACGGTCGATCCATACGATGCGCCCGTTGATCGAGAACTCGACCGACGTGATGCCGCCGGTCACCTTCGCGCGCCACGGGACGACGCCGCGCAGCGTCCCCGGCGGGAGCTGCGGCGTCACGCTCAGCTTCTCGAAGCCCGCGTAGCTGCGGACGAGCTGGAGGTAGCGGCGCCAGCTCCAGTGCGGGCCCGGATCGGTGTGGTGCGACGAGCCGCCGCGGCCGCCGCCGGGAGCGGGCACGTCCGCGTGGCCGATGATGTGCTTCCTGTCGATCGGCAGCAGCGAGCGGCGTGCGATCCAGGCCGCGAGGCGGGCCGAGGACTGGTACTGCGCGTCGGTGAAGCCCTCAGAGCCATAGGTGTAGCCCTCGTGCTCGATCCCGACCGAGTGGGAGTTCACCTTCCAGTTGCCGGCGTGCCAGGCGATGTCCGAGAGATGGACGAGCTGCACGATCCGGCCGTTGCGGGCGATGATGTAGTGCGACGAGGCATGCGCCCGCGGGCTCTGCAGCCATCGCACCGAGCCCCAGAACGCACCCTCGGTGACATGGATCACGATCCTGTCGATCGACTCCGGATGGCGGTGCGACTTCGTGTAGTTGCCCTCGCCCTTCAGCCAGACGAGGGGCGGGCGCGCACCGGTCGCGCCCCCGGCGGCGGGGACGAGTACGCACGAGGCCGCGACCGCCGCGGCGAGGAGTGTCACCCTGCGAAGACCCATGCCAAGCCGGGCCAGCCTAGCTCTGGAAGATGAGAGTCGCGTAAAGCCCGACTCGGCTCTACACTTTGACTGACTAGTCAATCGATTCGCGGAGGATCACGTATGGCCACCATCGAGCAGGGTGTCGGCTCGGGCGTCTCGTTCGCCCTGAGCGAAGAGCAGAAGGGTCTTCGCGAGCTCGCCCGCGAGTTCGCCGAGAAGGAGATTCGCCCCAAGGCGGCGGAGTACGACGAGCACCAGACACACGCGGCGGACGTGGTTGCCAAGGCGCACGAGGTCGGCCTGATGAACCTGCACGTGCCGGAGTCGCTCGGCGGCCTCGGCCTCTCGACCTTCGACGGGATCCTCGTCGGCGAGGAGCTGAACTGGGGCTGCTCCGGCATCGGCACCTCGATCGGCGCGAACGGCCTCGGCTCCGGCCCGGTGATCATCGCCGGCAGCGAGGAGCAGCAGGCGAAGTGGCTGCCGCCGCTGCTCGAAGAGCCGATTCTCTGCTCCTTCGGGCTCTCGGAGCCAGAGGCGGGCTCCGACGTCGCCAAGCTGAAGACGACCGCAGAACGGCGCGGCGACGAGTACGTCCTGAACGGCTCGAAGACCTTCATCACGAACGCCGGTCACGCCGCCTGGACGGTCGTCTTCGCGAAGACCGATCCCGCCAAGGGCCACAAGGGCATCTCCGCGTTCATCGTCCCGATGGATACGCCCGGCGTCCAGATGGAGAAGCACCTGGACAAGATGGGCCAGCGCGCGACCGACACCTCGGCGTTCGCGCTCACCGACGTCGTCGTCCCGGCCGCGAACCGGCTCGGCGAGGAAGGGCAGGGCTTCAAGATCGCTATGCAGACCCTCGACTTCACGCGCCCCGGGACCGCCGCCGGCGCCGTCGGGGTCGCCCAGGCCGCATTCGAGTACGCGGTCGAGTACGCCAAGCAGCGCGTGACCTTCGACGTCCCGATCGCCATGCACCAGGGCGTCAACTTCATGATCGCCGACATGGCGACCGAGATCGCCGCCGCCCGCCTGCTCGTCTGGCAGGCAGCCTGGATGCACGACCAGGGCGGGCGCGCGACGCTCGAGTCCTCGTTCGCGAAGCGCTTCTCGGCCGACACGGCCATGAAGGTGACGACGGACGCGGTGCAGGTCTTCGGCGGCTACGGCTACATGAAGGAGTACCCGGTCGAGAAGCTGATGCGGGACGCCAAGCTGTTCCAGATCTACGAGGGCACCTCGCAGATCCAACGGCTCGTGATCGCGAAGGAGATCTTCCTGCCGCGGGGCTAGGACGCGCAGCGAGCGAGCGCTGGAACGGCGGCAGGAAGCCAGGGGAGAAGCGCGCGTCGCCGATCCACGCCTCCAGGCGGGCGACCTCGACGTCGATGGCGGCGCGCGCGTCGCTGCCGACGTCCTCCAGTAGCCCAACCACGATCTCGCCGTCCCGGCGCTGGCTCCAGCCGCCGACAATGCGTCCGTCCCACCAGACCGTCGGTCCTGCGTTCCCGTTCGTGTCGAAGAGAGTCGGGCCGTGCGCGCCGAGGTACCACTCGCGCTCCTTCCAGCCCATCGTTGTCGGGTCGAGCGTGGGGAGGAGCGCCGCCGAGCGCTCCGGCGCGGGTGTCGGCTCCAGGTCGTCGGCGAGCACATATCCCGTGCTCCCACCGAGGTCGACCTCGACGGGAGCGACGGCGGCGAGCGCGGCGCGCGCGTCACGAGCGGTCCAGCCGGCCCACCACCGGATGTCCGCCTCGGTCGCCGGGCCGAACGCGGCCAGCCAGCGGCGGAGGAGCTCGGCCTGCGCGGCGGCGGCGTCGAGCTCCTCGATCGGCCCGCCGAGCCAGTCCTCCGTCGTGACCCAGCGGAACTGCGGGCTGATCCACGTCCCGCGCGGCCGCCCGCGGATCAGCCGCCCCTCCATCGCCATCTGCGGGAGCACGCGGGCGCCGGCGCTCTGCTCGACCTCCCACTTGCCGGAGCCGAAGCGCAGCTTCTTCGCGAGCAGCGCCACGTCGCTCGTCACCTCGGTCGTCATTGCCTCCCCCCGCGCCGCCACGGCGGCGACGGCGGCATTCCCTGCCCGCGTGATCCACGGGCCCGGCCGGGTCGTGACGCCGCTCTCGCGCACGAAACCTTCGAGCCGCTTCCGCTGCGTCGCGGCGACCGCTTTCGTTGCGGCGGCGAAGACGACCGGGACGAGCTCGCGCGGCACCACCCAGAGCGTCCGGCGCATCGCGAGCATGCGGACGAGACTCCGCTCGTCGTAGAGCGCCCGCTCGACGTCGGCCGGCACGACGCTCTCGCTGCGTGCCTGGATGGAGAGGAATACCGTGACGGCGTCGGTCGCATGCAGGCAGACGAGTGAGCGCGCGACCGCGAGCGGATCGTTCGTTCGTGAGGCCGAATCGAGCCGGTGGCGCACGACGAGTCGTGCGCGGCGTTCGGCGACGTCGATCCTGTGCATCCAGCCCTTCTACCGTAGGATCGACACGTGCCGATCGAGATCGACCTCTCCGGGCGGGTTGCACTGGTCACCGGCGGCTCGCGCGGTCTCGGCCGCGCGGACGCGCTCGCGCTTGCACGCGCCGGCGCTGACGTCGTGATCGCGGACATCCAGGTCGAGTCGGACGAGTCGACCGAGACAGCCGAGTCCTACGGCGTTCTCGCCCAGGTCGCGAAGGCGCAGGGCATCGTCTACACCGAGGCGACCGCGAAGGAGATCCAGGAGCTGGGCCGTCGCGCCGCGGCGATCAAATGTGACGTCACCGACCGCGACCAGGTCAAGGAGACCGTTGACCGCGTGGTCGAGGAGTTCGGCTCCGTCGACATCCTGATCAACAACGCCGGCACCCTCGATCACGTTGGGCAGTTCACGGATCAAAACCCAGACCTCTGGGAGCGCGACCTGCGTGTCAACCTCACCGGTGGCTTCAACTGCGCGCAGGCCGTGTGGCCGCACATGAAGGAGCGGCAGTGGGGCCGGATCATCAACATGGCATCGGTCGCGGGGACCCTCGGCGGCTTCGGCCAGGCGAGTTACTCGACGACGAAGGCAGGCATCCTCGGGCTGACGCGGACGCTGGCGATGGAGGGCGGCCGGCACGGGATCACCTGCAACGCGATCGTGCCCGGAATCATCGGCACCGAGGCCTTCCACTTTGCGAATCCGGCGATGAACGAGCGGATCGCCAACCGCACCGTCTTCAAGCGCCCGGGCGAGCCGGAGGACATCGCGAATGCGATCTGCTTCCTCTGCTCGGACCTCGCGAGCTACATCACCGGCGTGCAACTGAACGTCAGCGGCGGCGTCGAGCTGTTCGTGTTCTAGATGGTCGATCGGCAGTTGACGCACTCGCGGATGACGACCCAGACGCGGCGCCGGGAACCACCCTCGACCTTGCCAAGGCAACCAGCCTTGGCTGCGGCCGAGTGCGGCCCCCGGCTTGGTCTGGATCGCCCCCGCGAGCACGCCAACCACCGACCGACCATCTAACGGTTGTGTTGAAAGCCACGATTTGGGTATGCTCCCGCCATGTTCAAGCGCGTGGTGGTGCTTGGGGTCGTAGGCATCTTCCTTGCCGTGCCCTCGGCGATCGCCAAGAGCTCGTCGAACGTAGAGAAGGCTCCGGCAGCGAACCCCATGGCGACGCAGTTCAAGTCGCACGATGGGCAATGCCCGTTCGACAGCGGGCAGTCGGCCGACCTCTAGCAGGGACGAGCTTCAGGGTGGTGCCTCGGTGGCGCGGGTAGCAGCCGCCGGGATCTCGTTCGACCTGACACCGGAGCAGCGCGAGCTCCGCGACCTCGCCCACGACTTCGCCGAGCGCGAGCTGAGGCCGGTCGCGCGCGAGTGGGACGAGCGCGAGGACTGCCCGCGCGAGCTCCTCGGCAAGGCGGCCGCACTCGGGCTGACCTCGCACGCGATTCCGGTCGAGTACGGAGGCGGCGGCGTGGCTGCAGTGACGTCCTCGCTGATCGCCGAGGAGCTCTCGTGGGGCTGCGCAGGCCTCTCGGCGCCGATCGGAGCGACGATGTTCCCGGTCCGTCCGCTCCTGCGGTCGGGAACGACCGAGCAGAAGGAACGCTGGCTGAGCCGGCTCGCGTCGGAGGAAGGCTGTCTCGCTGCGATCGCCTTCACCGAGCCCGGCGCCGGCTCCGACGTCGCCGCGATCCAGTCGACCGCGCGCCTCGACGGTGACGAGTACGTCCTGAACGGCGAGAAGTGCTACGTCACGAACGGTGGCATCGCGGAGTTGACGATCGTCTTTGCGAAGCTGGATGGCGCGATCACTGCGTTCCTGGTCGAGGCGGGCGATCCCGGCGTCTCGGCGGGCCGCAAGGAGCCGAAGCTCGGGCTGCGCGCGTCGCACACCGGCTCGATCCTGTTCGACGACGCCCGGCTCCCGGCCGACCGGCTGCTCGGCGCGGAGGGCGAGGGTTTCGCGATCGCGATGGACTTCTTCATGCACTCGCGGCCGCAGGTGGCCGCCTCGGCGCTCGGGATCGCGCGCGCTGCGTTCGAGTACGCGACCGAGTACGCGAACGAGCGGCGCGCGTTCGGCAAGCCGCTGATCTCCAAGCAGGGCGTGTCGTTCAAGCTCGCCGACATGGCGATGCAGGTCGAGGCGGCGCGCCTGCTCGTCTGGCGCGCGGCGTCGGCTCTGGATGCGGAAGAGGACGCGGGCCTGCTCGGCTCGTACGCGAAGGCCTTCGCTGCAGACGCGGCGATGAGCATCACGACGGACGCAGTTCAGGTCCTCGGCGGCGCCGGGATCATGCGCGACCACCCGGTCGAGAAGTGGCTGCGCGACGCGAAAGTGCTCCAGATCGTCGAAGGCACGTCCGAGATCCAGCGGCACGTGATCGTTCAGTACCTGCGTCGTTGAGGCGGCCGTTCTTCACCAAAACTAGACCTAGGCCCGCCAGTACCGCCGCTACACTGACGGACTTCGTGGGGGTGGACTCGACATTTGTTGGCGCCGGTGCGGCGCGTAGACAGCGTTCACCAGGGCTGATCGCGCTTTGGGTCCTGGTCTCGATCGCGCTCCTTGCGGTCCTGCTTGCGCTCGTCGGGCTCGCATTCGCCGGTTCGACGGGGCGACTCGCCAACGGCGTCGCGATCGCCGGCGTCGACGTCGGCGGGCTGACGCCGAAAGAGGCGCGGTCGCTGCTGGAGCAGCGTTTCGACGAGGTCGCGCGCGTGCCCGTCGTCTTCACAGCGGGAGGCAAGAGCTATCCGATCAAGGCGACGACGCTGGGAGTCGAGGCCGACTGGGCGTCCGCGATCCAATCGGCCGCGCATGAGGGCGAGGGGTTCGGGCCCGTGCGCGGCTTCCGCCGGCTGCAGACGCGCTTCTTCGGAGCCGAGGTCAGCCCGCCGGTCCAGGCCTACGGAGCCGCCCTGGACTACAAGCTCGCGGGCCTGGCTCGCGACATCGATCAGAACCACGTCGAGGCGAAGCTCGTGCGCCGCGGGCTCTCGGTCGAGCTCGTGCCCGGCCGGCAGGGACTGCAGCTCGACCGGAAGGCGGCAGAGAGCACGATCGTCCGCGCCCTCGCCAGGCTCGAGCGCGGCGGCACGGTCGCTCTGCCCGCCAGCGTCGATCCGGTCGAGGTCGACGCCGCAGCACTCGCGCCCGCGGCTCGCCAGGCACGGCTCGCGCTCTCCGCTCCGGTGCGGCTCGAGTACTCGGGCGTGCGCTGGAAGCTGCCCCGATGGCGCATCGCCGAGCTCCTGTCACTTCCCGCTGAGGGCAAGACCAAGCTGGCGATCGCAGGCGCCGGAGCCGAGGCGTGGTTCACGAAGCTGCGCAAGACCGTCGAGCACGCGCCGGTCGACGCCCGCTTCGAGGTCACCTCCGGCGGCGGGATCCGGATTCTCCCGGACAAGCCCGGTCTCGGCATCGACGTCCCCGCGACCGCGAAGGCGCTGCTTGCGGCGGCGATCTCGCCCACGACTCGCACCGCTCAGCTCGCCGCGCGCACCACGGTCGCCGACCGCACCGTTGCCGAAGCGCAGGCGATGGGGATCACCGGTGTCGTCGGCAGCTACTACACGACCTACGGCGGCATCGCGAGCCGCCTGCACAACGTCGCCCTCGTCGCGGAGCTGATCGACGGGACGCTGGTCGCGCCCGGGAAGACCTTCTCGTTCAACGGCACGACCGGAGAGCGCACGGCCGAGAAGGGCTTCCAGGAGGCGCCCGTGATCATCAACGGCGAGCTCCAGACCGGGCTCGGCGGCGGCATCTGCCAGGTTTCGACGACCGTCTTCAACGCTGCGTACGAGGCCGGGCTCCAGATCGACGAGCGAACGAATCACGCGCTCTACATCTCGCACTACCCGCTCGGGCGCGACGCGACCGTCAACTACCCCGATCTCGACCTGAAGTTCACGAACGACACCGAGAACTGGCTGCTCGTGCGCACGTTCGTCGGCGCCGGCTCGCTGACCGTGAACATCTACGGGACGCCTCAGAACCGCCAGGTCGAGTCGACGGAGGAGCCGCTCCGCGTCATCGGGGCGCCGAAGGTGAAGCGCGTTCCCGACCCGACGCTGCTGAAGGGCGAGAGCGCGGTGGTCGAATACGGCGAGCCGGCGCGCGCGACGAGCGTCAGCCGGACCGTGCACGACGCGAACGGCAAGCTGCTGCACGAGGACACCTGGTACTCGCAGTACCGGTCCGAGCCGAAGGTGGTTCGCGTCGGGACGAAGCCAAAGCCGAAGCCGAAGCCGGAGAAGAAGCCGCCGCCGAAGGTCGACCCGCTCTTGCCGACCATCCCGAACGCGCCGCCGGCTTCTACTCCTCGGCCTTAGCGATCACCTCGACGAACCAGGCGGGCGCCCGGGTGGGGCGGCGCGTGGCCGCATCGACGATGGCGTGTGAGGTGTGGCCGTCGGCAACCAGCGTGCCCTCACGCTCGATCGCGTACTCGTAGCGGAACCGCGCGCCGCGCAAGTCGACGCAGCGTGTCCAGACCGTCAGCCGCTCGTCGAAGTGGGCCGCACGGTGATACCGGACCTGCACTTCGGTCGTCAGCGCCTCGATCCCGTGGGCCTGGACTCCCCGATAGCCCCCGGCGTACTCGGTGAGGTACGCGACGCGGGCGACCTCGAGCCAGACCACGAACGACGCATGGTGCGCGATCCCCTGCGCGTCCGTCTCGGCGAAACGGACGAGGACGTCTGTCGAGAAGTTGAAACCCTCCACGAGCTCAACTCTCGCAGGCGAGGCGGACTCCGGAGAACGTGAAGCAGTCCGGCCGAGCCGGATCCGGTTCGCCTGATTCCCCGAGCTACGCGGCCGCGCGGCGCACGGTCCGCTCGTCGAGAACCCGCTTGCAGTCGCTGCAGACCTTCTGCTCGACCTCGTACGGGATTCCGGCGTGCTGACGCAGTGCGTGGGCGATCACGGACTTGTGCTCGTGAAGCTGGCGTGCTCGTTTGCCGAAGTGCTTGGTCATTTCGCTCTCACGGTAGCCGTCGCTGTGTCCAGAACATGCGCAGAAAGGGTGAAGAAATGGTCAACATTTGCGAACCCTGGCTGCGCATGACGCTGTTCATACTCGGTGGGTCGGCTGTTGCACCTTCTGACGGCGCGGCACCGATCCTGCAAGCTCTGACGTCAGTCGCCGCGAAAAGACAGTTCGCCGTTACGTTGCGGCCGTAGGGGGTACGATCGCGCCATGGCGAAGACACAGCAGAAAGATCTCCTCACCCGGTTCCAGGATCTCGGAGCCGAGGCGCTGCACAAGCTTGCGGACGTGCCCGGCGGCTCGAAGTTCGTCGAGTTGGCGAACGACACCAAGAGCCGGTTGGACGAGATGCAGAAGAAGCTGCGAGGGCTGGACGAGCTCGAGAAGCGCGTCGCGAAGCTCGAGAAGCAGCTGGCGGCGCCGGCGAAGAAGGCGCCCTCCAAGCGTAAGTCGACCACCGCGCGGAAGCCGGCGACAGCTCCGAACCCGCCCGCTCCGAACCCGCCCGCTCCGAACCCGCCCGCTCCGAAACCGCCCGCGTAGCGGCAGACCGCTACGAAGTGAGAGCCGGCACGCGCAACCGCAGCGCCCCGGGTACGACCTCGAACCGCGCCGGCGTGTTACCCGGTTGCTCGCCGTCGAGCTCGACCGGCAGCGGGGCGTCGGCCTCGATCGTCACGACCTTCCCGCGCAGAAGCTCCGCCTTCGGGTGTGGCAGATGGCTGCCGCGGTAGGTCTTCGGCAGCGTCATCAGCAGGTCGCCCTTCGTCAGGTCACCGATCGTGAGCACGTCGAAGAGGCCGTCGTCGGGCTCCGCCTCCGGGCAGATGATCATTCCCCCGCCGAACGTGCGTCCGTTGGCGACGACGATGTCGTGCATCCGGCCGACTCGGCTCTCGCCGTCGACGGTCAGGCGCAGTTCGGAGTTCTGCCATCGCGCGAACACAGACAGCGTGGCCCACAGGTAGGAGACCTTGCCGCCGAGCGCCTTCGTCGTGTCATTCGCACGCTGGGCGATTGCGCCGCTCATCCCGGCGCTCGCGACGTTGGCGAAGTAGGTCGACGCTTCGTTCCCGTCCCAGGCGCGATACGTGGCGCGGCCGAGGTCGATCGTGCGCGGCCTGCCGGTCAGCGCGACGTCGACGGCGCCGTCGAGCTTGTGCGGAATCTTGTACGTACGGGCGAAATCCCAGCCCGTTCCGCGCGGGATGACCGCGATCTCGACGCCGTCACGGCGGGCGATCCCGTTCGCGACCTCGTTCACGGAGCCGTCACCCCCGACGACCACGAGCAACTTCGCGCCGTCGTCGGCCGCCGTACGGGCGAGCGTTCCGAGCTCGCCGGGGCCTTGGGAGAAGAGCGTGTCGCCCTCGAGCCCCCGCGTCGCCGCCCGATGCGCCATCTCCGCCCAGCGCCGGCCCGTCGACCCGTTCGCCGACGCCGGGTTGACGAGGAAGACGGTGTCGCTCATTGACCGCCCCGCGGCCGATGAGCTTTAGGGGGTGTGGGGGAACTTGGAAGTTCCCCCACAAAGCAGAAGAAGGGGGCTCGTGGGGGAAACATGGTTTCCCCCACGGGAGCGCGCCGTAGGCGCGCGACGCTAATGGGTTGCCGTCGCCAGCGCGACGCGTGTCATGCGGTCGACTGCCGCCTTCATCTCGTCGTCGGTGACGCGCTTGAACTCACCCTCGACGATGATGTCGCTGACGATCAGGAGGCAGCCTGCCTGGACACCACGGAGCGCGCCGATCGTGAAGAGCGCGGACGCCTCCATCTCGACGGCCAGCACGCCGCGCTTCGACCAGCGTTCGTACTGGCCCTCGTCCGGGTTGTAGAAGAGGTCGCTCGAGACGATCGGCCCGACGTGCATCTCCTGGCCGATTTCCTTGGCGGCGTGGACGGCGCCGTGGATCAGGTCCCAGCTCGCTGTCGGGCAGTGCGGCTCGTTCCCGACGAGGTGCATCGCGGTGGAGTCGGCCGGCACGGCGGTCAGGGCGACGATCATGTCGCCGAGCTGGTGGTGGGGCTGCAACCCACCGCATGTGCCCACGCGCAGGAGCTTCTTGACGCCGAGTTGCACGAGTTCCTCGAAGACGATCGTCGCGCCCGGGCAGCCCATGCCGGTGCCCTGGACCGAGACCGGCTTTCCCTCCCACGTGCCGCTGTAGCCGAGCAGGCCGCGCTCGGAGTTCCGCTGCACCACGTCGTCGAGATAGGTCTCGGCGATGTACTTGGCCCGCAGCGGGTCGCCCGGCAACAGGCACGCTTCGGCGTACTCGCCTGGTTCGGCTCTCACGTGGATCGGCATCGGCGAGACCCTATACGTGAAGATCGGAAGCATGGCGCACATCGTCGACCCGTCCCTCGAGCAGATCCTCGCGTACTGCGCGGAGGACCCGGTCGAGCGCGTCTTCCTCGAGGACGTGGCGCGGCGCGGGCTGGGCCGGTTCGCGGCAGTGGCGGAAGAAGGGCGTCTGATCTCGCTCTGCCACACGGGTGCGAACGTCGTCCCCTCCGGTCGCGGCTGTGGTGTGTACGGCGACGTGACGGTGCGCGCCCGGGCACGGATGCTGATCGGCGAGGAGGGTGCCGTCTCCGAGTTGTGGGCAGCGGTCTCCAGCAGGCTGCCACAGCCCCGCGAGGACCGGCCAGGCCAGCCCGTCTACACGATCTCGGCGCCGCCCGAGCCGGGCGAGAGCGGGCTTCGTGCAGCGGCGATCGGGGATCTCGACCTGCTCGTCCCGGCGTGCGCGCAGGCGCACGAGACCGAGCTCGGCATCGATCCGCTCAGGCGCGATGCGGACGGCTTCCGCTGGCGCACTCGAGCCCAGATCGAGGAGGGGCGGTCGTGGATCTGGGAGCAGGACGGCGTCATCCGCTTCAAGGCGGAAGCATCGGCCTGGACACCCGAGGCGGTCCAGCTGCAGCAGGTCTGGACCGATCCCGCCGTACGTGGCATCGGCAACGGCGAGCGCGGGCTTCGCGATCTCGTCCGGCTGCTGCTCGAGCGGGTCCCCCGTGTCTGCCTGTTCGTCCGCGCCGAGAACGACGCAGCGATCGGTCTCTACGAGAAGATCGGGATGGAGCACGTGCTGGACTACCGCTCCGTCCTGCTCTAGCCGCTAGTCCATCGGGATGACGCGATCTGCCGGGACGGCCCGCAAGACGGCAGCCTTGAGCTCGTCGCCGCCGCGCAGCGTGGTCGTGTCCAGGCTGAACCAGCTTCCACTGGCCTCGATGAGCTGAACGTTCCCGTCCTCCCAGGTCATCAGCGCCTCGCACTCGTCGAACAGGATGCCGAGCTGCTTTCCGTCAGGGCTCTGCCAGGCGACGGCCTCCTCGCCGAGGATTGCGGATCCCTCGCGCCCGAGCCGGGCCTTGAGCCCTTTCAGGGGGAAGCGTCGCCCCTCGATCTGCAGCGTCGGCTGGGCCGACGTGAACTCCTTGTAAGGCGGAGGTGGAGGCTCGGCGTCCTCTTCGGGGATCGCAAGCAAGGCGGTCTTCAGCGCCTCGCGAAGTGCTGCTGCCGCCTCGGCGGTAGTCACTGCTCGCATCTTCTCCAGCGCCTCTTCGTTCGTCTCGAAGTCGTCGAACAGCTCGTCCTCCGCGTAGCTGGCTGCCATGGACGAGGCTGAGTTCGGATCTGCAGTTGCCGTCTCCATCCCGAGCAGCCACTGAGCGCGCTCCTCTTCGCTCGGACCGCCGGTCGCGATCTCGTCCAGCACTTCGAGCAGGCCCTTCCGCATCGCGTCGACATTCGCGTCCGTGCACTCGGCGAGGAACACGATGTTCGCGTCCTCGCGATTCGGCGGGTTGTTCGTCGCCGACAGCGAGTAGATGAGCCCGCGTTCGTACCTCAGCCGACGGATCGCACGCTGCTCCGCCGCCATCCACGCGAGTCCCAGCGCGTAGGAACGCGGTGCGAACAGCGACAGCGCCGCCCCGCCGCGTCCCCACCGCGCATACGCGGGAAGATCGTCCGGCGGAGGCTCGTACCGCGGCGGCGGAATCCGCGGGCCGGATGGCAGCGACAGAGTGAGATCGGCGGGCGGCGGCCCGCTGAACCAGAGTGCCGCGTTGCCTGCCGTGAACCGCTCGCGTGCCCACGCGGACACGGAGTCCGCGTCGAGCCGACGAAGTCCCAGTTCCAGCCAGTCGATCAGCCCGATGCCGACGGCGCCGAAGCGAAGCCCGGCCAGGACCGCCGGGACGCTCCGACCGCCGGACGCTTCCTCTGCGCGCAGGATTCCCTTCTCCGTTTCCAGCCGTTCGAGCGGGAGATCCTGGAGGCGTTCTGCCACGTCGCCGAGGAAGCGAGACACGTCGTCTTTCTCGCCGGCTGCCCAGAAGCCGGTCAGGGTGAGCGAGACCCAGCCGTTCCAGTCCAGGCCCGGGTCGGCGCCGCCGCGGGAAGAGAGATGCCGACGATGCTCGACCGACGCAGGCTGCCCACGTACGGGCCGGGCGAGTCCGCCCAGAACACGGGGATGCCGCTGATCCCGTCCCGATGGTCGGACGTGAATGGCCGCTGCAAAGGGCCGAGACGGTACGGCAACGGAGACGGGTAAGCTCGACGGCGGTGCGCGCCCTGTTGCTGGCCCGTCATGGGGAGTCGGAATACAGCGCGAAGCAGCTCGTCAACGGTGACCCAGGTGTCTCGTGCCCGCTGACCGAAACCGGGCGGGAACAGGCGAGTGCGTTGGGCCGGATCCTCGCGGAGGAGCGGATCGATCTCTGCGCCGTCACCGAGTTCGAGCGGGTCCGTGAGACCGCGCAGCTCGCGCTCGCCGGACGTGAGATTCCGTTGATCGTCGTCCCCGAGTTGAACGACCCACGCTACGGCGCGTTCGAAGGCGGCGGGCTCCACGTCTACCTCGAATGGATCGTCGGCCGCGGCCCGCTCGAGGCTCCCTCAGGAGGAGAGCACCGCGGCGCGATCGTGCGCCGCTACGCCGCGGGTTTCCGCCGGCTGCTCGACCGCCCTGAGGAGACGGTGCTCCTGGTCGCCCACTCGCTGCCCATCGCGTACCTGCGCGATGCCGCCGCAGGGACGCCGCCGCGGAGCAGGATGGATCAGGTCGACTACGCGACCGTTCTTCGGCTCGAGCGTGAGGACCTGGAACGGGCGCTCGGAGTGCTCGAGTCGTGGATCGCGGCGCCTGCTTTCTAGGCAAACTGGAGCAGTGCGCGACCGCGTCGAGGGTTTCATTCGTGAGCACGGCCTGATCGAGCCGGGTGGCGAGGTCACCTGCCTCGTCTCGGGCGGAGCGGACTCGACCTGTCTCTGGCACGTCCTCGGCGAGCTCGGCTACCGAGTCTCGGCGCTGCACGTCGCGCACGGTCTGCGCGGCGCCGAGTCGGACGAGGACGCGCGTTTCTGCCGCGAAGCTTTCGGCGCCGAGATCGTCGAGGCTTCCGGCTCCACGGAAGCCGAGCTGCGCGACCTTCGCTACTCGTTCGCGACCGACCGGCTGCGTGCCACCGGCCACACCGCCTCGGACCAGGTCGAGTCGGTGCTGCTCGGCCTCGTCGCCTCCGGCTCGCCGCAGCGGATCAAGGTGCGGCGCGAGGACGGCATCGTCCGGCCGCTGCTCGGCGTCTGGCGCGAGGAGGTGCGTGTGTGGTGCGACCAGCGCGGGCTTCCCTACCGCGACGACACGTCGAATCCCGCCACGAAGCGGGGTCTGATCCGCGACGAGATCCTGCCGCTGCTGGAACGTCTCGATCCGCGCGCCCGCACGTCCCTGCTCTCGCTCGGCGAGGAGCGACCGCGGCTTCCCCGCGCGCTGGAGCGCACACTCGCCGAGCTGCTCGCCGACCGTGAGGGCTCGCGGTCCGCCGACCTGGGCGGAGGCGTTCGCGCGGTGCGGGAGTACGACACGCTGCGGCTGGAGGGAGCCGTGACCTGGGGGCCGTGGACGCTGGAGTCCGACCGCCCCGGGCTCGAGGTGCGCCGGCGCCGCGCGGGCGATCACCTCGCAGGCCGCCGCAAGAAAGTGCAGGATCTCTTCGTGGACGCCAAGGTGCCGAGGTCGGAGCGCGACAGCTGGCCGGTCGTCGTGCACGGCGACGACGTCGTCGCCGTGCCGGGTGTCGCAGAGGCCCCGGGCTGGGAAGGAGCCGTGACATGGAAACGGTGAAGGACGCAGTCGGAGAGATCCTGATCGAGGAAGAGCCGCTGCAGGCGCGGATCCGTGAGCTCGGCGCCGAGATCTCCCAGGAGTACGAGGGCCGCGACCTGTTGCTCGTGGGCGTTCTCAAGGGCGCGGTCTTCTTCATGGCCGACCTGATGCGCGAGCTCACGATCCCCTGCGAGATCGACTTCATGGCCATCTCGAGCTACGGCGCGGCGACCGACTCCTCGGGCGTCGTGCGAATTCTCAAGGACCTGGACGCGAACATCGCCGGGCGCGACGTCCTGGTCGTCGAGGACATCATCGACTCGGGCCTGACGCTCTCGTATCTGATGCGCAGCCTCAAGGCGCGGAAGCCGGCGTCACTGGAGATCTGCGCCCTGCTGACGAAGCCCGAGCGGCGCGAGATCGAGGTGCCCGGTCAAGTTCGTCGGCTTCGAGATCCCGAACAAGTTCGTGATCGGCTACGGGCTCGACTTCGCGGAGCGTTACCGCAACCTGCCGTACGTCGCGGTGCTGCATCCGGACCTGATTCCGCCGCATTAGGGCCGAATTGCGACCCGGGATCCACGGTCCCGAAAATGGGGTGACTCCTGTAGAGGCTGCTACCCTCCCTTGACCCCGTGAACAGATTTTTCCGCAGCGCGCTGTTCCCCCTGATCATCATCGTTGCGCTCGTGTACGTGGCGAGCCAGGTGATGCTCCGGAACAACAACGACCAAGAGAAGGTCACGTACTCGCAGCTGCAGACGCAGATCAAGAACGGGGAAGTGCAGGAGGTGCTCTTCACCCCGAATCGCCAGCAGATCAGCGCGACGCTGTCAGCGGCAAGAAGGTGAAGGTCAACTACCCCAGCGACGTCTCCGCGCTCCAGGTGGAGAACCTCCTGAAGGCGGAAAACGTCACGTACGACTCGAAGGGCAAGGGGTCGAGCGCGTGGTGGACGATCCTCACCTCGCTGCTCCCGTTCGTGCTGCTCTTCGGCTTCTGGATCTTCCTGATGAACCAGGTGCAGGGCGGCGGCTCGAAGGTGATGAGCTTCGGCAAGTCGCGCGCGAAACGCATGACTCCCGACTCGCCGAAGATCGGCTTCAAGGATGTGGCCGGCGCGGACGAGGCGGTCGAGGAGCTGCACGAGATCAAGGAGTTCCTCGAGAACCCGAAGAAGTTCCAGGCGCTCGGCGCCCGGATCCCGAAGGGCGTCCTCCTCTACGGTCCTCCCGGCACCGGTAAGACCCTGCTCGCGCGCGCCGTCGCCGGCGAAGCGGGTGTGCCGTTCTTCTCGATCTCGGGCTCGGACTTCGTCGAGATGTTCGTCGGCGTCGGCGCCTCTCGCGTCCGCGACCTGTTCGAGCAGGCGAAGCAGGCGAGCCCCTGCATCATCTTCATGGACGAGATCGACGCTGTCGGGCGCCACCGCGGCGCCGGCCTCGGCGGCGGTCACGACGAGCGTGAGCAGACGCTGAACCAGCTGCTCGTCGAGATGGACGGCTTCGAGATGAAGGACAACATCATCCTCATCGCCGCCACGAACCGCCCCGACATCCTCGATCCGGCGCTGCTCCGTCCCGGCCGCTTCGACCGGCAGATCGTCGTCGACCGGCCCGACCGGATCGGCCGACGCAAGATCCTCGAGGTGCACTCGAAGGGCAAGCCGCTGGCGACCGAGGTCGATCTCGACACGCTCGCAGCGGGCACGCCCGGCTTCACCGGCGCCGATCTGGCGAACCTGATCAACGAGGCCGCGCTGCTCTCCGCGCGCTTCGGCAAGAAGATGATCGGCCAGGACGAGCTCGAGGAAGGAATCATGCGCGTGCTCGCCGGCCCGGAGAAGAAGGCCCGCCTGCTCGGCGAGAAGGAGCGGAAGATCACGGCCTACCACGAGATGGGCCACGCGCTCGTCGGCTACTACCTCGAGCACACGAATCCGATCCACAAGATCACGATCGTCTCCCGCGGCCAGGCGCTCGGCCTCACGATCTCGCTGCCGACCGAGGATCGTTATCTGACGACCCGCTCGGCGCTGATGGACGATCTGGCGATGACGCTCGGCGGCCGTGCGGCAGAGGAGCTCGTCTTCCACGAGGTGACGACCGGTGCTGCGAACGACCTCGAGAAGGTGACCGCGACCTCGAAGGCGATGATCATGCGCTACGGAATGAGCGAGAAGCTCGGCCCGCGCGTGCTCGGACGCGATGCGAGCATGCCGTTCCTCGGCCGCGAGATGGGTCACGAGCCCGACTACTCGGACGAGATCGCACGCGAGATCGACGACGAGATCCGCCGGGTGATCGAGGAGGCGCACCAGACCGCGCACCGCGTCCTCCGCGAGCACATGGACGAGCTGCACAAGCTCTCCGTTGATCCTGATCGAGCGCGAGACGATCGACAAGGACCAGTTCGAGCGTCTGCTCGCCGGCGAGGCGGAGGAGTCGATCTTCCCGGAGGAGATCGTGGAGCCCGTGGAGGCGCCCGTCGAGGGCCCCGAGCGCAAGCCGGCGCCGAAGCCGCAGCCGCGTCCCGTTCCGGGCGTCTCGATGCAGCCGCCCGAGCCAGATCCGACCGGCTAGTTCAGCGCGACAATCCGCGGAGCGGCCGCCGGCCACATCGCCGCTTCGGACGTGTCGGGGCCAGGACCCGTCGTGTCCCTAGTCGACGGTGCCGCGGGCCGCGCGCGCGAGCAGGGCGAGCGCGCCCAGGGCGGCGACGACACCGAGGATGTCGACGGCGACGCCGCCGGCGACCACGACCTCGACGAGCGTCAGCATGACCGCGCCGATGCCGACGACGCCGACGATGAGTGTCGCGAGAAGCGCGATCCGGCGCAGGTAGGTCCCTGCCTCGTCGACGACCGGCCCCCGGAGCTCGAGCGACCAGTACGCGAGCTCCGCGACCGCGAGCAGCGCGCCGCCGACGAGCGGAGCCTGCGTGTCGAGCACGTCGGCCTCGAAGCCGAGGATCGCGACGTACTCGGCACCGAGCAGCGCGATTGCCAGCGGGAACGGCCACCGAGATGCCCAGAACGAGGCCCGCTGCCAGCACCGCGAGCGCCATGACGCTGACGACGATGTTCACGCGCGTGAGGTACCCGTGCTCCGTGAGCACAGCGAACCACGTCGCGGTACCCGCCCCGACGAGCACGGCGGCAGTGCCTGCGGCTAGGCGCGCGCGAGCCGAGCGTGCCTTCGGAATGCCCTCACCCCCTCCAGGACGGCATCGAGGGGCTGCTCGTCGCTCCAGGTCGCCACTGCGATCCCGAGGCGCTCGTAGCGGGCGCGGATCTCCTCGCGCCGCAGCAGCCAGAGCCGGTATGCGAGCTGATCCGGCTCGCGCTCGCCCGGTGTCGCGAAGCCGGCCGGAGACACCTCCACGATTGCGAGGTCGTACTTCCGGCGCGCTCTGAGGTCGGCAAGCGCCTCGACGATCGGTCGTCGAGCAGAGGCGTGACCGCGACCACCAGCGCCTGCGGCGGCAGGATGCGCGCGGGGATGATCGAGATGTCCTTCCACGCGTAGTTGAAGACGATCTCCGACGCGAGCAAGGCGTCGACGATCCGGTAGCCCTGACCGACGCCCATCCCGGGCGTCAGCCAGCGGAGGACGCCCCCGAACGAGACGAGCCCAACCCGGTCACGGCGCTCGAGGTAGCTGCGTGGCGAGCGTCGCGGTCGCGCGCACGGCCAGATCGAGGGTCGAGCGCCCGCCGGCGCGCGCGTCGGCGAACGTGTCGAGGAAGAGAATCACGTCGGCGTTCCGTTCCGGATGCCGCTCGTTGACGACGAGCACGTTGCGCCGGGCGCTCGCGCGCCAGTTGATCGAGCGGACGCGGTCGCCCGCTGCGAACTCGCGCAGGTCGGCGAACTCGAGCCCCTCGCCCTTCTGCCGCGAGACCTGGTTGCCCGCGAACGGCTGCGTCGAGACGGGTGTGACGATCGCGCGCAGCGTCTCCGGAAGCGGATAGACCCGCAGGCGCGTCCGCCGGTCGAGCCGCGTCTCCCAGGTGAGCAGCCCGAGCCGGTCCCGCGCCCGCAGCCTGATGTCGCCGATCCGGTAGTTCCCCCACCGGGCGCAGCGGAGCCGCAGCTGATCGTCCGTTCGTCCTCCCAGCCGAGCCGCAGCGAGAGCGCGCGCTCGCCCGAGACGAGCTCGAGCCCTTCGGGCAGCCCGAGCAGGAGCTCGAGCCGCTCGATCGGCCGCTCCGAGGAGACGACGAGCTCCAGCTCCAGCTCGTCCTGCTCGAGCGCGGTCGGCCGCTCGAGCGTGAGCCAGACCTGCGGCTCGGGACGAGCGGGCGAGTGCCAGCCCGAGTGCCGGGCAGGAGCGCGAACGGGGCGGCGACGATCTGCCAGCTCGGGCTGGCGGATCGCGAGTGCAGGCGAAGAGGAAAAGCGCCGCAAGCCCCGCGTATGCCGTCACGCGAGGCGACGCCGAGGGCGTCATTCCGCCGCCGGCGCCGTCTCTTCGGCTGCGGGCGTGGGCACGCTCTCGAGCAGCTCGCGGACGATGTCGTCGCCGGCGACCTGCTGCACCCACAGCTCGGGCCTGAGCATCAGCCGGTGCGCGAGCGCGGGCACAGCGACGGCCTTCACGTCGTCGGGCGTGACGAAGTCGCGGCCGGAGAGCGCGGCCTTACAGCGCGCGAGCTTGAGCACTGCGAGGCTGCCGCGCGGGCTGGCGCCGACCGCGGTCGAGTTGCTGGTGCGCGTCGCAGCGACCAGCTCGACGATGTAGGCGCCGACCGCCGGGCCGACGTGGACCTGTTCGATCGCGGCCTGCAGTTCGAGCAGTGTCGGCCCGTCGATCACCGGCTCGAGCTCGACCTCGTCCTCACGCCGTTCGAGCCGCCGCGAGAGCACCTCCCACTCGTCGCTCTTGCTCGGATAGCCGAAGCCGACCCGCAGCAGGAAGCGGTCGAGCTGTGCCTCCGGCAGCGGATATGTGCCTTCGTACTCGATCGGGTTCTGGGTCGCCAGGACGAGGAACGGGCGGGCCAGCGGGTGCGTCACGCCCTCGATCGTCACCTGCCGCTCCTGCATTGCCTCGAGCAGCGCGGCCTGGGTCTTCGGTGGGGCGCGGTTGATCTCGTCGGCCAGAAGGAGATTGGTGAAGATCGGCCCGGGGCGGAAGAGGAAGTCGGAGTCACGCTGGTTCCAGATCGACGAACCGGTGACGTCGGAGGGCATCAGGTCGGGCGTGAACTGAATGCGGTTGAAGCCGATGCTGGTCACGGCCGCGAACGACCGCGCCGCGAGCGTCTTCGCGAGCCCCGGATAGTCCTCGAGCAGCACATGCCCGTCGGCGAGCAGCCCCATCAGGACGAGC
The DNA here is from genome assembly GCA_963820225.1 of uncultured Gaiellaceae bacterium. Taxonomy (GTDB): domain Bacteria; phylum Actinomycetota; class Thermoleophilia; order Gaiellales; family Gaiellaceae; genus Gaiellasilicea. The sequence goes on along the minus strand of CAWFYY010000013.1, from coordinate 396,674 downwards.
TCGAGCTGCTTCGCGCTTGCCGACGACCGCGCGCTCGACCTCGTCGAGGATCCGCGTTGCGTGCTCCTGGACCTGGGCGAGCTCCATCAGATCGTCCGCGCTTCCAGGGCAGAGACCGCACGTCGGAGCGATGCGATGTCGAGGCCGGCGGCGAACCGCTCGTGCGGCGGCTCGCGGTCGCCGCGGACGATCTCCCAGGCATCGTCGCCGAGTGCGCGCCGAGCGGCCTCCGGGCTCGCGTCCAGATCGATCCCGCGCCGGGACGCCAGCAGCGCGGTCGCGATCCGGCGGAGGCGCGGCCGCAGGCGGAAATGGAGGTCGAACGCGGTCGCGAGGCCGAGCGCGACCTCCCGCTCCATGCGCTCGAGCTCGGGGATGGGTCGCGCGGGGCTCACGCGTGGGCGGCGCAGCGCTGCGTCGAACTCGGACGGCCGGTGCGGCGGCAGCGCGTCGCGCAGCAACGCGACCAGGTAGCCGAGCCCGATCGCAGCGAGCACCAGGGCGTACACGTGCGCGGCGATACCCGCCCGGCCGGGAGCAGCGAGCAGCACGAACGCGAGCACCAGGGTCACGACGAGCGGGAGGCGGGCGAGCATGAGGGCCCGCCGCATCTAGGCCATCCTCTCGCGCTGTGCCGCGATCGCCGCCTGCCGTTCCTGCTCGGCGAGGGCGCGCGCCGCGAGCAGGTCGTCTCGGACCGTCTCCAGCGCCGAGATCGCCTCTTCCTTCATCTCCGTGCCCACCTCATGCTGCGAGAACTTAGCCCTTTCGAACAGGTTCGTCAGCCGTCGGGCCGCCTCCGGGCGGACAGAGAGGTCGTCGAGCATCCGCGCCAGGTACTCGAGCGGCGCCTCGGCCGGTCGCCGCGGCAGGTCGTGAGCGGCGAGGACACGCTCCAGCCGCGCATACGCGGCGATCACTGCGCGTCGTGGATCGGGCTCGGCCCGCAGGTCGTCCAGCGACTCGTCGACGGCCGCGGCCAGATCGGTCGCGAGCCGATTCTCGCGCACGAGCTCACCACGCGCTCGCTTGCGCGCCCGTCCTGCGTACCACCAGGCGCCGAGTGCGAGCAGGATCAGCGCGACGGTGACGACGGCCGGCGCCCAGGCGAACTCCGGCTCGTACGGGATTGCATCCGGGCTCGTCGACGGACCGACCGGATCGCCTCCGAAGACCGGCTGCGGCGCATCCGGCGGCACGATCGGGTTGTGGCCGGCGATCCTCCGGGCCATCAGCGAGGCGATGCCGACGAGCAGGAGCACGGTCAGCAGCGTCTGCAGCGGCCTCCGCCGCTGCACTACGGTGCCGCCCTGAGCCTCGATCTGGCGGCGCAGCAGCAGGAGGTAGAGGAGCAACACCGCCGAGCTGACGATCACCAGCAGGTACAGCGTGAAGAGGATGTCCATCAACGCCTGTGTCGGCCCGCGTGCACCGCCTTCGCCCGCCGGAATCGAGCCTCGCGCCGCGATTCCCACCACGATCAGCGCGAGGACTATTCCGACCGCCGTCAGGAGGGCGTTGCGACCGCGCGAGCTAGTCTCCATCGCAGGGTGAGACGTCCATCGGTGGAGGAACGTTTGCAGCGCCCGGCCGTGATGGGGATCGTGAACGTGACTCCCGACAGCTTTTCGGACGGCGGCGTGCACCTCGATCCCGACGTCGCTGCCGCCGCCGCTCGGCGGATGGTCGCCGAGGGAGCCGCGATCGTCGACGTCGGCGGTGAGTCGACGCGGCCCGGTTCCGCAGGAGTCTCGGTCGACGAAGAGCTCCGCAGGGTCGTTCCGGTCCTCGAGCGGCTCGAGGGCGTGCCGGTCTCGATCGACACGGCGAAGAGCGCGGTGGCGCGCCGCGCGCTGGAGCTCGGCGCCGAGCTCGTCAACGACGTGACCGCGCTGCGGGCCGACCCCGACCTCGCTGGTGTGGTCGCGGAGAGCGGCGCACTTCTCTGCCTGATGCACATGCAGGGCGAGCCGCGCACGATGCAGGTCGATCCTCGCTACGACGACGTTGCCTCGGAAGTTGCGGCCTTCCTGGAGGAGCGGCTGGCGTTCGCGGTCGCGGCGGGGATCCCCGAGGAGCGCGTCTGCCTCGATCCCGGAATCGGCTTCGGCAAGACTGCCGCCCAGAACTTCGAGCTCGTCCGGCGGCTCCACGTGCTCGTTGCGCTCGGGCGCCCGGTGCTGATCGGGCTGTCGCGCAAGAGCTCGCTCGGACGCCTCTTCGATCCAGAGGCGCGCACCGGCTCGCTTGCGGCTTCGCTCGGCGCCGCGGTGGCCGCCTACGAGCGCGGTGCATCGATCTTCCGGGTCCACGATGTGCGAGAGCACGTCGAGGCGCTCGCCGCGGCGGCCGCAGTCCAGGTGCCTGCTTGATCATCGAGCTCGACGATCTCCTCCTGCACGGCTTTCACGGCGCACTCGACTGGGAGCGCGAACAGGGGCAGAACTTCCTCTTCGACGTCGAGCTGGAGGTCGGCGAGGCAGGCAGTACCGACAAGCTCGAGGACGCCGTCGACTACCGGGACGTGGCGAGCTGCGTGCGCGAGGTCTCGGATGCGCGGGCCTACCGCCTGCTGGAGGCCCTGGCGACCGCGGTCGCCGACGAGTTGATGGCCCGCTTCCCGGTCGAGCGGGTCGCCGTGCGGGTACGCAAGCCCGACGTCGTGCTCGACCCACCGGTCGGGCACGTGGCCGTGCGCGCCACTCGCCCGTGACCGTCGCCTACGTCGGCCTGGGCGCCAACCTCGGCGACCGCGAAGCGACGATTCAGGCGGCGGTCGCAGGGCTTCCCGGAGTCGTCGGCGTCTCGACGCTGCGCGAGACCGATCCGGTCGGCATCGCCGACCAGCCGCGGTTCCTCAACGGCGTCGCCGTGCTCGAGACCGAGCTTCCGCCGAGGGAGCTCCTCGACGTCCTCCTCGCGGTCGAGTCGACGGCTGGGACGCGAGCGGCGCGAGCGCTGGGGGCCGCGCACGATCGACCTCGACCTGCTCCTCTACGGCGACGAGGTGATCGACGAGGACGGCCTGACCGTCCCCCATCCGCACCTCGGCGAGCGCCGCTTCGTGCTGGAGCCTCTCGCCGAGCTCGCGCCGAAGCTCGTCGTCCCGGGCCTGGGGCGGGTGGAAGACTTGCTCGCGGAGCTAGACTGAAGTCATGTCCCACCTGGACGATCTCGACGAATTCGAGGCAGAGCTCGAGCTGACCCTGAAGCGGGAATACACGGCCGTCTTCGGCCTGTTCCGCTACTGCATCCTCACGGCCGACGCGACGTATCTCTGCAACAAGCTCGACCTGCAGGTCTCGCCTCAGGCGAGCTATCCGTTCTTCCACGTGAAGATGGAGGACGTGTGGGTCTGGGACAAGAATCGCCCGACGCGGATCATCCCGCGCGCGGAGGTCTACACCTCGAGCGACGTCACGGTCGAGGAGCTGCGCGGCGAGAACGACGATCCCAAGCTGACCGCGGAGGCGCTCGCCGAGCGCCTCGGCGAGCGCCTGAGCACGGACGACGACACGCCCTAGAGGCGCCATGCTGCTCGCGGTCGACGTCGGCAATACGCAGACGGTGCTCGGCCTGTTCGAGGGCGAGCGGCTCGCCGACAGCTTCCGGCTCGCCACCGACCGCAGCCGCACCGGCGACGAGCTCGGCGTCACGCTCGCTGCGCTCTTCGAGCTCGAGGATGCCGACGGCATCTGCCTCTCGACGACGGTGCCGGCACTGCAGCGCGAGTGGGAGCGCGTCGCCGAGCGCTGGGCGCACGCGCCGCTGCTGACGGTCGGGCCGGGCGTGAAGACGGGCATCCCGATCCGCTACGACGATCCCCGCGAGGTCGGGCCGGACCGGATCGTGAACGCCGTTGCGGCGTGCGAGCGCTACGGGCCGCCGTGCATCGTCGTCGACTTCGGCACCAGCACCAACTTCGACATCGTCTCGCCCGAGGGCGAGTACGTCGGCGGCGTCCTCGCGCCCGGGATCGAGGTCTCGATGGATGCCCTGTTCGCGCGGGCGGCTCGCCTCGTCAAGGTCGATTTCGTCGCGCCGCAGACCGTGATCGGCAAGACGACGGTGACCGGGCTCCAGTCCGGGCTCGTCTACGGCTTCGCGGGCCAGGTGGACGGCATCGTCGGACGAATCCGCGAAGAGCTCGGCGTCGAGGCCCAGACGGTCGCCACCGGCGGGCTCGCCGATCTGATCGCACCGCACGCGAAGACGCTCGACCGGATCGACCCGCACCTCACGCTGGAGGGGCTGCGGCTCGTCTGGGAGCGGAACGCCTAGGCGGCCTAGCCGCCGCCGTAGATCGAGATCGGGAGGTCGAGCAGCACCTCGTCGCCCGAGGGAACCTCGTCCTCCAGCAGCTCGAGCAGAGGCAGCGCGCCCGGCGCAGCGGCGATCAGCAGGCGCTCGACCTCCTCGGTCGAGTCGAGCACGACGAGCTCCTGCTTGAACTGGCGAGGGAAGCGGCCCCGGCCGAGGTACCAGCCGTAGAACTTCTTCAGGAAGCTCGAGGCGCGCCGCTCGCCGAGCTCGCGCACGGTCTCGCGGATGAACAGGACGAGCTCGGCCACGACCTCCTCGCGCGTCGGCTCACCGGCGCTCCCCGTCGACGATCTCCCGAATCGCCCACGGGTTACCCTGCGCGCCGCGGCCGACCATCACCGCCGCCGCACCAGTCGTCGCGAGCACGGTCTGCGCCTTGGCGCGCGACGTGACGTCGCCCGACGCGATCACCGGGACGTCGACGAGCGAGACGAGCTCGGCGGTGAGGGCGTGGTCGGCGGTGCCCGTGTACATCTGCTGGGCCGAGCGCGGATGGAGAGTCAGGGTCGCCGCGCCTGCCTCGACGAGCATCGGCCCGACCTCCAGGCACGTACGGGAACCGTCCCGCAGTCCCCGGCGCATCTTCACGCTCACCGGCACGTCGACCGCCGTGGCCACCGACTCCACGATCCCGCAGGCGCGAGCAGGATCGTCGAGCAGCGTCGCGCCCGCTCCGGTCTTCGTCACCTTGCGGACCGGGCAGCCGAAGTTGATGTCCACGAGATCGGCGCCGGCGGCCACCACCATGCGCGCGGCCTCGGCCATCGCCCGCGGCTCCGAGCCGAAGATCTGGATCGCGAGAGGATGCTCGTCGGCCGCGACGCGCAGGTAACCGAGCGTCCGCTCGTTCCGGTGCTCGATCCCGGCGCAGCTGACCATCTCCGAGCAGACGAGCCCGGCGCCGAAGCGGCGGCCCTGGCGCCGGAACGCCTGCACGCTGACGCCTGCCATCGGCGCGAGGACGACGCGGGTCGGGATCTCGACGTCGCGGATCCACCAGCTTTCCCTGAGATCGACGAACATTGTTTACGGATGCTACTCGGAGGTATTGACCTCGACCGATCCCATCGCTACCATTCCCGCCCGCGTCGGCGCCACGTTCGCCGGCTTTTCATTGGGAGGCAGCAGTTGAAGGAAGTCATTCTCACGCCTGAGGGCTACGAGAAGCTGAAGGTGGAAATCGACACGCTCTCGACCGAAAAACGGCGAGAGGTGGCCGATCGCATCCGTGTTGCGCGCGAGTTCGGCGATATCGCCGAGAACGCTGAGTACGACGATGCGAAGAACGAGCAGGCGATGCTCGAGCACAAGATCGCGCAGCTCGAGGAGCGTCTCTCGAACGCGCGCGTGATCCAGACCCGCGACGTCGACCTCAGCGTCGTCTCCATCGGCGCGAAGGTGCGCCTGAAGGACGTCGATGCGAACCAGACCGTCGAGTACACGATCGTCGGCTCCGCCGAGGCCAATCCGTCCGAGCAGAAGCTCTCGAACGAGTCGCCCGTCGGCAAGGCGATCATCGGCAAGAAGAAGGGCGAGACCGTCGAGGTCAGCGCCCCTAGAGGATCTTTGAAGTACAAGATCCTCGACATCAAAGCCGCGTAGCGCGCACCGGCCGGCGTCGCCTGCGGGCGGCGGAGCCGCCCTCCGACGACGCCTCGCGCCGCTCGCGCCACCCGGCTCTCCGGGTCTGTGCTCACGCACTATCCCCTCCGGCCGTGTGTCGCGAGCGACGCGCCGGAGCACGCTACGCACCGCTGCCAAGGGCGAACTAGAGTCGTGAATCCGATGCTGCCGAAGAGATTCCCCGACCGGGACGAGATCGTCGCGGTCCGTGCCGCAGGCGGAGGCGCTCGAGCCGGGTGCGGAGGACGACGCGCAGCCGTTCCGCCTTGCCGGCCGCGTGATGGCGCGGCGCGAGATGGGAAAGATCACCTTCCTCGACCTCGTCGACCGCAGCGGCCGCATCCAGCTGATCGCCGAGAAGGTCGACGTCGACCTCGGCGACATCGTCGGCGTGCAGGGGAACCCGGCCAAGTCGCGCCGCGGCGAGCCGTCGCTCAAGGTGACCGGCTTCGAGCTGCTCGCGAAGAACCGCGCGCCGCTGCCGGACACCTTCCACGGGCTCACCGACGTCGAGCTGCGGTACCGAAAGCGCTACCTCGACCTGCTGATGAACGAGGAGACGCGCGCGGACTTCCTCCTGCGCAGCCGCATCGTCTCGGCGATCAGGCGCCACCTCGACGCCGACGGCTTCGTCGAGGTCGAGACGCCGGTTCTGCAGCCGCGCTACGGCGGCGCCTTCGCAGAGCCGTTCGTCACGCACTGGAACTACCTCGAGCAGGACTTCTATCTCCGGATCGCGACCGAGCTCTACCTGAAGCGGCTGATCGTCGGCGGGCTCGAGCGCGTCTACGAGATCGGCAAGGACTTCCGCAACGAGGGCATCTCGTACAAGCACTCGAACGAGTTCACGATGCTCGAGTGGTACGAGGCCTACGCGGACTACCGCGACACGATGGAGCGGATGGAGCGGCTGATCGAGGCGGTCGCGCTCGAGGTGACGGGGACGACGACGACGACCTTCAAGGGTCACGAGCTCGACCTGAAGGCGCCCTGGAAGCGCGTTCGCTTCACGGATGCGCTCGCCGAGCACGGCCTCTGGATCCGCGACGAGTCGGCGCTGCGCGACGAGCTGAACGCGCGCGGAGTCGACACCCACGCCGACAAGGACTGGGCGCAGCTCGTCGACCACGCGTTCAGCCACTACGTCGAGCCGAGCCTGATCGAGCCGACGATCGTCCACGACTACCCGATCGAGATCTCACCGTTCGCGCGCTCCACGGACGACGACGAGACGCTGACCGAGCGCTTCGAGTACTTCGTCGGCGGGATGGAGCTCGGGAACGCGTTCTCGGAGATCAACGACTCGGAGGAGCAGCGCGAGCGTTTTCGGCGCCAATCCGAGTTCGTCGAAGGCGAGCAGGAGGATCCGGACTACGTGGAGGCGCTCTCCTACGGCATGCCTCCGACCGGCGGGCTGGGCCTCGGGATCGATCGGCTGGCGATGGTGCTGACCGGGACGCGAGACGATCCGCGACGTGATCCTCTTCCCGGCTCTCCGCTCGTCGCCGTAGTCTCGCTAACGGGAACCGCACGGCCGTCCGATACCATGGGCGCAGACCTTCGACTCGGGGGGTGGGTGAGCTTCCCCCCGGTTATCGGTTGGAAGGAGGGTCGACAGGGATGTTCGAGCGATTCACAGAACGGGCTCGCCAGGTCGTCGTCCTAGCGCAGGACGAGGCCCGCGCCCTCAAGCACAACTACATCGGTACCGAGCACATTCTCCTCGGCCTCCTCCGCGAAGAGGAAGGTCTTGCTGCGCGCGTGCTCGAGTCGCTCGACATCACGGTCGAGGAAGTGCGCGCGCAGGTGGCGCGCATCGTCGGCCAGGGCGACGAGGTCACGACCGGTCAGATCCCCTTCACGCCGCGCGCGAAGAAGGTCCTCGAGCTCGCCCTCCGCGAGGCGCTGTCGCTCGGACACAACTACATCGGCACCGAGCACATCCTGCTCGGGCTCGTGCGCGAGAACGAAGGCGTCGCCGCGCGCATCCTGCTCGACTTCGACGCCGACGCCGAGAAGATCCGCAACGAGATCATCCGCATGCTCTCCGGCCCCGGCCGGCGCCAGCAGGGCTCCGGCGGCGCGTCGGGCGAGAAGGCGAAGAGCTCGAAGCTGCTCGACCAGTTCGGCCGCAATCTCACCAAGGCCGCCACGGACGGGAAGCTCGATCCCGTCGTCGGGCGCCAGACCGAGATCGAGCGCGTGATGCAGATCCTCTCGCGCCGCCAGAAGAACAACCCCGTCCTGATCGGCGAGCCGGGCGTCGGCAAGACCGCCGTCGTCGAGGGGCTCGCCACGCGCATCTCCACGAACCAGGTGCCCGAGCTGCTGAAGAACAAGCAGATCTACACCCTGGATCTGGCTGCCCTCGTCGCCGGCTCCAAGTACCGCGGCGAGTTCGAGGAGCGGCTCAAGAAGGTGATGAAGGAGATCATGCAGCGGGGCGACATCATCCTCTTCATCGACGAGCTCCATAACCTCGTCGGCGCCGGTGCGGCCGAGGGTGCGATCGACGCAGCCTCGATCCTGAAGCCGGCGCTCGCCCGCGGCGAGCTGCAGACGATCGGGGCGACGACGCTCGACGAGTACCGCAAGTACCTGGAGCGCGACGCCGCGCTCGAGCGCCGCTTCCAGCAGGTGCGGGTCGAGGAGCCGTCGATCGACGACACCGTCCAGATCCTGCGCGGCCTCCGCGACCGCTACGAGGCGCACCACCGCTGCCAGATCTCCGACGACGCGCTCCGCGCCGCCGCCGTGCTGGCCGACCGCTACATCCAGGACCGGCACCTCCCGGACAAGGCGATCGACCTGATCGACGAGGCCGGCTCGCGTCTCCGCATCAAGACGATGACCGCGCCGCCGCGCTACCGCGAGCTCGAGGACGAGATCGAGCGCGTGCGCACGGAGAAGGAGAACGCGATCGAGTCGCAGGAGTTCGAGAAGGCCGCGTCGCTGCGCGACAAGGAGCGGAAGCTGACGCAGAAGAAGAAGGAGCTCGAGGAGAACTGGCGCACCGAGGAGTCCGAGGAGCAGCCCGAGGTCGGCGAGGACGAGATCGCGGACATCGTCTCGATGTGGACGGGCATCCCCGTCTTCAAGCTCACCGAGGCCGAGTCCCAGAAGCTGATCCGGATGGAGGAAGAGCTCCACAAGCGCGTCGTCGGCCAGCACCAGGCGATCGTCGCCGCCTCCAAGGCGATCCGCCGCGCCCGCGCGGGGATCAAGGATCCCGAAGCGTCCGACGGGCTCGTTCATCTTCCTCGGCCCGTCCGGCGTCGGGAAGACCGAGCTAGCGCGCACGCTCGCCGAGTTCCTGTTCGGTGACGAGGACGCGATGATCCAGGTCGACATGTCGGAGTACATGGAGAAGCACTCCGTGTCCCGGCTCGTCGGCTCACCGCCCGGTTACGTCGGCTACGACGAGGGTGGCCAGCTCACGGAGGCAGTCCGCCGCAAGCCGTACTCGGTGCTCCTGCTCGACGAGATCGAGAAGGCCCACCCGGACGTCTTCAACATCCTCCTCCAGATCCTGGAAGAGGGAAAGCTGACCGACTCGCAGGGCCGCAAGGTCGACTTCCGGAACGCGATCGTGATCATGACGTCGAACATCGGCGCCGGCCAGATCGCCAAGAACCAGACCCTCGGCTTCTCGATCGGCGACGAGCACGGCCTCTCGTACGATGAGATGAAGGGGCGCGTCACCGGCGAGCTGAAGAAGGTGTTCCGGCCCGAGCTCCTGAACCGGATCGACGAGATCATCGTCTTCCACAAGCTCGAGAAGGAAGAGATCCTGACGATCGTCGACCTGCAGTTGAAGCGGCTGCGCGAGCAGATGGCCACGTACGAGGTGGCGATCGAGCTGACCGACGGAGCGAAGGAGGTGCTCGTCGAGCAGGGCTTCGACCCGGCGATGGGCGCCCGGCCGCTGCGCCGCGCGATCCAGCGGTTCATCGAGGACCCGCTCGCCGACTTCGTGCTCGGCCGCAACCTCAATCCTGGCGCCACGATCCTCGTCGACCGGAAGGAAGACGTCACCGGCGAAGAGGGCGAGTCGCTCGTCGACATCAGGATCATCGAGGGCGAGCCTCGCGAGAAGGTGACGGTCCCGCCCGACGAGCCGGCGGAGCCTGAAGAGCCCGCGGTCGTCGAGGAATAGCCTGTCCAGGGGCCGCCGCAAGGCGGCCCCTCTCGTTAACCGGTGAGCTTCGTACGCGCGCCGGTGCGGGCGTTGACGCGATAGACGGCGCCGGGCTCGATGGCGGTGACGAGGAGGGCCCCGTTGGCGAGGACCGCGACGTCGCTGACGTGGAGATCGTCGAGCAGGATCGACGGCTTGCCTCCGGGGTCGAGTCGGCGGAGACTGCCGCCGCTCAGCGTCGACCCGGCGAGAAACAGCGTCCCGCCGTCGCCCACGGCGATCTTGTTCGTGTCCACGCGGTCGGCGACGAGCGCCGCACGACCGGTGGCGGGATCGACGCGGCGCACGCGCCTCGAGTCCTCGGCCACGAGCAATTTTCCCCTGCGATCTATCGCGATCCCGTGCGGGCGGTCCAGGCCACCGAGGACCCGAATCCGGGTCATGACCCCCGCAGGAGAGATGCGGGCGAGCGTTCCGTCCATCGTGACCGCATAGACGACCCTCGACGGCGTCGCTGCGACGGCGGTCACCTCAGGCAGGCGCGCAAGCGTCGTCACGTGACCCGTTTCGCCGACGCGTCGGACGAGACCGGCGTGGAAGTCGGCGACATAGAGAACTCCGGCGGCTGCGGCGAGACCCGTCGGCTCGTCGAGCCCGGTTGCGTGTACGCGTAGCCCACCGGTGCGCGGGTCGAGCCGCAGGATCCGGCGCGACGCGCCGTCGGCGATGAAGACGCGATCGCGCGAGTCGACGACGACTGCATAGGGATGTCGTGCCGTCGGCGTCGCGAAGCCGGCGCCGAGGAGCGCTGCACACGCGAGTAGAACGGCGCCGATTCGAACCGCGATCATCCACGGCATCTACACCGCTCGGCGCCGACGGGTTCCGAGGAGCCGCGCGACGTGCGGAACCCGATACGAAGCCGGCACAGAATTGACACATAGCCGTCCGGGTTCGCGGCTAGCCTCGCTTCATGGCCAAGGCAGCAGTCCAGTTCGCGTGCACCGAGTGCGGCTACGCCGCCGGGAGGTGGTTCGGCAAGTGCCCGGGCTGCAACGCCTTCGGGTCGCTCGTCGAAGAGGCGCCCGAGGCGGCGAGCACGAAAGCCGCCGCCAGGCCGCTGCTGCGCCTCGTCGACGTCAACGCCGAGGAGGCGAAGCGGATCTCGACCGGGGTGCCGGAGCTCGACCGGGTCCTCGGCGGCGGCCTCGTTCCGGCGAGCCTGGTTCTCGTCGGCGGCGAGCCGGGTGTGGGCAAGTCGACACTGCTCCTGACCGCGCTCGGGGCGATCTCGGCCACCGGCCTCCGTGCGCTCCTCGTGACGGGCGAGGAGTCGACTGCCCAGGTGAAGCTGCGCGCAGCGCGGCTCGGCGGCACCGACGGGGTCGAGATCCTGGCCGAGACCGAGCTCGACGCCGTCTGCGCGACACTCGAGAGCGAGCGTCCCGATGTCTGCGTGATCGACTCGATCCAGACCCTCTACGCCTCGGACATGAGCTCCGCGCCGGGCTCGGTCGGCCAGGTCCGGGAGGCGGCCGGACGCCTGCTCCGCGTCGCCAAGGAGTGCGGAGTCGCAACGATCCTCGTCGGCCACGTCACCAAGGACGGGGCGGTCGCAGGCCCGCGGGTGCTCGAGCACCTCGTCGACTGCGTGCTCCAGTTCGAGGGCGACCGCTACCACGCCCACCGCGTGCTGCGCGCGACGAAGAACCGCTTCGGATCGACGAACGAGCTCGGTGTGTTCGAAATGACCGGCGAGGGGCTCGTGGGTGTGCCCGACCCGTCCGAGCTCTTCGGTAAGACGCTTCCGGGCGAGATCGGCTCCGCCGTCGCCTGCGCGCTCGAAGGAACGCGCCCGATCCTGCTCGAGATCCAGTCGCTCGTCGCGCCCACCGATCTTGCGATGCCTCGACGTGTCGGCACGGGTGTCGATCCGAAGCGCCTGGCGATGATCGTCGCCGTCCTCTCGCGCCACGCCGGCATCGCGCTCGGTTCCGCCGATGTGTTCGTCAACGTCGCGGGCGGTCTGCGGATCGACGAGCCGGGCGCCGACCTCGCGATCGCGCTCGCCATCGCCTCGGCAGCGCGTGGCGCGCCGGTGCGGGAGGGGATCGCCGCGTTCGGGGAAATCGGGCTCACGGGCCGCCTCCGGCCCGCCGCGCAGTCCGAGCGGAGGCTCGAGGAGTGCGCGAAGTTCGGCGTTCTGGCGGCGATCGCTCCGGAGGGCACTCGCAGCCGGTCCAAGATCCACGTCTCCGGATCGGGCACGCTTCGCGATGCTCTCCGCGCGGGGCTCGAGGCGCGGGAAGAAAACCCCCGCAAATCGGCCTAATCCCCCAAAAAGTAGCCGTTTCCAGGGATTTCCGCTATACTGGAACGGCATGCCGGTGAGCTCTCGAGCCCGCCGGCTTCTTCGCTGAACAGACTCATTTTCACCAAGGGGAGGCTGGCTTGTTCGAGGTTGGCGACAAAGTGGTGTATCCGCACCACGGCGCAGGCACGGTCGTGAAGAAGGAAAAGCGCGAGATTCTGGGGCAGACGCGCGAGTACCTGACGATCCAGATCCTGCACAACGACATGACCGTGAACGTCCCGGTAGAGAACGCCGAGCAGGTCGGCTTGCGCACGGTGATCGACGAGGATCTCGTCAACACCGTCGTCAAGGCCCTGACCGCCGGCGAGTCGGAGATGCCCAAGAACTGGAACCGTCGGTTCAAGCACAACCGGGACAAGATGAAGACCGGCGACATCTTCGAGCTGGCCGAGGTCGTGAAGAACCTCTCCTTGCGCGACCACGAGAAGGGCCTCTCGACCGGCGAGAAGCAGATGTTCGTGAAGGCGAAGAAGATCCTCGCCTCCGAGTTGATGTACGCCAAGGCGGTCGACGAGGAAGAGGCCGCCGAGTGGCTCGAGGGCGTGCTCGCCGGCAACGGCGAGAAGCCGCAGAAGAAGAGCAAGGCCAAGGCCGCCGCCGCTACGGCGTAGGCGCCAGCCTCGCTGAAGACATGAGTGTCTGGGCCCTCCTCGTTGCGGCGGGGACGGGGGAGCGGCTGGGTGAGGAGCGGCCCAAGGCATTCGTCAAGCTCGGTGAGCTGCCCTCTGCTCGCCGAGCCGCTGCGGCGTCTGGACGAGTCCGACTGGGTCGATGCGATCGTCGTCGCCGTCCCGGAGGACTGGGAGGAGCCGGCGATACTCCTCGCCGAGGAGCTCTCCGCCAGCAAGGTGATCGCAGCCGTGCGCGGCGGCGCCACGCGAGCAGAGTCGGTCCGCGCGGCGCTCGCCGAGGTGCCGGAGGATGCGCTCGTCGTGCTCGTGCACGACGCAGCCAGGCCGCTCCTGACCGAGGACGTGCTCGAGCGCGTGCTGGCGCCTCTCTCCGAAGGATGGGACGGCGTCGTGCCCGGCCTGCCGATCGTCGACACGGTGAAGACAGTCGCGGACGAAGCGGTCACCGGGACGTTGTCCCGTGAGAAGCTCGTCGCCGTGCAGACGCCTCAGGCATTCGTCGCATCGAAGCTCCGCGAGGCCTACGCCGGCGACCTCTCCGGCGCGACCGATTGCTCGTCGCTCGTCGAGGCTCGTGGTGGCCGCGTCAAGTGCGTCGACGGCGATCCGCGCCTGCTGAAGGTGACGACGAAGGCCGACCTCGAGCAAGTCGCTGCGTGGCTGTGAATGGCTGACCTTCGGATTGGCCTCGGCGTCGATGCGCACGCCTTCGAGCAGGGCCTCAGGCTCGTTCTCGGCGGAGTCGCGATCGACTTCCCGAGCGGCCTCGCCGGCCACTCGGACGGCGACGTGGTCGCCCATGCGCTCACCGATGCCGTGCTGGGAGCAGCGGGGCTCGGCGACATCGGGTCGCTCTTTCCCGCGGACGATTCGCGCTGGCGTGGGGCGGACTCGCTGCACCTGCTTCGTGACGCCTACGCCCGCGTCCGTGAGGTGGGCTTCGAGCTCGTCAACGCCGACTGCATCCTGATCGGCGAGGAGCCACGGATCGCGCCCCACCGCGAGGAGATGCGGCATCGCCTCGCTGGCGCGCTGGGGGTTCGGCCGGAGCGTGTGAACGTTCGCGCTACGACGACCGACCGCCTCGGCTTCACCGGCAAGGGCGAGGGCCTCGCCGCGCAGGCAGTCGCTCTCCTGCAGCGCGCATGAGGCTCTACTCGCACGCCGAGCGCCCCGATCTGCTCCAGCGGCGCGACGAGCTCGGCGATACCTGGCACGAGTTCATGTACCACGACGCGGTCGCGAACAGGCTCTGGAATCGCCAGTACGAGGACTACCCGGACTTGCAGCTGTGGCTCGTCGACGACGATGACGACCGGCTGCTCGCGGAGTCGAACGCCGTCGCGATCCCGTTCGGGCCGGCGGAGTTGCCGGACACCGGCTGGGATGCGGCGCTGGAGCAGGCGTTCTCGGGTGCGGCGCCGAAAGCCGTCTCGGCGATCGCGATCACGATCGGGGTCGACCAGCGCGGTCGCGGTCTCAGCAAGGTGATGCTCGAGGGAATGCGGAAGGCAGTTGCCGCCCGTGGCCTTTCGGATCTCGTGGCACCGGTGCGTCCCAGCCTGAAGCACAGCTATCCGCTCACCCCGATCGAGCGCTACATCGAGTGGCGCCGCGAGGACGGCAAGCTGCTCGATCCATGGCTTCGCGTGCACGAGGACGCGGGCGCGAAGCTGATCCGGCGTCGCCTCAGAGTCGATGCGGATCTCAGGCTCGGTCGCGGAGTGGGAGGAGTGGACGAAGCTCGCCTTCCCGGAGAGCGGCACCTACGTCGTCCCGGGCGCACTCGTCCCCGTCGAGATCGACCGCGAGCGCGACGAGGGCGTCTACGTCGAGCCCAACGTCTGGATGCACCACACGGTCTAGGCCGGCAGGCGCACGAGCCGGCCCGACTGCTCGACGAGGCCATCCCGGAGGAGCGAGTCAACCGCTTCGCGATCCAGCGTCTCGAGCGGCCGCGGCTCCGCAGCGATCTCCCGCAGCAAGAGTGCGCGCCGCTGGCGGAACGAGCCTTCGAAGCGGGACTGCTTGCGGAGCGGCTCGTAGCGACGCCCGCGCGACGGGCAGCCGTCGGCCAGCGGGCAAGCCTCGCAGCGCGGCACGCGGGCGAGGCACACGGTTGCGCCGAGGTCGAAGAGCGCCTGGAGCGCGTCCGGCCCGAAGGTGTGTCCGGTGCGCTCCTGGATCCGCGCAACGTTCGTGTCGACGGGCAGCACCGGCTCGCCGAACGCCTGGTTGCGGATCGCAGCGGCGGTGTAGGGGCCGACCCCGGGGAGATCGGTGAGCTCGTCCGGCCAGCCCTGCTCGGCGATCACGCACGCGGCACGGTGCAGATTGAGGCCGCGCCGGTTGTAACCGAGGCCCTGCCAGGCCCGAATCACATCGGCAGGGGACGAGGCGGCGAGCGCGGCGGGTGTCGGCCACCGGTCGAGCCACTCGAGATAGCGCGGGATCACCCGCTCGACCTGCGTCTGCTGCAGCATCACCTCGCTGACGAGGATCGCGTACGGGTCGCGCGTCCCTCGCCAGGGGAGGTCGCGGCCGAAGCGGCGATACCAGGCCGAGAGCGCGGCATCCATGAGGGAGACGCTACTGAAGAGACCGGAGTAACCGGTCGTCTACGCGGCGTCGGTCTGCGGAGCCGTCGTCCTGGGCGGCGAAAGGATCGGAGCATCCTTCCGGAACCCCCAGACCGCCGCGTAGATCCCGAGGAACAGCTCCCAGAGGAACTCGGGGATGACGAGGATGCTGACCGCGCCGGTTTGATCCCACCAGTCGAAGAGAACGCCGACGTTCCCGATCAGGAGGAGCGGCCCGCCGATCAGTCCGAGCCAGGGCATCCATCGCGGGACGAGGCCGGACTTATACATCAGGTAGCCGAGGATCAGCCCGTTCCCGAAGGGGACGATCAGCCCGGGGCCGAACAGGAACGTCCAATCCTTGAGCGCGGCGAGCGAGACGGCGAGATCGGCCGCGTCCGGGGAGTCCTGGCGCAGGCTGACGACCCCGAGCACAAAGATGATCCCGCCCGCGATGAAGACGCACTCGATGATTCGAGCAGCGACGTAGCCGATGGCGAGGAGCTCGTCCTGTCTCCTCACGATTGGATAGAGCACGACGGCCGTTCCGACGTTGGAGAGGATGAGCAGCAGCTCCAAGAAGGCGCCCAGGTAGATCTGGTTGTCCTTCCCGCCGCCGGCGATGTATCCGGCCGGGTCGTCGAGAACGGACTGGAAGAGAGCCAGTGCGCCGATCGACGTGACGAACGTGATGAGGAACAGCACGCCGAACACGCGCGCACGTTTCTGATCCAGAGTCACCCCTTGCACCCCTTTCCTCGATGATGGTCAGCAGACGAGGCCCGCACCATCCTGATCAGCTAGACGCGAAACCTACGTCCTCCGAACCTGAGTTTCAACACGGAAGCGTCGCGGCTCCGCATCTGACTCGCATCCGGAAGATCCGACCTTCGTCCGGCGTCTTTTCGTATGACTGTGGTGACTGCGGCTTGACAAGCGTTCTGTGATTTGGTCAAATGTCTTAGTCATTCGACTAAGAGTGATCGACCAAGGAGAGACCATGACTCATTCGCTGACGAACCATGACATTGCCAGCCTGCGACACCAGGAGCGGGTGGCGCTCGGCCACGCGGCGATTCATGCACTCGAGGCTCGCGAGGCGCGCTCGACCCAGCGCAAGGCGGACAGTGCTCAGAGCATGTGGTCGTGGCTCGGCCGCGTGCGGTGGGGCAAGAGCGCAACGCAGCGGACGCCGGCACGCGGGATCAACTGACCGCGACCTTGGGCGGGAGCTGCCTCCGGGTTCGCCGGACGCTGTCGCTCATGCTCGACGGCGAGGGAGCGGCGACGGATGTGGCGCGCGTCGCTTCTCACGCTCTCCGGGTGCGAGCGCTGCGGCCAGTTTGCAGCCGCCGTTGCTGCAGTCACGCAACGCCTCCGCACCTCCCGCGTCGAGCAGCCCAGAATCCAGCCTGTGCCGCTTCAGCGCCGAGGAAACGTCAGGCGGTAGTCCCGTCCTCGACGGTCGTCACGGCAGCAGCTCTTCGAGCTGAGCCTCGACGTTCCCGGCATGCGCGCGCCCGAGGTCGTCCGGCGCCGGCCTCGATGGCGGGACAGCGGCGGCGGCAGCCCGGCCCTGCTCGCGATCGCTGCCCGCGCCTGCGACTGCGGCTCGGAGGGCGCGCAGATACGCGAGGTCCGCCTCCGCGATGCTCAGGGCTTCCGCTGCGGTCAGCGCACGCCCGTGACCCGGCGCCACGTTGGCCGGAGGATCGTTCCGCAGCAGCTCGATGAGGCTCGCGAGGGTCGTGCGGTATTCGGACGTCATGGACACGAACGGGAACTCGACCGGCGAGAGGTAGTCGCCGACGGCGAGCAGGTCGAGCTCGCGGATGCGATAGGCCGTGCCGTCGGCGGTGTGACCGCGGAGCGCGGTTGTCTCGACGGTGAATGGCCCGACCTGATGTGCGACTCCTGCCGCCACTACCCGATCGACGCGCGGCTCGCCCTCGATCGTCAGGCCGTACGTGGCGGCGCGCTTCTCGATCAGCGCGCCCAACTCGCCGAGCGCCACGATCTCCGCAGTCCGCTCGCCCATCGTCGCGACCGCGTCGGGAAATGCCGCGATTCCGCAGACGTGATCCCAGTCCGCGTGGGTCACGAGGACGTGCGTCACTCGAGCGCCGAGGGTCTCCGCCCGGCCGGCGATCTGCGCCACCTCGTCGGCCGAGATGCACGGATCGACGACGACGGCCTCGCCGTCGGCGACGAGCAGCAGCGAAGTCGTCTGCCAGAGCGCGCTCTCAAAGCGCTCGAAGTGCACCTGATATCAGTCGGCCTCGGCAGTCGCGGGGCCGCCGACCTCGCTTCCGTGCGCTTGCGGTGCCTCGACGCGCAGGAGTGCAGCCGCAACGACCGCCGCGCCGACGAGGAAGGCAGCGCCGACCACGAACGCGACGTGGTAGCCGCCGTTGAGCGCAGCGAGGGAGTCGTGACCCGATTCGATCAGGCTCTCGTGTCGCGAATCGGCGAGGCTGGCGAGGATTGCGAGCCCGACCGCGCCGCCCATCATGAACGCGGTGTTGACGACGCCCGACGCGAGCCCGGCCTGGTCGGGCGCGACACCGCTCATCGCGGCGAGCAGGATGGGGTTGAATGCGATCCCGGCGCCGATGCCGATGGCGATCGTAGCGGGGAGGATGTCGATCGCCCAGTTGCCGTCGACCGGTGTCCGCGCGAGCAGGAGGAGTGCCAGCACCATCAAGCTCAGGCCGGTGAGCAGCGGTGGCTTGATCCCGTAGCGCATCACGAGCCGGTCCGAGAGCAGGAGCGAGGACGCTCCCCAGATGATCGTCCCCGGCAGGTACGCCAGACCGACCTCGAGCGGCGTGTATTCGAGCACGAGCTGCAAGTAGAGCGCCGAGAAGAAGAAGTAGGAGAACATGCCGGCCGCCAGCAGCACGCCGACGACGTTCGCCGTCGAGACGTTGCGGTTCCGGAACAGGCTCAGCG
Organism: uncultured Gaiellaceae bacterium; assembly: GCA_963820225.1. Lineage (GTDB taxonomy): Bacteria > Actinomycetota > Thermoleophilia > Gaiellales > Gaiellaceae > Gaiellasilicea. The sequence goes on along the minus strand of CAWFYY010000013.1, from coordinate 378,053 downwards.
GCACCAGCGGCGAGGAGACGCGCGCTTCGATCACGAGAAAGATCCCGAGGAGCGCGAAGGCGGCCAGAAGCAGCCCAAGCGTCTGGCCGGAGCCCCAGCCCTTCTCGTTGCCGTTGACGATCGCGTAGACAGCAAGCATCAGCGACGCGGTCACCGTGATCGCGCCGGCGTAGTCGACGCGGCCGGTGGCAGCAGGGCCGTGTGCGGTCGGAAGCAGCCGCAAGGAGAGGACGTAGACCAGCACGCCGACCGGAATGTTGACGAGGAAGATCCAGTGCCAGCTGAGCAGGTCGGTGAGGATCCCGCCGGCGAGCACTCCGATCACGCCTCCACCCGAGAGCACGAATCCGAAGATCCCCATTGCCTTCGCCCTGTCCGCCTGCTCGGTGAACAGCGTCATCAGCAGTGAGAGCGCGACCGCCGAGACGATGGCGCCGCCGATCCCCTGCACCGCGCGAGCGGCGATGAGCATCGCCTGCGAGCTCGCGATGCCGCAGGCGAGCGAGGCGGCGGTGAAGATCGAGACGCCGATCAGAAACAGGCGCCGGTGACCGAAGAGATCGCCCAGCCGGCCGCCGAGCAGGAGGAAGCCGCCGAACGTCAGCAGGTAGGCGTTCACCACCCAGGCGAGCGACGTCTGGGAGAAGCCGAGGTCGTCGCGAATCGACGGCAGAGCGACGTTCACGATGGTGCCGTCGAGGACGATCATCAGATCGCCCAGGCACAACACGTAGAGCGCCAGCCAGCGGCTGCGGTTATCCATGGTCATCAGCGGGCTCCTTTCGCCTCTTCACCGCTTCTCGAAAAGTTAGACCTGCCCGCTACTCGGAAGTCATCGGAGCCCGGTGGTGTGCGTGCACAACGGCGTGGCCGCGGCCACGTGCGATCAGGTAGCGGTTGACCGGGTACGCGGCCGCTCCGGCGACGAGGAGCGAGAAGGCGAGGCTCCCCCAGAAGAGCAGCTCTGTGAGTCCTGCCTCCATCGCGCCCGGGATCACGAGGATGATTCCGTTGTCGACGATCTCCATGATCGCGATCGAGATCGTGTCCGCCGCGAGTGCGACGGGAATCGCCGCTGCGATCGTCTGGCCCGCTCGCAGAAGCGACACCATCGTCAACAGGTACCCGAAGAAGAACGCAAGCGCGACGGCGATCACGATCGTCTCCAGGTTCCCCAATCCGAACGCCGTGCCGATGACCATCCCGAGCACTTCGCCGATCGCACAGCCGGTCAGGCAGTGGGCGGTTGCGGAGAAGGCGACGCGGTTCAGCGATTGCTCGCCGTGCGGACGCATCAGGCCTTGACGAGCCGGCCTACGGCCTCCATCAACTCGTCGAGCCTGCCGGCCTGCGTATCGCCTTCGCTGCCGACGACGCAGTGGCGAACGTGATCGTCGAGGAGCCTCAGCGCGACGCTCTCCGTAGCGCTCTGCACGGCGCTGATCTGGGTCAGCACGTCGATGCAGTAGCGGTCCTCCTCCACCATCCTCGCGATCCCACGCACCTGGCCCTCGATCCGGGCGAGGCGCTTGAGGACCGCTTCCTTGTCTGCCGAGTACCCGGGAGTCTGCGAGCCCATCGTCGTACGGTAACATACCCTGGAGGGGTATCTGACGAGGAGGCTTTCGTGAGCGTGCAGGAGCTGATCTACACCGTCGCGGGCATGACCTGCGCGCACTGCACTGCGGCCGTTGCCGAGGAGGTCGAACGGGTCAGCGGGGTCAGGGCCGTCGAGGTCGATCTCGAGACGAAGCGCGTCGTCGTGCGAGGCGAGGGGGTCTCCGACGACGCAGTCCGCGATGCGATCCGAGAGGCGGGTTACGAGGCGACTTGAGCGAGCGTCGCACCGTACTCACGCGCCTTGCCCTCTTCGTCGCCGGCCTCGTGGTGCTTGCTGCCGCAGCAGCGTTCGTAGGCAGCGCGAGCGGGATCGAGGTCGACGATGCGCCCGTCGACGCGATGAACCACGGCGCCGAGAGTGGAGGCGAGACCGCCAACGGGCTCTCCGACGCGGCTTCGGGCTTCAGGTTCCGGCTCGACGCCGGCGCCTTGCATGCAGGCGCGCGCGGGCGACTCGCCGTAACGCTCGAACGCGACGGCAAGCCGTTCACGGAGCTCGATACGGCGCACGGCGAGCCGCCGCTCCATCTGATCTTCGTCCGCCGCGACCTCGCCGGCTACGCCCATGTGCACCCGCGGCACGACGGAGATGGGTTCACGACAGGTGTCACGTTGCCGACGCCCGGTTTCTGGCGCGCATACGCAGACTTCGAGGTCGACGGCCAGAAGATCGTGCTCGGCCGCGACGTCTTCGTGCCGGGGGAGTTCACGCCCCAGCGTCTCGCAGCGCCGCGACGGACGGCCACGGTGGACGGGTACGACGTCCGGCTCCGTCGCGGTTCCGACCTCACGTTCGAGATCAGTCGCAACGGTCGCCCGGTCTCCAGGCTTCAGCCGTACCTCGGTGCCGCCGGCCATCTGGTGGCGGTCCGCGAGGACGATCTCGCCTACCTGCACGTGCACCCCCGTGAGGAATCCGAGCCGGGCGCGATCGCGTTCGAAGCCGAGCTCTCCGAACCTGGCCGCTACGCCCTCTTTCTCCAGTTCAGGCACGGCGGGAGTGTCCACACGGTGCCGTTCACCCTGGTGGTGACGTGAGCACAACGCTCCCTGAACGGCTCGAGCTCCCGATCGAAGGGATGACGTGCGCATCCTGCGCGACGCGGATCGAGAAGCGGCTGAACAAGCTCGACGGCGTCGAGGCCACCGTCAACTATGCGACCGAGAACGCCGCAGTCGATTTCGATCCCGTGCGCGTGTCCCCTGAGGATCTGATCGACGCAATCGAGGCGGCCGGCTACCGAGCGACGCTCGCGGACGCCGAGCCCGAGTCGGTGGAGGACGATCCGACGGTTGCGCTGCGGCGACGCCTGATCGTCTCGGCGCTGCTCTCGCTGCCGGTGCTGCTGCTGGCGATGATCGAGCCGCTGCAGTTCGACAACTGGCAGTGGCTCTCGCTGCAGCTTGCGACGCCCGTCGTGCTCTGGGGAGCGTGGCCGTTCCACAAGACGGCGTGGCTGAATCTGAAGCACGGCACGGCGACGATGGACACCCTCATCTCCGTCGGGACGCTCGCTGCGTGGGGCTGGTCCGTCGTGGCGCTCTTCTTCCTCGACGCGGGCGATCCAGGCATGCGGATGCCGTTCGACCTCGTCGTCGGCCGGAGCGAGAGCGCCGGCCAGATCTATCTCGAAGTGGCCTCCGTGGTGACGGTGTTCATTCTCGCCGGACGCTATTTCGAAGCCCGTGCGAAGCGCCGCGCCGGCACCGCACTCAGGGCTTTGCTGGCGCTGGGGGCAAAGGAAGCGAATGTCCTCGACGAGCAGGGAGTCGAGCGGCGCATCCCGGCCGAGGAGCTTCTGGTCGGAGACCGGTTCGTCGTTCGTCCCGGCGAGAAGCTGGCGACCGACGGCGTGGTCGAGGAAGGGCACTCGGCGATCGACAGGTCGCTGCTGACGGGGGAGAGCGTGCCGGTCGAAGTCGCGCCCGGTGATGCCGTGATCGGCGCGACCGTCAATGTCGGCGGACGCCTCACAGTCCGCGCAACCAGGGTCGGCGCGGACACGGCGCTCGCGCAGATCGCACAACTCGTGACGGACGCCCAGTCCGGAAAGGCTTCCGCGCAGCGGCTTGCAGATCGGGTCTCCGGGGTCTTCGTGCCGATCGTGATCGCGATCTCCGTTGCAACGCTCGCGTTCTGGATCGGCGCCGGCGCGAGCGGAGCGTTCGCGTTCTCAGCGGCGGTCGCCGTGTTGATCATCGCCTGCCCGTGTGCTCTGGGACTGGCGACGCCGACTGCGCTTCTCGTCGGCACGGGACGGGGCGCCCAGCTCGGCATCTTGATCAGGGGGCCGGAGGTGCTGGAGTCGACTCGCCGCGTGGACACGATCCTGCTCGACAAGACGGGAACCGTGACGACCGGGAAGATGACGCTCGCAGACGTGGTTCTCGCGCCGGGCGTCGACCGAGCTGTCGCGCTGCATCTCGTGGGGTCGCTCGAGCAGGCGTCCGAGCATCCGGTCGCCCGCGCCATCGCCGCGGCGGCGGCGGCAGAAGGGCCGATCTCGCAGCCGGAGAGCTTCAAGAACAGAGAAGGCCTCGGCGTGGAAGGCGTTGTCGACGACCATGCGCTGATCGCCGGTCGCCCGTCACTTCTGGAGGAGTGGGGGGTTGCGCTTCCCGAGGCCCTCCTTGACGCCCGGCGCCTCGCCGAGGCGGAAGGGAAGACGGCTGTCGCCGCCGCTTGGGACGGCTTGGCGCGGGCGCTCTTCGTCGTCTCCGACCAGGTGAAGCCGACCAGCCGCGAAGCGATCACACGTCTCGAGACGCTTGGCCTGCGTCCGATCCTGCTCACCGGCGACAACGAGCCAACGGCCAGGACAGTCGCGAAGGAAGTGGGGATCTCCGAGGTGATCGCCGAGGTGCTGCCGGGTGAGAAGGCCGATGTCGTCAAGCGCCTGCAGGCCGAAGGGCGCGTCGTGGCGATGGTCGGCGACGGCGTCAACGATGCGCCTGCGCTGGCGCAGTCAGACCTCGGGCTCGCGATCGGGACCGGTACCGATGTCGCGATCGAGGCCAGCGATCTCACGCTCGTCACCGGCGACCTCCGCACCGCGGCCGACGCGATTCGCCTTGCTCGCCGGACACTCGCGACGATCAAGGCCAACCTCTTCTGGGCCTTCGCCTACAACGTCGCGGCGATCCCACTGGCAGCTGCGGGGCTCCTGAACCCCCTGATCGCCGGCGGGGCGATGGCCCTCTCGAGCGTCTTCGTGGTCTCGAACTCGCTGCGCCTGCGCCGCTTTCGCGCTCAGCGAGACTCGTAGACTCAGGAGCATGGCCCGCACCCGCTTCGCCCCCAGCCCGACCGGCTCGCTCCATCTCGGCAGCGCCCTTTCGGCGGTGGCCAATCGGCGCCGCGGCGAGACGATGCTGCTTCGGATCGACGACACCGACCGTTCGCGCGAGGTCGAGGGCGCCGTCGAGGAGATCCTCGCCGATCTGGAGTGGATCGGCGTCACGTGGAACGACGGCCCGGTTCACCAGAGCGAGCGGGCTGAGCGACATCGTCAGGCTGCGGCCGCCGTGGGGGAGCCGGATGCGGACGGCGCGATCCGCTTCGGACGCACCACGCTCCTGCGGCCTGACGGGAGCCCCACCTACCACCTCGCGAGCGTCGTCGACGACCATGATTTCGGCATCACGCACGTCATTCGCGGCGCCGACCACCGCGCCAACACCGAGCTGCAGCAGAGGCTCTCTCGCGCGCTCGGGTTCGAGCCGCCGGAGTACGTCCATCACGGTCTGCTGCTCGGGCCCGACGGGAAGAAGCTCTCGAAGCGGGCCGGCGCACCGACGCTCGCCGGCTACCGGGAGGCGGGTGTGCCCGCGGAGGCTGTGCGCGCCTATCTCGAGGAGCTCGGCGAGCCGGCGCACGACGTGCACCTGGACGAGCCGCGGATCCGCCGGCTCGCGATCGACGCGATCGGGGACCTCAGCGACGAGGAGCTCGCGGCTCGTGCCGGAGCGCCGCCTCAGCTTGCGCTCGCGTTGCGTGGAGCGCGCGACCTCGTCGAGGCGCGCGCGATGGCCCAGTCGATCCTCGAGCCCCAGCCGGTGACGTTGCCGGAAGCTGCGCGGCCGACCCTGGAGCGGTTCTCGGAGCTGCGGGCGAACGGGCTCGACGGCAAGGACATCGTGCGCGAGCTGAAGGCGGCCGGCGGCGACCTGAAGGCGCTTCGGCTCGCGCTGACCGGCGTCGAGCGTGGCCCCGAGCTGTGGACGGTGATCGCTGCACTGCCTCAGGACGAGGCGTTGCGGAGGGTCGATGCGGCTCTATAGCACCCTCGCGCGCGAGCTGGTCGACTTGCCTGCGGCGCCCGGGCCGATCGGGATGTACGTGTGCGGGCCGACCGTGTACGCGCGCGCTCACATCGGCAACGCGCGCCCGTACGTGATCGCGGTCTGGTACAAGCGCTGGCTGCGCGAGCGCGGGTACGACGTGACTCTCGTGCACAACATCACCGACGTGAACGACAAGATCTACGAGGCCGCACCGGGGGCGAGCGCTGCGCGTGCCGAGGAGGCGACTCGCTGGTACCTCGAGGACACCGGCCGCTTCGGGCTCGACGAGGTCGACCACTGGCCGCGCGCGACCGAGACGATCGACGAGATCATCGAGCTCATCGTCGGCCTGATCGAGCGCGACTACGCCTACGACGTCGACGGCGACGTCTACTTCCGCGTCTCGCGCTGGGACGAGTACGGCCACCTCTCCGGTCAGAAGCCGGATCAGGTCGAGGAGCAGGAGCCGAACCCGCGCAAGGAAGACCCCCGCGACTTCGCGCTCTGGAAGGGCAACAAGCCGGAAGAGGACACGTGGTGGGAGTCGCCCTGGGGTCGCGGTCGCCCTGGCTGGCACATCGAGTGCTCGGCGATGGCGCAGAAGCTGCTCGGCCCGGTCTTCGAGATCCACGGCGGCGGGCTCGATCTCGTCTTCCCACACCACGAGAACGAGCTCGCGCAGTCGAGAGCGCTCGGGCACGAGTTCGCGAAGATCTGGATGCACAACGGGATGCTCCGCTTCACGGGCGAGAAGATGTCGAAGTCGCTCGGCAACGTCGAGACGATTCAAGAGGTCGTCGAGGAGTGGGGGCGAGAGACCGTGCTGCTCTTCTTCCTCACCGCGCACTGGCACAGCCCGATCGACTTCTCCGGCGAGACGATGATGGCGGCCCAGGCCCAGTGGCGCAGCTTCCAGCAGGCCGTCTACGAGAACCGCGATCCCGCGCCGGCGGTCGGCTGGGAGGCGTTCGAAGCGGCTCTCGACGACGACTTCAATACCGCACAGGCGTTGGCCGTGCTCCACGAATGGCGTGCTTCGAGCCAGCTCGAGCTTCTCCAGCGCGGGCTCCAGGTCTTCGGCCTCGGCTTCGTCCCAGAACCGGCACCGGAGGACGTGCAGGCGCTGGTCGCCGAACGCGAGGCCGCTCGCGCCTCGAAGGACTTCGCGGCGTCGGACGACCTGCGCGACCGGATTGCCGAGCGCGGGTGGGTCGTTCAGGACACGCCGGCGGGCTCGGTTCTCGTCCCAAAGTGACCCGGGAGCTCGTCTACGGCCGGAGGCCGGTCCGCGAGGCGATCCGTGGCCCGCGCGAGGTGCTCGAGGTGTGGGCGACCGAGCGGGCATTGAACGCCGAGCCGTGGCTGCGCGACCTCCCGCGCGTCCATGTCAAGCCGGACCGCGAGATCGGCGAAGCAGCGGACACGCGCGACCACCAGGGCGTGATCGCGTGGTGCGAGCCGTACCGCTACGCCGATGCGCACGAGCTCGCTGCGAGCGAGCGCCCCCTCCTGGCCTGCCTCGATCAGGTCACGGACCCGCGCAACCTGGGTGCCGTGATCCGCAGTGCCGAAGGAGCGGGGGCAACGGGCGTCGTCGTGCCGGCGCACGGCTCCGCTCGTGTGACGGCCGCTGTCTGTCGTGCCTCTGCAGGCGCCGTCGAGCACCTGCCGGTGGCAGTCGTGCCCAACCTCGGCCGCTATCTGAACGAGATCAAGCGCGGCGACCTCTGGATCTACGCGGCCTCGGCGGAGGCCGAGCAGGACATGTGGAGCGCCGATCTCACCGGCGGCCTGGCCCTCGTCTTCGGCGCCGAGGGAAAGGGCGTGCGACCCCTCGTCCGCCGCGCGTGCGACGCGACGGTCTCGATCCCGCTCGCCGGGAACGTCGAGTCGCTGAACGTCAGTGTGGCGGCGGCGCTACTCCTCTACGAGGCGCGGCGGAGACGAGGGGATGGCTGAGCCGACGCTCTACCTCTTCGACGGCTACAACCTGCTCCACGCCGGGTCGTTCGCCGACCAGCGCGAGCTGACCGATGCGCTCGCGTCGTTCGTCGCGATGCGCGGAGCGCGAGGGGTGGTCGTCTGGGACGGCGCCGGGACCGACGCACAGATCGGCCCGCTCGCGGTTCGCTACGCGCCCCAGGCGGACGCAGTGCTCGAGCGGCTGGCCGCTGAGCACCGGGCCACGGAGGAGGTCTGCCTCGTCTCCTCCGACTTCGCGGTGCGCGGCACCTCGGGGCAGGAGGTCCAGAAGCGTTCCTCCCTCTCGTTTCTCGGAGACCTGGACGCGCCTCGGCACTCCGAGTCGCACGGCTCCCGCCTCGGCGACTCGCTCGACGCCGAGACCCGCGCGAGGCTCGAGCGGCTCCGCCGCGGCGACGCCTGAGATGCGAACATACGTTCCTAACAGAATCGGTCCATTGCAAAGCACTTGTAACTTGCGGTTGCTGTTGCTATCTTCTGCCTCAACCTAAGGGTGAGAGTTAAGCGTCCGGCACGGCGGCCGCCTCGACTCTTTCCCGCTCTAATCCAGGAGATCGCGAATGTCCGCTCATCCCGCCACGGTCGCCAAGTCGGCCCAGAAGGCTCAACGAGAGCTTGAGGATTTGCAGCTGGTGATGAGGGCGCGCAACGGCAGCGAGGTCGCGCTCGACACGTTGATGCGCCGGTATACGGGCTTCGTACGGCTCAAGGCGAGCTCGTACTTCCTCGCCGGCGGTGATTCCGAGGACCTGATTCAGGAGGGCCTCGTCGGTCTCTACAAGGCGGTGCGGGACTTCCGTGCCGACAAGGAGACGTCGTTCCGCAGCTTCGCCGAGCTCTGTGTGACGCGGCAGATCATCACCGCGATCAAGACTGCGACGCGCTTCAAGCACCAGCCGCTGAATCAGTACATCTCGTTCAGCCACACGCCGGCCGGCCAGGACAACGACGGCGAGTGCACTCTGGGCGACGCGCTTCCCGGCCCGACGACGAACGACCCGTCGGTCTGCGTGATCTCGACCGAGGAGCTGCAGAGCCTCGTCTTCGCGCTCGGCTCCGGCCTGTCGCGGCTCGAGGCCGACGCGCTTCGGTGCTACCTCGAGGGCTTGTCCTACGAGGACATGGCGGTCGAGCTCGGTTGCGACTGCAAGACGATCGACAACGCGCTCCAGCGGGTCAAGCGCAAGATCCTGGCCCACCAGAAGACGCGCGAGGTTCTGAGCTAGGCACGATCCGTACGGAGCCGATCGTGTAGTTGGCCGCCGTTCGGATACGCAGCTTTTGGCCGTTGCGGGGTTCTGCGACCCGCAACGAGCACCCGGTGCGATTTTCGAGGTCGGCGATCGGGATCAGGTAGACGTCCTCGGTCTCGGGGCAGAAGACTGCGAAGTAGTCGATCTCACCGTGATAGTCGCGGCGCATGGCCGGCCTGCGGCGATGGTGAGCGTACGAGCTGCTCACTGCGAACCGGACGGCGCCTTTTCGAAGACGCCCGGTCTTGCATTGAACTCGCCCGAGAGACCGGCCATCGTCGATCACCAGATCGGTTCGCGTGTTCTCTCCAAACGGGAGGTAGAGCTGGGAGCCGCACCACTCGAGGGCGACCATGATTGCCAGTGTCGAGCGGTCTCCGACAGCCTTCGGGTGCTCCATAGCTCGAGCGTGCCTAAGCCATCGGCTGGGCCATGTCGGTTTCAGACGGTCGACATCTCCCCTACGATTCGTTCTCCTAGCCGGAGTAGCTCAGCTGGTAGAGCAACGCACTTGTAATGCGTAGGCCGTGGGTTCGAGTCCCTCCTCCGGCTCCAGAACGCAAGAAGCCCCGCCCCCTCCGTTGCAGAGGGCGGGGCTTCGGTCTTTCAGGTCCTAGCCGGCGAGGAGCGTGTCGTCGAAGAAGCCGACGACGCGCCGCTCGTACTCCTTCGGCTGGTCGCGGATGCCGCCGACGTGCTTGGCGGTCGGCATCGCCCAGATCTGCTTGGAGCTGCTGCTGGCCAGCCGGTAGTACTCCTTGCTCATGTGCTCGATGTTGCCGCCGTTCGGCGCCCAGATCACGAAGAGCGGCTGCTTGATCTTCGGAGCGACGTCGGTCAGGTTGGGAGGCGGAGCGGTGCTGGAGAAGACTGCCGTCCCGGCCGTGATGAACATGAACCCGGGGGCGTTCAGGACACGCTCCCAGCCGTGGAACTCCTCCAGTTGCTCGCTGAGCTGCCGTGTACCGGCACCTTCGGAGACTACGGCTGCGAGCTCGTCTGTCTCGGATGCGGCCTGGAGCATCAGCTCGCCGCCGACGGAGAGCCCGATTCCGCCGATCCTGCCGGGATCGACGTCGGGGCGGGTCTTGAGGAACTGGATCGCGGCAAGGATGTCCTTGTTCGCGCCCCAGCCGAGGAGATTGCTGTCACCCTCGCTCTTTCCCTCGCCGCGGCGGTCGAAGAGCAGCACGCCGTAGCCGTGGGCGGCGAGCATGCGAGCGTGCGCCTGCGAGCCGCTGCGGCCGGGGAACGCGATCACTGCGGCGCCGTTCTTCGAAGGCACGTACCAGCCCTGGAGCTCGAGGCCGTCGCTCGTCTGGAACGAGACGTTCTCGTGCGCAGCGCCGAGGTTGGCCACGGGCACGGTCTGCCGCATGACGTGGGTGATGATGTAGCTGAATCCGAGCGGCGCGATCGTCGCGTACGCCAGGACTGTTGCCGTAACCGCGATCAGCGCCCTGCGCGTGTAGCGCCAGCTGTGGCGGTCGTTCAGCTTCCGTGACTGCCAGAGCGTCGCGATTCCGGCGCCGATGAGGGCGAGTCCGGCCGGAAGCACGAGGAGGCCGGTGAAGTCGTCGCCGGACGGCCCGACGGTCATCGTCTCGTAGCCGGCCGAAGCCGCTCCGATCACGAGGGCGAGGAGACCGACGACGATGGCGATCGTCGCCCGCACGCCGGCTCGGCCGCGACGGTAGGCAACCGCGGCGAGACCGAGTGCTCCAAGCTGCACGAGTCCGCCGGGGAGGTGGTCGAGAGCGGACGTTCCGGGCTCGGGCTGAAGGAATGCGTCGTCGGCGATATGCAGGGCGAGGATCGAACCGGCGGCCAGCGCGACGGCCGATTGCCTGGTCAGGGCGAGGCGGGTCGCCCGCAACCTGGCCAACGGTGACTCACGGTGGAGCTCCTGCGTCGAGGTGTGCGTGGTGACCTGCATCGTTTGGTCTCCAATTCGAAAGAGTTGGCCGGCGGCGCTGCGTGGTGCTGCAGCGCCGCCGGCGGGAGGGTGGTTCGTTAGCCGGCCGGTGCGGGCGCCGGGGCCTCGGGGGCCTTCGGTGCGGGCGGTGCCGACTCGTGCTCGAGGTTGGGGAGCCACTCGAGCCACTTCGGGAGGTACCAGTTGCGCTCGCCGAGCAGCTTCATCGTCGCCGGCAGGAGCACCGCGCGGATCAGCGTGGCGTCGATCAGGACAGCGACTGCGAGGCCGATGCCCATCTCCTTCATGTCGATCACCGGCAGCAGGGCGAACACCGAGAAGGTGCCGACCATCACGACGGCTGCGCTCGTGACGACGCCGGCCGACGACTTGATGCCGTGGGCGACAGCGTCCTCGTTCGAGAGGCCGCGGTCATAGGCCTCGCGGACGCGGCTCAGGATGAACACGTGGTAGTCCATCGAGAGCCCGAACAGGATCACGAACAGGAACATCGGCAACCACGGGGTGATGCCGCCGTTCGATGTGAACCCGAGCAGGTTCTCGGCCCAGCCCCACTGGAAGGCCGCGACGAGGATGCCGTACGCGGCTCCGACGGAGAGCAGGTTGAGGATGATCGCCTTGAACGCGACCACGAGCGAGCGGAACGAGGCCAGCAGGATCAGGAAGGCGAAGATGAGGACGAAGCCGAAGACGAGCGGCGCCGACGTCTTCATCTTGCTTTCCCAGTCCTTGTCCAGCGCGGTCGTACCGGTGACTGCGTACTCGACGCCGTCGACCTTTCCGACCGTGTTCGGCAGCACGTCGTCGCGCAGGGTTGCGAGCGCAGCCTGCGAGGTGGCGTCCGTACCGGAGCCGGCCAGCGTGATGTCGACAGTGGCGACGGTGTTGTCGCGGCTTGCCTCGACCTCGATCGGGCCCTTCAGCTCACCGGTGGCAAGCGCTTCCCGCTTGAGGTCGGTGATGGCCTTCTGGACCGACTCGGAGCGGACGTCGTCAGCCTTGATCGCGACGACTGCGGGGTCGTTGCCGCCCGGGAAGGCCTCGTCGAACTTCTTCATCGGCTCGATCTCGGGGATCGAGATGTCGTCGAGACCGGTGGTAGCAGTGTTGAGTGAGAACGCCGGAACCGTGAGCGCGACGAGCACCGCGACGGCCGCGACGGCCGAGACGACCGGGCGACGGAGGACGCGGTCGAGGATCGCACCCCAGACGCGGCTGTCGCCGTCCTTGCGGCGGAGCCGGTGCACGAACGGGATCCGACCCTTCTCGACCCGGTCGCCGAGCTTGCCGAGCAGAGCAGGCAGCACGGTGAGCGAGCCGACCATCGCGACCGCGACGACCATCATCGTCCCGATCGAGAAGGACATGAACGTCTTGTCGCCGGAGAGGAACATGCCGGCCATTGCGATCAGAACGGTGATGCCCGAGACGAGGACGGCACGGCCGGAGGTGGCTGCGGCGGCCTCGAGGGCAGCGTGCTCGCTTCGCCCAGCCGCACGCTCTTCGCGTTCGCGCCTGAGGTAGAAGAGCGAGTAGTCGATGCCGACAGCGAGTCCGATCAGCAGGATCACTTCGGCGATCGACTCGTCCACCGGAACGAACTGGCTGGGCAGTGCGATCAGGCTCGTGGTCGCGACGACCGCCGTGATTGCGAGAAGCAGCGGGATGAGCGCGGCAACGGCGGAGCCGAAGACCAGCAGCAGGATCACGAGCGTGAGCGGCAGCGCGACCATGCCGGCCGTCTTGAGCATGCTGTTGAACGCGTCGTCGACAGCCTTGCCGGTGCTGGCGCTACCGAGCTCGTCGATCTCGAAGCCCGGGTGCCGGGCAGCGGTCTTGTCGACGGCGGCCTCGATGTTCTCGATGTAGAGGATCGCCTCGTCATAGGTGCCCTGCGGGCTGAACTGCACCATCGCCGAGTGCCCGTCGGCCGAGATCTGATCGGCGTGACCGGCGTCGAGCGGCGAATCCAGCTTGCGGACCTTCGGCATCGCGTCGAGGGTCTTGGTGACGTCCTCGATCGCGGCCTTGAACGCCGGATCGGTCGCCTTCAGCGTCTTCGACTGGATCAGGACGATCTCGCCCTGCTCGTCGGCCGCCTGCGGGAAGCCCGCATCGATGATCTTGGTCGCAGTGCCGGCCTCGCCGACTGCGAGGTCGTTCTGCTCGAGGTACTTCGTGCCGACCGCGCCGCCGATGAAGACGGACGCGACGATGAACGCGAGCCAGCCGAAGACCGCGGTCTTCCAGTGGTTCGCGCTCCAGCGGCCCATGCGGGCTGCGAGATTGTTGCTGTGCTTCAGGGGTGACATGGCTGAGTGATTCCTTTCAGGTGCGATTGGGGATCTAGCTCAGGCTGCCCGGGCGTGCGACGAAGCGGAATGCGGCGTCCAGGCCTCTTGTGGTGCGGGGAGCCGAACCGGTGCGGGAAGGGCCGGCGACGCGAGCCGGGAGGCGACGAGCCATCCGATCGCGACGACGACTGCACCGGCGGCGGCGTCGAAGATGAAGTGGTTGCCCGTTCCGACGATGATCAGGAGCATCGCGGCGGGGTAGGCGGCGCCTACGATTCGCAGCCAGCGGTAGGGGGCGAGCTGCGCGAGGGCGACGCCGACGATCAGCGAGTAGCCGAAGTGCAGGCTCGGGACGGCTGCGATCGGGTTGTAGAAGCTGCCCAGCAGGTCGGAGCTCAGGTTGAGCCCGGTGTGGGTCGTGACCGTGTCCGCGAAGCCGAGGCCGGCGAGGCGCGGCGGCGCCGCGGGATACAGGACGTATCCGACGAGCGCCAGCGCCGTGCTGACGATCAGCGTCGTGCGGAGGAACGGAAACGCGTGCGGGCGGCGGCGGTGCACCCAGGTGAGTGCAGCCGCCGTGCCCGCGAAATGCAGGACGACGTAGAGAAGGCCGAGGAGCGAGGCCACGCCGGGAAGCGAGGAGACGAAGGTCTGCACGTCCCGCTCGACGAAGAGATGGAGGTGGCGCTCGAGCGCGACGATGTCTGAGGTGTGCGCGCGAGCTGCCACCCAGTCCTCGCTGCCGAAGCCGCGGACGATCTCGTAGGCGCCGTAGAGGGCGGCGAGCGCTGCGAGCTCGATCCGACCCGGATAGGGCCGGTCGGCGAGGGTGCGGATACGGGCGAAGGACATAGCCGCAGACTCACAGACCCCATAGGGCGAAACCATGCGGCGGGCCAGTGTCTTGGGGTGCGGAAACCCGTACCCGCGAAGGGGTCGCCGGCCGAAGCCCAAGACGAGGTGTTTTCCGCTTGCCACAGTGCTTGCAGCATCACGTCCGGCTTTCCGGGCGGTATCCGGCAAACCCTGAGCCGACCCTGGTCTTTCCCCCGGTTGGTCAGCCGCGCAGCAGCGCGAGCACCGCGAGAACGCGGCGGTGATCCTCGGCCGTAGCCGGCAGCCGGAGCTTCACGAAGATGCTCGTGACGTGCTTCTCGACGGCGCGGAGCGTGACGAACATCCGTTCCGCGATCGCCTGGTTCGAGCGGCCCTCGGCCATGTACTCGAGAACTTCGCGCTCCCGCGGCGACAGGCCGCCGAGCGGGTCGTCGCGCCGGTGCCTGCCGACGAGCTCGCTGACGACGGTCGGATCGAGCGCGGAGCCGCCCTCGGCGACGCGCCGGACCGCGGCCGCAAACTCCTCGATGTCGGCGACCCGGTCCTTGAGCAGGTAGCCGACGCCCTCGGCGCTCTCGGAGAGCAGCTCCATCGCATACCCCGGTTCCACGTACTGGGAGAGGACGAGGACGCCGGTCGCCTCGTGGTTCTCGCGGATCTCCTTGGCGGCCCGCAGTCCCTCGTCCGTCTGCGTCGGCGGCATGCGGATGTCCACGACCGCCACGTCGGGCTTGTGCATCGCGACGTGGCGCAGCAGATCCTCGGCGTTGCCGGACTGCGCGACGACCTCGAAGCCGGCCTCCAGGAGCAGGCGTGCGATTCCCTCGCGGAGGAGCACCGAGTCGTCGGCCAGCACCACGCGGACGGGCGTCGCGCCGGGACGGGCGCGCAGAGGCGGGAAATCCTGAGCGAGGCCGGTTTCGTGGAGTTGAAAGATCCGCTCCGGCTCCGGCATGTCGGGTAGTGACCAGAGGCCGAGATCGCGTAGGTCGCGTCCAGGCGTCAGCGCCGTGGCGGCCGTCTCGGAGGTGACGATCTGTCCTCCGTGGCCCGCAGATGCGACTCGGTAGGCGCGATGGACGTCGACACCGACATAACCGTCCTCGGCGAGCGCCGCCGTGCCGCTGTGCAGGCCGATCCTGACGCGTACCGGCGCAGGCCAGTTGTGGCCGCCGAGCCGTCGTTGGGCGTCAACGGCTGCGTCCGCTGCCTCCGTCGACGATTCGAAGGCGGCAAACAGCTCGTCTCCGCGCGAGTCGACCTCGTGTCCGTTCGCCCCGGAGACCGCTTCTCGCAGCAGGCGTCGGATGTCGGCGAGAACGGGCTGCCATTCCTCGCCGAGCTCCCGCGCGAGGCGCGTGGAGCCTTCGACGTCTGCGAAAAGGAAGGTGACGGTGCCGGTTGGAAGTGAGCTCACTAGGTAAGTCTAGGAGCGCACCGTCACCAAGCTCTGATGGTGATGCGATTTACGCGGCGACGTCGAGCAGTTCGGGGCTCCGGCGCGCTGCATAGGCGAACGGGTGGTAGAAGGCGTCGAGGGCGCGGTCGCGGTCGACCATGAGCTCGAAGGACGAATCCGTTGCGAGGTGCATGACCTCGACGGCGACGCTGTTGTCTTCGGGTGACCACCAGAGGATGACGTCAATGCCGTCGCCTCTGCGGTGGGCCAAATCCTGTCTGTGACCGGCGTACATTGCTTCCTCCTTGGCGGTTGTGTTCATGCCGCCACACTTTCATGCGGAGGTCGGCGCACCGATGCGGGGGGCAGGCGTCCTGGGGTACGGCCTGCCCTACTCTTGCGGGGCAGATTCCAGCGGAATCTCCGCACTCACGCGCGTGCCGCCTCCCGCGGGGCTGTCGACCGTGAGCGTCCCTTCGAGCGCGGCGACGCGGTCGGCGAGCCCGCGCAGGCCGGATCCGCCCGCAGCATCGGCCCCGCCGACGCCGTCGTCCGCGACCTCGATGCGCGCGCAGCCGTTGTTATGGCTGACGCGCACGGTGACCTCGGACGCGCCCGCGTACTTGCTCACGTTCGCCAGCGACTCTGCGATCACGTAGTAGGCGGCCGCCTCCACCGCGCGCGGGAGAGGCTCGTCGGTGGTCTCGACGTCGACCGGGATGGGGGAGCGTGTCGCGAGCGCCTCGACCGCCGCCCCGAGGCCGCGGTCGGTGAGGACGGCCGGATGGATTCCGCGCGCGAGCTCGCGCAGGTCGTCGAGAGCTGCTGCGAGCTCGTCCCGCGCCGCGACGAGGACTTCTTCAGCCCCGCTGGGTCCGTGTTCACCTTCGACTGCGCCAGCCGGAGCGAGAGAGCCAGCGCGACAAGTCGCTGCTGGGCGCCGTCGTGCAGGTTCCGCTCGAGACGGCGCCGCGCCTCGTCGCCGGCCTCGACGATCCGGGATCGCGAAGCTCTGATCTCCTCTTCCTGCTCGCGGCGCTCGGTGACGTCGGCGCCCGAGACGAGGACGACGGTGCGGCCCTCCATCCCGAGGATCTCGCGCGCGCTCCAGGCGACGATCCGGACGGAGCCGTCCTTGCAGAGCCAGCGCGACTCGCGCCGCTCGGACGGCACCCCGTTCGCCGCCGAGCTGATGGCCATCCCGGCGAGATACCGGTCGTCTGGGTGCACGAGCTCGAGCAGATTCCGGCCGGTGACGTCCTCCCGCTTCCAGCCGAGCTGGTGCTCGAACGCCGGGTTCGGCCCGTATTCGTTCACGGTCGCGTCGTCCCAGACGCCGACGAGGAAGATCGGGATCGTGTTCGCGACCGTCCCGGCGAAGTCGCGCTCCACCTCCAGCTCGAGCTCACGCTGCCGCCGTTCGGTGATGTCGAGCCCGCCGCAGATCACGCTGCGAACGTTGCCCTGGTCGTCGTAGAGCGGTGCCGTCGACCAGGCGACCGTGACCTCCTTGCCCGCTCGATTCACGAAGGTGTGCTCGAAGTCGGCGGACCCGTGGAAGGGGGAGGCAGCCTGGAAGCGGCCGCGTGAGTCGTCACGCTCATCGGGCGCGACGAAGACATCCCAGAAGGGCTGCCAGCGCACCTCCTCGTCCTCGGAGTAGCCGCTCGCCCGGGTAGCTGCGAGGTTCAGGTTCGCGATCCGGCCTTCCCGATCGAGCGAGCAGAGGAGAGAGGGAGACGTGTCGACTGTCGTCTCCAGGAACTCGAGTTGAGCCCGCAGCTTGGCCTGGAGGCGCTCGTTGTCCAGCCACAGGCCTGCGGCGGTGGCGACCGCCTCGACCAGCTCCGGCTCGTCCTTCAGTGTCGGATCGTGCAGGATCGCGGCAGTCGGCCTGCCGGCGTGCTCGACCAGCGTCACTGCACGGTCGTCGCTCTCCTCGACGAGCGGCTTGCCGTCTGCGCCGACGTAGCGGCCGGACTCGGGCAGCCAGTAGGCGATCTCGAGCGTGGGGTCTCGCAGCGTCTGAGCGATTGCATCGCGGATCGGGGTACCTCCTGCGAGTGCGAGGAGAACGTCCCCGACGCCTGCTCGCGCAAGCCTGCTGCGCAGGACGCCCGCGAGAAACGCAACCGGCACGAGCGCGAATGTGACGAGGAAGACGTAGTAGAGCGGCTCCGCGGCGGCCTCCGAGAAGGCGCCGATGACGAGCTGGACCAGGAGCACGAGCATCACGAGCGCGCCGGTGCCGAGTACGGGGCCGAGCGCGCGCCGAAGCGCCCCTCGGGACCGCACGTAGCGGGCCACGACGATGACGAAGATGGCGGCGACGAGCGCGAGCGCCAGCAGGCTGACGGTCGACTGAACGATCGCCGAGGCGGTGTCGCTGTCGGTGATCGCGATCATGCTCTTGCAGTCGGGGCACGAGGAATCGGGCCGCTCCTCGACCAGAAGCTGCGAGAACGAGCCGATGACGACGAGCGTGTAGGCGCCGACCACGAGCAGGATGTCTCGTCGTCCGTGGAGCCGCCCGGACGGGAACCCGAGCAGCAGGTGGACGAACGCGCCCAGCGCGACGCTGTTGAGCAACACGCCGAGCGTGAAGATCCAGTCGTCGTTCGACAGCGTCAAGCCGCCGAGGAACCACAGGTACGCGACCGCGATGAGGAGGACTCCGGTCCGGTTCTCGGGCCGGCGCCAGAGCGCAAGCGCGCCCGAGACGAGGAACGACAGGCCGACAGTGAGGGCAAGCGACAGGAACGCGCCCTTGTTGTCCTCGTGGTCGCTCGTGAGGACGAAGGCGGTTCCGACGCCCGCGAGTACGAGCCCGCCGGCGGCGAGCAGCACCAGTGAGCGCGGTCTCATCCCAGCAGATCGGACAGTGCGTTCCCGCTCAGCTCATCCTTGGCGATGAAGCCGCGGGCACCGCTCTGCGCGATCAGCCCACCGTAGTCGCACGCGTCGCGGCTCGAGACGAGAACGACGGCCGGTGGGCCGCCGTTCAAATCGAGCGCCCTGCAGACGGCGAAACCGTCCATGTCGGGCAGCTGCACGTCGAGCAGGAGCACGTCCGGGTTGAGGGCGCGCGCCGCAGCGATCGCCGACTCCCCGTCCTCGGCCTCGCCGACGACCTCGAATCCCTCCGATTGGAGGATCGCCCTTGCCGATGCTCTGAAGCTCGGATGGTCGTCGGCGATTACCACGGTCTTGGGCATGACACTCATGTTGTCAGAGGCGGTCGCTGCTGTCAGTACGGTTGTCCACACACTTTTCCCCGCAAGGAGCGAGATCCGCGGGTGCGGACCCCGCTCCGCGAAGACCCCTAAAGGGTCGCTTCGCTCCCAAAACCCGCTCAAACAGGCACTACCGCAGATTCGACCCGCACCTCCCCGTCGCGAGCGCCGAGCGCCTGTCTGGCCTTCACTGCGAGCCAGAGCTCCATCCTCTGCTCAGGGTCGTCCGGGTGGCGTCCGGTCTGCTTGCGCAGCTGCTCCATGCGATAGCGGAGCGTATGGCGGTGCACGCCGAGCCGGTCGGCCGCCTCGCTCCAGCGGCAACCGGTGTCGAGCAGCGCGGCCAGCGACTCGAGCAGCCAGGCGTTGCCGGCGACCGGCCCGAGGACGCGGGCGACGAAGGCCTCCAGCGCTGCGCTCGGGAGGCTCAGCAACAGCTCGAGCGAGCCGAGGTCATGGTACGAGGCGACCGACCCGGTGGCGGCGTCGAGGGCCGCGCGCGCCTCGAGCAGGCTGCGGCCGAGTCCCGTTCCCGCCGCCGGCCGGCCGACCCCCACACGGATTCCGGGCGCCGCGTCGACGAGCTCACGCGCCAGTGCGAGAGCGTCGTCCTCCCGGTGGGTCGCGACGAGGAATGCTGCCCGGTCCCGGCGTGACGCGGAGAGGTGGCGCACGCTCCGATTGCCGAGCTCGCGCGCGATCGTCGTGCGAACGTCGTCTGCCTCCGGGCCTGTCCCGACCGCGAGCAGGGCTGCGTACTGCGCTCGCGGGCTCAGTCCGAAAGCTGCGATGCGGCGGCCGATCTCCCGTTCGTCCAGGCGGTCGTGCTCGAGGTCCTCGAGCAGGTCGCCTGCGAGGCGTAGCTCGGCTGCCGAGACGGCATGGCGGCGCGAGAGCTCGAACGCAAGCGCGGTCTGGCCGTGATGCAACACGAGACGGTCGTATTCCGAGAGCTCGTCGCGTGGCTTTCCGGCGCGAAGCGACCACGTTTCGCCGTCTGCCACCACCGAGAGATCGAGCACGTGGTCGCACGTGTCGAGCCGTGCACCCTGGCGCTCGCCCACGACGCGCCCCGCCTCGTCGACGAGAGCGAGCGAGCACCCGACGTGCTCGCCGACGATGGCCAGAAGCGCAGGAGCCCCGCGCCCCTCGAGGACGGCCTGCGCCAGGCGCTCGTGCACCTCGAGCGCCCGCTCGACCCGCGCGAGCTGCGCGTTCGCAAGCTGCGCCGAGACCGCCTTCGTCAGCGCGATGAACGGAACGTCGTACGGGACCGTGATCAGAGGAAAGCCCACCTGCTCCGCCTCGTCGGCGAGCGCCGCCGGCGGCTCGGCCCAGCCGAAGCCCACGCCGAACGCGAGGCCCGCCAGCCCGTGCTCGGCGAGCCGGCGCACGTATTCACGCTGGGGTCGGGAGAGCTCGCCGACCCCGAGCCCGGTCGTGATCAGAAGCTCACCGCCCTCGAGCCACGGAGTCGGGTCGGGCAGCTCCGAGACGTGAACCCAGCGAATCGGGTTGCCGCTTCCGCCCGCACCCGCCGTGAGCTCGAGCCCGAGGCCCGGGAGGTCTGCGATATCTCGGACAGTCAGCATGTGGTCGGCGGCGCCGCTTGGACGGCCGGGCCAAGACGCTACTCCTAGTTCACGGCCGAAAGCAAGCATTCAGGCCGTGTTCGCATGTGAAACGAACGCGGGTTTGCGCCATTTTGTCGAAGGGCGGCTTCAGTCCGTCGCCCATGCGTCCATTGCGCGAGAGGGCGCGGGCGGGGAGAATCGCGGCGTGTCTGTCCGGGAGCGCTCGGCGGTCGACGACGTCCTCGAGGCGCGGCAGCGCTACGTCGCGCGGGGCGTCTCGACTCCGCGGCTCGTAGTCGTGCGCGCCGAGGGAGCGCGGGTCGAGGCGGCAGACGGCAACGTCTACCTCGACTTCGCCGGCGGGATCGCGTGCCAGAACACGGGACACGGGTTCGCGCCGGTCGTCGCGGCGATCCACGAGCAGGTCGACAAGTTCCTCCATCAGTGCTTCATGGTCGGCACCTACGAGTCCTACGTCGAGGTGTGCCGCCGGCTCGCCGAGCACTCGCCCTGCGCCGGCGAGGATCAGAAGTCCATCCTCGTGAACTCGGGGGCCGAGGCGATCGAGAATGCGGTGAAGATCGCGCGCGCCGCAACCGGACGACCCGGCGTCGTCGTCTTCGACAACGGCTTCCACGGCCGCACGCTGCTGACGATGGCGATGACGAGCAAGGTGCGCCCGTACAAGGCCGGCTTCGGCCCATTCCCGTCCGAGGTCTACCGGACGGTCGCGCCGTATCCGTATCGCGGCATCGACTCGGACGCCGCGATCGCCGCGCTCGAGCACCTGTTCAAGAGCGACGTCGACGCGGAGTCGGTCGCCTGCGTCGTGCTGGAGACGGTCCAGGGCGAGGGAGGCTTCATCCCGATGCCGCCCGACTACCTGCAGAGGCTGGCCGCGCTCTGTTCGCAACACGGGATCCTCTACGTCGCGGACGAGGTGCAGTCCGGCGTCGGTCGGACCGGGCCGATGTGGGCGGTCGAGCACTTCGAGGGCGTGGCACCGGACCTCGTCGTCTCGGGCAAGTCTCTCGGCGGCGGTCTGCCGCTCGCCGCAGTGACCGGGCGCTCGGAGATCATGGACGCGCCCGGCCCAGGAGGGCTCGGCGGGACATTCGGCGGCAACCCGGTCGCCTGCTCTGCGGCAGCCGTGGTACTCGACACCGTCGCGGAGCCCGCGTTCCGGTCCCGCGCCGACGAGCTCGGCGTCGAGCTGCGGGGTCGCCTCGACGACCTTGCATCCCGCTACGAGCAGATCGGCGAGGTGCGGGGACTCGGGCCGATGCTGGCGCTCGAGCTCAGCGAGCGGAGCCCGGACCTCGCAGGGAAGATCACTGCGGCCGCCTTCGAGCGCGGCCTGCTCCTCCTATCCTGCGGCCTGTACGGGAACGTGATCCGGTTGCTGCCCCCGCTGACGGTCACCGACGACGAGCTCGGTCGCGGGCTCGAACTGCTCGAGGAGTCGGTACGTGCCGCCGCAGGCTGAGATCGACGTCCGCGTCGCCGGGTTGCGCAAGAGCTACGGCGAGGTGACCGCGGTCGACGGCGTCGACCTCGAGATCGGGCGCGGCGAGTTCTTCACCCTGCTCGGCCCGTCGGGCTCCGGAAAGACGACGACGCTTCGGGTCATCGCGGGCTTCGAGCTGCCCGACGAGGGCACGGTCGAGCTCGGTGGCAAGGACGTGTCGAGATTGCCGCCGTACGCCCGCGACGTGAACACGGTCTTCCAGGACTACGCGCTCTTCCCGCACATGACGGTGCAGGAGAATGTCGAGTACGGCCTGCGGGTGAAGAAGGTGGCGCGCGCCGAGCGGCGGCAACGTGCCGGCGAGGCGCTTCGGCTCGTGCAGCTCGAGGAGTACGGCGGCCGCAAGCCCGCGCAGCTCTCGGGCGGCCAGCGGCAGCGAGTCGCGCTTGCGCGCGCGATCGTGAACCGGCCGCAGGCGCTGCTCCTCGACGAGCCTCTCGGCGCGCTCGATCTCAAGCTGCGCCAGGAGCTGCAGGTCGAGCTGAAGCGGATCCAGCAGGAGCTCGGAATCACCTTCGTCTACGTCACGCACGACCAGGAGGAGGCGCTCACGATGAGCGACCGCCTCGCAGTGTTCAACAACGGCAAGATCGAGCAGATCGGTGCTCCCGCCGAGGTCTACGAGCATCCGGCCAGCGAGTTCATCGCCGGTTTCGTCGGCGTGTCGAACGTGCTCGAACGTGGCGGCCGCCGCTTCACGGTCCGGCCCGAGAAGATCCGCATGCTCGGCGACGGCGAGGAACCGGAGCCCGGCGTCAGCGTGGAGGCGGGGACGATCCGCGACGTGGTCTACGTCGGGGCGATCACGCGCTACCACGTGGAGCTCGACGGCGGCGGCGAGCTGACCGTGGTGAGCCAGAACCTCGAGAGCGGCTCGAGCGAGGTGCTGGAGCGACAGGGAACCCGGGTCCGCCTCGTCTGGCGGCCCGAGCACGTGTTCGTAATCGAGAGCAGTTCGAACGGAGGAACTTGACGATGCAGCGGAGAGTGGGACGGTGGGCGGCAGCGACGCTCGCAACAACGGTGCTGTGCTTCATGGCCGCCGGGTGCGGCGGCGACGACGACGAGGGCGACGCGGGCAGTGCTGGGACGACCACGGAGGCGAGCGGCACGCCCGAGGGGATGATGGAGTCGCTCGGCACGGGTGAGGGCCAGGTCAATCTGATCGCCTGGGCCGGCTACGTCGAGGATGGCAGCACGGATCCGAAGGTGGACTGGGTATCGGACTTCGAGGCCGACACGGGCTGCAAGGTGAACACGAAGGTCGGCAATACCTCGGACGAGATGGTGACGCTGATGCGCACCGGCCAGTACGACGGTGTCTCCGCCTCGGGTGACGCGACGCTGCGTCTGATCGCCGCGGGTGACGTGGCGCCGGTGAACACGGACCTGATTCCGAACTACGCCGACGTCTTCGACGGCCTCAAGGACCAGCCGCACAACTCCGTCGACGGGCAGATGTACGGCGTTCCTCACGGCCGTGGCGCGAATCTCCTGATGTGGCGGACGGACAAGGTCTCGCCGGCACCGGACTCCTGGAGTGTCGTGTGGGACGAGAACTCGCCGAGCAAGGGCAAGGTCACGGCATACGACAGCCCGATCTACATCGCCGACGCGGCGTTGTATCTGAAGGCGACTCAGCCGGACCTCGAGATCGACAACGTCTACGAGCTCGACGACACCCAGTTCCAGGCTGCGGTCGACCTGCTGAAGAAGCAGCGCACGATCATCGGCGAGTACTGGTCGGACTACACCAAGGCGCAGGCGGCGTTCGCCTCGGGCAACACGGTCGTCGGCACGACGTGGCAGGTGATCGCGAATCTGTTGCTCGCGGACAAGGCGAAGGTCGAGACGGTGCTGCCGAAGGAGGGCTCGACCGGGTGGTCGGACACCTGGATGGTCTCCACCAAGGCGAAGAATCCGAACTGCATGTACATGTGGATGAACCACATCATCTCGCCGCAGGCGAATGCCGAAGTCGCCGAGTGGTTCGGGGAGGCGCCGTCGAACAAGAAGTCCTGCGCGCTGACGGCGGCCAAGGATCACTGCACGATCTACCACGCGGACGACGAGGACTACTTCTCGAGGGTCGCGTACTGGACGACGCCGGTGAAGGACTGCGGCGACGACCGGGGCGAGGTCTGCAAGGACTACTCCGAATGGGTCCAGGCGTGGACGGAGATAAAGGGGTAGCTCGCGTCCGTGGGCGGCGGCGGCTCCCGCCGGGCGAAGCCCGGCTCCGCCGCCGCCTCGCGCCGCTGGCGGCACGAGGCCTTCCGGGGCCGTGCTAAAGCACTGTCCCCTCCGGCCTCCCACCGCCAGCGGCGCGCCAGGAACGCGAGCTAGCCGCGCAGATGACAGTCAGCGTCGATACTGAGACGGCCCCGGAGTCCCCGGGGCGGCGCCTCTCCACGTTCCTCTACCGCCACCCGCGGCTGCGGCTCGGGCTGCTGCTCGCGCCACCGCTCTCGTGGCTGCTGCTTGCCTACCTCGGGTCGCTGGCGGTGCTGTTCGTCGCGGCGTTCTGGCGGCTCGACCCGTTCACGGCCGAGGTCGTGCACGACTACGGTTTCCAGAACTTCGAGCTGCTCTGGAAGAGCGACGTCTACAGGGCGATCGCGCAGCGGACGGTTCTGATCGCTGCGGCGGTGACCGTCACGGACGCCCTGCTGGCACTCCCGATCGCCTACTACATGGCCAAGGTCGCATCTCCGAGGACGCGCAATCTGCTGGTCGTCGCGGTCCTGCTGCCACTCTGGGCGAGCTACCTCGTGAAGGTCTACGCCTGGCGGATCATCCTGCAGGAGGACGGGGTGCTGAACTGGGCCCTCGCGCCGCTCGGGCTGTCAGGCCCGGGCTTCGGCAACGTCGCCACCTGGCTCGTCTTCTCCTATCTCTGGCTGCCGTTCATGATCCTGCCGGTCTACGCGGGCCTCGAGCGGATCCCGAACTCCCTCCTCGATGCGTCGGCAGATCTCGGGGCCAAGGGCCTGCGGACACTCTGGCGCGTCGTGCTCCCGCTCGCTCTGCCGGCGTTCGCGGCGGGCTCGATCTTCACGTTCTCGCTCACTCTCGGCGACTACATCACGCCGCAGCTCGTCTCGAGCACGCAGTTCATCGGGAACGTCGTCTACATCAACGTCGGCGTCGCGAACAACCTCCCGTTCGCTGCCGCCTTTGCAACCGTGCCGGTCGCCGTGATGGTGATCTACCTGCTGCTTGCGCGGCGGGGTGGGGCGTTCGACAACCTGTGACGTCGCGTGCCGGAACCTGGCTGTTGCGCGGGGCCACGGGGTTGACGCTCGCCTTCATCTACCTGCCGCTGCTCGTCATCGTCCTGTACGCGTTCAACCCGCGCCGCACGCTCGTGTGGCCGATTCCCGGCCTGACGGCGAAGTGGTTCGGCAAGGCGATCGACAACCCCGGGGTCCGCGACGCTCTCCTCGTGTCGTTGAAAGCTGCGCTCGGGGCGACCGCGATCGCGCTTCTGCTCGGCACGTGCGTCGCGTTTGCGGTCGGACGCCACCGTTTCTTCGGCCGCGACGGCATCTCCTTCCTCGTCATCCTCCCGCTGGCGTTGCCAGGGATCGTGACGGGGATGGCGTTGAACGCCACGTTCCGCAACCTGCCGGAGCCGTTCGGGGTCGAGCTCGGGCTCTTCACGATCATGGTCGGGCACGCGACCTTCTGCATCGTCGTCGTCTACAACAACGTCGTTGCGAGGCTGCGGCGGACGGCCATCTCGCTCGAGGAGGCCTCGTCTGACCTCGGCGCCGACGCCTGGCAGACGTTCCGGTACGTCACCTTCCCACAGCTGAAGACCGCATGGCTCGCCGGCGGGCTGCTCGCTTTCGCACTCAGCTTCGACGAGGTGATCGTGACGACCTTCACCGCCGGCGCCGACCAGACGCTGCCGATCTGGATCCTCAACAACCTGTCGCGACCGAACCAGCTGCCGATCGTGAACGTCGTCGCGGTATTCGTGATCCTGCTCTCGATGATCCCCGTCTACTTCGCCTCGAAGCTCTCGAGCGAGTCGAGGGGGGCGGGAGCGACCGGCGTCGCCGGCGGCGCCCGCTAAGCCCGTCCAGACGGGACATGACGGGGCCAGGACCCCTCGTGTCCGCAGCGGACGTGGCTCAGGCCGCGGTCGGCGTCGGTGGCGCAGCCGGTCTCGCCACCGCGGCGGGGAGCTCGACGACGAACGTCGATCCCTCACCGAGAGCCGATTCGACCCAGATCCTCCCGTCCATCCGCCGGACGAGCTCGCGGCAGATGTAGAGGCCGAGGCCGGTGCCGCCGATGCCGCGGGTCATGTCCGGGTCGAGGCGGTAGAACTTCTCGAAGATCCTGCGGTGCTCGGAGGGTGGGATTCCGAGGCCTTTGTCGACGACCGAGAAGCGGATCAGGCCGTCGCCGTTCGCCACCGAGACGGCGACCTCGCCGCCCGCCGGTGAGTACTTGATCGCGTTGTCGACGAGGTTGACGAGCACCTGATGCAGCTGGACGGGATCTGCGATCACCGGCAGCAGACGCTCCGGCGCGTGTAGCTGGAGCTCGATCGCCTCGGGCAGGTGCGTCTTTGCGGCCTCGATGACCGAGCTTGCGAGCTCCGCAGGGTCGCAGCGCTCGACCGAGAGGGGAAGCTGGTCGGCATCGAGGCTGCCGGCAACGAGGAGGTCGTTGACGATCGTCCCGAGCCGGTCCGACTCGGACGCGATCACGCCGAGGAGCTGAACCCGGATCTCGGGGTCGAGCTCGATGTCCGTGCGGCGGAGCGTCTGCGCCGAGCCGTAGATCGCGGCAAGCGGCGTCCGCAGCTCGTGCGAGACGGTAGCGACGAACTCGGCCTTGATCTCCTCGAGCGCGCGCTCCTCGGTCAGGTCGCGGAATGCGTACACCGTCCCCTCTTCGAAGCCGACCCCCGAGCCGGAGATCCAGAGCTCGCGACCGCCGAATTCGACCGGCACCGTCTCGGCGTGGACCAGCTCGCCGGGCTTGCTCGCGACCGGGATCCGCGGCGAGATCTCGTCCCAGCCGGTGACGACTTCCACGATCGGGCGGCCGAGCACATCGGGCTCCCGCAGACCGGTGATCGTGGCAGCGGCGGTGTTCCAGAGGCGGATCACCCCCTCCCGGTCGACGAGGACGACACCGTCGCCGACCGCCTCCAGCGCTCTCGCCGCGCGACCGCGCCGCTCGGCCTCGGCGTAGAGGCGGGCGTTGTCGATCGCGCTCGCGGCTTGGCGTGCGAGCTCCTCCGCGAGGGCGAGATCGCTCTCGTCGTACCGTCGCTCCGACTCGGCCGTGACCAGGCTGATCGAGCCGAAGACCTCCTCGCGCGCGACGAGCGGCACCGTGACGTACGAGCGCGGGCCGAGGGCACGCGCGATCTCGAGCTGGCTGTCCTCGAACCCGAACGAGGCAAGCGTCTCGTCGTCGATGTCCCGCACGAGCACAGATTCCTGCACGCGGATCGCCGCGGCGGCGGCCGAGCCGGCGGCGCCGAGCATCGCGTCCTGCAACTCGCGGGCCAGCGCCAGCCTGAGAGGGTCGACGTGCTCCAGGGCCAACCGCTCCAGCTTGCCGTCGACGAAGATGTCGACTGCGCACCAGTCCGCGACGTGCGGCACGGCGAGCCGCGCGACGTCGGCCAGCGTCTGCTCGTAGTCGAGGGAGCTGCCGAGCACCCAGCCGGCCTCCGCCAGGAAGCGCTGCCGCTCCTCGGCGAGCCGGCGATCGTGGATGTCCGTCGCAGTCCCGACCCAGCCGGTCATCGCACCCGACTCGTCGAGCAGGCAAACCGACCGGATGAGATGCCAGCGGTAGACACCATCCGTGCGGCGGAGGCGGTACTCGACCTCGAACGGATTGCCGGTCGGTCGCGCCTCCTCCCACCGTTGCAGCATCTCGGGCACGTCCTCGGGATGGACGACCGCTCGCGCCTCACCCTCCTGGCCGCGCACCATTCCGGTGTACTCGTACCAGCGCTCGTTGTAGGCGAGCGTCTTCCCGTCGGCGTCCGTCGTCCAGACGATCTGCGGGACCGCGTCGGCGAGTGAGCGGTAGCGCACGTCGCTCTCACGCTCGAGCGCCGCGATCTCCTGGGTCTTGAGCAGGTCGTCCTGGCGCCTGATCTCGACCGACTTCTGCCAGAGGTCGATGAACACCGACACCTTCGCGCGCAGGATGTGCGGGTCGAAGGGCTTCATCAGATAGTCGACCGCTCCGGCCCCGTAGCCCTGGAAGACGTGCTCGGCGTCCTTCGAGATCGCGGTCAGGAAGACGATCGGGATGTGCCGCGTCCGCTCGAGCTTCTTGATCAGCTCGGCGGTCTGGAAGCCGTCCATGCCTGGCATCTGCACGTCGAGCAGGATCACGGCGAACTCGTCGTGCAGCAGGCGGCGCAGCGCCTCCTCGCCCGACGCGACACGGACGAGCTCTTGATCGAGAGGCTCGAGGATCGCCTCGAGCGCCAGCAGGTTCTCGGGGCGGTCGTCGACGAGGAGGAGCTTCGCCTTCTCGCTCACGGGCGGCACAACCCGTAGAGAAACGGACCGATGTCCTCGAGCGGCAGTACGGCGTCCACGGCGGACGCATGCAGCGCCGCGTCGGGCATCGTCCGCCGGCTCGCCGTCCACGGATCCTGGACGATCGAGACACCGCCGTTTCGCTTGATGGCGGCGAGGCCCGCCGCTCCGTCTGCGTTCGCGCCGGTGAGCACGATCCCGATCGCGCGCTCGCGGTAGCCGTCCGCAACCGATTCGAAGAGGACGTCGATCGAGGGCCGCGCAAACTGCACCCGTCCCTCGACGGAGAGGGCGAAGCGCCCACCGTCGACCAGCAGGTGATAGTCGGGCGGCGCGACGTACACGTGGCCGGGCTCGATCAGCTCCTTGTCGCTCGGCTCGGTCACCGGCCGCTCGACGTGCCGCTGGAGCAGCGACTCGAGCACGCCGCGGCTCGCCTCGGCAGAGCGGTGCTGCGCGACGACGATCGTCTGGTCGAGATCCTGCGGAATGCCTTCGAGCAGCGTGCCCATGGCCTCCAAACCACCCCACGAGGCGCCGATCGCGATCACCTCGTACATCAGCGAACCTTCTTGTAGAGCCGCTCTCCGGCGTCCAGTTCCTCGTACGCGCTCTCGTGCGGAGAGAAGCGGATCGTCTCCTTCTGCCCAAGAGCGAGGACTCCGAACGTGGCGAGGCTTTCGTAGAAGAGGCGGTGCACGCGCTCCTGCAGGGGCTGCGCGAAGTAGATCATCACGTTCCGGCACGTGATCACGTTGAACTCGTTGAACGCGGCGTCGGAGGCGAGATTGTGCCTGGCGAAGACAACGCCGTCGACGAGCGCACGCGAGAACTGCGCGCTGTCGTAGCGGGCGACGTAGTACTCCGAGAACGAGCGGGCGCCACCGGCCCGGATGTAGTTCTGCGTGTACTCCTGCATCTTGTCCAGTGGGAAGACGCCGAGCCGTGCCGTCTCGATCACCGCTTCGTTGATGTCGGTCGCGTAGATCCGGACTCGGTCGGCGAGGCCCTCCTCGGCGAGCAGGATCGCGAGCGAGTAGACCTCCTCGCCGGTCGAGCAGCCGGCAACCCAGAGCCGCGCGAACGGGTAGGTGCGAAGGGCGGGCACGACCTTCTCGCGAAACGCGAAGAAGAACGTGGGGTCGCGGAACATCGCGGTCACGTTGATCGACAGGTCGAGCAGCAGCCGTTCCATCACCGCCGGGTCGTGGAGGATCAGGTTCTGGAGCGCGGAGACGGTGTCGACCTTCTCCCCGTCCATCCGCCGGCGCAGGCGCCGCTTCAGCGATGCCGGAGCGTACTCGCGGAAGTCGAAGCCGTAGCGACGGTGAATCCCTTCCAGGAGAAGCTCGATCTCGATCTGCTCGAGCTCGAGCGCCTCGTGTCTAGCTAGATGGCCGGCCGGCAATTAGCGCACTCCCGGACGACGAGCCAGACACTGCGCCGGGAACCACCCTCGACCTTGCCAAGGCAACCAGTCTTGGCCGCGGCCGAGTGCGGCCCCCCGCTTGGTCTGGATCGCCCCCGCGAGCACGCGAATCACCGGCCGACCATCACCGGTAGAGCCACACCCGCATCAGGGAGAGCAGTTGGTCGGTGTCGACGGGCTTCGTGATGTAGTCGGAGGCGCCGGCGGCGATCGACCGCTCACGGTCGCCCTGCATCGCCTTCGCCGTCAGCGCGATGATCGGCAGCTTCTCGAACTCGGGTAGCAGCCGGATCGCCTGGGTCGTCTCGTAACCGTCCATCTCCGGCATCATCACGTCCATCAGGACGAGGTCGACGCTTTCGTTCGCCCGGAGCACGTCGATTCCCTCGCGACCGTTCTCCGCGAACAGCACCTCCATTCCGTTCGCCTCGAGCGCGCTCGCGAGCGCGAAGACGTTCCGCACGTCGTCGTCGACGATCAGGATCTTCTTGCCGAGGAAGAGCGCGTCGGTGTTGTGGAGCTGTTCGAGCATCTTGCGTTTCGACTCGGGCAGCTTCGACTCGACGCGGTGGAGGAAGAGCGATGTCTCGTCGAGGAGACGCTCGGGTGAGCGGGCGTCCTTGACGACGATCGTCTCTGCGTAGCGCTTCAGCTTCGTCTCCTCGCGCCGGGTCAGCTCCTTGCCGGTGTACACGATCACCGGCAGCCCGTGCCAGCTCTCGCTGGTCTTCACCTTCTCGAGCAGGTCGAAGCCGGTCATCTTCGGCAGCTTCAGATCGAGCACCATGCAGTCGAAGGGCGGCCCGGAGTCGAGTGCGGCAAGCGCTTCCTCCGACGAGCCGACCGCCTCGATCTCGACATCGCCGTCACCACCGACGAGCTCGATGATCGCAGCGCGCTGCAGCTCGTCGTCGTCGACGACGAGCAACCTCCGGACGGCGCGGTCGATGAACGACTCGATGCCGACGAAGACGGCCTGGAGAGCCTCGATCGAGGCGGGCTTCTTGACGACCGCCGCGGCGCCGGCCATCAGCGCGGGCTGCGTCTCCTCGACCCCCGAGACGATGTGCACGGGGATGTGCCGTGTGGACGGGTGGCGCTTGAGCCGATCGAGCACTGTCCAGCCGTCCAGCACCGGCAGGCTCATGTCGAGCACAATCGCGTCCGGCTTGAACTCGTGCGCGAGAGCGAGCCCGCTGTCGCCGCGAAGGGCAACGAGTCCCTTGAATCCGCGCTCGCGTGCGATCTCGAGCTCGGTGCGGGCGAAGTCGGCGTCGTCCTCGACGATCAGGACAACGCGGTCACCCTCCTCGATGCGGTCGCGGTCGTCGGCGACCTCGCTCGGGACGAGCAGCATGGGATCGAAGGGCTCGATGTCGGGCTCGCCGCCGTTCGCCTGGCTGGGCAACGCGGCCGTCGCCGGGGTCAGTCCTGCCGTCACGGCGGCCAGAAACTCGACGCCGGTCGCTGCCGGCGCGTGCTCGACGAAGACGTCCGGCAGGTAGAGCGTGAACGTGCTGCCCTCGCCGGGGGCGGATTCGACGTGGATCTCACCGCCGAGCAGGCGTGCGATCTCGCGGCTGATCGAGAGGCCGAGCCCCGTGCCGCCGTAGCGGCGGCTGGTCGTCCCGTCCGCCTGCTGGAACGCCTCGAAGATCACGCGCAGCTTGTCTGCGGCGATCCCGACGCCCGTGTCGACGACCGAGAACCCGACCACGTGCGCGGCGCCCGCGAGTGTCTCGCTCGCGAACTGGCGACCGGGCGGTGCCTGGGAGACCCGGAGGACCACGCCTCCGCTGTCGGTGAACTTGAACGCGTTCGAGAGCAGATTCTTCAGGATCTGCTGCAGCCGCTGCTGGTCGGTGACGACGGTCGGGAGCGCGGTCTCCGCGAAGTCGAGCTCGAACGTCAGCCCCTTTTCGGCGGCCACCGGCATGAACGACCGCTCGAGAGTGGCCAGCTCCTCGGCCACCGACACCTCGCCGGCGTGCACGTCCATCTTCCCGGCCTCGACCTTGGAGAGGTCGAGGATGTCGTTGATCAGCCCGAGCAGCTCGGCGCCCGCATTGTGGATCGTGTTTGCGAACTCGATCTGCTTGGCGGTCAGGTTGCCGCCGATGTTGTCGCCGAGCAGCTTCGCCAGGATCAGCAGCGAGTTGAGCGGCGTCCGCAGCTCGTGCGACATGTTCGCGAGGAACTCGGACTTGTACCTCGACGAGAGCGCGAGCTGCTCGGCCTTCTCCTCGAGCGCGCTGCGCGCGTCCTCGATCTCGGTGTTCTTGATCTCGATCCGCCGGTTCTGCTCCTCCAGCTGCTGCGAGCGCTCCTCGAGCTCCTCGTTCGTCTGCTGAAGCTCTTCCTGCTGGGTCTGCAACAGCTCCTCGGAGGCGCGCAGGGTCGCCGTCTGCGCCTCGAGCTCGGAGTTCGAGCGCTTCAGCTCGTCCTGCTGCGACTGCAGCTCCTCGGACTGGCTCTGGAGATCCTGTGTCAGCTGCTGCGACTGGAGCAACAGCTCCTCCGTCCGCATGTTCGCCGTGATCGTGTTCAGGACGACACCGATCGACTCCGAGACCTGCTCCAGGAACGTCTGCTGGATCTCGGTGAACGGCTCGAACGACGCGAGCTCGAGCACCGCCATCACCGTCTCCTCGAAGAGGACGGGGAGGACGATGATGCTCGTCGGCGCGGCCTCGCCGAGACCGGACGCGATCTTGATGTAGTCGTCCGGGGCCTGCGTGATCACGATCGTCTTCCGCTCCAGCGCGGCCTGTCCGATCAGCGCCTCGCCGATCTTGAAGCGGTTCGAGATCGCCTTCCGCTCCTTGTAGCCGTACGAGGCGATCAGGCGCAGCTCGGTCTCCTCGTCCTCACCGGTGTCCTGGGCGACGTAGAAGGCACCGTGCTGGGCCTCGATGAGCGGTGTCACCTCGCTCATCAGGAGCCTGGCGACCGTCTTCTGGTCGCGCTGGCCCTGGAGCATGCCCGAGAAGCGGGCCAGGTTCGAGTTGAGCCAGTCCTGTGCGGCGTTGCGCTCCGTCGTCTCGCGGAGGTTGCCGATCATCTGGTTGATGTTGTCCTTGAGGTCCGAGACCTCGCCGGCGGCCTCGACCGTGATCGACCGGGTCAGGTCGCCCTGCGTCACGGCCGTGGAGACATTCGCGATCGCGCGGAGCTGGATCGTCAGCGTCTCGGCGAGCTGGTTCACGTTGTCGGTCAGGCCCTTCCACACGCCCGAAACGCCCTCGACCTGAGCCTGCACGCCGAGCTTGCCCTCGGTGCCGACCTCCTGTGCGACACGGGTCACCTCGGCTGCGAAGGTCGAGAGCTGGTCGACCATCGTGTTGATCGTCCGCGCGAGCTGGCCGACCTCGCCCTTGGCCTCGACGGTGATCTTCTGCGAGAGGTCGCCTTTCGCGACCGCGGTGGTCACGGTCGCGATGTTCCTGACCTGCGAGGTGAGGTTGCCGGCGAGCAGGTTCACGTTCTCGGTCAGGTCGCGCCACGTGCCCGAGACGCCCTCGACCTCGGCCTGGCCGCCGAGCGTGCCCTCGGTGCCGACCTCGCGGGCGACACGTGTGACCTCGGCCGCGAAGGCGGAGAGCTGGTCGACCATGGTGTTGATCGTGTCCTTCAGCTCGAGCACTTCGCCCTTGACGTCCACGGTGACCTTCTTCGAGAGGTCGCCGTTGGCGACCGCGGTGGTCACTGTCGCGATGTTCCGCACCTG
The DNA here is from genome assembly GCA_963820225.1 of uncultured Gaiellaceae bacterium. Taxonomy (GTDB): domain Bacteria; phylum Actinomycetota; class Thermoleophilia; order Gaiellales; family Gaiellaceae; genus Gaiellasilicea. The sequence continues at coordinate 344,426 of CAWFYY010000013.1, read as the reverse complement.
CTCGGTGAGCGACGAGGCCATGAAGTTGACGCTGTCGGTGAGGTCCTTCCAGGTGCCGGACACGCCCTCGACCGTCGCCTGACCGCCGAGGCGGCCCTCGGTGCCGACCTCGCGCGCGACACGCGTCACCTCGGACGCGAAGGCCCGCAGCTGCTCGACCATCGTGTTGATCGTGTCCTTCAGCTCGAAGATCTCGCCCTTGGCGTCGACGGTGATCTTCTTGGAGAGGTCGCCGTTGGCGACCGCGGTGGTCACTGTCGCGATGTTCCGCACCTGCTCGGTGAGCGAGCCGGCCATGAAGTTGACGTTGTCGGTCAGGTCGCGCCAGGTGCCGGAGACGCCCTTCACCTGGGCCTGGCCGCCGAGCTTGCCCTCGGTACCGACCTCGCGGGCGACGCGGGTCACCTCCGCGGCGAAGGACGAGAGCTGGTCGACCATCGTGTTGATCGTCGAGGCGAGCTCGGCCACCTCGCCCTTGGCCTCGACCGTGATCTTGCGCGAGAGATCGCCCTGGGCGACCGCCGTGGTCACCTCGGCGATGTTCCGCACCTGGTCGGTGAGGTTGTTCGCGAGCGTGTTCACGTTCTCTGTCAGGTCCTTCCAGGTGCCCGAGACGCCGACGACCTCGGCCTGACCGCCCAGCTTGCCCTCGGTGCCGACGTCCTTCGCGACCCGCGTCACCTCGGCGGCGAACGAGGAGAGCTGGTCGACCATCGTGTTGATCGTCTGCTTCAGCTCCTGGATCTCGCCCTTCACGTCGACGGTGACCTTCTTGGAGAGGTCGCCGTTCGCGACCGCCGTCGTCACCTCCGCGATGTTCCGCACCTGTGCGGTGAGCGAGTTCGCCATCGTGTTCACGTTCTGGGTCAGGTCGCGCCAGACGCCCGAGACGTCCTCGACCTCGGCCTCGACCCCGAGCTTGCCCTCCGTGCCGACCTCGCGCGCAACGCGCGTCACCTCGCCGGCGAACGCCGAGAGCTGGTCGACCATCGTGTTGATCGTCCCCTTCAGCTGGGCGATCTCCCCCTTCGCGTCGACGGTGATCTTCTGCGAGAGGTCGCCCTTCGCGACCGCGGTGGTCACGTCGGCGATGGCGCGCACCTGCCCCGTCAGGTTGTTCGCGAGCAGGTTGACGTTGTCGGTGAGGCCGCGCCACGTCCCCAGGACGCCCTCGACCGTCGCCTGGCCGCCGAGGATCCCCTCGGTGCCGACCTCGCGGGCGACACGCGTGACCTCGGCGGCGAACGAGGAGAGCTGGTCGACCATCGTGTTGATCGTCGACGCGAGCTGGGCGATCTCGCCCTTCGTCTCGATCGTGATCTTCTGCGTCAGGTCGCCGCGCGCGACAGCCGTCGTCACCTCGGCGATCGACCGCACCTGGGCGGTCAGGTTGTCGGCCATCAGGTTCACGTTCTCGGTCAGTCCCCGCCAGACGCCGGAGACGTCCTCGACCTGGGCCTGGCCGCCGAGCTTCCCTTCGGTGCCGACCTCGCGGGCGACCCGGGTCACCTCGGCCGCGAAAGCCGAGAGCTGGTCGACCATCGTGTTGATCGTGCTCTTGAGCTCCAGCACCTCGCCGCGGGCGTCGACCGTGATCTTCTTCGAGAGGTCGCCCTGGGCGACCGCGGTGGTCACCTCGGCGATGTTCCGCACCTGGTCGGTGAGGTTGTTCGCAAGCGTGTTCACGTTCTCCGTCAAGCCGCGCCACGTGCCGGAGACGCCTTCGACCTGGGCCTGGCCGCCGAGCCTGCCTTCGGTGCCGACCTCGCGCGCGACGCGTGTCACCTCGGCGGCGAACGAGGAGAGCTGGTCGACCATCGTGTTGATCGTGTCCTTCAGCTCCTGGATCTCGCCCTTGACGTCGACGGTGATCTTCTTCGAGAGGTCGCCGTTCGCGACCGCGGTCGTCACCGCTGCGATGTTGCGAACCTGCGAGGTGAGGTTGCCGGCGAGCGTGTTCACGTTGTCCGTCAGGTCGCGCCACGTGCCGGAGACGCCTTCGACCTGGGCCTGGCCGCCGAGCTTGCCTTCGGTGCCGACCTCGCGCGCGACACGCGTCACCTCGGCTGCGAAGGCGCGGAGCTGATCGACCATTGTGTTGACGGTCTCCTTCAGCTCGAGCACCTCGCCCCGGACGTCGACGGTGATCTTCTTGGAGAGGTCGCCGTTCGCGACTGCGGTCGTCACCTCGGCGATGTTCCGCACCTGGCCAGTGAGGTTGTTCGCGAGGGTGTTCACGTTCTCGGTCAGGTCGCGCCAGACGCCGGAGACGCCTTCGACCTGGGCCTGCCCGCCGAGCTTGCCTTCGGTGCCGACCTCCTTGGCGACGCGCGTCACCTCCGCGGAGAAGGAGCGGAGCTGGTCGACCATCGTGTTGACGGTCTCCTTCAGCTCGAGCACCTCGCCCCTCACGTCGACGGTGATCTTGCGTGAGAGGTCGCCGTTGGCGACGGCGGTCGTGACCGCGGCGATGTTGCGGACCTGGCCGGTGAGGTTGTTCGCGAGCGTGTTGACGTTCTCGGTCAGGTCTTTCCACACGCCCGAGACGCCCTTGACCTGCGCCTGGCCACCGAGCTTCCCGTCGGTGCCGACCTCGCGGGCGACCCGCGTCACCTCGTCGGCGAAGAGGGACAGCTGGTCGACCATCGTGTTGACGGTGTTCTTCAGCTCGAGCACTTCGCCCTTGACGTCGACGGTGACCTTGCGCGAGAGGTCGCCGTTCGCGACCGCGGTCGTCACGTCCGCGATGTTCCGCACCTGCCCCGTCAGGTTCGACGCCATCTGGTTGACCGAGTCGGTCAGGTCCTTCCACGTGCCTGAGACGCCCTTGACCTTTGCCTGCCCACCCAGGATTCCCTCGGTGCCGACCTCGCGTGCAACGCGCGTCACCTCGGCGGCGAATGAGGAGAGCTGGTCGACCATCGCGTTCACGGTCGTGCCGATGCGGCGGAACTCGCCGCGCACGGGCTGACCGTCGATCTCGAGCTGGATGCGCTGGGTCAGATCGCCGTCGGCGACCGCATCGATCACGCGCGCGACCTCGATCGTCGGCCGCGCCAGGTTGTCGATGAGCTCGTTGACGGCGCCGACCTTCTCGGACCACGAGCCCGGCGCCCCCGCGACGCTTGCCCGCTGGTTGATGCGACCCTCACGACCCACGACCTTGCTGACCCGGACGAGCTCCTTCGTCACCTGTTGGTTGCGCTCGACGAGTTTGTTGAACGCCGCGGCGACGTCCGCCAACGGGCCTTCGGGGCGCAGCCGAACCGAGAAATCGCCGTCGCGCGCCGCTTCGAGCGCCTTCACGAGCTTGGCGAGCTGGGCGTCGTTGAGGCGCCCGGCTCCGTTTGCGGACTGGACGGTCGTTGCGGACTTCCGGGCGCGCCTGCTGCGCTCACCGGCCGTAGGCACTCGGGGCACGTTTCACTCCTTTTTCATCAGCGGGGGTCGCGCAAGGAGCTCCTCTAGCTCCTCGCGCGTGTATGCCCATTCGCGGCCGATGTTTAACGGCCTGCAGACGCGAAAAGCTTGGTGGTTAGGCCTGTTCCAGGGCCTGGGCGAGGTCCTGCCAGAGCTGATCGGCGGGCTCGAGGCCGACCGAGAGCCGCACGAGCCCCTCGGGGACGCGGTCGCCCTCCCAGCGATGCCGTGTTTCGATCGTCGACTGGACGCCGCCGAGGCTCGTGGCGTTGACGATCAGCGTCGTCGCGGTCTCGACGCGGCGCGCGCTGGCGCCGTCCGCCGTGTCGAAGGAGAGCAGTGCTCCGAATCCGGGATATCTCACTTTGATCACGCGCCCGTGCTCCTCCAGCCGCGCGGCGAGCGTCCTCGCGGTCTCGCTCTGGCGAGTGACGCGGACCTCGAGCGTCTTCAACCCGCGCCCGAGGAGCCACGCGGCGTCGGGTGCTGCGACGATCCCGGTGCGCGTCCTCAGCTCGAGCAGGCGGGCGGCGTGCTCCGAGCTCTTGCAGACGACGGCGCCGAGCAGCACGTCGTGATGCCCGGCTAGGTACTTCGTCGCCGAATGGAGCACGAGATCGCAGCCGCGCTCGAGCGGGTGGAGGTGCACCGGCGTCGCCGCAGTTGCATCGCAGACGACGAGGCCGGGGTGCGCGGCCGCCGCCTCGAAGTCGGGCATCGTCAAGAGCGGATTCGACGGCGCCTCGATCCAGACGAGGTCGGCGCCCGGCGGGGGTGGTCCTGTCTGGTCGAAGAGGACGTGCCGGAGGCCCCAGCGCTCGAGCTCCGTGAAGAGGACTCCGGTCCCGTAGTAGGCGTCCTGCGCGAGTGCGATCGTCGAGCCGGGCGAGAGCAGTGCCAGCACGACCGCGGTCTCGGCGCCCATGCCCGACGAGAACAGGAGCGCGTCTCCGCCCTCGAGCTCGCCCAGCATGCGCTCCGCCTCGACGCCGACCGGGTGGGCGTTCCGGGCGTAGTGGAACGGCCCCGGCTCGCCGTCGACGTACGGCCAGGTCGTCGAGCGGTCGAGCGGCGGCTCCATCCAGGCGATCGTATTAGGCTGGGCGGCCATGGCCGAGATCCACGACACCACCGCCGCCAAGCTGGCGTGGCTGCAGGAGCTCTCTGAAGAGGCTGCGCACGCGGGGAACGAGAAGTCCGTCGCTCGCCAGCGGGAGCGGGGGAAGCTGCTGGCGCGCGAGCGGGTCGAGAAGCTGCTCGACCCGGACTCGTTTGTCGAGCTCGACCGCTACGTCCGCCATCGCAACCCGGATTTCGAGTCGATGGCGAACCGGCCGTACGGCGACGCCGTCGTCACCGGCTACGGCGAGATCATGGGACGCAAGGTCTTCGTCTTCTCGCAGGACTTCACCGTCTTCGGCGGCTCTCTCTCCGAGGTGTTCGCGGAGAAGATCTGCAAGGTGATGGACATGGCCGTCAAGTACGGCTGCCCGGTGATCGGGATCAACGACTCCGGCGGCGCACGGATCCAGGAAGGCGTCGTCTCCCTCGCCGGCTACGCCGAGATCTTCTGGCGGAACGTCCAGGCGTCAGGTGTCGTGCCCCAGATCTCGCTCGTGCTCGGCCCCTGCGCCGGCGGCGCCGTCTACTCACCGGCCATCACCGACTTCGTCCTGATGGCCGAGGAGTCGTCCTACATGTTCATCACCGGGCCCGACGTGGTGAAGACGGTGACGGGGGAGGAGGTCTCCTTCGAGGAGCTCGGCGGCGCAGCGACGCATGCGTCCAGGTCGGGTGTCGCGCACTTCACGGCGGCCGACGAGGAGGCGTGTCTCGAGGACGCGCGCTACCTGCTCTCGTTCCTGCCTCAGAACAATCTCGAGCGCGCGCCGTACGCCGCCCCGTCGGATCCGGTCGACCGTGAGGAGCCGGATCTCGACACGTTCATCCCGGACGAGGCCACGAAGCCGTACGACATGAAGCAGGTGATCGCGAAGGTCGTCGACGACGCCGAGTTCCTCGAGGTGCAGCCGCGCTTCGCCGAGAACATCGTCTGCGGGTTCGCGCGGCTGGGCGGCCACTCGGTTGGGGTCGTGGGCAATCAGCCGGCGGCGCTCGCCGGGGTGCTCGACATCGACGCGTCGGTGAAAGCCGCTCGCTTCGTCCGCACGTGCGACGCGTTCAACGTCCCGCTCGTCACGTTCGTCGACGTCCCGGGCTTCCTGCCGGGAACCGAGCAGGAGTGGGGTGGGATCATCCGGCACGGCGCGAAGCTCCTCTACGCCTACGCCGAGGCGACCGTGCCGAAGCTGACGGTGATCACCCGCAAGGCGTACGGCGGGGCCTACGACGTCATGAGCTCCAAGCACATCCGCGCCGACTTCAACGTCGCGTGGCCGACCGCCGAGGTGGCGGTCATGGGGCCGGAGGGCGCGGTCAACATCATCTTCCGCAAGGAGCTCGACGACGCCGCCGACCCGGAAGCGCGCCGCTCAGAGCTGATCGCCGACTACAAGGAGCGCTTCGCGAACCCGTACCACGCAGCCGAGCGGGGCTACGTCGACGAGGTGATCGAGCCGCGCCGGACACGGCCGATCCTGATCTCGGCGCTCGAGGTCTCGCTGACGAAGCGCGAGCCGCGGCCAAAGCGCAAGCACGGCAACATCCCGCTCTGAGCCGCTCGGCCGGACGGCTCCCGCCGGGCAGAGCCCGGCTCCGCCGCCCTGACGCCGCTCGCGGCCCGCGGCTCTCCGGGTCTGGCCATCCGGCCTATCCCCTCCGGCCGCGAACCGCGAGCGACGCCCCGAGCGGCTCAGCGCCCGAGCGCGGCGGCAAAAGTTACGTCCGAAGATCCACCCGCTGGACGACGCTGGATGGGACACGTCCGGGGACAGTCCCCGGACGGGCCTGCGGGAGAGGTGTCGGTTGCGGACAGGGGCGCGATTTCGTATCGTCTAGGCAATGCCTAGGCAAACGCTCACGGCTGCGGCGGCCTCGCGGGCGCTCGGGATCAGCATCGAGACGCTCCGCCGCTGGGACCGCGACGGCAAGATTCGCGTGGAGCGCGACTCCGCCAACCGGCGTGTCGTCCCGGCGTCCGAGGTCGAGCGGCTGCGCGGCCCGGTCGGCGAGGAGACGCTTTCGGCCCGCAACCGCTTCCGCGGCGTCGTTCGGTCGGTAGAGGTCGAAGGCCTGATCGCGCGGGTCGAGATCGACGTCACCGAACCGTCGCGAGTCGTCGCGATCGTCACGCGCGAGTCGGTCGCGGAGCTCGGGCTCCACCCCGGCATGAGCGCCGCCGGTGTCGTGAAATCGACCTCCGTGATGGTGGAGTTGTGAGACGGGGCCTCGCCTTCGGGTCGGCCCTTCTCGCAGCGGTCGCCCTCGGCACTGGCTTCACGTCGGTCCGTGCCGACGGGCCTGCGACCGTGTATGCGGCCTCCTCGCTCACTGAGGTGTTCCCGAAAGTCTCACCCTCGGCCCGCTTCCAGTTCGCGGGCTCGAACCAGCTGGCGATCCAGATCACACGCGGCGCGCCGGCCGACGTTTTCGCCTCGGCGAGCCCGATCTACACGCGGGACCTCTACCGCAACGGTCTCGTGGGGAAGCCGCGGATGTTCGCAACGAACTCTCTGGTTCTCGCAGTGCCGCGCTCGAACCCAGCGAAGATCCACAGCGTCTTCGACCTGGCGAAGCGACCGAAGCTGAAGCTCGTCGTCGCGGGACAGAAAGTCCCGATCGGTCTCTACACGCGCGAGGTGCTGAAGCGGCTTGGCCTCCTGCGTGTTCTGCGGAAGGCCGTCAGCCAGGAACCGGATGTCAAGGGGATCGTCGGAAAGCTCGCGCTCGGCGAGGCAGATGCGGGCTTCGTCTACGCGACCGATGTCCGCGCCGCCTCGTCACGGTTGGTCGCGATCCCGCTGCCAAAGCGGTCCCAGCCGACCGTTCGCTACGAGGTCGCCGTCGTGGCGGGATCGACCAATCGAGAGGGCGCGCTCGAGTTCGTCGCCGACCTGCTCAGCACCGACGGTAGGCGCGAGTTGGCCAAGGCCGGCTTCGGACTCCCGTGAGGAGCCCCTTTGCGGCAGCCCTCGCGGTCGCGACGGCGCTTGCCCTCTCGTTCCTCATTCTCCCGATCGTCGCGATCTTCCTTCAGATTCCGCTGGGCCGGCTGATCGACGGCATGACGGCTCCGGCCGCCGTTGACGCGCTGATCGTGACACTGAAGACGACGCTGATCGCGAACGCCCTGATCCTGCTGGTTGGTACACCGGCTGCGTATCTGATCGCCACTCGTTCCTTTCGCGCCCGCGCACTTCTCGTCACTGCGGTCGAGCTGCCGCTCGTCCTGCCGCCGGCGGTCGCGGGGATCGGACTCCTCGCCGCGTTTGGTCGGATCGGGTTGCTCGGCGGAACGCTCGAAGTCTTCGGGCTCCAGGTCGCGTTCACCCAGGTCGCTGTCGTTATGGCGGTGATCTTCGTCGCGAGCCCGTTCTATCTTCGCGCCGGCATCTCTGCATTCGAGGCCGTCGACGCCTCACTGACCGGTGCTGCCCGAACGCTCGGCGCCGGACCTGGACGAACGTTCTTCCGCATCGCGCTTCCGCTTGCGTCCGGTGGTCTGGGCGGCGGTTGGGCGTTGGCATTCGCCCGTGGGATCGGAGAGTTCGGCGCGACGATCATGTTTGCCGGCTCTCTCCAGGGTGTGACGCAGACGCTCTCGCTCGCGGTGTACGAGCAGTTCGACGTCGACTTCGACGTCGCGCTCGCGATCGGCGCCGAACTCGTCGTCGTCAGCGCCGCGATCCTTCTCGCCGTCAAGCTCATTCCCTCATGGACAAGCTCAACCTCCGCGTCGACCACCCTCTCCGCTCCTTCCGCCTCTCGCTAGACCTCGAGCTCGGGCGCGAGACGCTCGCGCTCGTCGGACCGTCGGGAGCGGGGAAGTCGAGCGTGCTGCGGGCGATCGCGGGGCTGCTGCGGCCGGAGGGTGGCCGCGTCGCCCTCGGTGCGGAGGCTTGGTTCGACTCCGCGACTGGGATCGACCTTCCGCCGGAGCGCCGCTCGGTTGGGCTCGTCTTCCAGGAGTACGCGCTCTTCCCGCACCTCGACGTGCGTCGCAACGTCGCGTTTGGAGGCCGAGAACGGGTCGACGAGCTGCTGCAGCGCTTTCGGATCTCCCATCTCGCCGGCGCCCGCCCCGGCGATCTCTCGGGTGGCGAGCGGCAACGTGTCGCGCTGGCGCGGGCGCTTGCGCGCGACCCGGCAGTCCTCCTGCTCGACGAGCCGCTCTCCGCACTCGACACGCACACCCGCGGCGTCGTCCGGAGCGAGCTCACCGAGCTGCTGGCGGAGCTGCGGCTTCCGACGCTGCTCGTCACGCACGACTTCGAGGATGCAGCGGCCCTCGCAGACCGCGTTGGTGTGATTGTCGAAGGCCGGATTCTCCAGCTCGGAAGCGCTGCCGAGTTGCTCGCCGCCCCGGCTGACGTATTCGTGGCGAGCTTTACGGGGGCAAATCTGTTGCACGGAGTCGCACGACCGGGCACCGACGGCCTCACGGAGGTCGTACTCGATACCGGCGGCTCCGCCTTCACGACCGACGCGGGGCAGGGGAGGGTCGGCCTGGCCGTCTATCCCTGGGAGATCTCCGTCGCCCGTGCCGTACCTGCGGACTCCGCCGTGAATCACGTGCAAGGAAATGTGCGCTCGCTCGTCGCGCTGGGAAATCGTGTCCGCGTGCGGGTCGGTCCGCTGACGGCGGAGGTGACGGCGGCCTCGGCGGATCGACTCGCACTTGCCGAAGGCGACATGGTGATCGCGTCGTTCAAGGCGACCGCGGCCCGGCTCGTGTCGCTCTAGTCGAGGACTACGCGTAGGCGGCCGCGACGGGCCAGCCGGCGCCGATGCCGAGCTCGTCGGCGAGCGCAGCCACGATCTCGGGGTCGAACTGCGTGCCCGAGCAGCGCGCGAGCTCGGCGATCGCCTCGTCGTCGGTCAGCCGGCCGCGGTAGACGCGGTCGGACGTCATCGCGTCGTAGGCGTCGGCGACGAAGATGATCCTGGCGCCGAGCGGGATGTCCTCGCCGCTCACCCCGTCGGGGTAGCCGGAGCCGTCCCAGCGCTCGTGGTGGTGCAGCACCCAGTCGGCGACCGGATCGACTCCGAGGCTCTCGAGCATGCGGAAGCCGATCTGCGGATGCCGCTCGAGCACCAGCCGCTCGGTCTCCGAGAGCGGACCGGGCTTGCGCAGGATCTCCTCGGGGATCGCCAGCTTGCCCAGGTCGTGCAGGCTGCCGGCAAGGCGTGTCAGCTCGACCTGCTCGCGGTCGACGCCGAGTCGCGTCGCGATCCGCGCCGCCAGGTCGGCGACGCGCTCTGAGTGGGAGCCCGTGTACGCATCGCGGGCGTCGACCGCCTTGGCGAGGCTCGCAGCCGCACGGAAGCGTGCGGCGCGGTCGGGCCCGGCGGCGAGCCGCTTCAGCTCGGCGATCTCGACCACGTCAGGCCGGTAGACGCGTACCTGGTTCTTGCCGTACTCCTTCGCCCAGTAGAGAGCGCTGTCGGCGCGCCTTACGAGCTCGTCCCGGCTCAGCTCCTCCTCCGGCACAGTCGCAATGCCTGCGCTGATCGTGATCGGTCCGGCGGGCTCGAACTCGACCGCCGCGATCCGCTCGATGATCGCCTCGGCCGCCATCCGTGAACCTTCCTCGTCACGGCCGGGGAGCAGGATCGCGAACTCGTCTCCGCCGAGCCGGAAGGCCTCGCCGCCCTGCCGCAGGTTCGTCGACAGCTGTGCGAGCACCCGGTCGCCGCCCGGATGGCCGAAACGGTCGTTGATCCGCTTGAAGTCGTCGATGTCCACGAGGCAGAGGCTGAGCGGATAGCCCTGCGCGCTGGAGTCTGCGATCTCGCGCTCCAGCCGGTCGTGGAAGTGGCGATGGTTTCCGAGCCCGGTGAGCGGGTCGGTGAGCGCGAGCCGCATCGCGCGCAGCTCGCGGAACGTGGAGCGCTGGTACAGCGCAATCGCGAGCAGCGGCCCGACGAGCGCCGCAGAGAGGAACGGCGAACGCTGCCAGAGTACGACCAGCATCAGCGCGGCTGACGACATCAGTGCGAACGGCAGAATCGTGATCTCGACGCTCGTCCGCGCGACATCGAGGAACGGCTTTCGCGCGCTGACGCCGACGACCAGGCTGATCAGCACGAGGTTGACGCTGAAGTGGGTGAGCGCAGCGACGACCACCTGAGCGAGGACGAGGATTGCCTCGTCGCCGCGCAGCGGCGCGATCGCCAGGCCCGCCACGATCGCCGCGATGGACAGGACAGAAGCGTTGTAGGCCACCCTGATCGGCGGCCGGTGCTCGAGCAGCTGCATGATCGGCGCGGCGAATCCGATGATCACGCCGGCCTGCCAGCCGTAGAGCACGATGCCCGCGGTGCAGAAGACGAAGCCGAGCGAGACGCCCCCGGTATCGATGCCGTCGAGCGGCACCGGGTAGCGCTCCGCCAGCGTCGACGCCGCCAGGAGGCCGGCAATCCCCGCCAGAGTCATCGCGTCGCGGGGATAAACGGCGAACGAGATCGCGGCCGCAGCAGCGACCGCGAGACCGAGCAAGCCCACCGGCAGAACAATCGCCGCGAGCCGCGGCTGCATCTTCCCCCCGATGGTCAACGCGCGGGCCCTACCAGCCCCAGTTGAAAAGTTCCCAGCCCCAGTTCCCCAGCGCGACCGAGAGACTCACGATTGTGACCAGCACCGCCGCAAGTCGAGCATTCTTCCATTGCAACATGTCTTCCCCTCCCACACCGCAAAACATGGACGCCTAACAGACTGGGGATTCTGAACGTCGTGCCAACACAGGAAATCCCTCGAAAAGGTGATTTCACGTGACCTGAGTTACAAAGGGGGTCGGTAGGCTCCGCTTCGTGCCCGTCACGATCGAGCCGGAGCCGCCCCCGCAGGAGCGCGAGGCGATCGTCGCGGCCCTCGACGCGGACGAGAGAGTCGACCTCGGCGGCTGGTCGCAGGCTGCGCTCGCCGAGGCCGTCGAGGAGGCCGAGCTCGACCCGTAACCGCCGGGCGGCCGCAGCCGTTTCAGAGTCACCATGTGCTGCCGCTGCGGCGACCATCCGGCCCGCTCCGCCGAAGAGCCCTTCTGCCCTATCTGCGTGATCTCGATCAAGGTGGAAGTGGCTCGGGGACTGACCCAGCTCACCAACTACCTCGCCGCCTGGGCCGCGTTCAGCGAGTGGTGCGACTCGCGCCAGCCTGCCTAGGCAGGAGTTCCGCGTAGCAGGCGCGGTGCCGTGCGGGCGTAGTCGAGCCCCGAGACCCAGGTCAGGACGAGGGCGACCAGCAGCGCCCACCAGGCGATGCTGTCGCCCCAGGCGCCTGCGGCCGCAAAGCCGCCGAGCGCTGCAGCGGTTGCCTGAGCCCAGGTCTTGAGCTTCCCGAGATCGCGTGCGGCGATCACGACGCCTCGCTCGATCGCGGCAAGCCTCAGGCCCGAGATCAGGAGCTCGCGTGCCACGATCGCGGCGACCATCCACGCCGGCCAGACTCCGTCCTCGATCAGCATCACGAGGACGGCGAGAACGAGGACCTTGTCCGCGATCGGGTCGAGCAGCGAGCCCAGTTGCGAGGTGACTCCGCGGCGCCGTGCGATCCGGCCGTCGAAGAAGTCGGTAGCCATCGCGATGCAGAAGATCCCCGTCGCCCAGTACTCGTTGTTCGGAAAGTCCCAGGCGTAGAGGAGCACCACGACGGGCACGGACGCTGCGCGGGCGACGGTCAGCTGATCCGGAAGCGTCACGGCTCCGGGAGAATACGCTCCGGCATGGCTCCCTTCTCGAAAGTGCTGGTTGCGAACCGCGGCGAGATCGCGATCAGGATCTTCCGCACCCTGCGCGAGCTCGGCATCGCCCCCGTTGCGGTCTATTCCGAGGCGGACCGCGATGCGCTGCACGTGCGCTCGGCTGACGAGGCGTATCTGATCGGCCCCGGCCCTGCGGCCGAGAGCTATCTCCTCGGCGAGCGGATCCTCGCTGCGGCGCAGCAGGCGGGCGCGGAGGCCATCCACCCGGGCTACGGGTTCCTCGCCGAGAACGCCGCCTTTGCCCGTGCGGTCGAGGCCTCGGGCCTGATCTGGGTCGGGCCTTCGAGCGAGGCGATCGAGCTGATGGGCTCGAAGACGCGGGCCAGGACGGCGATGCGCGAGGCAGGCGTTCCGATCATCCCCGGTGCGACCGACCCCGTCGAGACGGTCGAGGAGGTCCTGCGGCTCGGCGAAGAGGTGGGCTATCCGCTGATCGTCAAGGCCGCCGCGGGAGGCGGCGGCAAGGGGATGAAGCTCGTGGCGGAGCCGCATGAAGCCGAGCGCGCGTTCGAGTCGGCCCAGCGTGAGGGCGAGAAGTACTTCGCCGACAGCCGCGTCTACGTCGAGCGCTACCTCGAGGACCCTCGGCACGTCGAGGTGCAGGTGCTCGCCGACGCGCACGGGAACGTGATCCATCTCGGGGAGCGCGACTGCACCGTCCAGCGCCGCCACCAGAAGCTGATCGAGGAGACGCCGTCGCCTGCCGTCGACGAGGCGCTGCGCGAGCGGATCGGGGGGATCGCGGTCGACGCTGCCCGCGCGGCTGGCTATCGCTCGGCGGGCACGATCGAGGGGCTGCTGACCGCGGACGGTGACTATTACTTCATGGAGATGAACACCCGGATCCAGGTCGAGCACACCGTCACCGAGGAGGTGACGGGAATCGATCTCGTGCGGGAGCAGATCCTCGTCGCCGCCGGGGAGCCGCTCTCCGTCCGGCAGGAGGACGTCCGGCTCCGCGGCCACTCGATCGAGTGCCGGATCAACGCCGAGGACGTTGCCAGCGGCTTCCTGCCAGCGCCGGGGCGGATCACCGCCTACCGCGAGCCGAGCGGCCCTGGCGTTCGGGTTGACTCGGGTGTCGTCGCGGGCTCGGAGATCACCGGGCTCTACGACCCGATGATCGCGAAGCTGATCGTGCACGGCGTCGACCGCGAGCACGCCCGCATGCGGATGCTTCGAGCGCTCGATGAGTTCGAGCTCGCCGGCACGCCGACACTGCTCGGGTTCCACAAGGCGCTGCTCTCCCATCCCTGCTTCATCAACGGCGAAACGTGCCATGGCCTCGTCGAGTCGGAGGAGATCGCCACGCGCGCCGGCGAGCTGACGCGAGAGGCACCGCAGGCCGCAGCCTCGTCGAATGGGCGCGTCCGTCCACGCGCCCGGACCGTCGAGGTCGGCGGGCGCCGCTACGACGTGACCGTGCTCGAGCCCGAGCCGCCCTGGGCGGAGCTGGCGCGCCGCCGGCGTGAGCGTGCGGCCCATGGGCCCGGCGGCGCCGGCAGCGAGGCCGTCGTGACCCCGATGCAAGGGACGGTCCTGAAGGTCGAGGTCGCCGAGGGCGACGAGATCGAGGCCGGAACCGTGGTCTGCATCGTCGAGGCGATGAAGATGGAGAACGAGATCGCCGCCCACAGGCCGGGGAAGGTCTCCGGGCTGTCGGTCGTAGCCGGCGACGCGGTCGCAAGTGGGCAGGTGATCTGCCTCGTCCTGGGGGAGTAGAAGCCTCTGCGCCGAGACGTCGCTCGCGCACGCGGAGCCGCTCGCGGCGACCGCGAGCCGTGTCGACACCTGGATTCTGATCGAGTACCGCGGGCTCTGGGCGCACGATGCCGTGGACGGGTCGACGCTGAGCGCCGAGCTGAAGGCGCACCTGCGCGCCGAGCGCACGCGGCTGCCGCACGCTCGGATCCTCTTCGTCCGTCGGGCGGAGCGTCGCGGCCGCGACGGGCTCCTGGCATTCGTCGTCCACACAGCGGAGGGCGCGGGGTCGGTGCGGCGGCTGGAGCTCGAGCGGCATGACGATCTGCGCGGTCTCGCGCTCGATACCGCGGGCTCGCCGGTCGATCACCCGCTCTTCCTCGTCTGCACGCACGGAAAGCACGACCGCTGCTGCGCGAAGTTCGGCCGGCCGCTCTACGACGCCGTGTGCGAGCAGGTCGAGGACGGCTGGGCCTGGCAGTCGACGCATGTCGGCGGTGACCGGTTCGCGGGCAACCTCGTGGTCCTGCCGGAGGGCGTGTACTACGGGCGCGTCGAGCCGTCGGAGGCGTGGCCGGTGCTCGAGGCCGCGCTCGACGGCCGCGTCCATCTACCGCGCTACCGGGGCCGGTCGTGCCACGGCTTTGCCGCGCAGGCGGCAGAGCGCAGCGTGCGAGAGCAGACCGGGCTACTCGGCGTCTTCGACGTGAGAGTCGTCGCGATCCAGCGCGACGGCGACGTCTGGCATGCGCGGCTCGAGGCCGGCGGGACGGCTTACGACGTCGACGTGCGTCGCGAGCTGGGCGAGGCGACCCACCTCACCTGCTCGACGTCGCAGCTCAAGCGGCCGGCGCACTACGTCGCAGGAACCCCTCGCGAACGAGCCGCCTGACCAGGACGAGCCTGCCTGCGTCGTCGAGTGAACCGGGAAGCTCGGAGCCGCGGAACGGTGCGTCGGTCGTGACGAGGAACTCCAGCTCGGCCGCGAGCCGCTCCGGGAAGCGAAGGTCGCGTCCCTCGAAGACGAGCGTCGTGCCGTGCAGGTCGGCGATCACGGTGTCTCGGCGTTCGAGCTCGGTATCCACGTCGAGCCGGTCGAGCGCCCGCAGCTCGGAGAGCTGCCCGTCGAGGATCGGCCTCCTGCTGCGAACGAAGCGCTCGCGCGCACGCTCCCGAGCCTCGTCCGCGTCCATCGACGGCAGCTCCGGCGGTTCGTCGGCGTCGATCGTCCGGCGGTAGGCGATGTCGTCCTCCTGCGCGTCGAGCTCCGCACGGGCCTCGTCGATCCACCGGCGGATGTTGACCCCGACCGTGATGTGGAGCGAGTCGGAGTCGGAGGTGAGCGCCTGGTGGAGCCAGCCGCGCGGCAGGTACATCGTGTCGCCCGGCGCGGAGCACGACGTCCAGCACCGGCTCGCCCGGCGCACCGAGCGAAGACTTGTAGCGCTGGTTCTTCAGCGGCAGCTCGAGCACGGGCTCGTAGACCAGCCACCGCTTCTCGCCCGCGACCTGGAGCGAGATCACCTCGTGCGTGTCGTGATGGACGGGCAGGCCCTGCGATCCACGCGGCGTGTAGTAGGCGTTGGCCTGGACGGGATGGCCGAGGTACGCCTCGAGGTGGCGGCAATAGCGGGCGAGCGGCAGCCAGAGGTGATGGAGGCCCTGCAGCACGATCGTCGCACCGGCCTCGAACTCCTCGAGCACGCGCGGCACGTCTGCGACACCGGTGAAGGCCGACGGTCGCCAGGCGAGGTCGGTCGTGTAGCCGGACACGGTTGCGCCCGCCTTCACGAGCCGGAAGCCCGGTGTCCGGATCCCGGTCTCGGTGATCAGCCGCTCGACGTCCCGCGCGGAGAGGAGGTCGTCGAAGCGGCCCTCTTCCTCGCGCGGGACGACGAGCGGCTTCTGCTCCCAGTAGTCGGCGAGGAAGCGCTCGGTCTCGACCGGTGCAACCGCGCGTTCGAGAGCGGAAGGACTAGGCGTCGTCCGAGTCGGAGTCGTCTCCGTCGGAATCGCTCGAGTCACTGTCGTCCGTATCGCCATCGGTCGTGTCGGTGTCGTCGCCGTCGGAATCGTCCGCGGCCGTTGCGACTGGATCGTCTCCGGCGAGCCCGATCTCGTCGTCACTCAGCGTCGTGCTCTGGTCGTCCATTGCTTCCTCCTTGACGGCGGTGCCTTCGGATTGCGGAGGTTACAACGTCCTCACGGCTAGAGCCGATACGACCGGTCGGTGATCCAGACGACCGTCGGCTGCATGCCTTCGGGTGGGTCGCCCTTGGCTACGAACGGCCCGAAGGAGACGCGGACGTAGGCGCCGTCGGCGAGCGCTCCGGGGGCGGACATGGTCGCGCGCCACGTCTCCCTCGGTGCCAGGGCCTCGGGCGGCGAAGGCTCGAACCGAGTCGCCAGACGCGGCGCCGGCAGCCGGCCGTTGTCTGCTGCAGTCTTGAACTCGTCCAGATCGGCGTTGGGAAAGAGCATCAGCCCGAAGACCAGCGGCCCCGAGCCGCCGAGCTCGAACGGGATCGACGTCGAGTTCGTCACCGCGATATCGGCCGACCAGCCCGTCTCGGTGACCTCGAGCGAGTCGACGACGAAGACGAGCCGTTGACCCGAGCTCGGGTAGCTCTCGCGCCAGTGGAGCTCCGCCTGCTGAGGCTCGGCGGCGCGGCCGACCTGCACGGGCTCGGGCTGGGCGGTACCGCACCCGGCGAGCAGCAGCACGGCGACGAGAGACAGTGGCGCGCGCATCGCTCCAATCTACGCAGCTAATGTCCGAGTCGCTTTGGACCTCTACGAGTATCAGGGCAAGCAGCTCTTCGAGCGCTTCGGCATTCCGGTCTCCGAGGGACGGGTGGCGACGACGCCGGAGGAGGCGCGCGCTGCCGCCGAGGAGATCGGCGGCCCGGTCGTCGTCAAGGCACAGGTGCTGACGGGCGGCCGTGGCAAGGCCGGCGGGATCAAGCTCGCCGACCACCCCGCGGACGCGGAGGAGAAGGCGAAGCAGATCCTCGGCCTCGACATTCGCGGGCATGTCGTACGGACGCTCTGGATCGAGAGCGCGTCCGACATCGAGAAGGAGTACTACCTCTCGATCACGTTCGATCGGGGCGTGAAGAAGGCGCTGCTGATGTTCACCACGCAGGGTGGGATGGAGATCGAGGAGGTCGCCGAGAACGATCCCGACGCGCTCGTGCGTTTGCACGTCGATCCGCTCGAAGGCTTCCAGCCGTGGCAGGCCCGCCGCCTGATCTACGGCGCCGGAGTCGAGGATCCGGGCGAGCAGAAGCAGATCGCCTCGATCGTCGGAAAGCTCCACGACGCTTTCGTCGGCTCCGACGCGATGCTCTGCGAGATCAACCCGCTGATCGTCACACCAGACGGCGAGGTGAAGGCGCTCGACTCGAAGTTCACGGTCGACGACAACGCGCTCTACAAGCATCCGGACATCGCCGAGATGCGTGACGTGAGCGCCGCCGATCCACTCGAGGCGCTCGCGCGCGAGAAGGGCGTCACCTACGTGAAGCTCGACGGCGAGGTCGGGATACTCGGCAACGGCGCGGGGCTCGTGATGTCGACGCTCGACGTGATCGCGCTCGCCGGCGGGCGGCCCGCGAACTTCTGCGACCTCGGTGGCGGCGGTGACGCGGAAGGCGTCGTCGATGCGCTCGAGGTGATCCTGCAGGACCCGCAGGTGAAGTCGATCCTCTTCAACATCTTCGGTGGCATCACCCGCTGCGACGAGGTGGCGCGCGGGATCCTCGCCGCCCTCGAGCGGATGACGATCGCGCAGCCCATCGTCGTTCGCCTCGACGGCACCAATGCCGAGGAGGGGCGGAAGGTCCTCGCCGACGCGGCGCCGCCGAATCTCCACGTGGAGCCGACGATGCTCGAGGCGGCCCGCAAGGCCGTGGAGCTGTCGAAGTGAGCGACTGGTCGTCGCGCGCCGAGGCCTATCGGAACGCCCCGGAACAGCGGGAGGGCGCGGATCTGGACCTGATCGTCAGCTGGGCGGAGGGAGCCCGGACCGCGCTGGACGTGGCGACGGGCGGAGGGCACGTCGCCCGCCGGCTGCGTGAGGCAGGACTCCAGGTCGTCAGCTCCGACCCTGCGCCCGGGATGCAGCCGGATGTGATCTGCCGCGCAGAGGATCTTCCCTTCGCGGACGGCGCATTCGACCTCGTGGTCACGCGGATCGCGCCGCACCACTTCGAGGACATCGGAGCTGCCGTGACGGAGATGGCCCGGGTCAGCAACGACCTCGTCGTCGTCGAGGACACGCTCTACGTGAGCGAGCACGTCGAGGCGGCCGAGAAGCTCCACGACCCGACGCACGTCCGCTCCTACACCGAGGAGGAGTGGCGCTCGCTGCTCGAGGACGCAGGGCTGGAAGTCGAGCAGGTCGAGTCGTTCGAGAAGCGACGCTCGCTGGAGGACTGGTTCTCGCGCTCCGAGACGCCCGTCGAGGACCGGCCGCTGATCAAGGAGTTGCTCGTCGACCAGATCGACGGCGACCAGTACGTGGACACGAAGCTCGTCCTGAGAGCGCGGAAGGGAGCCTAGTGGCGATCATCGTCGACAAGGACACGAAGCTCGTCGTCCAGGGCCTGACCGGGTCCGAGGGCTCGTTCCACGGCCTCCGGAACAAGCGCTACGGCACGCAGGTCGTCGCCGGCGTCACACCGGGCAAGGGTGGCCAGGACGTCGAAGGGATTCCCGTCTTCGACACCGTGTCGGACGCCGTCGCCGAGACGGGCGCGAACACGACGATGGTCTTCGTGCCCGCCCGCTTCGCGGCCGACGCGATCTACGAGGCCGTCGATGCGGGCATCGGCACCGTGATCTGCATCGCCGAGGGCCTGCCCGCGCACGAGATGCTGCGGATCTACTCGTACATCCGGCCGAAGGGCGTGACGATGCTCGGCCCGAACTGCCCGGGCGCGCTCTCGCCGGGCAAGGCGAACGTCGGGATCATCCCGGCCGAGATCTTCACCGAGGGCAACATCGGCCTCGTCTCGCGCTCGGGCACGCTGACCTACCAGATCGGCCACGAGTTGACGCAGATGGGCCTCGGCAACTCGACGATCGTCGGGATCGGCGGCGATCCGATCGTCGGCTCGTCGTTCATCGACGTGCTCGAGAAGTTCCAGGCCGACCCGCAGACCGAGTACGTCGTGATGGTCGGCGAGATCGGCGGCGACGAGGAGGAGAAGGCGGCCGAGTTCATCGAGGCCCACGTGACCAAGCCGGTCGTCGCCTACATCGCCGGCTTCACGGCACCTCCGGGCAAGACGATGGGCCACGCCGGAGCGATCATCTCCGGCTCGTCCGGCACCGCGCAGGGGAAGAAGGAGGCGCTGGAGGCGAAGGGCATCCGCGTCGGCACCTCACCGACCGAGGTGGCGCAGTTCGCCGCCGAGGTCGCCCGCGGCTAGGAGGATTTGGCGGAATATCGGCTGAGCCGCTGGGCCGCGCTGCTCGCCCCGAGGCCGCGTCCTCAGTCGCGTCGATAGCAACCGCTATCGACGCTCCCTGCGTCCTTGCCTCGGAACGAGCATCGCACCCCAGCGACGAGCGACATTCCGCCAAACCCTCCTAGACGGACCAGCGCGCTTCGAACTCGCGCTGTTTCTCGGTCGGCTCGCCGAGCTCGAGCCCGAGTGTCGCCAGCTTCGTGCGCGCGATCTCACGGTCGAGCTCGTCCGGGAACGAGTGGAGCCCCGGCTCGAGGCCGCCGCGAGCCAGCAGGTGCGCCGACAGGGCCTGCACCGAGAACGAGAGATCCATGATCTCGACCGGGTGCCCGTCTCCGCCGGCGACGTTGGTCTGCCGGCCGTCCGCGAGCACGTAGGCGCGGCGGCCGTCGCCGAGGTCGTGCTGGGTCACGCCCGGCCGCGCCTCCTGGCCCGGGCCGAGCCCGTCGATCGCGACCTCGCGCTCGTGGTGGCCACCGTTCGCGATCAGGACGCCGTCCTTCAAGTACGCGAGCGCCTCGCGCGGGACGCAGTCGATCGCACCCGTCGCAGAGATCAGGACGTCGGCGTCCGGCAGCGCGTCCTCGAGCCGCGCCACTCGGTGGCCGTCCATGTGCGCCTCGAGCGCGGCCACGGGGTCGATCTCGACCACGGTCACACGCCCGCCGGCCCCTCGGGCGGCCTGCGCGAGGCCCTTCCCGACCCAGCCGTAGCCGACGATGCAGAACTCGCGTCCGGGGAAGGTGAGATTCGTGAGCCGGTCGATCGCCGCGAGCGTCGACTGCCCGGTTCCGTAGCGGTTGTCGAAGAGGTGCTTGCAGAGGGCGTCGTTCGCGGCGATCGCCGGGAAGGTGAGCTTGTCCGCGGCCTCCATCGCCCGCAGTCGTGCGACGCCGGTGGTGGTCTCCTCTGTCACGCCGCGGAGCTCCGCCGCCACTTCGGGCCGGTGCTCGACGATCCGTGCCGTCAGCTCCGCGCCGTCGTCGACGACGATCTCCGGGCGCGTGTCGGCGACGGCGAGCAGGTCCGAGTCGAACTGCTCGCGCGAGGCGCCGTGCGTCGCGTGCACCTCGATCCCGCGTGCGACGAGTGCGGCGCAGATCGCATCCTGTGTCGAGCCCGGATTGGACCCGGAGGCGACCACCTCTGCGCCCGCCGCCGCGAGCAGCGTCGCGAGGTACGCGGTCTTCGCCTCCAGATGCACGACGACGGCTACGCGCTTGCCCGTGAGGGCTCCGTCGGCGAGCCGATCCCGCGCCAGCCGGTTCAGGACGGGCGAGTGCTTTGCGACCCACTCGATCCGCTGCTCGCCCTCGGGGGCGAGCGACGGATCGGCGATCCTGGAGCGAGCCGCGGCATCCACGCCGCGAATCTATCCAAGTAACAGTCTGTTACTTGGACGCACCGGCGCGGGGCAAGAGCGGAACCGGCCTAGTAACAGACTGTTACTAGGCTCGTGTTGCCGTTCGCCCTAGATCTTGCGACGGGGCCGGGTCGGGCCCCACTTCGAGTTGCGCCGCTTCGACGCATAGACGAGCCGCGGCGGCGCGACGGTCATTCCCTCGCTCTTGAACTGCTCGGTGTGACCGAGCATGCGTGCGACGTGGCTGACCTCGGCCTGCTGCTCGGGGAGGACGAGCGTCACGCCGATTCCGTTCTTCCCCGCGCGGCCGGTGCGGCCGATGCGGTGGATGTACGCGGTGTGCTCCTCCGGCGGATCGAAGTTGATCACGTGCGTGATGTCGTCGAGGTCGAGGCCGCGCGCAGCGACGTCGGTGGCGACGAGCGTCTTGACGGTGCCCTCCTCGAAGCGCTTCAGGGCTCGCTCGCGCTGGCTCTGGTTCATGTCACCGTGCATCGCGACCGCGGTGACGTCGTGGCGGGCAAGCTTCTGGACGAGCCGGTCTGCGCCGCGCTTCGTGCGGACGAAGACCAGCACGAGACCGCGCTCCTTCGCGAGCATGCCGGCGAGGGTCTCGACCTTGTTGTCGGCCGTCACCGGCACGAACTGGTGGTCGATCTCCCCCTGCTGCTGATCGATCGTCAGCTCGGCCTCGAAGCGGGATGGGTTCGTCGTGTACGCCCGCGCGAGCTCGCCGACCTGGCCGTCGAGCGTGGCGGAGAAGAACATCGTCTGCCGGCGCTTCGGCAGCCGCGCCACGATCCGGTCGACCTGAGGCTGGAAGCCCATGTCGAGCATCCGGTCCGCCTCGTCGAGGATCAGCATGCGGACGCCGTCGAGCGAGACGATCCTGCGCTCGATCAGGTCCTGCAGGCGGCCCGGGGTGGCGACGAGAATATGTGCGTCGCGCGAGGCCTTGGCCTGCGCCGAGATCGAGACGCCGCCGTAGACGGCCGCGACTCGCAGGTCGTGCGCCGGTGCGATCGTGCCGATCTCGGCTGTGACCTGCGCTGCGAGCTCGCGGGTGGGTACCAGTACCAGCCCGGACGGGCGCTGGTCGTTCGCGTCGAGCCTCTCGACGAGCGGCACGGCAAACGCGAGCGTCTTGCCGGAGCCCGTCGGCGACTTCGCGAGGATGTCGCGGCCGGCGAGGGCATCCGGAAGCACCAGGCCCTGGATTCGGAACGGAGCAAGGATGTCGCGCGCCGCGAGCGCTTCTGCAATGCGCGGCGATACGCCCAGCTCGAGGAAAGACTGCATGTTCGATTCGACTCCTTCGTGTTCGGACGAGATCCGCCTGCCTCGCCCGCCTGTGCCATCACAGGGGATACCGAAGAAGAACAAACCTCACAGGACGACACCACGCCGTCCATGAGCAACAAAATAGCAGCAGGGCGCGTCGATAGGGTGTTCCGCATGATCTCGTTCGCACGCGGGGCTCCCGCGCCGGAATGCCTCGACGCCGACCTGCTCGCCGACTGCGCCCGCGTCGCGATCGACACCGATCCGTCCGTGCTCGCCTACGGCTCCGGCGGCGGCTACGCGCCGCTGCGGGAGTCGCTCGGCGCCCGGCACGGGGTCGACCCGAGCCGGGTCATCCTGACCACGGGAGGGCTCCAGGGCTTCGTCTTCTACGCGGAGGAGCTGCTGGCGTCCCGGCCGGGACGCGTGCTGGTCGAGGCGCCGACCTACGACCGCCCGCTCAAGATCCTCGCCCGCCTGGGCGCCGACGTCGTCGCCCTGCCGATGGACGGCGAAGGCCTCGACCCGGATGGGCTCGCACGCGAGCTCGCCGCGGGCGACACGAGCTTCCTCTACACGATCCCGACCTTCCAGAACCCGAGCGGCCGCACCCTCTCGACCGAGCGCCGCCGCCGTGTCGTCGAGCTCGCCGCAGAGCACGGCGTCCCCGTGCTTGAAGACGACCCGTACGGGCTCGTCCGCTACGAAGGCGAGGCGCCGCCTTCGCTCTTCGAGCTGGAGGGAGGCACGCTGGTCACCTACGCCTCCTCGTTCTCCAAGACCGTTGCGCCGGGGCTCCGCGTCGGCTGGTTCGTCGCGCCCGCAGAGCTCGCGGCCCGAATCGAAGCGCGTGCGGTGTCCACCTACATCTCGCCGCCCTTCCTGACGCAGGCGACCGTGCACGAGCTCATGACCCGAAGCGCGTTCGAGCCGAACCTCGAGCGGATCCGCGGGCTGTTGAAGGCCCGGCGCGACGCGATGCTCGGTGCGCTCGAGCGCGAGCTCGGGAGCGGCCAGGCGACGTGGAGCGAGCCGGAGGGCGGCTACTTCATCTGGGTCGACCTACCGGGCGACGCGGAAGGGCTGCTGGCGCGTGCCGAGGCCGCCGGCGTCACCTTCGTCAAGGGCTCGGACTTCTTCCCCAACGGCGGCGGCGAGCAGTCCGCCCGGCTGGCGTTCAGCTACGCGTCGCCCTCGGAGATCGACTCCGGCGTCTCGACGCTGGTCGCGCTCTTGCGCGTCTGACGGCGGCGGTGCAGCTGCGAGAGCAGCACGCCGCCGACGAGTCCTGCGAGCAGTGAGAGCAGGATCACCCAGATCAACGATGTCTGTGCGTCGCCGAAGACGAAGTTGACGGACGCTTCCTTGTCGTTGCCGACGACGAATGCGATCAGGTAGGCACCGATCAGGATCAGCAGGCCGAGTGTGATCCAGAGGCGCGGCTGCCAGCTTCGGTCGAACTCTTCGCGCGGCGACTCGCGTGGCGACTCCATGGCCGGAGACTTTACGCGGCGGCGAAGCTCGGCGCATGTGCCGGCAGCGGCACGAGTCGCGGCTGGCGAGGCGGCCCGAGCGCATCCTTGGCGAGGCGGTAGGTCGGGCACGCCGTGTTGCCAGGAAGTGCGCACAACCCCGCCTGGCGGAAATAGCAGTTTGCACAACTTGCTTCAATAGATTTGTTCATGTCCCCTCTTGCTAGGTCCCCACCGCTCAGGACAGTGGCACTATGGACATGCTTCTCGAGGGCAGCAACCCCTCGGCCGAAGAAAACGGTGCAATTTCCGGACCTTTCTACGACCGCGAAAATTGCTGCTAACTATGGTTTTCTCGGCAAGGTTGCCAGGGCACGCAACGCCTGTCGAAAACTCTCCACAGGGATCACGCGAAGATCCCCTGCGTATCGGCGTGCCTCCTCGGCGTTATCCCCAGCCGGCGCGAGGAAGACATCCGCGCCCGTGCGCCTCGCGCCGATCACCTTCTGCTTCACGCCGCCGATCGGGGCGACCGAGCCGTCGAGCTCGATCTCGCCCGTCGCAGCGACCTTCAAACCGCGGTCGACGTCGCCGCGCAGCTCTTCCGCGATGTCCAGCGCGAACGCGAGCCCGGCGGAAGGCCCGCCGACTCCACCGAGATCGATGTCGACGTCGCGCGGCAATTTGATGTCGGCGGACTGCTCGACCTGGACGCCGATGATCGGCCGGCCCTTTTCGACGGGGCTCTCGATCGTTCCGACCTCGACGCTCCGCGTCGCCCCGCCTGTGCGTACCGAAAGCTTCACTTTCTCACCGGGCTCGTGCTTGGCGATCAACCGGCGCAGGTCTCCGGGTGTCTTCACAGGCTCTCCGTCGACCGCGACGATCACATCGGTCGCTGCGAGCTTGCCTTCGGCCGGCGAGCCCGGTGCGACGGCGGCGACCAGTGCGCCTTCAGGCTTCGCAACGACCTTGTACCCCAGCTCGCGGAGCGCGACCGCAGCCGCGATCTTCTGCGAGCGGTCCATCTGCAGGAGATTCTGGCGGCGGCGCTCCTGATAGTTCGACCCGGCCGGGACGATCGCGCGCTCCGGGACGAGGTCGGATCCCTCGGGGCGCGTGAACGGCAAGAGCTCCTCGAGCACCGACGCCTGCCGGACGATCACGTCGACATACATGATCTCGCCGGGCGGGTGCGGCTTCTCGCCCGCGACCTTCACGAGCGGGGCGAGCGGCTTGGCGCTGTCCGGGAGCAGGAGATAGCTGTCGGCGGGGTAGAGCCACGCCGCGCCGACCGCGATCACGGCGAGTGCGAGACCCAGAGCGACGAGCCGAAGCGGCTTCACAGCAGGCTCCGGGTCAGGCCGCCGTCGACCCCGATCGTCGTGCCGGAGACGTATCCGCCTCGATCGGAGGCGAGAAAGCAGATGACGTCGCCGACCTCGCGGGGCGTGCCGAGGCGCCGCAGCGGGATCGTCGCGAGGTCGGCCTCGGTCGGACCGTCGGGATAGACCTCCTTGATCCGATCGGTGTCGATCCGTCCGGGCGCAACGCAGTTGACGGTCACCCCGGCGGGGCCGAGCTCCCGTGCGGCGACCTTGAGCCATCCGACCAGCCCGGGGCGCATGCCACTCGAGAGCGCGAGGTTGTCGACCGGCTCCTTGACCGCGCTCGACGTGATCGCGATCACGCGCCCGTGGCCGCTCGCCTCGAGGTATGGACGGCAGAGCCGGACGAGCCGGATCGGTGCGAGCACGAGCAGACGCGCTGCCTCCTCGATTTGCTCGTCGGTCACGGTGAGTGCCTTGGTCCGCGGCGGGCCGCCGGAGTTGAGTACGACGATGTCCACGCCGCCGAAGCGCTCGACCGCGGTCGAGACGAGCTGCTCCAGGTCGTCCGCGCTCATGACGTCGCCCGTGACCGGGACGCCGCCGATGCGCTCCGCCTCGCGCTCGAGCACGTCTCGGCGGCGGGCGAACATGACGACGTTCGCGCCGGCCTCGGCGAGCGACTCGGCGCAGCCGAGCCCGATCCCTGAGGACGCGCCGCAGACGATTGCCGTGCGCCCGCGGAGGTCCAGTTCCATCTAGGTGGTGGTCAGCACGCCGACGACCTCGCGGACGGCGTCCGCGGAGGCCTTCAGCGCCTGCTGCTCGGCGTCGTCGAGGTCGAGCTCGACGATCCGCTCGATCCCGCCCGCGCCGAGGACGACGGGCACGCCCATGTACAGCCCGTCGATGCCGTACTCGCCGTCGAGGTAGGCGGTGCAGGGGAGGACGCGCTTCTCGTCCAGGACAACCGCGTCCACCATCTGGGCGGCGGCCGCGCCGGGCGCGTACCACGCCGAAGTGCCGAGCAGGTTGACGAGCTCGCCACCGCCCTTGGCGGTGCGCTCGACCATTGCCTGGATCCGGTCCTCAGGCACGAGCTTCCGCAACGGGATGCCGCCCACTGTCGTGGCCGAGACCACGGGGACCATCTGGTCGCCGTGGCCGCCGAGCACCATCGCGGTCACGTCCTTGATCGACATGCCGGTTTCCCAGGCGATGAACGCCGAGAAACGTGCGGTGTCGAGGATCCCGGCCATCCCGAAGACGCGCTCCTTGGGCCAGCCGGCCGCGTTCTTGGCGACGTGGCACATCGCGTCGAGCGGGTTGGAGACGATCACCAGGATCGCATCCGGGCTGGCGGCGATCACCCGCTCGGTGACCGACGTCACGATCTTCTCGTTCGTGGTCACAAGATCGTCGCGGCTCATGCCGGGCTGCCGCGGCAGGCCCGCCGTGATCACGACGACCTCGGAGCCTGACGACTCGTCGTAGCCGTTCGAGCCGGTCACGTGCGCCTCATAGCCGAGGACGGCGGCCGCCTGGTCGATGTCCAGAGCCTTGCCCTGCGGGAGGCCTTCCTTGATGTCGACCAGCACGACATCCGCGTAGTCGCGCCGTGCGAGCTCCTGCGCGCACGTCGCGCCAACATTGCCTGCACCGACAACAGTGACCTTCGTCCTCACGACGAACCTCCCAGCTTCTCGATGATCGCGTCCGCGACCTCGCTCGTGCCGACGGCGGTCGGGTCGTCGCGGGACGGCTTCATGTCGTACGTGACGCTCCGGCCTTCTGCGATCACCTCGGCGATCGACTGCTCGAGGCGATCGGCTGCGGGCGTCTCGTCGAGATGGCGCAGCATGAGCATGCCGGAGAGCAGCATGGCCATCGGGTTGACTCTGTTCTGGCCCCTGTACTTCGGGGCTGAGCCGTGGGTGGGCTCGAAGACTGCTGCGTTCAGGCCGAAGTTCGCCCCCGGCGCCAGACCGAGGCCGCCGATCAGGCCCGCCGCGATGTCGGAGACGATGTCGCCGTAGAGATTCGGCAGCACGAGCACGTCGTATTCCTCCGGGCGCTGCACGAGCTGCATCGAGAGGTTGTCGACGATCCGGTCCTCGAACTCGATGTCCGGGTTCTCGGCCGCGACGTCCTGGGCGACGTGGAGGAACAGGCCGTCGGTGTATTTCATGATGTTGGCCTTGTGCACCGCGGTAACCTTGCGACGGCCGTTTCGGCGCGCATAGTCGAACGCGAACTGGACGACCTGGCGCGTGCCCGTCTCGGAGATCGGCTTGATCGAGATGCCGGAGTCGCGGCGGATCTTGTCGTGACCCCTCGCGGCGAGCCAGTTGAGCAGCTCGTCGGCGTCCTCGGTTCCCTCTTCGAACTCCACGCCCGCGTAGAGGTCCTCCGTGTTCTCGCGCACGA
The DNA here is from genome assembly GCA_963820225.1 of uncultured Gaiellaceae bacterium. Lineage (GTDB taxonomy): Bacteria > Actinomycetota > Thermoleophilia > Gaiellales > Gaiellaceae > Gaiellasilicea. Next base: position 317,081 of record CAWFYY010000013.1, on the reverse strand, counting down.
TGATCAGGTCGACGTCCTCGTAGCGCGAGCGCACGCCTGCATAGCTCTTGCACGGGCGCACCTGGGCGTAGAGATCCAGCGCCGCACGGAGGCCGACGTTCACGGAGCGGAAGCCCCCGCCGACCGGAGTCGTGATCGGCCCCTTCAGCGCAGTCCCGCTCTGCCTGATCGACTCGAGCACGTGCTCCGGCAGCGGATTGCCGCCGTTCTGGTCCATCACGTCGCTGCCGGCGTCCTGGACGTCCCACTCGAACTCGACGCCGGTCGCCTCGAGGACCCTGCGGGTCGCCTCGGCCAGCTCGGGGCCGGTGCCGTCGCCGGGTATGAGTGTCACGCGATGCGCCATTCGGCGGCGGATTGTATGGAACGGTAACCCCCTCGCCGGTGAGGTACCGTCCGCTTGACCAAAATCTTTACGAGGAGAACGATGACCGAGTTCAAGCCTGGGCTCGAAGGCGTGGTCGCCTTCGAGACGGAGATCGCCGAGCCGGACCGCGAGGGCGGGTCGCTGCGCTACCGCGGTGTCGACATCGAGGATCTGGTCGGCCAGTACCACTTCGAGCAGGTGTGGGGACTCCTCGTCGACGAGAGCTTCGAGCCCGGCCTGCCGGCTGTGGAGCCCTACGGGGGCGGTGGCCTGACCGGCAACACGCCGGCCGACCTGCAGTCGGTGACCGCCCGGCTGGGCGGGGAGTGGGACCTGCAGAAGGTGATCGACATCACCGACGACGAGGCGCGCGAGGATCTCCGCCGCGTCTCGGCGCAGTTCATCTCGATCGCGGCGCAGTCGGCCCGCATCGCCGACGGGAACGACGACCGCATTGCTCCCCAGGTTGTCGCCCAGGGCGGGACGACCGCCGAGCGCTTTCTGCTCGAGTGGCGGGGAGAGGCCGATCCAAAGCACGTCCAGGCGATCGACACGTACTGGATCTGCACCTGCGAGCACGGTCTCAACGCCTCGACCTTCGTTGCGCGGATCACAGCGTCGACCGGCGCCGACTGCGCCGCGGCGCTCTCCTCGGCGGTCGGCGCACTCTCCGGCCCGCTCCACGGCGGCGCGCCCGCGAGGGTGCTGCCGATGCTCGATGCGGCCGCCGAGTCGGGCGATCCGGAGTCGTACGTCGAGGGCCTGATCGAGAAGGGCGAGCGGCTGATGGGCTTCGGCCACCGCGTCTACCGAGCCGAGGATCCGCGTGCCCGTCTGCTCAAAGGCACTGCGAAGGAGCTCGGCGCACCGCGCTACGAGGTGGCCGAAAAGCTCGAGCAGGCCGCGCTGGCGGCCCTGCGGAAGAAGTCGCCGGACCGCCCGCTCGAGACGAACGTCGAGTTCTGGTCGGCCGTCGTCCTCGATGTCGCCGACGTGCCGCCGCAGCTCGCGCCGGCGATGTTCGCCTGCTCGCGCACTGCGGGCTGGTCGGCACACATCCTCGAGCAGAAGAAGCTGAACCGCCTGGTACGGCCCTCCGCGAAGTACGTCGGTCCCGGCCCCCGCCCGGCCTCGTCGATCTCCGGCTCGTGACCCTCGAGGAAGCTGCGGCGCAGGCCGACGAGCTCGCGCAGCAGGGCGACGAGCGTGGGCTCGCAACTCTGCGGCAGCAATGGGACGAGGAGCTGGAGCATGCGGCGCGTGACTCGGACTACCGCGTCCGTGCGCATGCGTACCGCGCGATCGCGCAGTTCCGCTTTCGCCAGAAGCTCGAGCTGATCCGGCGTGGGCTCCAGGACGAGAGCCCGGCCGCGCGAGGGTCGGCGCTGATCGCGCTGGAGGGGCTCTCCCGCGACCATCCGGGCGATGTGAACAGCATGCGCGCGATCCTGCACGAGATCGCTACCAACGACTCGAACATGGCCGTGCGGAGACTCGCGATCGTCTGCCTGAAGAACGGCTCCGCCCAGCGCGAGACGATCCTGATCCTCAACGGGCTGGCCGACGACGACGAGCAGGAGCAGGACCTGCGCAAGACGGCGAAGACGGTCGCCGGTGCGCTGACGAAGCGGTCGAGAGAGAAGTGAGCGGGGCTCGACGGCCCGACGGGCGCTCGTCGGCGTGATCATGGGGTCGCGCTCCGACTGGGAGACGATGCGCCACGCATGCGAGACGCTCGAGGCGCTGGAGGTGCCGTTCGAGCAACAGGTGGTCTCGGCGCACCGGACCCCCGACCTGCTCTTCGAGTACGCAGGCTCCGCCGAGCAACGGGGACTGCAGGTGTTGATCGCAGGTGCCGGAGGCGCAGCGCACCTGCCCGGCATGGCCGCCGCGAAGACCGCGCTGCCGGTGCTCGGCGTTCCGGTCGAGTCGAAGACCCTGAAGGGGATGGACTCGCTGCTCTCGATCGTCCAGATGCCGGCGGGTGTCCCCGTGGGGACGCTGGCGATCGGCCGCGCGGGAGCCGTGAACGCGGCGCTCCTCGCGGCGGCGATCGTCGCGCGTTCGGACACGGGTGTCCGCGAGCGCCTCGCGCGCTACCGCGAGGCTCAGACCGAATCGGTGCTTGCGAGCCCCGACCCGTCTTCTTGATAGTCGGCGTCATCGGCGGCGGGCAGCTCGGTCGGATGCTCGCGCTCGCCGGGATCCCGCTCGGCCTCTCCTTTCGGTTCATCGATCCCGCGGCGGATGCGCCGGTCCGAGACGTCGGCAAGCTCCTCGTCGGCGAGTACGACGACCTCGAGCTGCTCGACCGCCTCGCCGAGGGCGCCAAGGCGGTCACCTACGAGTTCGAGAACGTGCCGGTCGAGTCGGCCCGGCGCACGCGCGCGATCCCGTCGGCGAAGGCGCTCGAGGTGGCCCAGGACCGCCTCGCCGAGAAGCAGTTCTTTCGCCGGCTCGGCATCCCGACCGTGCGGTTCGACGACGAGGTGGAGACCTTCCCGGCGATCCTGAAGACGCGGCGGTTCGGCTACGACGGCCGCGGCCAGCAGCTCGTCGACGAACGGCCCGACCCCGATCCGGCCCTGATCCTGGAAGAGCGCGTCGCGTTCGACCGCGAGCTCTCGCTGATCTCGGTCCGCGGCGACCTCGGTGAGACGCGCTTCTACCCGCTCGTCGAGAACGTGCACAAAGACGGGATCCTCCGGACCTCGCGCGCGCCCGCGGCCAATGCGCCGCAGGCCGTTGCCGAGGCGTATGCGACGAAGATCCTCGATGAGCTCGAGTACGTCGGCGTGCTCGCGCTCGAGCTCTTCGACGTCGGCGGGCAGCTGCTGGCGAACGAGATCGCGCCGCGCGTGCACAATACCGGCCACTGGACGATCGAGGGCTCGGAGACGAGCCAGTTCGAGAACCATCTGCGGGCGATCCTCGGGCTGCCGCTCGGCTCGACGGATTCACGGCCCACGCTGCTCGTGAACCTGATCGGCACCGTGCCGAAGGCGTACGACGTGCTGGAGATCCCGCACGCTCATCTCCACACGTACGGGAAAGAGCCGAGGCCCGGCCGCAAGCTCGGCCACGTCACGCTCGTCGATCCTTCGAGCTCGAGCGAGCAGGAGCTGCTGAAGCTAGTGCGCTGAACAGACGCGGCCGTCGATGATGCGGCCGCACGACGGGCACACCCGCCGGCGCCGCTTGCGCTCGAGCGCCTGCTTCTTCAGCCCGGTGAAGAACATCGTGTATCCGATCGCCATCGTCAGCGCGGCGAGGATCGCGATCTGAGGGTCATGCGTCATCAGAGATCCTTGTCGGAGTCGTCCGTCGGCGCGCGTGTGGGTGCGCGCGAAAGTACAACTCCCGACGCCGTCGATCGGATACGTGCGTGTACAGCTCGGTGGTGGAGAGGTCGGCGTGGCCGAGCATCTCCTGGACGCTGCGGAGGTCGGCGCCGCCCTCGAGCAGGTGGGTGGCGAAGGAGTGCCGGAGCAGGTGCGGGTGCACGCGCAGCGGGTCCAGCCCTGCTTTCTCGGCGAGGCGGCGGAGGATCAGGAAGGCGCCGGCGCGGGTCAGCGGCCCACCGCGGGCGTTCAGGAAGAGCTCGGGCCGGGTGCGGCGGTCGAGGTGCGGCCGGCCCATTGCGATGTAGCGCCGGAGCGCCTCGACGGCGGGACGGCCGAGTGGGACGATCCGCTCCTTCGAGCCCTTGCCGAGTGCCCGCACGATCCGGTCCTCCAGGTCGACCGAGCGCCGGTGGAGGCCGGTCGCCTCGCTGACGCGCAGGCCGGCGCCGTACATCAGCTCGACGAGTGCGCGGTCGCGCATCGCGCGCGGCGTGGTGCCCGAAGCAGCGTCGATCAGCCGCTCGGCCTCGGAGGGCGAGAGCGTGCGGGGGAGCGTCCGCGCCCGTCGGGGGAGCTGTAGCGCCGCCGCCGGATTGTCGCGGCGTGCGCCCAGCAGCATCTGGTGCCGGAAGAACGAGCGCACAGCTGCCACGCGCCGGGCGGCGGTCGAGGGAGCGAGGCCGGCGGCACGCATCTCGGCGAGCCAGCGCTCGAGCTCCTCGGTCGTCGCCTGCACGACGGGCCCGCCCCGCCAGGCGGCGAGCTGGGCGAGGTCGCGCCGGTACGCATCCACCGTGCGCGGCGCGCACCGCGTCGCCAGCAGGGCGAGGAAGCTGTCGAGCTCGGGGTCGGGGCGGCTTGTCACAGCCGCTACCGGTTCCGCGCGCCGGCCTTGCATCCTCTTTGAGAGCCACCAACGCAATGAAGCTCTGAGTCGCCGGGGCGCGCTGAGCGGCGCGATGCGGCGTCCTCAGTCGCGCCGATATGCCCGCATATCGGCGCTCCCTGCGTCCTTGCCTCGCACCAGCCAGCGCACCCCGGCGACGAGGCCTCATCACGTTGGAGGCTCTACGACCGCGGATGTGAGGAGTCGTAGACGCGGCGGAGCCGGCGCGCGTCGACGTGGCTGTAGACCTGCGTCGTCGAGAGCGAGGAGTGCCCGAGCAGCTCCTGGATCGTCCGCAGATCGGCTCCGCCTTCGAGTAGATGAGTCGCGAACGAGTGCCGCAGCCGGTGCGGGTGTGGGAGGAGGCGCCGGAGCGTGCTCGTGTCGAGCCGCCGGCCGCGGGTCGAGAGGAAGAGCGCGTCGGTCGCGCCGCGGGCGAGCTCCGGTCTCGCCTCGCGCAGGTACCGCGCGACGATATGGGCCGCCTCCTCGCCCAGCGGGACGACACGCTCCTTGCCGCCCTTGCCGCGCACGCGCACGTGCTCCTGCTCGAAGTCGACGTCGGCCAGATCGAGCCCGACGGCCTCGGCGCTTCGGAGCCCGGCGGAGTAGACGAGCTCGACGAGCGCGTGGTTTCGCAGCCCGAGCGGCCCGCCGCCGTCGAGGGAGTCGACGATCCGCTCGATCTCCTCCCGTTTCGGCGCCTCCGGCAGGCGCTGGGGGCGGCGCGGCCCGAGCGAGGCGTCGGGAACCCGCGTCGGGCCGAGCGTGAAGCGAAGGAACGAGCGCACGGCCGCCAGGTTCCGGGCGATCGTGGCCGGCGCGAGCCCGTTTCGCGACCGGCCGAGCTCCGACGCGTAGTCGACGAGCGCGCGGACGTCGATCTCCTCCACCGAGGTGCCGCGCTGGTCGAGCCAGTCGCCGAAACGGCGCAGATCGGCTGCATAGGCGCGGCGGGTCGACTCGGCGAGTGCCGGCGAGGCAAGGAAGCGGTCGATCGCGGCTTCGGTAACCATCCAGACCGGTTTCCCTAGAGTCGGGGCATGTCCTTCGCTCTTCCCACCGGCGCCGAAGCGCGCTGGACCGGCAAGCCGGGCGCGCGGGCCGTGATCTGCGTGAACGGCGGCACCGCGGCCGAGCAACCCTGGCACGTGGAGCGCATCGATCGAGTGGCTCGTCGAGCGCCTGGCGGCAAACAGTGTTCCGCTGCCGTTCCTGGAGGTCCGCTACCGGATCAAGTCCTGGCGGCGCCTGCCGCTCTGCATCGAGGACGCGCGCTCGGCGATCGAGGTCGCACGCGCCGCCGGTGCGGAGGAGATCGCGCTCGTCGGATTCTCCATGGGCGGCGCCGTCTCGGTGCACGTCGCGGACGATCCGGCCGTCTCGACGGTTGTCGCCCTGGCGCCGTGGCTCTACCCGGAGCTCGACGTCTCGTCGCTGGACGGACGGCGCTTCGCCGTCCTCCACGGCTCGCTCGATCGTGGCCTGCCGGGCGTCCCGGGCGTGAATCCGGATCTCTCGCTCCAGGGCTACGAGCGTGCGAAGGCACGAGGAGTAGACGCTTCGCGGCAGGTGATCCGCGGCGCGATTCACCCGATCGCGCTTCGCGCGCCGTGGGGGAGAACGGTGCCCATGCCGCGCGCCGGCCGGTGGGCCGACCTCGTCGGCGGCGAGCTGGCGCGACTGTGCACGTAGGGCTTTACCGGGCAGTACGTGGAGCGGTGTACGTCCTCGCTCGCCTGCTGTATCGAATCGAGATCGTGGGGCGCGTACCGCCGGGGCCGTGCGTGGTCGCGGCGAACCACGAGTCGCTGCTCGACCCGCCGCTGCTCGCGCTCGTCACCCGCCGGCCGCTGCACTTCCTGGCCAAGGTCGAGCTCTGGCGGTATCGCCCCGGGGCCTGGTTGATGGATGCCCTGGGCGGGATTCCGATCCGGCGCGACCGGCGGGATCTTCTCTCGGTCGGGCGCGCGCGAGGAGCTCCTGCGGGCGGGCGAATGCGTCGCCATCTTCCCGCAGGGGACGGTCACCGGCGGCGCCTGGACGCGCGGCGCCGCCCGGCTCGCGCTCACGACCGGAGTGCCGATCGTCCCGGTTCGAATCGTCGGCACCGCCAACGCGCTCTCGAGCCGCCGCATCCGCTTCTCGAAGATCCGGATCGTCGTCGGCGAGCCGATCCACGTCGCCGCCGCCCGGCCGACCGTTGCGGGCTCGCGCGCGCTGACCCGCGAGCTGCAGGACCGGGTCGAGAGCCTGACGTAGCCCTTGCCCCGCTCCGTACCCTGTGCGTGATGCCACGTGGACGCGGACGCGCTTTCGATGTGATGGAGCCGCCGGAGCGGCCGGCCGATCCGGCAGTCCGCCGTGCCTATCTGAAGCGGATCGTCGCGCCTCTTCCGGCCGTACCGGCGCAGGCTCGCCGCCGTGCTCGCCTTGATCGTCTTCGCGTCGGCGCTCGGCGTCATCCCGGCGCTCCTGCTGAGGGCGGTGATCGACGATGCGCTCCCGAACGGCGACCTCTCCCTGCTGAACTGGCTCGTCGCGGGGATGGTCGGGATCGCGATCGTCACCGGTGCGCTCGGCGTCCTCCAGACGCTGCTCTCGAACCAGGTCGGCCAACAGGTGATGCACGACCTGCGGACGTCCGTGTACGAGCACCTGCAACGTCTCTCGCTCGCCTTCTTCACCCGCACCCGCACCGGCGAAGTGCAGTCGCGGCTCGCGAACGACATCGGCGGCGTGCAGGAGGTCGTGACCTCGACGGCGACCTCGATCGTCTCCAACGTGACGACGGTGCTGGCGACGGTCGTCGCGATGTTCATCCTCGACTGGCAGCTGACCCTGTTCGCGCTCGCGCTGCTGCCGCTCTTCGTCTGGATGACGAAGCGAGTCGGCGACCAGCGGCGGAAGGTGGCGAAGGTGCGGCAGGAGTCGATGGCCGACATCTCGAGCCTGGTGCAGGAATCGCTCTCCGTCTCCGGCATCCTGCTGGGCAAGACGATGGGGCGCTCCGGCGAGCTCGCCGATCGCTTCCGGTCGGAGTCGGGACGCCTCGCCGATCTCGAGGTCCGGAGCCGGATGACGGGTCGCTGGATGATGGCCTCGATCCAGACCTCGTTCGCGATCATGCCCGCGCTCGTCTACCTCTTCGCGGGCCATTTCACCGGCGCGGTGTCGATCGGAACCGTGGTGGCGTTCACGACGTTGCAGTCGCGCCTCTTCTTTCCGGTCGGCTCGCTGCTCGGCGTCTCGCTCGAGGTGCAGACCTCGCTCGCGCTGTTCGACCGTGTCTTCGAGTACCTCGACCACCCGATCGACATCGAGGAGGGCACGAGGACTCTCGACTCGCCCCGCGGCGAGGTGGCGTTCGACCACGTCTGGTTCCGCTACGAGGACGCAGCCTGGACGCTGCAGGACGTCACCTTCGAGGTGCCGGCCGGCACCAAGACAGCGCTCGTCGGTGAGACGGGCTCGGGGAAGACGACCGCCGGCTATCTCGTCGCACGCCTCTACGACGTCAGCGACGGGCGAGTGACGATCGACGGGGTCGACGCGCGGGATCTCACGTTTGCCTCCCTCGCGGACGCGGTCGGCGTCGTCTCCCAGGAGACCTATCTCTTCCATGCGACGGTGCGCGACAACCTCCGCTTTGCGCGCCCTGACGCAACCGACGAGGAGGTCGAAGCCGCCGCCCGTGCTGCACAGATCCACGAGCTGATCGCGCGTCTCCCCGAGGGGTACGACACGGTGGTCGGCGAGCGCGGCTACCGCTTCTCGGGCGGCGAGCGCCAGCGGATCGCGATCGCGCGGACGATCCTGCGCAACCCGCCGATCCTCGTCCTCGACGAGGCCACCTCGGCGCTCGACACCCAGACCGAGCGTGCGGTGCAGGAGGCGCTCGAGCGGCTCGCCGAGGGCAGGACGACGATCGCGATCGCACACCGTCTGTCCACCGTTCGCGATGCCGATCAGATCGTGGTGCTCGATCGCGGCGTCATCGTCGAGATCGGCACGCACGAGGAGCTTCTCGCGGCCGGTGGCCGCTACGCCTCGCTCGTTTCCCGCGACACCGAGGAGGTTCTCCAGTGAGCTGTACCCATGTCGACACCATCCGTGCGGTGACCCCGAGCGCGGCCGGCTGCGAGGAGTGCCTGCAGATCGGCTCGCGGTGGGTGCACCTGCGCCTCTGCCTCGCGTGCGGTCACGTCGGTTGCTGCGACAGCTCGCCGAACAAGCACGCGACGAAGCACTTCCACTCCACGAGCCACCCGCTCGTGCAGTCGCTCGAGCCGGGCGAGGACTGGATCTGGTGCTACGTCGACGAGGTGGCGCTCGAGCCGGCTTAGCGGGCGAGCGCCTCGAGGAGCAGTTCGGCGGGAAGGGCATGAACGGTGTTGCCGTTGCGACCCGTCATTGTCTCGGCGGCGAGCATGGCGTTCAGGATCGATTCCTCGATCGCGTCGATCACGGCCTCGTAGAGGGAGTTGATCCGGCTGTCGTTCAGCATCCTGAGGGAGATCTCGCCCTCGTCGCTCTCGAGCGCACGGTTTCCGGTCGCGACGCAGAATCCGAAGTCGCCGCTCGAGTGCTCGCCCATGCCGCCGGTGCGGGCGAGCCCGAAGCCGGCGCGACGCGCGAGCCGCTCGCACTGCAGGGGCAGGAGCGGAGCGTCGGTCGCGATCAGGACGATGATCGAGCCTGCGCCCTCGGGCTTCCCGGGCAGCGGCACGACGTCGGAATCGATCTTCTCGCCGACGGGGACGCCGTTCACGCGCAGACGGGCCCTCTGGCCGTGGTTCGCCTGCACGAGCACCCCGACCATCCAGCCGTCCTGGGCGACTCGCGACGAGGTGCCGATTCCGCCCTTGAACCCGTGGCAGACCATGCCGGTGCCGCCGCCCACGGCACCCTCCTCGACCGGGCCGGCGCTCGCCCGCTCGAGCGCGTCCCGCGCGTGCTCGGCCTTGATGTGGAAGCCGTTGATGTCGTTCAGGAAGCCGTCCCAGGTCTCGCCCACGACCGGGAGGCTCCAGTCGTTCTCTCCGATCTCGGCGGCAGCGACCAGGGCGTCGCGGACCACCCCGACCGAGTGGGTGTTCGTGAGGCCGATCGGTGTGGTCAGGAGGCCCGAGTCGCGTACCCACTCGAGTCCGGTCAGCTCGCCGTTGCCGTTGATCCGGTGCGCGCCGGCGAAGAGCGGCTCGGGCGGCGGGACGACGACGGTGACGCCGGTCCGGACGTCCTCGCCCTCGATCAGAGTCGTGTGGCCGACCCTCGTTCCCGGCACGTCGGTGATCGCATTCTCCGGCCCGGTCGGGAGCCTGCCGATCTCGATCCCCAGGTCGCGTGCGCGCGGCTGCACACCACGAGCCTAGCCGCCGACGACGATCGTTCCCTCCATCCCCAGCTCGCGATGGCCGTCGACGGGGCAGTAGAACTCGTACTCGCCCGGCTTGAGATCGACGGTGAGCGCGGTCGTGCGCCCCGCCGTCGATCTCATCCGACTCCTCCTCGATCCCCTGGCCCTCGATCTCGAGCGCGTGCGTTTCCTGGCCGTCGTTGACCAGCGTGAACGTCATCTCGCCGGACTTGGCGAGCTCGACCGTGGACGGGTCGAACTTGAAGTCGGTCGCCGTGAGCTCGACGGACCCCCTTCCGTCGCCCGTGGTGTCGCCGGCGGTGTCGTTGCTGTCGTCGCTCCCGCAGCCCGCGAGGAGGACGACGGCCAGTAGCAGCAGCACGCGCGTCATGACCTTCTACGACTTCCTCGCCGGGTTGGATTGCCCTTGCGTAGGATGTGCCGCGCGATGGCGACGAGCACGAAGGAGGGCGGGCGCGTCGGACTGGTTGAGCATGGCATCGAGCCGTCTCACGCAGTCCATTGGAACCCCACGACGTCCTTACTCTACAACCACGCCGTCGAGCGGGGCGAGGGGCGGATCGCCGAGGGCGGCCCGCTCGCAGTGGACACCGGCAAGCACACCGGGCGCTCGCCGAAGGACAAGTTCATCGTCCGCGAGCCGGGCTCGGAGGGCCGGATCTGGTGGGGGGACGTCAACGCCGAGATCTCCGAGGCACGTTTCGAAGGGCTGCGCGAGAAGGCCGTCGAGCACCTCGGCCGCAGCGACCTCTACGTCGTCGACGCATTTGCCGGCGCCGACCCCAAGCATCGAATCGCCGTCCGCATCGTCACGAACCACCCGTACCACGCGCTCTTTGCCAGGACGATGTTCATCGACCCGAGCGAGGACGAGCTGCGCGAGTTCGAGCCGCAGGCGCTCGTCCTGCACGCGCCCGGGCTCGAGTCCGACCCCGCTACGGACGGCACCCGCAGCGGCACGTTCGTCGTGCTCCACCCCTCCCGCGAGGAGGTGGTGATCGGAGGCACTTTCTACGCCGGCGAGATCAAGAAGTCGATCTTCACGCTGATGAACGACCGCCTGCCGCTCGAGAACGTCTTCCCGATGCACTGCTCGGCCAACGTCGGCGACGCCGGGGACGTCGCGACGTTCTTCGGCCTCTCCGGGACCGGCAAGACGACGCTCTCGGCGGATCCGGAGCGCAAGCTGATCGGCGACGACGAGCACGGCTGGGGCGACGAGGGCGTCTTCAACTTCGAGGGCGGCTGCTACGCGAAGGTGATTCGCCTCTCGGCCGAGGCGGAGCCCGAGATCTACAAGACCACGCGGAGCTTCGGCACGATCCTGGAGAACGTCGTCATGGACGAGCGCGGCATCCTCGACCTCGACGACGACTCGAAGACGGAGAACACACGCGCCGCCTACAAGCTCGAGCAGATCGCGAACGCTCTGCCCGCCAAGCGCGCGGGGCATCCGTCGTCGGCGATCTTCCTCACGGCCGACGCGTTCGGGATCCTGCCGCCGCTCGCGCGCCTGACGCGCGACCAGGCGATGTACTGGTTCCTCTCCGGCTTCACCGCGAAGCTGGCCGGAACCGAGATCGGGGTCAAGGAGCCGCAGCCGACCTTCTCGGCCTGCTTCGGCGCACCGTTCCTGCCGCAGCCGCCGGTGGTCTACGCCCGCCTGCTGGCGAGGAAGCTCGACGAGCACGGCACCCACGTCTGGCTCGTGAACACCGGCTGGACCGGCGGCCAGTACGGCGAGGGATCCCGGATGCCGATCAAGGCCACGCGCGCCCTCCTGCGCGCCGCGCTCGCCGGGGAGCTGGACGGAGTCGAGTACCGGACGGACGACGTCTTCGGCTTCGAGGTGCCGGTGGCCGTCCCCGACGTCGACTCGAAGCTGCTCGATCCCCGCGGCACCTGGCGCGATCCCGAGGCGTACGACGCGAAAGCCCGCGAGCTCGCACAGATGTTCCGCGACAACTTCGCGCAGTTCGACGCCGACGACAACATCGTCGCCGGCGGCCCCTCTGAGCTACTCCGAGCCTAGCCTCGGCGCCGCCAGCCGCCGTTTCCTCGTTAGTCAGCCCGTTGGCCGCCCGTGACCGAGCCGTGTTGGCGACTCCTCCGACCGTGGCGCACCAGAAAGGAGGTGCGCCATGCCGAGAAGGCAGCCCGGTGGTGGCGGCGGCGGCCGCAAGCTGATCGCCTCGTGAGAGCTCGGAAGGAGCCCCGACCCCAGGGGCTCCCTCTCTATGTCGGTAACCGTCGCCTAGCCGTTCGCGCAGGCGCTCAGCCCGGCCGAGCTCCCTTTCGCAGTCAGCAGCCGCTCGGCCTCGACAGCGGCCTGACTGGCCTCCCGTGCTGCCAGCCGTCGAGACCTCCTCGAGTGCAACGTGCGTGCGGGCGCGGTCGCGCGATGGCGTCTGTATCGCTGCCGAGACGCGACAGCCTCTCGCTGCGAGCGCCTCAGCCTGCTCGAGGTCGCCGCGCGTGCGCCAGCAGACGCGCCTCGATCGCCCCGTTCAGGAACTGGACGAGCACGTCGTACTCGCACGGCGTTCCGCCTTCGCAATTCGCAGCAGCCCTCGGCTTCACCCGCGTGTCGCCTCGCGACATCTCCAGCGTCCGCAAGCTGACAGCGCTCGCGTCGCCGGCATGCGCGTCTCGCTCCGGACGCCTAGCAGCACCTCCACGCTCTCGCCGCGCCGATGCTCGGCGCCGCGTCGATGTCTCCGGCCAGCGCGCTCGATCTCCGATCCGCAGCGGTGCGAGATCCACCTCGAGCGCGATACCTCTACCGTGCCGAGATCGTCGTAGATCGAGACGCGCGTCCCTGATCGAGGAGCGTCGGCGCCTCGTCGATGTTGACCGGCCAGCGCGTTGCAGCGCCGCCGAGCACCGTCATCACCTTCGCCTCGGACATCTCGGTCCGGCGCGTGACTCGAGGAGTCGCGCGCACGTCCGCGAGTGCCTCCTCGACAGGTGTCGCTCCGTAGAACAGCGCCTCTGCCTGCGTGCCCGATGCACTGCGCGCTGGAGCCAACACCCGCGGCGCGCGTGTGCACTGCGAGGCCGTTTCGGCCGCATCGCCGCCATCTCGCGCGAAATTGCACGGCGAGCGAGTGCGCGTACCAGTCGCGAACTCGGCGCGCCCGAGGCCTCGATGATCGCCCTCCGCATCGAGAATCGAGAGCGCGCATCGAGCGTCGGCTGACAGCGCCTCGTCGAGGGTCAGCTCCCCTGTCATCAGCTCGTAGATGCGCGCGCTCGGCGGCGACGCGAGCCGCAATCGGTCGCGCGCCGAGCGCCCGGCTTCTCATCGACCAGGACAGCTCGACTCAGCGCCTCTTCGACCCGGCGTCGCTCCGAGGCGGAGAGCGATCGCTCTCTCCCACGCGCAGCTCGGCTCGTCGCGAGCCGCGGGGCAGGAGACTGACGTGCTCGTGCCGAGCAGTCCGAGTCGCGGCCGCCACGTCGTTCATGCGCCAGACACGCATCGCCGGCTTCGCCGAGGCGCTCCCCGCACCTTCGGCCAGTTCGTCCGCGTCCTAGTCGATCTCGCGCCGTAGCAGCGCAGCCTGCTCGAGGTGATAGCCGGCAAGGGCGTCGTCGCCGGGCCGTCGCGGTCGAGCCACGCCGCTGATGCGTTCGTGCAGCGCCGCGCGCTCGCTCTTCGTCAGCGTCGCGTAGGCGGCGTCGCGCAGCAGGACGTGGTGGAAGCGGTAGCCGTCGTCGCCCGGCCGGCGGTCGTCTGCGGAGTGGATGAAGCTGCGGCGCGACAGCGAGCAAGTGCCCGTCCACGGCGAGCTCGCGCGGCACGAGCGCAGCCACGACGCCTCGCGAGAACTCGCGGCCTACGACCGCCGCGCGCTGCAGCATCGTCCGCTCCGTCGTCGTCCAGGCGGCCGAGGCGGCCGGCGAGCACGCGCCGTCGAGCGTCGGCGGCAGGCCGACGCTTTCCCTCTGCCGCGTATGCGGCCAGCTGCTCGACGTAGAGCGGGTTGCCCTCGGCGAGCTCGACGATGCTGCTCGCGAGCCACCTCCTCGAGCCCTCGACGTGCTGGCCACGAGCTCGCGCGTCTCGCCCTCGTCCAGCGGCCCGAGTCGCGAGCGCATGCTCGCCCAGCCGGCCGAGTCGAGCTCCGGCCGCGCCAGACACAGCACGAGGAGCGGCGCGTCCGTCTCCCGTGCGCCCAGATACTCGACGAGGTCCAGCAGTGCCGGCTCGGCCCAGTGCACGTCGTCCAGCAGCAGCAACACGGCCGCTCGAGAGCGAGCGCCTCCAGCAGCCGCCGCACCGCCCAGTACGACTCGCCGAGCGAGCCTATCTCGCGCCGCCGCCGGCCAGACCTGCGAGCCGCTCCGACGATGAGCTCGCCGTCGTTCGGATCGGCCAGCGTCGACGTCCCTCATCTGCCGCGAGCGCTCCAGCAGCGGCAGGAACGTCGCAGCCCTCTGACGTGACGCAGCAGCCGACGAGCACCTCGCCCCGGCCCGCTCCGCGAGCTCGCGGGCGAGACGCTCTTACCGATGCCTGCCTCCCCGACCAGCGTGACCATCTGGCAGGCCCGCTCGACGAGCGCTTCTCGAAGTGCCAGCCGCAGCCGCACGAGCTCGTCCGAGCGTCCGGCGAGCGGTGCGTCGAGCCGCTCGTGTCTCGCCCACGAGCGCGCTGCGTGCGCTCGTCGAGCGTGCACGCCGCCGCCACGTGCCAGCGCGGCGGCGCGGGTGACCGACCGAGCCGCGCCACCCACGACCTCGCCCGTTCCGATGCCCGCGGGCACCGGAGCTCGGCGGCGGCCCGCGACCGCGCGGAGCGCGTCGTCCTCGCCGGCGCCTCGGCTCCGAAGATCGCGATGAGCCCTTCCGGGCCGAATCCCTCGATCTCTCCGCGTAGCGCGCCCCCGCTTGCGTGGCGGCGGCCAGCAGGCGATCGAGGGACGCCCGAAGCAGCTCAGGGTCGTCGTCGACCGCGGCAGCGAGCACGGAGACGACACGCCGCTCGCCCGCTGGGGCAGCGCGTCGTCCGCGGCCTCGCACGGCGCCACCAGCGCCGGGCTCTGGTTGAGGATGCGCCGCTCGAGCTGGCGCAGCTCCGGTACGGCTCCAAGCCGAGCTCGTCGCAGCGCCTCCGCGACGCGCGCAAGGCGTCGAGCGCCTCCTTCTGCCGGCTGCACCGGTAGAGAGCGAGCGCGAGCTGCCGGTGGAGCCGCTCGCGCAGCGGGTGCTCGGCGGCGAGCGCTTCGAGCTCTGCGACGAGCTCGGCATGCCGGCCGAGCTCGAGCTCGGCTCCGATGCGTTCCTCCACCGCGACGACACGCAGCTCCTCGAGTCGTGCGGCCTCGGCCGCGCCCACGGGGCCTCGTCAGATCGGCCAGCGCCGGACCGCGCCACAGCGCGAGTGCCTCTCTGAGCGTCACGCGGCGCGCCGTCCGCGTCACGCGTGGGCGCCCAGCAGGCGCTCGAAGCGCCGCGCGTCGACCGCGGCCGGCTCGACGGCGAGGACGTATCCAGGAGGCTGCGTACGAGCACGTCGCCACCGAGCAACTTCCGCACCGCCGAGACGGTGTTCTGGAGCGAGCCGAGCGCCGAGGGCGGAGGGCTCTCGCCCCAGAGGTCGTCGATCAGTCGATCGGTGGAGACGACCTCGCCAGCGCGGACGACCAGCGCTGCGAGCAGCGCACGCTGCTGCCGACGCGGCAGCGCGATTGCCCGTCGCCTTCGCGCACCTCGAGCGGCCCCAGCAGGCGTATCTCCACTCACTGGTTGTAACACCGGCAACAAACCTTTCCAAGTGAGCGGCCGGTGAGTGGTGTGTGAGAGGCGGAGCGGAGCATGGCCGCATGGAAACCATCGACACGATCGACGTTGAGGAGCTGGTGTGCGAGATCCAGCGCTACCTCGCCGTCGTCGAGGTGTTCCGCGCCGCCGGCTGTGAGGTCGGTGGCCGCGGACGCCGGAAAAGGAGTGAGGATGAACGGTAAGAAGTGGCCGAGCCCAGCGCTCGTGATCGCCGTGCTGGCTCTCTTCGTGTCCCTCAGCGGCACCGCCGTCGCGGCGGGCGTCGTCCCGCTCGCCAAGCGGGCACTTAGCGCCGACAAGGCGAAGCAGGCGGACAACGCCAAGCGGCTTGGTGGTGAGACGGCGGCGGCGCTCATCGCCAAGGCTGCCCAGACGCCCGGCCCCGCCGGCACCGCCGCCGGCCTCGTGTCCACGAAGCAGGCGTCCGACTCGTTGGCCGCGCAGACCGGTCGTGAGTTCGTGATCGCATGCGACGGCGGCAAGAAGGTGATCTCCGGCGGGTTCGCCAGCGACGGCAGCGTGATCACCTTCGACTCGCGGCCGATCAGCGACTCGACGTGGGGGGTCTACCTGATGAACATCGGCGACGGGAATGCAGGCGTGACGCTGCATGCGGTGTGCATTGGCTAAAGCGCTGATCGGTGCGGTAGTGGTTGCTGCGCTGGCAGGCGCCATGCAGGCCGGCGGCACCGGTTCCGACCGGCAGTCCGCCGGCCTGCACGCCCGTGCGGTTCCCTCTCGCTCCGTCACGGCTGGGGAGACGCCAGGCTGGCATGGCGGCGAGTTCGGAACTGCGACGGGAGAGCACGTGACTGTGTACGTCTCGGACACCTACTCGCCCGAACAAGTGGCGCCTCAGGCATGGGCAGACTTTTTCGCGCGCTCGCCGCACGGGCGTGAGCTCGCGACCGTGATCATCCGGATCGCTCCGCTGATGAGATAGCGGCGATCTGCGGCGAGGACGCGGCCGGATGTTACTCAGGTGGCGAGCTCGCTTTCACCGGTGACCCAGTAGGCGGCTTGAGGCCGGAGGACACGGCACGGCACGAGTACGGTCATCACGTGGCGGCGAACCGAGCGAATCCGCCGTGGCGTGCAGTCGACTGGGGAACGAAGCGCTGGGCAACCGTCGAGCAGATCTGCTCGCGCGCCAACCGGTACGGCGGTTCCGGGGGACGAGGCCGATCGGTACGCCCTGAACCCGGGCGAGGCTTTCGCCGAGGCATATCGTGTGCTGGCCGAGCGGAAGGCGGGCGTCACGCTCTCCTCGTGGAGCATCGTGGACGGCAATTTCTACCCTGATGCTCCGGCGCTCAGCGCAGTCGACCAGGACGTGGCCAACCCGTGGTTGGCTCCGCCTCGACTACCGTGCGCGGCAGCTTTCTTGCAAAGGCCCGCGCCGCCGTCTGCTGCCCGTCTCGACGCCGCTCGACGGTCAGCTCGCGATCGAGGTGCGACTCCCGCGTGGTCGGCTGGACACGCTCGAGCTCCTGTCGCCCGGCGGGCGCGTCCTCGCGCGCGGACTCTGGGCCGGGACGGTGACGCGCCGGCTTTCCTACGTCGTCTGCGGCCAGCGTCGCCTGAGCCTTCGATTGACCCGAGCGGGAGCTCCGGGACGGTTCGCGGTCACTGTCACGAGGCCGTGAGCGCAACTATGGGCGAGGGGTCGCGAGCTGTGGAGGTCGAGGCGCTGATCAGAGAGATCCAACGCTACCTCGTTTTCGTCGAGGCCTTCCGCGCCGGCCGGCCTCGTCCGCCGAGTGGCAAGGGCGGAAAGAAGAACGGATAGCGGTGGTTCCGCGTCCCCCAGAACCCGTTTCGGGTAGCGTCATTCGGCGGTGGACGCGAAGCACGATGTCGTCGTAATCGGGGCCGGCTGCGCCGGCATGCGCGCCGCGATCGCAGCCCACGATGCAGGCGCGGATGTCGCCGTCGTCTCGAAGCTGCACCCGACGCGAAGCCACTCCGGCGCCGCGGAGGGCGGCATCAACGCGGCGCTCGGAAACGCAGCCGAGGACAACCCCGAGATCCACACGTTCGACACGGTCAAGGGCTCCGACTACCTCGGCGACCAGGACTCGATCGAGATCCTCTGCCGCGAGGCGCCCGGCGACATCTATCAGCTCGAGCACTGGGGAGCCGTCTTCTCGCGCGCCGAGGACGGCCGGCTGGCCCAGCGCCCGTTCGGCGCCGCCGGCTCGCCCCGCACGGTCTACGCAGCGGACATCACCGGGCACGTGTTGATCCAGGTGCTCTACGAGCAGCTCGTCAAGCGCGACATCACCGTCTACGAGGAGTACTTCGCCTGGCAGCTCGTGATCGACGACGACCGCTGTCAGGGCGTGATCGCGTGGGACCTCCTGCACGGGGGGCTGAAGGCGATCGGCGGCAAGACGACCGTTCTGGCCACCGGCGGCGTCGGGCGCCTCTACCGCGCGACGACGAATGCCTACGCCTGCACCGGCGACGGGATGTCGATGGCGCTGCGCGCCGGCTTGCCGCTGAAGGACATCGAGTTCATGCAGTTCCACCCGACCACGATGTACCCGAGCGGGATCCTGATCACCGAGGGATGCCGCGGCGAGGGCGGGATCCTGCGCAACTCCGAGGGTGAGCGCTTCATGGAGCGCTATGCCCCGACGGCCAAGGATCTGGCGAGCCGAGACGTGGTCTCACGCTCCGAGCAGACGGAGATCGACGAGGGCCGCGGCATCAACGGCTCGGTTCTGCTCGACCTGACTCACCTCGGCGCGGAGAAGATCCTCACCCGCCTTCCCGGCTCGCGCGAGCTGGCCATGGTCTACGCCGGGGTCGACCCGATCCGAGAGCCGATCCCGGTCCGACCGGGCGCGCACTACCACATGGGAGGCGTCGAGACGGACTCGGACGGCCTCACCGAGCTGACCGGCCTCTACGCGGCAGGCGAGGTCGCCTGTGTGTCCGTGCACGGCGCGAACCGCCTCGGCGGCAACTCCCTGATGGAGACGATCACCTTCGGCCGGCGCGCCGGAACCGCCGCCGCCGAGTGGGCGCTCGCGAACACGACGGTCAACGTGCCCGAGTCTGCGACCCGTGACGCCGAGCGCGAGCTGAAGGAGCTGCTCGGCCGCACGAGCGGGGAACGCCCGTGGCAGATCCGGGACGAGCTCGGCCAGACGATGCTGCAGAACTTCGGCGTCTTCAGGCGCGAGGATCAGATGCAGGAGCAGATCGGGATCATCGAGAGCCTGCGCGAGCGCTACCCGAAGGTCGTCCTCGAGGACAAGGGCGACGTCTTCAACTCCGACCTGACCCAGGCGATCGAGCTCGGCTATCTCCTCGACATCGCCTCGTGCATGCTCCAGGCTGGGATTGCGCGCAAGGAGAGCCGCGGCGCCCATTCGCGCCCGCACGACTATCCGACCCGAGACGACGAGAACTTCATGAAGCACTCGATCACGCGCTGGAAGGACGGCGCGCCCGAGCTCACGTACAAAGAGGTGCGGTTCACGAAATACCTCCCCGAGGAGAGGAAGTACTAGATGCAGGTCGGCCTGAAGATCTGGCGCTACGACGCGAAGACCGGTGACAAGGCGCTGCGCGAGTACGAGTTCGATGCGCCCGAGGAGGCGACGCTGCTCGACTGCCTCGACATCGTCAAGGACCGCCACGACGGCTCGCTCGCCTACCGGAAGAGCTGCCGGATGATGATCTGCGGCTCGTGCGGGATGCGGATGAACGGAGCAGCCGTGCTCGCGTGCAAGGTCCGGATGTACGACATCGCCAATGCCGGCCACGTGCCCGTGATCTCGGCGATGGGCAACCTCCCGGTGATCAAGGACCTCGTCGTCGACATGGATCCCTTCTGGGCCAAGTTCAAGGCGATGAAGCCCTACCTGCAGCCCGGCTACGACCAGCCCGAGGACGGACGCGAGCACGTGATCTCGCAGGAGCGGATGAACGTGATCCACAAGGAGTCGCTCTGCATCAACTGCGGCTGCTGCGTCTCCGAGTGCAACGCGATGGAGTCCGATCCGGAGTTCATGGGCCCACAGGCGCTCGCAAAGGGAATGCGCTTCGTCGGCGATCCGCGCGATGCGGCCAAGACGGAGCGGCTCGACGCGTACAGCACCGAGCACGGGATCTGGGAATGCACCCGATGCTATTTCTGCAACGAGCGCTGCCCCAAGGGGGTCGATCCGCGCGACGCGATCGCCAAGCTCGGCGCCGAGGCGATGAAGGAAGGCATCGACGACGACATGGGCGCCAAGCACGCCAAGTGGTTCGTCACCTCCGCGAAGACGACCGGCTGGCTCCGTGAGACCGAGCTCGTCCCGAAGACGCAAGGCATCGTCTCCTCGATCAAGGAGATGAAGTTCGCCATGGGGCTGGCGAAGCACGGAAAGGTGCCCATCCCCTTCCCGCCGCACGTTGCAGAGGGCGTCAAGGAGTCCCGGGCGCTCTACGACCTCGTGAAGCAGCAGGACCGCCAGGGCGCGCAGGGGATCGTCCAGGGCGAGCATGCGCTCTCGCGCCTCGAACATGCTGCCGGCCACGGCGACGAAGAGCTGCCGGTCGAGCAGGGCCTGGAAGTTCGCGTGCCGAAGGAAGGAAGCGCGTGAGGAAAGTCGCCTACTACAAGGGTTGTCTCGCGTCGCTCTCGGCGAAGGAGCTGGACATCTCGACGCAGGCGCTCTCGCCGAAGGTCGGCCTTGAGCTGATCGAGCTCGAGACGGTGACCTGCTGCGGCGCGGGCGACATCCACGAAGCCGAGCCCGACTACTACCTGCACCTGAACGCGCGCATCCTGGCCTACTCCGAGGCGACGGGGTGCGACACGCTGATGACGGTCTGCAACGTCTGCACGCTCAACCTGCGGCAGGCGAACTTCCAGCTGCAGGGCGATGTGGCTCTGCTCGAGCGCGTCAACGACAACCTCGCAAAGGTCGGCGTGCCCGAGTACAAGGGCACCGTCGACGTTCAGCACTTCCTCTGGCTCGTCGCGGCCGGCGAGGGCTACGAGCTGCTGCAGGCGGCGGCGCACAAGGGCCTGAAGGGCCTCAAGATCGCCCCGTTCTACGGCTGCCAGATCCTGCGTCCGTCGAAGCTGCTCGGCTTCGAGGACCCCGATCAGCCCTCGTCGCTCGAACGGATCATCGAGGCGTGCGGCGGCGAGGCGATCGACTATCCCGCCAAGATCAAATGCTGCGGCTTCCCGATCATCCAGGCTCGCGAGGAGACCGCCCTCGGCGAGCTGATCCAGCCGATCGAGCAGGCGAAGGAGGCCGGCGCCGATGCGATCGTGACGCCGTGCCCGCTCTGCCACCTCTCGCTCGACGCCTGGCAGACGAAGCTGAAGAAGCAGACCGGCAAGGACTTCCAGATGCCGATCCTGCACCTCTCACAGCTGATCGGCGTCGCCGCCGGGCTCGAAGCGTCGGAGCTGAAGTTCAAGCGCCACGTCGTCTCCGTACAGCCCGTGCTCGAGAAACTGAGCGTCTGATCGCAAGGTTCCTGCCGCTCCAACGTCTTCATAGGTGGAGGGGCGGTTTCAGGCTCGGCGATCCTGGGGGGCGCCGAGCCTGAACTACTTTCTCGACTCCCTGGCCGGCCGGCTCCCGGCGGGCAGAGCCCGCCTCCGCCGGCCTCGCACGTCTGAGCGCACACGGCTCTCCGGGTCTGTGCTTTCGCACTATCCCCTCCGGCCGCGCACGCTCAGCCGCACGCCAGGAAGCCGAGAGGGTCGCAGGTAGTCATGGTGAGCGTGTTGCTGATCCTGGTTGCGATTGCCGTGGTGGGCCTTGCCTACGGCTGGTTCGAGGCCGGCTGGCTGCGCACGCGTGTGCTCGACGTGCCCGTCGTCGGGCTCCCCGTCGAGCTGGACGGCCTGCGGATCGCGCATCTGTCCGACTTCCACCTCGGCCCGCCGTCGCGCGGGAGCGTCGCTGTGCGAAAAGCGGCGGCCTGGGTACGGGAGCGCCACCCCGAGCTCGTCGTCGCCACAGGAGACCTCCTGTCCCACCCACGCGGGCGGAGGCAGCTGGACGAGACGCTGCAAGGCCTCAACGCCTTCGCAGTGCTCGGAAACCACGACATCGCAGTCACTCGCGATCCGTTCTCCCGGCCGGCCGAGCTGGACGGGCTGCCGGCGACGCTGCTCCTGGGCGAGTCGCGCACGGTCGAGCTGCGGGGGAAGCGAATTCAGATCGCCGGCATCGGCCCCCACCCGGTCGGAGCGGTGCCCGCACCGGATGCGGAAGCCGGGCTGCGGGTGCTCCTCAGCCACTATCCGAGGCTGACCGCGCCCGGCTACCAGCTCGTCCTCGCGGGCCACATGCATGCCGGACAGATCGTGCTCCCGTACCCGGGAGGGAAGATCCGCTTCGCGCATCTCCGCGCGAAGTTCACCGAGGGCCTGTACCGGCGGGGCGGAGTGGTGCTCCACGTCTCACCCGGCCTCGGCACGACGTTTCTGCCCCTCCGCTTCTTCGCCCGGCCCGAGGTGACCGAGCTGGTTCTAAGATCCGTTGCCTAGTGGAAGGTCATGCGGTCATCTCGCCCGACGTGCTCGCCACCTACGCAGCGGATGCCGCGCGCGAGGTCGAAGGCGTGCGCGAGCTCGCGGGCAAGGGCGTCAAGGTCGCACGCGACGAGGGCCAGGTGGCCGTCGAGCTGCACCTCGTGCTCGACTGGGGGGCGCACGCAGGCGAGGTCGGCTCGAGCGTGCAGACGCATGTCGCGGAGTGCCTCGCGCGGATGGCAGACGTCCGCCCCAACACCATCGACGTGATCGTGGACGAATGGCACAGCGCGTCGTCGGGCTGACCGGGGCCACACTCGAGCACGCTCCCTCCGTCTGCCAGACCTGCGTCTGGTGGCAGTCGCGCACCGGCCGCGCGGCGGCGAAGGATCGCTGGATCGAGAAGGTCGAGGACGAATTCGGGGCGTGGGGGGCGCTCTACCGTGACGACGACGGGCGCCTGCTCGGCTCGATCCAGTACGGCCCTTCGAGCCTCTTCCCCCGCGCCGCCGAGCTTCCGGCGGGCCCTCCGTCCGACGATGCGGTCCTCGTGACGTGTGTCTACGTCGTCTCGAGCGCGACGCCGTGGGTCGAGCAGTCGCTCTTCCTGGCGGCGATCGGGGAGGCGCGCGACAAGGGTGCGAAGGCGCTCGAGGCGTTCGCGTACCGGTACCCGGAGGGAGAGTCGACGTACGAGCGCTTCCTCGTCCATCGCACCGTCTTCCCGCGCGACTTCCTCGCCGACTTCGGCTTCCGGGTCGTGCGCATCCAGGGACGGGTCGAGCTGCTTCGCCTCGAGTTCGGCGGGCTGGTGCCCGTGGTCGAAGGCAAGCGAGCTCACGCGCTGCGCGTGATCAAGGAAGCGTTCGCCCCGGCTCCTGTGCCGCAGCGTCCGTGACGCACAGCCGAAGCAGGCGTTAGGTTTCTCGTTCCGCCCAGAAGAACACAAACCAAGCCACGCCCTCGCCACTCCTTCGCATTCGACCCCCACTCGCGCTTGCTGCGATCGCCATCGCGGTCGCAACCGTGGGCGGAGCCGTGCCCACGAGCGCGACGGCGGTCGCGCCCGGGTTCACCGACACTCTCGTTGCGAGCGTCGGGAGCCCGACCGCCCTGGTGTTCACTCCAGATGGGCGGTTGCTCGTGACGACGCAGTTCGGCACGCTCCGGATCGTCCAGAACGGGTCGCTCCTGCCGGGCTCGGCGCTCGATCTCGGCGCGGTCCTGTGCACGGACAACGAACGGGGTCTGCTCGGCGCAGCGGTCGACCCGTCGTTCACCTCCAACGGCTTTGTCTACCTCTACTACACGCGGAACAAGAGCGGCGAGTGCGTCAACCGGGTCTCCCGCTTCACGATGAGCGGGTCGACGATCGCGATGGGGACCGAAGCGGTGCTCGTGGACGAGATCCCCTCGACGAGCGGCAACCACAACGGAGGCGATCTCCGCTTCGGAAACGACGGCTACCTCTACGTGAGCGTCGGTGACGGGGCCTGCGACTACGCAGGCGGCGGGTGCTACGGGCAGAACGACGCTTCGCGCGACCAGCATGCGCTGATCGGAAAGGTTCTGCGGATCACCAGCACGGGCGGTATCCCGCCGACGAATCCCTTCCAGGGTGCAGGCACGGCTCGCTGTAACGTCACCGGCCGGACGACCGCGGGCAACAAGTGCCAGGAGACCTTCGCCTGGGGATTCCGGAATCCGTTCCGGATCGCGTTCGACCCCAACACGACCGCGACTCGCTTCTTCGTCAACGATGTCGGGGAGGGGAGCTGGGAGGAGGTCGACGAGGGTCAGCTGGGCGCCGACTACGGCTGGAACGTACGCGAGGGTCCCTGCGCCAACGGCTCGACGACGAGTTGCGGCGTGCCTCCTGCGGGCATGACGAATCCCGTCTACGCGTACTCGCACGACGAGTCCGAGTGCCACGCGATCACGGGCGGCGCCTTCGTCCCGAACGGCGTCTGGCCGGCCTCGTTCGACGGCACCTACCTCTTCGGGGACTACACCTGCGGCAAGATCTTCGTCCTCACTCCGAACGGAAGCGGCGGCTTCACGCGGAGTCAGTTCACCGACGACGTCGGTGCCGTCGTCAACATGACCTTCGGGCCGTCGCCACAGGGCCAGGGGCTCTACTACACGAACTACACGAACGGCGGCGAGGTGCGCCGGATCGAGTCGACCGCCTCCGCCAACCGGCCACCGACCGCGAGAGTGACCGCTTCGCCCGCCTCGGGCGCGCTCCCGCTCGCCGTGAGCTTCGACGGGCGCGCCAGTACCGATCCGGACGCTGGTGACACCCTCACCTACATCTGGAACTTCGGCGATGGCTCAGCGGTAGCGACGACGGCCTCTGCGACGACGAGCCACAC
This sequence comes from uncultured Gaiellaceae bacterium, assembly GCA_963820225.1. Classification (GTDB taxonomy): domain Bacteria; phylum Actinomycetota; class Thermoleophilia; order Gaiellales; family Gaiellaceae; genus Gaiellasilicea. Next base: position 292,443 of record CAWFYY010000013.1, on the reverse strand, counting down.
GTACACGACGGCGGGCACCTTCACGGCGACGCTGACGGTGCGCGACAACAAGGGCGCCACGTCGCTCGCCGCGCAGGCGCGCGTCGATCCGGGCAACACGCCGCCGCAGGTGACGATCGACACCCCGACCGTCGGCGACCGGTTCGCGGTCGGCCAGACGATCACCATGCACGCGACCGCCACCGATGCCGAGGACGGCACGCTGGCGGCTTCGCGCCTCAGCTGGGTCGTGCTCCGCCACCACGACGTGCACACTCATCCGTTCCTCGCGCCGACGGCCGGCAACGACGTCCAGATCACGCAGCCGGTTCCCGAGGACCTCGGCTCCGGGATCAACGGTTACCTGGAGATCCAGTTGACGGCCACGGATTCCGCCGGGGTGACGACGACCGTGACCCGCGACGTCCAGCCGAACCGGGTGAACCTCACGTTCTCGACCAACCCGGCCGGCCGCGACGTCGTCGTCGCCGGCACGACCTACACCGCGCCGAAGACGATCACCTCGTGGCAGGGATACGCGATCGGGGTCGACGCACGGACGCAAACAGACGGCTCCGGAAGCACGTGGAACTTCCAGACGTGGTCCGACGGAGGCGCTGCGGCGCACACGATCGTGACTCCCGCCGCTCCCACCACTTACACCGCGACGTTCGTCCAGAGCTTCGGTCCGGCGGGCCTGGTGGCTGCGTACGGGTTCGATGCCGGGTCGGGCACGACCGCAGCGGACTCGTCCGGCAAGGGCAATGCGGGCTCGGTCTCGGGGCCGGCGTGGAGCGGGGTGGGGCGGTTCGGGTCGGCGTTGAGCTTCGACGGCGTCAACGACTGGGTGACGGTGGGCGACTCGAATTCGCTCGACCTGACGACGGGGATGACGCTCGAGGCGTGGGTGCGGCCCTCGGCGCTCGGCGGCTGGCGGACCGTGGCCTTCAAGGAGCGCCCGGGAGGTCTCGTGTACGGGTTGTACGCGGACCAGGCCGGCTCGAGGCCGCTGGGCCAGATGCTGATCGGCTCGGAGCGCAACGCGACCGGGACGGCGGCGGTGCCGCCGAATGCCTGGACGTATCTGGCGACGACATATGACGGGTCCTTCCTGCGGCTGTACGTGAACGGGGTGCTGGCGTCGTCGACTGCCGTGACGGGTTCGATGGCCGCGTCGAGCGGGGTGTTGCACCTTGGCGGCAACAGCGTCTGGGGCGAGTGGTTCGCGGGCCTGATCGACGAGGTCCGCGTCTACAACCGGGCGCTGAGCGCGGCCGAGCTCCAGCAGGACATGCAGACGCCGGTGGGCGGCTCGCCGCCTCCGCCCGACACGTCGGCTCCGTCGGCTCCGTCGGGTCTGACGGTGTCGACTGCGATCGGATCGGCCACGCTCGGCTGGTCGGCCTCGAGCGACAACGTAGGCGTCGTCCGCTACAACGTGCACCGCTCGCAGACGGCCGGCTTCACGCCCGCCACCGCGAACCGGATCGCCCAGCCGACCGGCACGAGCTACCTGGACGCCGGGCTCGCCGCAGGCACCTACTACTATCGCGTGACCGCAGAGGACGCCGCCGGCAACATCGGCGGCGCTTCGGCGCAGGTGACGGCGGTCGTTCCCGCCGACCAGCCGCCGACCGTGTCGGTGACCGCGCCGGCTACAGGCGCCACAGTCAGCAGCTCGGTGACGGTGAGCGCTTCGGCCTCCGACGACGTCGGGGTCGCAGGCGTTCAGTTCAGGCTGGGCGCCGTCAACCTCGGGAGCGAGGACACCCTGGCGCCCTACTCCCTCTCCTGGGACACGACGACCGTCGGCAACGGCAGCTACGCGGTCACCGCCGTCGCCCGCGACAACGCCGGCCAGACCACTACCTCCACAGCCGTCACCGTCACCATCAGCAACTCGGGTGGGCCGGTGCCCGGCGGTGGCCTGGTGGCGGCGTACGGGTTCGATGCGGGGTCCGGCACGACTGCAGCGGATTCGTCCGGCAAGGGGAATGTGGGCTCGCTCTCGGGACCGGCGTGGAGTGGGGCGGGCCGGTTCGGGTCGGCGTTGAGCTTCGACGGCGTCAACGACTGGGTTGCCGTGCCGGATGCGAGCTCGCTCGACCTGACGACGGGGATGACGCTCGAAGCGTGGGTGCGACCGTCGGCGCTGGGTGGCTGGCGGACGGTGGTGTTCAAGGAGCGTCCCGGTGGGGTGGTGTATGCGTCGTATGCTGATCAGGCCGCCTCGCGGCCGCTGGGAGAGGTGTTCATCGGCTCGGAGCGGAGCGCCACGGGCACGGCGGCGTTGCCGGTGAATGCCTGGTCGCATCTGGCGACGACGTACGACGGGTCGTTCCTGCGGTTGTACGTGAACGGGGTGCTGACATCCTCGGCGCCGGTGACGGGCGCAATGACGGCTTCGACGGGGCTGTTGCGCCTTGGTGGCAACAGCGTCTGGGGCGAGTGGTTCGCGGGCCTGATCGACGAGGTACGGATCTATGACCGGGCGCTGAGTGCGGCCGAGGTGCAGCAGGACATGCAGACGGCCGTCAGCGGTGCGCCGCCTCCGGCGGACACGACTGGACCTTCGGCTCCCTCGGGCCTGTCCGCCTCGACCGCGAGCGGGACCGCCACCCTCGGCTGGTCGGCGTCGACCGACAACGTGGGTGTGGTTCGCTACAACGTGCACCGCTCGCAGACGGCCGGCTTCACTCCCGCCGCCGGGAACCGGATCGCCCAGCCCGCCGGCACGAGCTACGCCGACGTTGGGCTCGCAGCCGGCACCTACTACTACCGGGTGACGGCCGAGGACGGAGCGGGGAATGTCAGCGGCGCCTCGGCGCAGGTGACGGCGGTCGTACCTGCCGATCCTGCCGGTCTCGTCGCGGCGTACGGATTCAACGCCGGCTCGGGTTCGATCGCCGCCGACTCCTCAGCTGCCGGGAACACAGGGTCCGTGTCCGGTGCGACCTGGACCGTCGCCGGCCGATACGGCTCGGCGCTCAGCTTCGACGGCGTCAACGATTGGGTGACGACCCTTGACGCGAGCTCGCTCGACCTGACGAATGCCATGACACTCGAAGCGTGGGTGCGGCCTTCGACGGTCAGTGGCTGGCGGACGGTGGCCTTCAAAGAGCGTCCGGGCGGGATGGTCTACGGGTTGTTCGCGGCGCAGGGTGGCTCGCGGCCGTCGGGGCAGGTGCTCATCGGCTCGGAGCGGAACGCCACCGGAACCTCGGCGCTACCGCTGAACGCCTGGACACACCTGGCGACGACCTACAACGGTGCCGCCCTCCGCCTCTACGTCAACGGCGTTCTTGTGAGCACGACCTCGGTCTCGGGTGCGATGGCCGCTTCGACAGGTGTTCTGCGAATGGGCGGCAACAGCGTCTGGGCCGAGTGGTTTGCCGGCCTGATCGACGAGGTGCGCGTCTACAACCGGGCCCTCAGCGCCGCAGAGATCCAGCAGGACATGCAACTGCCGATCGGTTGACCCGGACCAAAGCAAGAGCCGCGACCGAAGTCGCGGCTCTCAGATCCTTTCGCCTCGCGCGCAGCTACGAAGAGCAGTGCGTCAGGGCGAAGCGTTTGTGATCGACGTTCCCATGAACGTGAAGCCGTCGCTCGAGCCGTACATCTTGTCCTGCTGCGTGAGCGAATGAAGCGAGCCAAGCACACGGAGCACCGGTGCCTCGTACTCGCCCTTGGTCATCGTCTTCGTATTCGGCACTGACGCCTCCCCCCACTAACAGTTGTTGTGCCTGGATTGTAGGTTTGTGCCCCTCGATCTACAACTAGCCGCGCGGCTAGAGTTCGCGGAGCGTGGCGCCGGGCTTTCAAGCAGTTGGAGCGTATGGACTGGCGCTGGCAGGCGTTGATTCGGCCGCTCGCTCTCTCGTTCCGGCCGAGGCCCACTGGCCGGCGTACACTCTTGTCAACACGATCGGGCAGAGCGAGCAGCTCCTGGACAGACTGGGCGACGATCGCGCCGAGTTGCGGCTGCGCTCGGGCGGAACCATCCTCGTCGACCGGCAAGAGGCACGCGCTGAGTTCGTGACGCCCGAGGCGCTGACCTCCGACGAGCTCGTGCATCCCTATCTCGCGCCCGTTGCTGCGGTCGCCGCGCGCTGGCACGGCCGCGACAGCTTCCACGGGGGCGCATTCGAGCTGGGCGGAGACGTCTGGGGGCTCCTGGCCGACCGCGAGGGCGGTAAGAGCACGACACTGGCGTGGATCGCCGCGCAGGGGCTGCCTGTCGTGTGCGACGACATGCTCGTGCTCGAGGATCGAACGCCGCATGTGGGCCCGCGTGTCCTCGACCTGCGCGCGGAGGCTGCCGAGCGGCTCTCGGCGGGCGACTATCTGGGCATTGTCGGCGCCCGGGAGCGCTGGCGGCTCGAGCTCGGGCCTGTCCCGGCGAGATGTCAGTTCCGAGGCTGGATCTTCCTGACGTGGGGGGATGACATCGTCGTCGAGCCCGTGCCCGCGTCGCAGCGGCTCCCTCGGCTCACCGAGCACCTGGGCTTGCGCGTCCCGCCGCTGAGCCCACCGCGGTTTCTCGAGCTCACAGCCCTACCGGGCTGGGAGTTCCGGCGTCCGCGCGGCTGGGATCGCTTCGAGGAGGCCGGGAGCAGGCTCCTCGCGGCTCTCGCCGGCTGACACGCCCGCCAGGTCAACCGCGATCTTCACGGACTGCAGCAGCGTGTACGTGCGTGGATCCGGTGTGTCGGTCGACCACTCCTCGCGCAGGAGCTCCGGGTCGACCAGCGTCTCGTCGACGCCTTCGCCGTTCCAGCGGGCGACGAGCTCGCGGCTGTGCTCGTGCCAGAACGCGCCGTCGAACGCCGCCTTCGTCGTACGCGCCCTGACGGGCGCAGGCAGGACGTCGTGGAAGAACGCGTCCATCGCCTCCTGCCGGCTCCGAAACCTGCTCGCGGGCGGCAGGGCCGCCAGGGCTGCGGCGAATTCGTCGCCGAACAAGGGGTGGGAGAGGACGACATCGTCGGCGCGGCCGAGCTCCGAGAGGCTGGCGGTGCCGACGTCGAGGTAACGCCGGTCGCCACACCACTCGATCCGTCCGCGCCAGCCGAACGGCTCAGCGGCCTCGTCGGCCGCGAGCCCGCGCTCCAGCTCGGCGACAGCATCGGGCCGCAGCCACGGGTAGGGGACGTGCGTCTTGCGACGGATGACCGGCCGCCGGAGCAAGGGCGGCGCGAGCGCCAGGCCGATTGCAAGGGCGTCACGGGGCCTCGGCCGCGTCCGCCGGCCGAGGACGCGCCGCGCGTACCACCAGCGCGAGGGGCCGAACATCTCGTCGCCGCCGATGCCGGTGAGCAGTGAGCCGCCACGAGCGGATTCGATCACCGGTACGTGAAAGTGAGCGTTGTGCGGCCAGAGAAGCCCGTGGCGCGCAAGCACGGCCGTGGCCACAGGGCCCACGCAGTCCAGCTCTCCCGTCCGCTCGACGCGGATCCAGTCGGTGAGACCGAGATGCTCGACGACCTGTTCCTGCCACTCCGACTCGGCCGATCCATCGGCGGACGGGAACCGCAGGGTCGCCGGAATCGGGTCGGGCAGACCCTCGCGGCGAGCCACCAGCGTCGCGACCGCGAGTACCGCGGAAGAGTCGCGGCCGCCCGAGAAGCTGACAACGCACGGAGCTCGCTGCAGCGCCGGGAGCAACGAGCGCTCGAGCGCCTCGCGTGGCGTGGCGTTGCCCGGCGCACGGTGTCGCCGGCGTGTGCCGAGCACGAGTCCGGACGCGACCTCGAGCGGAGTCAGCCCGGTGACGCTCACCGTGCCGTGGTTGCGGGGACCCGCATCAGCTCTTCGAACGCCGGTGCGAGCTGGTCGCCCTCGCCGTCGACCCAGGCGTGCGCCTTGAACTCGTCCTCGTCGCGCAGGACGCCGATCACGATCTCGCGCGGATCACCCTGTGCGATGCGCCACCGCTGGAGGACGACGGCACGCTCGAGGCAGGTCGAGGGCAGGCGCCGAAGCACGGCATGGACGCCGTAGTCGGCCGACGGCGGCAGGCGATACGGCGGCGCAACCGACAGCTCCTTCAGGTTGCCGTCGCGCAGCTGCCGTCGCGCGTCCCGCACCGCTCGGTGCGCCCACAGCGCTCCGCGCCACGCACCTGCGTCAGTCAGACGTGTCAGCTTCATCGAGCAGCCCGCGCTCCTTCAGATCGGCGAGGAACGCGTCAACGTCCTGGCTCGCTGTCGCCTCGTCGATGCCGTACTCGGCCACCAGGCTGGCGGCCAGCTCTTCCTTCGTCGTCCCGGCCGCCAGCGCGTTCCACATCAAGAGCCCGCTGTCGTTCGAGCTCAGGTAGGTCGAGTCGCGGACGTCGATCGCGATCAGCTCGTCGTCGACCGTGCGCCAGGCGAGGTCGTCGCCGCGGAGCGAGAGCCTCTTACTCATGCCCGTTCCTCGTCATCGTCGACTCCATCATGCGCTCGTGATCGGACTGGCGCTTGAATGCGTGGGCGACTGCGCGGGCCGAGCGGCCGGCCATCTCGCGACGCGTCTCGCCTGGCGGGAGCGCGACGTCGTCGGCGACGTGACTCAGAGACGCCCGAAATGCAGCTCGGGGCGGGAGCACCGAGTAGGGCGCAAGCCACTGCTCGAGATGCCGCTCCATCACCGTTCGCTCGCGGACGCTCCAGAGGTGCCGGGCCCAGATCTGCCCGGAGATTGGCCGACGGCGATCGCCCAGGAGCGAGTCGATCGTGTGCGATGTCGTGTCCCACATCCGGTCGACGTTCCAGGCCGCGGCGACCGCCCGCAGTGCGGCGCGATCGGCGCCCTGCGACACGGCGGCGATGTCCACGAGGCGACCGAGCCGGCTCAGTGGCACGTGCGCCCAGGCATGGACGGCAAGCACGACCGCATGCCGCTTCGGCTCGAGCGTCAGCAACCCGGGAACACCGGTCGCGGAGGGAACAGCGGTCTCGAGCAGCTCCACCGTCGGCGCAGCCATCCCCTCGAGCCATTTCGGCTGGTGGTGCACCTCGACGACGAGCGGCAAGCCAGGCAGGACGAGCGGGCGAAGATGATGGATCCCGATGTAGAGCGCCGGGTCGCCCGTCGGCTCGAACCCGGCGTCGACCATTGCGTTCCACGCGGCGTCGGCGTCTTCCACGAGGAGGTCGAGGTCGCGATAGGGGCGCGTCAGCGAGTTCTCGTAGTACTCCGCGACCTCGGGGCCCTTCATCAGCACGACCGGGCCGGCGACTGCCGCGAGCGCGCGTTGGAGCACGAGCGGCGCGATCAGCGACGTTGCCGCCGCAGTGCGCTCCGCGGCGACGATGTGGAGCGCGGGCGTCTTGCCCCGCTTGCGATCGGCCTGCGCGGCGAGCAATTCGACCCCGTGGACGCGCAGGTCGGATTCACGCGGGGCTCGCCCGAGCAGGCGGGCGAGGTTCGCCCAGAGGGATGCGTCGTACACGATCTCATTGTTCTTCGGTTGTGCGACACAGACCGGTTCGGCGGAAGTGATCAATACGCACCCAGTGTGCCGAGGCGCCGTTCACGCATGAGCGCGAGCTTGAAGGCAATCGTGCCGACGAGAATCGAGACGATCGAGAGCGGCGTGAGGATCAGGATGTCGCCGCCGAGGGAGCCCCAGCCCGCGCCTCCGAGCAGCGCCTCGCGCAGGCCGTTCGCCGCGATCGAGAGCGGGTTTCCCGCAGAGACGGTCTCGAGCCAGTTCGGCAGCAGGACGAGAGGGAAGTAGAGCCCCGAGATGAGGGTCAGCGCACCGGTTGCGAGGCCGACGATCCCCGCGCCGCGCCGGAACGTCAGCGTGATTGCCGCCGCGAGAATGCCCAGGCCCCACACGAACGGCATGAAGAACGCCAGGAGCACGAGCGCCTGAGGCACCCCGCTGATGTCGAGGCCGAGGCCGAAGACGAGCGCCAGCATCAGCAGCAGGAGACCCATCCTCAGAGGAATGAAGATCAGGTCGAAGAGGATCGACCCGACCTGGATCGTCTGTGACGACGTCGGTGTCGTCAGCAGCGACTCGAGCGTGCCCATCAGCTGCTCGTTGCGCAAGGCCGCCGACACGCGCTCGAGGCCGAGATGGACGAAGCCGCCGAGCGTCATGCCGATGACCGCGAACTCGAGGTAGGTGACCTGCTTTCCGTCCACGGCCGGGATCGTCGCCGGGTCGACCATCTTCCCGACGAAATAGAAGACCAGCGCGCCACCGAAGAGCCCGACGAAGCTCGTGAGAAAGGAGAGGCGGTAGCTCCACTGGACGAGGAGGTCACGGCGGAAGAACGCACCGAGCTTGCGGAGCTCCTGGATGCGGGACGGTGTGGCGGTGTAGGTGAGCTCGGTCATTCGGTCTCCCGCCGGGTCAGCGCGATGAACGCCTCTTCGATCTCGGAGCGGTCGGGCCGGCACGCGACGATCGGAAAGCCCGCTGCGGTCAACGCCGCCAGGGCGTCGCCGAGCACGGCCTGCTCGCGCAGCTCGAGGACGAAGCGGTCGCGATCTGAGGCGACGACGCCGATGTCGCCGCGGCCGCCGAGCGCGCCCGATGCGCGCAGCGCAATGATCTCGCGGCTCTCGTCGAGACCCGGGATCGTCAGGACATACCGGCGTACGAGCGAGTGCGCGATCAGGTCGTCGACCGAGCCGCAGAAACGCGTCTTGCCCGAGTCGAGCAGCGTGACGCGATCCGCGAAGCCTGCGATCTCCTCCAGGCGCTGTGTCGTCCAGAGCACCGCGATCGACCGCTCGCGCGCCGCCTTCGCAACGAGATCACGGACGCCGCGAGCGCCTTCGGGATCGAGGTCGTGCGTCGCCTCGTCCACGAGCATGATCGCCGGCTCGCAGAGAAGGGCGCGCGCCACCGCGAGACGGCGCTGCATCCCTTTCGAGAGCAAGCCGGCCCGCTTCCGCTCTTCGCGGGCGAGCCCGACGGCGGCAAGCGCCTGCCGCGACCGTTCGACCGCCTCGCGCCGGCGAAGACCGTGGAGTCGGCCGAAGAAGACAAGGTTCTCGAGCGACGAGATCCGTAGGTAGAACGAGCGGTCGCCCGCCGGAACGAGTCCGAGCAGATGCCGCGCCGCGCGAGGCTGGACGCCCGCGAGCGTCACCCGCCCGGTGTCGGGCGTCACGATGCCGCTGAGGACTCGCAGCAGGGTCGTCTTTCCGGCGCCGTTCGGGCCGAGCAGGGCGTGTACCTGACCCGGTGCCACGGTCAGCGAGACGTCGGAGAGCGCCTCCTGCTGCCCGAACCGCTTCGTCACGCCCGCGACCTCGATAGCAGTGGGATCGACGAGCGGCCGCACCAGTCTCAAGGCGGGCACGACAGTAGCTGCAGAGGGCTGGGCCACTAGAACCCAGAGTAGGCGCGTAGCGCGCGAAGCTGTAGACCAGATCGGCATTGTTCGGCACCTAGCCATTCGGGCAGTGCCGAGAGCCCATTTGGCCGCATGGCGAGTCTTCTCGATCTGGACTCAACAGACGCCAAAGACACTCCTAGACTGCGAAAGCAGGCGGGATGAGCCCGCCCGAGCACGGGAGGAATGCGGCGAACATGAGCACCGGAGTGAATGCGGCAGTCGGCGCGCCGGCGAAAACCGACCGGAAGCACCGCCTGCGGCGCGGACGCACCCGGATCCTGGCGATCAGCGACCTCGCAATGCTCGCTGTGGCCTACTCGGTCTCGTACCTGATCGCAGATCGGATCGCGCCGCTCCCGCCCGTGTCCGGGCCGACCTGGTTCCTCGTGCTCGTCGGCGTGACGGCGCCGTTCGTCTGGGTCACCGTCTTCACCGCGAACAAGCTCTACGACAACGACAGTCTTCGGATCTCCGTCTCGAGCTTCGACGAGACGCGCGACCTCTTCCACGCGATGCTCGTCGGGTCGCTGGGGTATCTCCTGCTCAACCAGGGCGTCGACTACTTCTTCGGCTGGTGGGTCTACACGCCGGCCGAGGCGTTCATCTTCCTCGCGGTCGCGCTCGTACTGATCCCCGTCGCGCGCGGGACGATCCGCAGCTGGGCGTTCCCACGGCTGATGCAGCCGCGGCGCACCCTGATCGTCGGAACCGGCACCGAGGCCCTGCTCATCTACCGCAAGATCACGACCCATCCGGAGTACGGCCTCGAGGTCGTCGGCTTCCTCAGCGCCGAGGGCGAAGACGACGAAGGGCTGCCCGAGCCGGTGATCGGAACGGCAGCCTCGGTCGCCGACATCGTCGACTCCTACGAGATCGATCGCATCCTGATCGCGTCGTCCGTCGGTAGCCACGAGGAGACGCTCGACCTCGTCCGGACGGTGCACCGCCCCGACGTGCAGGTGTCGATCGTGCCGCGGTACTTCGAGATCTTCACGTCGTACGCGACGCTCGACGACGTCGAGGGCATGCCGGTCGTCACGCTGCCGCCGATCCGCCTCGGCCGGAGTGCGCGCGCGCTCAAGCGCACGGTCGACATCGTCGTCTCGGCGAGCGCGCTGCTCGTGCTGGCGCCGTTGCTCGCGATCGTCGCCGTTGCGATCAAGCTCGACAGCAAGGGCTCGGCGCTGTATCGCCAGGCGCGCCGCGGACGGCTCAACTCGACCTTCCACATCTTCAAGTTCCGGACGATGGCCGTCGGCGCCGAGGCTCGTCGCTCCGAGGTGCTGCACATGAACGAGGTCGACGGCCCGCTCTTCAAGATCAAGGGTCGCGACCCGCGCGTCACGCGCGTCGGCGCATTCCTGCGCAAGACGAGCATCGACGAGCTGCCGCAGCTCTGGAACGTCCTCCGGGGCGAGATGAGCCTCGTCGGCCCGCGGCCGTTCGTGGTCTACGAGGCCGACCTGATCACCGGCTGGGCCTCGAGGCGCCTCGACATGACGCCGGGGATCACCGGCCTGTGGCAGGTGCTCGGGCGGAACGACATCCCGTTCGAGGAGATGACGAAGCTCGACTATCTCTACGTGACCAACTGGTCGCTCTGGTGGGACCTCAAGATCATGTGCCAGACGATCCCGGTCGTGCTCGGCCGGCGCGGCGCGTACTAGTTTTTTGCGCAAGATAGGCATCCGCGGAAGCGGATGCCTATCGCGCGAAGACCCCTAAAGGGGGCCGCTTTCGCGGCCCCAAGAGCGGCGAGACCTCAGCCGTTCGCTTTTCCGAGCACCTCGTCGAACACCGCGGCGAGCTCGCCGGCGAGATGCCGGTACTCGAAGCGGGCGACGACGTCCGCTCGGGTGACGGGACTCGGCGTACCGTCACGGAACGCCTCGATCTGGCCCCGGAGGGCGTCGGCGATCCCGGCGACGTCGTCCGGTCGGACGACCACCGCGTTGCCCGCCTCCTCGAGGATGTCGCGCGCGTCGCCCTCGGGGATCGCGCCGAGGACGGTCGTACCGGACGCGAGGTACTCGTACGTCTTGCCCGGCACGATCGTCGCGCGCACGCCGGCCGGAAGGTTCTGCATCGGCAGGAACAGGATGTTGGCCGAGCGCATCAGCTCGACCGACTCGGCGTGCGTGACGTAGCCGTGCAGCTTCACGACCGGGCAGCGCGCGGCGACTTCGCGGTCGGCCTCGGTGAGCACGCCGGCGAAATGGAGCTCGACGATGTCGCGGAGCGAGGGGTCGTCCGCGAGCAGGCGGTTGACGGCGTCGACGAGATGGACGTGCGAGCGCGTGAGGATGTCGAGCCCGGGGACGCTGCCGCGAAGGACACGTCGAAGCGGGAGCGAGCGCCGGTGCTGGAGGCCGAGCTCGGTGTGCAGGTAGCCCGTGTGCACGATCCGGAACCTGCCGTCCGTTCGCTCGGGCGCAGGCCCGGCGAAGTCCTCTGCTGCGAAGCCGTTCGGGATCGCGACCACGGGCCGGCCCGAGAGCGACGGAAACGCAGCCAGCAGCCGGCGCACGGCCTCCGGGGTGCTCATGACGATCGCCGCAGCGGTGCCGAGCTGGGCTCCCATGCGCGCGAGGTCGCGCCGCCGGTGCAGCCCGCTCGGGTAGACCATCATCTCGTCGAGCGCCCAGGGATCGCCGAGGTCGGCGACCCACGGCTTGCCGAGACGCCGTGACAGCTCGGCGCCTGCGAACGCCGAGTCGTAGGGCTGCATCCAGACGTAGATCAGATCGATCTCACCGGACGCCTGCGCGGCGAGGTCGGTGCTGCCGTCGATCCACCACTGCGACCAGCGCGGGCGCAGGAAGAGCCACCGTTCGGCCCGCCCCCGCCAGCGCGAGCTTCCCTCGGGCTCGGCGGCTGCCGGAAGTCTCAGCACGTCGAGCTCGCTCGGGATCTCGGCCATCAGGGTCTCGTCCTCCGGCGCCCAGCGGTCGGCGGTCGCGCCGCCGCCCGTCACCACGACCGGGTCCCAGCCGAGCTCGTGCAGGAAGCGCGCCATGCGCAGCGGCCGCTGCGCGCCCGAGCCGCCGATCGGCGGGAAGTGATACGAGTGGAAGAGGAAGCGCCTTGGCATCCGGGCGATGATAGGGAAGGTGCTAGAAGTCCCGGGATGGGACTCTCCTTCTTCGGGCCGCTCCGGAAGTTCGCTTCGGGCAGCAAGACCGTCCAGCGCTGGCGGCGCCAGCGCTACGAGCTCTTCGAGCAGCTCTGCAGCCTGAAGCCCGAGGACCGGATCATCGACGTCGGGGCCGGCTGGGGTGCGGCGCTCGAGCGCTTCAACACCGTCAATCCGATCGTCGCGGTCGACCTGAATCTGGACACGACCAAGTGGCTCGGTTCCCCGAATGTGACCGCGATGCAGGCAGACGGCACGAAGCTGCCTTTCGCCGACCGTGAGTTCGACGTCGGCTTCTCCAACTCGGTGATCGAGCACGTGCCACCGGAGCTGCAGCCGGCCTTCGCTTCGGAGATGGCGCGCGTGGCGGGGCGCTACTACGTTCAGACCCCGAACCGCTGGTTTCCGATCGAGCCTCATTACCAGCTGCCGCTCTTCCAGTTCCTTCCCCGGCGCGTGCGCATGGCGCTGAATCAGCGCTTCACGCTCGGCTGGCAGGCGAAGGGCCAGTGGGAGGAGATCACGCTGCTCAGTGCCGGCGACCTGCAGCGGCTCTTCCCGGATGCGGAGATCCACCGCGAGAAGGTGCTCGGGCTCACGAAGAGCCTGATCGCGGTCCGGCGCCAGCGGGCCTGAGACGCAGCGAGGGGCCGCACGTGGTGCGGCCCCTCGCTGGAGCGTCGTGCCTACAGCTGGCGGTGGCTAGCCACCCATGTACTCGTACGCGCCGAGGTCGTTAGTCGCGGTGCGGGCGTTGCCGGCGCGATCCAGGGTCGGATAGCCGCTCGGAGTGCCCTTGTCCCGGAGGACGCTGCCGGACGTCAGAGCGAAGTTGCCGGGGTCGGCATTGCTGACGAACCCGCTCTGGTACGTCGAGAGGGAGTTCGTGATGCTGTTCGTGCCACAGCCGCCGGAGACGAACGCGTTGTAGCTGTAGGTCGTGTTGGCCTTGCCGCACGCGACGCTGGCCAGGAACACGTTCCCGATCACCCTCATCCCGCCCGAGCCGATCGGGTTCTCGCCGGAGATGCTGAGCGGGCCCTTGAAGGTGTTGTAACGGAAGTCCCAGTTGTTCGGATCGGGCGAGGGATCGCCGCCGTTGCGGAAGTGGAACGCGAGCCCGCCACCGAGCTGGCCGGTGCTCGACCACGGCTGCTCGAAGACGTTGTTCTCGATGTAGCCGCCGTTGGAGACGGCGTTGCCGGTGATGAAGACGTCCATGACCGAGCAGTGGTAGAAGTGGTTCCGCTTCAGGGTCAGGTTGGTGACGCTCCAGACGTACATGCACTCCGTGTGGGCGCCCGAGCCCGAACGCAGCCCGGCGTCGTGGATCGAGTTGTTCTCGAACGTGATGTTCGAGCCGTTGATCCAGATCAGGCTGTTGTCGGTGTTGTCCTGGATCTGGGAGTTCTTGACGACCACGTTGTTGGCTGACTCGAGGTGGAAGATCTGCTCGTTGACGCAACCGTTGCAGTCGACGTTCCAGTTGTCGACGACGACGTTCGAGGCGACGTCGGAGCGGAAGGTGCGGGCGGTGACGGGGCCGACGAAGTTGATGTTGCTGGCCCCACCGCCACCGCCGGCGATATGACCGTTCTGGAAGTTCCCGACGGTCACCTGCTCGCCCTGCGCGGTCTTGAAGGTGACACGTGCGTGACCGAGCGGTTCGGCCCGATCGAGATGTTTCCGTAGCTGCCGCCCTTGACCAGGATCATGTCGCCGGTCGAGGAGGCCGGTAAGCCTGATTCCAGGAGCACGCCTGCGCGTCGCTGTACGCGCCGGCGGTTGCCTGACGGACGCACGAGCCGCCGCTGGCGTCGACCCAGAGGTTGGCCGAGCCGGTCGGCGGGGCGGCGGCGGCGACGAGCAGGAGCTCGTCGTGCCGCTGGCGGTCGCCTTGGCGGAGCGGTTTCCGGCGGCGTCGACTGCGTCCACGCCGAGCGAGTAGACGGTTCCGCAGGTGAGGCCGGTGTAGGTGTAGGTGCGGGTCGCCGCGGCGGTGGTGCCGGCTGCGGCGGTGTTGCGGTAGGTGCCGTACTCGGTGACGCCGACGTTGTCGGTCGAGGCGTTCCAGGACAGCGTCAGCGCGGTCTGCGTCTGGCCGCTGACGACCAGGCCGGCCGGAACCGACGGTGCCTGTGTGTCGCTACAGGCGCTGGTGGTGCCGCTGGCGGTCGCCTTGGCGGAGCGGTTTCCGGCGGCGTCGACAGCATCCACTGCGAGGGAGTACGCGGTTCCGCAGGTGAGGCCGGTGTAGGTGTAGATGCGGGTCGCCGGGCCGTGGTGCCGGCTGCGGCGGTGTTGCGGTAGGTGGCGTACTCGGTGACGCCGACGTTGTCGGTCGAGGCGTTCCAGGACAGCGTCAGCGCGGTCTGCGTCTGGCCGCTGACGACCAGGCCGGCCGGAACCGACGGTGCCTGAGTGTCGCTGACGCTACAGGCGCTGGTGGTGCCGCTGGCGGTCGCCTGGCCGGAGCGGTTTCCGGCGGCGTCGACGGCGTCCACGCCGAGCGAGTAGACGGTTCCGCAGGTGAGGCCGGTGTAGGTGTAGGTGCGGGTCGCCGCGGCGGTGGTGCCGGCTGCGGCGGTGTTGCGGTAGGTGGCGTACTCGGTGACGCCGACGTTGTCGGTCGAGGCGTTCCAGGACAGCGTCAGCGCGGTCTGCGTCTGGCCGCTGACGACGAGGCCAGCCGGAGCGGACGGTGTCTGTGTGTCGCCGGCCGGCGGCGGAGTTACCGGGGTGTTCATGTCGGTCTGGAGCTGGCTCGGTGTCAGGGCACGGTTGTAGACGCGGAGATCGTCGATCTGGCCCTGGAACCACTCGGCCCAGATGTTGTTGCCACCGATCTGGAGGGCGCCGCCCGAGTTGGCCATCGCACCGGTCACGTTCGTGGTCGAGACCTGGGTGCCGTTGACGTACAGGCGCAGCACGGCGCCGTCGTAGGTCGATGCGAGGTGCGTCCAATTCGACATCGCGACTTCACTCGAGCCGCGAGTGATGGTCTGAGCCGGGCTGGCGCCGATCGTGACGATCGCGCTCGGCTGCGGGGCATCCGAGTTCGAGAAGAGGCCATAGGTCAGGTTGCCGCTCGTCTCTTTCGTGACGACGGTCCGCCACGTGCTACTGGCGGTCGGGCGAATCCAGGCCTCGAGCGTCATTGCCGTCGAGAGGTCGAGCGAGGCCTTGTCGGCGACAGTGACGATGTCGTTGACGCCGTCGAAGGCGAGTGCACCGCCGGACTTACCGGCGCTCGTCCACGTTGCACCGGAGATCGAGCCGGTGTTGCCGCTGCCGGAGTTGTCGGCAAGGCTCGTGCCGGTGGCGTTGTCGAAGGAGTAGGCGGCGACCGGTCCGGCGCCGCCGGCGCAGGTCGAGGTCGAGGCCGAGATCGACGGTCGCGTGGAGCGGTTGCCGGCGCCGTCGTAGGCGTCGACTGCGAGCGTGTAGCTGGTGCCGCACGTGAGGCCGGTGAAGCTGAAGCTCGTACCGGTCCCGCCCGAAACGAGCGTGCCGTTCTGGTAGCGGCTGTAGCCGGTGACGCCGACGTTGTCACTGGACGAGTTCCAGCTGAGCGTGATCTCCGTCTGGGTCTGGCCGCCGGCGGTGAGACCGGTCGGCGCGGTGGGAGCCTGCGTGTCGGGTGCCGGCGAGCACGCGCTCGTCGACGCGCTGACCGATGGGCGGGACGAGCGGTTGCCCGCGGCGTCGTAGGCGTCGACCGCGAGCGTGTAGCTGGTGCCGCAGGCAAGGCCGGTGAAGTTGAAGCTCGTACCGGTTGCGCTCGAGACGAGCGCGCCGTTGCGGTAGCGGCTGTAGCCGGTGACGCCCACGTCGTCGCCGGAGGCGTTCCAGCCGAGCGTGATCTGTGTCTGGGTCTGGCCGCTTGCGACCAGCCCGGATGGCGCAGAGGGCGCCTGTGTATCTGCAGTGGGAGGCGTGCCGCCGACCGGGGTGTTCATGTCGGTCTGGAGCTGGCTCGCCGTGAGGGCGCGGTTGTAGACGCGGAGGTCGTCGATCTGGCCCGAGAACCACTCGGCCCAGACGGAGTTGCCCCCGACGCGAAGCGGGCCGGAGCCATTGGCCAGCGCGCCGGTGGCCGACTTGCTCGAAACCTGGGCGCCGTTCACGTACAGCCGCAGCGTCGAGCCGTCATAGGTCGCGGCGAGGTGCGACCAGGTCCCGGACGGGAGCGCGGCCGGGCCGCGCGTCTCGTTGCTTGTCGAGGTTCGCACCTCGCCCGACGGCCGGCCGGTGTCGGTATTGGAGTAGAGGGCGTACGCGAGCCCGCCGCTGCGCTCCTTGAGCGCGACCGTGCGCCAGTTTCCGCCCTGCGGCTTCACCCAGGCTTCGATCGTCATGCCGGTCGAAAGGTCGAGGGAGACCGAGTCGGCGATCGTGACCCAGTCGTTGACGCCGTCGAACGAGAGGGCCGTGCCGGTCTTGCCGGGAACCCAGCTCGGGCCCGAGAGCGTTCCGGTGTTGGCGGAGCCGGAGCTATCGGCGGCGGAGCCGCCGGAGCCGGCGTCGAAGGAATAGGCACCTACGAGCCCGCTCACGGCGGCTGGTGCTGTCGGGGCCTTGACCTTCGCGGCTGCGAGGTGCGCTGGCGGCCCGCGAGCTTCCGGCGACGCATGCGGCAGCGAGCGCGGCGAGAAGCAATGCAGGGACGAGATAGGCACGGCGATCGTGCCGG
This sequence comes from uncultured Gaiellaceae bacterium, assembly GCA_963820225.1. Lineage (GTDB taxonomy): Bacteria > Actinomycetota > Thermoleophilia > Gaiellales > Gaiellaceae > Gaiellasilicea. The sequence continues at coordinate 275,291 of CAWFYY010000013.1, read as the reverse complement.
AGCGGGTGGCGGCGCATCAGGCGGGGTCCTCCTTCAACTGACAACGGGGGACGTTGCAAGCGGGGTAAATACTCTTTGGGGTCTGTAAGGTGCCGCACCGTACCAGAACCTTGCTGACCGTCAAGCAAGTAACCGGAGGTGCTTCAGTCCCGATACGGGTCGGCTGTTTTCGGCGCCTCCCCGAGGTGACGTGGCATCCCCGATACGGGTGATAGACGGGACGGTGACCGAAGCGCCTCGAGGCGCCTGAAACGGCTACGTGCCGGGCGTGGAACGAGCAGCCGAGAGCCGCATCAGGACGAACTCGACGACCGTCTTCGCCTGCGCCGCAACTGCCTCCGGGGAGTGCGGGTCCCGATGGAACGTCCGCTCCAAGGCGTCCGCGTGGGCGAGCGGGAACCAGCACATCGCGGTCGCGCAGATGACCAGCTCGGTCGCGGTCGTCTCGTCGAGGTCGTCGATGCCACTCTGAATGCCGAGCCGCTGGATCAGCTCGACGAAGGCCTGCGCCTGCGCACCGATCGCACCGAGGATCTGACCCTGGCCCTCGAGTGTCTCCCACTGGATCAGCCGGACGAGCGTCGGTTCGGTGGTGAGGACACCGAGATACGCACCAACGAGCTCCTCCAGCAGCTCCGGCACCGGCACGCTCGGGTCCTGCGTGCGCTCGCTCGCACTCGCGAGTGTCGCCTGCGCCCGCGACAGGATGCGATCGAGCACCTCGCCGTACAGCCGTTGCTTGGAGCCGAAGAAGTAGCCCGGCGTACCGCGCGACAGCCCGGCCTCCCGACCGATCTCCTCGAGGCTCGTGCCCCGGTAGCCCCGTGCTGCGAACAGCCGCTCCGCCGCGTCGAGAACCGCGACGCGGGTCAGCGCCCCTGATCGACGAACCTGTTCGTTCGCAGCCATGTGTGCTGTTGTGCCCCCGTTTTGCGCTGCGCCAGATCGGCTCGCCCGAGCCGCCCCCTGCACTCATTATTGACGAGAGGACTACCTTTGTAAAACTCGGGCCCACCATTCGTCCTACGGCCCTTCGTATGCACCGAGGTCGGGTGCGGCGCCGGCGTAGCGAGCGGCGCCGGTGCGATCCTGGGCCGGGTAGTTACCCGGATTTCCCCTGTCGCGCAGGACGCTGGCGGCCTTGAGGCTGTATGTGCCCGGATCTCCGGCGGCCGTGAAGCCGCCGAGATAGGTGGCGAGGGAGTTCGTCACGGTGCTCGTTCCACACGCGCCCGAGACGAAGGCGTTGTACGAGAAGGTCGTGTTTCCCTGACCGCAGGGGCTGCCTGAGAGGAATACGTTGCCGATCACCCGCATCCCGCCGGAGCCGACGGGGTTCTCGCTCGGATCGATGCTCAGCGGCCCGACGAAGGTGTTGTAACGGAAGTCCCAGTTGTTGGGGTCCGGGGAGGGGGCGCCGCCGGTGCGGAAGTGGAAGGCGTACGCGCTGTTGGAGATGACGCCCGTGTTCTCCCACGGCTTCTCGAAGATGTTGTTCTCGATGAAGCCGCCGTTGGCTGTGCTGTTGCCCGTGATGAAGACGTCCATCACCGAGCAGTGGTAGAAGTGGTTGCGCTTGAGCGTCAGGTTGGTGACGCTCCAGGCGTAGAGGCACTCGGTGTGGGAGGCGGAGCCGTTCGGGAGGCCCGCGTCGTGGATCTTGTTGTTCTCGAAGGTCAGGTTCGTGCCGCTGACCCACATCAGGCTGTTGTTCTTGTTGTCCTGCACCTCCGAGTTGCGGAGGACGACGTTGTTGGCGGCCTCGAGGTGGAAGATCTGCTCGTTGTCGCAGCCGTTGCAGTCGATGTTCCAGCCGTCGACGACGATGTTGCTCGCCTGGTCGGAGCGGAACGTGCGCGCGCTGGCAGGGCCGACGAAGGAGATGTTGCTGCCACCCGCGGTGCCGGCGATGTGCCCGTTCTCCAGATCGTTCACGACGACGTTCTCGCCCGTCGCTGTCCGGAACGTGACGCCCGGCGCTGCGATTGAAGCCTTGTTCGGGCCGATGTTCACGTTGCCGTAGCTCCCGCCGCGCACGAGGATCACGTCGCCGGTCTGGGCCGCTTGGTAGGCCGCGTTCCACGAGCAGGCCTGGTTGTCGACCCACGCGCCGGGCGTGGCCTGGCGCGCACAGGAGCCGCCGCTCGTGTCCACCCAGAGATTGGCGACGCCGGGAGCAGGGCCGGGCGGAGGGGGTGGTGGCGGCGGAGGACTGGCGCAAGCGCTCGTCGATGTCGTGCCGGTCGCCATCGTGCGGTTGGAGGCGTTCCCGGCTGCGTCATACGCTTCGATCGCGAACGTGTAGGTCGTTCCACACGTCAGGCCCGTGTAGGTGTAGCCGGGGCTGGCGACCGTGGTGACGCTGACGTCGTTCTTGAAGACCCTGTACCCCGCCACGCCGACGTTGTCGGTCGATGCGCTCCAGGACAGCGCGACGGTCGTCTGCGTCTGGCCGGAGAAGACCATCCCCTGCGGGACCGAAGGAGCCTGGGTGTCCGTCGGGGGAGGACAGGCGGAGGTGGCGGTCGTCAGCGACCTCTGGCCGCTGCGGTTGCCGGCCGCGTCGTACGCGTCGACCGCGAGGGTGTAGCTCGACCCACAGGCGAGCCCGGTGAACGTCGTGCTCGTCGACCCACTCGTGCCCGTCGAGGAGCCGTTGCGGTAGAGGCCGTACCCGGTGACGCCGACGTTGTCCGTGGAAGCAACCCACGAGACCGAGATCGACGTCGTCGTCGAACCGGTCTTCGTCAGCGTTCCAGGCGTGGAGGGGGCAGTCGTGTCACCGCCGCCGGAGCACGCGCTGGTCGCTGCCGACAGAGAGGTCGTGCTGGAGCGGTTCCCGACCGCGTCATATGCGTCGACGGCGAGTGTGTACGTCGTCCCGCAGGCGAGGCCGGAGAAGGTGGCGCCAGTCACGGCCGACGAGCCCGCGGCCGTGCCGTTCCGGTAGAGGCCGTAGCCGGCGACTCCGACGTTGTCCGAGGACGCGGTCCACGAGACGGCGATGCTCGTCTGCGTCGATGAGCCCTTGACGAGACCGAGCGGTGCAGTCGGGGGAAGCATGTCGGCCGAGCCGCCGCCTCCTCCGCCACCGCCCGGTCGCACAGGCATCCGTCGAGGTGGTCGTTGAGATCCGGCCTGATCGCGCGTCGCCGTCGTCGTAGGCGTCGACACCGAATGTGTAGGAGCGGCCGCACTGCAGCCCGGTGAGGGTGATCGAGACAGCGCTGACGTTCAGCACGAAGATGCCATTGATGTAGACGCCGTAGCCGGAGGCGCGTCCTGCCGCAGCCGTCCACCGGAGCATCACGCTCGAGGTCGAGCGGCCGGTCACGAGCAGCGAGGTGGGGGCGGCCTGTCCGACGGCGGCCGCCGTTCTCGTGCGCGGGAGCTGCGAGAGGTACGTGCCGAGCGCGCCCGCGGCGCCGGGCGCCGATGCGACTCCGAGGTCGAGAGCGGGGTCGGCGGCCGCGTATCCGATGCCGGCGCGCCAGGCCGCGCGGCCCGCCGCCTTCTGGTTCAGCGGGAGGATCGCGACGATCCGGCTGCGCTTCGCATGGCTGCCGCGGAGCATGCGGAGCTGCAAGGGAGAGCGAACGCGGATGACGACGTAGTCGACGAGCGAGCGCCGGGCGAGCTTGACGGCCGCGGCCGGGGTCTTCGCGAGCGCGGCACACGTGCGGAGGGTGCCCGCGGTCGAACGACACGCAACGCGGGGAGCGGCCGCCTTCGGCGCCAGGACGGTCAGCTGCGCGCGCTTCGCTCCTGCCGCCAACCGCTGCAGCGATGCCTGCGGCACTCCAATTGCCACCACCGTCGTCACGCCGCGGGCCGCGAGCCAGTTGAGCTGCGCCTGCTTGACCGTCTTGACGGACGCCGGAAGCGCGAGTGCCCAGACCTGTCCCGTCGGGGTGGAGGTCGAGCTCTTCGCGGGCGCTGCGACCGCCATTGCGGTGGCAAGGGTCAAGGCAAGCAGGGCGACACCGGCGCGCCTGCAAGGGAGTGCGGCTCTCCACATTGCGTGCTCCTAAGGATGGCTTGGGCTGGCGCATCCGGTATCGGGCCGCACCTAGGTATCGCTGATGGCTCGATCGGGTGATCGGTTGCCACAAAAGTAATCAAGGCGGTGCGCAAACCCGCACCAGTACTGGCCGCAACCAGTATTAGCGGCGCCGAATCTAGCGGAACTCGTACGCGCCGATGTCGGGCGCAGCCCCCGACCGGACGGCTGTTGCCCGCGCGGTCGATGGAGGGGTAACTACTCGGATTCCCCTTGTCGCGGAGCACGCTTGCGGCGAGCAGGGCGAAGTTGCCAGGGTCGCCGACCGAGAGGAAGCCTGCAAGGTACACGGCGGCGCTGTTGACGATGTTGTTCGAGCCGCAGCCGCCGGAGACGAACGCGTTGTACGAGTACGTCGCGTTGGTGTGGCCGCACGGCGCGCCGGCGAGGAAGAGGTTGCCCGTCACGCGCATTCCACCGGCTCCGACGGGGTTCTCGCTTGGGGTGACGCTCAGGGGGCCGACGAACGTGTTGTAACGGAAGTCCCAGTTGCTGGGATCGGGGGACGGACTGCCGCCGTTCCGGAAGTGGAAGGCCAAGGCGCTGTTCGAGATTCGCCCCGTGCTCTCCCACGGCTTCTCGAAGACGTTGTTCTCGACGAGGCCGCCGCTGGCCACGTCGCCGCCCGTGATGAAGACGTCCATGACCGCGCAGTGGTAGAAGTGGTTGCGCTTGAGCGTCAGGTTGGTGACGCTCCAGACATACATGCACTCGGTGTGCGCGCCCGATCCGGAGGCGAGTCCGGCGTCGTGGATCTTGTTGTTCTCGAACGTCAGGTTCGAGCCGCTGATCCACATCAAGCTGTCGTTCTGGTTGTCCTGGATCTCCGAGTTGCGAACGGTGACGTTGTTGGCGGCTTCGAGGTGGAAGATCTGGGTGCTGTCGCAGCCGTTGCAGTCGACGTTCCAGCCGTCGACGACGATGTTGCTCGCCTGGTCGGAGCGGAAGGTGCGCGCGCTGGCGGGGCCGACGAAGGAGATGTTGCTGCCGCCCTGGGAGCCGGCGATGTGCCCGTTCTCGAGGTCGTTGACGACGACGTTCTCACCGCTCGCGGTGCGGAAGGTGACGCCGGGGGGCCCGATCGAGGTCCTGTTCGGCCCGATCTTGACGTTGCCGTAGTTGCCGCCGCGGACGAGGATCAGGTCGCCGGTCTGCGCCGCCTGGTACGCCGCGTTCCAGGAGCACGCCTGCGTGTCGGCGTACGCGCCCGGAGTCGCCTGCCGCGCGCAGGAGCCGCCGCTCGTGTCCACCCAGAGGTTGGCGCCGCCGGGGACCGGAGGCGGGGGCGGTGGAGGCGGCGGGGGCGGAGGAGGCGGCGGCGAGCAGGCATTCGTGGTCGCCGAGATCGAGCTCTTGCCGGAGCGGTTTCCGGCCGCGTCGTAGGCGTCGATCGCGAGTGAGTAGCCCGTGCCGCACGCGAGACCAGAGAACACATAGCTCGTTCCCGCACCGTTCCCCACGAGCGAGCCGCTGCGGTAGTAGCCATAGCCGGTGACGCCGACGTTGTCCGACGACGCCGACCAGGAGACCGCGACAGATGTCTGCGACACGGCGCCCAGAATGAGATTGCCGGGCGACGACGGCGCCTGCGAGTCGACCGCCGGCGCGCACGCGCTCGTCGCGGCTGGCCCAGTCGCCTGTGTCAGATTGGACGTGTTGCCGGCGGCATCGAAGGCCTCGAGCCCGACCGTGTAGGACGTGCCGCACGAGAGGCCGGTGTAGGTGTAACTCGTTCCGGTCGTCGTTCCGACCTTCGCTCCATCGAGGTAGAGCGCGTAGCCCGTCACACCGATGTTGTCGGTGGCTCCGTTCCAGGACATCCGGAACGAGGTCTCCGTGACCGCGGCGATGCTCTGGTTCTGCGGGACCGAGGGAGCCTCGGTGTCGCCGCTGCACGCGGCAGTGGAAATGAAGAGTGACGCCACCGCCGAGCGGCTCCCGGCGGCGTCGTACGCGTCGACACCGGCGCTGTAGGTGGTGCCGCAGGTCAGCGATGCGAACGTGTAGCCCGGCGAGCTCGTGGCTGCGATCCGCACACCCGCGAGGTAGACCCCGTAGCCGGCGACGCCGACGTTGTCGCTCGAAGCCGTCCAGCTCAAGCCCACCGACGACTGGCTGACCCCGGTCGGAGTCAGGCCGGATGGCACCGACGGCGGCGTCGTGTCGGGGCACGGAGCGGTGGAGGAGACGACGGAGCGCCGAGCGGACCGGTTGCCGTTCGCGTCGTAGGCGTCGACGGCGAGGTCGTAGCTGCGACCGCAGGCAAGGCCGGAGAACGTGGCGCTCGGAACCGAGACGGACCCGGCGCCGGCGTTGTCGCGATACAGGCCGTAGCCCGCGACGCCGGTGTTGTCCGTGGAGGCTGTCCAGCGAACCGAGATGGTGGAGGCGGTCACGCCACTCACGCTGAGGCCGGATGGAACGCTTGGCGGGGTCGTGTCACCTGGCGGGGGAGGCGCGGGCGCCGGGCATTGGCTCGTCGCGGCGGTGATGGACGACCGGCCAGAGCGGTTGCCCGCGCCGTCGTAGGCGTCGACGGCGATCACATAGCTGGAGCCGCACGAAAGGCTCCCGACCGTGTAGGAGGTCGCACCGGTCGAGCCCGCCGGCGTGCTGCCGCGATAGACGCCGTAGCCGACCACTCCTCTGTCGTCCGTGGCGGCATTCCAGCGAACGCTGATGGAGGTCTGGTTGACCGAGGTCACCCGGAGGGACGACGGCGAGGACGGGGCGGCGGTATCGGGCAGCCGGCGGTCGTGACCAGGATGCTGGCCGCCTCCGAGCGGTGACCAGACGCGTCGAGCGCGCGAACGCCGATGGTGTACATCGCACCGCAGCGCAGCGCCGTGAGCGCGTAGAGCGTCGACGCGGTGGAGCCTGCCAGCGCACCGTCGCTCAGCACCTCGTAGCCGACGACGCCGACGTTGTCGCTCGATGCGGCCCAGGAGACCGTGATGCTCGACGAGGTGACATTGGTCTGTGTGACGTTGGCCGGCACGCTGGGCGGCTGCGTGTCCACGCAGGCGGACGTCGCCGCGACGACGGCTGCACGGGCCGAGCGGTTGCCGGCGCGGTCGTAGGCCTGGACGGCGATCCGGTGACCCGTCCCGCACTTGAGCGACGACACGACGTAGCGAGTCCTGGTCGCCGCGGTCGAGCCGACGCGGACGCCGTCGCGGTAGACGGTGTAGCCGGCGACGCCGACCCGGTCGCTCGAGCGCTGCCAGGAGACGGTCAAGCTCGACGCGGTCGACGAGACGACGGTGAGCCCGCGTGGCTTCGTCGGCGCGACGTGGTCGGCCGCCACCATCCGCTTGACGGCGAGCTGGCGCTGCGGCCACCAGGCGCCCTCGGCCGAGCCTGCGACGACGAGCACGGCGAGCAGCCCGGTCAGGCCGATCAGCGCGGTCGAACTTCGACGGCGGCCGGTCACCGCGATTGCCTTTCGACGACCAGCTTCGCCTGGACGGTCGCGACGGGCGCCTGGCGCTTCGTCCGGCTCGAGACGGGCCACACGTACCAGCGGTAGTCGCCCGGCAGAAGTGCGTGCGGACGACCATCCTGCCGCCAGCGACCCGGGAGCTCGAGTCGCGGCTTCGCCACGCGTGCTCGATAGATACGTTCGCCGCCCTGGAACAGCTGGAACTCGTAGGCAGATGCTCCCGCCGTGGGGACCCAGACGAAGGCTTGTCCGGGCAAAGTCGGTGCGTGCCGCGCGGCCGAGGTGGCAGGCTTCGTGGTTGCCGGCGCGGGCGAGACGGTGCGGACGACAGACTGAGTCTGCTGGCGAATTGGAGCAGGGCCGCGCTCGCGGCCGATCAGAAGCGTCAGCACCGCCCCGAGGCCGATCAGCCCGGCGGCGGCGACAAGGCGGCCGCGGCGGCGAGGGCGGCCGAGGTCGCGGGCGGCCACATCGTCGCGCAGGCGCTCGACGAACGCCGCCTGCTCGTTGAGCACGGGAACGGCGGCGTAGGCGCCGAAGCGCGGTCGATCGGGCAGCAGCGCGCGGGCGGCACGGGCGAGCTCGGGGTCGACCAGTGCCAACTCGGGGCTGATGGGCTCGAACCTGACCAGCGAGAGCCCGACGGCTCGACCGGAGCCGGACGCTCGATCGGCAGCGCGATGACGACAGCGTCACGCTCTCGCCGTCGCTTCGACTCGATGTCAGCGTTCGACCGCACCGGGATGACACCCCCCATCGCGGACATTCAGTTCGGTTCTCCGATTCGCACCAGATCCCTTCGCTGGGTCACGCGAGCCACCACACCTTTGTTAGCGGAACTCGAGGGCGCCGATGTCCGGCGCTCCGCCGACAGGACGCTTGTTGCCGTTACGGTCAACGGCGGGGAAGTTACCCGGATTGCCCTTGTCACGCAGCACACTGCTCGCGAGGAGGGCGTATGTCCCAGGGTCGCCCTTGGAGGCGAAGCCCAGCAGGAATGACGCGGTGCTGGCAACGACGTTGTTCGTGCCGCAGCCGCCGCCGGCGAACGCGTTGTGGGAGTAGGTCGTGTTCCTCTGACCGCACGGGTTGGCGGAGAGGAAGACATTGCCGGTTACTCGCATCCCGCCCGAGCCGACCGGGTTCTCGTCGGGTGAGATGCTGAGGCCGCCGACGAATGTGTTGTAACGGAACTCCCAGCCGCTCGGGTCGGGCGAAGGGCTCCCGCCGTTCCGGAAGTGGAACGCGTAGCCGTTGGAGATCTTTCCGGTGTTCTCCCAGGGCTTCTCGAAGACGTTGTTCTCGACGAGACCGCCCGTCGTCACGTCGCCGCCCGTGATGAAGACATCCATGACCGAGCAGTGGTAGAAGTGATTCCGTCGCAGCGTCAGGTTGGTGACTCGCCAGGCGTAGATGCACTCCGTGTGCGCTCCGGAGCCGTTCGGCAAACCGGCGTCGTGGATCACGTTGTGGTCGAACGTGATGCCCGAGCCGCTGATCCAGATCAGGCTGTTGTTGTTGTTATTGCCGATGTTGGAGTCTCGGACGGTCGAGTTCTGGGCGTCCTCCAGGTGGAAGATCTGCTCGCCGTCGCAGCCGCCGCAGTCGACGCGCCACCCGCTGACGAGGATGTTGCTCGTATCGTCAGACCGGAACGTGCGGGCGCTGACGGGCCCGAGGAATCTGATGTTGTTGCCGCCGTCGGCGCCGTCGTTGACGCCGTTCTCGAAGTCGCGAACGATCACCTGCTCGCCTTTCGCCGGCCGGAAGCTGACGCCGGGAGTGGTGATCGACGATTTGTTCGGGCCGATTCGAACGTTGCCGTAGTTGCCGCCGCGGACGGCGATGAAGTCACCGGTCTGGGCAGCCTGGTAGGCCTGGTTCCACGAGCAGGCCCTGACATCGGCGTAGGCGCCGGGCGTCGCCTGCCGGGCGCAGGAGCCGCCGTTGACGTCGACCCACAGGTTGGCCATGCCGTCCGGCGGCCCGGGAGCGGGCTTCGGCTTCGGCTTTGGCTTGGGTTTGGGCTTCGGCTTGGGCTTCGCTGCTGCAGCGGTGGTGCACTTGTTGGTCGTGATCGAGCCGGTCGCCTCGGCGCGGTTGGAGACGTTGCCGGCCGCGTCGGCTGCCTCGAGCGCGAAGCTGTACCTCTTGCCGCAGGCCAGGCCGCGATAGATATAGCTCGTGCCCTGCACGATCGCGACGCGCACGTTGTTGCGGAAGAGCCGGTAGCCGACGACCTGCACGTTGTCGGTCGAGCGGCGCCAGACGAGCGACACCGTCTTCTGGGTCTTTCCCGCGAAGGCCATCCCCTGCGGCACCGAGGGTGGCTGCGTGTCTGCCTGGCCCGCTTGTCCCGCGAGCGGAGTCAGCGGTGCGGCCGCCGCCGTGGCCGCCCAGGCGAACGCGATGACCAGGATCGGGCCGAGAAAGTAGTGGCGGTGGGATCGTCCGCAGAACATCTGATGTTCGAAACGACGCGCCTGGCCGGTGGGATCACTCGGGCGGGGGTGACAGGGACAGCACGCTGGTACGCTCGTGCGCTGTGGCCGGGGTCGACGTCGTCGTCGTAACCTATAGGACCGGCGAGACGGTTCGCGGAGCTGTTCGGCCATTTGTTGGTAAAGATTTTGTTCGCGTTATCGTTGTTGACAACAGTTCAGGGGACTCGACATTAGACATCCTCTCGACGTTGCCGGTTGAGACGATCGCGCTGACGGAGAACGGGGGTTTCGCGCACGGCTGCAACGTCGGGGCCGCAGCAGGGACGTCCCCATACGTCCTCTTTCTCAACCCTGACGCCCGCATCGAGCCCGAATCGGTGCAGCTGCTCGTCGACGCCATGGAGGCGGACGCGCGGATCGGCGCGGTCGCCCCCAGGATCCACGAGCCCGACGGGTCGCCCGACTACTCTCTCCGCCGTTTTCCGCGACTCCGCTCCACCTACGCGCAGGCGCTCTTCCTGCACCGGGTGTTTCCCGACGCCGCCTGGGTCGACGAGGTGATCCGCGAGCCTTCCGTCTACGAGCGGCCCGGTCCCGCCGAGTGGGTCTCGGGCGCCTGCTTCGTCGTCCGCCGGACCGTGCTCGAGCAGATCGGCGGGCTGGACGAGAGCTTCTTCCACTACAGCGAGGACATGGACATCTGCGCGAGGATCTGGAAGGCGGGCTACGAGGTGCGTTACGTGCCGGAGGCGGTCGCCGAGCACGAGGGAGGCGCCTCTGCTCCCAGGCACGCGCTGTTGCCGATCCTTGCCGCGAGCCGGATCCGATACGCGAACAAGCACGACAGCCCGCCTGTGGCGCTGCTCGGCCGCCTCGGTGTCGCGCTCGGCTCGTTGACCCACGCGGTCGTGTCGAAGGGAGGTTGGCCCGCGCGTCGGGGCCATCTCCGCTCGCTCGTCGTGGCTCTGACGCCCCTCCCGTCCGACCCTAGCCGTCTGGTCAGGGGTCGCTGAAGTCAAATCTGATCGTTCGGGCGTCGATGCAGCGCCTGTCTGCGACTAGGTTGAGTGCAGTCATGTGTGGCATTTGCGGAGTGATCCAGATCCACGGCGAGGCCCGGCAGGTCGTGCCGGACCACGTCCTCGACCGGATGAACGACGCGATGGAGCACCGCGGCCCGAACGACCAAGGCACCCACGTCTCTCCGGGTGCCTCGATCGGCGCGCGACGCCTCAGCATCATCGACGTCGAGGGTGGCCATCAGCCCTTCTCGAACGAGGACGGCACGATCTGGGCGGCTCAGAACGGCGAGCTCTACAACCACGCCTCGATTCGTGACGACCTGCGTCGCCGCGGCCACCGCTTCGCGAGCCGTTGCGACACCGAGATCCTGCCGCACCTGTACGAGGAGTACGGCCCGATGTTCCCGGAGCAGCTCCGGGGCATGTTCGGGATCGCAGTCTGGGATCAGGTGCGCCGCCGTGGCGTGATCGCACGCGACCGGCTCGGGATCAAGCCGATCTACTACGCCGTCTGCGGCGACTCTCTCGTCTTCGCGTCCGAGCTCAAGAGCCTGCTCGCGAGCGGGCTCGTCCCGAGCGACCTCGACTACGAGGCGATCGACGCCTTCCTCTCGCTCGGGTTCTTCCCGTCGCCGGCCACACCGCTGGCCGCTGTGAAGAAGCTCGAGCCCGGCTGCATCCTGGTGATCGAGAACGGCGCGGTCGAGGAACGGCGGTTCTGGAGCTACCCGGAGCCGACTCTCGAACGGGGCGGCAGCGTCGAGGAGTGGAGCGAGCGCCTGCTGGCCGAGCTCGAGGACTCCGTCCGCATGCGGCTGATGAGCGACGTGCCACTCGGGGCGATGCTCAGCGGCGGTCTCGATTCGAGCTTGATCGTCGCCTTGATGGCGAAGCAGATGGACCGGCCCGTGGACACGTTCGCTGTCGGCTTCAAGGAGGCCGGTGCCAGCAACGAGCTCGCCGATGCGCGTTTCGTCGCCAACGAGCTCGGTGCGAACCACCACGAGCTCGAGCTCTCGTTCGCCGAGGAGACGATCTCGCTCGATCGCCTCGTCTGGCACCTCGACGAGCCGCTCGCCGATCTCTCGTCCCTTGGTTTCATCGCGCTCTCGGAGATGGCTGCAAAGCACGTCACCGTCGCGCTCTCCGGCCAGGGCGCCGACGAGCTGCTCGGCGGCTACCGGAAGCACCGCGCCGCTGCTATCGCCGACATGTGGAAGCGCGTTCCGGCACCGCTCCGGCGCGTTGCTCTCGCTGCTGCGGCCCACGGCCCCGAGCGTCTGCGCCGTCCGGTCTCAACGCTCGCCGCTCCGGGTGCGGCTGAGCGGCTGCTCTCGATGAGCGGCGCGCTCACCGGCGACCTGCGCCGAGACCTCGTGCGCGGCCCGCTTGCGGAGCTCGACGGAAACGCCGCCCTGCGCGCGATCTCGTATCGGCTGGGCGACCTCCCGGACGCGCCGCTGCCCGCGACGCTCTTCCTCGACGGACAGCTCGGACTGGCCGACGACATGCTGCATTACTTCGATCGCGCTTCGATGGCGCATTCGCTCGAAGTGCGCGTCCCGTTCCTCGACCATCACGTCGTGGAGTTGTGCGCGACGATGCCGTCGAACCTGAAAGTGCACCGCAGCGGACGCAGCCTCGAGACGAAGCACGTGCTCAAGCACGCGGCGCGCGGGCTCGTCCCAGACCGGATCATCGACAAGCCGAAGATCGGCTTCTTCAACGCGGCCGTCGACGGCTGGTTCCGCGCGCAGACGCGCGGCGCGATCTCCGACTACCTGCTCGGGCCGAACCCGCGGTATGCCGAGATGCTCGACCGGAACGAGGTCGAGAAGCTCGTCAGAGGCCAGGCCGACGGGGCGGGCGGCAACACCTACGTCCTCCTCTCGGTCCTGATGCTCGAGGTCTGGCTGTCGGAGTACCTGCCCCGGGCACAGGCGGGCTCGGCTCCCGCGGAGCCGTCGCGCCTGACGGCGTGAGCGCTCGCGAGCTGACCTACGCGGTCGTAACGCCCGTCCGCAACGAGGCGGCGAACATCCGCCGCATCGCGGACGCGCTTGCGAGCCAGGAGCAGCTGCCGTCTGCGTGGATCGTGGTCGACACGGGCTCCACGGACGAGACCCACGAAATCGTCGCTGAGCTGGCGCAGGCGCATCCCTGGATCGTCACGGCCGCGCTGGAAGGCGCACAGGACCTCGCGCGCGGCGGCCCGATCGCCCGCGCCTTCGAGCTTGGCTACGCGAGCCTTGCCGAGAAGCCCGACGTGATCGTCAAGCTGGACGCCGACACGTCGTTCGAGCCCGGCTACTTCAGGCGGCTGCTCGCCGAGTTCGCCGCCGACCCGGAACTCGGGATGGCAAGTGGAACCTGTCACGAGCTCGAGGACGGCGAGTGGCGCGAGCGCCACGTCACGGGCTCGACCGTCTGGGGTGCGTCGCGCTGCTACCGGCGCGAGTGCCTCGCTGACGTCCTTCCGCTCGAGCAGCGGATGGGATGGGACGGCGTCGACGAGTTTCGCGCCAACGCCCGGGGCTGGAAGACGCGCACGTTCAAGGACCTTCCGTTCCACCACCATCGCCGGGAGGGTGAGCGGGACGGGGCCAAGCATCTCGCGCGCCTGGCTCAGGGCCGCGCGGCTCGCTATATCGGCTACCGCTTCTGGTACCTGGCGCTGAGGGCAATCTGGCATGCGCGCAAGGAGCCGGCCGCGCTCGCGATGATCTGGGGCTATCTCAAGGCCGCGCTGAAGCGCGAGCCGCGGCTCGCGGATCCGGACGCGCGTGCCTATCTGCGTAGGCAGCAGAGCCTGCGCTTGCTGCCGAGCCGCGCCGCCGAGGCAATCGGCCGGCGCCGCCGCGTCGCTGCCTGACAGTCGTTTCTGCCTGAGGGTCGGCACGCTGGGCATCCGCGATCGCGGCTGCCCAGCGTGCGAAGACCCTGGTCTAGTTCGCCTGCGGCTCGGGCCTGCCGGCCCGGACCGCGAGCGGCGTCGGGCGCTCGGCCGTGAGCGAGGCGCCGAGGCCGACGAGCACGAACATCAGGAACGTCACCTGGATGAACGAGAACGCGTCATAGGTGAACATGCCGACCGCGAACGCGGCCACGCTCGCCGCGATCGAGACCAGCAGCCAGCCTCGTTCGGAATCGTCCTCCTTCGCCTCCTTGCCGAACCTGCGCACGACGCGTGCGAAGAACCAGAGCCAGCCGAAGAAGCCGAGCGCTCCGATCTCGAGCAGGGTGCCGAGCCACTCGTTGTCGAGGATGTTCGCGCGCGGGCCGCGAACGTTCGCGTCCACGACCCGGGTCCCGAAGCCCTGTCCGACCAACGGTTTCTGCTTCCACTCCTGCAGTGCGGGGCCGAGGTCGGCGAGACGGCCGCTGCCGCTTGCACCCGGCATCGACTGCTGCTCGGCGACCAGGCCGCCCGCGGGCATGAACGAGTTCTTGATCGCGCCGAGCGTCCCGGGCAGCACGAGCTTGATCACGATCAGCGCCGGAATCAGCGCCGGCCACATCTTCCGTGTCTCCTTCGGCCGGAGCCAGAGGAAGACGGCCGCCACGATCGACGAACATCATGATCCCGGTGCGGGAAACGGTCGAGGCGCAGCCGGCGATGAGCAGAGTGAGGCAAAGCCACCAACGGCGCTGACCGTAGCGCCTCGCCAGGTAGAGGGCGAGCGGCGACAGCATCACGAAGGCCGCGCTGAGCGCGATCGGGTGCTGCGCGGAGCCGAAGACCCGAAGCTTGGCGGAGCCGAACTTCAGGAACGCCTCGGGCTCGCCCTCCGCGCCCGGCTGGAGAAACGGAATGACCCGGCCGAGGTGGTTGAAGGCGTTGATCCCGGTGCGAGCCTCGATGATCGAGAAGAACGCGACGACGGCGCCACCGCCCACGAGCGTCATCACGAGGAAGTCGATGTTGTCGAGCCGCCTGATCACGCTGGTCGTCATGTAGAGGACGAGCACGAAGCTGATGAAGAACGTCAGGTCCTTCTGCACCGGGGACGAGAGCTCGGCAACGCGATCCGGGTTGGCGATGATCGAGCCCACGATCGAGACGAAGATCACCAGCAGCGGGCCCTCGAAGCCGGTGCGCCGGAACCGCACACGGGGATCGACGAGCAGCGACGCACCCCAGCCGACGAGCAGCAGCATGATGAGAAGGCGATACGGCTCGAGCTCGAACGGCAGGTTTCCGGGCAGCGAGTAGCGGCGGATCGGAATGAAGAGGATGACGAGGATCAGGCTTGCGAGCAGTCGCGGCCAGCCGATGTACCCCGGGCGGATCAACGCCACGAGCGTGGTCAGCACGACGACGCCTGCGGCGCCCCGGACTGGAGAACCCGCTGGCGACCGACACGGAGAAGAAGACGAGCGACGCGAGCACCGCCGCGGCCGGCAGGATCGTCCGGGCTGGAGCCTCCGGGACGGTGAAGCTGCTCATGTGACTACGCGCTTCGGCGCCGTGCGGTGCCGTCGTGCGCGACTGCGGCGGTCTCGCCCGGCCGTGCGCGCGGGCGCAGGTTCTCGAGCAGGAAGGCGAGCCCGACGGTGGCGAACATCACCGCGAGGAAGATCACGATCGGCATGGTCTTCGAACGGCCCTGGAAGATCTTGGCCTCGCGCGGCCGCTCACCTGCTGGACGAGAACTCGATCGGTGTCCGGAACCTTGTTGACCCGCTGCTGTTGCGTGAGATACGTCTGGAAGGCCTTCGTGCCTCGCAGCGAGAGCTTGATCGCCGCGAGCGGTGTCGCCGCGATGGAAACGATGTCGATGAGTGGCAGCGTGTAGCGCCCGTCCTGCACGACGACCGGCGCCGCCATGATCTTCCCGCGGATCGGCCCGTCGCGGCGCATCTGCCGGAGCACGGGATCGCTCGTGGCGAGCTCCGCGTAGAGGATCGTCAGGTTGTTGAGCCGGTTCGGATCGGCGAGCGGGATTCCCAGTCGCGTTGCCTCCTGCACAGGGTCGAGCGACGGATCCTGCGCGAGCAGGCGGCCCCGTCGGGAAACCCTTCTGTGTGATCAGGACGGCGTTGCGGCCGTGCACAGCTCCGTCTGGCGGTAGGTGAGGCCGTCTGAGCTCACGCGCACGAGCGACAGTGTCGCGAGCGCAATCGCGAGCATCAGTCCGAGCAAGAAGAGCAGCTTGAAGCGCCATAGAACTCGTGCGTAGAGCTGGAAGTCCACGTCAGTCTCCCTGTGGGCTCGGCTCGAAGCTGCCGTTCATGGAACGGAGGTAGGTCACCGCGGCCTCGGTCCGGTTGTTGACCCCGAGCCGGCGGTAGATCGCCGCGAGGTGGAACTTGATCGCGTGGACGCTGAGGTGCAGGCGGCGCGCCGCCTCCGCGTTCGTCATCCCGAACGCGATCATCTGCAGCACCTCGAGCTCACGTGGCGTGAGCGACACGAGGCCGGTCCGTTCTTCGCGATGTGCAGCTTCGTTGAGCACGATTTCATCGTAGGAGGGTGTCTCGCCGCCGCCAATGCCCGTAGGGCCAGCGTTTCGCGGTTTCGGCCCTAGCCGATCGGCTAGAGCAGCCTGTTTTCCGGCTTGGAAATGCGGAATCAGAGCTCCAGCAGCCCGGCGTCCAGCGGCTCGACGCGCGGTGCGGGGCGGCGCTTCCGCCGGCCGATCGCGCTCTTGATCTCCTGCGTGACCTCGGGAGCGCGCCACATGCAGCTCGGGACGTAGACGACGCCGCCGAGGACAATCAGGAGGACGAGCCTCAACCAGGCCGGTGCTCCCGCCTCGACGAGGCCGATGCGGGCGACGACGAGCGCGCCGGCCATCAGCGCGGTCGCCTGCGCGATGCCGGACAGCGAGCTGACGAACCTCCAGAGCGGGATTCCGAGCGCGTGCGTCGTGACCCAGGCGCGCAGCGGCTCCATCGAGCAGCGTCGCGACCGCGTAACAGGCGGCGACGGTGACGATGTCCCCCTGCAGCCCGATGGCGACGGCCGCCAGGCTGCCGGCCGTCCAGAGGATCGTGTACCGAAGGAGCGTTCCTGCCTTGCCGAGCGCCATCAGCACCTCGCCGTTCAGCGTGTGCAGGGATTGGATGATCCCGACGATCGCGAGGATCTGGATCACCGTCGTCGCGTCGCTCCAGCGTGAGCCGAGCACGACCTGCACGAAGTCGGGCGCCACGATCACCAGTCCGACGAGAGAGGGGATCGAGATCATCCCGACCAGCCGCGTCGCGCGGATCCAGATGTCCGCCATCCGGTCTCGATCGTCGTTCATCTGCGAGAACGCGGGGAAGAACACCTGCTGCAACGGCGCCGCGATGCGTGCGAACGGCATCAGGATGACGGTGGTGGCGAGCGCGTACGTGCCGAGCGCGGCCGCTCCGAGGACCCGTCCGATCAGGACGCTGATCAGCGTCCGGCCCGCCTGCCAGATCATGTTCTCCGCGAAGACGTTGCCGGCGAAGCCGCCGAGCCGGCGGAGGCTGGCGGTCGAGAACGTGAACGAGGGGCGCCACGGCGTCAGCACCCACAGCAGGGCCGTCGACACGCACGCCTCGGCGAGCAGCTGGCCGACGATCGCCCACGCGCTGCGGTCGAGCACCGCGATCGTGACTCCGACGGTTGCGCCGACCAGCGTGGCCGCGATCTGGCGCAGCTCGAGCTTCCGGAACTCCATCTCGCGCACCAGAAGCGCCATCTGGGTCGTGCCCAGAGCACTGACCAGGAACCCGACCGAGAGGGCAACAAACAGCCAGCGCACATCCGGCTCGCCGTAGAAGCCGGCCAGAGGGCCGGCGAAGGCGATCCCCGCGAGCATGAGCACGAGGCCGACGCCTGCGCTCACCCAGAAGACGGTCGAGCGGTCGCCGGCTCGCAAGTCGCGTCGCTGGATCAGCGCCGTGCCGAGCGCGTTGTCCGTGAAGACGACGACGAAGCCCGAGAACACGAGCACCATCGCCGCGAGGCCCCAGTCGTTCGGGGACAGCAGCCGCGCGAGGACGAGCGCGACGGTCATTCGCGTGATCTGCAGGATGATCTGGGAGCCCGCCTTCCACGCGAGGCCGCTGAGGATGCGGGAGCCGATCCCGTCCGACGCGCGCTGCTCGGTCGGCGTCATGCGGGTGCCGGCGCCAGCGGACGCGGGATCGCGTGCTCGAGGAAGCTCGTGAGATCGGCGGCCAGCGAGCTCGCGGTCGGGACGATCGCGGCGGCTTGCTGCTCGCCGCGCCAGGGCGGCAGCGAGGCTCGTCCGCCGCCTCGACGAGCGTCACGAGCCCTGCCGCGGCGAACCGCCGGCCGAGCTGAAGCTGGTGGTCGTCGACGGCCTCCGCGTGCGACTTCAGGCGCGGGACGACGACCGGGCACTTGCCGTTTGCGAGCGAGACCATCACCGAGCCGACGCCGGCGTGCGTGACGACGACGCGGGCTCGGCGAATCGTCGCCACCATCTGCTCGAACGAGAGGAAGTCGACGAGCTCGCGCGCCGGGCTGCTCGATCCGAGCCGAGTGGCCGTGCTGGACGACGAGCTCTTCGTCGAGCTCCAGCCCCGCGACCGCGCGCAGGAGCCGGTCGAAACGCGCTTCGTTCGTGCCGACGCTGACGAAGATCATGCGCCCGCCGAGAAGACGTTGCCGGCAAAGCGGGCATGGGGGAGCGCCTCGCGCGAGCTCCGGCCACTGGACGTAGCGGCGCGAGGCGATCGGTGCGATCAGCCTGTAGGTGAGCGAAGGCCCCTCGATCCGCGCCATGCTCTCGACGTAGACGACCTTCGCGCCGCGCAGTCTCGCCACCCAGGCGAAGGGAACGGCGACGCCTGCGCCGGTCGTCACGACCACCTTCGGCCGCACCTCGGCGACGACGCGCCACGCGACGAGCAGGTTCCGGAGCATGTTCTTGAGGTTGCGGTTCGTCGGCCCGTGGGCGTAGTAGACGCGCTCCGCTTCGAGCAGCGAGCGGGCGTCGCTCTTGTCGAACGTCACCCAGGCGCGCGCGAAGCGCTGCCAGGAGTCACGAAGGGCGACGAGTTGCAGCAGATGGCCGCCCGTCGAGCAGACGAGAAGCAGGTCGGCACGGTTCGACGGCGTCGAAGTCACCACGAAACACTGTAGTGCGGCATCGGCGGCGGTACCACGACCGGACAGCCAGAGCGGGTCTAGCACTTCGGCTAGGCGCTATCTGGGGCATCCTAGTCCGACGACCGTCGCTCCGAGAGGGTCCGATTTCTACGATTCGAAGCATATGGAGAGCCCAACGCCTGCCGAGGCATCGCAGTGGTCGTGCTGACGCACAATCGATTGCATTTGCTGCGCAAAAACGTCGAGAACGTCCTCCTACGGACCTCGCCGGAGACGCGCGAGATCGTGATCTGGAACAACGCGTCGACCGATGGGACAGCGGAGTTCCTGGAGACGCTCGACGATCCGCGGATCCGCGTCGTCCACAGCGAGAAGAACATCGGGCAGAACGCGTACGCGCGCGCCTTCCAGCTGACGACGGCGCCGTACATGGTCGAAGTCGATGACGACGTCGTCGACGCACCGGCGCAGTGGGACGCGACGCTGCTCGAGGCGTTCGTGCGGCTGCCTCACATCGGGTTCCTGTCGGCCGACCTCGAGGACGACCCCCATGACGTCGCCTCGCACGTCGCCACCATGAGCGGCCCGACGCGTACACGCTGGTGGAGGAGAACGGCGTGCGGCTGCTGAAGGGACCGACCGGCGGTGGCTGCGCGATCACGTCGCGCGAGCTGAACCAGCGTGCCGGTGGCTTTCGTCAGCACACGAAGGAGATCTTCTGGCTGGAGGACGAGGCCTACATCGAGGACATCGAGCGCCTCGGGTTCCAGGCCGCAGTCCTCGCCGATCTGCGCGTCCATCACACGGGCGGGCCGTACTACTCGGTGGAGTCGAAGGAGAAGGACGAGTTCTGGAAGCGCTGGCACGCGATGCGCGCGCGCCGCGAAGCGGTCAAGCGGATGCTCATCCGCGTCCCGGGCGTACGCCGGCTGAACGCCCGCTTCAACTGGTTCGTCGCCCCTTCCTGAGCGGGCGCCTGCCATGGCCGCCGCCGACACCAGCATCGCCGTCGTCGTCCTGACGCACAACCGCGTCCATCTGCTCCGGCAGTGCGTCGAGAACGTGCTGGGAGGCGTCTCTTCGACGACCCGCGAGATCGTGATCTGGAACAACGGCTCGACCGACGGGACGCGGGACTATCTCGACACGCTCGACGACCCCCTCATCACCGTCGTCCACCACGAGGAGAACATCGGGCAGAACGCCTATTCGCGCGCCTTCGGGATGACGACTTCCGACTACCTGGTCGACCTCGACGACGACGTCGTCGGAGCGCCTGCACACTGGGACGCGCGCCTGCTCGACGCGTACGAGCGGTTGCCGGAGATCGGCTTCCTCGCCGCTGATCTGGAAGACGATCCACACGACGTCGCGACGCACTGCCGGTACCACGTCTACGAGTACACCCCGACCGAGGTCAACGGTGTGTCGCTCCTGTTCGGGCCGGTGGGAGGCGCGTGTGCGATCACCTCGCGCGAGCTGAACGAGCTGGCCGGAGGGTTCCGCCCGCGTCCGAAGGCGATCTTCTGGACCGAGGACGCGGCCTACGTCGAGGACATCCGCAAGCTCGGCTACGGGGCGGCGGTTCTCGCCGACCTGAAGGTGCACCACACGGGCGGCGAGCACTACGGCGTCCGCAACCCCGAGAAGGACGCCTTCTGGGCCGCACATGCCAGGAAGAAAGCGCGCCGCTCGGCCGTCAAGAAAGTGATCGTGCGCATCCCCTTCGTCCGCCGCCTGAACGCGCGTTACGCGTGGTTCGTGGCGCCGTCGTGAGTCATGTATGCGCTGATCACGCCCGCGCGCGACGAGGCTGACAGCCTCGCCGTGCTCGCCCCGACAGTCGTCGGCCAGACTCGCTTGCCGGCGTGCTGGGTGATTGTCGACGACGGCTCGAGCGACGCGACCGCTGAAGTGGCTGCCGGGCTCGCGCTCGAGCATCCGTGGATCGTCCTCGTGCAGTCAGGCCGCGTCGAGGAGGGGCTCTGCCAGGGCCGCCAACAGGGCCGCGATCTCTTGAGCTTCGAGGAAGGCCTGTCCGCAGTCCCTGCGCCCGTCCAGCTGGTGACCAAGCTCGACGCGGACGTGACGCTTCCGCCGCACTACTTCGAGCGGCTCCTGGCGACCTTCGACGCCGACCCGGAACTGGGGATGGCGAGCGGCACGCGCTGCGAGCTCGTGCACGGCCAGTGGCAGCCGCGCCCGCTGACGCGCTCCACGATCGCCGGGCAGTGCAGGACGTATCGGCCTGCCTGCTGGGAGTCGATCCAGCCGCTCGAGCCGCACATGGGCTGGGACGGGATCGACGAGGCGCGGGCAGTGCTCGCGGGCTGGCACGTGCACCCCGTGCCGGGGCTGTACTTCCGGCACCACCGCCCACGCGGCGGCCGCGACGGATCGGCCTGGCGCGCCCGCGCCGCCGAGGGTAGTGCCGCGCACTACATGGGCTATCGACCGTCCTATCTGCTCGTGCGTGCTCTCTGGCATGCCCGCCGCGAGCCGTCGGCGCTCGGGATGCTCTGGGGCTGGTCGGGCGCGGTCGTCCGCCGCGAGCCGGCGTGCAGCGATGCGGCTGCCCGCGGCCACGTCCGTGCCCAGCAGTCAGCGCGGCACTTCGGCCGCCGCTACCGCGAGGCGCGCGGCCACACCGGCTAGGGCGCGCCGACCGGGGTGTCCCGGTCGACTGCGATCTCGGCGGCTGTCAGGGCGCGGCTGTAGATCCGCACCTCGTCGATCAGACCGCCGAAGTACTCGCCCCAGACGGTGTTCCCGCCGATCCCGAGCGCGGCCGTTCCGACCTCGATCAGCTGCGGTGCCAGACCTCGGGACGCTCGCGACCTGGACTCCATTCACGTAGAGCCGGAGGGTTACGAGTACGTCGCCTGGAACGTGCCGTTAGCAGCGGTGAACATCGCGTACTGGACTCCCTTGATCGTCTGCACCGTGAAGGCCACCGGGCTGCCGCCGAGCGAGATCGCGCTCAGCGTTCCGGAGGGGCCCAGCAGCGGCAGGATCGTCTGGAGGCCGTTCGCCCCGGCGCCGACGGTGAGCGTGAAGGTGAACGTGCCGGCGTTCCAGGAGAGGCCGCGAATCGTCGAGTCGTTGCGGCCGTCGACCCAGTCGAGCATCTGCTTGTACGAGACCACGGGCACGTCGCGTGCCTGGGCGGCTGCGACGATCGCCTCGGCGCCGGCATCTGGCGCCGGGTTGTCCGTGTGCATGTTGACGCCGAACGCGCCGTAGTAGCCCGCCGGCCCGACGGCGTTGTCGAGCAGCGCAGCGATGGTCGTCGGGATGTCCTGCCCGGACTCGTCCGTCACGTTCGTGTTCTGCTGATAGACGTCGATCGGCGTTCCGTCGACCGCCGCGAAGCGCATCGGGAACCCGCCACCGTTCATGAAGCCGGGCTTGGAGCCGATCCAAGGCCCTGGGGAGTGGTAGTAGTTCCCGTCCAGCCGGATCCCGTGCGCGAGCTCCACGGTGGCGTTGGACGACCAGTCGGGCCAGTAGACGCAGTGGGTGCGGCTCGAGACGGGCGCCGGGATGCTCGTGTACTTGGCTGCGAACGCGCCGAGCTGGGTGTCGAAGTAGGTCGACAGCTGCGCCGCGGACATCGTCGCGGTCGGGCAGGAGGCGACGAGCGGATGGAGCCCCACCTCGAAGCCGTCCGCGGTGTAGGCGGCGGCCTGCGCGTTCGTCAATGGGTTGTCGGGGTAGATGTACGAGCTCGAGCGCACGCACTCCCAGTCGGGGACGTTGCACCCGGCAGGGCTGAGCGCCTTGAACCGGTCGAAATTGCTGGCGGTTCCGCCGGGAGCCTGGCTGGGCGCATGATCGTCGCCGCTCATCACGACGACAGCCTTCTCGCCGCGCGGCAGGTACCAGAAGCGAGGCAACGGCATCTTGTCGGCGTTCATGGACGTGATCAGGTTGACCAGGAGTCGCTGCTGCTCGTCGGCCTGTGGGATCGCGATCTTGGCCGTGTTCAGCCAGGTGGGAATAGAACATGTCATCGGAGCGGATCCCGGCGACTCCGTCCCGCTCCGTCCCGGCCCAGGACGGGTTGCCCTGGCGGGTGTAGACGACCGAGCGAGCGAGGTCATACGTGAACGCCGCTGCCTGACCGCCGCTCGATCCCACGGAGCGGAGCGTCACCGCGGGGTTGGTCGTCGCGGTCGTGGTGTTGGAGTAGAGCGTCGCGACTGTCGTTGCACCGTTCAACGTGTAGTTGTCGGCTGCCCCGTGGTACTGCATCGTGCTGTCGACGATCCCCGCTCCGGGCGGAACGGTCGCGTCGACCTTGAGGTAGGCGTTCGAGCGCGTCCCGCCGGCTGCGGTGAGCCCGAAGAGGCCCGCGAGCTGACCGTCCGGCCGCATGGCGATCAGGTTGCCGCCGCTGTTGACCCACCCGGTCAGTGTCGTCACTTGCGACGCGTTCAGCGGCGCCTCTCCGAGCACGACGACGTCGAAGCCGCTCAGGAGCGCAGGCGAGAGGAAGGAAACGTCGATCGTCGTGAAGGCGTTCAAGCCCTCGTTGCGGAGGATCTCCCCCAGGTAGGTGCCGAACGGCCGCGCGGTGGAGGTCACCACGAGCACCTGTGGCGGTGATGCCTCGGTCGTGAACGACCACACGACGCTGGCGGCGAGTGCGTTGCCGGCGAGGTCGGTGACGCCGCCCGCGCCGCCCTTGACGGTCGCTGTATACGTCGCGCCGTACGCGAGAGCGCTCTGTGGCGTCAGTGTCGCCTTCTGGGTCGTGGCGTTGTAGCTGACCGTGGCGGGGACGACCGCGTTCGACGCGTTCTTGAGCTGGAACGTCGTCGACGTGATCGTGCTCGCCTTCATCGGCTCGTTGAATGTCGCCGTGGGCGCGGTGCCGGCATTGACTCCGTTCGAGCCGGCGGCCGGAGTCGTCCCGGTCACGGTCGGCGGGATCGACTCGGGCTGGATCGCAGACGCCATGTTCATCTGGACCTCGGTGGGGCTGAGGGCGCGGTCGTAGACGCGGACGTTGTCGATCTGCCCATCGAAGAAGCCCGTCGGTGTGCCGCCGTATGCACCGAGCCGCCAGTTGTTCGAGCTGCCGACGCCGGCGGTGAAGGTCGAGCTGGCCACCTCGACGCCGCCGATGTAGAAACGTGCGACGGTGCCGTCGTAGGTCGCTGCTACGTGCTCCCACTGGCCGACGGTTGGCGTCCGTCCGGAGTCGAGGTAGGACGACATGCTTCCCCCGAGCGTGAGGAAGTAGTGGCCCGCGATGTGGTCGACCCAGATCATCGGCCCATTCCCGTTCCAGGAGCCAAGCACCGCGACGTCCTTCTTCGACGTCTGCTTCTTTACCCACGCCTCGTAGCTGAATCCGGTGGTGTAGAAGGTGCCGAGGGCGGGAACGTCGATGCGGTCGCTGACGCCGTCGAACGACGCGGCGCCGCCGAACTGGCCGCTCGTCCACGTGGTGCCGACCGTCGTCGCGGTCAGGTTGTTGCCGGAGGCGTCCGTGGCGAGCGTCCCCGAGGTCTCGTTCGAGGGCGTACGCGACGCGCAGGCCGGCGGTGGAGGCGCCTGTGTTGGCGACGGTGACCGTCACGGAACCCGACGTTCTGGTGTTGCCACTCGTGTCGCGCGCGACGGCGCTCAGCGTGTGGGTGCCGTTGAGATGCGCCGCGCGTGTCCCAGGAGAGCGAATAGGGCGCGGTCAGGTCCTCGGCCCCGACGTTGACGCCGTCGACCCGGAATTGCACCCCGGCCACCGCGACGTTGTCGCTGGCATTGGCGTTGACGGCCGTGATGCCCGAGACGGTTGCGCCTGCGGTCGGAGCGGTAATCGACACCGTGGGGAGGGTCGTGTCGGCGGCGGTCACCAACGCCGACGCCTGATTTGAAGCGGGGCCGACGTTGCCGGCGCCGTCTTCAGCAGTGACCCTGTAGTAGTAGGTACCGGCGGCGAGACCGGTGTTGGTGTAGCTCAGGCCCGTCGGCTGCGCGATCCGGTTGCCCGTCGCAGGAGTGAAGCCGGACGTCGTCGAGCGGTGAACGTTGTACTTGGTGACGCCGACGTTGTCGGTCGCGGCACCCCAGCTCAGCGCCACCTGACCGAGGCTTCCGGTCGCCGTCAGCGTGCCGGGCTGGCTCGGCGGCGGTCGTGTCCGTTGGTGGGGCGGGCGGTGTCACGCCGTGGTCACGATCGAACTGGATCTCGCCGGCGCCGAGGGCGCGGCTGTAGACGCGGACGTCGTCGACCACGCCGTCGAAGAAGCCACCCGGGCTGGCGCCGTAGGCGCCGATCCGCCAGGTGTTCGAGCTGCCGACGCTGCCGGAGACCGCGCGCGAAGCCACCAGGACGCCGTTGACGTAGTAGCGGGCGGTCGTGCCGTCGAACGTCGCTGCCAGGTGCTGCCACTGCCCGACGACCGGGGTCCGGCTCGAGTCGAGATAGTGGAGAAGCTGCCGCCGAGCGTCAGGTAGTGACGGCCGGCGAGGTGGTCGACCCAGAGCATCGGGCCGCCGCCGGTCCAGGTACCGACGATCGCCGACGTCCTCCTTGCGCTGCTCTTCTGCACCCATGCCTCGAGCGTGAAGGCGGCTGCCGTAGAACGTGCCGAGGCTGCCGAGCGCGACCTGGGCGTTGGTGCCGTTGAAGGCGAGCGCCGCCGCCGTGATGTCCGCCTCGCCCAGGAGGCGCCGGTGATCGTCCCGTTGTTTCCGTTGCCGGAGGCGTCGTTCGCGGCGGTGCCGGATCCCTCGTCGAACGCGTACGCCGCGACGAGCCCCGGCGAGGTGCCACAGGGCGACGTCGACCCGGTGACGGACGCGCGCGGCGAACGTTGCCGGCGCTGTCGAACGCCTCCACCTCGAACTGATGGCCGTGAGCAGGTCGAGGCCGGTGAACGTGTAGGTCGTCGAGGTCGTCGTCCCCGCCGCAGTGCCGTCCGACGTAGACGTTGTAGCCGGCGACGCCGGTGTCGTCGGTCGACGCGGTCCACCCAACCGAGACCGAGGTCGCGTGCCTCCCGCGACGGCGAGGTTCGCGGGCGTGGTTGGCGCGCCTGGGTTAGAGACGGCGAGGGGCTGGTCTCAGGTCGGTCTGGATCTCGGCCGGCGGAGCGCGCGGTCATAGATGCGGACCTTGTCGATCAGGCCGTCGAAGAAGCCGGCGGGAGCCTGCCTAGGCGCCGATCCGCCATGTATTCGACGTGCCGACGCCGCCGGAGACAGCCCGTGCGGCAACCTCGGCGCCGTCGATGTAGAAGCGGGCGGTGGTGCCGTCGAAGGTGGCGGCGAGGTGCTGCCACTGGCCGATGAGGGTTCGCGCCGGAGTCGAGGTACGGGACAAGTGCCGCCGAGCGTCAGGTGGTGGCGCGTCGCAAGGTGGTCGACCCAGAGCATCGGACCGTTGCCGGTCCACGTGCCGACAATCCCGACGTCGTTCTTGGTCGTCGCCTTCTGCACCCACGCTTCGAGGGTGAACCCGCCGTTGTAGAACGTGCCGAGGCCGGGGAGACCGACATAGTCGTTCGTGCCGTCGAAGGAGAGGGCGCCGTCGTATCGGCCGCTCATTGTCCAGGAAGCGCCGACGATCGCGCCCGCTTGGCCGTTGCCGGATGCGTCGACCGCGACCGGTCCCGACCCTTCGTCGAACGAGTACGCCGCGACGAGGCCCGGGGCGGCCCACGCGGGAGCGGCCAGCACGAGGCCAGCCAGGCAGAACACCATCGCCAATCCGAAACGCATCAGTTCAATCCTGCTCCCCCAGTTCGTCCGAGCCCGGCCATCGCCAGCACCGACTCCCGGAGTAGCACTCATTTTTCGCGGCTTTGCCTGCAGGGACAACGGGCGTCGGTTCAGTCTTGTGCCTAGCCGACCGTTGAGGTCTCCTTTCTACGAATACGTCGCTACGAACGTCGCTGTCGCCGCGGTGAACACCGCGTACTGGATCCCCTTTACCGTTTGGGACGTGTACGTGACGGGCGAGCCGGCGCGCGTGATCGCGGTCAGCGTGCCCGTGCGGCCCTGGATCGGCAGCATCGTCTGGAGGCCGTTTGCACCTGCGCCGACCGTCGTGACGAAGGTGAACGTGCCGGTGTTCCAGTTGAGGCCGCGGATCGTCGAGCTGTTCCGGCCGTCGACCCATTGCAGCAGCTGTTTGTACGAGATCAGAGGACGCTGCGGGCCTGCGCGGCGGCGACGATCGTCTCCGCGCCCGCGTGCGGCGCCGGAGCGTCGGTGTGGAGGTTCGCGCGCGAACGCGCCGTAGTAGCCGGCGGCGCCGACCGCGTTGTCGAGCAGGGAGTCGATCGAGGCCGAGAACGACGTGGTCGACTCGTCGGTCAGGTTCGTGTTCTGCTGGTAGACGTCGATCTGCGTCCCGTCGATGTCGGCGAAGCGCATCGGGAAGCCGCCGCCGGTCATGAAGCCGGGCTTCGCGCCGATCCAGGCTCCGGGGTAGTGGTAGTAGTTCGCGTCCATCCGGATGCCTCGCGCCCGCTCGACCTTGGCGTTCGACGCCCAGTCCGGCCAGTAGACGCAGTGAGTCCGGCTCGACCCCTGAGCCGGGACGCTCGTGTACTTCGTCTGGAACGAGGCAAGCTGCGTGTCGTAGAAGGTGCCGAGCTCCGCTTCCGTCATCGAGGTCGTCGGGCATGAGGCCACGAGAGGATGCAGCCCGACTTCGAAGCCATCCGCGGTGTACGTCGCGGCCTGGGCGTTTGTGAGCGTCGCGCCGGGATAGACGAACGAAGTCGAGCGGACGCACTCCCAGTCGGCGAGCGAGCAACCTGCCGGGCTCAAGGCCTTGTAACGGTCGAAATGGCTGGCGGTGCCGCCTGGCGCCTGGCTGGTGAGTGGTCGTCTCCGCTGAGCACGACGACTGCCTTCTCGCCGCGCGGCAGGTACCAGAAGTGCGGCATCGGCAGCTTGTCCCGCTCCATCACCGTGATCAGGTTCAGGAGAAGCCGCTGCTGCTCGTCGGCCTGCGGGATCGCGATCTTGTTCGTGTCGATCCAGTCGGGCTGAACGTCGCCGGCCCTGGCGCCGTAGAACAGGTCGTCGGGACGGATGCCGGGCGCGGTGTCGCGCTCCTGTCCGGCCCAGGCGGGGTTGCCCTGGCGCGTGTAGACGACCGAGCGTGCGAGGTCGAAGGTGAACGCCGCTGCCTGCCCGCCGCTCGAGCCGACAGAGCGGAGCGTGACGGCCGGATTCGTCGTCGCCGTCGTGGCGGTCGAGTAGAGCGTCGCGACCGAGGTGGCCCCGTTCAGCGAATAGCGGTCGGCGGTGCCGTGGAACTGGATCGTGCTGCCGACGATTCCGGCGCCCGGTTCTGTGCCCGTGGCGACCTGGAGATACGCATTCGCGAGCGTCGTGCCCGCGTCCGTCAGCCCGAGCAGTCCCGCGAGCTGCTTGTCGGGGCGCATCGCGACGAGGTTGCCGCCCCCGTTGACCCAGCCGGTGAGCGACGTCACCTGCGCCGGGCTCAGCGGCGTGTCTCCGAGGATGACGACGTCGAACTGCGCGAGCAGCGCGGGTGAGACGAACGCCACGTCGATCGTCGTGAACGCCTGCAGGCCCTCGTTGCGGAGAATCTCGCCGACGTACGCACCGAACCGGTTCCCCGTCGAGCCGACCACGAGGATCGGCGGCGGCGATGCCTCGACCGAGAACGACCAGGTCGAGTCCGCAGCGAGTGGATTGCCGGCGAGATCGGTCACGCCGCCGGCGCCTCCCTTGACCGTCGCGGTGTAGGTCGCGCCGTACTGAAGTGCGTTCTGCGGTGTCAGCGTCGCCACGCTGGTCACCGGGTCGTAGGTGACGTTCGTCGGGACGACGGCGTTGAGCGAATCCTTGAGCTGGAAGCTCGAGGCCGTGAACGAGCCGGCCCCCATCAGCTCGTTGAACGTCGCCGTTGCCGACGTCCCGGCATTGATGCCTGCCGATCCAGGTGCCGGGGTGCGTGCCGTGATCGTCGGCGCAACCGTGTCCGGCGTGATGCTGCGAACCATGTCGTTCTGAAGCTCGGCGCCGCTCAGGGCGCGGTTGTAGACGCGGACCTCGTCGATCGCGCCGTTGAACCACTCGCCCCAGACACCGTTGCCGCCGATGTGCATCGCCGAGCTCGAGGTGGCGATCGAGCCGGCCACCGCGAGCTGCGCCGACTGCGTCCCGTTCACGAAGATCCGCAGCGTCGTGCCGTCGTATGTGGTCGCGACGTGGCTCCAGCTCCCCACCGGCAGCGTCGAGGTCGCGTTCAGCGAGCGCTGAGTGCCACCCACAGAGATCTCGCCGCCGGGGAAGGTGCCGTTCGTGTTGGTGTACATGCCGTACGCGAGGTTGCCGGGCTGGTCCTTGGCGATCGCCGTGCGCCAGCCGCCCGCGACCGCCGGGCGCACCCACGCTTCGAGCGTCATCCCGGTGGTCAGGTCGAGCGTGGCCGAGTCGGGCACGGTGACCGACGCGTTTGTGCCGTTGAAGGAGAGCGCCCCGTTGAACTTGCCCGTCGTCACACGCGTCGCGTTGCCGAGCGTGCCGACGTTTGCGTGGCCGGACTGGTCGGGGGTCGTCGTCCCGCTCGTCTCGTCGAACGACCAGGCGGCGACGAGACCGGGTGTGCCGGCGTTCGAGGCCGTGACGACGACGTTCGTCGCGGGCGTCGTGTTGCCGGCGGCGTCGCGGGCGACCGCGCCGAGGGTGTGCGAGCCGTTCGCGACCGAGAACGTGTCCCAGGAGGACGAGTAGGGAGCACTGGTGTCCTCGGCGCCGAGGTTCGCCCCGTCGAGCTTGAACTGCACGCCTGCGACCGTGCCGTTGTCCGAAGCGGTCGCGTTGATCGAAACCGTTCCGCTGACCGTGGCGAGGGGTGCGGGCGCCGTGATCGACACCGTGGGCGGCGTCGTGTCGGCTGCGGAGACCGCACTCGCTTCGTTGCCGGCAGGCCCGACGTTGCCCGCGAAGTCCTCGGCCGTGACCTTGTAGAAGTAGGTGCCGGCTGCGAGAGCCGAGTCGTTGTAGCTCGTGCCGGTCGGCTGCGCGATCCGGTTGCCTGCCGAAGGTGTGAAGCCGGCGCTGGTGCCGCGATGGAGGTTGTAGCGCGCGACGCCGACGTTGTCGGTCGCGGCGCCCCAGCTCAGCCCGATCTGCCCAAGGCCGCCTGACGCGGTCAGCGTCCCCGGTGCGTTCGGCGCCTGCGTGTCGGGAGCGCTGATCGACGTGTTCATGTCGGCGGTGATTTCGGTGGCGTTGAGGGCGCGGTTGTAGATGCGGACTTCGTCGATTTCGCCCTGGAACCATTCGCCCCAGGTGGCGTTGCCGCCGATCTTCAGCGCGCCGGTGGAGGTCGTGATCGTGCCCGCGGTGGCCAATTGGCCGGCCTGGACGCCGTTCACGAACAACCTCAAGGTGGTGCCGTCGTAGGTGGTCGCGAGGTGCGACCAGGTGTTGAGGGCCAGCGGGCTCGTTCCGGGCGCGAGGCGGAACCCGCCGTTGACGATCTCGCCCGTGGGCACCTTCGTCCCGCCGTCGCCGCCGTTCGCATAGAGGCCGTAGCTCATGCTGCCCGTCGCCTCTTTCAGGATCGCGGTGCTCCAGTTGTTCCCGAGGGCGGTGGGGTGGACCCAGGCTTCGAGGGTCATGCCGGTGGTGAGGTCGAGGCTGTTGGTGTCGGGGATGGTGACGGAGGCGTTGGTGCCGTTGAAGGCGAGTGCTTGTCCGTATTTGCTGGTGGTGGTCCAGGTGGCGTTTGAGAGGGTGCCGTTGTTGCCGGTGCCGGATTGGTCGGGTGTGGTGGTGCCGCTGCCGGTGTCGAAGCCGTAGGCGGCCACGAGGCCGGTGACGGGTGGGGCGCTGACGGTGGCGGTGGCTTCGTTGCTGGCAGGGCTGATGTTGGCGGCGGCGTCTTCGGCGGTGAGCTTGTAGTAGTAGGTGCCGGCGGCGAGGCCGATGTCGGTGTAGCTGGTGCCGGTGGGTTGCGCGATCCGGTTGCCTGCCGTGGGTGTGAAGGCGGGGCTGGTTGCGCGGTGGAGGTTGTAGCGGCTGACGGCGACGTTGTCTGTGGCTGCGGTCCAGGTGAGGCTTGTCTGGCCGGCGCCGCCGCTGGCTGCGAGGTTGGTGGGTGTGCTCGGCGCTGTCGTGTCGAGGACGGTTGCGCTGGCGGTGTTGGAGACGGGGCTGATGTTGCCGGCGGCGTCTTCGGCGGTCAGCTTGTAGAAGTAGCTGCCGGGGGCGACGCTCGGGTCGGCGTAGCTGAGCCCTGTTGGTTGCGCGATCCGGTTGGCGGGGCTGGGCGCGAAGCCGCTCGTGGTGCCGCGGTGGAGGTTGTAGCGGCTGACACCGACGTTGTCTGTGGCGGCGACCCAGCTGAGGTTGACGGTGCTGCCGCCGACGCTCGCGGCGAGCGAGCTGGGCGCTGTGGGCGGGGTGGCGTCGGCGACGGTTGCGGTTGCCTCGTTCGAGGCGGCGCTGATGTTGCCGGCCGCGTCTTCGGCGGTGACCTTGTAGAAGTAGCTGCCGGTGGCCAGGCCGGTGTCTGCGTAGCTGGGCCCGGTCGGCTGCGCGATCCGGTTTGCGACGCTGGGCGTGAAGCCGGCGCTGGTGCCGCGGTGCAGGTTGTAGCGGCTGACACCGACGTTGTCGGAGGAGGCAGTCCAGCTCAGGTTGACGGTGCTGCCGACAACGGAGCCGGCGAGCCCAACCGGCTGGCTGGGCGCGGTCGTGTCTGCGAGCACCGTCGCCGAGGCCTCGTTCGAGACAGCGCTGATGTTGCCGGCCGCGTCCTCGGCCGTGACCCTGTAGAAGTAGCTGCCCGGCGCCGTGGTATCCACATAGCCCGGCGTTGCCGGCTGCGCGATCCGGTTCGCGACCGTCGCCGTGAAGCCGGCGCTGGTACCGCGATGGACGTTGTAGCGAAGCACACCGACGTTGTCTGTCGACGCCGACCAGGACAACGTCGCCCGCCCCACCGCACCCACAGCCGCGAGCGAGCCCGGCACAGACGGCGCCGCCGTATCACCAACAGTCGTCGAAGCCTCGTTCGACGCCGGCCCCAAATTCCCGGCCGCATCCTCGGCAACCACCCGATAGAAATACGTCCCCGCCGCCACAGAATCGAGATAGGAAAGCCCCGTCGGCTGCGCAACCCTGTTCGCCACCGACGGCGTGAAACCAGCACTCGTCCCCCGATACACGTTGTACCGCGAAACCCCCACGTTGTCGCTCGCAGCACCCCACGACAACGACGCCGAACTCAACCCACCCGACGCCGACAACACACCCGGCGCAGACGGCGCCGACGAATCCGGGTTCGAGACCGAGGTCGCCATGTCGGCGGTGATTTCGGTGGCGTTGAGGGCGCGGTTGTAGATGCGGACTTCGTCGATTTCGCCCTGGAACCATTCGCCCCAGATGGAGTTGCCGCCGATCTTCAATGCTCCGGTCGACGCGACCAGCGAGCCCGCGATCACGAGTTGGCCGGCCTGGACGCCGTTCACGTAGAGCGCGAGCACGTTCCCGTTGTAAGTCGTCGCCAGATGCGTCCACGTGTTCAACGGCAGCTGAGCTGTCCCGATCGCGTCTCGGTAGCCGTTGATGTACACCTCGCCGATCGGTGCCGTCGGCGGTCCAGAGCTGTTGGCGTAGAGCCCGTACGACATGCTCCCGGGCTGCTCCTTCATGATCGCCGTCCGGTAGCCCGAGCCGAGGGCGGTGGGGTGGACCCAGGCTTCGAGGGTCATGCCGGTGGTGAGGTCGAGGCTGTTGGTGTCGGGGATGGTGACGGAGGCGTTGGTGCCGTTGAAGGCGAGTGCTTGTCCGTATTTGCTGGTGGTGGTCCAGGTGGCGTTTGAGAGGGTGCCGTTGTTGCCGGTGCCGGATTGGTCGGGTGTGGTGGTGCCGCTGCCGGTGTCGAAGCCGTAGGCGGCCACGAGGCCGGTGACGGGTGGGGCGCTGACGGTGGCGGTGGCTTCGTTGCTGGCGGGGCTGATGTTGGCGGCGGCGTCTTCGGCGGTGAGCTTGTAGTAGTAGGTGCCGGCGGCGAGGCCGATGTCGGTGTAGCTGGTGCCGGTGGGTTGCGCGATCCGGTTGCCTGCCGTGGGTGTGAAGGCGGGGCTGGTTGCGCGGTGGAGGTTGTAGCGGCTGACGGCGACGTTGTCTGTGGCTGCGGTCCAGGTGAGGCTTGTCTGGCCGGCGCCGCCGCTGGCTGCGAGGTTGGTGGGTGTGCTCGGCGCTGTCGTGTCGAGGACGGTTGCGCTGGCGGTGTTGGAGACGGGGCTGATGTTGCCGGCGGCGTCTTCGGCGGTCAGCTTGTAGAAGTAGCTGCCGGGGGCGACGCTCGGGTCGGCGTAGCTGAGCCCTGTTGGTTGCGCGATCCGGTTGGCGGGGCTGGGCGCGAAGCCGCTCGTGGTGCCGCGGTGGAGGTTGTAGCGGCTGACACCGACGTTGTCTGTGGCGGCGACCCAGCTGAGGTTGACGGTGCTGCCGCCGACGCTCGCGGCGAGCGAGCTGGGCGCTGTGGGCGGGGTGGCGTCGGCGACGGTTGCGGTTGCCTCGTTCGAGGCGGCGCTGATGTTGCCGGCCGCGTCTTCGGCGGTGACCTTGTAGAAGTAGCTGCCGGTGGCCAGGCCGGTGTCTGCGTAGCTGGGCCCGGTCGGCTGCGCGATCCGGTTTGCGACGCTGGGCGTGAAGCCGGCGCTGGTGCCGCGGTGCAGGTTGTAGCGGCTGACACCGACGTTGTCGGAGGAGGCAGTCCAGCTCAGGTTGACGGTGCTGCCGACAACGGAGCCGGCGAGCCCAACCGGCTGGCTGGGCGCGGTCGTGTCTGCGAGCACCGTCGCCGAGGCCTCGTTCGAGACAGCGCTGATGTTGCCGGCCGCGTCCTCGGCCGTGACCCTGTAGAAGTAGCTGCCCGGCGCCGTGGTATCCACATAGCCCGGCGTTGCCGGCTGCGCGATCCGGTTCGCGACCGTCGCCGTGAAGCCGGCGCTGGTACCGCGATGGACGTTGTAGCGAAGCACACCGACGTTGTCTGTCGACGCCGACCAGGACAACGTCGCCCGCCCCACCGCACCCACAGCCGCGAGCGAGCCCGGCACAGACGGCGCCGCCGTATCACCAACAGTCGTCGAAGCCTCGTTCGACGCCGGCCCCAAATTCCCGGCCGCATCCTCGGCAACCACCCGATAGAAATACGTCCCCGCCGCCACAGAATCGAGATAGGAAAGCCCCGTCGGCTGCGCAACCCTGTTCGCCACCGACGGCGTGAAACCAGCACTCGTCCCCCGATACACGTTGTACCGCGAAACCCCCACGTTGTCGCTCGCAGCACCCCACGACAACGACGCCGAACTCAACCCACCCGACGCCGACAACACACCCGGCGCAGACGGCGCCGACGAATCCGGATTGGTCACTGGCCGCGTCATGTCGCCCTGGATCTCGGCCGGCGTCAACGCCCGGTTGTAGACCCGGAGCTCGTCGATCAGGCCGGAGTACCACTCGCCCCACAGCGCGTTGCCGCCGAACTTGAGCGCACCGGTGGACGTGGTGATCGCGCCGGTGGCGGCGAGCGTGCCCACCTGTGTCCCGTTCACGTACAGCCGCAGAGCCGAGCCGTCGTAGGTCGTCGCCAGGTGCGTCCACGTGTTCAACGGCAACTGCGCCGTGCCGCGCACATCGCGGTCCGTGCCGCCGATCATTCCGTTGCCGCTCGGGACGGAGGTGCCGGCTCCCGTGCTCGCGTAGAGACCGTAGGCGTAGTACCCGGGCTGCTCTTTCAGTGCGACCGTGCGCCAGGTGTTCCCGAGTGCCGTGGGGTTGATCCACGCTTCGATCGTCATGCCCGCCGTCAGATCGAGCGTGTTGGAGTCCGGGATGCTGACGGACGCGTTCGTGCCGTTGAACGAGAGCGCGTTCCCGAACCGGCCTGACGTCGCGCCGGCCCAGGTCGCGTTCGTGAGCGTGCCGTTGTTGGAGTTGCCCGACCCGTCCGTGACGGCCGTGCCGCTGCCGGTGTCGAAGCCGTAGGCGGCCACGATCCCCGGCGGTGGCGTCGAGTTCGTCACCGTCGACAGGCACGGAGGCGGAGGTCGTTGCGTTCGTCGAAGGGTCGCGCGCGAGGGCGGTGAGGGTGTGCGGCCCGTTCGGCACGGTCGTCGTGTTCCAGACGATCGAGTACGGCGCGGTCGTGTCCTCGGCGCCGAGAATCGCGCCGTCGAGCATGAACTGCACTCCGACGACCGCATCGTTGTCGGTGGCATTCGCGGTCACGTTGATCGTGCCGCTGACGTTCCCGCTGGCCGGGGCCGTCACCGAGACGGTCGGCGGCGTGGTGTCACCGGAGAGTGGAGCCGGGTTCTCGCGGATGAACGAGCCGAGCGACGGCACGCCGTTGGTGTCGACGAGGAAGAGCAGGTAGTCGCCGGGCGGTGCGAGGTTCGCGTTCGCCGGCGCCTGGACCGTCACCTTGCCGGAGCTCGCGGTGAAGTTCAGGAACTGGAACCGCTGGTTCATGTCGAACGCGTGCGTCACCGACGGCGAGCGAATCAGCGAGACGTGCGCGATCTGGGCCGCGTTCGGCGTGTTCACGTCGAAGCTGCCGCCGTATGACATCGCCGCCGGCGAGCTCGTGATCACAGGACGGGGGCCCTTGAAGAGGTACGGCGGTGAGTAGATCTCGCCGTTCTTGATGTCGGTGCCGCCTCCGACCGCGCCGCCGCCTGCCATCAGCACGCGGCCGTCCGGCAGCAGCAACGCCGTCGAGTGGTACTGGCGTCCGTTCTGGAGCGCATCGACCTCCGTCCACGTCTCCGTGTCCGGATTCCAGATCTCGGCCGGCAGGACCGACTTCGACAGGTCGAGCCCGTCCGAGCGCGAGCTGCCGCCGCTGACGAGCACCGTCCCGTCGGGCAACAGGGTCATGTTGTGGTACGCGCGTCCGTGCGCCATCGGCGACGTCTCGCGCCAGGCGGGGCTCGGGGCGTTCATGTCGAGCACCGCCGTGCGGCCGTTCGTATCGTACGCGAGCGGTCCGCCGAAGTCGGGGTCGGCCCACGTGCCGGACTTCATGATCTTGTTCGGCCGGTACATGACGGCGCTGTGACCGTCGAACGGGCTCGTCGTCAAGTTCGACCACGTCCACGACCCCGGGGTGAGGATGCGCGTCGTCGTATCCGGGCCGACGTCGATCACCCTCCCGTCCGAGAGAACGAACATCTGCGGGTAGAGCGGCGTCGTCAGCTGCCCGCTCGTCAGGCTCGTCCACGTGTTCGTGGCCGGGTTGTAGAGCTCCGGCAGCGAGTTGACCGACGCGTCCTCGAGGGCGTGGACTGCACCCGGGCGGTTCTGGACGATCCGGTCGCCTCCGAAGACGAGCACCTTCCCATCCGGCATGACCGTCGCCGTCGGGTACCAGCGCGGCTCTGCCATGTCCGCGCCGCGGAAGTATGTGTCGGTGTTGGCGTTGAAGAGCGTCGTGTCGGCGAGGCCCTCATAGGCGGCGATGTGGCCCCCGACGATCAGGGTCCTGCCGTCGGCAAGCTCCACGTGACCGCCGCAGAACAGGTTCCGCCCGTACGGCACTGACGTGAAGATGCCGGTCTGCGGATTCCACACCCGCTCCGAGTTCAGGGCGGCGCCGAAGCCGTCGAGTGAGAAGACCTCGCCGGTCGACGTCAGCGACATGTGCACGGCGACGATCGGCCACGCGAAGGGGGCACTCCAGTCACCGTTGATGTTGGGCGGATCGCCCGGCGCTGCGCTCGAGCCGCCGAGTTGAACGAGCGCCGCGAGCATCGCAAGCATCGCGAGCACGCTGCGCTTCCACGAGGGAATCCCGCGCCAGAGTCGATTGGTGTTTGCCGCAGTCCTCCGCATGATCAGGCCGTCCGGCTCCAGAGCCGATACCTGGTTATCCCGTGTAGCGCCGACACCGACAAGGGCCGGAAGTTCAGACCGGCCTATCCATGCGTCGGGGTTCGACGAGATCGGCGAGCCGGCGCGCGAACGCACCGTCGCGCTCGCCGAGGCGAGCGGCAGCGAGCTCCGCCGCGAGCGCCACGCCCCACGCGGCCATCGGCACGAAGACGAGCTCCAGCCGGAACGCGCTGAAGACGGGCGCTGCGAGCACATACCCGAGCGCGAGCACCGCGCCGGCCGTCATCAGTGTCGTCGTGGTGTCGCGGACCTCGCGCTTGCGCCAGACGAGGAGCAGGAGGGCAACGACGCCGCCGACGAGGAAGAGCGCCGTGTACCACTCACCTCGGCGAAGGAAGCCGACGTTCGCTCGAAGAAGCTCGACGAGCGCGCCCGGATAGTGCCCGGCGATGAACCCCCACGAGGTGTCCGCCGAAGGCTCGGAGTCGTTCACAAGCAGCGCGAGCAGCTCGCGCACCGGTGTCGAAAAAAGCAGGAGCGCCGGCAGGGCGGCCGCCACGCCGGTGGCGAACAGCGTCACAGGGGTCCGAGAGCGGCTGCGCAACGCGCACCAGCCGACGGCGAGGATCGGGATCCACATGCTGTCGCGCGTGAGCGAGAGCAGCGCGATTGCTCCGATCCAGAGCGGGAGCCAGCCGAGCCCGCGCTCCAGCGCGAGGATCGCAGCTCCGAGCGCGACGATCTCGAGCGCGAGGCCCCAGCTGTCGGTGAGTGGGAAGGACGCGTGGTGCGTCAGAGGCGGCAGAAGTGCAGCCGCGGCTGCGACCGTCGCCGCGAGCGCGGTCCGGAACCGCAGGAGCAGCAGGCCGAAGAGCGCGAGTACCGCAGCGATGTAGCCCACGAGCGAGAGGTCGAGCAGCGATCGCTCCTCCGTCACCGGGTAGAGCGCCGCTGCGGCGAGGGGCAACGCCACCCGCCGCTCGTAGAACGGCGCGTTGTAGTCGACCCACGTTTCGTTGCCCGTGTGCCCGGGGTCGCGCTGGCGCAGCTCAGCGGCGAGCGGCCCCTCGAACACTCTGTCGAGGGTGTCGTTCTCGCCGCGCAGTTCTAGCACGCGCGCCTGGTAGTAGAGCGCGTCGGGCGTCCACTCGACGGGGTCGTGGAAGGCGGGCCAGACGGCGAGGCAGGACAGCGCGGCCAGTGCGGCCGCGATGATCCCGATTGCTGCCCAGCGCGAGCTCACGTCGCCTGCCCCCCGTCGTGCGCCGTCTCAGGCCCCGGCCGCGCGGGCGTCCGGCAGCCGCTGCGTGCGGTGCCAGTCGATCGTGCGCTCCAGGCCGTCGTCGAGCGAGACCTTCGCCTCGAACCCGAGCACCGACTCGGCCTTGGTCGTGTCCGGGATCCGGTGGCGGACGTCCTGGTAATTGCCGGGCATCTCGTCGTAGCCGATGAAGGTAGCGCGAAGCGGCTGCGGGATCTCGAGCTTGTCCTGGATCTTCTCCGCCAGGCACCTGATCGAGAGCGCGTCCGTCGAGCCGACGTTGATCACCTCGCCGCGCGACTCCGGCGTCTCCAGGGCGCGCATGAAACCGTCGACAGTGTCCTCGACGTAGGTGAAGCTGCGCGTCTGCATGCCGTCGCCGTGGATCTCGACGGCCTCACCGTTCAGCAGCGACTCGATGAAGGTCACGGTCGGTCCGCCCCACCACGTGAGGTGGTTGCGGGGCCCGTAAACGTTGAAGAGCCGCAGGATCGTCACCTTCAGGTCGCGCTCGTCGGCGAGTGCCAGCGCGTGGTGCTCGTCGTACATCTTCGAGACCGCATAGGCCCAGCGCTTCGAGGTCGGCGGGCCGATCACCAGCTGGCCGTCCTCACGGTAGGGCGGCGTGCCGTCGCCGTACACGTCGGAAGTCGACGTGACGATCACGTCCGCGTCGAGTGCGAGCGCCACCGAGCACGCCGCGTTGACGCCGGTGACGTTGACCTCGAGCGTGGCGAGCGTGCCGCCGTAGCGCGGGATCTTCTTCGCCGCGAGGTGCATGATCGCGTCGCAGCCGTCGAAGGCCGCCCGCAGCGGCCGGCGCTGCGTGCAGTCGAGCACCTCGAACTTGAAGCCGCGGTGCTGCAGGAACGGCTCCATGTTCGCCATCGAGCCGTACGACAGGTCGTCGACGCCGACGACCTCGTAGTCCTCCGCAAGCAGTCGCTCGCACAAGTGCGAGCCGACGAAGCCTGCGGCTCCAGTCACTCCGATCTTCTTCATGGGACCCTCCTCTTGGGCCGGGAAAAGTCGTTGATCGTCATGCCGCCGCCTGCCGCGCGGCGGGAAGCCGCTCGAGGATCCCGGGCACAACCTGGTTCGTGACGCCGATCACGGCCTGCCCACTGACGATCTCCGGGTAGACGTGCGCGGTCGAAGCGAGCGAGAGCCCCGGCACCGAGAACATCTCGGGCAGGCGCTTGGCGCCTCCGACGAGGTGCACCGGCTCCGTCACACGCGCCCGCTGCACGACCGACGAGATGATCTCGTCGTCGCGCAGGTCGGGGAAGATCGTGCGGGCGTACTCCATGTACTTCCGCTCGACCTCCTCCGGCGAGGCCTCGTGATCCGAGTGCCCCGGGTCGACGTACTTCGAGATGTAGAGCAGGTGCCCCCCGACACGCTCCGGATCGACCACGTGAGTGGTCTCTACCACCGTCGTCAGAGGGACACGCCGGTCCGTGATGTTCAGGTGGTAATACGGGCTGAGGTTCCGCTCGAGGCGGAGCAACAGACAAATAACGCCGAGGTAGCGGCAGTGATCCGCCGGCGCCTGCTCGAGGAGCTCGGGCGCGAGCACGCGGCGCGCCATCGGCGGCGCCAGCGAGCAGAGAACGTGATCAAAGCGCTTGAGGCGACCGTCGACCACGACACCGACGGCGCGGCCGCCTTCGGCGGCGATGTGCTCGACGGTCGCCCCTGCGTGTACCACGCCGCCCAGGGCGACGATCTTCTGCTCGAGGGCATCGATGATGGTCTGGTAGCCCCCGTCGAGCCAGCCCATGACCTCGCGGCCGCTCTTGTCCCGCGTCGAGCCCATTCGCCGTGTCCGCGCCCAGATATAGGTCGCGGGCAGGTCGTCGAACTCGCCGTCGAACTTGGAGTCGAGGAGCGGCTTCCACAGCTTCTCGACCACTCCACGCCCGCAGTGCCGCTCGAGCCAGTCCAGCAGCGGCTCGTCATCGAGCTTGTCGTGCTCCTTGGTCAGCTGGCAGCGCGCGACGAACATGGCCAGCCGAACGCGCTCGTGCGGACGGAGCAGTGGAAAGGTGAGGAACTCTTTCGGCGAGGTCATCGAGAAGACTCGCCCGTCGCCGTAGAAGCCGACCTTGGTCGGCTGGAAGCGCCACTTGTCGCCGACGCCGAGCTCGTCGGCCAGGCCGAGGACCCGGTCGTCGCTCGGGAGGACGACGTGGTAGAAACGGTCGGCGGGTGTCCCGTCGAAGTCGAAGGAGCCCACGAGCCCGCCCAGGTCGGGCGCGCGCTCGTAGAGCGTGACGGCGACGCCTGCCTGCGCGAGGCGATATGCGGCGGTCATCCCGAGGATGCCGCCGCCGACGATCCCGACGCTCGGCCTCATGCGCCGAGCGCGCCTTCGGGTGCAGCAGGAATCGGTTCGGGCGCCGCGGAGCGCTCGCGGAAGAGCATCCGCCAGTAGGCGAGCATCGTCTTGAAGACCGGCATCTTGCTCTCGCCGTTCCTCTTGCTCCAGTCGAGCGAGACAGGCACCTCGACGATGCGAGCGTTCATGGCTGCCAGCTTCGCGAGCAGCTCGGCCTTGCAGGCAAAGCCGCGCTCGCGGATCAGGCGCTCGCCGTAGCGGTTCGACGCATCCTGAAGCGTCGACGCCCGGTAGACGCGGAAGAACGAGGAAACGGTGGTTGCCTCGAGCCCGAGGCTGTGGCGCACGACCCAGCCGGCGGCCGCGCTGAGCAGACGGCGGTGAGCGCTGACGCCCACCATCCTCCAGTCGGCGAGCACCACGTCTGCGCCGAGCCGCACCTCGTCGAGCATCTGCGGCAGCGCGCCGAGGTCGCTCGTCGTGTCCGCCTCGAGCGTGACGATCAGTGCGTCGGGGTCGGCGCAGCCGAGCGCCGAGTTGAAGCCCGACCGGAACGCCGCGCCGGGGCCCTGGTTGACCTCGAGCCGAACGAGCTCGACCGGCAGTGGGCCGGAGTACGACTCCACGAGCGACGCTGTGGCGTCGGCCGAGCCGTCGTCGACGATGAAGATCCGCGAGCCGGCGCCGAGCAGTGTCGCTCGTCTGCGCCAGGTCGGCGAAGAGCGTCGGCAGGTTCGCTTCCTCGTTGAAGGCGGGAATGACGAAGAGGAGCTGTGGCCTGCTTTTGGCCTGAGTCCCCTCGCCCGCTGCTCTCGTAGTCATCTCGATGGTGCTCACGTGCGTCGCTCTCCCGCCGTCGAAGTCGGTCGTGCCCCCGTTGCAAGGAGCCTAGGAGGGGCAAAGCGAGGCTTCCAGGCCAGAGCGGCAATCCCCGTCGGGGGTTGGGGCAGCTAGCCCTTCGGGGGGCTGACATGTCTAGAAGGGTCCGCGCAAAGCCTGACCCGAAGGGGATTTATCCAGGAGGCCCAGGGAGCGCATGATTCGAGGCGTGTGGCGAGGACAAGCTTTGAAACCGGGTTTGTCGGCATCCGCCGGTGGTTCCGCATGACTGAGATGGCGGTCAATCGGCCGGTTGCGGCCGAGCGCGCCGTGAGGGCGCCTCGGAGCTTCGACGGCGCCGTGCTCCTCTCAGGAGCGACCGTTGCGTCCGGAATCCTCGCCTACGCCTACCACGTGCTCGCTGCACGCGTGCTCGGCCCCGAGGCCTACGGCCTGGTCGCCGTGCTCTGGGCGGCGTTGTTCCTGCTCGTGGTCGTGCTCTTCCGGCCGCTCGAGCAGACGACGTCACGCGCGCTCGCCGACCGGCTGGCGCGAGGGCATGAGGTTCG
The DNA here is from genome assembly GCA_963820225.1 of uncultured Gaiellaceae bacterium. Taxonomy (GTDB): domain Bacteria; phylum Actinomycetota; class Thermoleophilia; order Gaiellales; family Gaiellaceae; genus Gaiellasilicea. Next base: position 233,427 of record CAWFYY010000013.1, on the reverse strand, counting down.
CTCCGTCCTGCGGGCGATGTTCTGGATCTACCTCGTGCTCGCCGTCGTGATCGGAGTTGTCGGTGCGCTCGGCTGGGGCTTGATCGGTGACCGCCTTTTCCTCGGCGACTCCTTCTATACAGCCGCGCTCGTGATCGGCCTCGCCGCTTACGGCGTGGCCTACGTGGCTCGCGGCGTGTTCGCCGGCGCCCGCTGGTTCAACGGCTACGCGCTGCTGCTGGTCTCGGACGGCGCTGTTCGCGTCGCGGTCGTCGTGCCACTGCTCGTCGTGGCCTCGCGCGATCTCGCTGCGGCAGCGATGGTTGCCGCGGCGGTCGGGAGTGTCGCGCTGCCGGTGCTCATCGGGCGTCGCGTGCTCCGCCCGCTCGTCGCCAGGGGAGAGGGATCGCCGTTCCACGTCGGCGCCGCCGTCGCCTTCGCCTGGCCGGCGGCTGTGATCGCGGTCGCGGACCAGGTTCTCGTCAACGGCGGCCCGCTGCTCGTGATGCTCGGCGGCGGCGCGAATGTCGGCAAGGTCGCGGGCCTCGTCTTCGCGGCCACGATGCTCGTCCGGATCCCGGTCTTCGTCTTCCAGGGCATAGCAACCTCGATGCTGCCGAACCTGACGCTCCTGCATGCGACCGCCGAGCGCGCTCGCTTCCGCCGCGCGGTGCTTCGTGCCGCCGGGGGCCTGGCCGGCGTCGGCGCGGTGATCGTGGTCACGGCAGCGGCGATCGGGCCCGAGGCGCTGCAGGCGGTCTATGGCTCGGAGTACACGGCCGGCAGGCTCGAGCTCGCGCTTCTCGGCATCGGCGTCGGCTGTTACCTCGCGACCTCGACGTTCTCGCAGGCGTTGCTCGCGCTCGACAGCGGGCGCGTCGCGGCGCTCGGCTGGGTCATCTCGGCCGCAGTCTTCCTCGGCGCGTATGCCCTCATTCCGGGCGAGGCGCTCTTCCGCGTCTCGACGGCGTTCGCCCTGGGCACGGCCGTTGCGGTTCCCCTGCTCGGCTACGCGCTCGTCCATCGCAGGAGGGACACATGAGAACGCCGGTCACAGTCGGCGTCGTCTGCGGCGTCTCCGGCCTCGGCGCCACGCTGGCCCGGGCGTTCGACGAGCTGCCGCAGTCGACCCTGCGCTGGATCTGCGACGAGGCGCCGCGGATCGCAAGCGTGGGCTACGGGCCGGCGACGGCCTGGACGAGCGACTTCGAGGAGCTGCTGCAGGACGAGGATCTCGACGCGATCGTCTTCGCATCGTCGGAGCTCGCCGGACGCGGGCGAGCGCTTGCGGCGCTTGCTGCGGACAAGCATGTCTTCGTCGACGGCGCGCTCGCCTCCGGTTCGGCCGAGGCGGACGAGCTCGTGGCGGCTGCGGCGAAGCGGAACCGGCATCTGATGGCGCATTCGCCCGCCCTGCTGCGACCCGGCGTGCTGCGACTCCACCGGCTGATCGACCGCGGCGCGCTCGGCGAGATCTTCTACGTGCACGCGCGTCGGTATGCGCTGCGGGCCGACCGAGACATCGACGTGCTCTGGGATCTCGGTGCCGACACGATCGCAACCGTGCTCGACCTCCTCGGCGACGAGCCGGTCGAGGCGCATGCCAGCGGCGTGTCGTATCTCGGGCGCCAGGCGCCCGACGTGGTCTTCGCCAAGCTCGAGTTCGCCACCGGGATCGGCGTCTACGTCCATCTCTCGTGTCTCGAGGGTGAGACCGCCGATCACATCTCGGTCGTCGGCTCCGAAGCGACTGCCGTGCTCGATGCGACCGACCCCGAGCACGAGCTCTCGATCTACGTCAACGGGCCGACGCCCGCCGAGTTCGACGACCTGACGGTCGAGCAGGGCGACAGGGTCAGCTTCCGGCTGCCTGCAGAGGCATCGCTGCCGGTCGCCTGCGCCCGGTTCCTGACCGCCGTCCGCTCGCAGATCGAGATCCCGTACGGGCGCGAGGCGTCGACGGCGCTCGCGGTGATCGAGGCGCTCGAGCTGTCGTGTGCGAACCGCGGCACGATCGAGGCGATTGCGCCGCGGCCGGGACGGATCGAGCAGAACGTGATCGCGTTCCGCGCACGCTGAGATCGACGGCCGCCCCCCGACCAAGTGGAGGCGGCCGCCGCCTCACGCGAAGATGACATCCCGCGGAGCTGTCTCGCATCCGCAGGAAGGGGGATTTTGCAGGGCAAGTGCCGGACTTCCTGCTTGGTCTCAGGAAATCCGGCGGCTCACCCTCGAGCGCAGGCGATGAAGCGTTTGCCGCGCTTCTGCGCGCGTGTAAGCGGCCTCACAACGCGCACGGGGGACGTTACGCCGGGCCTGGGGTCACCGCCACTAGCCAATCGAGCAGATGATTGCGAGAACTTCGACACCTTTTCTCCAGAAAAATTCCATACAAACCTTCACTTTCATCACGAACTGCGCTAGGTTGAGCGGAGGGTAAAGGCGGGCGTGGAGGTTGGAGCACCACACGCAAGACATGTGAAGACGAAAGGCGGCCCTTTCGAATGAGTCAGTACAACGGGCGTACAGCAGTACTCGTAGATCATCATCCGCTCTGGCTAGACGCAGTCAGTCTGGTCGTTGCGGATCTCGGCTTGACCGTCGTCGGTACAGCGACGTCGGGGCGCGATGGGCTTGCGCTCCTGACCGAGCATCGTCCCGACGTCCTCGTCACCGGCATTCAGATGCCGGAGGGGGACATCGACGGGATCGAGCTCGTGCGCAAGGGGAACGAGATCGTTCCGACCCTGCGCGCGATCGTCCTGTCGGTGTACGACGATACGAAGCACATCGACGCGGCCCTTGCGGCGGGCGCGGTCGCATACGTGATCAAGACGGCGCATCCGGATGACCTTCGCTCCGCCATCCGGCAGGCGTTCGCACACTCGGTCTATCTGCCGGGCAGCCGGCCGGCTGCCGCGGCGCAGACGTCGCGCGCCGCGACCGAGGATCTGCCCGATCTGACGCGGCGCGAGCTGGAGATTCTCCAGCTGGTCGCGGAAGGACACTCGAATACGCAGCTCGCGAAGATGCTGTGGGTGACCGAGCAGACGGTGAAGTTCCACCTGTCCAACGTGTACCGGAAGCTCGATGTGGCCAACCGGACCGAGGCGAGCCGCTGGGCTCAGCTGCACGGTCTGCTGGGGTCGCCGAAGCACGAGCAGCTCGCCGGAGCGTCGGTCGGCTAGAGGAGAGACCGCTCCCTCGCGCGCCCGTGAGAACGGGCGGCGCGGGGGAGCTACTCGCTGGTCCTAGCGGCAGGCTCCGGAGCCGCCGTCGGTGTAGGTCGATCCGGCGACAGGGACGAACCGCCAGTCGTAGCCTTCGGCGCGCAGCGTCAGCCTGAGGACGCCGTAGGCCAGGAAGTTGACCGTGACGCTTCTGGGCCGCGACAGCCGGAGCAGCACCGGATAGAGGCTGCGGCCACCGGTGCCGACGACAAAGGTGCGAATCCCCTCGAACGGAGCGAACCGCTCGTAGTGGTGGTCGTGTCCGGCGAGGACGACGTCCGCGCCGCCGCGGCTCAGGGTCGTCCAGAGTGCGCCCAGGGTCGTGTCCCGGCCGTGCAGTCCGGAGCTGAAGCGCGGGTGGTGCATGTACGCGACCGTGCAGCGGGCCGGATTCCCGGCGAGGTCCGCGGCGAGCCAGCGCTGCTGGGGCGATCCGCGCTCACAGCCGCCGGCGGGACGGCAGTTGGAGTTCAGCACGACGACGTGCCAGTCGCCGAGGTCGTACGAGTAGTAGCCCGAGCGCGGGAGATGGAAGTAGGCGATCGCGGCCGTCGCGTTCTTGGTGCCGTACTCGTGATTGCCGAGCGCGGCACGCGTCCGTCCGCGGAACCGGGCCCACGAGTAGCAGTCGCGGAACTCCTGCGCCGAACCGGTCTCGTAGACAGCATCGCCGAGTACGGCGACGGTTCCGGGGAGCCGGGCCACCAGCGCAGCAGTCCGCTCGTCGCCCGAGGAGCGGCAGGAGGCGATGTCCCCGGCGGCGACCAGTGTGGCGGGCTGCGCGGGTGCGAGCAGCGAGAGCGCTGTCGCGACAGTCGCGAGGATCAAGCGGCGACGCGCTGCTGTGCGAGCAGGAGCTCGGCGATCTGGATCGCGTTCAGCGCCGCGCCCTTGCGGAGGTTGTCGCCGACGATGAAGAGCGCGAGGCCGTTCTCGGCCGTCGGGTCCTTGCGGATGCGGCCGACGAGGACGTCGTCGCCCCCTGCGGCGCCCCCCGGAGTCGGGAACTGCTCGAGCCTGAGACCCGGAGCAGCGCCGAGGATCGAAGTCGCCTGCTCGGCGGAGACCGGCTCGGTCGTCTCGATCCACACCGCCTCGGCATGGCCGACGAGGATCGGCACGCGCACGCACGTCGCGCTCACGGGCAGCGCCGGCAGCTCGAGGATCTTCCGCGTCTCCTCACGCAGCTTCTCCTCCTCGTCGAACTCGACGCCGTCGAAGCTCCAGTCCATGCGCAGGTCGTTGTCCTCCGGTGTCTGCGCCCGCAGGCGCTCCATCGCCTGCGCGCCGGCACCGGAGACCGACTGGTACGTGGCCACACGGATGCGCTCGAGGCCGACAGCGTCGTGCAGCGGCTTGAGCGCGCACGTGAGCGGGATCGCACAGCAGTTCGGGTTGGCGACGATCCCCTGGTGCTCGGCGGCCCGGATGCCGTTCACTTCCGGCACGACGAGCGGAATCCCAGGCTCGAGCCGGTAGGCAGCGGACTTGTCGACGCAGACGGCGCCGCCGGCGACGGCATGCGGAACGAGCTCGAGGCTGGCGGACGTGCCCACCGAGAAGAGACAGAGGTCGAGATCTCCGGCAGAGAGCGCTTCCGGCGTCGCCTCCTCGACCGTCGTCCCATCCAGCTGCTTCCCGGCGGAGCGGGCGGAGGCGAACACGCGCACGTCGCTGTAGCCGCGCTCGCGCAGGAGCTGCAGCGTGATCGTCCCGACGGCGCCGGTGGCGCCGACGACACCGATGCGGGGGTTGGGGGGGGGGGGGAGAGGCGGATGCTTGGTGTTCGGGGGGGGGTGGTCAGGCCCCATCCGGAGGTGCGCCGGGGGCTCGCAGCGCCTAGCCAAGCTCGAACGCCTCGTGGAGCGCCTGCACGGCGCGGTCGACGTCGGTGGAGGGAACGTGGCACGCGATCTTGATCGGCGACGTGGAGACGATCGACGCCTCGATCCCGGCCTGCTCGAGTGTCGCGAACGTCTTCGCGGCGACGCCAGGGTGGCTCTTCATGCCGGCGCCGACGAGGCTGACCTTGCCGAGATCGTCACGTAGCGTCCAGCTGACGCCGAGCGCGTCGAGGGTGCGTGATGCGTCGGCGCGATCCTCGACCGGGGCGGAGAAGACGATCTCGGCATTCGTCTGCACGATCGTGTCGACGTTGACGGACGCTTCGGCGAGGGCGCCGAAGAGCTGTGCCGCCGTCGCGCCCTCGACGCGGTAGACGGTCTCCTCGCGCTGGTGTACGACTCCTGAGATCAGTGCTTTTTCGAGCATCTCCTTGTCTTCCTGCTGGATCCACGTTCCGTCTCCTTCTTCGAAGGACGAACGCACGTGGAGCCGCACATTGTGACTACGCGCGACCTCGATCGAGCGGGTGGCCATCACGCCGGCGCCGGACGAGGCCATCTCGAGCATCTCGTCGAAGCTGACATGCGTCAGCTGACGGGCGTCGGAGACGAGGCGCGGGTCGGCGGAGTAGACGCCGAGGACATCGGTGTAGATCTCGCAATGGTCGGCGCCGAGCGCCGCAGCTAGGGCGACGGCAGTGGTGTCGGAGCCGCCCCGGCCGAGCGTCGTCACCTCGAACGCGGTCGAGACGCCCTGGAAGCCTGCGACGAGGACGATCGTCCCCTCGTCGAGCGCCTCGTGGATCCGGCGTGCGCGGACTTCGACGATCTTCGCCTTGCCGTGGACGGTGTCGGTGACGATCCCGGCCTGCGAGCCGGTGAGCGAGATCGCCTCGTGTCCGAGATCGTGGATCACCATCGCCGCGAGTGCGCAGGAGATCCGCTCCCCGACGGAGACGAGCATGTCGAGCTCGCGCGGATGCGGCGCGGCGGAAATCTGGTGGGCGAGGTCGAGCAGTTCGTCGGTCGTGTGCCCCATCGCCGAGAGGACGCCGACCACGCGGTGCCCCTCGTCACGGGCGGCGACGAGCCGCGCGGCGACGCGCTTCAGCCGCTCGGGGTCGCCGACGGAGGTGCCGCCGAACTTCATCACCACCGTCCCGAGGTGGGCCGCTTTGGCGTCGGCGTCGACTGCCGGAACGGCTTCGTACTCGGTGGCGGCCATGCCGCTGAGTGTAGACACGGGCCCGGAGACGGCTCCAGAAACGAGAAAGGGCCCCGGAAAGGGCCCAAAAAACACTGAACCGACGAACCCGAAGGCCCGTCGGTTCAGATGGGAGGAATGTAGATAGAGCCGACCGCCAGCGTCAAGCGAGCCGGGGACGAAAAGCCGCTCTTTGCACAGAAAATCGTCAGCGATCCAAGCGGACTAGAGACGTGAGCGAGCCCCGAGTCCGACGCACGCAGCTTCAGGGGTCTTGGCGCGAACCAGGCTCTGCTTCCGCAGATTCTGGTTCAAGAATGCGCCACCAATCAAATTGCTCTGCGGCCCGCGAGCGCCCGGCCGAGGGTGACCTCGTCGGCGTACTCCAGGTCGCCGCCCACGGGCAGCCCGCTTGCGAGTCGGGTCACGGTGACGCCGTCGCGCAGCCGGTCGGCGAGGTAGGCAGCGGTCGCCTCGCCGGTCATGTTCGGGTTGGTGGCGAGCACCACTTCCGTGATCCCCCCGTCCGCGACGCGCCGGAGCAGCTCGCCGATCCGCAGGTGCTCCGGCTCGACTCCGTCGAGAGGCGAGAGCGAGCCGCCGAGCACGTGGTAGAGGCCGCGGTACTCGTGCGTGCGCTCGAGGGAGATGACGTCCATGGGCTGCTCGACGACGCACACCACCGTTCGGTCGCGGCGGGTGTCGAGGCAGATGGAGCAGAGCTCCTCCTCGGTCAGGTTGCCGCAGTCGCGGCAGAACCGAACTCGCTCCTTGACCTCCTCGATCGCCGCTGCGAGCGCGTTCGCTTCCTCTTTTCCGGCTGATAGAATGTGGAAAGCCAGGCGCTGCGCCGTACGCGATCCGATCCCCGGCAGGCGGGTCAACTGCGCGACGAGATTGTCCACCGAGGGGCTCAGCACGAACTGAGCGTACCCGTCGGTTTCGGACGTCCTGAGGTTGCGTTTCCGTGAACTCGCGTAAGGGTTGTGTACGGATTGACCATTTTTGGCAGATTCTTGGCACTGTTTGACGTTGTCACCTCTGAGCAGCGAAAAACCGCGCGGCTCTCTGACACGAACCAGCTTTCGAGAGGAACTTTTTGATGAGTACGGATGTTGCTTTGGGCACTGATGCCCTGAATACGAGTGCGGCTGTCACCGGCTTCCTCCATGAGGCCAGCGACCGCGGCGTTGTCGCAGCTACCGAGCTCGAGGCACTGCAGCTCGAGCACGAGCTCGACGACGACACCCTCGACGAGGTGCGGGCCGCGCTTGCCGCGGCCGACGTCGAGATCGAGGAGGCCGTCGACGCCGGCGATGCCCCCGTCGAGCTCGACCTGCGCCCGTCCGGCGTGATCACGGACAGCCTGCAGCTCTTCCTGAACCAGATCGGCCAGCACCCGCTCCTGAACGCCGCCGAGGAGGTGGCGCTCGCGAAGCGGATCGAGCGTGGCGACGCAGCCGCGAAGGAGAAGATGGTCAACTCGAACCTGCGCCTCGTCGTCTCGATCGCCAAGCGCTACCAGGGCCACGGCCTGCCGCTGCTCGACCTGATCCAGGACGGCACGATCGGTCTGAACCGCGCGGTCGAGAAGTTCGACTACCGCAAGGGCTTCAAGTTCTCGACGTATGCGACGTGGTGGATCCGCCAGTCGTGCCAGCGCGCAGTCGCGAACCAGTCGGACACGATCCGGATCCCGGTCCACGTGCAGGAGCGCCGGCTGAAGCTCAAGCGCGCCCGTCAGAAGCTCGAGGCGACGCACGGCCGCCCGCCGACGCTCGAGGAGCTGGTGGCCGAGACGGAGCTGAAGCCTCACCACGTGGAGGAGGCTCTCGACGCCGTCGAGGCGTCGGTGTCCCTCAACCAGGCGATCGGCGACGGCGACGGCGAGCTCGGCGATCTCTTCGCCGACCGCACCGTCGAGGAGCCCATCGATCTGGTGGAGATCTCGCTCGAGCAGGAGCGCGTGCGCGAGGCGCTGGAGCGGCTGCCCGAGCGCGAGCGCATGGTGATGGAGATGCGCTTCGGCTTCACGGGCCGCGAGGCGGTCAGCCTCGAGGAGATCGGGCGCGAGCTCGGCGTCACCCGGCAGCGTGTCCGTCAGCTGGAGACGAGCGCGTTCGCGCGCCTCGAGCAGCTGCTCGGCACCCGTTCGCTGTCGTCCGATGAACCGCTCGCAAGAGTCGCCTAACCCTCGCAGCGCGAAGTCACCAGAAGGGGCCGCCTCGCGGCCCCTTCGATGTTCTAGCCCTCCGCGCCGCCTGTAATCCCGGCGTAGAGGACGCCTTCGCCGAACTCGGCGAGGCGCCTCTCCGCCAGCTCGAGGAAGGCGCGCGCGGCAGGGGAGACAGGCGCGCCGCGCCGCGCGATGAACGCGAACGTGTCGTAGAGCGGCTCGGCGAACGAGACGGAGCCGAGCGAGCGAAAGCGGCGGCGGTGCGTGAGCGCAGCCCGCGGTGCGACCGTGTCCCCGAGGCCGCTGGCCACGAGTTCGAGGGCGGCCTCCATGTCCTCGATCTCGATCACCGGCTTGAGCTGGACGCCGGCCTGCTGCGCCCGCTCCTGGAGCTGGCGCCGCGTCGGGTCGCTCCAGCCGAACTGGGCGTCGTAGAGGATCAGCGGCGAGGCGGCGAGACGCTCGATCGTGATCGGCTCGCGCACCCGCTCCGGCTCGCGGCTGATGTAGACGACCTCCTCGCGCCGCGCGGGCCGGACCTCCAGCCCCTCGTCGTCGACCGGTAGGACGACGAGCGCCGCCTCGAGGCGGCCGCGGCGCACGTCCTCCGCGACCTCGGAGGAGTTCTGGCCGACGAGCCGCAGCGACACGGTTGGGTGCTGCGAGCGGAAGTCGGCCACGAGGCGCGAGAGCAGGAAGCCCGATGCGGTGCCGAACATCCCGAAGCTGAGCGTGCCGCCGCGCAGCTCGCGGACGTCGACCACGGCCTCGCGGGCCGTCGCGAGCGCTGCAAGCACGCGCTCGGCCTCGGGCCGGAACGCGCGGCCCGCTTCGGTGAGGACCACTCCGCGGCCCGCCCGCGCGAAGAGCGCGACGCCGAGCTCCGACTCGAGGGCGCGCACCTGCTCCGAGAGCGACGGCTGCGCGAGGTAGAGCGCGCGGGCTGCACGGCTGAACGAGCCGTGCTCCGCGGCGGCGAGAAAGTAGGTGAGCTGCTGCAGAGTCATAGGTTCACCCTATCGATCTCGAAGATATCTCAATCTAGCCTTCCGTTCAATTGTCCTTACTGTGGGAAACATGGGTTTCGAGTGGACATCTGAACGGATCGGAGCGGCATTTTGCCTGCTGGCGGCGGCGTCGTTCGCGATGCAGCCGCTCCTGGTCAAGATCGCCTTCGACGGCGGCGCGGGTGTTGCGTCCGTGGGCACGCTGCGATTCGCGCTTGCCGCGGCCGTACTCGCGGCGCTCGCGCGGCGCACTCTCGCCGTCACTCCCCTCCGCATCCTGCTCCCTCCGTTCGCTCTGGGACTGACCCTCTACGGCCTCGAGACCGGGCTCTTCTTCGCCTCGCTCGAGCGGATCGACGTCTCGCTTGCGTCACTGCTCGTGTGCAGCTATCCAGCGCTCGTCGTCGCCGGCGCCGTGCTTCTCGGCCGCGAACGGGCATCGAAAAGGCGACTGGTTGCGCTCGCCGTCGCGCTCGCCGGCGTCGCGCTCGCGCTCGCGGGCGGGGTCGGCGGTGCGCTCGATCCAATCGGGATCGCGCTCGCGCTTGCGGCAGCGGTCATCTACGCGTCCTACGTGCTCGTCTCCGACCGCCTGCTGGGGACGACGGAGCCGCTGGTGCTGGCAACGATGCTCTGCGCGGGCGCAGCGACGGCGTTTGCGCTCGGCGGCGCGGCCACCGGCTCGCTCGTCGTCGCCTTGCCGCCGCGCACGCTGCTCCTGGTCGCGGCGATCGCGCTCGCGGCGACAGTGCTCCCGATCGCTGCCTTCCTGGGCGGCGTCCGCCGCCTCGGCCCGTCCCGCGCGACGATCCTCGGCACGATCGAGCCGCCCTTGACGATCGGCCTCTCGGCGCTCGTCTTCGGGGAGCGACTGGCCCCGGTCCAGCTCCTCGGTGCGGTGCTCGTGGTCTCCGCCGTCGTCATCGTCCAGGCCCGGGTGCGGACGAGACCGAAGCCCGTTCTCGTCACCGTTCCGGGCCCCGCGCCGGTGCCCGAGCCCGGGCTGCTCGCGGCCTAGTCCCGGCGAGGCGAGGTCCTGCGAAAAAGCCTGGACTTTCGGTCATTACGCGGTGGCCCACTCCGAGCCAAGGTGAGTGCACACGAACGGTGATCGCTCTGGGAGAGGGGTATCGCCATGAAAGTCCGGGTCAGCCATCCTGCGCTCGTCAAGGATCTCGTCGAGTTCCTCGGTCGAGCGCGCTGCGAGACGGCGGACGTCCACGGTGCGGTGTTCGACGTGGTCGTGCCGGGCGTCTTCGACACGTCGATCATGCGGCGTGATCTGAACCTGTATCTGGCGGCGTGGGGAGGTCTGCATCCGCCGGCCGAGGCGCGGATCCTCGACACCGAGTAAGCCCTCTAGCAGTCAGTCCTGATTGTGCTCGGCGAGATACCGGGCGACCGGCCATGCCCCCTCGGAGGTGTTCGAGATCACGGTGTGGGTGTGGCCGGAGTGAGGGTCGTGCGCCGTCCAGAGCGAGACTCCGGTGTCGTAGCCTTCGAGCATCACCACGTCGGTCGATGCGTGCAGCCAGAAGCCGAGCCCGTATCGCTTCGAGTTCGACGGCGACTCGCTTCGAGGCCGCACCATCTCCCGGACCCAGTCCGCCGACACGATCCGACCTGCGAAGAACGCTCTCCAGAGAGCGCTGACATCCGCGGCCGTGGAGTAGATCCCGCCGTCGCCGTTGCCGCGCACCGGTAGGTGGAGCACATTGCTTCTCCAGCGGCCGTCCACCAGGAGGTAGCCGATGGCCGCGCGCCCCGGGAGCTCGTCCGAGCGCAGGAAGTCCGTGTCGTTCATTCCGGCGGGCGCGCACACGCGCTCCCGCACGAGGTCGTGGTACGGCACGCCGCTTGCTCGCTCGGCGATCAGCGCGAGCACGACGTAGCCGCCGTTGCAGTACGAGAAGCGCTCACCGGCCTTGAACTTCGTCGCGTGGCCGCCGAGCACTGCGACGTACTGCTCGGTCGTCTCGAGCGCGTGCACTGGAACCGGCAGGAGGTAGTCGCTGAGCTCGTGCTCCTCGTCCTCGTCGAAGTAGTCGCCGATGCCCGAACGGTGCGAAAGCAGATGCTCGATCGTCACGTCGTCGCCGATGAGTGGAAGATCGGGCCCGAGGATCGAGCGTGCGGGCGTGGTGAGATCGAGCACGCCGTCTTCGATCAGGCTCACGACAACGAGTGCAGTCAGGCCCTTGGTGGCGCTCGCGGTCGCGAACTGCGTGTTGGGCTCGTTCGGAATCCCGTGGGCGCGGTCGGCAAGTCCGTACGCCCTCGTCAGGACGAGCTCGTCACCATCCTCGATCCGGACCACGCCGGAGAACGCCGTCTCGGACGCGAGCGCGTCGAGCTCGTCCGCGAGCACAGGGCGTCGAGGCCTAGAGCCCAGGGAGGCCCAGACCGCTGAGCCCGCCGGGAAGCATTCCTTGCATCTTCGACTCCATCAACGCGCTCGCCGAGCGAAGCGCTTCGTTGACGGCGGCGAGCACGAGGTCGGCGAGCATCTCCGGGTCGTCCGGGTCGATCGCCCTCGGGTCGATCGTGATCCCGACGATCTCGCCGCCTCCCGTTGCCTTGACGGTCACCATGCCGCCGCCTGCCGAGGCCTCGACGATCTCGTTCGCGGCCTCCTCCTGCGCCTGCTGCATCTGGCTCTGCATCTGCTGGGCCTGCTGCATCAACTTGTTCATGTCCATCTTGCTCATAGCGTCTCCTCGACTTCCTTCGCGTCGAACGTGTCCTTGAACATCGAGATCAGCGCGTCCTCCGTCAGCTCTTCGTCCTCGTCCTCGTCCTGCTCGTCGGCAGCGCCGAGAGCCAGCGTGACGGCCAGTCTGTGCCCGGTGACCTCGTAGAGCGCGTCGCGGATCACGCCGACGTTCTTCGGCTCCTCCGCCTGGCGGCGGTGGAAGTCGGCGCTCGCGGGGAACTCGAGCGTCAGCATCTCGGCTTCGAGGGAGGCCGGGCGGGCTTCGCCCAGCAGCGACGCGACGGGGATCGAGCGTGACTGAACTGCAGGGAGGACGGTGCGCTGCCACGCGTCCTGGAGCTGCTCGAGCGCGAGCGGCGGCGTCTCGGCGGGGCCGGCCGACTCGGGTGGCTGCGGCGCGACCGGCGTCGGCTCCTCCGGCCTCGCCGCCGGTGTCGGCGGCGCGGCGGCTGCAGTGGCCGGCGTGCCGCCCGCGCGCTGCTCGAGCTGCTCGACGCGGAAGGCGAGCGACTCGCGTGAGAGGTCGGAGGCGGGGCTCGTCACCTTGACGAGCGCGAGCTCGAGCGGCAGCCGCGGGTCGGCGCCCTGGCGAGAATCCTCGACCGCAACGGCGAGCAGGTCGCACAGGCGCAGCACCGTCGGCGACGGCAGCTGGTTCGCCTGCTCGCGCAGCCGCTCGCGTGTCTCGTCGGTGATGGGCAGCGAGTCCGGCACGTGACCCATGTGCTGGACGAGCAAGAGGTGGCGCAGGTGCTCGAGCAGGTCGGTGACGAGACGGCCGAGATCCTGCCCCTGCTCGGCGAGTTCCTCGAGGAAGACGAGCGCTCCGGCCGTGTCACGGTCGACGATGGCGTCGCAGAGCCGGAAGAGAGCGTCTTCCTCGACGGCGCCGAGCAGCTGCAGCACGGACTGGACATCGATCGTGTTCCCGGTCGCGGAGGCGAGCTGGTCGAGTGTCGACACAGCGTCGCGGAACGACCCCCGCGCGCCGCGGGCGATCAATGCCAGCGCCGCGTCGGGCGCCTCGATCTGCTCGGCATCGGCGATTCGCCGCAGCACGCGGACGAGCTCCGGCAGCCGCGGGCGCGCGAAGACGAAGGTTTGGCAGCGTGACCGCACGGTCTGGAGCACCTTGGCGAGGTCGGTCGTGCAGAAGACGAAGACGAGGTGGGGAGGCGGTTCCTCGATCAGCTTCAGGAGCGCGTTCCAGGCGGCGTCCGTGAGCTGGTGCGCCTCGTCGAGGATGTACACCTTGTACCGGCCCTCGGCGGGCTGAAGGATGACGCGGTCGCGGATCTCGCGGATGTCGTCGATGCCACGCTGCGAGGCGGCGTCCATCTCGACGACGTCCAGAGACGTGCCGTTCGCGATCGACACACAGGCGTGGCAGACCTTGTCCGGCGTCGCTGTCGGTCCCGTCTCGCAGTTCAGCGCCTTGGCGAGGATTCGCGCCATCGAGGTCTTTCCCGTGCCGCGTGGGCCGGCGAAGAGATAGGCCTGGCGGAGCTGACCGAGCTCGATCGCATTCCGCAGTGTCCGAACGACCGCCTCCTGCCCGACGACGTCGTCGAAGTCCTGCGGCCGGTACTTGCGGTAGAGCGCAGTCACGCTTCGATTGAATCAGGAATCGTGACGGTTGCGCGCGCCGCGTCTGCGGTTCTTCGCTCTAAGCGCGGAATGGCTTTCCGGTGCCCTATCGTCCGGGCGTGAGCAAGGCCGCGCGCCTCGACCACTGTGTGATTGCGGTCTCCGACTGGGAGACGTCCAATGCGTTCTACCGCGACGTCGTCGGCGCCGAGATCCTCGACGTCGGCGCTGGCCGGTTCGCCTACCGCCTGGGCGACACGCAGCTGAACGTGCACGGGCCGGGAGTCGACGTCGGCGACCTGGTCGCGCGGCTTCCCGTCCAGCCCGGCAACAGCGATCTCTGCTTCGTCTGGGCGGGGTCGATCGAGGACGCTTCTGCGCACCTCGAGGCGCAGGGCGTGCCGATCGAGTACGGGCCGATGGACACGTTCGGCGCCGGTAGTCGCGGTACCAGCATCTACTTCCGCGACCCTGACGGCAGCCTGCTCGAGTTCATCTCGTATGGCTAGGGAGCGCATTCTCACGCGACGCGAGCTGAACCGCGCGCTGCTCGAGCGGCAGCTCCTCCTCGAGCGAAAGGCGCTGAGCCCGGTGGAGGCCGTCAAACGGCTCGGCGGCCTGCAAGCGCAGTCGACGACCAGCCCGTACCTCTCGCTCTGGACGCGTCTCGAGGGATTCCAGCGCGAGCAGCTCGTTCGCGCGCTCACGCGGCGACGGCTCGTGAAGGCTGTGATCCAGCGAGGGACGCTGCACGTCGTCACGCCGTCCGACTTCTGGGCGTTCGCGACCGCTCGCCGCGAGCTGGGCGGCATTCTCTGGCCGCCCTCCTACGAGGCGCGCATGCCGATGGCCCGGATCAGAGAGCTCGCAGCATCGGTGGCAGCCGAGCTCGACGGAGTCGACCTGACCTTCAAAGAGGTGCGTGCGCTGCTCGAGCCGTACGAGCAGCCGGGGCTCTCTGCGACGTTCATCTGGCGCCGCATCCAGGGACAGGCATACGTCGTCCACGTCCCGCCGTCGGGGATCTGGGGTTACGGCGGCCACGGCGTGTACGCGGCTGCCGAGAGGACGGTTGCCGGCGGGCCGCCGCCGCCCGAAGAGGCCTTCGACCGGCTGGTCCGCACCTATCTCTCCGCCTACGGACCGGCGACGAAGCAGGACATCGGACAGTGGGCCGGCATCCCGCGACTCGCGCCGATCGCCGCCTCGCTGGAGCGGCAGTCGGTGCGGACGTTCCGCGACGAGCAAGGACGCATCCTCTACGACCTCCCGCGCGCACCACTGCCGGGGGCTGACACGCCAGCGCCCCTCCGGCTGATCCCGCGCTTCGACAATCTCGTGCTCTCGCACGCCGACCGGTCGCGCATCCTCGGCGACCAGCCGCCGTCGCGGATCGTCACGAACAACGGGCTGGTGCACGCGACGATCCTCGTCGACGGCTTCGTGGCCGGAACCTGGCAGCTCGACAGGGGGCGGGTCGTGCTCGAGCCGTTCGCGCCGCTCGGCCGAGACGTGCGGCGCGGGCTGAAGGAGGAGATCGAGCGGCTCGAGACGTTCGTCGCGTAACCGGAGCCTGGACCGGTCTGTCAGGATCAGGCCGTGGTTCCCGAGTCGCGGCTCGAATCGACCGAGCACGGTCTCGTCCCGATGGGGGACGGCTGGTTCGTGCTCAACGCTCGCGAGGCGCGCTGGCTGCACGCGACGGGGCGCTCTGCGATCTGCGAGTTCGAAGGTGCGTTCGAGGGAGAGCTGGACTTCCTGCAGGTCGGAGTCAATCTCAGCGTGATCGGACCGGGCGAGCCGATGTCGATGTATCACTGGGAGGCCGATCAGGAGGACTTCCTCGTGCTCGCCGGGGAGGCGCTGCTGATCGCCGAAGGCGAGGAGCGTCCGCTGAGGCAGTGGGACTTCGTGCACTGCCCTGCCGGCACGAAACACGTGATCGTCGGGGCGGGAGCTGCGCCGTGCGTCGTGCTCGCAGTCGGCGCCCGCGACCGTTCGACCGGGCCCGAGTGGGGCGGTTACACGGTGGACGAAGCGGCGCTTCGCCACGGCGCCGGCGTCGAGCAGGAGACAACCGACGCGCAGCAGGCATACGCCGGCTTGGCGAGACGCCAGCCGACGCAGTACCGCGACGGCTGGCTGCCCTGACCGGTCCCTAGGTCAGGGTCGTCAGGTACTCCTCGAGGCCGCCGCTTTGCGCGAACGACTCGAAGGTGCCTGCATAGGCCATGTCGGGGTGGGCGTCATCCGAAAACGCCGTAGCGATCCGAGTGGCCGCCTCGAGGGCAGACACCACCTCATGGTTGACGGCGAAGAGCGAGCGGATCGAGTTGCCTGAGTCGGCGAGAAGCTGGAGGAGCCCCGAGTTGAGCCCGCTGTATCCGACCGAGAGGATGTTGAGCCCATCTGTCGCGACCAGCCGGTTCCGGATGAACTCCAGGTGGCTCTCGGGGCAGTTGAACTCGTCGTCAGGCCCGAGCGGCACCGAGAGGGCGGGGTAGTAGAGGTGCGGCGGGTCGCGACGGAGGAGCTCGACGCTCGTCCTCCGCAGCTCGATCTCGTCCGACAGCTCCGGGACGACCTCGAGGCTCGCCACGAGCTCGCTCAGGTAGAGATCGCTCTTGTCGACGGCGGCATCGGTCACGCCGACGATCCGGCGCGCCCAGTCGACCGAGCCGTGGAGCTTGATCAGCGACCAGGCAAAGTCGGGGCGGATGTAATCGCTCAGTGAGCGAATGTGCGCGTGTTGGTCGAGCCGGCTGTCGAGGATCGTGTCGTAGTTGAGCGTGAGGAAGATCACCTCGTCCGCCGAACGCAGCACGCCGTTGATCAGCCGGTCGTAGTTCACCGGATGGGTGGTGTAGTTCTCGCTCACCTCATGAAGAAGGTGTTGCAGGTAGAGCGGGATCGCGCGGTAGCGCCGCCGGTCGTAGGCTGACGGCGAGCGAAGGACGTGGTCCCGGAGATACGTCTCCAGGCCGACCGAGCCGGTACGCGTCGCAACGCGGAGATCGGGCGCGAGCGTCTGGGCGTCGGGATAGAAGTCGAGGATCGGGTGGAACGCTGCGCGCTCGGCAAAGAGCTCCTTCACGAGCGGCGGTGTCCAGTCGCCGTCGCGCGGCTCGCTCCCGGTCGAGTCGAACGACGCACCGGCGCCGGTGATGACGATCAGTTGCTGCGGCACCTACGGACAATAGGTGACATTTCGCGCTTTTTGTTGACAATCGTCGGCTCGAGTCATCACGCGGCGTTGCCGATCGGAGGAAGCGTGAGGCGCCGCGAGATCGAGCTCGAGCCGCGGACCGCGCCGGAACCGAGGACCGCGCCGGAACCGATGACCGCCGAGGAGTGGACGCGCAAGCACGTGCGCGTCGTCATCCCGGTTGCAGGCGGCGCCGTCGGCGGGATCGTGAAGCTCGTTGGCGGCCATGCATTGCTCCATCCGGGAGCGATCGTGATCGGGCTCGCGCTGGTGGTCTTTGTCGCGGGCCTGTTCCTGGTAACGCGCCGTGCCCGGGCCGCCCGCAGGCGATGATCAGCCCGGAAGGCTGAGTCCGACTCTGGGGAACTCCTCGGCCATCCTTGCGCCGACGAGCTGCAGCGCCGAAGCCGGGCGAATCATGACCTTGAGCTCGGTGATCAGGCCATCCTCGTCGAAGGTCAGCTTGTCGATCCCCTCGATCTGCTTGCCTCCGACCTCGGTTGCGAACTCCAGGATCGCGACACGGTCGTCCGGGTCTTCGAGTTGGTGCAGATAGCGGAAGCTGTCGCCAATCCCGAGTACCTGCTCGGCGGCTCGCAGCACCTTCAAGACCTGATCCCTGCCCTCATACGGCTTGAACAGAACCGGACTGCGGAAGACCGCGTCCTCATGGAACAGCTCGGGAACGTGTTCGACGTTCCCCTGTTCGACGGCAGTGCGAAAGCGGTCGGAGAGCATCGCGTGCGCAGCCTAACGCGCCGCGAACGGCGTGGATGGGCGCACCTGGGATTGAACCAGGGAAAGATCCCAGGTGCGGCCCGTCGAAAACCTCGGGCCGTACGCTCGCCCGATGATGCTCGCCGGCGTACCCGTGGCCGCCGACGCGACCGCAGTGACGGTAGAACGACGAAAGCCGCGTCGATCCGCGGCTTTCTCATGAGGGCGCGTTCCACGAAGTCGCTCTCGTTCCAAAAAACCTGCAAAAAGGTGACTATTCAGCGCTCGCCAAACGCCAGCGTAACCCGCACGTCGCAGGAGTCAACGCGGTAGGCGGCGGTGCTCGCCAGAGAGGCCCGTGCTAGCGGGCCCCTCTGGTTTGCGCGCTCAGACGCCGAGGCGCGTCGCGGATTCGGTCCCGCGGAGCGTTGCGACGACGGTGCCGTCGGGGGCAAGCAACTCGATTGTGTCCGTCGCCTCGAACGAGTTGAGATCCGGCGAGAGCGTCAGCTCGCGGCGAACTCGCTGCATGCCGGCAAACTTGCCGACGGCGTCGAACCTGAACCAGACGAACGTGCTCGCGAAGCGGCGATTGCCGGTTCGAGCCCACTCACCGTGAGCGAGGCTGCGGAGCGCCGGCTGCGACTGCGAGCTCGACACGAGCAAACGGCCACCCCGCGAGAACGTGTTCAGCGCGAGGAAGTTCGCGTCGACGCCCGGCGGCGGGCTCTGCAGCGTCACTTTGCTCATCCAGGTGCCCTCCACCTGCCGCATCGCGTTGGCGGTGAGCTTCGGGTTCTCTTTCTGAGCCGCCGTCGGGGTGCTCACCGCGGCGGCGCCGGTCACGACGATCGCGGCCACGATCGTTGTGGCGGCCATGACTTTGCCTGCGAACATCACTACTCCGTTTCCGAGCCCGTTAGGACTCTGGTCGCCGAGATCCGCTCGAAAGGGATGTCGGCCTGGGTGTACGCCTCGCGAACCAGCTGCTCGGAGGCTGCTTGGACGACGGACAGAAACGACTCGTCGCCCGGCACGATCAGCGAGCGCACGAACCGCAGCGGTTCGCCGAGCCGCTCCAGGTCGCGGACGGCAGCGCATGCCCGTACGGCCAGCAGTTCGAGCTCCTGGGGAGGCAGTCCAGGGCGGTAGTGCTCGACGAGGAACGTCTGTCGTGCCATGCCTGCGACGCTAGGCAAACGCAGGCGGCGAGAAATCGGGCGACTCCCTACAGTTTCGGCTGTTCCGCCCCTCGTCCTTCGCCCATGAGCGCGCCGAGCTCTGCGCGCGACCGGATCCCGAGTTTGCGGTAGACGCGGCCGAGGTGCGCCTCGACGGTTTTCGTGCTCAGGAACGCCGCCGCCGCCACCTCACGGTTGGTGAGCCCGCTGGCAGCGAGGACGGCGATGCGCTGCTCAGACTTCGTCAGCTCGTTGCCGGAGCGATGCCGGAGGCCGACACGGGCGAGCTCGTCCCGGGCTCGCGCGGACCAGTCGGCGGCACCGAGTCGCTGGAACGTGCTCAGCGCCTCCCGCAGGATCTCGGCGGCCGCCTGCTTCTGCTTGACGCGACGCAAGAGCTGACCGCGCACGAGCTGCGTCCACGCGAGGTCGAACGGGAGCTGCAACGCGAGCTCGAGATCGAGCTCGTCGATTGCGACCATTGCCGCCTCGACCTCGCCCTGCGCCGCGAGAAGCTGCGCGCGCGCTCGTGGCAAGGCCGTACTCGTCCACGGTCGCGGGAGCGTTCGGTCGCGCCACTCGAGCCGAGCGAGAACCTCGCCCGCTCGGTCGAGCTCTCCGAGAGCGCAAAGTGCCTCGACGTGGAACGGCTCGCTTCGGTCGAGCAAGACCTCCTTCAGACCGCGTGGCTCGGTGAGTGCGCGCATTCGGACGACAGCCGCATCGGCGGCGGGGTAGTCACCGCCGGCGAACTCGACGAATGCGAGCGTCGACCAGGACATGGCGCACCACCAGAACTGACCACGTCGTTCGAACTGATCGATCAGCTCGAGGACCGTCGAGCGCGCGCGCTCGCGCCGGCCGCGACGCGCGTCGACGTGCGAACGCCAGGCGAAGCGCATCGAAGCCGTTCCGTGCGCTGCCGCCGGCGTCAGCGTCGCACAGCTCTCGTCGATGTAACGCTCGGCGAGATCCCAGCGACCCGCGTACAGCTCCGCCATCCCGAGGTGCCCGAGTCGGTCGAGCCGCGTTCCCTCCCACCCGTGTTGCCGGGCCCAGTCCTCTTCGGCTGCGTACCGCTCTCTCGCGGCGTCGAACGCGTCGGTGAAGTGGAACCACACCATCGGGATCGGATGAGGCGGCTTCTCGGAAGCGGCGAGCGACTCGAGCTCGAGTGCGCGGGTCAGAAGCCCGGTGTCAGCGCCTTCGCCGACGACGACTGTCGCCATGAACCTGTCGACCAGCGCGCCGGCGAGAGCCTGGCCCGAGGGCTCCTCCTCGAGCAGCTCTGCTGCTGCCGACGCGAGCTCGGCCGCCCGGAGCGGATCCTCGAGCACCGAAAAGCGGGCGAGTTGCGCGGTTAAGCGGCCACGGAGCTCGCGATCGAGACCGGGGACGAGGAGCCCTTCCTCGAGCCTCGCGATTGCGGTCTCGGCATCCCCCCTCACCCAGTCGATCGAGGCCGCGAGAGCAAGAGCTCGCGCGCGAATCGAGGGATTCTCGGCGAGCTCGGTGGCACGGTCGGCGAGCGCTCGGGCGCCGATGGCGTCCCCTTCGAACAGCGCGGCCGCCTGGCCGAGCAGGCGGCGCGCGATGTCCTCGGTGTGCTCCGGGGGTGTCAGTCGCCACGCCTGTTCGAAGAGCTCGGCGGACGCGTCCTGGACGCCCCTTTTCGCGGACGCGGCTGCGGCTCGCTCCAGATCGGCCGCGATGAGCTCGTCAGGCTCCGTCGCGCTCTGCGCGAGGTGGCGGGCCCGTTCCTCAGGATCCGCAACGGCTGCTGCGAGGCGTCCGTGCAAGCTGCGGCGGGCTTCGTCCGTCAGCGACGCGTAGAGGGTCGACGCCAGCAGCGGGTGGGTAAACCGGACGCGCCCTTGCGCCGACTCGAGCACTTGCGCCTCCTCCGCCTCGGCGAGGCCCGCTCGGGCGTCGAGCTCGCCACCCAGCGCCGCCACCACCGTCGCGACCGTCGGCCGCGAGAGTGCAGAGACCGCGACGACGACCTGCCGGGCGTCGTTCGAGAGCCGGCCGACACGTGTCGTGACGACATCCTGCAGGCTCCGCGGCATCGGAAGCGGGTCGGCCAGCGTCCGCTCCTGCTCGTCTGCCGCAAGCGCGCGAGCGACCTCGAGCGCGAAGAAGGGATTCCCGCCCGTTGCCGCCGCGATCCGGTTCAGAACGGGACGCATGGGAGCCTCGCCGAGGTCGGTGGCGATCAGGTGATGGAGCGCACCGAGCGAAAGGGAGCCCGGGCTGAGCCGCTCGAGCCGATCCGGCGGGTACGCCTGCGCGAGCCCGGCCGGGCCCTCACTGCCCTCGGTGCGCCGGGCGAGGAGCGCTCCGACTCCTGGGGGGCAGCGCCGCAACGCGAACGCAAGCGCCCGCTCCGACGGAGGGTCGAGCCATTGAACGTCGTCTACGGCGACGAGCACGGGACCGCTCTCGGCGAGCGCTGTCAGGAGAGTGAGAACCGCCGTCGACGTCGTTCGCTCGTCGACAGACCGATCTGCGTCCGCCTGCAGGGCCACGACCGCGAGCGCGCGTTCCTGCGGAGGCGGCAGCAGGTCGCGGGCCCCGGCGACGACGCCTCCGACGAGGTCGGTGAGTGCCACGTACGAGAGCCGCGCCTCGCTCTGCGCAGGTCGTGCTTCCAGCACGCGGTAGCCGCGCTCGCGTGCAGCCCGCACCGCTGCGAGCCAGAGCGTCGTCTTGCCGATACCCGCCTCGCCCTCGATCAGCAAGCCGGCGGCTTTCGACGAGACGTCGTCGAGGAACCGGTCGAGCACCTCCAGCTCGGCTTCGCGTCCGAAGACCTGGGGCGAGTCGTCCCCGCCGGTGGCGCCAAGCCCGATCGATTCCTGCATGCACGTTGTGATACCGCTGTACCGAGAATGGCGCAAGTTGGCACGACAAGCTCGTCGTCGTGCAGACTCGCTCGCGATGGCTGAACTGGAGCGGTTCGTGGCCGCGCAGGACGCGCGGGGGACGTACGCGACCGCCGTCGCCGAGTTGCGCCCGGCCGGAAGACGAGCCACTGGATGCGGTTCGTCTTCCACCAGCTCGCCGGGCTCGGCAGGAGCGAGATGCCGAGTCGGTACGCACTCTCGTCGCTCGAGGAGGCGCGGGCGTACTCGCCCATTCGCTCCTCGCGAGCGGCTGATGCGCTGTACTACGCGCCTACGCCAGACCAGGGGTTCCTCCCTGCGGCAGAGCTCACCCCCCAGCGCGCCTCTGACTTCATGCCGCTCGTCTTCTATTCGCTGCTCGCGCTGGTGCAACAATTCCTGTCGCACATGATCGAGCAACGCTCAGGCGCGATCCTGACCGCACAAGGGGCCAGCACTGTGCATGGCCCGCCGAACATGAGCGGCCCCGGACCGGCGCAGGCCGCACAACGCAACTACCTGCAGTCCTTACACACCGAAATGTCCGACAAAGGCGTCTACGTCGGCATGCTCTACATCGGTGCGATCATCGAGAACAGCGCCTTCCACACCTGGACCGAGGAAGCCAGCGCCGCCGGCACCGGCAGGGACTGGGGACCAACCGCAAACCCTGACCATCTCGCCGAACTGCTCTGGAACATGCACAAGGCCAAGGGCGAGTCGGAAGCAAAGTACCCCGAGTAACGTCTGCCAGTCGCCTGGGCAAGCGTTGACGAACGTCCCCTGAGCCGATGACCCGAGACGCTAGTCGGCCATGCGGAACGCAACCTGGTATTTCGTGACCGACGTGCGCTGACCCGGAGTGTCGCTGGCCGGCATCGCGCTGAGCGCCTCGTCGCCCGTCCGGTAGTCGTCGTCGTTCTCGAAGAAGAGAATCACAAGCGACTTGTCGGCCTCGGGATCGTGGAGAACGACGATCTCCTTGGCAGGGACGTTCTCCGGCCGCTCGCCGTTGCCCTCCATCTCCTTCTGCATCTCCGCCATCCGGTCGCTGCTGACACCATCGAAGGACACGACTCGTGCGAGTGACATAACGGCCTCCTTGTCGAGAGTGAGCCGACTCTAGACCCTCAGCGGTGCGGAGAACGAACGGTTCCGCCACAGACCGGGGTCAGAAAGTCTGCGGTGGAACCGCCCGGGGCCCGGGAAGTAGGCGTTCTCCGCACCCACCAACCTAAATGCACGGCTTTACTTTGTAAAGGTCAGTTGTTTAGGCTCGCGCTGAGCGTGTTCGGCTGGTGTCGCCAGCGACCTCAACTCTCGCGCGCCTCCTGAGGCCGGGCCCTGCGGTCGGGTCGGCCGTGCTGCGCGGAAGGATCATCCTGACCGCCGAGCGGTACCTGCTCACCGAGCTACCGGAGTTCACGCTCGACGGCGACCGTGTCCGGCGCAACCCGGAACCCGACGACTACCTGCTCTACCCGGAGTGGCGGAAGCGCGGGCGCGTCTACCAGGCGAACCCGAAACAGCCGATGCCGCGCCAGACGATCCACCGCTGGTGGTACGAACACCTGCAACGCGCCGGTCTCGTCGGCCAGGACGTCGAGCGGGGAATGAACATGCACCGCGCCCGGCACACGTTCGCGACCGAGCTGCGCCGCGACACCGGTGACCTCGGTGTCGTGCAGCGGATGCTCGGCCACTCCGACATTCACACGACCGAGGCGTTCTACGGCCACTACGACCTGTCGGACCTGGAGCAGGCGATGGAGGCGTTCGCCAGGCGGGAGAGCAAGGGTCCCAACTGACCGGCCCGCAAACGGCCTGAGAAGGCGGAGGATGGGCGCACCTGGGATTGAACCAGGGACCTCTCGCGTGTGAAGCGAGCGCTCTCCCGCTGAGCTATGCGCCCGGGAGTCAGAACAGGATAGCGCCGGTGATACGCTGCGTTCGCCCGGTCGCGCTAGGTGGGGAGTTAGCGGTTCCTTGAACCCGAAATCCGCTCCAGCGGGACCGAACGCCGTCCGAGGGCGGCTTCAACGGGATCAGGTCTCGCGCACGTGGCGTCGATGGTCGGGTTCCGCGCACTGAGAGCATCCGAACCGCGTCAGGTCCGGAAGGAAGCAGCGCTAAGGATTCCCTCTCAGGTGCCGCGGTCTCGCCCGGCCGGAGCCGGCGACGCGAGCGCCCCCCGGGGAAGTCATTCAACGACGGAGCGCGTGACCGGGCATGAATCTTCGGGCCTTACGTTCGGCCTTCCGGGTACCGCGGCAGGCCGTCGTCCGGGATCTTCTCCCAGGACACTGCGTAGGCGACGTACTGCCGCCACTGCGGCCGGATGCCGGGGTCTGCGTCGAGCGATCCGAGTCGGACGCCGATCGTCGGCGGATCGCCGGCCGTGCGGCTGAAGACGGCCGAGCCGCACAGGCCGCAGAAGACCTTCTCGGCGCCGCCCTCCGGAGCCCAGGCGCGGAGGTGCTCCTCGCCCGAGACGAGCTGAAACGCGCCCGGGGCCGTACGGCCGTTCGCGGACGCCGCGGTTCCGGTTCGCCGCTGGCAGCGCGTGCAGTGGCAGTAGCTGGCCGAGGCGAACGGCTCGAGGATCTCGAAGCGGACGGCGCCGCAGCCGCAGCCTCCGCTCAGAGGGAAGGACGGCTCGCCCATCGCCTAGCTCAGCTGCCAGACGTCGTCGCGAATGATCGGCACGGCCGTGCCGCCGGTCTCGATCCCGTCGACCTCGACGTCGGGGCCCCCGATCATGAAGTCTGTGTGGATCGAGGAGTTGTTGAAGCCGCGCTCGTCGAGGTCGGCTTCAGAGAGGTCGATGCCGTTCGGGATCGCCTCGAGGATGCCGGCGCCGTACGCGATGTGACACGTCGCATTCTCGTCGAAGAGCGTGTTCAGGAACGTGAGCCCCGACCGGCCGACGCGCGAGTCGCCGTCGACGAGAGCGACCTCGCCGAGCATCGGTGCGCCGTCGTCCGAGCGAAGCTGCTCGCGCACCACGTCCGCGCCTGAGGTTGCGTTCACTTCGACCGCCCGTCCGCCTTCGAACCGGACCTCCAGATCGCGGACGACGGTTCCGGCCAGCGCCAGCGGCTTCGTCGAGCGGACGGTTCCTTCCGTGCGGCGGTTGTCCGGGCTCGTGAAGACCTCCTCGGTCGGCATGTTCGCCACGTAGCGGCGTCCGTCGACGGTCTCCTCGAGCGCCGTGCACCAGTGCGCGCCGGAGATCAGGCCGACGGTGAGATCCGTGCCGGGGCCGCGGAAGTGGAGGCTGTCGAAGCCGCGGTCGTTCAGGAGCCTGGCGCGCCCGACCAGCTTCTCGATGTGGGCCCGCCAAGCCTCGACCGGATCGGGCTCGTCCAGGCGGACCGCGGAAGCGACCGCATCCCAGAGCCGTTCGACGTCCGGCTCGCCGAAGACGGTCCCGGCCCAGCCTTCGTTCGGATACGCCACGATCGACCAGTTGAGCAGGCGCTGGTTCAGGACCTCCACGTAGCGCTCGGCGAGCCGGCGCATCCGGGTCTTGCCGACGCGCGTGCCATCGAGGTCGGCGAGCAGCTCCGGCTCGGGGTCGCCCACGATCTGGATCAGCGCTCCGCGCTCGTCGGCGACATACCTCATCTTCTCCAGCACCCACGGCGGGGTCCAGTCGAGTGTGTCCTCGTCCGCGAACTGGATCCGTGCGCGCCGGACGTGCTGGTCCGAGTAGTCGACGTCCACGTAGCGCGCGCCGCGCTCGTAGGCGCACCGCGCGATCGCACGCGCGAGCGGCGCATGCTCGGGCAGAGCCGACAGCCACAGGACTTGCCCTTCGCCGACGTTCGAACCGACCTCGACCGCAAGGCGCGCGTAGCGTTCGAGGCGTTCGTCCGGTGACATCGGCGAAGCCTAACCTGCGGCGTTGGTAGCGTCCGGGCGATGAGCGCGGCCACTGAAACGCCCGTCCGAAAGCCCCGAGTCGGCGATCCCGGCGGCAGCCTCGACGCGCCCTGGCAGGTGATCGTCATGAACGACGACCACAACACATTCGATGGCGTCGCCCACGCGCTCGCCGCGGTGCTGCCGGGGATCAGCTTCGAGCAGGGCATGTCCCTCGCGAACCGCATCCACTCGAGTGGCCGCGCAGTCGTCTGGTCCGGGCACAAGGAGCAGGCCGAGCACTACTGGTCACAGCTCAAGGATCTGGGCTTGACGATGGCTCCCCTCGACCGCGTGTAGTCCTGTTAGGTTCCGGCGCGTGCTGCTGGCGATCACGAACAACGGAAAAGTCGGGCTCGGCGCCCTCGCCGGGCTCCTCATCGTGTTCGCGATCCTGTCGGCGTTCTACTTCCCGCGCCGCAACCCGGACTTCCCGGGAAACCGGCTCGGGCTCTTCATCCTCGTCTCCGTCGTGCTCTTTGCCGGGACGATGATCGGGGTCGTCGTCTTCGCTGCAGAAGAGGGGGAGGCCGAGCACGGCGCCGAGGCCACCGAGACGCACGGCACGGAGACCGGCGAGGAGCCGCCTGCGGGGACGACCGCCGAGCCGAGCGAGCCGAGCGAGCCGAGCGCGCCGGCGGGAGACGCGGCGGCCGGCGAGACCGTCTTCGAATCGACCGGGTGCGGCTCCTGTCACACGCTCGAGGCCGCGGGGTCGACTGGAACGATCGGACCGAACCTCGACGAGGCGAAGCCAGACGCCGATCTGGTCGTCGACCGGGTCACCAACGGCATGGGCGCGATGCCGTCGTTCAAGGGGCAGCTCAGCGAGAAGCAGATCCAGGACGTCGCGGCGTACGTCGTCCAGTCCACGCAAGGCTGATCAGCTCCTCGATACCCTGTGCGCGCCCGGAGAGGTGTCCGAGCGGCCGAAGGAGCGCGACTGGAAATCGCGTACGCGTCGAAAGGCGTGTCGCGGGTTCAAATCCCGCCCTCTCCGTCACGGTTGATTGAGAAGCCGTTTCAAGAACCCGGTCCGCGAGAGGCCGGGTTCTTGATTGGTTCGACCGGAAGTTCATGTTGCCAGGCGCGTCTCCGTCTTGGTCACGATGCCTGAGGGATACGAGACGGGTGATCGCTATCAGACGCTGCGCGTGGCAGTCTCGAGTCATCCCCTGGGCCGAGTCGCACTCGGCGGATCTCGCCGTCTCCGCTAGTGTCGGCGATGCCGCGGCCGCCCGCCCTCGTCTCTCTGCTCGGCTTGCGGCCGTGGCTGGTGTCGGCCTGGGACTGGCTGGAGGCGACAGTGGCAGAGCGCTGGCGGCGCGACCGGCCAGACGCCGCAATCGGCTTCACGGCCACGCTGGCCGCCGAGGTCACGACCGCCGAGATCGGGACAGCTCCGATCGAGACGACTCCGATTCAGACAGCTCCGCCGGAAACCGAGCCGGCCCCCAGCGTGACCACGTCCGAGCCGGAGACAACCCCGGTCGAAACGGAGCAGCCCGGAGAGGAGCAGCCCGTCGAGCCAACAGCTTCGACGAGCGATACGCCCTGGGGCTGGATCATCTTCGGCGTCCTGCTCGCGACCGCGCTTGTGGGCACGATCGTGACCTGGCGACGTCGTCAGACTGGCTCGGCCGCCTGGTCGAGGCAGATGGCTGACCTGACACAACGCTCCTTCGTCCTCGTGGACGATGTCCTCGCCCAGGATCTGTCGTCACGGGCCACGTGCACGCGCTCGCCGCCCGAGCGCAGACGCTCGAACCCGAGCACCCGACGATCGCTCCAGAGCGCAGCCGGCGCGTTCGCGCGCAGCTCGCGGAGCTTGCGGCCGCACTCGAGACCGACCGCGCTCTGCGGCTTGGTCACCACCGCCGAGCGCGGAGCAACTCTCATCTCAACCGCTGTGATCCGCCAGCAGGTCAGGGAACCGCAATCCGTGTTGCGGCCGCCTCCCAGCACTCCGACCTGACCGGGTCGCCTCAGGGGAGCCGTACGAGGCCCGTAGATCGATCGCCCGCAGCGCGTGGTCTTTGTTCTAGAGGGCGATCGTCGCGCTGGCGTCGGAGTTGGACGAGCGCCACACCTGCAGCATGAGGTCGAGCTCCAGGCGCCGCCCGCGCGCGTTCATCGAGCCGAGCTGCGAGATCTCGACCTCTCGCGGCCCCACTTGCTCCGCATTCACGTGCACGTGCCCGGTGAGGAATGAGAGCAGGCTCGGAACGAGCTTTGGATCGCTGACTTCGATACGCATGTCTGCCGCAGGGCCGACCGCAGTCCGGTGTCCAGGCGGGGCAGGCACCTCGCCGCCGGAGGTGCCCGCCCCGTGAACTGGCTGCAGGCCTACTGCTTTACGAGCCTCAGCCAGACGAGGTAACCGAAGTAGCCGCTTGAAGCGAGGTTCTTGTCGCGCGGTCGCACGCGAAGCGTGTGCATGCCGGATGTGGACACCGTGATGTTCGAGACCGTGTCCTCTGCGTTGAACTCGATCGTCCGGGATGTACGCGTCGATCGTTGCACCGAGGTCTGTTCCGTCGAGCGAGAAGCTCAGGATGCCGGCTCGTGTAGACTTGACGTAGGTCACTTCCATGTCCCATGTGCCGGCAGCCAGCGGCAGATCCCACTCGAGATAGCTCGTCTGGTCTCCGCCGGGAACGACGCGCGATACGCGTTAGTTCCAGTACCGCCGTTGACAACGACGTCGCCCCAGCGTTGTTCGCCAGGCGCGCGGACTTGGGTTGACGTCGACGAGCGAGGATAGACGAGACCGCCCGCGTCTCCTTGCGCCCTTGCGCGCCCGCGACGCCCTGCGGCCCTGCGGCCCCTGCACCCGGTCGCTCCATTCGCGCCTGCCGGACCCGGCGCGCCCTGTGGCCCGCGCCTTGCGGCCCGGCTGGCCCGGCCTTGCCGATCGCGGCACGGCTCGCCGGAATCACTGACGCGGGGAACTTCCCTTTCGCATTGAGCGGGACGAGCATGCCGGCCCGGGGCGTCTTCGACGCTCCAATCTTGTTGACGGTGTTTGCGTTACCTGCCGACTTGGCGAAGGCCACAACCTCTGCCGCGACTGCTGGGCTGCCTGCGGCAACGGCGCCAACGATTGCTGCGACGACGATGGTTCCGCCGCGTTTCTTCAATGAATCGAACATGGACTCCTCTCCCACTTGTAACCCCCTGGCGATGAGTCGCAGCCGCACTTCCAGCTATCGACTCCTGGGCTCACCGTAGGCTGGGATCGGTGTTCGCGACAGTCCGGAATCAGGACTGGATCGCACCTAGCTGAAGGGCTAGGCGGTGACGCAAATCGCGCGCGCGCGCAGGATCACGCGCTGGGGAATCACGAGCTTTGCGCTCACCGTAGGCTTGTTCGACTGCTTGCCTCGTGCTCTTCGACGATCGTCCACACGTACCAGCGGTAGCTCCCAGGCAGCAGGGCGTGAGGACGGCCCGCCTGCCGCCAGCGACCCGGTAGTTCGAGCCGGGCTTCGTCCACGCGCGCGTCGGAAAACGCGCTCGCCGCCCTGAAACAGCTGGAACTCGTATGCCCCAGCGTCCGCCGAAGGGACCCAAACGAACGTCTGCCCTGGAATCGCGGTCGCATGGGGCGATGCGGACGTCGCGCTCGTCGTGGCGCCGACTGGCTTGGCGGGCGTTGGTCGCGGGGCGTGTCGGCTGGGTGGACCGTGGCGATCCGTGGTGCCACGGCGGCTGCGACCGACTGCGTCTGCTCTGCGCTTCGAGCGGGCTGCCCCTCGCGCCCGACGACCAGCGTGAGCAGCACGCCGAGCGCGATGATCGCCGACGGCCGACGCGAGCAGACCGAGTCGACCGCGGCGCCGAGGTGCGGGTTCGGGGATCGAGCCGGAGCCGGACGGAACCGGCTCAAGACTCTTGCCTCCGCGCTCAACCCCGGTAGGTGCTCCAGCCGCCCAGACGGGTCGATGTGAATCCGGCAACGGCTCCCGCGCTGCGCGCCGGAGTCGGGGTCGATCAGCGCAAGCTCCGGGCTGATCGGTCCGTGATCGGAGCGGGCTGCGATCCCGACGTTTGGACTCGCTCTACCGGTGGCGGTTCGTCGTGCAACAGAACGACGTTGCCGCCGGCCGCGATCTCTTCGGGCGATGGCATGCGGACGACGCCCCCCATCGCGGACATACCACCCCCGTTCGCCCAGCCGCGTGGGATCCCTCTGCTTACGTGCTGGTCTATGGCGCACCCCATACATCCATTCTCGGTCTGTGCGCGGCCGGAGCCATGGGCAAACCCGCCCTACGGTGAAGGGATAGTTCGTCGGCTTCCGACTTGCGTCTTGGAGCGGAGAGGGAGGGATTTGAACCCTCGACGAGCCTAACGACCCGTAACGGTTTTCGAGACCGCCGCATTCGACCGCTCTGCCACCTCTCCGAACTGGAGCCCCACGTAGGGGCCCCAACGGAGAAGGAGGGATTCGAACCCTCGATGGAGGCATTCACCCCCATAACGCCTTAGCAGGGCGCCGCCTTCAGCCACTCGGCCACTTCTCCGTGAGCGGGGATCGTATCGCACGCTCTCGACTGCATCCGGCCAAAAAAGAAGCGCCCGCTTCCTGGTTGCCGCAGGGAACGGGCGCCGCAGATGCCGGAGGAAAAGGGGGGAACCGGCTCACCCATGTTCATCCGCTCCGGCCGGGCGGGCATGCCTCCGACGGGTGATTTCCGGTCCAGACGTGCGAAAGGCCGCGAGCCGGCGCTAGGAAGAGCGCGTCTCGCGGCCTCTCGGGCTCTGACACAGTGGGCTGCGGCTCCCACTGCGCTGAGCTTGATCGCAGAAGACATCGACTTCCAGGCGAGGCCGCCGGATCCCTCGATCAAGTGAAGTGCAGCGGTCAACCCAGCACGAGTGATGGTGTGAAGCGGCGCCCGTCGACGAGGATGTTCGTATCAGGTTCGAAGGCCCCGGGCGGCGGGGCGTCGAGCTTCGGGGCGGGTGCTTGATCCATGCGGCGGATCGCACTCGCCCCGTTCTACGTCTCCGCCTCAGTCGTGGATGCGCGCGATCAGCTCGCCGCGGCGGAGCACCTTGACCTCGCCTCCGTGCAGCCGAACCTCGAAGCCGGCGTCCTTGGGGAAGAGAACCTTGTCGCCCGGCTCGAGCCCACCCGGCTCGGCGCCGACGGCAGTGACGATCCCGGTCTGGCAGACGGCCTCTGCCGAGGCCGGGATGATCAGCCCGGTCTTGGTCTCCGCCTCATCCTCGGTCGGCTGGATCACGACGTAGTCGTCGAGCGGCTCGAGCGTGAGGTCGATGCGCTGCGGGTCCTGCACCATGCTCGAATTCTAGAGCCGACCGGCCGCGATGATGCGGTCGAGAAACTGGCGGGTGCGCGGCTCCGACGGGGCGCTGAAGATCGCGTCCGGCGGCCCTTGCTCGAGGATCACGCCGGCGTCCAGGAAGCAGACGCGGTTCGCGATGTCGCGGGCGAAGCCCATCTCGTGTGTCGCGATCAGCATCGTCATCCCGCCCTCGGCGAGCTCGCGGATCACGCTCAGGACCTCCGCGACGAGCTCGGGGTCGAGCGCGCTCGTCACCTCGTCGAGGAGCATCACGCGCGGGCGCAGCGCGAGCGCGCGCACGATCGCGACCCGCTGCTGCTGGCCGCCCGAGAGCCGGTCGGGATAGTCGTCGCGCTTGTCGGAGAGCCCGAAGCGGTCGAGCAGCTCGGTCGCCTGGGCCTCGGCCTCCCGCCGGCCCGTGCCGAGCGCCTTGCGCGGCCCGAGCGTCACGTTCTCGAGCACGCTCATGTGCGGGAAGAGGTTGTAGGCCTGGAAGACGATCCCGATCCCGCGGCGGATCCGGTTCACGTCGACACCGCGCGCCGTGATCTCCTCGCCGTGGATCACGACGCGGCCCTCGTCGACCGGCTCGAGCAGGTTGACGCAGCGCAGCAGCGTCGACTTGCCGGAGCCGGACGCGCCGATCAGGCACACGACCTCGTGCTCGGCGACCTCGAGATCGATTCCGCGCAGCACCTCGTTCTTCCCGAAGGACTTGTGCAGGTTCTCGATCAGGACGGCGCTCACGCGATGCCTCCGGCGACGCGTCGGCGCCGGTCGCGCGCCACGAGCCAGTCGGTGAAGCGTGCGAGCGGGATCGTGATCGCCACGAAGAGCGTCGCCGCGACGAGGTAGTAGGTGAAGTTGAAGTCCGCGGAGACCTCGATCTGAGATTGCTTGAACGCCTCGACCGAGCCGAGGATCCCGACGAGGGCCGTGTCCTTCTGCAGCCCGATGAAGTCGTTGAGGAGAGGTGGGATCACCCGGCGCACCGCCTGGGGCAGGACGACGGCCGTGAGCGCCTGGCTCCGCGTCAGACCGAGCGAGCGCGCCGCCGCCTCCTGGCTCGGATGCACCGACTCGATTCCGGCGCGGTAGACCTCGGACACGTACGCCGTGTAGATGAGGACGAGCGAGACGATTCCCCAGAAGGTCGTCGACGTCGGGACCCCCTCGATCGCGAGCGCCGGGCGCGCCGAACCCGAGCAGCGCGATCACGAGGATCGTCGGCACGCCGCGGAAGAAGTCGGCGTAGGCGATCGCGAGCGCGCGGATCGGGAAGAAGACCGGCCCGGGCAGGCTGCGCAGGACGGCGAGCAGCAGCGCGAAGACGAGGATGAAGACCTCGGCGATCATGAAGATCTTCACGTTCAGGAGGAAGGCGCGCGCGATGATCGGGAACGACTCGCGGTACTTGTCCCAGTCGAAGAACGCCGCCTTGACCTCGGGCCAGTTCGGAGCGTGTGTGACCCCGTAGACGAGCGCGGCGAAGAGGACGAGCGTCGAGAGCAGCGCGAGGGTGACGGCACGACCGGCGCCGCCACCCCCGAGGATCTTCGATTTCCGGCTCAGCTACTTGAGGACAGGCGCGCCGGTGACCTTGGCGAGCCAGATCTGCTGGATCCGCTTCAGCACGCCCGTCCGCTTCATGTTCGCGAGGGCGTTGTTCACGCAGGCAACGAGTGAGTTGCCCTTCTGGAAGACCATCCCGAAGCGCTCCTGGTTCCCCTTGGCCGTGAACTGGCCGATGATCTTGCCGTTCGGGACCTGCACCGCCGTGACGTAGAACGCGGTCGGCAGGTCGACGACGAGACCGTCGATCTGGCCGTTCTTGAGCGCCGCAACGGCCGCGTCGTTCGTGTCGTAGACGGCGACCGAGGGGCCCGGCTTGATGTTCTTGACGATGTACTGGTAGCTCGTCGTCCCGAGCTGGGCGCCCAGCTTGTACTTCTTCAGACCCGCGACCGAGCGCACCGACGAGATCGGCTTGCCCTTCAGGCCGACGATCGACTGGTTGACGTTGTAGTACGAGGCGCTGAACGCGAGCACCTTCGCCCGTTCGGGCGTGTACGAGATCTGATTGATGTCGAAGTCGTAGGCTCTTCTTGCCCGGCGCGATCGCCTTGTTGAACGGCGTATAGACCCAGACGACCTGGTTCTTGGTGAAGCCGAGCCGCTTCGCGACGGCGTAGGCGACCGCCGACTCGAAGCCCTTGCCCTTGGCGGGGTCGTTGATCTTCCAGGGGCGGCCCTTCGTCTCGCCGCCCGCGAACCACGGCGGGAACGCCGGGTTGTCGGTGCCGATCGAGAGCTGCCCGTCCTTGACGAGGTTGAGGTTCGCCTTGGCGCAGCTGCCGTTCGCCGCCGCCGCTTGTTCGCTCCGACCTCCGATGGCGGCCGCTGCGATCGCAAGCGCGATCACCGCGACCGGAATCAGAACCTTGCGCATGCCCATCTCCTCTGGTTACCCGGTTGGCGAAACAGACTCGAAACTAGCACGCCGCGATACGGTTTCCGCGATGGCGTCCCCGTTCGTGGAGCTCGAGATCGGCGGCCGGACCGTGAAGGTGACGAATCCGGACAAGGTGCTCTTTCCCGCGCGGCAGGAGACGAAGCTCGACCTCGTCGACTACTACCTCTCCGTCGGCGACGGGATCGTCCGGGCGCTCTACGAGCGGCCGACCCAGCTCCGCCGCTTCCCGGACGGGGTCGAGGGCGAGATGATCTACCAGAAGCGGGTGCCCGAGAAGCGGCCCGAGTGGGTCGAGGCGGCCCGCGTGACCTTCCCTTCCGGCCGGCACGCGGACGAGCTCTGCGTCACCGAGGTCGCGCAGGTGGCGTGGGCGGCGAACCTCGCGGTCGTCGACTTCCACCCCTGGCCGTCGAGGCGCGCCGACGTCGACAAGCCCGACGAGCTCCGGATCGACATCGACCCGCAGCCCGGGACGACCTTCAGCGACGGCAAGCGCGTCGCGGCGATCGTGCGGGAGACGCTCGGCGAGATGGGGTGGACGGGCTGGCCGAAGACCTCCGGCAACCGCGGCATCCACGTCGCCTGCCGGATCGAGCCGAACTGGGACTTCCCGGTCGTGCGGCGCTGTGCGCTCGCCTTCGCGCGCGAGGTCGAGCGGCGGCTGCCGAAGAAGGTCACCACCGCCTGGTGGAAGGAGGAGCGGGGCAAGCGCGTCTTCATCGACTACAACCAGAACGCGCGCGACCGGACGATCGCCTCGGCCTACTCCGTGCGCGGCCGGCCCGACGCGACGGTCTCCGCGCCGGTGACCTGGGACGAGCTTCCCGATGTCGAGACCGAGGACTTCACGCTCGCCTCGATGCCCGAGCGGTTCGCCAAGCTCGGCGACGTCCAGGCCGCGATCGACGACACCGTCTGCGACCTGAACGTCCTGCTCGAGTGGGTCGAGCGCGAAGAGGCCGCCGGCGAGGGCGAGGCGCCGTATCCGCCGCAGTTCCCGAAGATGCCCGGCGAGCCGAAGCGCGTCCAACCCTCGCGGGCGAAGAAGCCCGCCAAGTAACAGACTGTTACTAGGTCAGACGACCGCCCTGGAACCAGCGGTGTCAAGTAACAGACTGTTACTTGGCTAGATCAGGCGGCGCTCCGCCGCCCAGCGCGTCAGCTCGTGGCGGTTCGAGAGCTGCAGCTTGCGCAGCACGGCCGAGACGTGCGTCTCGACCGTCTTGACGGACAGGTGCAGCCGCGCGGCGATCTCCTTGTAGCGGTAGCCGCGCGCGATCAGCTGCAGCACCTCGCGCTCGCGCGTGGTCAGCACGTCGAGCTCCGGGTCGACCGGCGCCGCCCCGGAGCGGAACGCGTCCAGCACGAAGCCGGCGAGACGCGGCGAGAAGACCGCGTCCCCGTCGGCCGTGCGCTTCACCGCGTCGATCAGGTCCGCGCCGGAGATCGACTTCGTCACGTAGCCTCGCGCGCCGGCCCGAATCACGTCGATCACGTCCTCGGCGGCATCGGAGACCGACAGCGCGAGGAACCGCACGCCGGGGCGCTCGGGCGCGACCTGTGCGATCACCGCGTGACCGCCGCCGTCCGGAAGGTGGACGTCGAGGAGGACGACGTCGGGGTCGAGCTCGCGGATCAGCGGCACGGCCTCGTTCACCGAGCCGGCTTCGCCGACGATGTCGACAGCCTCGCCGAGCTCGCTGCGCACGCCGGCACGGAAGAGGTCGTGGTCGTCGACGAGCACGACGCGACGACGGCTCATGCCTGCCTCCTCAGGCGCAGCTCGACCTCGGTGCCCTCCGGGGACGACGTCAGTGCTGCAGTCCCGCCGGCACGGGTCATGCGCCCGCGGATCGACTCGGCGATTCCGTGTGCCTCGGCGGGCACGGCTTCTGGATCGAAACCGCTGCCTCGGTCGCGTACGAAGACCGCGATCTCGTCCTCGCCGACGTCGACGAACGTCGAGACCTGATCCGCGCCGGAGTGCTGCGCCGCATTCGACATCGCCTCGCGGGCCGCGAGGACGAGTGCTTCCACGCGGTCGTCGACCGGGACGTCGCCGGTGCGGACGAGCTCGACCGGGACGCCGAAGAGCTCCTCGACCTCGGCTGCGGCGGCGTCCATGGCCGCGGCGATCCCGCCGGCGTCGGCAGCCCCGCGGGTCGGGGTAGAGCCAGGAACGCAGCTCGCGCTCCTGCCGTCGCGCCAGCGCGGCCACGCGGCGCGGATCGCCAGCCTCGCGCTGGACGAGCGCGAGCGTCTGCAGGACGGAGTCGTGGACACGAGCCGCCATCTCGGACCGCTCCTGCGAGCGGATGCGGCCTGTCCGCTCGGCGTCCCGCTCGGCGGCCAGGCGCCAGGCCCAGGGCCCGAGCACGAGGAGCAGCGCGATCGCGACGGCGCTGGACTCGAAGGCCGCGTCGCGGCCGTGCGACGTCGCGTTCTGGTCGACGAAGACGATCACGCCGACGGCGACCAGTGAGAGGCCGACCACGACCGGAGCACCGCTGCGGCCCCGGGCCAGCAGGATCCCTGCTCCGCACAGCGCGGCGGGCCAGATCAGCGTGTCGGAGAACCCGAAGCCGCGGAGCGCGATCGCGCCTGCGATCGCGAGCGCCACATAGCCGAGCAGGCGCCTGCGCGCCGAAGGCAACGGGCCGTTCTCGGGAGCGAGGGCGAGCCACGCACCGCCGTACGCAGCGACCCCCGCGCCGCCGGCGAATGCGAAAAGCGCAAACGTGAGCCGGACGAGGGTCGGGTCGACGCGCAGGCTCTTTGCGATCCCGGCGCAGACGCCCGCGAGTGCCCCCTCGCCCTCCGCGCGCCGGAGGCGCGGGAGGGCGAGCGGCAGCCGATACGGCGTCGAGGTCAACCGCGCCGCACTTCGATGTTGCCCATGCCGATGTCCGCCTCGAGGTTGAGTACGGCTCCGTTCGGGCTCGACCCGGCGACGCTGACCGTCTTCTGCGCGTCCACGCCGTCGTCGCGCCTGCCCAGGACGTCGACCTCACCGACTCCTGCGTGAGCGTCGATCTCGAGCGCGACGCCTCGCGGCACGGTGATCACAAGATTCCCGATCCCGACGTTGGCGTCGACGGAGGTGGTGCCGGCCGAGAGCGCGACCGTGCTGAGATCCAGGTTGAGCTCGCCGATGCCGAGCTCGTAGCTCGGGTCGAGCGCCGAGACACTCTCGGGGCGCTCGGTCTTCTCGCCGACGCCCGACGAGACCGAGACCGGCGTCGCGGCGGCGACACCGAACGCACCCAGGAGAATCAGCCCGAGGAAGACGAGCCCGCCGACGCGTCGCTGTGTCATCGCGCCGACCGCGATCGCGGCGCCGACGATCAGCACACCTGCGGCAAGACCTACCGCGACGTCGACGTCGTAGATGTCGAGCACCGCGAGCAGGCCGAAGAAGCCTGCTGCGGCGAGGAGGGCGCCGAGCACCGGCGCGAAGAGCGATGGCTTCCGCGGCGGCTTCGGGGTCCGCGGGACGCTCGGCGCGGGCGGCGGCGCCGGGCGGCGCGCCGGGCACGGTCTCGGCGGTGGCACGCGCCTCGGCCGTGGATGCGGCCTCGGCCGTGGGCACGGCCTGGCGCGGGGCACGATCTCGATTCGAGACGTGCCACCAGACGAGCGCGCCGCCGCCGAGCGTCGCGGCGAGCCAGAGGTTGCCGGTGCCGGGCCAGAAGCGCGCCTCGGAGAGCAGGAACAAGGCGCCGAAGCTGAGTAGGCCGACCCCGACCAGCAGCC
Organism: uncultured Gaiellaceae bacterium; assembly: GCA_963820225.1. Taxonomy (GTDB): domain Bacteria; phylum Actinomycetota; class Thermoleophilia; order Gaiellales; family Gaiellaceae; genus Gaiellasilicea. The sequence goes on along the minus strand of CAWFYY010000013.1, from coordinate 196,234 downwards.
ACGGATGCTCGCGGTGCCCCTGCAGCGCCTCCACCGCGATCGACTCCTCGGCGTCCTCGGCCGGAATCACGAGGTAAGCGGCGAGATAGAGCAGCAGCCCGGTGCCACCTGCGAGTGCGAGGGCGGCGAACGCGATCCGGTACACGAGCGGGTTGATGTCGAAGTAGCGGCCGAGCCCGGCGCAGACGCCGCCGAGCCAGCGGCCCTCGTCGGCGCGGACGAGGCGCCGCGGAGGCGCCTCGTCGAGAGTGGGGGTGTCAGTGATCGTGTCGGACATGACCTATCTCCTTTGGATGATGCTCACAGCATCGATACCGCCGGGCTTCGGCGGTATCGGGCATCACCCTGATCCGACCCTGATCTTTGTCTGTAGGCGTGGGCCGGACTAGTCCGACCACCAACCCGGGACCATCTCCGCGTCGGTGGGGTCGTCGCCCGCCCCGAACGCGATGTACTCGACACCCTCCGGGCCGGCTTCGACGTCCCGCATCGTGTCCGTGTCGAAGCGGATCGCGTCCCACTCGCCCAGCTCGACGATCTCGTCCTCGACCTTGACCCGCGCCGAGCCTCGGACGATGACGTAGACCTCCTCCTGCCCCTCGTGCTTGTGCGCGAACGGGATGCGGAAGTTCGGCGCGAGCTTGATATGGCTCAGGCCGAGCGTCTCCCCCTCGATCGCCCTGCGGGCAAAGCGAGCCTCCATCTCCTCCGGCATGTCGAACTTCGGCGCGGAGTTCTCCACGTCTTGCTTGAGATTTTTCTTCGTATATCCAGGCATGTCGGCGATTCTACCCGCCTCTATGTAAAGCAAACTTGACACGTCATCCATGTCAAGCTAACTTGACATGGATGAAGAACGCAATCAGAGAGCTGCGAGCACGGGAGAGCCTCTCGCAGGCCGAGCTGGCCAAGGCGCTGCAGGTCTCGCGGCAGACGATCAATGCGATCGAGACGGAGCGCTACACGCCGTCCCTGCCGCTCGCGCTCGCGCTCGCTCGCTATTTCAACACGACAGTGGAGGAGGTATTCGATGACGGCAACGGCGTGTATAGGACGAAATGGTTCCTGCCACTGTTCTCGCGTCGCACTGGGGCTCGTCTTCCTCGGCGCGCTGTGGGCGGGCGGCGAACGGCGAGCCGGGTTCGAGTCGCTCGCTGTGATGACGGCGGTCGGGCTCCTGATCCTCGTCGGCGGCCGCAGTGAGCTGATTCGCGGCCTGCGCGGCGACGGGCGGGACGAGTACTGGCAGCGAATCGACGTCCATGCGACTGCGCTTGCCGGGAGTGTCGCGATCGGCCTGATCATCGGCATGTGCGTGTGGGAGTGGGCACACGGCCGGGACGGGACGCCGTACGTGCAGCTCGGCGCGATCACCGGCGTCGCCTACATCGTCGCGGTCGGCGTGCTCAGGTGGCGGAGCTGAGGAGCGTCTCGACCGTCGGGTCGTCCGCGCGGCGGGCGGGTCTGACTTCGTCCCACGTGCACTGTGCGGGGTCCTTGTCGGGCCGGAAGCGGATCAGCTTCGTGCCGTGGCGAAATCGGTTCCCCTGCACCTTGTCGTACCGCACCTCGGCGACGAGCTCGCGGCGAAGGGGCGTCTCCTCGAGGCCGTTCGTGCCCCAGCGGTTCGGCTCCGAGAAGCGCCGTTCGGAGCTGTCGTCGAGCAGCGGCAGCACGCGCTCGGCGATCTCGTCGTGGTTGCGGGCCCCGATCGCGGCAGAGCCGACGTAGTCGATCTCGCCGTCGTCGCGATACAGGCCGAGCAGCAGCGTCGCGAGCTTCTCCGGGCGTTGCTTCCAGCGCACTCCGATCACGACGCAGTCGGCGGTCTTGTGCTCCTTGACCTTGACCACCGCCTCGCGCGAGCCGGGCATGTACGGCAGGCCGAGCCGCTTGGCGATCACCCCGTCGAGCCCGGCGGCCTCGAAGCGGTCGAGCCAGGCCGTCGCGGCGTCGAGCTCGGTCGTCGCGGGCGAGATCCAGAACCCCTTGCCGCGCTTCAGCAGCTCCTTGCGGCGCTGCTCGAGCGGGCGCTCGTGCACCGGGTCGCCGTCCCAGAGCAGCAGGTCGAAGGCGATGAAGATCGCCGGGATCTCGGCCGAGAGCTTCTTCACGCGGCTCTCGGCCGGGTGAAGCCGCGTCGACATCGAGTCGAAGTCGAGCACTCCGTCACGCGCGATCACGATCTCGCCGTCGAGCGCGGAGTGGGGCGGAAGCAGATCGCCGAGCGGCCGCAGCTCGGGAAAGTAGCGCAGGAGCGGACGCTCGTTGCGCGACCAGAGCGCAAGCTCGCCGCCGTCGTTCTCCAGCACGCCCCGGAAGCCGTCCCACTTCGGCTCGTACTGCCAGCCGTCGCCGGCCGGGAGCTCGCGGACGAGCTCGGCTTCCATCGGCGGGAAGGGAACGTTGGGGCCGGGCACCTTCTGCAAGGCTACTGCGATGAGGGATCTCGACGGCGAGTGGAACGTCCGGCGGGTGAGCGGCGTTCTGCCGCCGCTCTACGGAGTCCGCAAGCGGATCGACGGCTTGAAGGGCGTCACGCTGCCTCCGGTGCCCATCCGGCTCCCTTTCGACGTTGCCGGACGCGAGTTGCGCTACCGCGGCCTGCTCTCGGGCCTCGTCGACCACCTCGAGCCGGACGGCGACGGCTGGCGCGGTGTGGCGCGCTATCGCGGCCGCACTCTCGGCCGGTTCGCGATGACCCGGCGTTCCCTCAGTGCAACCAGGGACTGAGCAGCCGCTCGATCTCGCGGCAGCCACGCGGCCGGTCGAGCCGCGCCCGCACGACGTGATCCTCGACGACGACCAGGGTCGGGAAGCCGTCGACGCCGAAGTGCTCGACGAGGTCCGGGTGCTCTTCCTCCTCGACGACGAGGACGCGGAACGTGCTGTGGTTCCGGCGTCGCTGCAACACCTGGGCCAGGAATCCCTCCACGCGGCGGCACTGCCCGGAGAGCGACGAGGTGAAGAAGATCAGCCGTGGGCGGGTCGCGCTGCTTGGACCGACCGGGGAAACGGTCGCCATTGCGTTCCCGTTCCCAGGCGGCCCTGATCGCTAACTAGGATTGCGCGATGAGAAGGGTCGCCGTCACCGGGCTGGGCGCAATCACGCCGATCGGCCTCGATGCGCCGTCGACGTGGCGCTCGGCGGTCGACGGCGAGAGCGGCGTCGACTTCATCCAGGCCTTCGACGCGAGCGAGTTCCCGGTCCGGATCGCGGGCGAGGTGAAGGGCTTCGACCCGACCTCGGTCGCGCCGCACAAGGAGGCGCGCCGGATGGACCGGAATGTCCTCCTCGCGCTGGGCGCGGCGCAGGAGGCCTGGCGCGACTCCGGGATCAACGGCATGGATCCGGCTCGGGTCGGCGTCGTGGTCGGCTCCGCGATCGGCGGCCTGCCCGGGATCGTCGAGCAGACGGACGTTCTCCGGGAGCGTGGGCACGACCGGGTGTCCCCGTTCTTCATCCCGAGCGTGCTCGTCGACTCGGCGAGCGGCCAGATCGCGATCTCACTCGGGCTTCGCGGCCCGAACTACGCGCCGGTGTCGGCGTGCGCAACGGGCTCGCATGCAGTGGGGGAGGCCGCCGAGATCATCAGGCGCGGCGATGCGGACGCGGTGCTCGCCGGCGGCACCGAGTCGTGCATTCATCCGCTGATCCTGGCCGGCTTCTGCGCGATGCGGGGTCTCGTCGCGGAGGACGAGGATCCCACCAAGGCGTCGCGCCCGTTCGACGCGACGCGCGCCGGCTTCGTCATGTCGGAAGCGGCCTGCATCCTCGCGCTCGAGGAGTTCGGCGCTGCGGAGGCGCGCGGCGCGACGATCTATGCCGAGGTGCTCGGCTACGGGGCTTCGAACGACGCGCATCACATGGCGCAGCCCGACCCGGAGTCGGTCGGTGTCGCGGAGATGATGAAGGCGGCGCTCGAGCGATCGGAAGTCGAGCCGAAGCGTGTCGGCTACATCAACGCGCACGGCACCTCGACGCCGCTCGGCGACGCGGCGGAGACACGTGCCATCAAGCAGGTCTTCGGCGACCACGCCCGCGACCTCGCCATCTCGTCGACGAAGTCGGTGACGGGGCACTGCTTCGGGGCTGCGGGCGCGATCGAGGCGATGATGTGCGTGCTCGCGCTCCACCACCAGCTGCTCCCGCCGACGATCAACTACCGGAATCCGGATCCGGAATGCGACCTCGACTACGTACCGAACGAGGCGAGGGAGGTCGAGCTCGACGTCGCGCTCTCGAACGCGATGGGCCTCGGCGGCCACAATGGCTGCGTGCTGCTAGGCCGAGCGCACTAGCTCCGGAGTCAGCTCCTCGAGCGAGGTGAGGACGACATCCGCGACGGCGAGCGCGTCGGGCGCCGGCGGGTAGTGGGCGTTCGGGAAGGCGATCACGAGCACCCCGGCCGCGTGAGCGGCGCGCAGGCCGTTCGACGAGTCCTCGACGGCGGCACACCGCGCGGTCTCCACGCCGAGCTGCCGGGTCGCCTCGAGGTACACATCCGGCGCCGGCTTCCCGCGTGGAACCTCCTCGGAAGAGACCACGACTGCGAAGCAGCCGGCGATTCCGGCGCCGTGCAGGACTGCCTCGATCAGTGGACGGTTCGACGAGGAGGCAACGCCCAGCCTGAAGGCGCCGGCCAGGCGGCGCACGGCGTCGACGGCGCCGTCGATCAGCGGCAGCGACTCGCCGTAGCGCTCGAGCATCAGCCGGACGACCTCCTCGTTGATGTCCGCCGCCGACTCGGTGAGACCGAGCTCGTCGTGCATGTAGCGCGACCACTCGGGCGAGCTCATGCCCATCATCGCCGCCTGTGCGCCCTCGTGCCAGCGCCCGCCGCGCTCGCGCACGAGCTGCTCGCGCACGTCGTCCCACACCTGCTCGGAGTCGACGACCACCCCGTCGAGGTCGAAGACCACGCACTCGATCACGCCGGCATGTACCCCCCGTCGAGCCGCAGGAGCGGTGGGCCTTCGACGCCCTGCTCGGCGCGCTCGACGCGGCCGACGAAGAGCGTGTGGTCGCCTGCCTCGTGCTCGGCCTGGAGCCCGCACTCGAGCCAGCCGACGGCGCCTGCGAGCAGAGGCGCGCGCGAGCCCTCGAGAACCTCGATCCCGTGCCAGAGCGCAATCGGCGGCACCCCGCGGGCGAAGTGCTGCGCGAGCTCGACCTGGTCGGCTCCCAGCAGCGAGACTCCGAAGCCGCCTACGGCCCGCAGCAGCTCGTGCAGCGCCGCTTGACGGGCGATCGAGATCGCGACGAGTGGAGGCTCGAGCGCGACCGGTACGAGCGAGGCAACCGTCAGTCCGAGGCGCTCGCCTTCCCGGTCGACGGTGACGACGCTGACCCCGACGGGGTAGCGGCGCATCACCTCGCGGAGCTCGTCGCCGCTCGTCACGGCGACGATCTTACGGACAGGAACTGGCTAGACGGCCTTGCAGAGTGAGTCGCCGGCGTAGAACTCCTTCTGCACGGCATGCTGCTGCAGGTCGAATTCCTTGTCGTACGTCGTCAGCGCGTCGGCCTCCCAGTAGATGTCAGGCGTGACGCCGGGGCCGATGATCGTCGCCCGGTAGCGCTCGCCTGCACCGACCGGGCGGCTGCCATGGCTGTAGAAGCCGTAGCAGAACTTGCCCGTGCCCTTGTGCATCAGGAAGCTGTTCTCGCGCTTCCAGCCCTGGCCGTAGGCCGAGTTGAAGGTGTCGAGATAGAGGTTGCGGCCGAACGTGTCGAGCGGATTGCCGCCCGGGGTCGACTTGAAGCCGTGGACCGGCTTCCCGAGGTACGTGAACTCCCCGAAGATGTGCTGGAACGACTTGTAGGCCCAGTTGAGGTTGACGGTCAGCTCCGGCAGCTCGCCCTTCCAGTGTGAGAGCCGAAGCTCCCACACGGCCGATTTGCCGGAGGCCGGCAGGCCGTAGTTGGGCAGCGCCCGCTGCCAGGACTGCAGCGCCCAGTACGTGCCGTCAGGAGCCTTGCAACCGGCGACGAACCACTGCAGCTCGGGGCCGTCGTATGCGCCGCAGGCGTTCTTGAACGTCTTCCAGACGTCCCGCTTGTACGTCCCGTACCCGCCGGAGTAGTCGAGCTTGAACTCGACCTGCTTGCGGGCGGTCGTCGGCTGCAGCGCGTTCACCGCGCCCCACGCGAGGACGTTCCAGCGCTTGCCGCGCGCGTTGAAGCTGATGAGCGCCTGCCCGTTGCCTGCGACCTTCAGCGAGACGTCACTCACATTGCGGTCGATGATCTCCGACGCCGACGCGGTCGCGGGGACCCCGACAGCCGCCAGCACGGCGAAGACAACAGCAAGACGAAACCGCATGGAGAACCCCTTCGTAGACGACAACCTGCAGGGGGTAGTCGGCATCGGCAGGGGAGAGTTGCACCACCCTGATGGGTGATTCCCGCGTGGCTCTGGCCCGGAACGAGCGAAGGGGGCGAGTTCCGCCCCCTTCGGTGAACGATCGTGATGTGTCGCCTACGCGGTCGTCGCGACCCGCCCCTCGCGCGTCAGCGCGACGCCGAGCGCGATCATCGCGCCGCCGAGAGCGAGGTGCAGCCAATCGTCGGCCGAGTTGGACGGGATCCAGTCCGCGCCGCCGATGATCCCGAGCAGCCAGAGCACGATGTAGATCGCGCCGCCGCCGACCAGGAAGGTGCGAGCGCCGCTGGCCGTCTTCGCCAGCGCGAGGCCGGCGATCCCGAAGAGGCCGTGCACGATGTTGTGCAGGACGCTGACACTGAAGATGCCGAGGAGCTCCGCGTTGCCGTCGTTGCCGGCGAACTCGAGCCCGTCGTAGAGGTTGGTGGTGATGCCGGGGATGAAGCCGGCGATCCCGACCAGGAGAAAGACGATTCCCACCAGGCCGGCGACCTTCTGAACGGGTGTCCGATCCATGACCAGTTCCTCCCTGGGTCAATGTGGCCGAGCCGAGTTTCCGCACGGCTCGTGCGTTTCCTCCACTGGTTCGCCGGACCCCGGCCGACCGGTTCGAACTCAGTCGTGCGGGAGCTCTGCGCGAAGTGTCGTGCCGCGCTCGGGCGCGCTCGAGACCGCCAGCGCGCCGCCGAGGGCGGCGACGCGGTCAGCGAGGCCCCGGAGGCCGGTCCCGGCGTCGGGATCGGCCCCGCCGACACCGTTGTCCACGACTTCCACCACCGTCGCGGTGTCGGCGCCGCAGATGCTGACAGTGACGAGCGAAGCGCGGCTGTGCTTGGCAGCGTTCGCGAGGGCCTCCGCCGTGATGTAGTACGCGGCGGCCTCGACGGCGGTCGGCAGCCGCCCTGACGGCAGCTCGATGATCTGCACCGGGAGCACGGCGCGCTCGGCGAGCGCCTCGAGCGCAGGGCCGAGCCCGCGGTCGCCGAGCAGCCGCGGGTGCAGGCCACGGACGAGCTCGCGAATCTCCTCGAGCGCTAGCGTCAGCTCGGTCTGCGCGGCCTCGACGAGTGTCGGAACGTCGCTTGCGTCGGTCTCGAGCCGCCGCCGGATCAGCTGCAGGTGGAGTGCGACCGTGACGAGTCGCTGCTGCGCCCCGTCGTGCAGATTGCGCTCGACGCGCCGCCGCTCGGCGTCTCCTGCCGCCACCAGCCTGGCGCGTGACTCCTTGAGCTCGCGGGTCGCCTCGTGCAGGTCGGTGACGTCGCGGACGATCGCGACGACTTCGTCCACGGAGGCGGGTGCGATTCGGACCTCGAAGTCGCGATCCTCGCCAAGATGAGTCCGGAGCCGGTACTCGACGGTCGCGAGCCGGCCGGACTCGAGCGCCGCCCGGACGCACGACATCAGCTGCTCGGAGATCTCCGGCGGGAGCAGATCGCCGACCGTCGAGCCGATGACCACGTTGGGCGGATTCGCGAGACGCGAGACGTCACCAGCGACCTCGAGGTACGTGCCGTCGGCCCGCAGCCGCAGCAGGAGGTCAGGCAGAGCGTCAAGCAGCGCCTGGAGGCGCGCCTCGACCGCAGAGGAGACCGCGTCCATTCGTTCATGGTAGTCGGCGTACGGCGCCCTGAACGCTACGTTGGGGCGATGGCTCAGCAGAGGAAGAAGTCGCTGCAGGACGTGCTGCGGGAGCGCCGGGCGGCCGCCCCGCTCCTGAGCGCCCGCGAGCTGCGGGAGCGTGAGGCCGCGCGCCGGCGGGAGGAGGTCGAGCAGGAAGCCGCTCGCCTCGTGGCGCGCTGGCGAGCGGAACGCACCGCCGTCGACGCGGACGGAAAGCTCAACCCGGCCGTCTACGCGGCCGTCTTCGCATCGAGTTCGCCCGCGTATCTCGCCAGCAAGCACTGGTCGCGCCGCTCGTCGGCGCAGCGCAGGGCGACACCGGCCTGCGAGGTCTCGCGCTGTGGGAAGTCCGAGGGACTGCGGGCGCATCACCTCACTCACCACGCGCTCGGCGAAGAGGTTGTCGGCCGCGATCTCGCGACGCTCTGCGAGGGTTGCGCCCGCCGTGCGGCGAAGCTCGAGCAGGAGCGCGGCCGCACCGCGACCCGCGCGGAGCTGAAGGCGCTCGATCCCGAGCGGCTGCTCTTCACCCCGGCGGAGATCGCCGCCTTGAAGGAGAGGAACAGGCGCGCTCGGCCGAGTCCCTCGATCGAGGGATAGCCCGACTACAGCCGAGCACCAAGTCCTCCGATCAATCAGGCAGCGGCACAGACCTGAAGCGGCACAAGGAGGACAGCTTGTCGACCACTCCCTCGGGGCAGTATCTGCCTCGTCTCGATCACTCGTATTTCGACGCGGAGACGCGGCCGCACCTCGGCGCGGTTCTCCTCAAGTCCAAGCTGCTCCAACCCGACCAGCTCGACGACGCTCTGAGCCAGCAGGCAGGCAGCGGCAGGCGTCTCGGCGAGATCCTGATCGAGCGCGGCTGGATCTTCCCGCAGGACCTGGCACGCGGGCTCGCCACCCAGTTCGGGATCGACTACGTCAACATCCAGCACGTCTCCGTCGACGTGCGCGCGGCGGCGCACCTCGACCCCGAGATCGGGCTGCGGCTGTCGGCGATCCCGGTCCGCTTCCTGAACGACGGCGGCCTGCTGGTCGCGGTCGCCGACCCGACGAGCGAGGGCCTTGCGGCGGTTCAGGCGGCGATCACGGGCAGCGTCGCGTTCGCGGTGACAGAGCTCGTGGACATCCAGCAGGCCTGGCGCATGATCATGCTCGGCCGCCAGCCCTGACGACCGAGCCGAGCGTCAGCTGAGCCTGGAGTCCGCGTCGCGGTCGCCTCGGCCTACCCGCAGAGGACGCCCTTGCACTGCATCGGATCGCCATTGTGCCGGGCGAGATTGCCGCCGCCGTCGATGACACCGGTGAGGTTCGTCATGATCCCGAGGCCGCCGTTCCGGTTCGAGATGTTGAACGCGACCGTGTAGAAGGGGCCGTTCTCCGGAATCTGGTCGACGATTGCCAGGCCGTGCCCGGTGTTGCCATGGGTCAGGTTCCCGCTGATCAGGCCGGGGCTGTCATCGACGTTGATGCCGATTCCGCCGTTGCGGTTCGCCACGTTCGCGAACGTTCGGCCGTTCGACCGCGTCCGGAAGATGCCGGCGCTCGTGTTGTTGGAGGCGATGTTCCAGGCCACCGAGGCGCCGCAGAACTGAAGCCGGATGCCGACGTCGTTCCTGACGGAGCGATTCCCCTCGATCGCGGCTGCGCTGCTGAACGTGTCGCGGCAGAAGATGCCGATCCCCGTGAGATCGGACAGCGTGTTGCCGGCGATACGGCTCGAGGCCGCGCCGAAGGCGACGATGCCGTCGCCCGAGTCGCGGACCTTGTTGTAGAGGATCTGGTTCGAGTCCGTCCCGTTGTCGGTGCGAGCCAGCCGGATGCCGGTGACGGCTCGGCGAATGACAAGGCCTTTCACGGTCGAGTTCGACGTGTTGAAGAGCTTGACGCCCTCGGCGAAGTCGCTGATGTTGCCGTTCTTCACGGTGATCCCGGTCCGACCGGTGAGGTCGATACCGACTCCCGTGCCGTTCGCCAGACCCTTGATCGCGTAGCCGTTCAGGTCGATCGTCAAGTTGTCGGCTCCGACGACGAGGCCGGATGCGCAGTTCTTCATCGATTTGGTGAGCGTGACGTTCGTCGTCACGACCGCCCCACAGGCGGGCGTGGATGACCAACCCCGTGTGGCGTTGGCGGCAGGAATGACGATCGCGGCTGCGAGTAGAACGACGAGTGACAGGCCAAGCTTCATGGGGAACCCCTTTTGTTCGCGACGGAGACTCGATCGTCCCACTGGATCGCATTCATGGACACCGGCCGTTCGGCTAGTCATGTGAATCCCCTCCGTGAGGTCCCAGCTTGACAGACCACGCGCCGCGAGCGTTCAATCGCTGACATGTCAGCGGGCGGAGTCAGCGCGGCGTCTCGGACGACGCGTTCTGTGTCGAGGATCACCGCCGCGATAACGGACCGTCCTCTGCTGGGAATCGTCGTCGTGCTCGTGGCCATCGCCGTGGCGCTCGCGGCGACTCAGGGACTGGCCGAGCTCGGACAGGCGACGATCAACGGGATCGTCGCCGGCAACTACTACGCGCTCGGCGCCGTGGGTCTGACACTCATCTTCGGAGTGCTTCGGCTGGTCAACTTCGCGCACGGCGAGTATCTGACCCTCGGTGCGTACCTCATGCTCCTCTTCAGCGCACTCGACTTCCCGCTCGTCGCCGCCGCGCTGCTCGGAGTCGTCGCGACCGCGATCTTCAGCGTCGGGCTCGAGATCACCGTCTGGCGGCCCGTCCGGCGTCGCGGGGCCGGCGAGCTGCAGCTGCTCCTCTTCGCCCTCGGCCTTGCGTTCTTCATGCGCAACGGGATCGCGTTCGTCGCCGGCTCGCAGGATCGGCAGACTGGGGCCGACGTGACGGCGTCCGTTTCGATCGGGCAACTGAGGATCGGACGCACGGAGCTCATCGTCACGGTGCTCGGGATCGCGACGATCGTGCTCGTTGCGCTCGCCCTGCGATCGACCTCGCTCGGCAAGCAGACTCGTGCGCTCGCCGACAACATCCAGCTCGCGGAGACGACGGGCATCAACACCGACCGGATCGTGTTGATCACGTGGGCGGTCAGCGGCGGTCTTGCCGGGCTGGCCGGCATCTTCTACGCCCTCCCGGCGGGAGCCATCAACCCGAACTTCGGCTTCGCGCTGATTCTGAGCATCTTCGCCGCCGTCGTCGTCGGCGGGATCGGCAATGCCTACGGCGCGCTCGCAGGCGGAATGCTGATCGGCCTCGTGCAGGAGTGGTCGACGCTGGTGTTCGAGCCGAGCGTGAAGGTCGCCGTCGGCTTCGCGATGTTGATCCTCGTCCTGCTCGTACGCCCGCAGGGTCTATTCGGACGGGCGGTGTCGGCCGACCGATGATCGCCTCGGGCCTCCTCGCGCTCTCCTTCGACTTTCTCACGAACGGAGACTTCTGGATCAACGTCGGCGTCCTCGCGACGACCTACGGCGTGTTCGCACTCGGCATCCAGCTCAACGTGGGGACGACCGGCATCTTCAACTTCGGCCAGGCCGGCTTCATGGCCGTCGGCTCGTACGCGATGGGAGTTCTCGTCGTCCGGTGGGGCGTCTCGTTCTGGTACGCGATGCTCCTCGGGATCGTCGTGGCGATCGCAGTCGCGATTCTGGTGGGCCTCCCGGCGTTGCGGCTGCGGGCCGACTATTTCGCGATCACGACGCTGGCCTTCAGCGAGATCGTCCGGTACCTCGCCGACGCGTGGGACGGGCTCACCGGCGGCAACCTCGGCCTCTTCGGCTACACGGATACCTGGACGGACGCCTCGGCCCGCATCGACGGCTGGCTCGAGCAGATCGGCATCGGCCAGCGGTTCCTGCTGCCGCTGCTCGTCGTCAACCTCGCCCTGTTCGTCGTCCTGACTGCGTCCGTGGCTCTGCTCGTGCGGTCGCCGTGGGGTCGCGTGCTCAACGCGATCCGCGAGGACGAGGATGCCGCCAGGGCGCTCGGCAAGAACACGTTTGCCTACAAGCTCCAGTCCCTGTCGATCGCCGCTGCTCTGGCTTCCATCGCCGGGTACATGCTGGCGATCAACATCTCGATTCTCTCGCCGCAGAACTTCGATCCGATTCTGACGGCGTACGGGTTCGTGATCATCATCCTGGGTGGGCTCGGCAGCTACCTCGGGGTGATGGTCGGATCGTTCTTCCTCATCTTCCTGCTCGAGGCCACGCGCTACATCGACCTGCCGCTGACGGACGCACGTGTCGCGGCGCTGCGCTTCATGATCGTCGGTCTCGTGCTGATGGTGCTTGTCGTCTTCCGCCCCCAGGGCCTGTTCGGCAAGACCGAGGAGCTCTCCCTCCGTGGCCGCTGAGGCACAGCGTCCGGCGACCCCGCTGCTCAGCATTCGAGAGGTCTCGAAGCGCTTCGGCGGGCTGGCCGCGGTCAGCGAGGTCACGTTCGATGTCCCCGAGGGCTCGATCACCGCGCTGATCGGCCCGAACGGCGCAGGCAAGTCGACGCTCTTCAACGTCGTCACAGGGTTCGAGCGGGCGGATCGCGGCCAGGTCACCCTCGGCGGCCGCTCGATCTTCCGGCACAGCCCGCACGAGATCGCACGACGGGGGATGGTCCGAACCTTCCAGCTGACGAAAGCCCTGTCGGTGATGTCCGTCCTGGACAACATGCTGCTCGCCAATTCGCACAACCCCGGCGAGCGGCTGGGTCTCGCCGCCCTGCGGCCCGTATGGCGCCGGTCCGAGCGGCAAGCGAGGGACAAGGCCCGCGACCTGCTCGAGGTGTTCGGCCTCTTGGCGAAGGCGAACGATTACGCCGGCACGCTCTCGGGTGGCCAGCGGAAGCTGCTCGAGCTGGCCCGCGCGCTGATGCTCGACCCGCGCCTGCTCCTGCTCGATGAGCCTCTCGCCGGCGTGAACCGGACGCTCGGACGCTCTCTGCTCGAGCACATCGAGAACCTGCACGTGGAGCGCGGCCTGACCGTGCTGCTCGTCGAGCACGACATGGATGTCGTGATGCGACACTCGGACCGCGTCGTCGTGATGGCCGAGGGGCGGGTCGTCGTCGCCGGCACTCCCGCCGAGGTGCGCAGCGACGAGCGCGTCATCGCCGCCTACCTCGGCAGCGCCAAGCCCGATGGGGGAACGCCGGATGGCTGACGGACCCGCAACGGTTCTGGCGGTCGAAGGCGTCGTCGCCGGCTACTTCGCCGACGTGCCCATCCTCAACGGCGTCGACGTGGCCATCGCACCGGGCGAGATGGTGACGATCGTCGGACCGAACGGCGCCGGAAAGTCGACACTCGTCAAGGCGGTGATCGGGCTCCTGCGCCCCTGGGCGGGACGAGTCCTCCTGCATGGCGCGGACATCACCGGCCGGAAGCCGCACGCGATCGTGGCGCAGGGCGTCGGGTACGTCGCCCAGCGCCAGAACGTCTTCCCGACGATGACCGTGGCCGAGAACCTCGAGCTGGGCGCGATCGGGTTGCGCCAGGGCACGGCGACCTCGAGCGAGTCAGAGGTGCTCGAGCTCTTCCCACGGCTGCACGAGCGTCGCCGTCAGCTCGCCGGCACCCTGTCGGGTGGAGAGCGGCAGATGCTCGCCCTCGCGCGGGCCCTGATGGCGAGGCCCGACGTCCTTCTGCTCGACGAGCCCTCCGCCGGGCTCGCTCCGATGGCGATCGACGCGATCTTCGACCGGATCGCGGCAATCAACGCCGGTGGCGTTGCGATTCTGATGGTCGAGCAGAACGCGCGCCGGGCGCTCGCGATCTCACATCGCGGCTACGTCCTCGACACAGGCCGGAACCGGTTCGAAGGCCCCGGGCTCGAGCTGCTCGCGAACCCGGAGGTCGTCGACCTTTACCTCGGTGGAGGAGGCCGCATCGACACGGACGCGGAGCCCCTCTAGTTGTCGAGCAGGAAGAGCGGTCTGCCGACGCGCAGCTCGAGCCGGAGCATGTTCCCGAGCTCGGAGGTACGCAGCTCGTGAACCATCCGCACCATCACGGCGAGGTCATCGACGTCGTAGAGCGCGTAGATGGAGTACGGCAATGACTGGGGCTGGCCGGTCGCGAAGAGGTCGTCGTCGAAGGAGCCGACGAGCCGTGCGCCTGCAGCAGCGGCGCGCTCCAGCAGGCCGGCGAAGAGATCGAGTGCCGTCGCCCGCTCCTCGCTCGAGGCGTTGTACCAGCCGCTCGTCGACGCCACGAGGACGAGCACGCGGTACGGGGGTTCGAAGGCCGGAGACGTGTACTCCATCGGCGGGCGAGCCTACAGCACCGGCCATGATTTCGAAATATTGAAACGCCGTTCAGTTTGCTGTACGGTCGGCGCACCGCCTCGGCGGAGAGACCAGGGTCGCAAAAGGGAGGGTTCATGCGAAAGACGACGGTCAGGTCATTCGTCCTCGTCGTGGTCGCTGCGCTTTCGGCAAGCGCGTCGACCGCGAATGCACGGGAGTCCGCCGGGTACACATTGCGAATCGGCGACGTCGTGCCGTTCACGGGTGCGTCGGCGGTCTTCGGGCCGGCGTACGCGAAGTCGGCGGGGCTTGCAGTGCAGCAGGCCAAGGTCGCGCTGCGGCAGGCCGGCGTCACCGATGTAAAGCTCCAGATCGAGCACGCGGACGATGCGACAACGCCGGAAGGTGGAGTGAACGCGGCGCGCAAGCTGATCGCCAACGGCGCGGACTGCATGCTCGGCGCGCTCACCTCGGCCAGTTCGATCGCAATCGCACAGGCTGCGACGGTACCCGCGCGCATCCCGCAGATCGGGCCGAACAACTCGAGCCCTGCGCTCACAGACCTCAAGGACAACGGGTACTTCTTCCGCGTCATGCCGTCCGACACGCTGCAGGCGCCCGTGCTGGCTCGGGCGATCCTGCAGGAGATGGGCAGGGGGCAGTTGATCTCGCTCGCCGGCCGGAACGACGCGTTCGGCACGGGGCTGCTGCCGCGACTCAAGACGAACCTCGAGAAGCTCGGCCTCAAGGTCCAGGGACCGCTGCTCTACGACCCGACCGCAGCGAGCTACAACTCCGAGGCGGGCGACATCGTCAGGAACAACCCTGACGCGTACGTGATCCTGGACTTCCCGGGCAACTACGCGAAGATCGGGTCGGCGCTCCTGCGCACCGGACGCTTCAACGGCAACAAGCTGTTCGTCGCAGGTGGGTGGCCCGCAACGATCCCGTCCTTCATCCCGACCGAGTCGCTCGAGGGGGCTCGCGGCACCTCGGCGGGCTCGCCGCTCGGCACCAAGGCTGCGGACGCGTTCCACAAGCTGTTCACGACGTCCCCGGGACTGAAGGACAGGCAGACCCTCGAGCTCAACAACTTCGACGGCGCGATGATGTGCATCCTCGCCTCGGTCGCCGCGAAGTCGGGCAAGGGATCCGACATCGTCAAGCAGATCGCTCGGGTGTCGTCCCCGCCCGGACGCACGTACACGTACCTCAACCTCGCCCAGGCGATCAGAGACCTTCGGGCGGGCAAGGACATCAACTACGAGGGCGTCGGCGGCAGTGCCGACCTCGACGCCAATGGTGACTTGAAGACCGCGATCTACAACGTCTTCACCTACAAGGACGGAAAGCAGACCGTGCTGCGCCAGATCAGGATCCGGCACTAGCGCGCAGGGATCCCGGGGCCGCACGGTCCCGGGATCCCCCCTCCATATGCACACGCTCTCCCACTGTGCGACCACCGCCTGCGATGCCACAGCCGACGTGGCCTTCGCGTTCCTCGCGGATCCGTCGCATCTCGGTACGTGGGCGCTCGGCTGCTGGGACGCGCAGCCGGCGGGCGAGGACACGGTTCGGGGAACGTCGCTCTTCGACGCCTCGGCTTCGTACGTCCGGACCGATGCGGACTCCGCTCGCCTGAGCATCGACTTCGCTGTGGGCTCCGACCCCGGCGAGCTCGTGCACCGGATCTCTGCACGGGTCCTCCCCGGCTCTGCGCTCGGCTACGGAGAGAACCAGAGCCTCGTGACGTTGCTCTCGTGGCGGCCGGCAGAAATGACCGAGGACCGATGGTCGCGACTCGTCGCAAGCCACGAGGCCGAGATCCTGCTCCTCCGCGCGCGGATCGAGGCGGCGGCATGACCGGCGGCGGCGCCGATGTGTCGGTCGAGCAGGTCGCCGAGGCGGTCGAGCTCGACAGCTCATCGCGCAACGGCGACCTCGGGCCCCGGCTTCGCCAGCTCCGGCGGTCGCGTGGGCTGTCGCTCTCCGAGGTCGCCGAGGCAACAGGGATCTCTCCCTCGTTCCTATCGATCGTCGAGAACGGCCAGAGCGACATCACAGTCAGTCGCCTGATGCGGCTCGTGCACTGGTACGGCGTCAGCATCGCCGACCTCCTGCAGGCACCCGACCGCTCGCTCGTTCGCGTCGTCCGCGTCGAGGAGCGCCGCTCGGTCGAGCTGTCCGACGAGCGCATCCAGATCCTGATGCTCACCCGCGACGGCCAGCAGGCGATGATGCCCGTGATCAACGTGTACGGCGAGGGCGGCGGCATGTCCGAGTCGACACAGCACGACGGCGAGGAGTTCGTCTTCGTGCTCTCGGGCACGATTCAGCTCGACATCGGCAGCGAGGACCCGATCGTCCTCGGGCCGGGCGACAGCGCGTCGTATCGTGCCGAAGCGCCCCACTCCTTTCGAAACGTCGGCGACGGCGAGGCCCGTTTCCTCGGCGTCACCACCCCACCCAACCTGTGAACCGGAGGACTCTGTGACCTCAACGCTCCCGCCTGCAACTCACGTCGCCCGCGGCACCGTCGGCGCCGTGATTCGAGACGAGTTTCCGATCCTCGCGTCCACCACCTATCTCAACTCGTGCTCGCAGGGGGCGCTGTCCAGGCGTGTCCGCTCCGCCTATGAGGAGTATCTGGCCGGCTGGGATGCGAACGGCGCCGAGTGGGTGCACTGGGTCGAGCGCGCCGAGAGTGCCCGGGCTGCATTTGCCCGGCTGCTGGGCGCCACGGCCTCCGAGGTCGCCGTGACGACCTCGGTCTCACAGGGAGTGAGTGGCATCGTCAGTGCACTCGACCTGCGCAGCCGCCCACGCATCGTCATCTCCGAGTACGAGTTTCCGACCATCGGCCAGATCGCGCACGCGCAGGAGCTGCGTGGTGCGGAGATCGTGCATGTCCGTCCCGACTCGGATGGGTCGATTCCCCTCGAGCGCTGGGCGGAGGCGATCGACGAGCGCACGTCGCTCGTCTGCTGCACGGCGATCTCGTATCGCACCGGTCACCGTCAGGATCTCGCGGCCATCGCAGCCATCGCGCACGAGCGTGGGGCGCTCGTGCTCGCCGACAGCTATCAGGCGGCCGGTGCGATCGATCTCGACGTCGGGAAGCTCGGCGTGGACTTCGTGACCGCGGGCACCGTGAAGTACCTCCTGGCCTCGGCCGGTCTCGCGTTCCTCTACGTCCGAGGGAGCCTCTTGCCGCAGCTGCTGCCGACACAGACCGGCTGGTTCGCGGACGAGGACATCTTCCAGATGGACATCTCGGACTACTCGCCCGCTCCCGACGCACGACGGTTCGACGCCGGCACGCCTCCCGTGCCCAACATCTACGGTGGGCTGGCGGGGCTCTCGATCATCGAGGAGGTCGGGGTCGACGCGATCGAGGCGCATGTCAGCGCCCTCAACACACGACTGATCGAGGGGCTCGAGGAGCTCGGGGCATCCGTCGCGACGCCGCGCGACCCAGCCGCGCGCGGGCCTCTGATCTGCGTCCGCTCGACCGACCCCCCGGCCCTCGTCGAGGCGTTGGCGACCGAGCAGATCGTCGTCTCCTACAGAGACGAGAACGTCAGGGTCGCGGCCCATCTCTACTCGACGGACGAGGACATCGACCGCCTGCTCCGGGCACTCGAGTCGCGGCGCAACCTACTCGTGTGACTCCCACACGCCGGCAGACGCCGCCGCCGGCGCCGGCCGTCGCCTACGGGGAGCACCCGGACCAGGTGGCGAACCTCCACTTACCGCGCGGCGAGGGGCCGTTTCCCGTCGTCGTGCTCCTCCACGGCGGCTTCTGGCGCAGCGGCTGGGACCGGACGCTGATGACGCCGCTCGCGCGCGATCTCGCCGGACGCGGAGTCGCGGCCTGGAACGTGGAGTACCGGCGGGTCGGTCAGGAAGGCGGCGGCTGGCCCGGGACACTGCTCGACGTCGCGGCCGCGGTCGATCGCCTGGGCACTGTCGGCGAGATCGAGCCATCGCATGTGATCGCATGCGGTCACTCGGCAGGAGGTCACCTCGCCCTCTGGCTGGCCGCTCGCCACCGGCTGCCCGCGGACGCTCCCGGCGCGAACCCAGCCGTGCGGTTGCGCGCGGTGATCGCACAGGCTCCCGTCGCCGACCTCACGGGCGGGTGGAACGACGGCTTCGGCCGCGATCGGATCGAAGGCCTCCTCGGCGGGCCGCCAGCCGCCGTGCCGGATCGCTACCGGGTCGCCGACCCGATCGGCCTGCTGCCGGTCGGAGTGCCGCAGCTTCTCGTCCACGGCGCGCTCGACGAAGACGTGCCGCTGTCACAGAGCACCGCCTATGCTCGTGCGGCCGGACCGGACGCCGAGCTCCTGGTGTTCGACGATGCCGACCACTTCGACGTGATCGATCCGGAGCGTGCAGCTTGGCAGGCAGTGGTCGAGCGTCTGCCTCGCTTGCTCGGCGAGTGAAGGACACCGTCGCGGCGGGATTGCAACCCATGTTTGAGGTGGGTTATCGTCCCGGCCGAGCCCGTCAGGCAGGAGGTCCTTATGGCAACAGATATTTTCGCAAAGATCGGCGACATCAAAGGTGAGTCGCTCGACTCCAAGCACAAGAGCGAAGTCGAGGTGCTCAGCTGGTCGTGGGGTGTGACGAACTCCGGCACGATCGTGAAGGGGAGCGGAGGCGGGAGCGGCAAGGCGTCGTTCCACGATTTCAACTTCACTCACCACATCGACAAGGCGTCGCCGGTTCTGATGAAGGCGTGCGCGACCGGTCAGCACATCAAGGAAGCGACCATCACGGTGCGCAAGGCCGGCAAGGGACAGCAGGAGTTCCTGATCATCAAGATGAACGACGTGATCGTCACGAGTGTCAGTCCGAGTGGTGACGACGACGCCGGCGCGGAGCACGTGGCACTGCAGTTCGCCAAAGTCGCTCTGGAGTACAAGCCGCAGAAGGCCGACGGATCGTTGGATGCCGGCATTCATTTCAAGTACGACATCAAGGGAAACAAGGAAGGGTAATCGGAGCGAGCCGCGCATCTGCGCGGTCGACATATGGAGGAGCTCGCCGACAAGGACCGCGCCCTCAGCCTGGACGAAGCGCTCTCGATCGCCATCCTGCTCCAGCAGAACGAGCAGTGGGCCGCGGCGGCGGATATCTACGCCAGCATCCTCGACGTCGCTCCCGATCACGCCGATGCGTTGCATTTCTCAGGCGTGCTCGCTCATCAGCAGGCGCGGAGTGACGACGCAGTCGCTTTGATCGAGAGGAGTCTCGAGCTCGAGCCCGAGCGGGCAGATTGGCACAGCAATCTGGGGATCGTCCTACAGGATCGACTCGAGCTGGACGAGGCGATCACGGCCTATCGACGCGCGATTGCGGTCGATCCGGAACATGCCAATGCGCACAACAATCTCGGCGTCGTCCTGAGAGCCACGGACAACGCGGTCGAAGCGGAAGCGGCATATCGAGCCGCCATTCGCATCGACCCCGAGCACTCGGACGCCTACAACAACCTCGGCGTCCTGCTGAACGGCCAGAAGCGGTCGCACGAAGCGGCCATGTGCTTCTCGAAGGTCATCACGTTGAGGCCGAAGCACCCTGAAGCCCGCAGGCTGCTGGCGATAGCGCACTGCACGCTCGGTGAGGTCGACAAGGCGGTTGAAGTCTTCGAAGAGTGGCTGGCGGAAGAGCCGGACAGTGCGATTGCCCGGCATATGCTGGCGGCCTGCTCCGGCCGCGAAGTCCCGGCGCGGGCATCGGATGCGTACGTCGAAGAGACGTTCGACAGTTTCGCCGCCAGCTTCGACTCCAAGCTCGCCCAGCTGTCCTACCGCGCGCCGGCATTGGTCGCCGCGATGCTGGCGGAATCGGAGGTCGAGGCGACGAAGAGCCTCGATGTCCTCGACGCCGGCTGCGGCACGGGGCTGTGCGGACCGCTCGTCGCGCCGTATGCGCGCCGACTCGTCGGAGTCGACCTCTCCGCGCCGATGATCGCTCAGGCGCAGGCACGGAATGTCTACGACGAGCTCGAGAAACGTGAGTTGACGGCCTACCTGAGCGACTCCCCTGCGGCGTTCGACGTGATCGTCTCGGCGGACACCCTCGTCTACTTCGGCGTGCTGGAAGACGTCGCCGCTGCCGCCGCGAACGCCCTGCGCCCCGGCGGGCGGCTGATCTTCACCGTCGAGGAGTTGACCGGCGAGGAGCCAGATGCCGGGTACGCCATCAGCCCGACCGGGCGCTACCGCCATACCCGTCAGTACGTCGGCGAGGTGCTGACGAGCGCGGATCTGCAGTCGGTGGTCGTGTCAGCTGAACTGCGTCTCGAGGCCGGCGATCCTGTCGCGGGGCTGGTCGTGCGGGGGACGAAGCTGTAGCCACCGAGATGGCCGTTGAGGGCACGTCCGTGAACGGCCGCCCCGCCCGACCGCAGCCGACCGGGGCACGCGAGCGGCCTCAGCAGCCGATGTGGCGGATCGGGTCGCAGATGTTGCCGTCTTTCATGATCACCGGCAAGGGGCTGCCTACTCCCGCGCCGGACGAACCACTGCCCAGGCAAAGACGGAGGGGCGCCCGCCTGGGCGCCCCTCCGTTCACCAGGGCTCGGGCTGGACTAGGGCAGGAGCGCCCACTCGTTGTTGATGGCGTCGAACACGTTCTTGGCGAGCTCCTGCGTCGGCTTCACGTTGCCATACCACACTGAGCCGCCGGCATTCGACTTCCCTGCCGCGTACGCAAGGATCTGCGAGACGGTCATGCGGGTCGCGCCGCCGAAGGCGGAGCTCGTGTTCCCGCTCGGCGGGACCCGGGTCAAGTCGATCGACACGCCTCCGATTGGAGCCGGCGCGTTGAGCTTGTTGCCTCCGAGAGCCGGATTGCTGAAGAACACGTTGAGCGCCGTTGCCAGCATCTGCGCTTTCAGCATCGCGTTCATCGCTGGCCCCGATGCATCTGCGGCGTCGATGAGCTTGGTCACATAGGTCTTCAGCGGAGCCGATGCGTCTGAGAAGGGCGCGGAGCTCTTCAGGAACGAGAGCAGCTGCGCCTGATTGGCTGCCGCGACGATGCCCTGGCCGTTCTTGTTCCGCCAGAAGCCGATCGTGTGGGCACCCGTCGCCGTCGATCCACCCGTCGCGGCAGATCCGCAGATCTGGACGGACGCGGTGGCCAACTGTCCGGTTTCGCTGATTCCGGCGGTGTTGGGGTACGTCACGCAGCCCGTGGCAGGTGCGATAACCGTGCGCAAGTAGGTGTACGTGGCCGGGCCGGGATAGGTGACCGTTCCCAGCACGGTCGTCGAGCCGTTGAAGGTATCCGTCACGGTGACCGTCTTGTTGGTCTCGGTCGTCGGGTTGCCGAAGGCAAAGCCGGAGGTACCCGTTGCGGAGCCGTGGGGCGTTGAGTACGTCGAGCTGTTCCAGATTGCGGTCGCCGTGTTCAGCCCGCTGGCCGGGTTCGCTGCCGAGGCATACGCGCAGCTGTAGTCGAGAGTCACCGCGCCCCCGGCCGGGACCAAGACGCCGGTGCCGTTCGTGACCGTGCACACGCCACCGTTGTCGACGACATCGGTCACGTCGACGCGAACTGCCTCCCAGTCGTTCGGGTTAGCCACTGTGATCTTGCCGGTCGCCACCCAGCCGCTGTCGGCGTAGCCGGCGCTTGCGACGTTCACGCTGTAGTCGAACGTGGCGCTGCCTCCGGTCGGCATCGTCACCGATGTCGGGGCGGCGACCGACTTGGAGATCGTCCACTTGTAGGTACGGGTGAACGATGCGTTCGCCGTCTTGCTCACGGTCAAGTCCTTGCCTGCGCACACCTCGACGGTGACGGTGTTGGAGGTGGCGAGCAGGGTTTGGTTGTTGTTGACGGTGGCGGTGTTGTCGTGTGTGGTGCAGGTGCCGGTGGTGCCGGGGAAGCTCTTGGGGTAGCTGAACTGGATGCTGTGGTCGGTGGGGCCGAGCAGGTTGCCGTTGTCGTAGACCTGGACGCTTTCGTTGACGAGCTTGCTCGGCTGATCGAAGGCGTAGTCGGCCGTTGCCGAGGCCGAGCCGCTCGGGGTTCGGGCGGCGACGCTGTCCCAGCTTGCAGTCGCCGTGTTGGTGCCCGAGGCGCCGGTGGCGAACGAGCAGCTGTAGCCGACCGCGACCGAGTCGTTGGCGGGAACGGTCACGCTTGTCTGCGCGAGCACACAGCTCCCACCCGGGGCGCTGTCGGCCAGGTCGGCGGCAACATCCCAGTCGTTCGCGTTGTTGACGGTGATCGCACCGGTCACCGCCCAGTCGGAATCGACACCGGCGCCCTTGCTCACATCGACCTTGTAGTTGAAGGTCGCACTCGCACCGGGAGCGACCGTCTGAAGAAGCTGGTCGACCGACTTCTGCGCAGTCCAAGCAAACGTCCTCGTAAACGACGGCGACGCAGTCTTGGTCACCGTCAAATCACTCCCACCCGCGCACACCTCGACCGACGCAGTGTCCGAAGCGAACTCAGCAGCCTCCTGGCCCACAACGGCCGTGTTGTCGTAGGAGGCGCAGCCGGCGGGCGCGTCGCTAAACGTGTACGGATACGTGTACGTGACGGGGCTCGGATCGGTGAAGGTGATCGAGCCCAGATACCCGACGAGCGAGTCGAACACATCGCCGCTGCCGCCGAGGATCGCAGGGTGACCTCCCCAGACGAGGGTCGCGCTGGTGGAAGCGGAGCCGGCAGCCAGGGAACTGGAGTCCGCGAGGGTCTGTGCCGGCCAGCTGATCGTCGCAGTGCTCGTCTGGCTCGAGCTCGCGGGTGCGGCCGAGTACGAGCAGCTGTAGTCGAAGACGGCGCTTCCGTTGGCCGGAACCGTCGAGCTCTCGCCAACGACGACGCACGTCGCGTTCGGGTCGTCGACGACATTGCTGACGACCACGTCGGTGACATCCGCGCTGTTCGGATTCTCGACCGTGAGCTGTCCGCTCACCTCCCAGCTCGGCGTACCGTCGTCGTGCGTCACGGAGACCGTGTAGTTGAACGTCGCCGCGCCCCCAACGGGGACGTCCTGGCTCGCGACGTCTGCCGACTTGTCGACCTCCCACCCGATCGTGCGCCAATGGGACGGGTTCACGTCGCCGGTCACGCTCAGAGCCGAGGCCTGCCCCGCACTCAGCCCGTCGTTCGTGAGCAGCTGGATCGCGGTGACGAGTGGCGGCTCGACCGCGGGCGAATCGTCGGTCGCAGTTGTTGCTGCGAGCGCCGGTGCAACGGCGATCGTGACGAGAAGTAGACAGGCAACGAGCGCAAGACGAGACAACGAACGGGCGGCATTCGTAAGCATCGCGGTGGTTCCCCCTGTGCGGCGTGTCCGCAGACACATATGTGTGGCCTAACGTGCGGCTACTCCGCTATCGGGCCGCCCAGCCGTGCGCCGCTAGCCCTCGTGCGAGGGAAGTTGCCAAGCAAATTCGCGAGACGACCGCTAGCTTGGTTGAGCGGCGGGGGTGGGATTTGAACCCACGGGACGCTTGCGCGCCCAGCGGTTTTCAAGACCGCCCGATTCGACCGCTCTCGCACCCCGCCGTGGGCCGAGTGTAGAGGCAGGTAGCGTCTGCCCATGGGTCTCGTCGTCCAGAAGTTCGGCGGCACCTCGGTCGCCGGGCCGGAACGGCTGCAGGCCGTCGCGCGCCGGCTCGTGGCCGCGCGCGATGCCGGGAACGACGTCGTCGGCGTCCTCTCGGCGATGGGCGGGGCGACCGACGACCTGATCGAGTTGGCCCATCAGATCTCTCCCGCCCCGCATCCGCGCGAGCTCGACATGCTCCTGTCGGTCGGGGAGCGAATCTCGTGCGCGCTCGCCGCGATGGCGATCCACGACCTCGGCCACACGGCGATCTCGCTCACCGGCTCGCAGGCGGGCGTCGTCACCGACACCGAGCACACGCGCGCGAAGGTGCTCGAGATCCGCCCGCAGCGCATTCACGAGGCGCTCGCGCGGGGCGCGATCGTGCTCGTCGCCGGCTTCCAGGGCGTCTCGACCGAGTTCGAGGTGACGACGCTCGGCCGCGGCGGGTCGGACACGACCGCGGTCGCGCTCGCGGCCGCCCTCGACGCCGACGTGTGCGAGATCTACACCGACGTCGAGGGGGTCTTCACGGCGGATCCGCGCATCGTCCCCCAGGCTCGCAAGCTGGACGCCGTCTCGTACGAGGAGATGCTGGAGCTGGCCGGAGCCGGCGCCAGGGTGCTGATGCTGCGCTCGGTCGAGTTCGCACGCAACCATGGAGTTCGCATCCACGTCCGTTCCTCGCTCTCGGGGAACGAGGGAACGTGGGTCGTCAGTCAGGAGGAGTTGATGGAACAGCCGATCATCTCGGGAATCGCGCACGACACCTCGGAGGCGGAGGTGACGATCCTCGGCGTGCCGGACCGGCCCGGGATCGCGGCGCGCGTCTTCCGCACGCTGGCGGACGTCGGCATGAACGTGGACATGATCGTCCAGAACGTCTCGGCGGAAGGGCACACCGACATCTCGTTCACGCTGCCGCGGACGGAGATGCGGCGCGCGATTGCGGCGCTCGAGCCGCTCGCGGCCGAGATCGAGGCGCGCGGGCTCGCGCACGAGCCGGAGGTCGCGAAGATCTCGCTCGTCGGCGCCGGGATGCGCACGCATCCGGGCGTTGCGGCCGACATGTTCGATGCGCTGGCCGCGGCCGGGATCAACATCGGGATCATCTCGACCTCGCCGGTGCGGATCTCGTGCGTCGTTCCCGCCGCACAGGTCGAGCGCGCCGTGCAGGCGGTCCACGAGTGCTTCCAGCTGCACGAGCCGGTGGTGTCCGCGGAGGCCTAGGCGTCTAGCGGGCGATGCGTTCGGGCGCGCCGTACGCACGGAGCACGTCCGGCACGTCGCCCTGGAGGTTCTCGAGGATCGCGAGCGCCATTCGGTCGACGACCGCCGTCCCGTTCAGCGTGTGCACCGGCTCGACGCCGCGGTCGGCGCGATGCCGGATCCCCAGACGCCGCGCCTGGAAGTCCGTCGTGTTCGAGACGGACGCCGTCTCGCGGTAGCGGCCCTGGCTGGGGAACCAGATCTCGACGTCGTAGGTCTTGGCCGCCGCCGACGAGATGTCGCCCGCCGGCAGAACGACGACGCGATAGGGCAGGCCGAGCTCTTGCACCAGCTCCTCGGTGTTGGCGAGCAGGAGCTCGTGCTCGGTCGGTGAGTCCTCGGGCCGCGTCAGCGAGAACTGCTCGACCTTGTTGAACTGGTGGACGCGGATCATCCCGCGCGTGTCGCGCCCTGCGGCGCCCGCCTCGCGGCGGAAGCACGGCGAGAAGGCGACGTAGCGGAGCGGGAGCTCGTCGGTGGCCAGAATCTCGCCCGCGTGGAGGCTCGCCAGCGGGATCTCGGCGGTGCCGGCGAGGTACAGCCCGTCCGCTTCCACCTCGTAGACGTTCGCCTCGTCGGACGGGAAGGCTCCGGTTCCGATCAGCGCTTCCTCACGGACGAGCACGGGTGGGAGCACGGTTACGAACCCCTTCTCGGCGATGCGGTCGAGCGCGAGCCGGTAGAGAGCGAGAGCGAGACGCGCCGTGTCGCCCATCCAGTAGCCGAAGCGCGCTCCGGACATGCGTGCGGCTCGCTCCATCTCGAAGTTGCCGACATCGACGTGCTCGCGCGGCTCGTCGAGCTTCGGAGGCTCGCCGACGCGCCGGAGCTCCTCGACGTCGTCCTCGGTCGAGCCGTCGGGCACGTCGGGGCTCGGGAGGTTCGGGATTCGCAGTGCAAGCCGGTCGCGGTCGGCCTCCGCGGCGGCGAGCTCTTCCTCCGCGGTCTTGAGCTCCTCCTTCACCTGCTGCAGCTCCTGCAGCTGCTCGGGCGACGGCTTGCCCTTCAGCTTCGTCTTTCCACGTAGCTCATCGATCCGCGGCACGAGCGCGCGCCAGCGCTCGTCGGCTTCGAGCGCCGCGTCGAAGGCCTCCGCCGCGCCCTTCCGCGCCAGCGCCGCCCGATAGGTGCCGGGGTCGTTGCGGGCTGCCTTGAGGTCGATCATGCGCGGGAGTCTAGGTACGCCTCGATCGTCTGCGCGACTCCCTGTTCGTCCGCGCCGGGGCAGATCCAGTCCGCCTGCACCTTCAGCAGGTCGTTGCCGTTCTCCACGCACACCCCGTAACCAGCCCAGCCGAGCAGTTCGAGGTCGTTCTCGCCGTCGCCGAACGCGACCGTCTCTGCCGCCGTGAAGCCGAGATGCTCCGCCACGAATCCGAGCCCGCTCCCCTTCGAGATGCGCGGGCTCGCCAGCTCGAGGAAGTAGGGCAGGGACTTGGCGATGAACAGCCGGTCGCCGAACTGCTCGACGAGGCTCGGGCGGAACGCGTCGAGCGCAGCGGGGTCGTCCACCACGACGAGCTTCGTGGGTGGGCGCTCGAGCCACCCGAGCAGGTCGCCGACCTCGGTGATCGAGAGGCTCTGGAAGTTTGCGTACCGGCGGGCATTCTCCGTCACGTCGGCGACGTAGAGCTCGTCGTCGACATAGCAGTTGAGCGCGAAGCCTCTGGCCTGGACTGCCGCAATCGCTTCGCGTGCGAGCGCGAGCGGGATCGGCTCGTGCAACAGCCACTCCCGTGACACCGGATCGACGACGGCGGCTCCCTGATAGCAGACCAGTGGCTCCTCGATCCCGGCCGCCTGGGCGTAGGGGAGCGCCGAGCGGAACATCCGCCCGGTCGCGATCACGACACGGATTCCGGCTGCGCGCGCGACCCGGATCGCCGCGATCGTGCGCGGGGGGAGTACGCCGTCGGGTGCGAGCAGCGTGCGATCGAGGTCGGTCGCGAACACGGCGACCTCACGGGGGAAGTCGGCTGGGAGGTTCAGCCCTGCGTCGACTCGACGACGTACGCGGCGACGTCGGCGATCTCCTGCTCGCTGAGCTGCCCCTTGAACGAAGGCATTGCTCCGGCGCCATTCGTGACCCGGTTGATCGCGAGAGCGAGATCGGGCTTCGCATCGTCGAGGTTGGGGCCGACATTGCCGGACGAGCCCGCTTCCTCGAGCGTGTGGCATCCGCCGCAACCGGCCGAGGCGAAGATCGCCTCGCCCTTCGACGCGTCGCCTTCGAGAGTAGAGGTCGGGCCTTCCTCGGCCGTCGTCGCGGCCGGGATCGACCCCACGACGGTCTCCGGTGTCGGCGAAACCTCCTCGCCTCCGCCGCACCCGGCAAGGGCGATCGGCAAGGCGATCAGAGCGAGCAGAGTGAGCAACGTGACGGCGCGGCGCATCGAATGAGAGCTTAACGCGCCCTGTAGGGGTGGGTGCCGGGCAAGTGCAATCGCGATCGCGGCACCCATCCCGAGCACGTCGCCGGGCGTGTCGTTGACGACGAGCGAGACCGCCAGCCCGACGAGGAACGCGTCCAGCACGGCGTCGCGCCGGGCGCGGAGAGCGACGATGACGAGCGTCGCGAGCGACCCGAGCACGACGACCGCCGCGCCGAGGCTGGCCGCCGTGCGCCGTACCGACAACTCGATTCGATCGGTGACGTCGCCCGCGAGCGCGAACGGGCCATCGCCCACAGCGTCGGTGACGTGGCTCGAGCCGCCGGTAGCCGCGTCGACCACCAGCAGCAGGAGCGCGAGCGCGACTGCTCCCGTGGCGACCGCCGCGACGAGTTGCGGCGTCGGGCGGCTGCCGCGCAGGCGCAGGACGAGCACGAGGTACGCGGCGGCGAGCACGACGATTCCGCCTCCGTCCGCGCCGAAGCGCGCGCCGCCGATCGTGACGAACGCCAGTGCGCCGACGGCGACTCCGGCGCGACCGAGCAGAGCCGCACCGAGGAGCGACGGCACGAGCAGCATCGTCTCGAGCAGGTTGTTCACCCCGTAGAACCTGCCCGACTGTGAAGGCCCGAACGGAGACAACGCGACCGTCTCGGCGTCCAGCCCCATCGAGATGAGGTACGCCGCGAGGATCGCGGTGCTGGCAAGCCCGAGCGGAAGGGCGATTGCGGCGACGCCGGCAGCGATTGCGATCGCCGGGTCGAGCCACAGGTTGGCGGCGAGTGCGACGAGGAGGGCCCGAACTGCGAGCTGCGGACGTACGACCGCGAGCGCGATCAGGAGCGCCGCCAGCGCGACCGTCAGCGGCAGGCGCAGCCGGTCGTTCCGGTCGATCCGGTCGTCGAGCGTCTCGAGTGCTTCTACCGGGTCGTCGCTCGGGACGACCCTCAGCCGGCCGGTCGCGACGTCCGTGACCGAGACCAGCCCGTCGATCCGGGTCGAGTCGGAGGTGAGCAACCCGCGCGCACCCACGAGGGCGATCGGGTAGCGCCTGTCGTTCTCGCTCCGGCCTGGAGGCGGCAGCGAGACGAGAATCTCCGGCCCACTGGCGGCGCCGAGCTCGATCCGGGGCTCACCGGACGCGATCCCGCCGAGGAGGTCGTGCTCGAGCTTGCCCCGCAGGAGCGCAGCGAGCGCCGACTCGCGAGTGACGGTCGGTCCCGCTCCGGGCACGAGCAGTCCGACGGCTGCTCGATCGGCGTAGTCCGCCGGGTCGAACGGCGCCACGACGCGAACTCCCGCCTCGGCGGGCGCGGTGAGGACGAGCGCGACGAGGACGAGGGCGAGCCGCATCCGCGGGATTCTCGCTCCTGCGCGTGCCCCGAGCCCGTATCGCAAGCAGCGACCCGGTCGTTGTCAACCCATGGCCCCGCGCGAACCGCGACTGGATTTCGAGCGTCTGTATCGCAGCCATCGCAGCGAGGTGTATCGCGCCGCGCTACGGAAGCTCGGCGACCACCACGACGCCGAGGACGTGACGCAGGCCGCATTCCTGGATGCCTACAGGGCCGTCCTGCGCGGCTCCAAGCCGGATCTACCCCGCGCCTGGCTCCTTGCAATCGCCGAGAACGTCCGGCGGCGCCGCTTCCGCACGGCGCTCCGCCGGCCGCGCGAGGAGCCGCTCGGAGATGAGAGTCTGCCGTCGGCCGAGCCGCCGTGGCGCGCCCAGACCGAGGAGATCAGGGCTGCGCTGGCGACGCTGGCCGAGAACCAGCGGAAGGTGTTCCTGCTGCGCGAGCTCGGCGGGTTCTCGTACAGCGAGATCGCAGCTCAGCTCGACCTCTCCGTCCCGGCCGTCCAGATGCTGCTCTTCCGCGCCCGCCAGAAGCTGCGCGCAGAACTCGGGTCCGGGACGGCACGCATCGGCGGCCTCATCCCTATCCCGCACTGGCTCGTCGGTCTCGCCGACCGGGTTCCCACGGGGTTCGCCGTTCCGCGCGTCGCGGGGCTCGTGGCGGCGGGCGTCATCGCGACGAGCGTCGGCGTCGTGTCGGACGTATCGGTTGCCGAGCCGAAGCGGCAGCCGGCCGGGCACGCGCCACTCGTAGTCTCGAAGCCGGTGGCTCGTCACGTCACGGCACCTGCTGTCAGCGCCGCTCCGGTGGGCGCTGCCGCTGTCGCTACCAAGCGCGGAGTCGAGGCCGCGTCCGCGAAGCGCCGGTCCGTGCAGCCGCTCGCGACAACTCCGGCCGTCGAGGCCGTCGAGGTCGTCGAGGGCGGAGGCGCGGAGCCCGCCGCCCCTGTCGCGCCGAGCGCGACCCTGGGGATAGGCGACGGAGCTCCTGCGCCTGCCCTCGTCCCTGCATTGCCGTCCGTTTCCCAAGCGCCGATCGTGTCGGTAGTCACGACCCACCTCCCACCGTTGCCCGCGCCGCCGGTCGACGTCGTCGTGCCGGCGCTTCCAGACTTGCCGATCGTGCAGCCGTCGCTGCCTCCTGCGCTTCCGGACGGCGCCGAGGTCACGATCCCAGGCGTCGTGGGCATCCAAGTCGGCCCCTGATCGCGAGGGGATGCCCTCGGCATGAGATAAGAGGCCTCGGGCGCGCTGATCCTTTCGGTTTGGTTACGGTGCGGTCGTGCTGATCGAACGGAGCATGCACCCGGAGTGGCTCTCGAATGCCTATCTGCTCGCTGACGAGCCCGGCGGGACGGCCGTCTTCATCGACAGCGGCGCGCCGCTCGAGCCGCTGCACGAGGTAGTCGAGCGCGAGGGACTCGCAGGTCACCCATCTGCTGACGACGCACTCCCATTCGGATCACATCGCCGGCGACCAGGAACTGGTCGAGCGCTACGGGCTCGAGATCGTGAAGGGCCCGGTCGAGACGGGTGGCCTGCGCATCCAGGCCCTGGAGACTCCAGGCCACGCCGACGATCATCTCGCTTTCGTCGCGAACGACACCGTCGCGTTCACCGCAGACATCCTCTTCAAGGACGCCGTCGGCGGTGGCCCTGACGCGGCACCGATCCGGCGGTCGGTGATGGACGTCCTGATGACGCTCCCGCCCGAGGTACGCGTGCTCCCCGGTCACACCGAGGAGACGACGATCGGCCGCGAGTGGGAAGAGAATCCGTTCGTCACCTACTGGCGCGGCGAGTCGGAGTCGATCGAAGAGGCGGTGCGCGTCGGCGGCGAGGCAGCGACGCTCGTCGTCTGGTCGCCTGACTACGACGGCAAGGGCAAGGCGATGGTGCGCTTCGCGGACGGGCGCGAGGCGATCATCGGCGGCTCGCGTGTGGAGCGGTAGGCGATGATCGACGAGGCAATCGAGAAGTACGCGGCGGCGCACACCACACCGCCCGAGCCGCTGCTCGCGCAGCTCGCCGAGGAGACGTACGCCACGATGAGCATGCCGCAGATGCTCACCGGCACGATCGAGGGCCGCTTCCTGGAACTGCTCGTCCACGGGCTGGGTGCGAAGAGCGTGCTCGAGATCGGGACGTTCACCGGCTACGCCTCGCTGTCGATGGCCGCGGCGTTGCCGGAGGGCGGTCACATCCATACGTGCGACATCGAGCCGAAGCACACCGATGTCGCGCAGCGCTACATCGACCAGAGCCCGTACGCAGACCGGATCACGATCCATCTCGGCCCGGCGCTGGAGACGATCGCAGCGCTCGAGGGCGACTTCGACTTCGTCTTCATCGACGCCGACAAGCCGAACTACGACAACTACTACGAGGCGGTGCTGCCGCGACTGAGCGAGCACGGCCTGATCGCGATCGACAACACCCTCTGGAGCGGCAAGGTGCTCGATCCCGAGGACGAGAGCTCGCAGGCTCTCGCGGCACTGAACGACAAGCTCGCAGCCGACGAGCGTGTGGTCGCAGTGCAACTGTCGGTGCGCGACGGCGTGACCCTCGTCCGCCGCCGCTAGCGCCCACGTCCACGAGGGACGTGTCGGGGCCAGGACCCGTCGTGTCCGAAACGGACAGTAGGTTTGGCGGGATGCGCCTGCTCGTCGCCCGCTGCGAGGTCGCCTACACCGGCCGTCTCGACGCCTTCCTGCCGGAGGCCGTGCGGCTGCTGCTGCTGAAGTCCGACGGGTCGGTGCTCGTACACGCCGACAGCGGCGGTTACAAGCCCTTGAATTGGATGACGCCTCCGACGGTGATCGAGGAGGGCGACGGCCTGATCGTCGTGCGCAAGCGAGCGGGGAAGACCGAGGACAAGCTGGAGATCCGGATTGCAGAGGTGCTCTCCGATCTCGACGTGCCGATGGACGAGGTGGCCGGGCTCGAGAAGGACGGTGTCGAGAAGCATCTGCAAGAGGCGCTCGCCGAACGGCCGGAGTGCCTGGAGGGCGAGCTCAGGCTCGTCCGCCGCGAGTGGATGACCGACGTCGGCCCGGTCGACCTGATGTGCCGGGACTGCGACGACGGCTGGGTCGCCGTCGAGATCAAGCGGGTGGGGACGATCGAGGCGGTCGAGCAGCTGACTCGTTACCTCGGCTTCATCCGCGTCGATCCGGCGAAGGAGCGCTGCAGGGGCATCCTCGCCGCGCAGTCGTTCAAGCCGCAGGCTGTCACGCTCGCCGAGTCGCGCGGGATCCGCTGCGTCGAGGTCGACCTGGCCCTGCTGCGAGGCGAGCGCGAGCCGGACCTGACGCTCTTCGGCTAGGGGATCACCGCGGCCTTGAGGTAGTCGCGCGGCGGGTCGGCCAGCAGCGCTGCGACTCCTTCGAGGCCGACCTGGTGCGTGACGAGCCGCTCCCACGGATACGCGCCGCTCGCGAGAAACGCGAGCGCGGCGCGGACGTGCCGCGGGGCATGGTGAAACGCGCCACGCAGCGTCAGCTCCTCGTAGTGGAGGCGATACGCGTCGACGCGCAACACCGCGTTCGACTCGCGCCCGCCGAAGTAGACGACGGTGCCACCGGGACGAACCAGCTCGATCGCGCTTTGCCACGCCTCCTCCATGCCCGCCGCCTCGATCACGACGTCCGCGTCGTCGCCCTCGCCCGTCTCGCCCTTGAAGAGCGGCACGAGCTCGCGTCGCTCGGGGCGCCCTCCGACGACCTCGGGCGTGCCGCCGGCGTCCGCGACACAGGCACAGAGCATCAGGCCGATCGGGCCGGCGCCGACGATCGTCACCCGGTCGCCCTGTTGAATGTCGGCGCGCTCGACGCCGCGCAGGCAGCACGCGAGCGGCTCGACCATCGCGGCGACCTCCGGCGCGAGCCCTCGGGGGACGGGCAGCAGGTTGACCTTGGCGATCGAGGCGGGAACGAGCAGGTACTCGGCGTACGCGCCGTTCAGAAGCTCCAATGCCTCGCCGCGCTTGTCGCCGGCGGCCGAGTTCGCGGCGACGACGCGCTTGCCGGTTGCGACGTCGATCCCGCAGAACTCATGCCCGAACGGGCTCGGGAGCTCGCTCAGGAGGACGGGGTGGCCGCGCCGGAACGTCTTCAGGTCTGTGCCGTCGGTCAGCGCCACCTCGACCTGCACGAGCACGTCGCCCGGGCCGGGCTCCGGACGCGGGATCTCTTCGAGCCGCACGTCGCCGACGCCGTGGAAGCGCAACGCTCTCACGGCGTGAAGACCACCTTCAACGCGGCGCCGGAGCGATAGAGGTCGAGGCCCTCGTCGAAGCGCTCGAGTGGGAGCACGGTCGGCGCGGGCACTTCGAGCTCGAGGAGGAGCGCCGCCGCTTCGCCCATGTGTCGCGGGGTTGCCGAGCGCGAGCCGGTCAGCGTCAGCTCGCGACGGTAGACCTCGTCCAGGTCGACCGTGGCAGCGGGGGAGAAGACGAGGACGGTGCCGCCGGGGACGACGGTCTCGAGCGGGGCGGCGGGCGCACAGAGGACAGCGGCGTCCACCGGACCGTCGGGAGCTCGTCCGGCGCGCTCCGGATTCGAATCGACGGCGAAGACGTCGTCGCCGCGACGGCGGAGCACCTCGGCGAAGAGACGTCCGACGAACCCGTGGCCGACGACGAGCACGCGCCCTCGCGGCAGACGCTCGGCGCCGCGCAGCACACACGCAAGCGGCTCGACGTAGGTACCGGTCGCGTCGTCGACGCCACTCGGAATCGGGACGCCGTCCGCGGCTTCCACTGCCGCTGCGAACCCACCGGGAACGATGGTCGCTGCCGCGAACGCGGCACAGGTCGAGTCGTGACCGGCTCGGCAGCGTTCGCAGTCGCCGCACGGCAGGTGGTGGACGAGCGCCACGCGCGTGCCGTCAGGTCGCTCGGCAACGACCTCGTGGCCGAGCACCGTGCCCGCCGCGGCGTTCCCGATCTTCTCGACATCCGAGCCGCAGAGGCCGGACGCGATGACGCGCATCGGCTCGCCTGGCGCCGGCACGTCGGCGAGCCTTGGCTGTCCCTCCGCGTCGAGCACGACGGCGCGCACGGAGGCATCGTAGGGATACCCTCGCCGTCCGATGAGGCAGCGTCTTCCGGCAGCTCTGCGCGAGCGCGACTATGCGCGGCTCGTCGCTGCGATCATCGCGATGGGCTTCGCGCGCGAGATGGTGCTGGTCGCGGTCGGCTGGCAGGTCTACAACATCAATCGGAACCCGCTGGATCTCGGTCTCGTGGGGCTGGCAGAGTTTCTGCCGCTGCCGCTGCTCGCGTTGCCGGCGGGTGCGATTGCCGACCGACTCTCCCGGAAGCTCGTCTTCATCGCGTCGCTTGCCTTCGACGCCTCGATCACCGCGTTGCTGATCCTCGTCAGCCTCAGCGGCGCCACCTCGCTCTGGCCGTTCCTGGGGCTCGCTTTCGCGAGCGGCGTCGCCGCAGCGCTCGGCAATCCGGCCGCACGCTCGATGCCGCCGACCCTCGTCCCGGTCGAGCTGCTGACCAGCGCACTCGCGATCCGCTCGACCGTGGGCCAGGCAACCGTGGTGACCGGGCCGGCGTTGGGCGGGTTGCTCTTCGCAATCAGCCCGGAGCTCGTCTACGGAACCGGGGTCGTCCTCTTCCTCGTGGCGATTGCCGTCGTCACGACGATCAGGCCGCGGACCGTGGAGCAGGAGCCGATGCTGATGGCGGGCTCCCGCCTCGTCGGCCTGCTCGCCGGCCTGCGGTTCGTCCGCCGGACGCCGGTGTTGCTCGGCGCGATCTCGCTCGATCTCGTCGCGGTGCTGTTCGGCGGTGCCGTCGCGCTGCTGCCGCTCTTCGCGCGCGACGTGCTCGAGGTGGGGCCCGTCGGGCTTGGCATCCTGCGCAGCGGTCCGGCGATCGGCGCTCTGGCCGCGGGCATCATGCTGACGCGCCGGCCTCTCGGGCGCCTGGCGGGCAGGAAGCTGTTGATCGTCGTCGCCGTCTTCGGCGTGAGCATGATCGTCTTCGGCCTGTCGAACTCCTTCGCGCTGTCGATGGTGGCGCTCGCCGTCAGCGGCTTCGCCGACATGATCAGCATGAACATCCGAGCGACGATCACCGCGCTCGCGACGCCCGACATGCTTCGCGGACGCGTCAACGCCGTCGAGATGGTCTTCATCAGCGCGTCGAACGAGCTCGGCGCCTTCGAGTCGGGCGCCGCGGCGGCCCTGGTCGGGGCAGTGCCCGCGGTCGTGATCGGCGGCACCGTGACGGTCGCCGCAGCGCTGATCTGGCCCCGCCTGTTTCCGGCAATCGCCAGGATCGACCGCCTCGAATCGCTGCAGCCGAATGTCGCGACCTAGCGGCGAGGCTCGCTACAATGCGCGACCGAGGGGCTATAGCTCAGCTGGGAGAGCGCCTGGATCGCACCCAGGAGGTCGGCGGTTCGAGCCCGCCTAGCTCCACTTCAAAGGCCCTGCAAAACGGTGCTTTCGGTAGCGCCGCTGCCACGGATGCCGCTGTCAGTATCCCGCTCTTGCCACGAAGCACCGTGAAGTATCGGGGAAGAGCGTGCCGAGATTGGCTCTTGCTGACACCCGCTGACACGCGGCCGCAGAGTTGTGCCGCCTGCGTATTCGAAGAGTGATCTCCAATGTGTGAGGTTGGTTCCCGTGACGAGTGTGCGCCGGTTCGTCACCGGCAGGACACCTGCGCCGCGGCGAATGCCCTCCCCCCGCGACGAACTCGAGCCGTCGGGACTCCTGTCGGGGAGGCGAGACGGGGAGACGGTCAGGCGAGAAATCAGCGTCCTGGACGGGATCGACCCGGTGGCCGATACTGCTCCGGCGTGGATGTCCCGGTCCAGTTCTTCCAGTCCACGATCGCGATCGAGTTGGCCGTGGCCGGTGCCCTGCTTTGGGAGATCCGATTCTTCGACCGCGAACGCGCTGCGGGGCGAGACAGGCAGGACCTTCCCGACGCGCGGCTGCAGCTTTTCTTTGCGCTCGTCCTCGGCGCAACGCTGTTCGGGTCGCTGTGGGCGATCGCCGATGAGGGGAAGGCGCTCGCCGCTTCTCTCGTCATGATCGGTGTTGCCGTCTCGCTGCTCCCGTTCTTGGTCCACGTGCTGCCCCCACTGGCCAGAGACGCACGCACGA
Organism: uncultured Gaiellaceae bacterium; assembly: GCA_963820225.1. Lineage (GTDB taxonomy): Bacteria > Actinomycetota > Thermoleophilia > Gaiellales > Gaiellaceae > Gaiellasilicea. Next base: position 160,286 of record CAWFYY010000013.1, on the reverse strand, counting down.
GCGAACGCGACGCCAATTACGCCGTCGCCGTCGTGGGGTTGCTCTTGTACGTCCTCGTCGTCGGTGGCGTCATCGCGCTGATCAACATCGACTAGGCGCCGGTCCGTTGCGAATCGCACAGCCGCACCATGACGGCTCAGAGATGCGCTGGGCGACCCTCCCCGCGCGATCGGCATGCGTCGGCGGGACTCCCGGCTTGAGTCCCGGGGTTTCTGGGGGGCGCGGAGAAGGATTGGACTTCCGAGCAGGTATAGGCTCGTCCTGAAGGAGGCCGCCGATGAGGCTTCTCGGACGTCGTGCAGAATGCGAGGCACTTGACGGGGTCTTGACCGACGCTCTCGCCGGTCGGAGCCGAGTTGCCGTCCTTCGTGGAGAAGCCGGCGTAGGCAAGAGTGTCTTGCTGGGCTACCTGTCCGAGCGTGTCGAGGGATGGCATGTCGCGACGGCGGTTGGCGTCGAGTCGGAGATGGAGCTGCCCTACAGCGGCCTGCACCAACTTTGCGCACCCATGCTGGATTACCTCGAGCGGCTGCCCGTCCCGCAGCGCGAGGCGCTCGCGACGGTGTTCGGACTGAGCGCCGGCCCTGCGCCCGACCGGTTCTTGGTGGGGCTCGCCACGCTGACGCTGTTCGCCGAGGCCGCCGAGCGGCAACCGCTGGTCTGCATCGTCGACGACGCGCAGTGGCTCGACCAGGCTTCCGGGCAGATCATCGGCTTCGTCGCCCGCCGTCTCCTCGCCGAGCGGATCGCGCTCGTCTGCGCGGCGCGCACGGGCATCGGCGAGGACGCCCTCGTCGGGCTCCCTGAGTTGTCCATCCGCGGACTCGGCGACAGCGACGCACTCGCGCTGCTGCTCGACAACGTGCACGGCCCGCTGGACGCCGCCGTTTGCGAGCAGATCATCACGGAGAGCCATGGGAACCCGCTCGCGCTCCTCGAGTTGCCGCGCACCTGGAACGCCGCAGAACTCGCCGGTGGATTCGGTCTTCCCGCCAGTCACCTGGTCGTCAGCAAGATCGAACAGAGCTATGCCAAGCGCCTCCTCCTGCTTCCGGCCGATACGCAGCTGCTTGTCCTCGCCGCGGCCGCGGAACCACTAGGCGATCTCGTGCTGCTTCACCGTGCCGCCGAGACCCTCGGCCTCGAGATGACCGCGGCCGGCCCCGCAGTGCGACGCCGCGCTGCTCAAGATAGACGGGCGGGTCGAGTTCGCGCACCCACTCGTCCGATCCGCCGCCTACCGCTCTGCTGCGGCCGACGACCGCCACCGGGTGCATCGCGCCATCGCCGAAGCAATCGACCCCGAGAGGGACCCTGACCGGCGCGCCTGGCACCGCGCGCACGGGACCCCGGCACCCGACGAGGACGTCGCCGCCGAGCTCGAGCGCTCGGCCGGCCGCGCGCAGGGCCGAGGCGGCCTGGCCGCGGCCGCGGCTTTTCTCGAGCGTGCGGCCGAGTTGACGCCTGAGCCCGCGCGCCGTGCCCGCCGTGCGCTCGCCGCGGCACAGAGCAAGCAGCGCGCCGGTGCGCCGGATGCAGCGCTGCGGCTGCTCGCCCTTGCTGAGGCCGGACCGCTCGATGAGCTCGATCAGGCGCGGGCGGAGCTGCTTCGCGCCCAGGTTACGTTCGCGGTCACCCGGGGCGGCGACGCACCGCAGCTACTGCTCGAGGCCGCCAAGCGGCTCGAGCCGCTGGACGGCGCGCTCGCGCGCGAGACGTACCTGGATGCGTTTGCGGCAGCGCTGTTCGCCGACCGGCTCACGCGTGGCGGCGGCGTGCGCGAGATCGCCGAGGCGGTGCTGACCGCAGACTGGGGCGAGTCGTCGCGGCGCTCGCCGCGCGCTTGCGACCTCCTGCTCGAGGGCATCGCCCTGGTCACGATCGACGGCTATGCGGCCGGTGCGCCGACGCTCAAGCGCGCGCTCCGTGCGTTCCGTGACGAGCCCATGTCTGACGAGGACGCGTTGCGCTGGCTCTGGCTCGCATGCCGCGCCGCCCGCGCGCTTGGCGACGAGACGAGCTGGGACGAGCTCACCGAGCGTCAGGTGCGCCTCGCGCGGGAGGCCGGCGAACTGTCGCTCCTGCCGATCGCGCTGGCGGAGCGCTTCAGCGTGCAGCTCTTCCTCGGCGACCTCGTCGCGGCGGAGGCCTTGGTCGTGGAGACCGAGGCCGTCACGGAGGCGACCGGTAGCCGCCTGGCGCCGCAGGGCGCGATCTTGGCCGCCTGGCGCGGTGAGGAGGCGGAGGCCACTGCGCTGATCGACGCCGGGCGGCGCGAGGTGGTGCATCGTGGCGAGGGGCTCTGGCTTGTCGCCACCGAGTGGGCGAGCGCCCTTCTCTTCAATGGCCTCGGCCGCTACGAGGAGGCGCTGGCCGCCGCCGAGCAGGCCGTAGGCCACCCGCACGAGCTGGGTATGTCGACGTGGGTGCCGACCGAGTTCATCGAGGCGGCCGCACGCAGCGGCCACCCCGAGCGCGCGGCCGGCGCGCTGCGACGGCTCCAGGAGATCAGCAGCGCCGCCGGCACGGACTGGGCGCTCGGCGTCGAGGCGCGCTCACGCGCGTTGCTCAGCGAGGCCGACGTTGCCGAGAGCCTGTACCGCGAGGCGATCGCGCGGCTGAGCCGCACGCGGGTGCGTCCCGCGCTTGCGCGTGCGCACCTCCTCTACGGTGAGTGGCTGCGACGCGAAGGCCGGCGCGTGGACGCGCGCGAGCAGCTCCGGATTGCGCACAGCATGTATGCGGAGATCGGCATGAACGGGTTCGCCGAACGCGCCCGCCGTGAACGGATGGCCACCGGCGAGACGGTGCGCAAGCGCAGCCCCGAGACGCGCGACAGCCTCACCCCGCAGGAGGCGCAGATCGCAAGGCTCGCCGCCGAGGGATGCACGAACCCCGAGATCGGCGCACAGCTTTTCATCAGCCCGCGCACGGTCGAGTGGCACCTGCGCAAGGTGTTCGCGAAGCTCGGGATCAGTTCGCGCAAAGAGCTCCGCGCTGGCGACGCTCGACCCGCGGCGCGCGGCGCCGGCGACGACGTGATCGAGTCGCACGTCGGCAGTGGCGCTGCCGGCATGCCCGGCCATCGCATTCTCAGTTTCGCGTGCGGCCGGGACCCGCGAGACTTGCGGCAGCATGTACCAGCAGGTGCACGACCCGGTCGGCGGCTCGCTTGGGCTGAGCACGCTCTTCGCGGTTCTGCCGCTCGCGACACTGTTCGTGCTGTTGGCCGGGCTGCGGCTGCGGGCTTACCACGCCAGCCTGATCGCGCTGGCCGTGGCGGTGACAGTCGCGATCGCCGTTTACGGGATGCCGGCGAGGCAGGCGTTCAACAGCGCCGCCGCAGGTGCGGCGTTCGGGATCTTTCCGATCATGTGGATCGTCGTGAACGCGGTGTGGATCTACACGATGACCGTCGCCACCGGCCACTCCCACACGCTGCGCCGCGGGGTCGGCGCGGCCTCCGGCGACCAACGCATCCAGGCGCTGATGGTCGGGTTCTCGTTCGGCGCCCTGCTCGAGGCGCTCGCGGGTTTCGGCGCACCCGTTGCCATAACGGTAGGGATGCTCATCGCGCTCGGCTTCGAGCCGCTGAAGGCGGCCGGCGTCGCTCTAATCGGCAATACGGCGCCCGCGGCGTTCGGGGCCATCGCCACGCCGATCATCACGCTTTCGGGCGTGACCGGAATCAGCGAGCGCGACCTGGGCGCGATGGTCGGGCGCCAGCTTCCACTCCTCGCCCTGGTCGTGCCGCTGGTGATCGTCTACATCGTCGACGGCCGCCGCGGCCTGCGCGAAACATGGCGTGTCGCGCTGTTGGCCGGCTCGGCGTTCGCAGTCGCGCAGTTCGTCACGTCGAACTACGTCTCCGTCGAGCTGACCGACGTCGTCGCGTCGCTCGCTTCTCTGGGCGCCATCGCCGGCTACTTGCGGCGGCGGCGGCCGGACGCAGCACGCCGGGGGATACCTCTCGAGACGATCGAGGCGCTCGCGCCGTACCTGATCCTGATCGTGATCCTCACGCTCGCGCAGATCGACCCAGTCAAAGGCTTTCTCGCCGATCGAACCGAGTCGTTCCATTGGCCCGGCCTCGAGGTGACGACCGCGGGCGGCGGCGAGCCGCCCGCGGTCACGTTCACGCTCAACTGGCTCGCTACGCCGGGGACGCAGCTGCTGCTGTGCTGGGCTCCTCACGATGCTCGTCCTGCGCATCCGGCCTCGTGTGGCGCTGCGCGCTTACAAGGAGACGCTCGTCCGCTTACGAGCGGCGATTGTCACGGTCACCACGGTGCTTGCGCTCGCGTACGTGATGAACCTTTCCGGTGAGACGGTAACGATCGGGCTGTGGGCCGCGGGTGCCGGCGGCATGTTCGCGCTGATCTCGCCGTTGATCGGCTGGCTCGGCGTCGCGATCACCGGCTCGATCACGGCGTCGAACTCGTTGTTCGGCGAACTCCAGGTGGCGGCGGGGCATGACGCCGGACTATCCCCCACACTGGTCGCCGCCGGGAACAGCACGGGTGGCACTCTTCGCCAAGATGCTCTCTCCGCAGCACCTGGCGATCGCCGCGGCCGCCGCCGGCATGGCCGGCCGCGAAGGTGACCTCATGCGCTCAGTACTCAGGTGGAGCATCGCGTTTCTGGCGTTCATGTGCGCGATCGTCTACCTACAGTCGACCGCGGTACTGAGCTGGATGGTGCCCTGACCGCGCGGGGTCGGCGCTGTACCGAGAGTCGTCGCCCGAAGACACTAGGGGACTTCAATCTCCTCGTGTTGTCGGTCAGACGGCGCAATGCAGTCCAACGACCAGAAGTTTCTGCGATTGCCTCAAGACCTGGCGATCACCCTGACCGGCATGCCGACGGTGGCGAAGTTGTATGTCCAGCGGGCTACTGTCGACGACTGTCGGACGCAGCCGTGCGAGGCGGGGAAGGTTGGCACGACCTGGAACTCGTGGAACGCGATGCCGCCCACGAACGGCAACGCCCATGGCAGCCACTCGCGGAACGGCACCGACCACCAGCGAGCGATCTTGGCGTAGACGCGATAGCTGCCCGGCGGGGTGGGTGTCGACGGCTTCCCGCTCGAGACTGCGATCGTGCGCACGACCCGGTTGTTACTGATCAGCAGCGCGGCCTGCCGGTCGAGCAGGATTTCGGCGCGCTTGCCGGGACCGCCCATGCTGCGCGGAACGGGGCGCACAGCGGTCGCGAGCCGCGCCTTCGTCCGGCCGTCGACGAGTCCGGTCCGGCCGAGCCGCTCCCACTTCTGGAAAGCAAGGATCGCGTTCTGTGTCGCCGGCCCGAAGCGGCCATCGTCGTCGCCGCGGAGCAGGTAGCCGAGTGCGATCAGACGCTGTTGGACATTCTTGACGCCGGCGTCAGGAGCGGGAAGCCTGGCGCCGTCGGGTTCGGGTACGGGCACGTTCGGCGTCTGCAGCATGCGGAAGGTAATCGGGCTACTCGTGGAGATGCCCGGGAAGCGAGCGGCGACCAAGCCGCCGTTCATCAAGAGCTGCACCCGTTGGGTTCCCTGGAGCCCCGTCAGCGTGCGGACGAGCTGCGAGAGCCGGGCCAGAAGGCTGCCGGCGTCGCTTCCGGATGCGAACCGCTCGTTGAGATCGACGGTCGCAGTTCCGTTCACGACATCGACGCTCAGCACGCGAGTGCCCGGAGGCAGGTAGGTGTGAAAGCCACGTGCGCCCTCGGCGCGGGTCGGTCCGGCGACGAGCTGTCGCACCGCATCCAGAGAAGTACTGCCGGGCCGGTCGACGCGTGCGAGCTGCTCGCCCTGCAGGAAGTACACCGGAACGCGTTGCTGCGCGGTCGCTGCAGGCATCGCCCCGCTCACGGCCCACGCGGCTGCGATGGCGGCCAGCGCGACCAGGAACCTGCGCGTGAACCCTCTACGGAACGGTGCGTGTCTCATGCATCTCCTCTCTCGCGAACGGAGCTGATTGAAGCGCTACGCAGTCTCCGGTTCATCTCCGCACGTGTGCGCGAGGCGCCCGACGACCATGGACGAATGCGGTGAACGTCACCACGAAGAAGGCAGAGATGAGCATGGCGGCGAACACGAGCCGCCTCTGCTCGCGCTGCGCATCTTGCACGGCGTTTTCGGTTCGATCGTGCACGCGGATCTCAATGCCGCCGTCGACCTCTTGCACCGCGTAGGTAGCGAGTGTGTCGGTCGCCGGGCCGTTGATCACGGCGCCGGTTGTGATGTCGAATCGGGAGCCGTGGCACTGGCACATGAGCGTCGTCCCTGTGAGCAGTCCCCCGGAGAGCGGGCACTGCTCGTCGGAGCACGTGCAGAGGTCGTCGAACGCGTACAGGCGATTGTCGACGCGTGCAATCGAGATCCGCAGCTTGCGGTCAGCCAAGTAGTAGGGAACCAGAGAGTCGTTGGCGATCGCGTCGTTCGGAGCGATTTTCCGGAAGGGGTCAGCGGCGAGCTCGGTCATCGTCGTCTCCTTTTCTGTCGAGCGGGCCTCAGTAGGGGTAGTCGGGGATGACGTCCGACTTCTTCGCATCGAGTCGCAGCTCGCCCGGAGCGCCGGCCGGCACGACCGGACGGTGCGGCATCACCGGGTCGATGCGCTCGTAGCCGGAACCCAACGGCGGTCTGGTGTCAACGTCCCCCTTGTTCGGCCAAAGAGACATCGCACGCTCGGCCAGCGCTGTGATCGTGAGTGACGGGTTCACCCCGGTATTGGCCGGCATGACACTTCCGTCGACGACGTGGAGGCCGGGCTGGCCAAAGACGCGCTGGTAGGCGTCGACCGCGCCGGTCTCGCTGCTATCGCCGATCGGGATCCCGCCAGTGAAGTGGGCCGAGGCCGTGCGGTTGATCACTTCGAACGGCAGCGCCCCCTCGTGGCCGTCCATCTTCGCTGCCATCCGGTCGACGAACTGCTCGACGATGGGGATGTGCACGGCCGGGGGTGTGCCGGTGTGTCGGCTCCGCAGCAGGCCGTCGTGCCAGTACAGCTCGATCGAGGTGTCGGTCGTCTGCGAGCAGAGCATGATGACCGTCCGCTCGGCCCAGTCGCGTGCGTCGTCGAAGCTGAGCACCTCGGTCGGGTGTCCGATCAGCTCCTTGACCCACGCCGCGGTCGGGTGCTTCTGCTCGCCGTGCTGGTGGTAGGTGACCAGGAATGCGAAGAGGTCGTTCCCGACGCCCCAGTAAACAGGCTCGATGCTCGTCGTGGGATCCGGCCAGACGCCGGAGGTGATCGAGACGGAACCCGGCGTGAGGCGGATCTTGTCGGGATCGCGCATCCATTCACCATGTGTTCGCGTGATTGCGAGAAGCTGTTCGGAATTCGTCCGCGCTCGCTGGCCGAGCTCGCTCGAGAGGCTCGTCAGCCGGCCCCTATCCTGCATGTGCAGCAGAAGCTTCGCCGAGCCGTAGGCGTGGGCAGCGACGATCACATGCTCGGCGGTGTAGGTGTGATGGTGGAGATGCGCGGCTCGCTGCGCCCAGCCTGGATGGCGTGCATGGACCTCGAACCCACCCCCATCGAGCGGGACGAGGTCGTAGACCTCGTGAAGCTCGTGGATCTCGATACCCAGCTTCTCCGCCAGGTAGAGGTAGTTCGTCGTCAGCTTGTTCTTGGCGTTGTGGCCGCAGCCGATGTTGCACTTGCCGCACGAGATGCATCCGGTGCGCCGCGGCCCAACGCCGCCGAAATACGGGTCGTCCGCCTCGATGCCCGGGCTCCCGAAATAGACACCCACGGGCGCCTTGTTGAACGTCTCTTCCCTTCCCATTTCGGTCGCGACCTGGTACATGACGCGATCGACGTCGGTCGGCATGTACGGGTAGCGAGTCGCGCCGAGCATCCGTGTTGCCTGGTCGAGGTGAGGCGCCAGTTCGTCGGCCCAGTCGGTGATGCTCGCCCACGCCGGAGCATCGAAGAACTGCTTCGGCGGGACGTACAACGTGTTGGCGTACACATGCGACCCGCCGCCGACACCCGCACCGCAGAGGACGAGCACGTCGTCCAGATACTCGACTCTCTGGATCCCGTACAGCTCTGCGGCCGGGAACCACAGGAAACCCGGCAGGTGCCACTGGCTCTTCGGAAGGTCTTGGTCATTCCACCGCTTGCCGGCTTCCATGACACCGACGCGGTAGCCCTTTTCCGCCGCGCGGAGAGCGGCGACGCTTCCACCGAACCCCGAGCCGATGATCGCCACGTCGTAGTCGAACCTCGCCATCGCACTACTCCTTCCTGATCCGCTTGCTGCTCAGAGTCGGCTTTCGGCCAGCGGGTCGCGCCAGTGGTCGACCCTGGCGTGACCGCGGGTCGGCGCGCGGGACTCTGGGCCGCCGTCGCTCGGGATCGGCACGCGTCCGCTGCAGGTGTCCCGTGTCAGGTCCAGGGTTCTCCGCTGGTGCGACCAGATAGGCGGGTGGTCAGGGTGACATGCAGCCAACCCCTGATCGAAGGAGTGACTCATGAACCGGATCTGTTCGACGCGAGCACTGCTCACCGCCCTGTGCACCGCCCTCTTCGCGGTGACCGTCGCGGTGACCGCCGCCAGCGGTAGCGTCGACGGCGCTCCCGCTGCCGCCGTTCGGAGCGACAGTCCGATCGTGACCATTGCCGGCGGCACCGTGCGCGGGTCGGCGGTGAGTCGGGGATACGCCTTCCGCGGTCTGCCCTTCGCTGCCGCGCCTACAGGCGCGCTCCGCTGGCGAGCACCGCAGCAGCTTGCTTCATGGAGCGGGGTCCGGGACGCGACTCGGTTCGCGCCGAGCTGTCTACAGAAGCCGAGCGGGTTCGCGCCGCCCGGCCCTCAGAGCGAAGACTGTTTGTATCTCAATGTCTCGACGCCGACGCTCCGTCGCGGCGCCGACCGACCGGTTCTGGTGTGGATCCACGGCGGAGGCTTCACGCAGGACGGCTCCCGCAACTACGACGGCTCCAAACTCGCAGCAGCGGGTACCGTCGTCGTGACGATCAACTACCGGCTGGGGGCGCTCGGCTTCCTCGCGCACCCGGCGCTCGCCTCGCGGCCCGGCGGCGCCGCCGGCAACTACGGCCTAATGGATCAGCAGGCGGCGCTGCGCTGGGTCCGGCACAACATCGCGTGGTTCGGCGGAGATCCGCAGAACGTGACGATCGCGGGCCAGTCGGCCGGCGGCGTCTCCGTGCTCGCCCAGCTCGTATCACGAAGCGCGCGCGGGCTCTTCCACCGTGGGATCGTGGAGAGCGGGGCATTCGCGCTGACTCAGGTGCCGCTCGCCGGCGCCAAGGCATTCGGTGAGACGATCGCCGACAAGGTGGGCTGCACGGATCAGTCCGCGGTGTGCTTGCGCCACGTGCCGGCCGACACCCTCGTCAAGACGTTCCCGGACGCCGCCATCCCTGGCGTCGTCGACGGCAAGGTCCTCACGGAGTCGATCGGGAAGGCGCTGGCCGCCGGGCGCTTCGCTCGGGTGCCGATCCTCAACGGCGTAAACCACGACGAGGAGCTGATCTTCGTTGCCGGGCTTGGGTTGGCGGTGAGTGGCGGCAGGTTCGTGCCGGCGCCCACACCGACTCCCGCTACTTACGAAAACGTGATCGCGTCGGTGCTGGGCGTGTCCGCGTCCAGAGCATCTGCGATCGCAGCCGAGTATCCGGTCAGCGCCTACCCGGCGCCGGTCGCGGCTCTCAGCGCACTGGTTTCGGACGCGAACTTCGCGTGTCCGGCGCTGCAGGTCGACCGCTGGGTTTCGCGGCGCGTGCCGACATTCGCGTACCAGTTCGATGACGACACCGCGCCGCCACTGTTCGCGGGACCCGACTTCCCGCCGGTCGCAACGCATTCATCCGAGATCCAGTACCTCTTCGATCAGCCGAACGCGCCGTTCGCCACCGCGCTGAACGCCACTCAGGAAGCGCTCGCAGTGAGCATGCGCAAGGCGTGGAGGAACTTCGCGGCGAGCGGTAATCCGTCGGCGGCGGGGGTGCCCTGGCCGTCGTTCAACACGAGTTCGGACGTGTTGTCGCTTGTGTCGCCGCGGCCCCAGCTCAAGACGACCTTCGCGTCCGCACACCACTGCTCGTTCTGGGCCGCCGGATGACCCCGCAGCCCGTCACACGCCCTCCCGATGTCGTCGGGAGGGCGTGACCCGCCCAACACAAGGAGGAGGCATGTCCACCATCCACTTCAACCAGATCACGACCCTGTCGCCCGAGCAGTTCGTGGCAGGGCTCACCGACTTCGGGCCGGGTCGCTCGAAGGTCTTCAGCAAGAGCGCGGACGACTATCTCGAGGTTCACCACCTCGGCCCGGCGGAGGCCGATGTCACGGAAGGCTCCGGCGGCGTCTGGGAGCGACTGCAGTACGACTGGTCCGATCGCGACCACGTCGTCCTCAAGACCACGGACTCGAACGTCTGGGGCGGTGCATCGGGCTACACGTACACCCTCACCCGGCTGCGCGATCACGTCACCGACGTGGACGTTGTCATCGTTCGGGAGGGAAAGAACGCGAAGGGGCGGATCCTCGCATTCGTGCTCGGGACCGTCGGTAAGAGCGTCCTCGGCAAGGCCTTCGTGAACAGCATCAAGGCGATTGAGGGCCGGAACAACGGAGGGAAGCCCCGATGACCCGGGGCTCGACAACCACGAGGACGGAGCTGGCACAGCGCTCCGGCGCCGGCATCGATGTGACGCTTGTCTGGGTGCATGGCGGAGGCGCGGACAGAACGCTCGTCTGCGTCTGCGACTGGATCGAAGGCGTGTACTTCGAGATCCCGACCGAGCGGCACCTCGCGCTCGACGTCTACTACCACCCCTTTGCCTACCGGGACTCCAGCACCGTCGACTACGGGGACAGACGACTTGCGGCCTAGGCCGCGGACCGTCATGGGCGTGCTCGATTCCATCATCCGCGGCGTCAACGCGAGTGCGGTCGGCACCCTCGCGATGGACGCACTTCTCTATCGCCGCTACCGCGACAGCGGCGGTGAGTCCGCATTCCTCGCCTGGGAAACGTCGGCAGGCTTGGAGAGCTGGGAAAGCGCACCGGCTCCGGCGCTCGTCGGCAAGCAACTACTCGAACGCGTGACGAAGCATCAGGTACCGCCACGATACGCGCGAGCCCTCAACAACGTCATGCACTGGGGGCTCGGGCTGGCCACAGGCGCCGGCTACGGGCTCATCGTCGGCTCACGCAAACCAAAGCTCTCGTACGGCCCTCCCTTCGGCGCCGCGGTCTGGGCCGGCGGGTACGCCGTACTCCCGCAGCTTGGTGTGTACGAGCAAATCTGGAAGTACGACCTCGAGACGCTCGAGAAGGACCTGAGCGCGCACCTGGTGTTCGGCACGGTCACCGCGGCGGTGTTCTGGCTGCTGGATCACTCGAGGTCGCCATGACCTTCGACACCGTCGTTCCGACGAACCACAGGAGGATGTAGTGAACGTCGACATGAAGCTCGAGGTAGTCGTCATCCCGGTCTCGGACGTCGACCGCTCGGCGGCGTTCTACACGAGGCTGGGTTGGCGGCTCGACGCCGACTTCCCCTTCGACAACGGCTTCCGCGTCGTCCAATTCACGCCGCCCGGCTCCGGGTGCTCGGTTCAGTTCGGCACGAACATGACGACCGCCGAGCCCGGCTCGGCCCATGGCCTCTACCTGATCGTCTCCGACATCGAGGCTGCGCGCGAAGAGCTCGCTGCCCGCGGCGCCCAGATCAGCGAGGTGTTCCACGCGGACTCGCCGGGCGCCCAATTCCAGCCGGAGGGCATGGACGGTCGCTCCAGTGGGCCTGCGCCTGATCACGCCACCTACCGCTCCTTCGCCACATTCAACGACCCTGACGGCAACACGTGGCTCCTCCAGGAGATCACCGCGCGACTGCCCGGCCGGATCGACGCCTCCGAGACGGCATTCGCATCCACAGGGGACCTTGCCAACGCCATGCGGCGTGCGTCGGTAGCCCACGGCGAGCACGAGAAGCGGATGGGGGGCGAGTACGACGTGAACTGGCCCGACTGGTACGCGGCCTACATGGTCGCGGAGCAGGCTGGGACGGAGCTCCCGACATGAGTGCCCACGACACGAAAGGAGCCGCCATGACCACCGCACTGACCGCGTCGATCACGCCCGAGTTCCGCACGATCGACGACGTCCGGATCCGGTATGCCGAGAGCCTTGCGGCGCAGGAGCCGGTCGTGTTGCTGACGAGCCCGTGGCCGGAGAGCCTCTACGCATTCGCGCCGATGTGGGCAACGCTTGCCGAGCACGGCCGCCTGTTCGCCGTCGACCTGCCCGGCTTCGGTGCATCCGAGCGCCGCGATGATCTCCTTTCTCCACGCGCGATGGGCGCGTTCCTCGTGCAACTCGTCCTCGAGGCGGACCTCGGGCGCCCACACATCGTCGCTCCCGACGTCGGGACCTCAGCCGCCCTCTTCGCGGCGGCGACAAACCCAGAGCTGTTCGCAAGCGTCGTCGTCGGCAGCGGCGGGGCCGCTGTCCCGCTCCAGCTCGGCGAGCCGCTCCGGTCCCGAGTGCTCGATCCCGACCTCGAAAAGTACCGACCAATGGACCCGCGCGAGATCGTCGGGGCGTCGCTCGACAACATTGCGGGAGGCATTCCCGACCACATCCGCGCGGACTACTTGGCCTGCTACGGCGGCGACCGCTATGTCGAGTCAATGCGCTACGTCCGCCGCTATCCCCAGGAGCTACCTGTGCTGGCGGAATTGCTGCCGGAGATTGCGACGCCGGTCACGATCATCAACGGCCGCCACGACCCTGTCGTTCCGCTCGCGAACGCCGAGTTCCTCGACGAGCGGCTGCCGAACAGCCGGCTCGTGATCATCGACGCCGGCCACTTCGTCTGGGAAGAGGCGCCGACGGAGTACGCGACGGCGATCCTCGACGCGATCCGGAGCAGCGGCTGATGATCTCAACAACAACGCACAACACAGCAGAGACTGAATTCGTCGACGTGGCGGACGTCGGGTTCGCCTTCCGTCGCTTCGGACGCCAGGCCGCGTTTCCGCTCCTGATGCTGCAGCACTTCCGCGGGAACCTCGACAACTGGGATCCGGCGCTCACCGATGCACTCGCCGCGGAACGCGAGGTCATCCTCGTCGACTACCCGGGCGTCGGATCATCGACAGGGGATCCGCCCTGCACGATCGCGCAAGTCGCACGCCGGATGATCGGTTTCGTCTCTGCACTCGGCATCGACCGAATTGACCTGCTCGGGTTCTCGATCGGCGGCTTCGTTGCGCAGGAGCTCGCTCTGGTACGACCGACGCTCGTTCGGCGGCTCATCCTGGCCGCGACCGGTCCGAAGGGGGCGCCCGGCATGCACGGATGGCGCGAGGACATTGCGGCGGCGGCGCGCGGCGACAGCAAGCCGGAGAACCTCCTCTACATCATGTTCGCGCGCAGCGACTCGAGTCAGGCGAAGGGCGTGGAGTTCCTCAGCCGCTTCATGGAGCGCCAGAAACGCGACGCACCGACGAGCGACGCCGCTCGGGACGCCCAATACGACGCGATCGTCGAATGGGGCATCCCCGACCACGCCGCGTTGCAGCGGTTGACCGGGATCCAATGCCCAACGCTCGTTCTCCAAGGGGACGGCGACCTGATGATCCCGACGAAGCTCAGCTACCTGTTGGCCGGCCTGATCCCCGGCGCGGAGCTTCGGATCTATCCCGACGCTGCGCACGGCTTTCTCTTCCAATACCCCGACGGGACGGCCGCGGACATCAACGCATTCCTCCAAAAGGAGACGCTCGCCTGATGAACACGATCAACACCCGGAGCGAGGGCGCCGTGCTGTTCGCGGAGATCGCCGCGCCGCCGATGAACCTGCTCGGGCCCGAGCTTGTTCGGGATCTCGTCTCGCTGATCCGAACTGCCGAAGACGACGACTCGCTGAAGGTCGTCGTCTTCACGAGCGCGGACCCGGACTACTTCATCTCGCACGTCGACCTGACTCGCGTCTCCGAGTATCGAGCAGAAGCAGCAGCGCTGACCGGCGAGGCATCGATCGCAAGCTTGTTCCGCTATCTGAGTGCGTGCAGGCTCGTCACGATCGCGCAGATCGAAGGGCGTGTGCGCGGGGCAGGCAGCGAGTTCGTGTTGGCCTGCGACATGCGTTTCGCCGCCCGAGAGAAAGCCATCTTCGGTCAATTCGAACCCGCGTTCGGACAGGTTCCCGGCGGCGGCGCAGCGCAGTACCTGACACGGCTCATGGGTCGCGCGCGGGCACTCGAGGTCATGCTGAGCGCAGATGACTACGACGCAGACCTCGCCGAGCGTTACGGCTGGATCAACCGGGCATTCCCTGCCGGCGAGCTAGAGGAGGTCGTCAGAGCGCTCGCGCAGCGGATCGCTGCCTTTCCGCGTGCCGGGCAGGTCGCGGTCAAGGAGCGGGTCAACGACATCTCGCTGGCTCCACTCGACGACTTCCGGCGCGATTCCGATCTCTTTGGCGCGGGCGTACAAACCGAAGAGACGCAACGGTTGATTGAACGGGCGATGAAGCTCGGCCTGCAAACCCGGGGCGCAGAGATGGACCTCGCAAGGATGCTGGGTGACCTAGGTACTGACTGAATCCGTCACCACGCCATGGAGGTACGCGCGTTCCAGGGATTGAGGGTCATCGAAGAGGTCCGCGGACGAGCTCTCCAGCACGACCCGCCCGCGATGGAGCAAGCACGCCCGGTCGGCCACCCGGAGCGCCTCCCCCGCGTGCTGCTCGACGAGCAGGACACCGACGCCGTCGTTGTCCGCGGCGCCACGGATGGCCTCGAGCAGCCTGCGCACCACGAGAGGCGCCAGGCCCAAAGACAGTTCGTCTACGAGCAGTAGCCGCGGCCGCGCCGCAAGAGCGCGGGCCAAGGAGAGGATCCGCTGCTCCCCACCGGAGCATAGCCCGGCCCGTCGTCCGAGGAGCGGCCGCAGTTCCGGGAACAGCTCCAGGGCGGCCTCGCTCGGCCCCGGACCGAGACGCAGGTTGGCGGCGACGCTGAGCGACTGGAATACCGAGCGGTCATCGGGAACGAATCCGAGCCCCTCACGTACCCGGCGGTGGAGCGGGTCGTTGTCAGCGCGCCCGAGGTAGGTCACGCGGCCGCCTAGGGGCGGCAGTTCCCCGGCAAGGGTCAAGAGCGTGGTGCTCTTGCCGGCCCCATTTGGACCGAGGAGCGCAACCACTTCCCCGGCGTGGACGGTCAGGTCGACGTCGCGGATCGCAGGCAGCTCGCCATAGCCGGCGCTCAGGCCCTCGACCTGCAGTAAGAGGTCGCTCGTGCTCGCTCGAGGACGACGGGCCGGCGCGGTTGTCTCGGCGCCGAGGTAGCTGGCTACGACTGTTGGGTCGCGGGCGATCTCGTCGGGCGCGCCCTCGGCGATCTTGACGCCGAAGTCGAGCACGACGACGCGATCGCAGGTCTCGAGCACGAGCGGGACGTCGTGCTCCACCAGCGAGCACGGCGATTCCCCATTCGTCGGCCAGCCGGCGAATCAGCTGCGCGAGGTCGTTCCGCTCCTCGGCGTCGAGCCCAGCGGCGGGCTCGTCGAGCAGAAGCACCGACGGCCCGCCCGCGACGGCGCGGGCGATGGCCACGAGGCGCCGGCGGCCGTAGGGCAACTCGTCGGGCCGGCTCGCCAGCTCGTCCTGCAGTCCGAACGCGCGCACCGCGGCCACCGCGGCGGGCGTCAAGCCGTGCTCGTCCTGGGTGGACGAGGTCGGAGAGGTAGCGCAGCCGGTCGCGCGGATCGCACGCCGTCTGCAGGTTCTCAGCCACGGTGAGGCTCTCGAAGAGCTCGAGCGACTGGAACGAGCGGCCGATCCCGGCCACGGCCCGCCGGCGGGGCGACCACCCGTCGATCGCACGACCGTCGAGGAGGACGCTGCCGGCGCTCGGGGTGACGTAGCCGGTGACGGCATCGATGAGGGTGGTCTTCCCCGCCCCGTTGGCACCGATGAGCCCGACCACCTCCCCGGGTGCGAGGTTGAGCGAGACGTCGTCGAGCGCAGAGACGCCGCCGAACCGGACCGTGAGCCCGCGAAGCGCCAGGGTCGCAGGCGCCGGGCGGACATGCGCTCCCTCTGGCAACACGGGCCTAGACCGCCGGACGAGCTGCCACTGCGGCCGAAGCCGGGCCGCCAGCCGGAGCACGAGCTTGCGGTAGAGCATGACGAGGCCATCGGGCGCCTGGAGCAGGACGGCGAGGAGGAGCAGACCGCCGAACAGGCGGAAGAGGTCGTCGACGTCGTTCCCGAGGAGGGAGAAGAGCTTGGCGCCGACGGTGCCGGGCGCGAGAGCGGCACCGAGAACCGCGCCGAGGGCGGCGCCGACGCCCCCGATCACCGCGTAGATCACCGCCGAGATCGACCCGAAGACGTCGAACGTCGGAGAGAAGGTCACGGTCGGCGTCTCGAACGCGATCAGGATGCCGCCCAGCGCGGCGAGCGCCGACACCGAGCCCGAAGGCGTAGAGCTTGGCGCCGAAGACGTTCACGCCGAGCGCGGCAGCCGCCCGCTCGTTCGTGCGAACCGCGACGAGCCGGCGGCCGGTCGGGCTCCGCCGAAGGTTGGCCACCGCAAGGAAGGCGAGCAGGAACAGCAGCGATCGCGAGGGCGGCGTAGCGTCGCCGGGTGCTCGAACGTGTCGAGGTCGATGCCGAGGAAGCTGGGCGCGCCGACCTCCAGTGCCCAGGGCGCCCCCGGTGAGGGTCCCTGTTGCCCAGCACCTGACGCTCCAGAGCAGGAGGCGAGGCCCAGGGTCGCGACCGCGAGGTTGACGCCTCGCATCCGCAACGCCGCCAGCCCGACGAGGACGCCGATCGGCACCGCACCGGCGATGCCGGCGAGCGCGGCCAGCTCGAACGGCACGCCGTGGTCGGCCACCAGGCGCGCCGCGATCCACGCGCCCATCCCGGCCAGCGCGACCTGGGCGAGCGAGAGCTGGCCGGTGTAGCCGGTGACGACGACGAGGGACAGGAGGATGATCCCGATGGCGGCGGTGGTCGTCAGCGCGTCGACCCAGCCGCTCGGAGCGAGCACGGCGACAAGCCAGCGCCGCAGCCGTGAGCAGCACGGCCCATGACGGGCCGCACCACGCCGGTGCCGAGCTCCGGCGGCTTCTCGATCGCGTCGCCGCGAAGAGGCAGCGCGCGGCCGCGCACCACCAGCACCGCGATGATCACGAGAAACGGGACCGAATCGGCAGCCCCCTGAAGCAACGTCGAGGTCCCGACCTCGACCTGCAGGTACGCGACCTCGGACTCGAGGATGCCGATGAGCAAGCCGCCCACGAGCGTCAGCGGGAACGAGCGGAACCCGCCGACCAGCGCAGCGGCCAGGGCCGGCACGACCAGCAACGTCGAGCTTGATCACCTGCAGCCCGGTGATGTTCACGATGAGCACCGCTGCCGCGACGGCCAGAGCGCTTCCCAGCGCCCAGTTGACAGTGGCGATGACGTCTGGCGAGATGCCCTGGGCGGAAGTCGCCCGGCGGCTCTCGGCGACCGCGCTGGTGGCGAGACCGAACCGAGTCGCGCGGTACAGCACCGTGAGCGCCACGGTCACGACCACGGCGACAGCGAGGATCAGCAGCCGGTCCCGGCCGACGACGACGTCGTCGAAGAGCGTGACGCTGTCGGTGGGCAGTAGCTTGGCGATCAGCCGGGCACCGTGTCCCCACAGCTGGTCGCCGAGAGCGAGGCAGACGGTGAGGATGCCGAGGGTCGCGACCAGCCGGGACACCGCCGGCGCGTGGCGCAACGGGCGCATGACCAGTAAGTGCGTCGCCGCGCCGATCGCCGCCCCCAACCCCACGCCGAGCGCCAGTGCGACGGGGATGGCGACGCCGTCCTCGTGGCTGAGATAGGCGACGTAGGCGCCGATCATGCCGATCGCGCCCTGCGCGAAGTTCACCACCCCGGAGCCGCGGTAGATGAGGACGAGGCCTTGAGCGGTCAGCGCGTAGACGCCGCCCGCTCCAAGCCCGAGAACCGCGAAGCGGACGACGTCCACGCTGCAGCTGCTACTGGTCTACGCTAGAGTCCCGAATCACCTCGGAGTCGGGCACTGCTTCCCGGTGAAGGCGTTCTCGAACTTGCCGGTGATGGGCACCTGCTTGCCGTCCTTGATCCGGAACGCGAACAGGCAGGCGTTGAACACCCTCGGCAGTCCGGCAACGCCGCCTTTCGTGAACTGCAGCGGTGGCGTGAAGCCGCTCTCGAGGTTCGTGGCGCGCCGGAGGGCGTTGAAGACGGCGGGAGCGGTGACGCTCGGCAAGCCCTTCGCGATCTTCTGAACCAGTCGGACGGACGCGTAGGACGCCAGGCTGTAGGCGGTGAGGTTGGTGTAGCCGGCCGCCTTCGTGTCCTTCTCGTATTGCTTCTCAGCAGTGTTCTTGAGCGCGGTCGTGGTCGCCCCGTTCTCGATGATCCCGTCGGCGTTGCGCCCGAGCGCCTTGTTCACCTCGGTGAGCGACGTCGCATTCAGCGCGATCTTCACCTTCGGGTCCGCCTGGCGCACGGCCAGGACGAAATTGACCGCGTCCTGGTCGGCTTGCGTGACGACGATGCCGTCGGTGCCATCCTTCAGCGCGGCGGCGGCATACGGCGCCATGTCAGGCGCGCCGACCGGCACCGCAAGGTCCCTCATCTTCAGGCGGAAGCGCTTCAGGCCGGCGTTCACGAACGGCGCGACGGCAGCCGCCTCCGGGATGTCTTGCCTGGCCAGGACGATCTTCTTGGCCCCAGCCTCGGCCAGTGCTGCGCCGAGCCCGGCGAACTGCACCGGCGCGCCGCCGCCGATCGGGAACGAGGCGGGCGAGGTGAAGTCCGCTGCCGTGGCGGGCTCGAGCCCGATCGACGGGATCTTGTGGCTCGCCAGCAACGGCATGAACCGATTGCTATAGATGGTGAGGTTGCCCACCATGGCAACCACGCCCTGGGAGACAGCCCGTACGCCCGCATCCGGTCGCGACGTTGGGGTCGGCTTTGGTGTCGCACCGGATGATCTGGACCGGCCGACCCTTGATGCCGCCCTTGGCATTGATCGCCTTTGCCGCCGCGATCGCACCTTCGGGGATCTCGGGGCTAGCGCTCGGCCCCGTCGCTTTCGTAGACGGCCATGAGCTTCAACGGCGCGCCGGCGTGCTTCTTCGCGGTGGCGGCCGACACGCCACCCGATCCTGCAACTGCCGCCGCAATCATCAGCATCAGTGCGATCCGAGTCGTCCTCCGACGTAGCGGCGTCATGCTGCCTCCTTGGCGCACGAAAACGGCGGACGATTTGTTGCGATTGATTCTAGATGTGGGCCTCATGCGGTCTCGCTCGGGTCAGTGTGGTCGAGGTGAATCACTTGCCCGGTGATCGCGTGGCCGGCGTCGCTCAACAGGTACGCGATGAGGTCGGCGACATTGCCGGGTGCACACGGCTTGTCGACGTCGAGTGATACGGCGTTGACCGTGATGTCTCGTTCGCGCAGATCGTCTGCGAGCAACCGCGTCAACGCATCGATCGGCGCCGCCGTTGCCGCGTGCGCGCCGTAGCTCGGCAGGACTGCTGCACCCACTGTGCTGGACAGGTTGACAATGGCGCCACCGTTCCGGACATGGCGCGCCGCAGCTCGATTGACGATGAACGTTGCCAGTACGCTCGTCCGAAGCATCGCGTCGAGGTCGTCGATCGAAATCTCGGCGAGCGGGAGCCGCCGATGCATGGCCGCGTACCGAGTGGACAACGGCATCGACGGCGCCGAAGGCGTCGCCCGTCGCGTCGAAGAGCCTCTCTACGTCCAGCTCGTCGGCGACGTCGGCCCGGACGGCCACAGCGGTCCCGCGGCGGTCGAGAATCGCGTCGACGGCCTCCTCCGCCGTTCGCTGGTCGTGGACGTAGTTGACGACGACCGCATAGCCGAGCTGTGCAAGCCGATCAGCTGTCGCCCGGCCGATGCCTCGTGACCCGCCTGTCACGATCGCGACACGGCAGTCGGCTAGCCCGCCCGGTGTGATCGCCATGAGGTGAAGCCTTGCTGCCGAGGGCTCCGCTTCGCGCCAGTGGTGACCACTGGTCGCGCGGTCGGCCCAAAACCCCTTTGGAGAGGCATATTGTTACGCGCCTGATGGTAGGACGGATGCCGGCGTTCAGGGGTCGTGAGCGTGAGCGCGCCGCGCTCGATCTGATGTTGGGCCGCGCTCGTGAGGGGCAGAGCGCCGTCCTGGTGCTGCGCGGCGAAGCGGGCATCGGAAAGACGGCGTTGCTGCAGTACTGCGCGCGGCAGGCCTCTGGCTGCCGCGTCGCCCAGATCGCCGGCGTTGAGTCCGAGCTGGAGATGCCGTTTGCGGCTTTGCACCAACTTTGCGAGCCGCTGCTCGGCGGGATCGAAGTGTTGCCGGAGCCGCAGCAGCAGGCGTTGCGCGTTGCTTTCGGAGTCACGACCGGCACGGCTCCTGATCGATTTGTGGTCGGCCTCGCCGTGCTCGGGCTGCTCTCGGAGGCGGCCGCGGAACGCCCTCTGGTCTGTTTGGTCGACGATGCTCAGTGGCTCGACGAGCCGTCGCGGCAGGTCTTGGGCTTCGTGGGCCGGCGGCTTCTGGCTGAGGCGGTTGTCCTGTTGTGCGCGGTGAGGGAAGTGGGCGACGAGCAGCTGTTCCCCGCGCTGCCGAGCCTGACGATCCAGGGGCTGACCGAGGAAGACGCGCGAGCGCTGGTAACGGCCGCGGTGTCTGGTCAGCTCGACGAGCAGGTTCGCGACCGGATCGTCGCGGAGACCGACGGGAATCCGTTGAGGCTGCTCGAGCTGCCCCGTGAGCTGACCGCAGGCGAGCTCGCCGGTGGCTTTGGCGTGCCCGAGCCGAGCGCGTCTTTGACGCCCATGGATGAGCGCTACACGCGGCGGATCCGAGCACTGCCCGAGCCAACGCAACAGTTGTTGCTCCTAGCCGCAGCCGACCCTACGGGGGATGCGACGCTCGTCTGGCGGCGCCGCGCAGGCTTTGGGCATCCCTCGTACCGCGGCAGCAGCGGCCGAATCCGAACAGTTGCTCGAGCTCGGCTCTCACGTGCGTTTCCGCCATCCACTTGTTCGGTCGGCCGCCTACGCTGCCGGGACTGCCGACGATCGCCGCGCTGCGCACAGGGCGCTCGCCGCTGCGACCGATGCCGAGGTCGATCCAGAGCGTCGCGTGTGGCATCTGGCAGCTGCGGCCACGGGACCGGACGAAGCCGTAGCCGCGGAGCTCGAACAGACGGCAGCCGCGGCTCAGGCTCGGGCCGGGTTGGCGGGAGCCGCTGCGTTCCTGGAGCGCTCGGTCGAATTGACCGCCGAGCCCGAACGACGCGCCGACCGGGCCATCGCAGCCGCACAAGCTCATCTGCTATGCCGGCGCGTTCGACACTGCTCTCGCCTTGTTGGCCGAGGCCCGGGCTGTGGCGACCGACGACGTGCAGCGCGGCCGAGTAGAACGGATCAAGGGACAGGTGCAGTACTCGTCCAACCCGGGACCCGAAGGGCCGGTTCTCCTCGTAGAGGCTGCCAAAATCCTCGAGCCACTTGATGCCCAGCTCGCACGCGAGACGTATCTAGATGCCTGGATGGCGTCCTACGCGGCCGGGCCTTTCGCTCGGCCGGGCGGGCTGCTGCCTGAGGTGTCGAGGGCGGCACGGTGCGCTCCGCTTGCACCGGACAGCGCTCCGTCGTGTGATCTGTTCCTCGACGGACTTGCGACGATGGTGACCGATGGGCGTGCCGCCGGCGCAGAGAGCCTACGACGCGCGGTGGATGCGTTCCTCGGTGACGAGGTCCCTGACAATGAGTTCGTCCAGTGGGGTCATCTCGCGACATCCTCGGCGTGCCATCTCTGGGACTGGAAGAGCTGGGAGCGCTTGAGCGCGAAGCACGTCGAGCTTGCTCGGGCCTCTGGGGCGCTGGCCCCCTTGTCGATTGCATTGAGCGGGCGGGGGGTGTATGCCGTCTGGTGCGGCGACATCGAGGAATCGAGCGCGATCATCGCGGAGTTCGACGCGGTCAACGAGGCGACAGGTATCGGGTGGTACTCCGCCTGTGGTCTCCTGCATGCGGCCTACCTGGGCCGGGCCGAGGGGGTGGCGCTCATGGAGGCCAGCCGCGCGGAGTCCGTTGAGCGCGGAATGGGCCAAGGTGCGCAGTTCGCGACGTGGGTGAACGCGATCATCTGCAATGGCCTCGGCCGGTACGCCGATGCCCTAGCCGCCGCGGAGTTGGCCGCGTACGAGATGGAGATCCCTAACGGGACGGGATGGGCGCTGGTCGAGGTGATCGAGGCTGCGGTGAGGAATCGCGAGCCGCAAGTGGCGCGCGATGCGATGGAGCAGCTGCCGAAGCACACGCTCGACGAGTCCGACTGGGCGATGGGCATCGAGGCGCGATCCCGGGCGCTGGTGAGCGACGGCGAAGAGGCCGAGCGCTGGTACGCAGAAGCGGTCGAGCGGCTCGCCCGGACTCCGTTCCGAACTGAGCTCGCACGAGCACACCTGCTGTACGGCGAGTGGCTGCGTCGCGAGGGCCGGCGGGTCGACGCGCGCGAACAACTTGGAGCCGCGCACGACATGTTCTCGACCATAGGGGCCGAGGCGTTCGCCGAACGGACGCGCCGGGAGCTGTTGGCCACAGGCGAGAAGGTCCGCAAGCGAGATGTCGCTTCGCAGAGTGAGCTCACACCGCAGGAGGAGCATGTCGCTCGCCTCGCGAGAGACGGACGCTCCAACGCCGAGATCGGGGCCGAGCTGTTCCTCAGCGTCCGGACCATCGAGTGGCACCTTCGCAAAGTGTTTATGAAGCTGGGAATCGCTTCGCGCAAGGACCTCCGAGATGCGCTGCCTTCCCGTGGTCAGTACCCGTCCGTGACCGCCTGAGTCGGCTGGCCAAACCGCCGGCCAAGCGTCCCGCGGTGGAGCAGGTGACACCAGTGCGCTGACCAGCGTCCAACACTGGTGCGACACAAACGCAAAAAAATGAACCTGTGCGCATGACCAGGCGTGTTCGGATGCGACCGAACGGAACGTGACGCACGCAAGGAAAGGAGTCCTGCAATGCGACGCACGCACATGACGCAAACAAGAACCAAACGGACAGAACTCGACCACCGCTCGGCCGACCACGTCGACGTGACGCTCTTCTGGGTGACGAGCGACGGCGCGGACGGGGTTGTCGTCTGCGTCTGCGACAGGCGGGCGGGCGCGTATTTCGAGATCCCGACCGAGCCGCACCTCGCGCTCGACGTCTTCTACCACCCGTTCGCCTACCGAGACTTCAGCACTGTCGACTACGAGGACAGCCGCCTCGCGGCGTAGTCCGATGTTCGACGCTGACGCGTACTCGACACGAAGCGGCGCTGAGCCCGACGGCCGCGATCGGCCTCAGGGCCGTAGGGCGGAATGCGCCAGCCTGGATCGGTTGCTGCAGTCGCTCCGCGAGGGGCAGAGCCGCGTCCTCGTCATCCACGGCGAGGCCGGCGTAGGCAAGACCGCCCTGCTCGCCTATGCGCTGGAGGCGGGGTCGGGCCTGCGCACGGTGCGCGCGGTCGGCGTCGAGATGGAGATGGAACTCCCTTTCTCCGGCTTGCAACAGCTCTGTGCGCCGATGTTCGGACACCTCGACCAACTGCCGCAGCCCCAACGCGACGCTCTCGAGACGGCCTTCGGTCTAAGCGGGATCGGAAAGCCCGACCGCTTCTTGGTCGGTCTCGGCGTCCTGAATCTCCTTTCGATCGTCGCGCAGGAGCAGCCGCTGCTGTGTGTGGTCGATGACGCGCAGTGGCTCGATCGCTCGTCCACCCAGGTGCTCGCCTTCGTCGCCCGGCGCCTCGGGGCGGAGTCGGTCGGCTTCGTGTTCGCGGTCAGAGAGCCGTCGAGGGGTCGCGGGCTCGACGGCCTGCCGATGTTGCGGCTGGAGGGTCTTGCGCCGTCGGATGCTCGTGAGCTGCTTGCTTCGGGAGTCGCGGGAAGGCTCGACGAGCGCGTCGCTGATCGGATCGTTTCCGAAACCAGAGGCAATCCGCTCGCCCTGCTGGAGTTGCCACGCGGTTGGTCCCCGGCCGAGCTCGCCGGAGGCTTTGGGTTACCGCACGCGCGCTCGCTCTCTGTCCGAATCGAGCAAAGCTTTCTGCGACAGCTGGAGCGGCTGCCCGAGGAGACACGACTGCTACTGCTCGTCGGGGCCTCAGAGCCCCTGGGCGAGCCACTGCTCCTCTGGCGCGCGGCTGAGCGGCTCGGGCTTCTGCGAGAAGCCGCCGTTCCGGCCGAGGACGCCGGACTACTCAAGCTCGGGGCGCGCGTTCGCTTCCGGCACCCGCTTCTGCGCTCCGCGGTTTACCGCGCCGCTTCGGTGGGTGAGCGCCGCGCGGCGCACGGAGCGCTGGCCGAGGCTACGGACGCGTCGGTGGATCCCGATCGCAGAGCGTGGCATCGGGCTCAAGCCACGTTAGGTCCTGACGAGGAAGTCGCCGCCGAACTCGAGCGTTCGGCGAGTCGCGCGCAGACGCGTGGCGGTCTCGCGGCGGGAGCTGCGTTCCTCGAGCAAGCCGCCGCGCTAACGCCCAATCCGCGTCGCCGCGTAGAGCGCTCGATCGCGGCCGCCCGGGCCCAAAGAGCGGCCGGGGCTCCGGACGCTGCGCGCGATCTACTCGTCGCGGCCGAAGCAGGACCCCTCGATGAGCGGCAGCGCGCGCTGCTCGAGCTCCTGCAGGGGCAGCTCACGTTGCACGTAACCCGCGGCGGCGATGCGCCGGCCCAGCTCCTCGGAGCTGCGAGGTCGCTCGAGGCATACGATGTCGAGCTCGCCCGCGAGGCGTACCTGTACGCGCTCGATGCCGCGACGTTCGCCGGGCGTCTCGATGGCGGGGGACTCAGGGAGATTGCAGAGGCGGCACGAGACGCAGCCGCGGCGCGTCCCCCGAAGCGGCCTGTCGAGCTTCTGTTGGACGGCCTGGCGACGCGCGTGCTGGAGGGTCAGCGTGCAGGGGCATTGCTTCTCCAGCAGGCGGTCGCTGCGTTTCGATTGGAGCCGGACATCAACTGGCTTTGCACTGCATGCAGCACGGCGATGGACCTCTGGGACGACGAGGCCTGGCTCGATC
This sequence comes from uncultured Gaiellaceae bacterium, assembly GCA_963820225.1. Classification (GTDB taxonomy): domain Bacteria; phylum Actinomycetota; class Thermoleophilia; order Gaiellales; family Gaiellaceae; genus Gaiellasilicea. The sequence continues at coordinate 135,187 of CAWFYY010000013.1, read as the reverse complement.
TCAGTTCGCGGCAGATAGAGCTTGCGCAGGACGCGGGCGCTCTTGCGTTACTTCCGATCGCGCTCACGCTTCGCGCGGGAGTACACACGCTTGCCGGCGAGTTCGCCGCTGCACAAGCAGTGATCGAACAATGCGACGCAGTCACTGCTGCGAGCGGCGCTGCCAGCGTGCCGTACGCGCGGCAGCTGCTCGCCGCGTACCGAGGCCGCGAAGCCGATGCATTGGAGCTGATCGAAGCAGACCTCGAGGACGCCGTCGACCGTGGAGAGGGAGGGGCGATCACGCTCTCCGACTACGCAACTGCAATTCTCCAGAACGGACTAGGACGTTACGAGACCGCATTCGAGTCGGCCAAGCGCGCGAGCGAGCGCAGCGAGCCAGGCTGGGCGGTTTGGGCCCAGACCGAGCTGATCGAGGCCGCGGCTCGCAGCGGCCGCACTGAAGAAGCCGCCGACGCTCTCGAAAGGCTTGCTGGGTTGACGCGCGCCAGCGGTACCAACTGGGCGCTCGGCCTCGAGGCGCGTTGTCGTGCCCTCGTCTGCCAGGACGAGGCAGCCGAGGAGTTGTACCGAGAGGCGATCGACCGCCTCGGGGAGTGTCTGAGCGTGGTTGACCTGTCTCGCGCCCATCTCGTGTACGGGGAGTGGCTGCGGCGTCAGAACCGACGGCGTGATGCGCGCGAGGAGCTGCGTCGGGCGCATGAGCTGTTCAGGAAAATCGGCGCGGAAGCCTTCGAGGAGCGTGCGCTGCGTGAGCTGCGGGCGACAGGTGCGACGGCGCGCAAGCGGTCCGCAGAGACACGTGGCCAATTGACTGCGCAGGAGTCACAGATCGCCCAGTTGGCGCGTGAGGGCCACTCGAACACCGAGATCGGCGGGCGGTTGTTCATCAGCCCGCGCACTGTCGAATACCACCTGCACAAAGTGTTCGCCAAACTCGCGATCAGCTCGCGCAATCAGCTGGATGGCTCGCTCCCGAGCGTCGCGAATCACCCGCAGGATCTAGCTGCGGCTTAGGTCAGCAGGCACGCATGACTAGGGGTTTCCGCGCGGGCCTGCAGATGCGAGCAGGCAGCGATTCACCCACGATGTGCCAAACGGTTGACAGGAAAACGGATGCCGCACGACTTGCCACAGCTTCCCTATCGGTATGACGAGCTCTCGCCAACGATCGACGAGTTGACGATGCGGCTACACCACCAGCGCCACCATGCGGGCTACGTCGCGAAGTTGAATGCTGCCCTCGAAGACACTGAATGGCTTGATCTGCCTGCCGCAGAGCTGCTCGCAAGCCTCGACCTGCTGCCCGAGGAAAAGCGAGCTGCCGTTCGTTGGAGTGCGGGCGCTCACGCGAACCACAGCCTCTTCTGGGAAACCATGCATTCGAGCGGCGGCCAGCCGCCCGAAGCTATCGCCGAAGCGATCGAGCTCAGGTTCGGGTCGCTCGCCGCATTCAAGCGGCAGCTGACCGCCACAGCGGTCTCGAGGTCGGGGAGTGGCTGGGCCTGGCTCGTGTACGACGGTGACGGTCTCGGTCTGCTCTCGACGGCCGAACGAAGACTCACCGCTGATGTTCGGACAGGCGCCTCTCCTCGGGATCGACCTGTGGGAGCACGCCTACTACCTCAAGTACCAGGGACGACGCTCGGACTACGTCGAAGCCTGGTGGAACGTGGTCAACTGGGGCGCCGTGGCACGGCGCTACAGGGCGGCGTCGCAGACGCGGATGCACGGTCACGGAAGCCGGGCGCCGCTCGCGCCGCCGGCAAGCTCCGACTAGGGACTTTCGGGGATCGGACTAGGGCCGCTACACGGGCTGTCCAGATGCGACCAGATCCTCTGGAGGCGAGTCTCTACTCGGCGCTTCGATCCTCGACGCGCTTCGTCCCAAAGGCGAGACCCAGGAGGTACGAAAGTGAAGACTCGTCGAACGAGCGGACTTGCGCTCGGTTTCGTGATTGGTCTCGCGGTCGTCTCGGTGGCGTCGGCGAGGACCGGCGGAGGTGCGACACCACGCGCGATCGCGCCTGTTGCGCAGGCAGAAGAAGGCACTCCGCTCCCCAGTTCGGTCGCGATCCCGATCCGTCGTGCGCAAGCAGCGCTGAAGACGGCGAAGGCGCGTCTCCAAGGAGGCCAGTACGCCCAGGGTGTGACCGCATTGCGGGCGCTTCGTGCCAACGTCTTGAAGGCGCACAAAGCGGGCATCGCTCAGATCGGTAAGCCGCCTGCCAACCCGGAATCGGATGAGACTCCCGGACCGGCGTCGATCACCGCGGTCCTCAACCTCGAACACACTGCCGGGACGGGTGTCGTCGCGCTCTTCGACGGGATGACGAGGGCCAACGTCGTCACCGCTCTTCGCTACACGCTCTGGTCGACTCACGTCACCCGCGACCGGATGCTGAAGAAGGTCATCGGTCTCGACCCCGAGGGCGCGGGTGCGGACTACGCCGACGGCATGGCCGACACGGTGGGCATCTACACGGCCGAAGTTGACCAGGTCACCAGAGCGCTCCAGGAGTATCGACTCTCCCCGGCCGGAACCGTCGGCCTCAACAGCGCCCTCACCCGGGTCCGAGCGACAGAGGCGAGGGTCCTCAAGGCGTTCGGCGGGGGCGAATAGCAGCTCAGTCGCCAGGCTGATCGACGCCGCCGCATCGACTAGGGACTCCTGGGTGCCGACTAGGGCGCCTGCAGGGGCGACTCAGATGCGACCGGATCCTGCCTCGGCGACCCTCAACAGGCGCTTCGATCCGCGAAGCGCGCAACGCGAGACAAAGGAGGTACGGAAGTGAAAATCAATCGTTTCAAGCGGTTCCTCGTTCTCGTGGCGAGCGCGTCGATGCTCGCTTTCGCGTCGGCAAGTGGTGCCTACGCCGGCGAGGATGACGATGACCAGGCGCCCGCCGCCCCTGCTCCGGCAGCGCCTGCGCCAACTCCTAGCTCTGGTTCGTCGTCGAACGACGGACAGACCCCGGTCGGGGGCGTCCAGGCGGGTGCTGGGGGCATGGCCTTGGAGTCAAGCGACGCGACCATCCGGGCGCTTGTCCTCGGAGGCGCGGGAGTGCTTCTTCTCGGCGCAGCTGGGGCCGGCGCGTCCGCCGTGCGCCGCCAGGGCGTGCGTTGACCCGACCGGCGCTTCCCGCCAATCAGCGTCAGCGTCGCCTGTACCTGGCGGCGCTGACGCTGACTGGGAACGCTCGGGGTTACGCTCATCGCAGCCGCGATCTGGCACGAAGTGTCGTCGCCCACGTCAATGCAAACGCTTCGCTGCTTCCTACGCCGACGCAAACGCTGCGCGTGCTTCCACCGCCGCACGTAGCCCACACGAGCATGGTGGCCGCAGGCGGCCTCTCCGCAACGCTCGCCCAGCAGCGACGCCGGTGCGGCGGCAGTTGCCCCGCCCGGTCACGAATCGACATCGCGGCGATTGGAGTGTCCGCGCCAGTGATCCCGCTTGGTCTCGATCGCAACAAGGCACTTCAGGTGCCCTCCGACTACAGCCAGACCGGCTGGTTTGTCGGCGGCCCCGAGCCCGGCGAGATCGGCGCTGCTGTGATCGTCGGACACGTCGACTCGAAAACGCGGCCCGGGCGTCTTCTACCGGCTGCGCGCCTTGCGACGAGGAGACATCGTCCGCGTCACGTTGAAAGGCGGCGCGGCGATTCGCTTCGGGTCACGTCGACACTGGCCGTGCGGAAGAACCAGTTCCCGACGAAGCTCGTCTACGCGCGAACGAGGTGGCCGGCACTTCGCCTGATCACCTGCGGCGGCGCCTTCGACCGTGCAAGCGGGCACTACCTCGACAATCACATCGTCTTCGCGGTCGCGCTCTCGGAGTCATGAGAGCGCTTCGCGCTTCTGTCGCTCCTGTGCGCCGCAACCCTGAGCGCCGCGTTCGTCCAAGCCGAGCGTACGTTCTCCGCCGACCGCTCCTCGGAGCTCGAGCTGCTGCCCGATCTCGACCAGGAAGCGCCATGGGAACTACGAGTCGAGGCACACCGCTCCGGAGGGCGGACGTCATACCAGCTCGGCTTTCGCTCGGCAGTCCGCAACATCGGTGTCGGCCCGCTGATCCTCGATGGACATCGCGATGATGCGGCCACGCCGACGATGACCGCCGACCAGGTGCTCGACCGCGAGGATGGTGGCGCTGAGCGTCATCCGTCGCGTGGGACGGCTTGCATACGTCGAAGCGTCAACGCACCAGCACTGGCATCTGCTCGAGTTCGACCGCTACGAGCTCCGGCCCGTGGGCAGCAGCAGCCGTGTGGTTCGCGACCGCAAGACCGGCTTCTGTCTCGGTGACCGGTACCGCGCGCGCGGGCTTCGCCTTGCCGGCGCGCCGCGAGCGAAGGTGTACAGAAGCCGCTGCGGACTGACCCGGCGCGACCTCTTTCGCCTGCGCGAGGGAATTTCCATCGGGTACGGGGATCACTATCGCCCGTTCCTCGAGGGCCAGCAGCTTCCGCTAGACGGTCTGCCTGCGGGGCGCTACCTACTCGTCCACGAGGTCAACGGCGATCGTCGGCTGCTCGAGCTCTCGTACGCCAACAATGCGGCGTCGACGGTGATCGAGCTCCGCTGGCGCGCCGGCAGACCGGCAATTCGCATCCTCGCCTCGTGCCCCGACAGCGAGGTTTGCGGTCGAGCCCAGGCTCAACAGCCGGGCGACTAGGGTCGAGACTGGGTGCGCTGACTAGGGACTGCGGATGCGAGTCGAGGGGGCGACTGCGAGCCTCAGCGCATGGATACCAACCGCAGATCCAGCCACCAGACCTTTCAATCAGCTCGCATTCCGATTGCGTTGGTCGGCCTCGTCTTTCTGCTCGCAACGGCTACGGGCGCCTCGGGTCAGGCGACCCGAAGCGCGATCGCCGTCGACACCGAGGCCGAGCTTCGCGCAGCCTGGGCCGATCCGCAGCGCACCGCAATCGAGCTTCGCAAGGACATCATCCTGCGCGCCTGCAAGTCAGGCGAGCCGATCAGGGAGTCGTCGCGTCCGATGACCCTTGACGGCAACGGACACACGATCAGGCAGACCTGCTTCGAGAAGAGGCTGCTGCGGCAGGACGGGACCGGCTACCTGCTGCTGAAGAACGTCACCTTGACGCGGGGCGGCTCCGACGGGCCAGGCGCTGCCGTGACGACCCGTGGAGAGATCACCATCGTCGACTCGCGCGTGATGCAGAACCTCGCCGAAGAACCCGGCGGAGGGGTCTTCTCGATGCGGCGCGCCACGATCATCCGCTCCATCTTCACCGGCAACCTCGCCAACGACGACGGCGGCGCCGTGTACGCCCGCCGCGGCGGCGTCCGGGTCTACGACTCCATTCTCAGCAGCAACCTGGTCGACGGCTCCGGCGGCGCGATCGGCTCGACCGGCGACATCCTCGTCGTGCGATCCCACATCGATGGAAACACGACTGACGGCGACGGCGGCGCGCTCTATACCGACGAGGACGGTGACATCACCGTGATCGACTCCACCGTCGACGGCAATGACGCCGACGGCCCGGGCGGCGCCATCTTCACGCTCGAGGGCGACGTCACGATCGTCAACTCGACCCTGAACGGCAACCGCGCCGACGACCGCGGCGGAGCGATCTCGGGCGAGGCAGACGTCGTGGTCGTCAACTCGACCATCGCACGCAACGCGGCAGTCGCGCACGTCGGCGGAGGCATCTGGTCGCGCGGAAGCCTGTACGTCGCCAACTCGACGATCAGCGACAACTACGCCGAAGGGCAGGGAGGCGGCATCCTCGCCGCCGGCAACCTGAAGCTCGTCAACTCGACCGTCGTCGACAACGTCGCGCCGGTCGCTGCGAACATTGGCGCTGGGGCCGGCTTCGAGGCCTTCGGGTCGATCATCGGCCCGGCAAAGACGATTGCGAACGGCAGCCAGACACAAGTGGGGCAGGCCCAGCCGACGCCGACGAGCTGCCGCGTGTCGGCCCCGCGCTCGCTCGGGTTCAACTTCGTCAGCGACAGCTCCTGCGGCCTCAACGGCCCCGGCGACAGCATCGCCGCCGGAGATCCTCTGCTCTCAGGGCTACGACAGAACGGCGATCCCAGAACGGTCAGCGGACCCGCCGCCAGCGGAGGAGCATTCCTGAATCTGTCCCCGGTCGGCGGGCTCGGCGAGACTCGAATGCCAATGGCAGGCAGCCCGGTCGTCGACCGAATCCCGGTCGCGATCTGCGCCGCTTTCCCGCTGTGGAACGTCCTCGAGGGGGAACAGCACCTCGACGGACTCGTCGACATCCGCGCTCTCGTGGCCACCGATCAACGAGGCGCCCCGCGGTCCCAAGGAAAGGGCTGTGACATCGGCGCCGTCGAGACCGGAACGGAGGGCAAGTGACACGCAACCGAATCCCAACGAATCGGAGGTCGCACGTGCGCCGCTACATCCTCGTCGCAGTCCTCGTCACGTTCGCCGTCTGCGCCGGCCAAGCGGCCTCAGTCGCCACGGCCGGGGACGACGATCGGCCGGCGCCTCGTTCGCACGCCAAGGTCGAGCAGCGCCTACGTGTGCTCGACAAGCGGATCAAGCTTCTCGAGCGCTCGGCAAATCGGTACGAGCGCTGGGTCAAGTGCATCAGCTGGGTGCGCGTGAGCGAGCTCGGCGACCGCGATCACCGTTACGGCTACTCGTACGAGGACGTTGACGGAACCGGAGCAGACAAGCGGCCTGCGCTTGTGATCGACCGAAGCAAGAACCGCTTTTCCGACTACATCTTCTTGAAGTTCGCGCGACGGGCGGCTTGCCGCAGCGCCGCCACGGTTCCCGGGGGAACGGCCGACCCTGCCTTCCGTCGACCGCGAGCGACTGGAGCAGAGTTTGAAGCCGCGGGCCGAGTGCTCAGGAGCCGAGTGCTCAAGCAGTCGACGGCGATCGCTCTCGGCCAGCGCACACAATCGCTCAAGGTAAGGAAGGCGAGCCTGCGCGCGAGGTTGCGGAATCTGGCCAGGCGCGCCGCCCGCGTGGATCGGCTCTCCGAGCGCTTTGACCAATGGGAGTCGTGTCTGTCATGGGTACCGGTGACCGAGTACGGCGACCCGGAGGGGAAGTTCGGCTACCTGTTCGGCGGTGGCGCACCCGGCAGCAACTACAAGCCGGCGATCACCGTCGACATCAGCGAGTGGGACGACCCGGACTACGAGTTCCTCGCGTTCGCCGGCAAGGACCGGCCGTTCGCTGAGCGGGAGTGCGATAGCGAGCCGGGTGAGTCCGTTGACTAAATCCAACCAGCCGCCCAAGAGAGGGCTCAAGCGAGGGGGACTTCACTTGCCCAGGTTCACGATCCTCATCCTTCTCGGCCTGCTCACGCTCGTCGCGCTGCCGGCGGCCGCTCAGCAAGGCAAAGCACAGGTCGTTGCCTCAGTGACACCCACAGGCGGCGATGAGCCACCGGACGACCAGTACGGAGACATTGTCGCCAGGGTCGAGGCGCTCGAGGGAGACGACGACGACAGCAATGAGAAAGGAGAGGAATCAGACAGCGACGACTTCTTCGAGATGCTCGAGGCGCTCGAGGAAGACGTTGAGGACCTGCTCGAGCCGATCGAGGAATTTGACCTCTTCGACCAGTGCCTGTTCATGGTCGGCGTGACCGAAAACACCGACTATGTGTACACGACCAAGGACGGACGGCAGGTCAAGCGTGCCGCGCTCGCGATGGACATGGCCGGGCCTGGGAGCTCGCAGTGGGACTTTCTTGCCTTCCCAGGTGAAGAGCCGCCGCAGATCGAATGCAACGAGGACGCCGGTGGCGAGTTCACCGACGAATAGCTCTCAACCCGGATGACGCGACAGTTCGAGCAGACTCGGTCGCTGAGAACGAGCTGGAGGAACGCCGCCACCCTTGCAGCCGCCATTGTCGGTGTCCTCGCGACCGGTTGCGGGGGCGGTTCGGATGCCCAGCCCGTCGCGAACACCGTTGCCGACGCTGCGCCACCGATCTCAGCGACGACCGGCGAGGCCAGCCGGGTCAACGCGACTCCTGCTCCCCGCACGCCTGCCAAGACGGAGGTCGAAGTGCCTGCGCGCCCTGACGAAGCGGCGTTCTGGCGCCTGATCGCCGAGACGCGCAAAGCTGCGGGCAACGACACGGGCAGGCAGTCGGAGCTGCTCGAGGAACGGCTTGCCCAACTGTCCCCGCAGCGCGATTGTCGAGTTCGCACGGATCCGCCACCGCCTCGACCGGCGCGCGTACACCTGGAGGCTCTGGGGCGCAGCCCGCGTGATCGAGGATGGCTGCTCAGACGACTGCTTCAGGGACTTCCGCGGCTACCTCATCTCGCTTGGTCGAGGCCCGTACGAACGAGCCCTCCGCAATCCCGACTCGCTCGCCTCCGTCGCCGCGGACGCGGAAACGGGTGACTGGGAAAACGCCGACGACGTCGCTCCCGACGCGTACTCCAGCGTTACGAGCGATGACTTCCCCCTCGACGACTCGGATCTCTCAGGCCGCCCGCACGGCACGGCCTTCAGCCAGGACGATGAGGCCGGCCTTGCCCGTCGCTATCCACGCCTCGCCGCACGCTTTCGTTGAGTCCCACGTCGATGAAATCGATCAACACTAGGGCATTGCCCAGGGAGTCCACGGATGCGACGTTCGGGCCGCTGCGCGACGCTGGTTGGGTCATCCCACGAGCGTTAGGAGACGCAGATGTCAGTATCGACTTCCGACGAGTCGGCGAGAGCGGTGGCCGACGGCGTTGCGATTCGCCCGTTCCAGATCGACATCCCCCAGGACGCGGTCGACGATCTTCGTCGACGCATCGAAGCGACGCGCTGGCCGAGCACGGAGCTTGTCCAAGACCGCTCGCAGGGTGTTCAAGTGAAGACGCTGCAGGAGCTCGCGAGCTACTGGGAGAACGAGTACGACTGGCGCAAGGCCGAGGCGAAGCTCAACGCCTTGCCGCAGTTCACGACCGAGATCGACGGGGTCGATGTCCACTTCATCCACGTCAGGTCGGCGCACGAGAACGCTCTGCCTCTGATCATGACCCATGGCTGGCCCGGCTCCGTCGTGGAGATGATCGACTCCGTCGGGCCGCTGACGAACCCGACCGCGCATGGCGGCAGTCCCGAGGATGCCTTCCATCTGGTTCTGCCTTCCCTGCCTGGCTACGGCTTCTCGGGCGAGCCGGGCGAGGTCGGCTGGGACCTGGCCCGGACGGCACGGGCCTGGGCCGAGCTCATGCTCCGTCTCGGCTACACCCGCTATGTCGCCCAGGGCGGCGACGTAGGCGCCGGCGTCACCGACGCGATGGGGCGCCAGGCACCTGATGGGCTGATCGGAATCCACACGAACCTGCTGGTGCCGGCGCTGAGCGGCACCATGCCGACCGACAACGACGAGGAACGCGCCGCGGCTGCGCAGATCGCCACCTTCCAGCAGTCCGGAAACGGCTACTTCGTCGAGATGTCCACCCGTCCGCAGACGATCGGCTACGCCCTGCTCGACTCCCCCGTCGCTCTGGCAGCCTGGATGATCGACCACGACACGGACGCCTACTACAAGATCGCCCGCGCCTTCGTCGACGGGCAGCCCTCAGGCAACCTCACCCGCGACCACATGCTGGACAACATCACGGCTCTACTGGCTGACCGGCACCGGCGCCTCCGCGGCCCGGTCGTATTGGGAGGCCTACGGGCCGGACGCGCCGGCCGCAGGCGCCAAGGCTCTGCCGCCGCCGACGATCCCCTTCGCCTTCACGACATTCCCCGGCGAGATCTGGCGGACGCCGCGCAGCTGGGTCGAGAAGTCGTATCCGAACGTCATCTACTTCAACGAAGTCGACCGGGGCGGACACTTCGCCGCCTGGGAGGAGCCGGAGCTCTTCTCCGAGGAACTACGCGCCGCGTTCGCGTCGGTTCGCTGAATGCCCAAGTCCCCTACCTACGGAGGTCATCATGACTACCACCAGCATGCTCCCTGACGTCGGGGTCGAGCTTCGGGAGGGTTATGCCGAGGTCGGCGATGATGTGAAGCTGCACTACGTCGAGGCCGGCGATCGCGATGGGCCGCTGGTCGTTCTGCTGCACGGCTTCCCGGAGTTCTGGTTCGCTTGGCGGCTACAGATTGCGCCGCTTGCGGCTGCGGGTTTTCGCGTCGTCGCGCCCGACACGCGTGGGTACAACCTGTCATCGAAGCCAGAGGGCTTCGAGGCCTACGCGGTCGACTTGCTCGCCGCCGACATCCGCGCTCTCATCGGAGAGCTCGGTGCCGAGTCGGCGCTGTTGGTCGGTCACGACTGGGGCGGAAGCATCGCCTGGACGACCGCCATGAACCACCCGGAGGTGGTCGACCGACTCGTCATCCTCAACGCGGCCCATCCACGGCGGCTCTCGCAGGGGCTGCACCACCCGAGCCAGCTTCGGAAGTCCTGGTACTTCTTCTTCTTCGCGACACCGGCACTGCCCGAGGAGGTGGTGCACCTCAGAGACTGGCACTTCTTCCGGCACTTCCTGGGAGAGGCACGCCCCCCGTACACCGATCAGGAAATCGAACGCTACGTCGAGGCGTGGTCGCAGCCAGACGCGGCGGCGGGGATGATCAACTACTACCGCGCCTCGGTAAGACAGTCCCAGAAGGAAGCCGTGGCAAAGCTTCGCCCGATCTCGGCGCCGACACTGGTCATCTGGGGGGAGGGCGATTCATACCTCGGCTCCGACCTCGCCGAGCCCGACCGCGACGACGTACCCAACCTCGACCGCGTGGAACGCCTGCCCGACGCGTCGCACTGGGTCCATCACGACGAGGCGGAACGAGTCAACCAACTGCTGATCGACTTCTCCGCCTCCGCGGCGTAGGCCCTAAAGGCTTGGGCGGCGAATGATCACCCTGGAATCTCCCATCCGACCGCTGCGTTTTGGGGCCTGAGCGGACCTACTGCTGGCACACGACGCCCGAGCCGCCGCCTCGCGCGAGCGGCGGCTCGAGCCCAGCAGAATCACGCCGTCCGCGAAATGTGGTGCGACTGCGTCTAGTCGACGTTGATCAGGGCGATGACGCCACCGACGACGAGGACGTACAAGAGCAACCCCGCGACGGCGACGGCGTAATTGGCATCGCGTTCGCTCGTGCGTGCGTCTCTGGCCAGTGGCGGCAGCACGTGGACCAAGAACGGGAGCAGCGAGACAGCAACCCCGGTCATGACGAGAGAGGCGGCGAGCGCCTTGCCCTCGTCGGCGATCGCCCACAGCGACCCGAACAGCGTTGCGCCGAGGACGAGCGCAAAGAAAAGCTGTAGCCGCGCATCGGGAAGCTCCTGCCTGTCTCGTCCCGCAGCGCCTTTACGGTCGAAGTATCGGATCTCCCAAAGCAGGGCACCGGCGACGGCCAACTCGATCGCGATCGTGGACTGGAAGAACTGAACTGGGACATCCACGCCGGATCAGTATCGACGACCCAGTCGATCGCGTCCAGAACGCTGATCCCTCGCCTGGGCGAGTGTTCGGGAATGTCCCTGGAGCACGTGCCCACGGCCGGCTCGCCATGGGCGAGCGCCTGCTCAGGCTCTGGTCAGGCGGCTGCGGCGGTCGCTTCGACGGCTTGCAGGATGAGTTCGGTGGCCGCCTCGGGTTGGGAAACGAACGAGACGTGCGAAGCCGGAATCTCCACGATCGTGGCGTTCGCCCGCTCAGCCATGAACCGCTGGAGGGCCGGCGGGATCGCCTTGTCCTCGGTACCGAGCAAGTACCAGCACGGCAGCGTATTCCAGGCTGGAGGGGCCGACGGCGTGGCTGCGAACGCCGCGGCGGCATAGGGCCGCTGTGCCGCGGCCATCACCGCGGCCGTCTCAGGGTCCACATCAGCGGCGAAGGCTTCGCGGAATGCCTCCGGCGCGAGATAAAGGTCGGTGCCCTCGCTCCCATCGGGGTTGGTGAACGAAACGGGCCTGATTGAAGGCCCCACAAGGCTGCCTTCAAACCTCTCGAGCAGCTGCTGCTGGCTCTCCCCGACGTCGCACATCCAGCCGTTGATGTAAACGAGCGCCTGGACCTGCTCGTTGCCAATCGCGGCGGTAGAGATCACATTGCCGCCGTACGAGTGGCCGACGAGCACGATCGGCCCGCTAAGGGTTCGGAGGAACTCGGTCAGGTAGGCGGCGTCGCCCGCGAGATCTCGAAGCGGGTTGCCGAACCCGATGGCGGAGTACCCGCGGGCCTGCAAGGCGCGGATCTCGGCGTCGAAGCCCGTGGCGTCGGCCCACGCACCGTGAACGAGGACAATCGTCGGAGTTTCAGCAGCCATTCTTGTCACCGCCCCTTCGTTGACCGTTTGCCGATGCTCGAACTGTAAACACTGCCGGGCGTGCCCGGCCAAGCCCAGCGCCACCACACTCGGATGGGCGAGCGATCTCTAGCTCGATGCGCTCCGGACACCCGCACACGATCCAAGGCGGGCAGAGGTATCCCGCCCTCAGGCGGGGGCCTCGGGGCGGGATTCCTCCTGGCGCGAACGACGCGGTGATGGATGCCCAGACGCGCTTCGAACCCCGGGCATAGAAGGATTCGATGCGCGGATTAGGCCTCTGTGGGACACCGGCCGAGCGCCGCCTACCCGCGACACTAGGGGTCGCGCCACGCTCCCGTAAAGGACCTTCTCCGCATCGTTACCGCCTGGTACAGAGAGGGAGTCATTGCGGCGATCTCGGTGTCAGTTCGCCGGCGCCGCCTGCTCCGGAGCGCCGTAGAGCTGGCCTCCCGAGCATCGTTCTGCGTCCACGGCTCGGCGTGGGTTCGTGATGCCCATGGCGCCGGCGATGCCACCGGCGGCTACGAGACCGGCGCAGATCACGATGACCTGATGGAAGGCACGTACTGATTCGTCGTTCGCGGAGAAGCTGTCTCCGACAAGGGTGTTCGCGACGACGACGCCGACGACCGACACGCCGATCAGGCCGGCGACGCGGGCGATGGCGTTGTTGATCGCGGACGCAATCCCGGCGTCGTGCTCGTCCGCGTCGGCGAGGACGGTGGCGGTGAGCGGTGCGACCGTCATCGCCAGGCCCAGGGAGAAGAGGAGTAGGCCGGGCAGCAGGTCGGAGACGTAGGCCGTGTCGATGCCGGTCCGGAGCAAGAGCAGTAGTCCGGCCGCCCCGAGGAGCGGCCCGGCGCCCATGAACAAGCGAGGGCCGTGGCGATCGGCGAGCGCGCCGAAGCGACGGGAGAGCACGAACGTCACCAGGGTCACCGGCAGCACGGCGAGGCCGCTCTCGAGAGCGCTGTAGCCCGCGACCTGCTGGAGGAAGATCGTGAGGAAGAAGAAGAGGACGGCGAGCCCTGCGTACATGGCGAGGGTTTCGAGGTTTCCGACGGCGAAGTTACGTCGCGTGAACAGCTCCAGCTTCAGCATCGGCTGTGCGACGTGTCTCTCGTAGACGAGAAACGTGCCGAAGGCGATCACGCCGACGATCAATGGGATGAGGATGGCCGGGCTCGTCCAGCCGAAGCGTGGCTGCTCGATCAACGCGAACACGATCCCGCCGAGCCCCAGCGCGCAGAGCGCGGCTCCGAGGTAATCGACCTTGCGTGTCGTGTCGCCGGACGCCATCGGGACGGCCGCCCTGACGAGAAGCAGCGCGAGCGCGACCAAGGGAAGGTTGAGCGCGAAGATCCAGCGCCAGGAGAGCTGGTCCACGATCAGACCTCCTGCGAGCGGTCCGATGAGCGAAGCGATCGCTCCCCAGGCTGTCCAGGCGCCGATCGCTGCGGCTCGCTCGCTCGCAGGGAAGGCTCCGACGATGATCGCGAGCGAGCTGGGTACGAGTAGAGCTCCTGCGGCGCCCTGCGCTCCACGTGCCGCGATCAACGTCGCGGTCGTCGGCGCGAGCGCGCACGCGATCGAGCACAGTCCGAACGTCGCCGCGCCGGCCGAGAACACGCGCCGCTCGCCGTAGATATCCCCGAGCGATCCTCCGATCAGGATCAGCGATCCGAGGGCGAGCAGGTATGCGTTCGACACCCACTGTTGCGCCTGCAGGCCGCCGCCAAGGTCCTGCTCGATCGCAGGCAACGCAACGTTGACGACCGTGCCGTCGATCGTCGCGATACCCGACCCGAGAATGGCGGCGAGGAGCGTCGACTGCTGAATGCGGGTCATTCGCGAAGACGACGTCCGGCTCGGATCTGCACAGCTTACGAGGTCAGTCGTTCCGACGAACCTCGCTGTTCGCGGCTAGGGGTTACCAGAGTGCGAAAGCCGCACGAAGTCAAGCCGCGAGGCGGGCGGTGGCGACAGCCGTGCTGAATGGGGTGAGGTGCAGCCTCGCGTCGGAGCGGAGGCAGGCGACGATCTCCTGCTCCTCCATCGCGCAGGGCAGCAGCGTCTTCCAGCCGGGGAGATGCTCTGTGCGGTGGAAGTCTCCGGCCGCCACCGCCGGCAGCTGGGCTTCGGCGACCCAGCCATAGGCACGGTGCCCGTTGATCAGTTCGAAGCGGTCGACGAGGCCACCCAGCGTCCCCAATTCCCGCCAGAAACGGCGCGTCGCGCCACCCGGTTCGTCCGGCGTCGGCGCCCCGGAAGGGTGCGCGGCGAAAAGCGCTGCACCCGCACTCCGCGCGGCGAACAGCCCGCACTCCAGTCCCTCGGCGAGCGAGACGTACGAGCGCAGGCCGACGGCAACGGCGTGCGCGGCGAGGTCGGGATCGGCGTCGTTGACCGTCAGCTCGGCGCCGGGTACCACCAGCAGCGCATAGCGATCCAGCGCCCGCTCGCCCTCGCGCTCGATCTCCGCCACGTACTCATCGAACCGGTCGGCCGGCACGCCCAGGTGCGCCCAAGCGTCGTCGGGCGCGTGCACATGGTCGGTGATGCAGAGCACGTCGAACCCATGCTCGCCGTATAGGTCGACGACCTCTGGGATCGAAAGAGAGCCGTCGCTCCACGTCGAATGCGCGTGGAGCTCGGCAAGAAGCAGATCCGCCCGCTGTCGCATGGGTTCCACTTCGCCCAGCGTGGCGCGAAGCCTCGCGTCGAGGTAGTGAACGACCGGCTACGACCTGGAGATCGAGCGCGAGGCTACTGGAGGAGCGGCGAGGGCGGGATGTGGGTCGTGCCGTGGATTCCGTCGACGAGGAACGCGACGTCGTCGAGGTAGCACCAGTTCCAGTCTTCGCCGGGCTCGAGTGACCGGATGATCGGGTGCGAGGCGGCGTGGGCGTGCGCCGTGGCGTGCCGGTTGGGCGAGTCGTCGCAGCAAGCGACATGACCGCAGGTCAGGCAGATCCTGAGGTGGAGCCACTTGCCGCCCGTCCGCAGGCAGTCCTCGCATCCCTCGACGGACGCCGGCAGCTCGCGAACGGCGATCTGATCGAGGTGGGTGCAGACAGCGTTGCTCAAGTCCGTTCCTCGACGGCAGGGGTTCGGGAGAGGTGGGCGTGGACGAACTGAACGGCCATCGCCCCTTCACCGACGGCGGTCGCGCAGCGTTTGGTCGACCCGGAGCGAACGTCACCGGCCGCGAACACGCCGCGGATGTCGGTTTCGAGCAACGTGTCCATGTTCGCCGCCGCGCCGGTGAGGATGAAGCCGTCGTGGTCGCGGGTCACGGTGTCGTCGAGCCACTCGGTGCACGGCAGCGCGCCGAGGAAGAGGAACATGAATGAGAATGGCAGGCGGTCGCCGCTGATCAGCGTGACGGCCTCGAGGTGCCCATTCTCGCCATGGAGCGCAGCGATCTCGCTTCGGTCGCGGACGGCGACGCCGTACCGCTCGAACTCGTGGATCAGGTAGTCGGACATCGTCTCGCGGAGATCGGCGCGGCGGTGGAGGAGGGTGACGAGCGCGCCGCCGCGGGCGAGCCAGACCGCTGCCTGGCCGGCGGAGTTGCCGCCGCCGACTACCGCGACGCGCGAGCCGGCGCAGAGCTGGGCCTCGGGAGCCCCGGCGGCGTAGAAGACCGTCAGTCCCTCGAACTCCGCAAGGCGGTCGACGGGTAGCCGCCGGTACTGAGCACCCGTGGCGAGCAGGACTGCACGCGCGGCGATCTCGCGGTCCTCCTCGAGGCGGACGAGGTGATGTCCGTCCCCAGGTTCGAGGGAGAGGGCGCGATACGGGGTCGCGGTGCGCGCGTTGAATTTGCGCGCCTGGGTCACCGCGCGGCTCGTCAGCTCTGTGCCGCTGATGCCCGCGGGAAAGCCGAGGTAGTTCTCGATTCGTCGGGACGATCCGGCCTGGCCGCCGAGGGCGGTGCTCTCGACGACGAGCGTGTCGAGCCCTTCGGAGGCGCCGTAGACCGCGGCCGCGAGCCCCGCCGGGCCGGCGCCCACGATCAGGAGGTCGACCTCCTCGCGAGGTTCGAGCTCGAGCCCGATTCCTAGAGCCCGCAGCACTTGGCCGGCGCTGGGGCCGTGAAGCTCTCCTCCGCCGGGCAGCCGAACGAGCGGCAGCGCACCCCCGCCGGACTCGGCGTCCTCCCAGGTGTACGGGAGCCGGTTCGCGCGCACAAACTCGAGCATCCGCATCGTCGCGTCGGAGCCGTGCGGGCCGACGATCTCGAGGCCGATCCCTTGCACGCTCTGCAGCGCCTCGCGGCGGGCGATGAAGGTTGAGAGGACGAGGTCGCTGAGTGGGCCGTCCTCGGTGAGGAGCGACCGAAGTGCCGCGCGCTCGACCGCGATGTACCGCAGCGGCTCGGTCACGAGCGCGTTGACGAAGACCGTCTGCCCAGACAGGAGGTTCAGCTCCCCGAGGAAGCCCGAGGCGCCGTGCCGGACCAACTCGTTCCCGGCCGCGTCGACGATCGCGACCGCCCCTTCGAGGATCGCAATGAACGGATACGTCCGATCGCCGACCCCGTACAGCAACTCACCGACAGGAGCCGAGCGCTCCTCGCCGATCGCGGCGAGAGCAGCTAGTTGCGACGGGGAGAGCAGTGGGCTCGCGGGTGTTGACACGTTCGTTCCTCCGTGATTGCGTTGGCGGCGAGGCTGACGAACCCGTGTCGTCTGGGGTCAGGCCCCGGAGTACCGTCAATCTTCGCGATCGTGTCAAGGTATCGGAGCGAGGCGACCATCTCTTGCGGGCTCTCAACTCAGAGGTAGCCCTTTTCACTGAGCCATCGGAGCGAGAAGTAGCCCCAGATGGGGGGCAGGTAGAAGGTGCAGAGGCGCTGCGTGATCGCGATCGCGAAGGCGGTCGATTGGTCGACGCCCATCGCGATGAGGCCGGCGGAAAGTACCGCCTCGGCAGCTCCGATGCCTCCGGGCACTGGTACCACGCCCGAGAGAACGGAGGCCGACGTGTTGATGAAGATCAACTGCCCGAGGTTGAGGTGGACGCCATAGGCAAGGCAGGTCGCCCCCAGGGCAACTGAATAGAGCAACTCCGATGCGATGCTCCCTCCGAAGACCTCCATTCTCTTGCGCCGGACGCGGGCGACGCTCCAGAGGCCGAGGAGCGCGTCACGCACGCCTGGCAGGACCCGCGCGCGCACCTTCGGCACCGCCAGGACGAGGACCAGGCCCGCAGCGAGCGCGACGAGGATTGCGATGAGGAGTCGCCGATCTGGGCCCGCACCTTCGAACTGACTCGCGTCGATGTCCACACCGACGAATGGAAGGACCAGCAGGAAGAGGGATGCTTGAACGATCGTGTTGGAGACGTCGTCGATCGCCCCGCCTGCGAGCGCCTCGGCACGTGGTGCTCCCATTCGTTGCAAACAGCGCAGGTTCGTCGCCACGCGGCCCGCTGAGCTCGGGACGGTCAGGTTGATGAACTTGAGCGCCGACTGAAGCACGATGCAGGGTAGGAGCGGGAGAGGTGTTGCGACCCCTCCGCGCACCGAGATACCGGATGGGACGAAGGTGCTCTGCGCGAGGATCAAGGCAACAGCAACCCACACGAGGTGAGCCTCCCCAAGCTCGTCTGCGATCGTCCGAAAGCCAATGTCGGCGAGCTGAGTGATCAACAGGTAGGCCGCGAAGATCACCGCGGCCATGAGTGCGACGTCCTTCAGTTGGATCCGATGCAAGGGAGCGACATCGGGTGGCTCGGCGTCAACCGCCGCTGCTGCCGCTGCTCGCAGCTTGCTCAAGCCAACTTCGTGCGACCGAGCCAGATCTCGAAGGTGTGGGGAGAGGGCTGCGCGCTGCAAATACGGAAGGACCCGGGCGATCGAGTCCTTCCAACCCGCGTCGACCGCCTTTCCGAGCGCGCGTTCGGGGCCGACGAGAACTGTGCACGCAACGAGTAGCTCGGCAACGTCGATGTCGAGTGAGGACTTGGGCGCGCCTAGGGTCGCCGCCGACAGGTCGACCAACATCGGGCCGAAGTCGGCGATGAGGACATTGCTCGCATTGAGCCTGCCGTGGGAGATGCCCGCCGCATGGAGTCGGGCAACTTGTCGCCACAGGTCTTCGAGGAGATCGTCGCTGATGTCTTCCGCACTTGAAAGCTCGAGCGATTCGACGTGGGGTTGGCTCGTGACCACGAGTGCGTCGTTCTCTGGGCCAAGTCCGACAGTGACGACTTCGGGGACGCGGACGCCGGCTTGTGACGCCAGCAACGTCGCGAGCGCTTCGTGCTCGACTTGCTCGAGTCGACCAATGGGGGCGCTGCGCGGCGGATCACGGTACGCGAGGAGCCGCCAATGTCGCGCAAGCCGCTGTGTCTCCTGAGCGTCTCGACCGAGCACGCGGATCTTGATCGGGCTCCCATCGGCCGCGTCTCCAAGGAACTCAGCCGAGCCGATCCGCTGGATGTCGGCGATTCTCAAATTGTCGACTGCGACGCCGAGCGAGGTCAGCGCGGTGCGAACTCTTTCCGTCGGTGGCACACCCGCTGCCGAGCCGAGGACGAGTCGGACGAGCGCGCCTGCGGCCAGGCCAAGGGCAATACCTCCCAGCACCTGAGACGGGAGGCCGGTGCCAAGCACGACGGCGCCGAGTCCCGCCGCTCCCACGACCCAGAAGGACAGCAATCGTGCCGGCCGAACGACCTCCGGACCCGAGACCGCGAAGATCGCCACAGCAATGGCGAGGCGGAGCTCGGGAAAGCCCCAATTGGAGAACAGATGCGCTTCGGCCTGCGACCAGTCCATGTCGACCACGCGACCGAGGATCGATCCCACGATGGCGACAACGACCGCGGCGAGTAACAGATCGCGGGCTAGTGTCCACCGCCGACGGAGCGCGATGTCGCCGGCGATGAGGGCTGCGAAGGCGAGCGCGAGAACGAACGCAGCACGCCATAGGCTTGGTGCCCACCCTAGGAGAGCGGCAAGCGCCTCGCCAATCTCAGTGTCAAAGTCGGGCGCCGACCGTGCGAGCGCGGCTGCGAAGCCCGTGACGAGCGACGCCAGAAGCAGCGCGGTCGCGTCGATTGTTCGGCGGTTGCGCCGCCCCGGCTCCACGGGTGTAAGCAGTGCGAGATTCCACGATCGGTCGGCGGTGACCGGGTGCGAGAGCCGATTCGCGGACGACCGCGCCATTGCGACAGCTTCCCGGATCTGATGAGGCGGCGTCCACTCGATCGTGGCAGCGCACAGTCCAGCGACTTGCTGCGTGGTTCCGCGCGGCGATGCAGTCAGATGTCGGATGCGGAAGCCTCGACGGTCGCGTAGCGTTATTTGGCGTCGCCCCGCTGAAAGGAGGATCTTGATGCCCGTCTCACGTGATTTCCGTGGCCGCCGGAAGCGCGAGGCAGAGCCCGACCGACTGCCTCCGGGGCAGTACGTGACGGACGACTTCCCTGTCCTTTCCGCCGGCCCGACCCCTCATATCCCGCTCGAGCAGTGGTCGTTCTCGATCGTCAGCGGCCAAGAGACGAAGAGCTGGAGCTGGGAGGAGCTCAACGCACTTCCGACCGAGGCGCTGACCAAGGACATCCACTGCGTGACCCGCTGGTCGAAGTTCGACACGACGTGGGAGGGGGTCTCTCTCGACACGTTGCTCGAGGAGGTGGAACACGATGCTCCGTACGTGCTCGCTTTCTGCGACGGCGGCTACACCACCAATCTGCCGGTCGAGGATGTGACCGACGGGAAGGCGTGGGTTGCATTCAGCTATGACGGCGAGCCGCTCGATCCCGAGCACGGCGGCCCCGCCCGCCTGCTGGTACCGCACCTCTACTTCTGGAAGAGCGCGAAGTGGGTGCGCGGCCTCGAGTTGCGTGACGAGGACGAGCCGGGCTTCTGGGAGACCTACGGCTACCACATGTACGGAGATCCATGGCTGGAACAGCGGTACTCCGGAGACTGAGCTGGCAGCTCGGCACCGTCGTCGAGGTCGTCGACGAGACGCCGCGCGTGCGAACGCTCGTCCTCGAGCCGGCCGACTGGCCGGAGCACCGGGCGGGCCAGCACGTGGACATTCGCCTTACCGCAGAGGACGGTTACCGCGCCGAACGTGCCTACTCGATCGCCTCAGCACCAGGCGAGCCCCTCGCGATCACCGTGGAGCGGCTTGAGGACGGCGAGGTCTCGCCCTATCTGACAGAGGTTCTGCGGAAAGGCGATCAGATCGAGCTACGCGGTCCGATCGGCGGCTACTTTGTGTGGGGACCTGAGGACGGCGGGCCGCTGCTCCTCGTCGCCGGCGGGTCTGGCGTCGTGCCCTTCCGAGCGATGCTGAGGCATCGGCGCCGGCGTGGAAGCGAGATCGCGACGCGGCTGCTCAACTCATCACGCACGCTCGAGGATGTCATCTACCGCGCCGAGCTCGATCGGGACGAGCAGGGGCTCCAGATCGTGCAGACACTGACTCGGGCCCAACCGGCCGACTGGAAGGGCTACACACGCCGTGTCGACCGGGACATGCTGCACGAGGTTGCCTGGCCCGCGGACGAGCACCCGTTGGCGTTCGTCTGCGGCCCCACCAGCTTCGTCGAGACCGTCGCCGATGCCCTCGTTGCGCTCGGCTACCCCCCGCAACGAGTGCGAACGGAGCGATTCGGGGCGACAGGAGGCCGATGATGGAAGCACTCGACGGCAACGCGATCGCCGGCCTCCTGCACGAGGTTTTCGCCCATGAGATGACGCTCGCCACGGGGGTCTGCGCGCACTGCGGCAACGAGCAGTTGCTGGCCGAGTGCCGGGTGTACGTCCGCGCGCCCGGCGTTGTCGTCCGCTGCCGGACTTGTGACGCCGTGCTCGCCGTGATCGTCGAGAAAAGCGGGGTGCAGTGCGTCGACCTCCAGGGACTTCGCGCGATGAGAGATGCCTGAAGGAGGAACAACAGCCATGACGGTTGCGCTGACAGAATTGCTGGCGCCGTACCGGCCCAGAAACGGCACTGACTGCAACGGAGGTTCGGACTCATGAGCACCGTCGACACCACTCTTCAACCGGCGGTCGCGCGCGATCAGGCGCGCGCCCTCTTCGGCCAGACGATGGGCCTCGTGGCGGTCACGGCGGGGCTGTTCGCACTCGGGGCCTACCTGGGGCGTGACCTGTCCTACGGTTGGGGCTTCGCTGCGTACATCGCGAGCTTCGGGGTCCTGATCGGCCTCAACGTCGCCGTCCGCCGCTCCGAGCAGCTCGCGATCGGGCTGCTCTTCGGCTTCGGCGTCTTGATTGGGCTGGGAACCGCGCCGACGATCGCGTACTACGCCTCCACGAACCCCCAATCCGTGTGGCAGGCGGGCGGGGCGACCGCGCTATTCATCGCCGGCTTCGGCGCGGCCGGGTACGCCACTCGTCGAGACCTCTCAGGACTCGCGCGAGTCTGCTTCTGGGCGCTCCTCGCGCTGATCGTCTTTGGGATCGTGACCATTTTCGTGCGGATCCCAAACGGCGCGCTGATCTACTCGATCGCCGGTTTGGTGATTTTCGCCGGATTCACAATGTACGACTTCCAGCGTCTGAGGCGGACGCAAGACATTCGTGCCGCACCGTTGCTCGCCGCCTCGATCTTCCTCGACGTCCTCAACGTCTTTCTGCTCCTACTCTCACTCTTCAATCGGAACTAAGCCATGGAGATGACCGTCGATCGGCCTCGCGAGGTCAGCCAGGCAGCACGGAGATGAGGGTCGAGTATCCGATCGCACTCGACAACGACTACGGAGTCTGGAAGGCGTTCGCCATGCCGGTCAGGGTGATCGCCAAGTCCTGAGGCGGTTCGCTGATACTTCTGGTCGCTCGACTGCATTGCGCCGTCGACCGACAACACGAGGAGCGGAGGAGTGATGGACGACTCTCAGGTTCACGGGACGATCGAACAGCTGGTTGCCGAGGAGCACGAGTTGTGGGAGCGCGAGGCCGCGGGGAGCGGAACCGAGAGCGATCGTCAGCGCCTGCGCGAGCTGAAGGTGTCGCTCGACCAGTGCTGGGATCTGTTGCGCCAGCGCCGTGCGCTGCGCGACGACGGTCGCGACCCGAACGCGGCCGACCTCAGGCGGCCGGACGTGGTCGAAGGCTATGAGCAGTAGAGCGACTCGGCGGGCACGGAAGCTGACCCGCGCTGCCACGAGCGCTCGATCGCGTCAGTGTTTGATGGCTAGTTGCAAGATCACGCTGGCGGCGATTCCGATGGCCAAGACGGCGACGACGGCGTCTGTCGAGTCCGTAATCGATCCGACGACGATTGCCAACGGGATCGTGCCGATGAGTAGCGTTGGCCGCAGGAGGTCCTTGCGGCGGGCGTGGGTGGGGGACGGCGACAGGGGATCAGCCGGTGAGGCGGACGAGTTCCGGCGAGTCGGCATGCCGTTCGATCTCGTGCTCGCGGGCGACCTCTTGTAACCACTCTTGCGGGAAGGAGGTCACGGTCTTGAGTTCCTCGTCTGCGTGCCACTCACCGTCCTGGAGCAGGTCGACGACAGCGGGGTAGGTGAGCGGACGTGTGTGGTTGTCCATCGAGGCTCCTCTCGTGTACTGGCGGGAACACGTTGGGACGCGGAAGTTTGCCACGGCTGCGGAAGATTGCAAGCACCGAGCCGGAGCAAACGACACCAGTCCGACACCTCGGGTTCACCAGTTGGCGACCCAGTGCGCCGGGTCGGCGGTCGAGACTTGCCGCTCGGGGCACTGACGTCGACAAGGGGAGATCTCGTGAGCACACGGAGGATGGTTGCCTGCGCGAGTGTGGCGATCGGCACGGCGGCTGCGACGTTCGCAGCACTTGCGGCCGGGGGTGGGGACGATTCGATCTCGCTGACTTTGAAGGGGCGCTATGCGGGTGGTGGCGCCGAGATCTCGGCCTACGACCGTGGCTCGAAGCGGCTTTTTGTCACGGATGCCGACAACCGGCGCGTTGACATCGTCAGCATCAGCGACCCCGCGCACCCGGTACTCGTCGGCACGATCTCCGTGGCTCCCGGTTCCCCTAACAGCGTCGCCGTGGACAAGGGCATCGTCGCCGTTGCTGTCGAGGCGCCGGTCAAGACCGATCCCGGCGAGGTCCGCTTCTACGACTCGAACGGAGTGGCGGCCCATCCCGGCGTGACGGTCGGGGCGCTACCGGACATGCTCACATTCACCCGCGACCACGACTACCTGCTCGTCGCCAACGAAGGCGAACCGAGCGGCTACGGCACGCCGCCGGCCGGGCAGACCTTCGCCGATCCCGAGGGATCGGTCAGCGTCGTCGACCTTCGCAAGGGCCTCAAGAAGCTGACGCAGGCTCAAGTTCGCACCGCCTCCTTCGGGGGCGTCGCGATCCCGGCCGGCGTCCGGATCTTCGGGCCGGGCGCGACGGCCCCGCAGGATCTCGAGCCCGAGTACATCGCCGCGGGCGAGGATTCGCGCACGGCCTGGGTGACGCTGCAGGAGAACAACGCGATCGCGGAGCTCGACATCAGGAACGCCGCCTTCCGCACGGTGCGGCCGCTCGGCTTCAAGAATCACAACACGTGGGGCAATGCTCTCGACCCAACCGATCGCGACGGCGTCGGGAACGCCGGTCGCAGGGAGATCGTGAACCGGCCCGTCTTCGGCATGTATCAGCCCGACGGGATCGCAGCCTACGAGGACCACCACAACACGTACCTGGTCACCGCCAACGAAGGAGATGCACGCGACTGGCCTGGCCTGACCGAGGAGTCTCGCATCTCTGACCTCACACTCGAGGCCGGGGTCGTGACACCGATCGAACTCGTCACGAACGACCTGACCGCCCTCGGCCGGCTCACGGTCACCAACCGGCTCGGAAACACCGACGCCGACCCGGCGTTCGAGCAGCTCTACACCTTCGGCGCACGCTCGTTCTCGATCTGGTCGGAGGATGGCAGGCTCGTGTTCGACTCCGGCGACGCGTTCGAGCAGATCACCGCAGCACAGATGCCGACCCTGTTCAACTCAGAGAGCGGCGCGGGCTTCGACTCGCGCAGCGACAACAAGGGGCCGGAGCCGGAGAACGTGACGCTCGGACATGTCGGCCACACGACCTACGCCCTCGTCGGGCTCGAGCGCATCGGCGGCCTCATGGTCTACGACGTCGACGACCCGTACAGGCCCGAGTTCGTGACCTACGTCAATCCCGAGCCGACAGTCGACCAGGCGCCCGAAGGCGTCCTCTTCATCAGCGACCGCGACAGCCCGACGCACACCCCGCTCGTCGTTCTGGCAAACGAGGTGAGCGGCACCACCGCGATCTACGAGATCACGCGCTGATTCACGCTTTTCGAGTCAATGCGCCTCGCCCGGCGGCGTGGGTGTCGCTGAGCGGGTTGAGCATCATGAGCTCAACTCTTGTCGCTAACC
This sequence comes from uncultured Gaiellaceae bacterium, assembly GCA_963820225.1. GTDB lineage: Bacteria > Actinomycetota > Thermoleophilia > Gaiellales > Gaiellaceae > Gaiellasilicea. Next base: position 110,534 of record CAWFYY010000013.1, on the reverse strand, counting down.
GCCGCCCCCTTGCTCAACCGCCGTCAGACGCTCGTCTTCGGTGGGCGGCTCGTGCCAGAACACTCCGAGTTCGATATCGGAGAAGCAGTCCGCATGGCCGCGCGCGGTCGAGCCGGCGAGGATCACGGCGGCGATCTTGGGGTTGGCGGCGTACACCCGCGCGATCCGCTCGGCTGTGGCCCCGCGCTGCGCTAGCAGGTGTCATTACAGGCCGGATCGTCCACTCTGCGCCAACACCTCGTCCCGTTCAGGCTCGGGGGACATTCCCGAACGCCGGACCAGCAGGCGTCACCGCACCGCTATAGCTGCAGCCCCATCTCAATCAGATCCCAGATCTCGCCGTTTGTGCGCCGTATCTGCTTCTCACGGCGGCCTTCCTCCACAAATCCGAACTTCCGGTAGAGCCCGATCGCTGCCTCGTTGTGGGGGAACACACCCAGCGTCAACTTGTGCAATCCACTCTCGCGCCCCCACTCGATCGCCCCCGCGACCAAGGCCGAGCCGATGCCGCGGCCGCGCCAATCGCGAGCGACCATCATCCCGATCTCCCCAAAGCCGAAGGGACTTTGCTCGACATGCAGCGACCCGACAACCTCACCAACTGCAATCGCGACGAGCGTGCCGTCGAGCCGCCAGCTTGCCGCCCGCTTCTCCACGTCGATCGGCGGCTCGGTCGCGATACCGTCGCGTTCATCCGCCACTGCCGCAAAGAGATGCGCGAGCGGACGGCGGTCGCACTCGTCCGCAGGACGAATCTCGACCCGAGCGCCTTCCATCAACTCATGCTCGCAGACGAGGCACCCCGAACCCACCCAACCTCGGGGGACATTCCCGAACACTGGCCTAGGCGACGCTCCGTGATCATGCTCAGCTCGAGCCGCCGCCCCACGTGGAGCGGCGGCTCGAGCGTCGTGTCCCAGTACTAGGTCGGCTCGGACATGACGGAGTGGCGACCGCTAGGTGGCGGCCGCCATGACGTCCGCGTCTTTCCTGGCCAGTACTGCGTCGAGCACCGCGTACTCGGCTTCCTCGATCGCGGCCTGTGCGAACTGGACAGCGTCGTAAGCGTCGGCCTCGGCCCACTCGGCGTCGCGCTCTGCAACATCGGCGTCGTGCGCTGCCTTCTTGGCATCGATGCGCTTGCGGATCTGCTTGACGTGTCGATCCCAGTCGGTCTGGACCTGGTCCCAGTGAGCCTCCGCCGTGTCGCCGGCGTCGTGGACCTTGGTGCTGAGCTCGGCGGCGCGAGCATCAGCCTTGGTGCGCGCCTCATCGACCATGGCCTTCAGCTCGTCCGCACCCTGCGCAGCTGACGCTTTGATGCGCTGGTCGGCCTCCGCGACCTGCTCCTTGAGCTTCGAGAAGTCGGCATCTGCCGGCATGACTACCTCCTCGCTTTAGGGTCTCACGCACTCTACGCCTCCTACGCCGATCGCACAGGCGGATCACCCGCCGACTCGCACGCCGAAACGACGAAGTGGTGAAAGGCGGGTAACGACTCAGCTTCGAAGCGCCAGCTCTTTGCCCTCGTCTCGACCAACGGCCTGACGTTGAACTGATCGGGCGAGCGAACTCTGAGACGAGCTCGTGAGCGACCCGCAACTCCTCGCGCGCATCCAAACGGCGCCGTTTGCTCAGCCACTCGCCGTTCGCCGACCCCGAAGCAGCCGGCACCGTCGTCGACGTAGCGCGGCTCAAGCGCGGCGTAGGACGAAGGGCGAGAGGCGGGTGTCCCCCGCACCGCTGTACGCCGTCACTGCCTGCGCTCAGCTGCGTCCGCCGCGGCGATGCGAGCACGTCTGCTAGCGGTCAGCTCTTCCAGGACGATTTGCAGTGCTGCCGCGATCGGCACGCCGATGATCGCCCCGATCAACCCGAAGAGCGCCCCGAATGCCAGGACGCTCGCGAGCACGGTGAAGCCGGAGATCTTGGCAGCCTTGCCGATGATCGTCGGCTGCAGGATGTAGTTCTCGATCAGCTGGTAGGCGACGATCACAACTAGGACGACGATCAAGGCCTCGAGGCTGACCGAGAGCGCGACGAGTCCGATCAGGACGCCGGCCAACGTGGCTCCGATGTTTGGTACGAGGTCGAGGATCGCAGCGATCACCGCCAGCGCGAGCGGATACGGCAGCCCGAGGATCAGCGCGGTGACGCCGTAGACCGTTCCGCACACCAACGAAATCGCCAGGTTGCCGAGCATGTAGCGCGAGGTCGTGTTGATGATCCGGTCTGTGACGCGCAGGTAGCGCTCTCGCTTGTTGCGATGCATCAGGCCGGCGGTCCATTTCCGCAGGTGCGGCTCGTCGATCAGCCCGAAGAGCGTCAGGAAGATCACCGAGAAGAAGACGGTGATTGCTCCGAAAGCCGAGATCCCGACATGGGCCACTCCGCCCGACACCTTGCCCGCTCCCCGCGTGATCTCCCCCGTGTGCTTCGCCAACGTGTCGAGGGAGCCGCTCCTGTTGTTGAGGACGTTGCCCAGATCGCTCTGCTTGGCGCGATCGACGATCTGCGGAAGGTCGTGGCTGAAGTCGTGCACAGCGGCGCTCGCTGCTTGCACCATCACCAGCGCGCCGGCAGCGATGACAACCATGATCGCCAGCACCAGCAGCGTCGAGCACACCCGCCGGCTCCAGCCCAGCCGCCGCTCCATCCCCGTCACCAACGGCGAGAGGACGGCGACGCCGAAGAAAGAGACGAAGATGACGAGCAAGACGCTCCTGATCGACGCGACCGAGGCCCCGACGGCGACGACGCCGGCTGCGAACAGGATCGTCCGGATCGAGATCGAGACGCGGATCTCGCGGCGGCTGCCTTCGCTCAACGTGGTCGCCGCCGGAGCCTCTGTCTGCGCCGTGTTCATCGCCGGAGCGTCCCTGGGGCGCCTGCCAGGCCGCTGCCACGGCCTACGTTCCTGCTGCCTCCGCGTGATCCGCTGCCTACATGAGCGTGAGCCGGTAGGTCTCGATCGTGTGCGTCCGCTCCTGCCGTCTCGCGCAGCGGCACGTCGCGCAGCCGCCAGCTCAGGCCGAACCCGACGACCATCACTGTGGCCGCCGTCAGGAAGACCGGATGAAGCGCGACGGCGACGGCCGTGACGTAGACCTCGTGGATCGCGGCCGGCAGGTGCTGGATGGCACCGGGGCTCGCGTGCGCGGGCGCGTGTGTGCCGGCCGGGAGACGACTCGCGAGCTCGCGGCCCAGCTCGTTCGTGAAGATCGCGCCGAAGGCGGAGACACCGATCGAGCCGCCGACCTGCCTGAACAGCGTCGCGCCGGAGGTAGCGACGCCGAGCAGCCGGTAGTCGACCGCGTTCTGCGCGGCGAGCACGAGCACCTGCATCACGAGCCCGAGGCCGAGACCGAGCAGCAGCATGTAGCCGGCCGCGAGCTCCGTCGCGGTCGCAACCTCGAGCGTCGAGAGCAGGTACAGCGCGACGGCCGCAATGGCCGTGCCGGCGATCGGAAACGCGCGGTAGCGCCCATAGCGTGAGATCAGGAAGCCGCTCCCCGTCGAGGTGACGAGGACGCCGAGCATCATCGGCGTCATCAGCAGCCCGGATTCGGTGGCGCTGTGGCCCTTGACGATCTGCAGGTAGAGCGGGATGAAGGTGACGGAGCCGAAGAGCGCGAATCCGACGACGAATCCGATTGCGCTCGTCGTCCTGAACGTCATGTTGCGGAAGAGCTCCGGCGGCAGGATCGGCTCTTCGGCGCGCGCCTCGATGAGCGGGAAGAGCGCTAGCAGCGCGAGGCCGCCGCCGATCATGGCGAGCATTGCCGGCGCGTCCCAGGCGTAGCTCGTGCCGCCGAGGCTGGTGTAGAGGATGACGCCGGAGAGTCCGGCCGCAAGGACGCTCGTACCGAGCCAGTCGATCCGGTGCCGTGTCGTCACCTGCGGCGAGCGGAAGGTGGTCGCGATCACCGCCAGCGCGACGAGGCCGATCGGCAGGTTGACGTAGAAGATCCACTGCCAGGAGAGGTTGTCGACGAAGAAGCCGCCGAGCAGCGGGCCGGCGACGACCGAGATGGCGAATACGCCGCCGAACAGGCCCTGGTAGCGGCCGCGGTCGCGAGGGGCGACAAGGTCGCCGACGACGGCCATCGCCACTACGAGCAAGCCGCCGCCGCCGAGGCCCTGGATCGCTCTGAACGCGATCAGCTGCGGCATGTTCTGCGCCAGTCCGCACAGCGCCGAGCCGATGAGGAACAGTACGAGTGCGAACTGGAGGACGCGCTTGCGGCCGTAGAGATCGCCGAGTTTGCCGTACAGCGGTCCGACCACCGTCGACGCGAGCAGATAGGAGGTCACGACCCACGAGAGGTGCTCGAGGCCGCCGAGGTCGCCGACGATCGTCGGCAGCGCCGTCGACACGATCGTCTGGTCGAGCGACGCGACGAAGAGGACGAGGAGCAGCGCGCCGAAGATCAGGCGCCGCTGACGTTGGGAGGTTTCAGTCACGGAAGTGCCGCCCATCGGCGTTACCGTCCTCCGTTCACTTGCTGTGGTAGTCATCGGATCTCCTTTTGAGGATGTGTGACGCACGGTGGCGGAGAGCGATGCCACGCCAATGCCAAGCCGTCGGCCCCTGCTGCCGCCAGCGTCATTTCGGAGCGTGGGCGGCTAGTGGACGAGTCGCTCGGCGGCGAGCAGGAGGACTGCGAGCGTTCCTTCGCCAGCGGCGAGCGCGACGGCTGCGAGCCGGCTTCCTCCGGCGCGCCGCCCTGCGGCGAATCCCCACACGAGGACCTGCACCAGGGCCGCTACAAGTGCCAGTCCCACGCCGGTCTCGCGGGACCATGCTCCGGCCCATGCGAGTCCAAGCAGGATCGACGGCAGAGCGGCAGCTTCGACGAGCGGCCATTCCCAACGCGCGATCGAGAGCATTTCGCGAGGCCGGAACGCCTTGCCGAGGCGTATTCGTTCGCCGACGACCTCCGACCACACGTGCGCCGCCCAGAAGACCAGCATCGACCCGAGCAACGATGCGGTCATCGCTCGTGCGGCCGCGCCTGACTCGTACGCGACGCCGATCACGGATGCAGCGAGGAACGATCCGTAGACGGCCGCGCCGAAGCGGACGTCTCGGTCAAGCACGGGCGGCAGGTCGAGAGATGCACGCGGAGCCGGCGAGTAGCTCGCCGGCTCCGAGGACGTGCGGTCGAGCAGCTCGACCATCAGTGCGATGGCTCGGGCGTCTTGGGCGACTGCCGATGCGACGCGAAGGTCTTGACCTTCCGCTCGACCAGCTTCTCGCCGGCGATCGAAGCAACGAGCTCGCTGATCCCGGTGACAAGCGCAAAGGCCGCGATCAGTCCGAGTACCGCGAGCGCACCGGCGCCCGGCTCGGCGAAGATCACGATCCCGAAGACGATCGCGACGAGTCCGGTCAGGATCATCGCCGCCGTGTCGCGACGGTCCAGCGGAAGCCAGAACGACGCGCCGACGAACAAGACCCCGAACGCAACGGCATAGGCGCCGATCACGTACAGGAGCGTGAGCGCCGAGATTCCCGGCCAGGCGAAGACGAGCACGCCGACGGTGATCCCGAGGAGCCCTCGCAGGATGAGCCACGCACGCTCCTCCTTCCCCCGCGCGGTGAAAGCAGTGCCGAACTCGACGATGCCCGTCGCGAACGTGTAGGCGCCGAAGAGGATCGTGAGCGCGTAGACGCTGATGCCGGGCCAAGCGAGAATCATCACGCCGAACACGACGGATGCCAGGCCGTGCAGGCCGAGCACCCACCGCATCTTCGTGACCTGTGTCCGCGCGGTCTTCGCGGCGCTGCTGAGCATGGTTTCCATCTCCTACCTCCGTTCTGTGGTTGTCAGTGCACGACGAAGCCTGCGCGGCGTCAGTGCCAAACCACTGCCACGGCCACGTCCCCTGCTGCCAGACCGCCAGCCTCATTGGCCTTGCCCTATCGGCTCGGCAGTCGAAGCCGCGCTTGTGCGAGGCCTGTGCGATGCCTTCCGCTGGTGCCACGAGCTAGCCGTGAAAACGTCCGTGGGCGCTGACTGACGTCGGTCGCCCTTCAGGCGCCAACGGTCTCTGTCTAGGCGGCCGGCTGCCGGGGCGTTTCGGCGTGAATCGCCTTCGTGAGGTCGAGGATCTGATGCGAGAGCTCGAGCAGCTCCTGGTTTTGCGCTTCCTCGTCCTTGACCGTCTGCCATTGCTGGTCGGCAATGACCTGACGCTTCGCGTCGGCTCTGTTCTGGCTGATCATCACGAAGGTCGAGAGAAAGATCGCCTCGAGCGAGACGATCACTGTGAGCAGCCCGTACGGGTAGTCCTCGAAGCCGAACCCGATCCAGCAGCTGAACCAAGCGATGTGGATGTAGACGAACGGCATCGACCCGGCGAACGCGGTGATCCGGTCGGCTACCCGGTTCTCGATGCTCTTCGTTCGCTGTTGGGCCTCCCGGACGAGCGCCGGGTTCGGCTCGGGCGGGAGTTGCGAGACGCGTTTGGGATCGAAGCCGGGGCGACGCGCAGGCGTCGCGCCCGTCGTTGTCTGCTTCATCACGGCTCCGCCAACCGCAGCTTCACTTGATCTTCGCCGACAGTCCGTCGGCCTTCCGGGCGAGCTCGTCCCGAGCCGCGCTGACGAGGGACATCTGCTCATGCCCGGCGGCGTTGACGTCCGTGCGTGCCTGCGTGAGGCGGTCGTGGACTGCGATCCGCTCGGTGCGGACGTCGGCGATCGCCGCTTCGGCCCGCTCGCGCGCATTGCCGGCCTTCGCGGCCGTCGCCTGCACACGCTCGAGGTAGACGCCCCAGCTGCGGAGCTCGTCCTCGACGGCAGCCGCGAACGTTGTCCACTCCTCGGAGATGTCTGCGACCATTGCTTTCTCGGCGACTGCGAGCCTCGTCCTCAGCTGCCCCAGCTTCTCCTCGATCGTCTCGGGCGCCTCGCGGGCCGCGGCCAGTGCGGATGCTTCCTCCCGATGCAGCGCGTCGAGATGCCGGCGGATCCGAGAGCTATCGGGAGCAACACCACTGTTAGCGAATGTGTGAAGCCGGTCGATCCGGCGGCGGGCGTCCTCAATCGGGTCTTTGATCGTGGTTGCGCTCATGTGCGAGCCTCCTGTTGGGTCTGCCTTCTGACCCACCAAGGTTCGTCACCGCCGATGCCAACGCACTGCCAGGCGCGATGGCGTCTCTGCCAGCTCTAGGTGAGCGCGGTGTCGGGGCGGGGCTCGGCGATCTCGGCGAGCCCACGCTCCGCCGCGGTCGCGGGGTTCCCGGCGAGCGCGACGAAGAGGCTCTCGCGCGCCTGGTGCGGTCGTTGCACCGTCGACCACTTGAGGACCTCGCGGAACAGTCGATCGGCTTCGTCAGTGTTTCCGGATGCCGCGGCGATGCGAGCGAGCTGGACACGTGCCTGGGCCGCGACCCACGGCGCTTGCGCTGCGTCTGCTGTCGTCAGGGCTTGCTGCTGGAGGTCTTCGGCCCCTCTCAGATCGCCGTTCGCGAGAGCGATCGCTCCGAGTCCGGCGAGAGCGAACGCCGCGTGGTCACCGAATCCGATTCGCGCGGAGAGCTCGAACGCCTGCCGGTACGCATCCATCGCGGCCGCGTCTTCGCCGCGTCCCTCGGCAGCCCACGCTTCAAGCAGCAGCACCGGGGCGCGAAATGCGTCGTATCCGACCGCGTCAGCGTGACGGCGGGCGACCGAGGCCATCGCAGTGACGGCGGATACGTCGCCCGCGTGCGCCGCACCGATCGCGCGAATGAGGCTGCTCGCTGCGATGCCCCAGTCGTCTCTAGCTGCCTCGAACGCCTCGGCCGCGTCGTCGGCCATCGCGGCAGCACGTTTAACCTCGCCCGATTGTCCAAGGGCAAGTGCGAACATCAGTTGAGCGAAGCCGCGCTGCCACGGCGCCGCAGCGGTCGCGGCAAGCGAAACTGCGCGTTCGCCGGCCGCGAGCGCGGAATCGAGATCGAACTCTTCGGTTGCGAGATAGCAGATGTCGGCGAGCTGCTCGATCCGCAACTCGACGGCAGCGTCATCGTCTGTGGCAGAGAGAGCAAGCTCGAGGAAGCGCCGCCCCTCGGAGACGCGGTCGGCCAACGCGAAGTACCACCCCAACGTCCCGAGCCGAACCGCGACCGCAGGGTCGGGCGCGTCGCGCGCGTACGCCAGCGCCGCCCAGAGATTGTCGTTTTCCAGCTCCAGGCGACGCTGCCAGCGCAGCCATTCCGACCCGCGCAGCCCGACACGCGCCTCGTCGGCGAGGGCCGCGAAGTGTGCGGCGTGCGCTGCGCGGACGGCGGCGAGCGCACCGCTCTCGACGAGGAGTTCGAGCAGGTACTCGCGGACTGTGTCGAGCATGTCGTAGCGAGCGGCGCCATCTGCGAACGACACCGACACGATCGACTTATCGACCAGCGCTGCGACGAGATACTCGACAGTCGCCTCGTTCAGGCCTTGCTTGGCCGCGAGAGCGACGAGCGATGGCAGGGATGCGCCGCCACGATGGACGGCCAGCTGCTGGAGCACCGTCTTTTCGTCCCCGTGCAAGAGGTCGTAGCTCCATTCCACGAGGCTCCGCAGCGCCGTGCTGGTTGGGTCGGAGACCGGGCTGTCGCGGAGGAGCACCGCGCGCCGCTCGAGCACGGCGACGAGTTCACTCAGACCGAGCACGTTCACGCGCGCGGCGGCGAGCTCGATCGCCAGCGGCAATCCGTCGACGCGCCGGGCGATCTCGGCGGCGAGCGCGACAGTCTCCGCGTCGGCCTCGAATCCGGGACGTGCCGCGCGCGCACGCTCGAGGAAGAGCTCGACAGCAGCGGCTTCGAGTGGCACGACGGGGAGCCTGACCTCGCTCGTGACGTGGAGCGCTTCGCGGCTCGTCGCCAAGATCCGCACCTGCGGGCATTCCGCGAGCACGGTCGACACGATCCGCGCCGCCTCGTCGAGCAGGTGCTCGCACGCGTCGAGGACGAGCAGAACCGCTGTGTGACGAAGCCGTGAGGTAACACGCGCGAGCGGCTCGGCGCCGCGAGCGTCGATGACCTGTGCAAGAAGTCGGACGCCATCGTCCGCGCCGCCTGCGCGTGCGAAGTCGACGCGCCAGATGCCGTCCGGAAACTCGTCCTCGAGCGAGCGCGCCGTCTCGACCGCAAGTCGGCTCTTGCCCACGCCGGGTGGACCGGTGAGCGTCACTTGGCGGTGCCGACGAAGCAGCGTGGCGACCTGGACGAGCTCGTCCGCCCGCCCGACGAACGACGTCGAAGGAGCGGGAAGGTTGCCGCGGCGGCTGCCGGCCGCGGATCCCACGGCGATCGCCGGATCGTGCGCGAGGATCGCCTCCTGGATGCGCCGGAGCTCAGGTCCCGGCTCCAGGCCCAGCTCGTCGGCGAGCACACGCCGTGCCTCCTGGAACGCCTCGAGCGCGTCCGCCTGCCGTCCGCTGCGGTAGAGCGCCAGCATCAGCTGGCCCCACAGCCGCTCCCTGAACGAGTTGTCTGCGACCGCCGAGCGCAGCGCAGTGACCAGCTCCCGGTGCTCTCCGAGCGCGAGCGCAACCTCAAACTGCTCCTCGAGCGCGTCCACACGCAACGCCTCGAGCCGGCGCGCCTCGCCGTCGAACCACGTTGTACCGGTGAGGCCTTGCAGGGCCGAACCCCGCCAGAGGTCGAGCGCCGCCGCAACCGTATCCGCCGCGGCCCGCACGTCGGCGTCACGGAGCGAGCCGCGCGTCTCCGCCAACAGCTCCTCGAACCTGACGGCATCCACATGCGCGTCGCTCAACGAATACCCATCGGCCGACCCGGCAATCGCCGCCTCTCCCAGGGCGGCGCGAAGACGTGCAACGTGGTGGTGGAGCGCATTCCGCGGGGCGGACGGGAGCTGCTCTCCCCAGAGGCCGTCGACAAGTGCGTCGACGTCGACGACACGACCTCTTCGGAGCGCGAGCATTGCCAGCAAGGCTTGCCGCTTCGATCCGCCCACGGCCGCAACCCTTCCGTCTGCGAGCACCTCGAACGGGCCGAGAAGCCGGATCTCCAGCAGTGCGTGCGTCACGGTTTCATGCTTCCTCCATTCAGTCTCCCACGCCCCGGCGCTGGCATCCAGGCCGCCGCCGCTCCAGTGCACGGGCCAGCGACAACGAGGCCGTCGAAGTCGTCCCGCCGCTGCGATTCGCGATCAGCCGGTCGCCCTCCACGTCCGGATGTACAGGCCGTGAACGACGAAGCCCGCCAGCTTTACGGGCCGGCGGGCTTCGGTCAGCGGTACCGCGTCAGGAGACGTGGAGCTTCTCCTTCAGCTTGCCCGCGCGCTCCTCGACGCCGGCGTGAAGCCCGGCCTTGCGCTTCTCGCCCAGTGTCCGCCGCGCCTCACGCGCAGCGGCGTCCGTGCAAGGCCGACGACCTCCGGCGCCGGGAGCCTCTGCGGTAGCGCTAGACGTCCTCGCGACGCAGCAAGCCATCTGTCCATCGGCGATTCCGAGCGACCATCGACTCCGCGAGTCGGAGGACACACCGACGATCGATCCGATACTCGCGACCCTCCCCCTCGCCGACTCACGTTGCGTGGCCTAGTCGCGGGGGCGCGTGCACCTCACGCGAGATTTCCCAGCGTGAGCCGGGTGCTCTAGGTTGTTCCGAGTGCCCGACGAAGCTCCCGCAGCGACCCCACCGCGGCTGCCACCCGACGAGACGGACGCCTCGCGTGGCTGGCGAGTGGAGCCCGCACCGGACGGCCGCGGGAAGCAGCCGGCAAAGCCACCGATGTTTCCGCGCAGCAGAGCCCTGATCGCATTCTTCGTCGGGCTGCTCGCACTCAACCTCCTGATCTCATTCCTCACCGGCGCGCCGCCGGACCGCCCCCGCGTGCCGTACCAGCCGTTCTTCCTCCAGCAGGTCGAGGCCGGGAACGTCGAGGCGATCACGTCGCGTGAGGACGCGATCGAGGGGGAGCTGAAGAAGCCCACGACGTATGACCCGCCAGGGGACGGCAAGCCCGTCGAAGTCGACCGGTTCAAGACCCAGGTGCCGGCGTTCATCGATCGCAGCGGCCTGACGACGCTGCTGACGGACAAGGCAGTCGTCATCAACGCCAGGGCTCCGGATGCGGGCCGCAGCTTTCTCCTGAGCCTCCTGCTCGGGCTCGCACCCGCCCTGGTTCTGGTTGGCTTCTTCGTCTGGCTCTCGCGCCGCCAAGCGCGGGGTGGGGGCGTGCTCGGTGGCTTCGGCAGGTCGACCGCCCGCCGTCACGAGCGAAGCGGGCAGCGCGTCACGTTCGACGACGTCGCCGGCATCGATGAGGCGGAGCAGGAGCTCGTCGAGATCGTCGACTTCCTCAAGAATCCGGGGCGCTACAGCCGACTCGGCGCCCGCATTCCCCGGGGCGTGCTGCTGTACGGCCCGCCGGGGACAGGGAAGACGCTGCTCGCGCGCGCAGTCGCCGGCGAGGCCGAGGCCGCATTCTTCTCGTTGTCTGCGTCCGAGTTCGTCGAGGCGATCGTAGGCATCGGCGCGTCGCGCGTGCGCGACCTGTTCAAGCAGGCAAAGGAGAGCGCTCCCGCCATCGTCTTCATCGACGAGCTCGACGCGATCGGGCGCTCACGCGGTGGCGGCGTCAGCGGCATCAGCGGCGGGCACGACGAACGCGAGCAGACGCTGAACCAGATCTTGACGGAGATGGACGGGTTCGAGCCCGGCACGAACGTGATCGTGCTCGCGGCGACGAATCGCCCCGAGATCCTCGATCCGGCGCTACTCCGCCCCGGTCGGTTCGACCGCCGGATCGCCGTCCAGTCGCCGGACAAGAACGGCCGCGCCAAGATCCTCGAGATTCATACGCGGTCGGTGCCGCTCGCCCCCGACGTCGACCTCGATCAGCTCGCAGCGGCAACGCCGGGCGCGACCGGCGCCGACCTCGCTCTGATCGTGAACGAGGCTGCACTGTTCGCGGCGCGAAGGGATCACGCCGCAGTTGAACAGCGGGACTTCACCGACGCGATCGAGAAGATCATCCTCGGCGCCGAGCGCCAGATCGTGATGACGGACGCCGACCGCGAGCGCACCGCCTACCACGAGTCGGGCCACGCCCTCGTCGGAATGCTCACCCCTGGCGCCGACCCCGTGCGCAAGGTCTCGATCATCCCGCGCGGGCAGGCGCTCGGCGTGACACTGTCCACTCCGGAGACCGACCGTTACGGCTACTCCCGTCAGGAGCTCGTGGCCAGAATCAAGGTGTCACTCGGAGGCCGCGTCGCAGAGCAGGTCGTCTACGGCGACACCACGACCGGAGCCGAATCGGACATCCAAAACCTGACGAGGATCGCGCGCGGGATGGTGGCCCGCTGGGGCATGAGCGACGAGCTCGGCCCGCTCGCGATTGCGGACGGCCCACAGGACGGTTTCTTGCTGCCGGGCTCGACGCCCGCTTCGCCCGCGACGCTGGAGCGGGTCGACGAGGAGACGCGTCGGATCGTCGAGGAAGCCGAGGGCGTCGTTACCGACCTGCTCGAGCGGGAACGAGGCCGGCTCGATGCACTCGCACACGCACTTCTGAAGCAGGAAACGCTCGATCAAGCCGACGCCTACCGCATTGCCGGCGTCGCCGAGCCTGCGCTCGACCTCGAAGCAGAGACACGCGCTGCGTCCTCGAGCGTCTCGGAGGCATGATGTCGCCGCTGCTGGGCGAGATCGACGCATCCACCTTGAGCGCTGCAGACTCCTCCCGTGACGTCGAGGACGATCGCATCGTAGTCGGTCGCGGCTGCCATCCAGATCGCGTCGTCGCCGGTGCGGACGACGTCGGCCGCGTGCCCCTCCTCCGTCAGGCCGCGCTTGAGCAGGCCGCCCATCTTCACCTCGTCCTCGACGACGAGCACCCGCATGCCCTCATTCTCGCGCTGGAGATGAGAGAAAGATGAGAGCGTTCCTCTCATCGCGGCTTCATCGGAGCCGTCTAGCGTTACGGGCATGAACAGACCGCGACTCACCCTGGTTCTGACCGTCGCGGCGCTCGCGCTCGCCGGCGGGGCGGCGTACGCGGCCGGCGTCGGCGACGACGATGCATCCGACACGCCGATCAGCGGCGCCGCGCTCGCGCAGGCGAAGGCGGCCGCGCTCGCGCACACAGGCGGCGGCGAGGTCACCGAGACGGAGGTCGGCGACGAAGAGAGCTTGTACGAGGTCGAGGTCACGCTCGACAGCGGCTCCCAGGTCGACGTCCAGCTCGACGAGAACTTCCGCGTCGTCGGCTCAGAGGGCGACGGTCGGGACGACGAGGACTAGAGGTGACGCGGCGGCTCGCGATCGGCGCAGCCGCCGCCCTCCTCCTCGCCGGCTGTGGGGGCGCCGACGCGCTTCCGGTGGGCAGCGAGGCCGTCGAGCTCGACCCGTCCGACTTCACGACCGAGATTGACAACCGCTTCTGGCCGATGCAGCTGGGGACGCGCTGGACGTACCGGGAAGTCGACGAGGACGGCAACGAGCTGAGAGTCGTCGTGACCGTCTCGAGCGAGACGAGGGAGATCGCAAACGGCGTCACGGCGAGGGTCGTCCGCGACACCGTCACTGAGGACGGCGAGCTCGTCGAGGACACGTTCGACTGGTACGCGCAGGACGGCGACGGGAACGTCTGGTACCTCGGCGAGGACACGGCCGAGTTCGAGAACGGCGAGGTGAAGACGAAGGAGGGCTCGTTCGAGGCCGGCGTCGACGGCGCGCTGCCGGGGATCATCATGCCCGCCGACCCCGAGCCCGGTCTTGCCTACCGGCAGGAGTACTACGAGGGCGAAGCGGAGGACAGCGGCGAGATCCTGTCGCTCGAGGAGCAGGCGCAGGTGCCTGCCGGCCACTATCGCGGCGCGCTTCTGACGAAGGACACCGTCGGGCTCGACCCGGACGTGCTCGAGTACAAGCTCTACGCCCCGGGGGTCGGTCCGGTGCTCGTACTCGGCGTCTCGGGCGGCGGAGGCCGCGAGGAGCTCTTGCGCGTCGAAATGGTGAGCGCCGCCGAGGCGAAGGCGGCCGGCACGGCGCCCCTCGGCCAGCCGTACTAGACCGAGTCGCGGAGCCGCTCGAGCTCGGACTCGAGCAGAGCGACGCGGAGCAGGGCTCGAGCGATCCGAGGAATGGCCTGCCGTTGTGCGGGAACCACCACACGGCGTTTGATCGCGGACCTCGTATCGATCGCGATCCTGCCGACGGTCGAATCTACGTGCGGGTCTACTCCGCAGCTGACATGAACATCACTCGACGCGACCTCGCTCTTCTACCCGCGCAGCCGCAACGGAGGCGCTCAGGTTTCGCTGGGAGCTTCGGGTGCCAGACGGTTGGTTGCCTGCGTAAGCCGAGTTGATCCGCCCTCCGCTTCGCGAGCGCGACGTCGAGCGCGGGACGGCTCGCGCGCTCGCCCATATCATTCTCGGTGTGGATCTTGGCGTCCAGCCACGAGGCGCAGCGATGCAGGAGCTCGTCGCGCTTGCCAGGCGCGAGGACGAGCTCCGAGTCCGCGTCGACGCGGTCAACCGGGACGCGCGACGCGCGAGCGAGGAGCTCGTCGCTGCTCGCGAGGCCTTGATCGAGCTCGAGGCCGGTGCGCCGACTCCGCAGCAGCGCGCCGCGGCAGAGAAGCGCCTCGCCAAGGCCGAGGAGGCCGCGGGACAGCCGTGGAGGGAACGGATAGCGGGCGCCGAGCGCGCAGCCGCCGATGGCCGTGCCGCGATCCAACGTCACGCGGGCGGCGCGCTCCTCGCCGAGCTCGTCGCCGAGCTCGAGGAGAACGGCGCCGACGCCGCGCAGCAGGTCGACCATGCGGCACCTCCGTTCACGGCAAGCGTGTCCCGTTTTTGCCACCGATGAAGCGTGAACGGCAGTGATGTAGGGGGAGACCGCTCTCGGTCGCGACCGACAAACCCCTGCTCAGATGGAAAAACCAAGACCAGGCGTGAAGCCGCGTTAATTCTGAGAATGTGGATCGCACCCAGGAGGTCGGCGGTTCGAGCCCGCCTAGCTCCACTACAACCGGCCTGCACCGGCTTCGCGGGCCCCGCTCAGAAGCGATCGGCTCCGACAAACTCCCGCTCCAGCATGTCACCGGCCTGCGTGACGGCGCGCAGCGGCACCTCGAACTCGTCCACGTCGAGATCCTTGAGTGGCGCGACATGCCGCAGGAACACGGTCCCATCCTCGATCATCCCAATTGCACCAAGCGGCATGTTCATGTTTCGTAGCAGCGCGTCGCGCGCCGAGATCTGGCTCTCGTTGCAGATCGGGGTCCAGATCACGAAGTACTGGTAGTCGCCCATCACCTTCCCCGCGACGACGACATTCTGGACTCGACCATTGCCGAGGTTGAAGGTGAGCCGCAAGGCGTCCCCGCCTCCGTCTGCCACCTGATAGTTCGAGTAGATGTACTGCCGCAGGTCCTCCCACGTTGCCATGGTCCTCACTCCTTCCGGTTACTTGTTCACACGCTCGAGCAGTTGTTCGAGGTCCTTCCCTGAGATCTCGTCGACCTCGACCGAGGTTCCGTCTGAGAAGGACAACTTGACGCCCTTGATCTGACGGCCCCGGATGAGGCCGATGATCTTGCCGACGGCAGGCCCCATCAACGTGCCGATCTGCGTGGCGAGTTGGACGCCCACGCTGATCGTCTCCAGGTCCACACTGCGTGATGGGCCGAGGTTCTCAGCCTGCTCCACCTCGTCGATCTCCCGAAGCGAGGCAATGAGCTCGTCCTGCTCCTCCTCGGTCAGGCCCTCGGGCAACTCGATTGCCAGCCGTTCGCTCATGACTCCAATCTCCTCTCTTGTGCGCCGACCCCCAAGCCCGCCGGGAACCCGACCAGGTACCAGTTGCTCCACCAACCCGGCGCGGCGTCGGCGACAGACGCGAGTGCATCGCGCAGCGCGTCTGCCGGCTCTCGACCTTCGTGGATCGCGGCGTGCACGGCCGGCATGAGGCGTGCCGCAGTGCCGTCATGCGCCTTCCAGAGGCTGACGAGGATCGAGCGGGCGCCGGCGTAGAGCAGCGGCATCGTGAAGCCCAGCCACTCGTCTCCCGCCTGCCGCACCCCGCCGACGCGTTCTCCGAGCCGGCCGAGATCGCACGCCGAGAGACAGACGAGCTCAGCGTGAAGCCGCAGCGCAAACAGCTCCGACATCCGCAGCGCGCTCGAGCCGAGCAGAAGCGCTCCTTCGAGCGGCCGCTCGGGGTTCAGCTCCCCGTGGCAAGCGAGATGAATGAGGCGATACCGATCCCACTCCTCGGTCGGCGGTGCATCGGTCCCCAGTCGGCCGGTGGCAGCGAGCAGGATCGGTTGGACGGGAGTCGCCGGCGAATTGAGCCAGACATCGGCCACGGCTTGGAGCTCCCGCGGCACGCCACCAAGTGGAGGATGGTCGAAGCCGTCCTGCTCGCACCCGAGCAGGAGCACATCGGATGTGTCGACATCCGGTCGAGCGAGATTCAACAGCGCCAGGCTCGGGATGTACTGCACCGCGCGTCCAGGCCCCGCGACGATGTGTAGCGGGACTCCGCGCAGCAGTCCGTGGGGGCTCACGAGCAGGCGATCATCGGGTCCGAGCCGCTCCAGAATCTCGCGCGGGGCGACGCGGGCCGCAAGATCGTCGGGGATCACGCTCGGCATTCCCCACAGCTCGCCCGTCGTAGCGGTTCGCAGTCGCTCCTGCGACGAGCGCAATGCGTCGAGATCCTCGGTGGTCCACCGCTCCGAGCGGTGAACGACGGGCTCCCCCGGCCGGGCGAGGAAGAAGTGCAGTTCCTCGCCCAACCAGTATGCGGCCAGGGCACACCACTTCTCGGGTAGCGCCTCGAGGTCAGCTGCGGCATCGAACGGAAGCGGGATCTGGGCGGAAGCCCACCTCGGGTGGTCGCGCATGATGCGGGCGAAGAGCTCGTCACGGTCGTCCGCAACCTGAGCGCGCTCCGTCTCGAGCGCGACTCGTGCATCCGGCGCGTCACCGACGAAGGGGATCTTCGACTCGATCTCGTCCAGGCGGTCCTCGAGCGCCCGCAGCTCGTCGACCTCGGCGGGGTCGACTCCGTCGAAGAGGGGAACGTCGGCGTTTGCCAGGAGCTGGCCGAGGTAGAAGCTCTTGGCGCGCTCTCCGACGGAGAAGGCTCGGAGATCACCCTCAGCTCCACCGGCCGCGAGCGCTACCGCGAACGCGTGCTGGTAGTAGGAGTCCTTGTCGGCGAGGTACCGCTGCTGGTCGAAGAGGCTACGGAACGTCCGGAACGACGTCTCGAGCAGTGAGAGCGCGATGCTCATGTGCGGCCACGCGTCGTCCGGGCGGCCTTGGAGCACGAGCAGTCGCGCGAACTGTCGCTCGGCATCCGCACGCAGGTCCGAGGGGCCGAACTCCGTGAAGAAGGCCAGCGCCCGACGCAATCCCGGACCCGCCTCGCTGGCGCGACCTAGCTCGAGCAGTGCGATTCCGGCTTTCAGCTCGCACGCTGCGACCCCGCGTGTCCATCCTTCGCGTCCCATTGCAGCGGCGACCTCGGCGTATCGCTCGGCCGCCGCCGGCCAGTCTCGCTCGCGGAATGCAAGGTTTGCGAGCGCCTCGCTCACCCACCACCCAGTGCTTCCGCCCGCGGCGAGCGCAGCGAGCGCGTCCCGGGCAATCGACGGGTCGTAGAGCGGCGATTGCTCCGTCAGGTGCAACTGTGCGCGCATCGAGTAGACATTCATCAGCAAGGAGGACCCAGCGAGGCTCGGCAGCGATGACGCGAGCTGCTCGCACGCATCCACGTCGGCACTTGCGTCCTCCCAGCGATTGAGGAAGCGCCTCGATGTCGCGCGGTCGAGAAGCGCGCGGCCGAGCTCGTACCGGGCGCCGGGGTCGGCGGAGTCGCTCAGTGTTTCGACAAGTGCGGTCAGGTCGCGTTCCGCGTCGAGATAGCGCCCATCGTCGAAGTCGAGCACTGCCAGCTTGCGCCGCAGCGCAAGCTGCTGCACGCTCATGTCTCGGCGTCCGCGCGCGCCGCCATGGCGGCCTCGAGAGCCTCCCTCGCCGCTCCCGCGTCCCCAGACTTGCCGAAGACGTTGTAGAGCCCCTCGTAGCTGCGCGCCCTCAGTTCGCCAACGTCAAGCTGGTCCGCACGCGCGAGGCACTCCTCGAAGATTGCCCGCGCCTCGTCGACGCCGCCTGCGTTGAGCGCGGCGGTCGCATCGAACTCGCGCCTCGTCCACTCCTGGAACAGAACGAAGAACTGGGTCTTGTGGTCGAGCGCGTCGAATGGGATCGGTAGGGCTGCCAGCGTCGTTGGCGCAAGCGGCCACTGCAGCGTGTAGAGCCCCTCGCCCGGCCGGTAGTAATCCTCGATGTTCAGCATCGGGCTCGGGCCCTGGTCGGCTCCGGCCTCCTGCAGCCTGGCGAGGATGCGCGCGGCGGCAGGGTCGCTGGGCGACAACGTCATGATTTCCTGGAGGAGCGATTCGTCGATCTCCTGGGATTCGAGCATCCGCTCCAGCCGGCGTTCCAAATCGTCCATGGTCTCAGCCTCGTCTCGACCCCAGACAAGGCGCCGGCCGCACGGCACCGCAACGGAGCCGAGTGTCCCACATCGCGATCGCTCCTGGCAACTCGCCGCACAATGCTGGGCGGTCGGCGGTTCGAGCCTGACTAACTCCACTCTAAAAAGCCCTGCAAAACGGCACGTCCTGCTAGCTCCGCGGCCGGCGTGCGGGGATTGAGAACCGACGCGCCGGCATGGGCACCTCGTGTAAAACGAGAGGCAATGGCGGTGGGAGAGGGCAAGCTGGCCGACGGATTCGCGGGCGAGATCGTGCGCCCCGACGACCCCGGGTACGACGACGCGCGCGCGGTCTGGAACAGCATGATCGACCGCCGGCCCGCGCTGATCGTGCGGCCGACGGGCACCGACGACGTCGTCACGGCGCTCCGCTTCGCCCGTGAGCAAGAGCTCGTCGTCGCCGTTCGGTGCGGGGGCCACAGCATCCCCGGCTTCTCGACGTGCGACGACGGCATCGTGATCGACCTCTCGCGGATCCGCGGCGCCGAGGTCGATCCCGAGCAGCGCACCGCTCGCATACGCGGCGGCTCGCTCCTCGCCGAGCTCGACGACGCCGCACAGGCGCACGGGCTCGTCTGTCCGGTCGGCGTCGTCTCCCACACCGGGGTGGCCGGCCTCACGCTCGGCGGTGGGATGGGCAGGTTGCAGCGCAAGCTCGGCCTGACGATCGACAGCCTGCTCGCGGTCGAGCTCGTGACCGCGGACGGCCAGGTCGTGCGGGCGAGCGAGGACGAGAATCCCGAGCTCTTCTGGGGCATGCGGGGGGCCGGTGCGAACTTCGGGATCGTGACGTCGTTCGAGTTCCGCCTGCATCCCTTCGAGGGGCCGGTCACGCACGGCACGGTCACCCATCCGATCGAGCGGGCCGAAGAGCTGGCAGAGCGTTACCGCGAGCTCGTGGAGGATGGGCCGGACGAGCTCTGGACCTCTTTCGGCATGGCCGTCGGGGGCGAGCTTCCGGGCCGGTCGCGTCGGTGTCCGTGCTGCACAGCGGATCGCCGGCCGACGCGGAGCGCGACCTCGCCGGGCTCCGCGCGCTGGCCGATCCGCTCGAGGACTCCATCGAGTCGAAGGCGTACCTGGCGTCGCAGCGCCTGTTCGACGCGCCGATGGAGTGGGGGCAGCGCTTCTCGATGAAGAGCGCGTTCCTCGCCTCGCTCCCCGAGGCGCTGGTGCACGAGTGGGGCGACCACGTCTCCGAGGTGCCCGATGGAGCCGAGGGTGGCTTTTCGGTTTGGGCCTGGGGTCGCGCGATCGCCGCCGTGTCCGAGGAAGAGACCGCCTTCACGGGTCGCGACGCTGCTTTCTGGGCCGGCGCCGAGATCGTCTGGAATGACAGCGCGCTCGACGATGCCTGCCGTTCCTGGGCGCGGTCGGCGGCCGATACTGCGGCGCCGCACGCATCCGTCGGGCGCTATGTCAACGACGTCACCGAGGTCGGACGCGATGTCGCGCGCATCATCTACGGCGACGCGAAGTACGACCGGCTCGTGGCGCTCAAGCGCGAGTGGGACCCGGACAACGTCTTCCGGCTCAACCAGAACATCAGGCCCTAGCGCGGTCAGTGTTGGAAATGGCGCGGGCGGGGGTTCTGTTCGCGGCCCTCCTCGCACTGACCGTGGCGTCTCCGGCCCGGGCGATCCATCGGGGCTCCGACGCTCCGTTCGGGGCATACCGGTTCATGGTCTCGCTGCGTCTTTCGGACACACCGGGCAGTCATCGCTGTGGCGGCACGCTGATCGAGCCCGACATCGTCCTGACCGCTGCGCATTGCGTCGCCCGCGTCCCGGCAGGCGGGCTCGTTGCCGTGGTCGGAGCTGACGTTCCCAACTGGCCGAAGGCGCGACGAGTCGAGACGTTGGGGCACCGGGTTCCCAGGACCTTCGATTTTCGCCGGGACAACAGAGACGACATTGCGGTCATCCGGCTCGCCACGCCGCAGAAAACCCGGGTGATCCGTCTGGCAGTCGGCGAGCCGCGGCGCGGCGCCCACGTGGTGACCGCGGGGTGGGGGTGCACCAACGCGCCGCCGGTCTGCAAGGTGAAGGCGACGAGACTCCAGGCGTCCGGTCAGACCGTGCTCCCCGACTCGTCGTGCGGCCCTGAAGTCTTCTGGACCCGACCGACGTACAACGCCGCCACCAACATCTGCACGAAGGGCACCACGCCCAGGTCGACGATCAACCGTGGCGACTCGGGCGGCCCGCTCCTCGTTCGAGACGGGCGTGGCGGGTTCCGTCAGGTCGGTGTCACGGCACTCGGCTCCGACAGCACCGTCGAGCTGTACGCGGGCTTCACATCGATTCCCGTCGAGGCGACGTGGATCGATGCGGCGATTCGGTCGTTGCACTAGACCCCTTTAGGGCTTGAAAAGCCGTTGATTTCTTCGCGGCGAAGCTCAACAATCGTGGGTCGTGGCCGAGCCGAAGCGCGTCCTCGTCGTGCACCTCTACAAGCCGAAGGCCTTCGCGGAGATCCTGGCGCGCCTGAAAGCGGGGAAGCGACCGCCGGAGACCGAGATCTTCCTGGGCTCCTACGGGATTCGCCCTGCCCACGCAAAGGCGATCGCGGCCATTCCCGGCGCGCACTATGCGCCGACATTTCACCTCGGCCCGGCGGTGAACGTCGACATTCGCTCGGGCCGGCACGATCTGCCCAACGGGACTCCACCGTTCGACACGAAGTTCGCGGGTGTATTCCCGGCGGATCCGAACGTGCCGTGGCTTCCCCGCGAAAAGCCTCGTGCGTGGGGGGTCGAGATCGGACGACGCTTCCGCGACAAGCTGCGAGCAGCGCACAAGAGACAGCCGTTGATCGTCAACTGGCAGCTCGACGAGATCCCCCGGGAGTGCGGAATTCATCCGACGCGGCGCGCGGACTTTCGCCTGTTCGTCGGTGGCGTGGTTCGAGGCATCGCCGAGGGGCGCCCGAGGCTCAAGGACAAGCCTCTGCCGGGCTTCGTCTGGATCGGCGCGGAGGCGCTCACAACGCTGCCCGGAGCCTCGCTCACAGCGGACATGAAGATCTTCTGGGATGACGTCAACGCCGGAACCAGGTTCCTCGTCGGCGAGGAGTACCCCACGTTCGTCATAGGCGGTGCGCCCGCCGCGGCGAAGGTCCTGGCCAGGCCCCAGAGAGCACTCGCTGCGCGCGGCAGCGAGTCCCGTCAAGCACTCGCCAAGAAGTACGTCGTCGGCATGACACCGGGGTGGCATAGGCCCGAAGGACAGTGGTCTGAACGGCAATCTCGCCGGTCTGAAACTGCCCGGCGTTGCCCGCTGGCGCAAGGAGTTCATCGCTGCCCGCACCAAGGCACAACGACCATGCGGCTACGGCATGTTCCACTTCGACGGGGATTTCAACACCGTTCCGGAGCGTATCGACGAGGCGATCGACGCGCTCGGCTTCGCCGCAAAGCAACACGCGGCACCCTGAGCGGGCTTCGCTTCGACCTAGACCTGTTCGTCGAGCGGCGGGTCGCGACGGGGAATCGGTGAGGCGTTGATGAGCGACGTCGTGGTCTCGCCGTAGACGAGGAACCGGTCGAGCAAAGCGCCGAGCTCGTCGATCGAGCGAAGGAAGACCTTCAGGTAGAAGCAATCCTCCCCGGTGATGCGGTGGCATTCGCCGATCTCGGGGATCGCGGCTGCGAGCTCCGGGATTCTCGGCAGCTGACCCGGCGCGGGCTTGATCCGGACGATCGCAGTCAGCTGGTAGCCCAGCATCCGCGGATCGATCTCGGCGCGATAGCCCGTGATCACTCCGGATCGCTCGAGCCGCTGCACGCGCTCGGCAACCGCCGGGGAGGAAAGGCTCACCCGCCGGCCGAGCTCGGCGAGGGAGACCCGGCCGTCGGTGGTCAGCTCGCCGATGATCTTACGGTCGGTCGCGTCCAGTCTTGGAGGATCTGCGGACCGGAGCGAGGAAAGTCCTTTGTTCATAGCGTGAAACGAGCGTAATACCTTCGATTGTGGATGTCCAGTCGGACGCATGCCAGGGACACTTACGACATCGACGAGTCACGTGTTCCTCCGCAGGCGTACTTCGTCGGCAGCGCGATCTTCCACTACCTCGGGCCGTCCTTCGCGGTGCTGCTCTTCGCGCGAGTCGACGTGCTGGGCGTCGCCTGGCTCCGGATCGCTTCGGCGGCGGCGATCTTCGCCGTCTGGCGACGGCCCTGGCGGACATTCCTCGCGCTCGATCGGGCCGGCCGGGCACTGATCGTCGCCCTGGGCGCGGTCTTTGCCGTGATGAACGTCTGCTTCTACGTCGCGATCGACCGGCTGCCGCTGGCCACGGTCGCCGCGATCGAGTTCATCGGCCCGATTCTCCTCGCGGCGATCGGTGCCCGTACGGCCCGCAACGTCGCGGCGGTCGCGACGGCTGCCGTGGGCGTCTACCTGCTCACGCATGTCCGCTTCGAGGGCGAGCCGGTCGGAGTCGCCTTCGCCTTCGCAAACGCGGCGCTGTTCACCGCCTACATCGTCCTCGCCCACCGCGTTGCGCGGCGCTCTGGGTTGAGCGGGATCGACGGCCTCGCGGCGGCAATGATGCTCGCCTTCCTCTTCGTCTTCCCGGTCGGGCTGTCGAGCGCCGCAGCCGCGTTTTCCGATCCGATCGCGATCGCGGCGGGTATCGCGGTCGGCATCACGTCGTCGGTCATCCCGTACGTCTTCGACCAGCTCGCGATGGCCCGTCTCGCCCGCGCGACGTACGCGCTGTTCGTCGCGCTCCTACCTGCGACGGCGACCGTTATCGGCGTCATCGTGCTGCAGCAATTGCCTTCTCCTGTCGACCTTGCCGGCATCGCGTTCGTGATGGCCGGGATCGCGCTCCATCAGGCGTCGGCTGCGGACTCCTGAGCGCGCTCCATCTCCTTGGTCGCACGCTCGACCTCCTGCTCTGCCGACTCCGAGCGCCGCGTAGCGTCTCTCAGCTCGGCCTCGGCCGTCCGGGCCGCGCGTTTCGCCTCGGTCAGCGCCGCCCGCGCGGCCTTCAGGCGTTCGCGCGCCTTCTCCTTCTTCCTGGTCTGCTGGGCCCGGTCCGGCGTCGGCTGCGCTGCCGATTCGCGCTTTCGCCCCGCCGGGACGATCCCAGGGTCGAGTCCGAACCCGGCCGCGGTCAGATCCTCGTACAGGGTCCCTCGCTCGAGCAGCGGCTGCAGCTCCGGGTCGACCGAGGCCACGCGGAGGGTCTTGACCGCCTTGTCCAGTGTTGCTCCGCTCAGCTTGCGGCGGCGCAGGTCGCGTTGCACGCGGTCGAGAGCAGCGCGGTGCTCCTCGATCGCCTTCGTCAGGTCGGCGCCGCGCTTCCCGGCGACCGCTGCTTCCTGGGCGTTGCGCAACCGCTTCCCGGACTGGATCAAGGCCCGGGCCTCCGACGGATCCTCGCGCACCAGCTCATTGAGCGCGGCGGCCGCGGCGGTCGGCTTCGGCAGCGAGGCGACGGTCGCCGCGAGCTCCGGGTCGTCCTCTCTCAGCTTCTTCGCGCGTGCGTTGCGTGCGGCAGTGAACTCCCCCTGCGGGAGGCCGTAGAGCTTGAGCTGCTCGCGCGCGAGGGGATCGGCCATGTTCTCCGAAGATTGACAGGCCCGGGAGGCCGTGCGAGCCGCGAACCGCCAGGCCGAAACGGATTCCCTTCGAGCGCTAGCTCTGCAACGTCCGCAGCGCGGGGTAGAGCAGGCGGTAGCGGGCGTACCCCTCCTCGTACACGGTCTGCCAACCGGGGTCCGGGGCGATCCGGTCGGAGACGCGGACGCAGGCCTCGACCGCCCCGTGAGCGTCGGCGAAGACGCCCTGCGCAACGCCGCCGAGTAGCGCCGCTCCGTAGGCGGCGCCCTCGTCCACGCTCGTGCGTTCGAGCGGGAGACCGAGGACCGAAGCGACGATCTTCAGCCAGAGCGGGCTGCGAGCGCCGCCGCCGGAGACGCGGCCGACCTCCGCTTCGACGCCGAGTCCGCGGAGAAGCTCGAGCGAGTCGCGCAACCCATACGCGACCCCTTCCAGCACTGCTCGTGTGAGCGCGCCGCGGTCGTGGCGGAGCGTCAGCCCCACGAACGCGCCGCGGGCGTCGGGGTCGGCATGCGGGGTTCGCTCGCCCTGCAGATACGGCTGGAAGAAGAGTCCCTCGGTGCCCGGCTCCCAGCGCTCCGCCTCGGCGAGCAGCTCCTCGTACGGCGGCGTGCCGAGGGCACCGTGCAGCCACTGCAGCGACCCCGCGGCCGAGAGCATCACGCCCATCGCGTGCCAGGTCTCGGGCACCGCGTGGCAGAAGACATGGAGCCGCGCCTCGGGCTCGGGCCGGTACTCGGGCAACGCGGCGAAGACGACACCGGACGTGCCGAGGACGATTGAGAGCGGGCCCGGCCGGTCGACGCCCACGCCGAGTGCCCCTGCAGCCTGGTCGCCCGCCGCGCCGATTGCCGTGCACTCGTGGGCGGGCGGCAGCCACTCGGCCGGCAACTCGAGCGCGTCGAGCACCTCGTCGCTCCAGCGGCGGTTCGCGACGTCGAAGAGGAGTGTCCCCGACGCGTCTGCGACGTCGATCGCGCGCTCGCCGGTCAGCCGCAGCCGGACGTAGTCCTTCGGCAGCAGGATGTGGGCGATCCGGGCGTACGTCTCGGGCTCGTGGTTCCGGAGCCAGAGAAGCTTCGGTGCCGTGAAGCCCGTCAGCGCGCGATTCCCCGTCAGCTGAATCAGCCGATCGAGCCCGACGCGCTCCTCGATCTCGGCGCACTCGTCCGCGGTGCGCTGGTCGTTCCACAGGATCGCCGGACGCAACACCTCGTCGCGCTCATCGAGCGTGACGAGGCCGTGCATCTGGCCGGAGAGGCCGATCGCAGCCGGCACGACGTCGAGGTCGGCGAGTGCGGCCTCGGTGGCGCGCCACCAGTCCTCGGGATCCTGCTCGGCCCAGCCGGGGCGAGGGATCGAGAGCGGGTACTCGCGTTCTGCGCGGCCGACGATCTCGCCGTCCGGCGTCAGCGCGAGCGCCTTGACGCCGCTCGTGCCGACATCGATCCCGACCAGCACCGTCACTCGCGAAGCTCCGTCAGCTCGACGAGGTTCCCGAACGGGTCGTGGCACATGAAGCGCGGTCGGCCGATGATCTCCGTCGGCGTGCGGCTCGCGACCCCGGCCGCTTCGAGACGGGCGCGGAGCTCGTCGAGGCCCGAGTCCACCGCGAGACAGAAGTGCGCGTTGGGCGGTGGTGAGTCCCCGGTTTGCATCAGGTGGAGCTCGAGATCCCCGCCCACGCGGAACCAGACGAGCTCGTTCGGGTCGAGCTTCGGCGGGACAGGCCTCTCCTCCAGGCCGAGCAGCCCGTTGTAGAAGGCCCGCGCTTCGTCGGCACCGTCCGCAGCGATCGCGACCGAGACATGTTGCAGCCTCATGACCTCACGCTCCCATCGCGGCGTAGACGAGCTCGTAGGCCCGCACCGCGTCCTTCTGGTGCTGTGCCGCACGCAGCTCCGCGTCGTCGATCCGGGACGCGATGCCGTCGATGAACCGCCACTGGAGCACGCTGCGCTTGACCGAGCCGACCGCGTCCTCGGTGTACGGGTAGAGGTCGAAGCCGAGCCGCTCGCCGTTCTCGCCGTAGCCTGCCCGGCGCAGCTCGACTGCGAGCTCGATCGTCTCCATGAACCGGATCGTGCCGACCATGTTGTCGTCGTCGAAGGTGCCCCAGCCGTCGTTCGCGTGCAGATGGCCGAGCAGCCCCTCGGCAGCGAGCATGGCGGCGTACTCGGCCAGGCTCTCGCCGTTCATGATCAGGTGCTGCCAGTCCATGTTGACCGAGACGTTGTCGATCCCCTGGCGCCGGAGCGAGTGGATCACGTGCAGCGTCATGCCGACGTTCCGCATCAGGATCTTCATCGCCGGCTCGGAGTTCTTGTGCTCGAGGAACACGGTGACGCCCTGCTCCTTCGCGTGCTGCGCTGCCTGGCCGACTCCGTCGACGAACCTGGCCCAGGACTCCTTGTACGGCGTCTGGAACGGGTAGTTGTAGCCCTCGATCCCCGGCCAGATGATCATCTGGGCACCGGTCGCGCCGGCCAGGTCGATCGCCTCCCGGGTAAGCCGGAGGGCCTCCTCGCGCGTTGCGTCGTCGGGTGAGCACAGGGCTCCCTTGGCGAACCGCGGGTCGAGGTGGAGCCCACTCGCGACGCAGTAGATGCCGTGCCCGTCGAGCGCCTCGCGCACCTCGTCGAGGTTTTCGGGTGAGAGCTCCTGCGGGTAGTGGAACTCGTAGTCGTCGATCAGATCGCCGAGCCCGGCGACCGCTGTCCGGACCCGGTCGGTCGTCGTCTGGCCGGCGAGCTCGGGCTTGTAGCCGCCGGGGTTGAACCTGGTCGCCATGTTGCCGAACGCCCAGATTCCGAGTGACGTCTTCATCTTCCAGCTCCTCTCTTGATCCAGGCTGCTGTGTTCGGTGGGAGGTTCGTGGTGATTCCGGGCTCGCTGGCGAGCAGCAGCTGACCCGCCGGGAGCTCGAGCGCGTCGCCGTCGAAGTTGACGGCGCACGTGAGTTCGCCGCGGTCGAAGACCATCGTCCCGGGTGGGCTGTCCCTCCAGGCGAAGTCGTCGTCGCGGGGCCGGAGCCGGAGCGCCGAGCGATAGAGGGCGAGCATCGACTCCGAGTCGTCCGCCTGGGCCTCGACGCTGACCGCGGCCCAGCCCGCAGGCATCGGCAGCCAGGGCTCGCCGTCGCTGAAGCCGAATGCGGGCGGCCCGTTCGTCCAGGGGATCGGCACGCGGCAGCCGTCACGGCCTTCTCGCGCTCCGCCGGTCCGGGAGAAGATCGGGTCCTGGCGGGCTTCGTCCGGGAGGTCGACCTCCTCGAGCCCGAGCTCCTGGCCTTCGTACGTGAACGAGGTACCCGGCAGCCCGAAGAGGAGGAACACGGCGGCACGGGCCCGGCGCCGCCCGATCTCGCCGCCGCCGTAGCGTGTCGGCAGCCGGGTGACGTCATGGTTCTCGAACACCCAGGTTGCAGGCGCGCCGACCGCACCGAGTGCGCGAAGCGTTCGGTCGATCGTCCCACGCATGTGGTCGGCGTCCCACGGCGCGTGCAGGAGCGCGAAGTTGAAGGACAGGTGAAGCTCGTCCGGACCGACGTAGCTCGCGATCTTCTCCTGGCTTTCGATCACGATCTCGGCGACGTACATCCGGTCGCCGGGGTACTCGTCGGCCACCCGCCGCCAGCGGCGGTAGAGAGGGTGCAGCTCGGGCTGCATCAGCGCCGAGAGCCAGTCGCCGAAGTGTGGCTTCGGGACCGGCTCCACCATCTCGTGCAGGTCCTGCGCCTTGAAGAGCGCGTGCGCGACGTCGATCCGGAAGCCGTCGACCCCGCGGTCGAGCCAGAAGCGGAGGATCCGGTCGAACTCGTCGTGCAGCGCCTCGTTGTGCCAGTCGAGGTCGGGCTGCTCGGGAGTGAAGAAATGCAGGTAGTACTCGCCGGTGCCGTCGTCTCGAGTCCAGGCCGGCCCGCCGAAAGCGGATGTCCAGCCGTTCGGAGGGCCGCCGGCCCTGCCGGGGCGGAAGAAGTAGTACGCCCGCTGAGGATGGCCCGGGTCGGCGATCGCGTTCCGGAACCATTCGTGCTGGTCCGAGGTGTGGTTCGGGACGATGTCGATCGTCACCCTGATCCCGAGCTCGTGTGCGTCGGCGACGAGGGCGTCGAAGTCGTCGAGGGTGCCGAACCGGGGATCGACGGCCGTGTAGTCGGCGACGTCGTAGCCGTGGTCTGCCTGCGGCGAGGGATAGAACGGCGTCAGCCAGAGGGCGTCGACGCCCAGCTCCTGCAGGTAGGGCAGGCGAGAGCGGATTCCGGGCAGGTCGCCGACCCCGTCGCCGTTCGAGTCCTGGAAGCTGCGGACGTAGATTTGGTAGAAGGCGGCGCTCCGCCACCACTCCGACACGGGCATGAACCTCCTGACGTCGCAACGATCACTCGGACGATCTCACTTCGGGAGCACTGGACCGTATGGTCTCCGGATGGGCTTGCAGACCGCCGAGAGCTCCGTTGTGCCTGAGCGTACGTATCGCGCGCCGGGGCGCGTCAATCTGATCGGCGACCACACCGACTACAACGAGGGATTCGTGCTCCCGCTGGCTGTCGACTTCGACTGCGTCGTCCGGGCCCAGCCGCGGGACGACGGACGGGTCGTCCTCCGCTCGCTCGATCGTGCAGGCGAGGTCGACGTCGCTGCGGACGGCAGCACCGACCCTACGACCGTCGATCCGGCCTGGGGGCGCTACGCCGCCGGTGTCGTGTGCACGCTCGCGGCGAGGGGCCGTGAGGCGGCGGGCATCGAAGCGACGGTCACGTCGACGATCCCACTTGGCGGAGGGCTCTCGTCGAGCGCCGCCCTCGAGGTCGCGGTCGGCCTCGCGCTCTGCGACGCGGCTGGCTTCTCGCTGCCGACCCTTGAGCTTGCGCAGGCTTGCCAGGAGGCGGAGCTCTTCGCCACGGGCGTGCCGTGCGGGATCATGGACCAGCTCTCCTCGCTCGCCGGAAGTCGCGACCGGGCGCTGCTGATCGACTGCCGCAGCCTCGAGATCGAGCACATTCCGCTGCCGCCGCGGCTTGCCGTGCTCGTGATCAACTCGGGCATGCCGCGCCAGCTCGTCGACAGCGCCTATGCCGAGCGGCGGCGGGTCTGCGAGATGGCCGCGGCGCGACTGGGCGTGTCCGCGCTCCGCGACGCAACGCCCGAGCAGGTGGCCGACGAGCCGCGCGCCCGCCACGTCGTCTCGGAGAACGCCCGCGTGCTCGCGGCCGCCGAGGCACTCGTCTCGGGCGACCTCGCGACGCTGGGGCGGCTGCTCACCGAGAGCCACGCGAGTCTGCGCGACGACTTCGAGGTCTCGACTCCCGAGCTCGACGTGCTCGTCGAGAAGCTGATCGAGGCAGGCGCACTCGGCGCCCGGCTGACGGGGGCAGGCTTCGGCGGCTGCGTCGTCGGTGTCGCGCACCGCGAGCCGGCGGCCGCGATCGTCGAGACCGCCGCAGGTCACTACTGGGCCGAGACCGGCCACCAGCCGCACGCGTTCGTCTGCCGGGCGGTCGACGGGGCCGGGAGGGTCGAGTGATCACCAGGGACGAGCTGCGCGAGGCTCAGGCCTACGCGGCGCAGCAGCTCGAGGCTGCGGGGATCGTGCTCACCGATGCCGAGCGCGC
Source organism: uncultured Gaiellaceae bacterium (assembly GCA_963820225.1). Taxonomy (GTDB): domain Bacteria; phylum Actinomycetota; class Thermoleophilia; order Gaiellales; family Gaiellaceae; genus Gaiellasilicea. The sequence continues at coordinate 80,819 of CAWFYY010000013.1, read as the reverse complement.
CGGCATCGAGGTCGCGGACTTCGGCCTCTCCCGCCTGCGTGAGTTCGGCCTACTGGTGCTCGTCTACGTGAACACCGACCGCTACTGCGCGAAGGAGCTCGTCCTCTATCCGGGCCAGGTGTGCCCCGAGCACCGCCATCCGCCGTTCGACGGCACGCCGGGGAAGGAGGAGACGTTCCGCTGCCGCAGCGGGCTCGTCCGCCTCTGGGTGGAGGGCGAGGAGATCGTCCTGGGGCCCGGGGAGCAGTACACGATTCCGCCGGACACGCGCCACTCGTTTCGAGCGGGACCCGAAGGAGCGATCGTGTCCGAGTTCTCGAGCGCGAGTCGCGACGATCTCGACGTCTTTACCGACCCGGCAGTGGAGCGGGCAACCGTTGTCGCCTGACCGCCCGGAGCTGCAGCGGTAGGAGCGCGAGGCAGACCGCCTCGCGGCCGAGGAGCAAGGGGCGGCGCGTGCCGGTGGGGGAGATCAGCTCGAGCTTGACGTCCGGGTCGAGCGCGGCTCGCAGGAGCCGTCGTGCGCGCAGCTGGTGCCACGACGACGTGACGACGACGACCTCGTCGGCTCCGAGCTCACGGGCTGCGGCTGCGACGGCGCGGGCGTTGCCGACGGTCGTGCGCGCATCCCCGTCCGCGAGCAGCGGCACTCCCGGGCCGCGCCAGGCGGCCTGCATCAGCTCCGCCTCCGTCTCGCGACCCGGCAGGCGCGCCCAGCCGCTCAGCAGGACGGCGTCAGCGCCCGTTGCTGCACGCTCACCGGCCTCGAGTCGCGCTGCACAGACGGGATGAAGGCTGCGGTGCCGCCAGTCGGAGTAGCCGAGTACCGCGACGAGCCTAGCCACGGCGTCGGCCCAGGAGCCGCTTCGCCCCCAGCAGCGTCCCGATCACCGTGAGGACGAGCAGGATCGCCTTCTTCCCCTTCAGCTTCGACTCGCCACCCGCGCGGGGGCGCATGTCGACCGGAACCTCGGCCACGCGCAGACCTTCGTCGTGGAGCCGGAGGAGTGCCTGGACCTCGGGTGCCCCCGTCGTGTAGGGCTTCGCGAGCGTCGGCAGCGCCTTTGCGGAGGCGGCATAGAGGCCGCTTGTCGCGTCATTGAAGGGACGTCCGAGCGCGACGCGCATCGACCGCCGCAGGAGGCCGGTTCCGAGCTTGCGGACGCCCTCGGGCTCGTAGCGGTACGGCGCGTATCCCTCACCGCTGACGAACCGGGAACCGACGGCGACGTCGGTGTCACCGGAGCGGACGAGGTCCAGCAGCCGCCGCAGCTCGACGACGGGATGCTGTCCGTCGGCGTCGACGCGGCCGCAGAAGGCGTAGTCGTGCTCGAGCGCCCAGGCATAGCCGGCGGCGATACCGGCCTGGAGCCCGCGGTTCTCGCCGAACGACAGCACCTCGGCGCCGTGCTCGCGTGCGACGCCCGCGGTCCCGTCGGTGGAGCCGTCGTCGACGACGAGCACGTCGACGTCGGGCAGCTCCTGATGGAGTTCCTCGAGCACGGCCGGAAGGTTGCCCTCCTCGTTCCACGCCGGAATGAAGACAAGTGTGTCGCTCATACCCCGAGGGTAGCCGTCGTGCTAGAAGGCAGCGTGTCCTCGTTCCCCCACGTTCACCGCGACAGTGTCCGCTTTCGCGACTGCGACGCCATGGGCCACGTCAACAACGCCGTCTTCTCGACCTACCTCGAAGAGGCCCGGATCGGCGTGCTCGGCGACCTGATCGACTTCATTCTCGCGCGGGTGGAGATCGACTTTCGCTCGGAGCTCCGGATGGGTGAGGAGGTCGAGGTACGGACCGGGTGCTCGCGAATCGGGACGAAGAGCTTCGAACTCGAGCATGTGATCGAGGCCGGCGGCCGGGTGGTGGCCGAGGCAAAGAGCGTCCTCGTCTCGTACGACTATGCACTCGGCGACAGCGTCGCCGTCCCGGACGAGCTGAGGAAACGCCTGACGGGCTAGGTGCCGGGGTAGTGCAGCCCGCGATGGGGGCAGCGGCCGTCCTCGAGCTTCTGCTTGACCGTCGATTGCGACGTCGCCGGAGCCTTGAGGGAGGCGGGCACCTCACCGTCGGCGAGGCGGGGGAGAACGAGTGCGCCGAAGGCGCTCGCGGCCACCGCGAGAGAGGCCAGGAAGGCTGCGAAGCGTCGACCCGAGGGACGCTGCCGGCTCACGTCCCCTACGGTAGCGCGCCGGGCGCTCTCTTGGCGACGGCGACCGTGACGAGCCTCGGCCCGGCCGTGTCGAGCACCTCCAGGTCGAGCTCATCTCCGGGGTCGCGGCTGGCGATCACCGCGCTCAGGTCTGCAGCCGAGTTGACCGGACGGTCGTCGGCGGCGATGACGACATCGCCGACAGCCAGATCCGCCTTCTCTGCTGGGCCTGGATAGACGACGGTGACGGCGGCGCCGCGCACGCTCCCGTCGAGGCCGAGCTGCACCGCGGCGGACTCGGAGTCGACCGAGGAGTACGCGATCCCGAGCCAGACGTCCGAGTCGGGCGGCGCCTTGCGGATCTTCGCGATCACCGGAAGCGCCTCGTCGATCGCGATCGCGAAGCTCACGTTCTCGGCCTCGGCGAGGCGAATGCCCGCGGTGTTGACGCCGAGCAGCCGGCCGGAGCGGTCGACGAGCGGGCCACCGGAGTTGCCGGGATTGATCGCCGCGTCCGTCTGCAGGAGCCCCGTCAGCTTGCCGTTCTCTCCGTCGATCGTGCGGTGGAGCCCGGAGATGATCCCCGAGGTAACAGTCGCTCCGAGACCGAGTGGGAAGCCGACGGCGAAGACTGCATCGCCGAGCCGGAGCGACGAGGAGCGCGCCAGAGGGAGCGGCACGAGGTCGGTCGCCTTGACGCGGATGACGGCGAGATCCTTGCCCGGCGCTGTCCCGATGACGGTCCCGGCCATCGGCCGCTTGTGCCGGTCGTCGTTGAAGACGACGGTGACCCGTGTCGTGCCCTCCACGACATGGTTGTTCGTGAGGATGATGCCGTTCCGGTCGAGGACGATCCCCGAGCCCTCGCCGCGCCCGCCTCCGAAGCTCTGGGTGCGCACGTTCACGACCGACGGGAGGACGCGTGCGACGGCGTCGGCGAGCGAGCCTGCCCGGTTCGGGGCCGGCACGGCGCTCGTCCCCGTCGAGGTCGGCTCGGTGACGGTGACCGTCTGTGCCGCCGTCGAGGCGGGCTCGGCGCTCTTGTCGTCGCCGCTGCAGCCGGCGAGCACTCCCGCCGCGAGCAGGGCCAGGAGGAACCTCAAGGCAGCCTCGGGAACGTCACGACTGCGACGGCGGCAGCGGCGAGCAGGAGGACGAGACCACCCGCGAGGAACGCGAACGTGACTTCCTGCTTCCGCTTCACCTTGCTCACGAGTGATCCCATCTTGTCGTACGCCGACTCCAGGTCGCCGACGCTCTCGGCCTCGTAGAAGCGGCCCCCTGTCGTCGACGCGATCTGCCGCAGCGTCGGCTTGTCCGGCGGCACGGGAATGATCCTGGTGCCGCCGAAGCGGTTGAACTCCACGACCCCTTCGGGCGTTCCCAGAGCGATCGTGTAGACGGGGATCTTGAAGGACTTGGCTCGCGCCGCTCCCTCCTGCGGGAGCAGCAGTCCTTCGGTCTGCGAGCCGTCCGAGAGCAGCAGGATGGCGGCGGGACGTTCCTGCCCGGGGCGACCTGCCTCGGCCGCGCGGGCGACCTCGACGCCTCTCGCGAGCCCGTCTCCGATCGCCGTCCCGCGCTGCGGGTACAGGTAGTCGATCGCGTCGATCGCCAGCTGCCGGTCAGACGTCGCCGGCGCGGCGACCTCAGCCGTCTCCGAGAACGAGACGACCCCCACCTGGAACCGCTTGGGCAGGCTCTTCATGAAGTCGCGGACGACATTCTGCGCGGCCGCGAGGCGCGTCGGCTTGACGTCCTTCGCCTGCATGGAGCCGGAGACGTCGATCACGAGCACGATCGTCGCTTCCTCGCGGTCGGCGAGGCGGTCGACGCTCGGCCGGGCGAAGCCGACGAGGAGCGCAGCAAGCGCGAGCAGGAAGAGCGCCAGCCCGGCATGGCGACGCCAGGAGTGGGTGCTGTCCACGACCGTCGCAAGCACATCGAGGTTCGAGTAGCGCACCGCGTAGCGGTTGGGCCGGCGCTGCAGGTACCGGTAGCCGAAGACGATCAGCGGCAGCAGCAGCAACCCGAGCAGCAGCAGTGGAGTCGCGAAGCTCAACTGGGCCCCCGCACGCAGATCGCGTGGATCTGAACCTCGACGCGCGTACCCACCGGCCGCGTGATCCCGGAGCGGACGTCGACGACGACACCGCGCCGCCCTGCCCGGCGTGGCGTTGCGCGGACGGAGCCGAGTGCAGCAAGCGACGGCGGCCGGCGCGTCCGCATGGCGACGGCGGTCGAGAACGCGAGCAGGCGCTCGCCCTCGAGGCAGGAGTACGAGAGCCGCTCCGTCTGCTGATCCTTGAGCCGCACGTTCTTGACTCGGCGGATCGTCGCGTCGATGACCGGCGGCGCCGCCGCGGTCAGCCGCCGCTTCGGCTCGTAGGACGTCTGCCCGCGGCCGCCGCCCCCGCCCGCAGGGATGCAGCCGAGCAAGGGCCTGAAGCCCGAGAGCGCGCGCGTCGTCCGCACGACGAAGACCGCGTCACGCTGGGTCGTGACACCTGGGCTGATTGGCCCGCCGAGGCTGCCGAGGAACGTGATCTCGAGCGGGCCGGCGCGGTCGGCGTCGACGCCGCCGATCACCTGTCCGCGGCCCGGGCACGAGAGCTGGTAGTAGGTCGGCGTCGGCCCCCCGTTCACCGCGACCCAGGGTCCGGCGACGGGGATGCAGACGAGCAGCCCGTCGCACTCCCGTCCGGCCTCGGCGCCCGGCGAGGCCGCACCCGAGGCGGCAGCGGCGAGCAGCAGAACGAGCAGCAGTCGTTTCATGGCAGCCTCCCGAAGAAGAATGCTGAGACGGCGCCTGCGGCGAGCAGCAGGAACGCGCCGCTCGCAGCGAAGACGGCGGTGATCTCCCGGTCCTTCGTTTCGTGACCGAGACGCGACCCGAGCTCCTCGTAGACGGCATTCAGCCGCGCCCCGTCGGGAGCCGCGTAGAACCGTCCGCCGGTCGCCTGTGAGACCTGGCGCAGCGTCGGCGGGTCGGGCGGAACCGTCACGCGCTGGGTGAAGCCGTTGTCGTCGACGACCTCGACGACGCCCGCCGCGGTGCCGTAGGCGACTGTGTAGACCGGGATCTTGAGCCGCTTTGCCCGTTGTGCCGCCTGCAGCGGCTCCAGCACACCCTGCGTCTGGGCGCCGTCCGAGAGCACAAGAATCGAAGCCGGCGGGCGTCTGGTGCCGTCCACGCGGACGCGCTGTGCGACCTGGAGCGCGCGCGCGATTCCCTCGCCGAGCGCAGTGCCGTCGCCGGTGCGCAGGGCGGCGAGCGCGCGCTTCGCCGCATCCCGGTTGGCGGTGGCCGGAAGCACTGTCGAGGCGGCCTGTGCGAACGAGACCATGCCGACGCGGTAGCCCTTCGGCAGGCCGTCGAGGAAGCGGCGTGTCGTGCGCTGCGCGACCGCGAGCCGGCTCGGCGGCACGTCGGTCGCAACCATCGAGCGGGAGGTGTCGATCGCCAACACGACCGTCGCCTCCTCGCGCTCCACCGAGACCATCGCGTGGGGGCGTGCGAGACCGGTGGCGAGCGCCGCGAGCGCGAGCAGCGCCAGTACAGGCGCCACATGCCGCAGCCGGCCGGGGCGGTGACCGACGAGATTTGGGACGAGGGCCGGGTTCGAGAAGGCCGCTGCCTGGCGCTGCCGCCGCCGCTCGAGCAGCAGATAGCCGCCGACGGCGAGCGGGACGAGGAGCAATGCGAGCAGCATCAGCGGCCACTGGAAGCTCATCGACGGCCTCCGCGCTGGCGCAGGTGGAGTGCGAACGGCTGGAGCCAGTCGCCCTCTGTCGAGAGCACGACATGGCCCACGCCGACCGACTGAAGCTCCCGCGCGACCTCGGCGCGCTCCGCGGCCGCGGCCGTCTTGAACCGCTCCCGCAGCTTCGTGCTCGCGGTGTCGACACGGAGCTGCCGGCCCGTCTCGGGATCGACGAGCCGGAGCTCGCCGACGTTCGGCAGCGTCTCCTCGCGCGGGTCGCGGATCTCGACGGCGAGCACATCGTGGCCGCCCGCGAGCTGGAGCAGCGGCAGTCGCCAGTCGCGCGGCCCGCGGAAGTCGGAGACGATGGCCACGAGCGAGCGCTGCCTCGCCATCCGGGAGACGAGCCCGAGTGCGGCTCCCAGCGATGTTGCACCGCCTCCTTCGAGCACCGGCTCGCGCCGCAGCGACAGGAGGAGCCCGAGCATCCCGGCGCGGCCCGCGCGCGGCGGGATGACCTGTGACCGGTCGTCGTCGCCGAAGCCGACGAGCCCGAGCCGGTTGCCGCGCCGGCTGGCGAGATGGCCGAGCGCGAGCGCCACGCCCTCTGCAACGTCGGCCTTCCTGCGCTCGGCCGTCCCGAACGACATCGAGGCCGAGACGTCGAGCGCGAGCCACGTGACGAGCACCCGTTCGGCGAGGTCGATGCGGACATGCGTCTCGCCGGTCCGGGCAGTCACGTTCCACTCGATCCGGCGCACGTCGTCGCCGGGGATGTACGGCCTCACCTGGGCGAGCTCGCTGCCTGCGCCCAGCACCGACGAGCGGTGGTCGCCCGCAAGCATGCCCTCGATTCGCCTCCCGATCGTCAAGTCGAGGGCGCGCAGCAGCGTCTCGGGCAGCGCGCCAGGCCCGGGCCGGTCCGGCGTGCGGGCGAACTCGGCCGTCTCGGGGGCAATCGTCAAGCCGCGGTCACCCGCTTGCTCAGGTCGAGCTCCGGCGCGATCACCTTCTCGATCACCGCGTCGAGGATCTTGTCGGCGTCGACCTGCTCGGCGAGGGCCTGGTAGCTGAGCACGAGCCGGTGGCGGAGCGCATCCTTCGCGAGCGACTCGATGTCCTGGACGACGACGTAGTCGCGCCCGCGGATGAACGCGAGCGCCCGGGCCGACTGGACGAGGCTGATCGGCCCGCGCGGGCTGGCGCCGTAGGAGATGTACGGCGCCATCTCGTCGAGCCCGTACTTGCCGGGCTCGCGCGTCGCGGTCGCCAGCTGCACCGTGTAGCTGACGATGCCCGGATCGACGTAGACGGCCTCCGCGGCGCTCTGCAGGTCGCGCAGCCGTTCGAGCTCGAGCACGCGCCTCAGCTCGGGCGCTGCGGTGAGTGACCGCTGCACGACCGTCAGCTCCTCGTCGTGCTCCGGGTAGCCCACGAGGATCTTCAGCATGAAGCGGTCGACCTGGGCCTCCGGCAGCGGATACGTGCCCTCCGACTCGATCGGGTTCTGCGTCGCCATGACGAGAAACGGCTCGGGGACCAGGTGGGTCTCGTGGCCGATCGTGACCTGGTGCTCCTGCATCACCTCGAGCAGGGCGGACTGCACTTTCGCCGGCGCGCGGTTGATCTCGTCGGCGAGCAGGAAGTTGCAGAAGACCGGGCCGAGCTCGGTGTCGAAGGAGCCGGAATCGGGGCGGTAGACCCGAGTCCCGACGAGATCCGACGGCACGAGATCAGGCGTGAACTGGACACGCTGGAAGCTGCCGCCGAGCACCTGGGCGGTCGTCTTGATGGTCAGCGTCTTCGCCAGGCCGGGGACGCCTTCGATCAGGAGGTGTCCTCCGGCGAGGAGGCAGACGAGCACGCGCTCGAGCATCGCGTCCTGCCCTGCGATCACCCGCTTGATCTCGAAGAGGGCCTGCTCGAGGAGCTCCCGTTGCTCCTCAACGGTCATCGTCTCGCTCACGGAATGCTCCTTGCTCGCGGTTTGCCGGCAAGTCAAGCAATCCAGCGGTAAAGCCCGGATAAAGGGGCGGCCGGCGGGGGAGTACGATGGTTCGACGATGCGCGTGCTTGTCGTCGAGGACGAGCAGGACCTGGCCGAGGCGATCGCGACGGGGCTGCGCCGCGAGGGCTACGCGGTCGATCTGGCCCACGCGGGCGACGAGGCGCTCGTCAAGGCGCGCGTCTATCCCTACGACCTGATCTGCCTCGACCTCAGCTTGCCGGGAACCGGCGGGCGCGAGGTCTGCCGGACGTTGCGGGCCGAGGTGCGCGCCGACGGGGCGCCGCAGCCGCGGATTCTGATGCTGACGGCCCGCGGCGGCGTCGACGACCGGATCGCGGGTCTGGACGACGGGGCGGACGACTATCTCGTGAAGCCGTTCGAGCTCGGGGAGCTCACGGCGCGTGCGCGTGCGCTCCTGCGGCGAAACGGAGACGGCGGCAGGGCGCCGCTGCAAGTCGGCTCGCTCGAGCTCGACGCGGCCCGGCACGAGGCGACCCAGAACGGCAATCCGCTCGCGCTGACGCCGAAGGAGTTCGCGCTCCTCCGCTATCTGATGTCGAGGCCGGGCGAGGCGCTCTCGGAGTTCGAGCTGCTGACACACGTCTGGGACGAGAACGCGAACCCGCTCACGAGGACGGTGCGCGTCACCGTGATGACCCTGCGGCGCAAGCTCGACGGCAACCCGATCGAGACCGTTCCCGGCGCCGGCTACCGCTTGCGGGACGACGCGTGAACCGCTTCCCGCGCTCGATCCGGGTTCGGCTGACGCTTCTCTACTCCGGCGTCCTCTTCGCCGTGGCGGCGCTGCTCGTCGCGGGTCTCTACATCGGCCTCTCGCTCAGCCTGCGCGACCAGCCGTTGTCCCAGGGCGGGGCGATTCGCGCGACCGTGCCGATCAACGACGGAAGCCAGACCGAGGAGCGGACGTTCGTCGACGCGCAGGCGTTCGAGCGGCAGGTGAACCAGCGCACGCTCCGCAACCTGCGCAACTTCTCCCTCGGAGCGCTCGCCGCGCTCTTCGTCGCGAGCCTCGCGGTCGGCTGGGTGATCGCCGGGAGGGTGCTGGCGCCGATCGCGCACATCACGCAGGTGGCGCGTGAGATCCAGGCTGCGGAGCTGTCGCGCCGGATCGAGCTCGACGGGCCGGACGACGAGCTGAAACGGCTCGCGGACACGTTCGACTCGATGCTCGCACGGCTGGACGTGGCCTTCGCGTCGCAGCGCCGCTTCGTCGCCGACGCGTCGCACGAGCTGAGGACGCCGCTCGCGATCATCAAGACGAACCTCGAGCTGGCCCTGACGGACGAGGAAGGGACCGACGAGAGCCGCGCCAGGGCGGTGGCGGTGATCGAGCGTGCGATCGACCGGATGGCGCGCCTCACCGACGACCTGCTTGCGCTCGCGCGCCTCGATGCGCCGGCCGCAGGGAATGAGCCCGTCCCGCTCGTGCAGATCGTCGCCGACGCGCGTGACGAGTTCGCGGCTGCTGCGGCCGCGCGCAACGTCGTGCTGGAGGCGGCGGATGGGCCAGGATGGGTCGTTTCCGGCGATCGCGACGTGTTGAAGCGTGCCGTCGTCAACCTGCTCGACAACGCGGTCCGAGTCGCGCCGCCCGGGTCGAGCGTCCGGCTCGACCACGGTGAGGAGGACGGCTGGGCGTGGCTCGCGGTCAGCGACGAGGGGCCGGGGATTGCACCGGAGCACCTGGAGTCGATCTTCGACCGCTTCTGGCGCGCCGACGAGGCGCGGACCCGGCCTGACGGCGGCAGCGGCCTCGGTCTCGCGATTGTCCGGCAGATCGCCGAGGCGCACGGCGGCTCGATCGAGGTGCGCTCGCAGACCGGCGAGGGGGCGACGTTCGTCCTGCGGCTTCCCCTCCGCGCGCAGCAGCCCGTCCCGGTCTAATCCCGTACGAGCGCGCCGAGGACGGCGCCGAAGATCGCATGCGCTGCCACTTCCTGCGCGAACACGCGTGGGTTGCGGAGCAGGGGCGGCCACGCGCCGGTGCGGCGATCCGGGTGAAAGCGGTCGACCGCGGCCATGCCGGGCCAGAGCGCGGCGCTCTCGATCTGCGCCGCGGCGACGCCCGCCTTCCAGCCGCGCAATCCGAGCCGGTGAAAGAGAACGCCCGCCGCGGCGCCGTTCACGAGATGGATGGTCGTCCCCGCGAAGCGCCAGTGCCGCTGCGAGAGTGGCGCGCCGATCAGGCGGACGTCTGTGTACGGCGTGCCGAAGACTCGCCGCAGCGCGGGCTCGGCGGCGGCCCAGACGGCCGCCGCCGTCGCGCCCGCGAGCGCGGCGCGCGCGTCGCCGTCAGTCGGACGGATTCTCGACGTCGCCACGCCAGGCGCCCGATTCGGTCCCGCGTGACTCGATCAGCTCCTTGAACCTCTGTAGGTCACCCTGGACCCTCCGATTGTCCATGCCGAGGGCGGCGCCGATCTTCTCCTTGACGCCTTCCGGCTCCCAGTCCATCTGCACCATCACCTTCGTCTGACCCTCGTCGATGCGGTGGAAGGTGACGACGCCGGCGTTGCCCTTCCCACTCGTCGCCGTCCAGGCGACGCGGTGGTCGGGGTGCTGTTCGGTGATCTCGGCATCCCATTCCTCGCGCGTGCCGCCGGCCTCGGCGGTCCAGCGGAGATGCGTGTCGTCGAGTTGCTGCACCTGCTCGATGCCCTCCATGAACGCCGGGAACTCCTCGAACTGCGTCCACTGGTTGTACGCAGTTTCGACCGGCACTTGAACCTCGATCGACTCCTCGATCGTTGCCATCTTGTGACCCCTCCTCGGATGGTTGACAGGTTTGTCTACCCTTTGTCCAGAGATGAGTAAACCTGGGGTCGTTCTCTTCACGCGGGATCTCCGCGTCCACGACCAGCCCGCGCTGGTGGCCGCCCTCGAGCGGTGCGAGCACGTTCTGCCCCTCTTCGTGCTCGACGAGCACCTGCTCGGCTTGTCCGGAGCCCCTAATCGCGTCGCGTTCCTTCTCGACGCGCTTCGCGACCTGCGCTCCTCGCTTCGCGATCGCGGCGGGGAGCTTGTGATCCGCCGCGGTGACGTCGTCGACGAGACGCTCCGTATGGCGCGCGACGTGGACGCCGAGGCCGTGTTCGTCAGCGAGGACGTCAGCTCCTACGCCCAGGAGCGCGAGCGTCGCCTCTGCTCTGCGCTCTCGGGAGATCGGATCGCACTCGATGCGTCTCCCGGCATCACCATCGTCCCCCCGGGCGAAATTGCACCGGCAGCCGGCGAGGCGTTCAAGGTGTTCACCCCCTACTGGCGGCGCTGGCGTCTCGAGCGGCGTCGACCGGTGCTCGAGCCGCCGGCCCGGATCATTCTGCCGGAGGGTGTCGAGCCCGGCGAGATCCCAGACCTGCGGGAGCTGGTGGGCGACAGCTCCGCCGCGGGTCTGTCCCGTGGCGGCGAGGCTGCAGGCAGAGATCGTCTCTCCCACTGGCTCGACAGCGGCCTTCCGTGTTACGAGAAGAACCATGACGACCTCGCGGCCGACGCGACCTCACGGCTCTCGCCCTACCTTCATCTTGGCTGCCTATCGCCCACCGAGATCGTCGAGCGCGCCTTCGGGCAGGCGGGCGGAGAAGCATTCGTCCGGCAGCTCTGCTGGCGCGATTTCCACCACCAATGGCTCGCGGCGGCACCGCGAGTCGCGCGGGAGGACTACCGAACACGGAGTGTCAGCTGGCGGGACGACCCCGATTCGCTCGACGCGTGGAAGAGGGGGCGCACCGGCTTTCCGCTCGTCGACGCGGGGATGCGACAGCTCCTGCACGAAGGTTGGATGCACAACCGTGCCCGGCTCATCGCCGGCTCGTTCCTGACCAAGCACCTCTCGATCGATTGGCGCGAGGGAGCAGCGCACTTCTACGCACATCTCGTCGACGGCGACGTGGCGAACAACACCGGCAACTGGCAATGGGTCGCGGGCACTGGCACTGACACGCGTCCGTACCGGATGCTCAACCCGGAGCGACAGGCGCAGCGGTTCGACCCCGGCGGGGTCTACGCACGTCGCTGGATCGATGAGCTTGGCACTCCGGACTACCCGGAGCCGATCATCGCCCACGAGGAGGCCGTGGCACGGTTTCGAGGGGCGATCGCGACGTGACGCTGCGCTCCTGGGAGACGAGCGAGCGCCTGCTCGAGTCGGGTGGCTTCGAGTCCAGGCAACGAGTGCTCGTGGCCGAGCCTGTGGTCGAGGCGTCCGACTCCGGAGGTCGCTGGCTCGGCGTGACGTACTGGCAGGCCGTCGCCGGGTTCACGCGCGGCGTCGTCCGCGCGACCTGGAGTGCTGACGGCGGCCGCCTGCGGTTGCTCGGCGGCGCCAACCTGCTCACGTTCGACGTGCCGGCGACGGCCATCGATGCCGAGGCGGTCTCCTGCAGGTATCCGATCCAGGGCGGCCTGCTCGCGCTGCGGCCGGGCGGCTCGGTCACGCTCGCCCAGCGAGCCGTCGGCGACGAGTACGAGCTGACCGTCACCGTTGAGGAGTACCTGCCCCGACTCGCGGCGCGGGCGGGCGCGCCCTGGTGGACCGGGGCCCTCTACGCGAAGGGCCAGAGCCCGTTTCACGCCGCTGTGAGCCGCCGCTACTTCGAGCTTCTCGTGCGGGGGCGCACGGGATGAGGGCGACCGTCTTCGGCGCCACAGGCGTCATCGGCCAGACGCTCCTGCCGCTGCTGGCCGGCGAGCACGAGGTGGTCGCGGCCTCTCGCGGCCGGCACGAGGACGAGGATGGAGTTCGCTGGGTCGAGGCCGATGTCGCCTCCGGCGAGGGCGTCGCAGCCGCACTCGAGGGAGCGGATGTCGCCTATTACCTCGTCCACTCGCTGGGCGCGCGCGACTTCGAGCGGCAGGACCGGGAGGCGGCGCGAAACGTCTCGCGTGAAGCGACGCGCGCGGGAGTGAGTCAGATCGTCTACCTCGGCGGCCTGGGGGGAGACGACCCCGATGCGTCCGCGCACCTGCGCAGCCGTCGCGAGACGGGCGAGCACCTCGCCTCGGACGGCGTGCCGGTGACGACGCTGCGCGCCGCGATGGTGGTGGGAAAGGGCAGCGCCGCGTTCGAGACGATCCTCGGCCTCGTCAAGCGGCTGCCGGTGATGATCACTCCGAGCTGGGTCAGCACGCCGACGCAGCCGATCGCGCTCGAGGACATCGCGCGCTATCTCGCCGGAGTTGCCGGGAACGAAGCGGCGATCGGCGAGGCGTTCGACGCCGGCGGGCCGGAGGTGATGACCTACAGGCAGATGATCGAGCGGATCGCCGCGTTGCTCGACAGGCGTCCTCGCATCATCGAGGTTCCGGTGCTCACACCTGCGCTCTCCGCGCTGTGGCTCGAGCTGGTCACGCCCGTCAACGCGTCGGTTGCTCGGCCTCTCGTCGAGGGACTGCGCAACCCGACGATCGCGCGCGAGGAGCGCTTGCGGCAGCTGCTCCCCTTCGAGCTCACGCCGTTCGACGTCGCCGCGCGAGGCGGCACTCGAGACCTGAGTTATGGCTTACTCGCGCTGATCGCGTGCCCACGCCGCGAGGAGCCCGCGGTAGTGGCCGACGAAGTGCTCCTGCTCGTGCTCGGGAAACGTGGACTGGACGGTGTCGACGAGGAGGCGGTCGAAGTCCGGCCCCTCGACCCACTCGACCAGCGCCTCGTCGAGATGCGGCAGCTTCTTCGCGCAGAACTCGTCGTACTCGTCGATCTGGAAGTAGGCGTCGGCGAGCTTGCGGTACTCGGCGAGCTTCTCCTCGTACGAGAGGTCGTCGCGGTCGCCGATCTCGAAGTAGTCCCGTGTCGTCTGGTTGATCCGCATCTGCCGCCCGGTCGCGGAGCAGAACGCCGACCAGCGGACGAGCGCGCGGATCGCCCACGGGAAGTAGTAGTGCAGGCTGGTCAGGGCGACGTCCGGAGACGCGTTCGCGTAGTCGATCGGCGAGGCGACGCCGTCCTTCACGATCGTCTCGCAGGAGTTGAACTCCCAGCGGAAGAAGGCGTTGACGACGCGGCTGATCGTCACGACCTCGTCGCCGGTCTCGGGTGAGAGGAAGTCGTGGTCGACCTGGTAGCGGTCGTACATCGGCCGGTCCGGCTCGAAGTTCATGACCATCGTCTCGGCGCCGATCGAGAGGCTGCGCGCGAAGACGTCGAAGTCCTCGACCGAGGCCTGCAGGTGCATCAACCGCTCGCCCGAGGTGTCGTAGACGGCGTGGAGCTCGGTGGCGTCGCGGATGCGCGTGACGCCCACCCACTGGCCTCCGTCGAACGGCTTCATGTACAGCGGGTAACCGATCCTCCCCGCGATCTCCTCCAGGTCGAAGGGAAGGTTGTAGCGCTCGGCGGTGGGTTCGAAGCGCTCGTTCGCAGGCGGGCTCTTGTGCGGGATCAGCCACGTCTCCGGCACCTTCAGCCCGAGCCGCATCATCGCGCAGTAGGCGGAGTGCTTCTCCATCGCCTGGAAGGTGAAGGGGTTGTTGAGCAGGTACACGTCGTCCATCAGCGAGACCTTCTTCAGCCACTCGCGCGGAACCGTGTACCACCAGCCGAGCCGGTCGATCACGAGCGAGTAGCGGGGCTTGTAGCGGAGGTCGAACGGCTCATTCGTGATCCGCTCGCACGTGAGCTCGTGGGTCGTCCCGCCGTGCTCGATCGGCCCGACGCGCGAAAGCAGATGCTCGAAGGCGCGGGGCCAGTCCTCCTCGGTGCCGAGCAGGAGGCCGATCAGATGATTGCGATTACTCATACGAAGCGGGGGAGATGATGCGCGATCTGGGCCCGCCACGCGGGCCAGTCGTGCGGGACGTCGTATCCCCAGACGTCGAGCTCGTGCCGGATGCCCTTCACCCCGAGCTGCGCAGCGAAGCGCCTCGTGCTCTCGAGCGCGCCGGTCGAGTCCTCCCAGGCGCCCTGCCCGCAGATCAGCAGCAGGTTCACCCGGCCGCGCAGCCAGTCGAGGTGCTCGCCGCCGAGGTGCGAGACGTAGTCGGCGGGGTTGTTGAAGTACACGGCGTCGCCACGCTCGCCTCCGGCCACGACAGAGACGTCGTAGACGCCGCTGTGGCAAATCGCGAGCGGGAAGAGATCGGCATGGCGGAGCGCGAAGTTGGCGGCGTGGTAGGCGCCGAAGCTGACGCCCGTGAGGGCGATCTCGACGTCGTCGCTCGAATCGGCGCGAATGAACGGCACGACCTGGTTCACGATCCAGTCCTCGTAGAGCCCGTGCTGCTGCGCGCGCTCCTCCAGTGAGAGCCCTTCGCGGTACCAGCTGCCCGAGTCGTAGCTGTCGACGGCATAGACCTTCACGCGACCGCCCTCGATCAGGTCGCCAATCGCCTCGATCATCCCACGCTCCTCGTACTGCCACGCCGGCCCCTGCTGCGACGGGAACGCGAGAAGCGGCCGGCCCCAGTGGCCGTACGAGATCACGCTTGCCTCAGCGCCGATCGCGGGCGACCAGAGTGAGT
Organism: uncultured Gaiellaceae bacterium; assembly: GCA_963820225.1. Classification (GTDB taxonomy): domain Bacteria; phylum Actinomycetota; class Thermoleophilia; order Gaiellales; family Gaiellaceae; genus Gaiellasilicea. Next base: position 65,475 of record CAWFYY010000013.1, on the reverse strand, counting down.
GGTGGCGTCCGTTCACGTCATGTCACTCTTTCAAGCAAGCGGAGTAGGTGCGGCTCGAAGGAGTCTCGCCAGCCGACCCAGTTATGCCCGTCTCGGAACTCGTGCAGGCGAACGTCGTAGCCGTGCTTGCCGAGCGACTCCTCGAGCGCCCTGTTCGCGGCAAGGTTCTCCTCGACCGTCCCGCACGCCAGGACGACCGGGATCGCGCGCTCCGGCCGGTTGCGATGGATGCCGCCGACGAAGCGCGCGATTCGCTCGTAGCGCGGGAAGTTGCGCTCGTAGGACTCGGCGCGCCGGAAGAAGCTTCCCGACTGGAGAAAGAGCGCGTCGAACGTGTCCGGATAGCGTCGGTGAGCATGGAAGAGCGCGAGCGCGCCGAGGCTCGCGCCAAGGCCGATGCGGACGGGTGCCGAGGGGAGCGCCGGGAGAATCTCGTCGGCGAGCGCCCGTGAGTAGCGAGCGCTTGCCGAGTACGTCTCGTTGCGGTCGACGGGGCCGATCAGGGTCGCGCGAAGGGGCGGCAGCCCTGCGAGGAGCGTCAGGAGGGAGGAGTGGGCGGCGTACTCCGGACCGTCGTGGGCAACCAGCATCGGGCTGTGTTCCGTCGCCTCGGGGTGCGCCCAGATGAGGGCCGGCAGGTCGGATTTCAGGATCCTGCTCGGGATCGTGACGCGCTTGGCCTTGCCGAGCGGCTCGGCGTCGAGCCAGGCCGGCGGCTCGTAGCCGGGCTCCTCCCACACGGACTTGTCGCCCCACGGTCCGCTCGCTGTCTTCGGGTTGGCGGGATCCAGCACCCACTCGCTGCGGCCGCTCCCGTCGATCAGCTCGAACTGATATTCGAAGCGGCCTACGTCCGGGGCTGGGGCGCTCAGCTGCCAGGAGGTGCCGCGCCGCGTGAGCTCGTGCGGCAGCCGGTTGCGCAACTGGTGCGCCAGTCGGACGGCGGTGAGGCGGCGGCCGGGATCGGGAAGCTGGAAGCGAATTTCGATCACGGGAGTGTGTCGATTGCGTGTCAATTCACGCGCAGAACCGTCCTGCGAGGACGGGTCGGGCCGTTTCGGACACTAGGCACCGCCGGCGTGGGCAGGTACCACGACTCCTCCAAGCTCAGGAGGAGGCTCGATGAACCCAGCACTTCCGCGGCGACTCAGCCGCACCGGCGCGATCTGCGTCGCATTCCTTGCTCTCGCGGCAGGTGCTGCGGGCGCGCCGCAACCACCCAAGCTCGCAGGGTCTCCCTGCACGACCGCTTCCGGGCTGCCGGGAACGACCGTCGTCTGGACCGACTCGAGAGGCGTCGTCACGTCGTGGTGTCAGTACACACCGCCCTCGGAGGCGCTGCCGGTCCTGGTCCTGAACGAGATCGACTACGACCAGGTCGGAGCCGACGCCGGCGGTTTCGTCGAGCTGTACAACGCCGGGCTCGGACCGGCCGACCTGGAGGGGCTCGCGCTGGTCTTCGTCGACGGCGCCACCGGAAGCGAGTACCGGCGCCGGCCGTTGAGCGGGGCGCTCGCCGCAGGCGCCTATCGCGTCGTCCGGACCGATGCCCAGAACGGCTCACCCGACGGCGTCGCCCTCTACGACACGCGGTACGAGGGCGTGATCGACGCGCTCTCGTACGAAGGCTCGATCGAGCGGGCTTTCATCGGCGCCTTCGCGCACACCCTCGTCGAGGGAACGGTGCTGCCGGCCTCGGTGGCCGACTCGAACACCGTGACGGGATCACTGGCACGGATCCCGAGTGGAAGCGACTCGGGCGACGCCGCGACCGACTGGGCCTTCACGACCACGGTCACTCCGGGAGCAGCGAATGTCCGTTAGCGCCGTCCCTTCGCACGCATGTTCGCGCGCCCCTCCGCGCCCGCCTTGACCCACCGCTTCTTCGCCTCGGCCTGGAGTCGCTTGTCGAGCCTGCGTTCGAGGTGCGCGAGCTCGCGCTGCAGCTTGTTGTAGCTCGTCCAGCGATCGGAGGAGAGCGTGCCGTCCGCGAGTGCAGCCTGCACAGCGCAGCCCGGCTCCGTCTGGTGGGCACAGTCCGAGAAGCGGCACTGGGCGGCGAGGTCCTCGACATCCCCGAAGGTCTCGGAGAGCCCGTCGGACGACTCCCAGAGCTGGAGCTCGCGCATCCCGGGGGAGTCGAGCACGAGCCCGCCGCCGGGGAGGAGCACGAGCTGTCGGTGCGTGGTCGTGTGCCGGCCCTCGCCGTCGTCCTCACGGATCGGCTGCGTCGCGAGGAGCTCCTCGCCCGCGAGCGTGTTCACGAGCGTCGATTTGCCGACGCCCGAGGAGCCGAGCAGAGCGATCGTCTGGCCTGGGTTGAGGTGCATGCGAACCAGGTCGAGCCCGTCGCCGGTCAGGCTCGAGATCGCATGCACGGGCACGCCGAAGGCAATGCCTTCGACCTCGAGCACGCGCAGCGCGAACTCGGGGCAGAGGTCGGTCTTCGTCAGCACGATCACGGGCTTCGCGCCGCTCTCCCACGCCATCGTGATGTAGCGCTCGAGGCGTCGCAGGTTGAAGTCCTCGTTGAGCGACATGACGCAGGAAGACGGCGTCGACATTCGCGGCGAGCACCTGCTCCTCGGAGGTGTTGCCCGCCACCTTGCGCGAGAACTTCGTCCGGCGGGGCAGGACCGCGTGGATCGTCGCCCTGCCCTCTTCGGGGCGGGCAGCGATGGCGACCCAGTCGCCGACGGCCGGCATCCCGTCCGCGCCGGCTTCGTGCTCCATGCGGCCCGAGGCCTCGGCGCGCAGCTCGCCGAGCTCGGTGAAGAGGATGTAGGCGCCGCGATGCTGCGCGGCGACGCGCGCCGGGAGGAAGCCCTCCACGGCGTGCGGTTCGAAATCAGTTGTGTGGCTGTCAGTCCAGCCGAGGTCGTGCAGTGCGTACAAGCGAGGCTCCTTGAGCGAGAGTGGTTGGAAGGCAGGGCGGAATCAACGCGCGCCTGCGCGGCTCAGGAGCTGCCGGAGGTGTGGACCGACGGCCTTAGAGCCGCGGAGCTCTAGAGGCGAAGGGTGCAAGCTCGATCATGAGTTCGAACCTCCTTCGTCGTCGGGACATCTCAAAGTATGCATACGACCGGTTGCCATGTCGAATCCGCCTTGGCGTTCCGAGAGCGACGGAGTAGAGTCCCGGCCGGAAAGGCCGTCAGGGAGCAGGACCAACCTAGGGGAGGGGAACGGTGTCTTATCTTCGTCTGCGCCTGGCCGTAGTGGTCGGGGCGCTGCTGGCGCTGGCCGGGTCGACGAGCGGTCTTGCCGCAAGCGACGGCGTCGTCATCAGCCAGGTCTACGGGGCCGGCGGCAACACCGGCGCATCGTTCACGCACGACTTCATCGAGTTGTTCAACCGCGGGACGACACCCGTTGTTCTGGACGGCATGTCGGTCCAGTACGCAAGCGCCACCGGCACGGGCGCCCTCGGCGCCAACGCCGGACAGCTCACCGAGCTCACCGGGACGATTCAGCCGGGCAAGTACCTCCTCATCCACGAGTCCTCGGGCGCCGTCGGCGCAGCTCCGCCGGCGGCCGACATCACCGACGCGACGCCAATCGCAATGGCCGCCGGGGCGGGGAAGGTCGCGCTCGCGACCGGGACCGCCACCCTCGGCTGCAACACGGCGGCCACCTGCACCGCGGCCGGAACGCTCGGACGCATCGTCGACCTCGTCGGCTACGGAAACGCGACCTTCTTCGAGGGGACGGCGGCAGCGCCGACCCTCAATGCCACCTCGTCGGCGGTCAGGGCCGGCAGCGGTTGCACCGAGACCGACGACAACGCGGCCGACTTCGCCGCGCTCTCGCCGCCTGCTCCCCGCAACTCCGCTACCCCGGAATTCACCTGCGGCGGGACGCCCACCCCGACCAACCCGACCGCCGTCAGTGCGGCAACACCGGCTTCGGTTCTCGCCGGCGGGAGCACGCTCCTCACCGTCACGGTCACGCCCGGCGCGAACCCGACGAGCACCGACATCAGCGTCATGGCTGACCTGAGCCAGATCGGCGGCTCGGACACTCAGATGTTCTTCGACGACGGCACGAACGGCGACGCGGTCGCCGGTAACAACGTCTTCTCCTACGGCGCAACCGTCGACCCCGGTACCACGCCTGGTGCCAAGAGCCTCCCTGCCGTGGTCACGGACGGCCAGGAACGGACGGTCGGTGCCGCGATCGCGCTCACGGTCGCCGCGCCGCCGGCTGCCCCGATCGAGATCAGCGAGATCCAGGGTGCTGCGCACCTCTCGCCCCACAACGGCGAGACGGTGACCACGACGGGCATCGTGATCGGGAAGATCGGCAGCAGCTTCTACATCCAGGACCCGACGCCGGACGCCAATCCGGACACCTCGGAGGGGCTCCAGATCTTCGGAGCGTCTGCTGCCGCCGGCGTCAGTGTCGGCGACGCGGTCAGCGTCCTCGGCACTGTGAGCGAGTTCCGCTCGGGTCTCGACGAGCCTCACGCTGACCGAGCTCACGAGCCCCGTGGTCACCGTTCTCTCCACCGGGAACGCGCTGCCGGCGCCGACGGTGATCGGAACGGGCGGCCGCATCCCGCCGAACACGGTGATCGAGGACGACGCGACGGGCAACGTGGAGGCGCCCGGCGTGCTCTTCGACCCCGCCGAGGACGGCCTCGACTTCTACGAGAGCCTCGAAGGGATGCTCGTCCAGATGAACGACCTCGTCGCGACGAGCTTCACGTTCACGAACTTCGGCGAGATCTTCGTCGTCGGCGACAACGGCGCGAACGCGACGACGATGACGCCGCGTGGAGGCCTTGTGATCGGCCCCGGTGACCTCAACCCGGAGCGGATGGTGATCGACGACGAGTGGTTCAAGACCGGGCCGCCCGCGATGCCCACCGTCAACGTCGGCGGCACCTTCCCCGGCGCCCATGTCGGGATCATGGACTGGGCCTTCGGCGAGTACCGGATCCAGCTGCGCTCGCAGCCGGTCGTCGGCTCGACGGGCGTCTCCGTTCGCGAGTCGGCGGTTGCCGCCGGCGCCGACAAGGTCTCGATTGCGACGTTCAACGTCGAGAACCTTGCCGGGAACGAGCCGGATGCGAAGTACAACACCCTGGCCGGGATGATCGTCAACAACCTCGCGGCGCCGGACATCGTCAGCCTCGAGGAGATTCAGGACAACAACGGCGCGACGAACGACGCGGTCGTCGACGCGAACGTGACGCTCGACCGCCTCGTGGCCGCGATCCAAGCGGCGGGCGGGCCCACCTACAGCTACCGGCAGATCAATCCGGTCGACGACCAGGACGGCGGGCAGCCCGGCGGGAACATTCGCGTCGGCTTCCTCTTCCGGACCGATCGCGGGCTGGCGTTCATCGACCGCCCGGGTGGCGACTCGACCACGCCCGTCGCGGTCGTCAACGGCCCGAGCGGGCCAGAGCTCTCCGCCAGCCCGGGACGCGTTGCGCCGGGCGACCCGGCTTGGAACGCGAGCCGGAAGCCGCTCGCGGCCGAGTTCACCTACAACGGCCACAAGCTGTTCGTGATCACGAACCACTTCAACTCCAAGGGCGGCGACCAGGGGCTCTTCGGTCCCCAGCAGCCGCCGGTGCTCAGCTCCGAGGTGCAGCGGAACCAGCAGGCGACGCTGTTGGCGGGCTTCGTCGGCGAGATCCTCGCCGCCGATCCGACGGCGAACATCGCGGTCGCCGGCGACCTGAACGACTTCCAGTTCTCGCCGCCGCTGCAGAAGCTGAAGGACGCCGGTCTGACGGCGCTGATCGAGACGCTGCCACCGGCGGAGCGCTACAGCTACGTCTTCGACGGCAACAGCCAGGCACTCGACCACATCATGGTCAGCGGCAACCTGCTGAACCATGGTGCTGCCGCTGCGGGCTACGACATCGTGCACGTCAACTCCGAGTTCATCGACCAGGCGTCCGACCACGACCCGCAGCTCGTGCAGCTGACGATGCCGGCGCCGACGATCTCGGCCTCCGCCTCGCCGGCCCCGAACGCCGCCGGGTGGAACAACACGGCGGTGACCGTCAGCTTCACGTGCGTCGACCCGCTGTCGGCGATCCTGGGCGGTTGCCCGGAACCCGTCATCCTCGAAAGCGAGGGCGCCGAGCAGGGTGTCTCGCAGATGGTGACGACCGAGGGCGGGCTCTCGCTCGAGGCAAATGTCACGGACATCAACATCGACCTCACGAATCCGACGGTGACCTACGCCGGCGGGAAGGCGAGCTACGAGGCGAATGAGCAGGTCTCGATCACGTGCACCGCGGCGGACGACCTCTCGGGAGTGGCGTCGACGACGTGTGCGAACGTGAGCGGGCCCGCATCCTCGTTCGGCCCGGGCTCGCACACGTTCAGCGCCAGCGCGACCGACCGGGCCGGGAACACCGCCACCGGCTCGGTCACGTTCACGGTCACGGCCGGCGTCACGTACACGAGCCTCTGCAATCTGTCGAAGCAGTTCGCCGACACCAAAGCGGTCGGAACCGCGCTCTGCGCGCTGCTCCGGCTGGCCGAGGCGGCCGAAGCGCACCACAGTCCGATCCTCAAGAGGCTGAGCCTGCAGGCGTACATCCTGCTCGTTCGGGCTCAGACCGGAAAGACGCTGTCTGCGGCCGAGGCGGCAACGCTGATCAGCCTCGCGCAGCGCCTGTAATCCAATCGCGAAACACGAAGGAGATAGGGGTCAGATGAAACGAACACTCGTAGCGCTCGCGGCGGTCCTGGCGATCGTCGCGGCGCCGTCGGCGCTCGCCGGCCAGCAAGTGAAGCCGAAGAAGGAGAAGCTGACGCATGTCAAGCTGCTCGCCTTCAACGACTTCCACGGCCATCTCGAGGCCGGGACACCGGGAACGATCGTCGATCCTGCCACCGGGGTCGCGGTTCCGTCCGGCGGCGCCGAGTACTTCGCGACGCACCTGAAGGCGCTCGGCTCCGAGGCCGAGGACACCTTCGTCGTCAGCGCCGGCGACCTGATCGGGGCCAGCCCACTCGCATCGGGACTGATGCACGATGAGCCCACGATCGACTTCATGAACTACGTCGGTCTCGACACGATCGGCGTCGGCAACCACGAGTTCGACGAGGGCAAGTCGGAGCTGCTCCGGATGCAGTACGGCAACCGGACCTGGCGTGGCCGCGGGGAGAACAAGGGCTCCCCCTACGTCCCGGCCCGTACCGACGGCTGCCATCCGGTCGACGGCTGCCAGGACGGCACGCCGTTCGCAGGCTCCGTCTTCCAGTACCTGGCCGCGAATGTGATCGACACCGACACCGACAACGCGCTCCTGCCGCAGTACCAGATCGTCGACCTCGGCAAGGGAAAGAAGCTGGCCTTCGTCGGCGAGACGCTGCAGGGCACGCCGTTGATCGTCACGCCGACCGGCGTGGCAGGGCTGAATTTCCTCGACGAGGCCGACACGGTCAACGCGCTCGTGCCGCGGCTGAGGGCGAAGAAAGTCGACACGATCGTGCTCCTGCTGCACGAGGGCGGGACACAGACGGCGCCGTTCTCGCGTGGGTTCATGGACATCAACAAGTGCGAGAACTTCGTCGGCCCTGACCTCCTGGACATCGTCAACCGGCTCAGCCCAGGGGTCAATCTCGTCGTCAGCGCGCACACCCACCAGCCGTACGTTTGCAACTTCAACGGCCGCACGGTCACCTCGGCCGCCTCGTTCGGCCGCGCGATCACGTCGATCGACCTGACCATCGACCGGACGGACGGTGTGCTCGACTCCGTCGTCGCCGAGAACCACGTCGTCACCCAGACGGTGCCGAAGGATCCCGGCGCGACCGCGATCCTCCAGCGCTACAAGGCGATCTCGGACCCGATCGGGAATCGCGTTCTGGGCCGGATCACGGCCGACATCCACTCGGCGCGCGGCACCGTGAACGGGACGAACGCCGCCGGCGAGCAGCCGATGGGTGACGTGATCGCGGACGCGATGTACGAGGCGGCCCACCCGGCCGACTTCGGTGGCGCCGTCGCCGCATTCATGAACGTCGGTGGGGTGCGGTCGAGCCTGCTGTTCAACCAGATCAGCGGCGGCGAGCAGCCCGGCGAGGTCACCTATGCCGAGGCCTTCGCCGTGCAGCCGTTCGGCAACACCCTGGTCGTCAAGACGTGCACCGGCCAGCAGTTGTACGACGTGCTCGAGCAGCAGTTCGAGAATCCGGCTGCGGGACAGCAGCGCGTGATGGCGGTCTCCCAGGTGACGTACTCCTACACCCGCACCGTCCCGGCCGGGCAGAAGCGCGTTCTCGACGGGTCGCTGAAGATCGGCGGCGCCGTCGTCGACAAGGCGGCGAGCTACCGGGTCGTGCTGAACAACTTCATCGCGGACGGCGGTGACGGGTTCAGCGTCTTCAGGTCCTGCACCGCGCCGCTCGGCGGCGACGTGGACATCGACGCCTTCGGACGCTATCTGGCGGCGCACTCGCCTCTCGCTCCGCCGCCGCTGAACCGGATCACGCGGCTGGGCTGATCTCGTCGCAACGTGGGGGCGGCCGCGGCCGCCCCCACTGGTTTACCCGTCTCTTCACCGGCGCGTCACCGGATGAGACTTGGATTGCATCAGACGGTGGAATACGATCGCCGCACGGATGAACCAGCACGCTGGCTTGTCACTCGGGGGAAAGGGAGAGGGAAAATGAAGCGAATGCGACTCGGCCTGGCCGCGGTGGGGCTCGTTGCCATCCTCGGCATATCTGTCGGAACAGCAGGGGCCGCGAAACAAGGCGCGAAACGCGCGAAGGGCGGCCCTCCAGAGGTCAACACGGTGATCATGTTCGCGTCGGACGGCATGCGGCCCGATCTCGTCCAGAAGTACGCGGACGCGAAGGTGATGCCGACCATGCGCGAACTGATCAAGAAGGGTGTGCAAGGCCAGAACGGCATGCTCCAGGGCTTCCCGCCCAACACCGGCGTCGGCTGGCACACGATGGCCTCCGGCACGTGGCCGGGAGAGCACGGCTCGACCAACAACACCTTCCATCGCATCGGCGAGGGGACGTACAACAACCGGACGGCGTTTGCGACGACCGGGATCCTTCAGGCCGACACGATCGCGCAGGCGGCTGAGCGCGCGGGGCAGAAGGTGGTCACGATGGAATGGGTCGGCGCTCGCAACTACGAGCCCGCCCTGAAAGGGCCCGTGGTCGACTTCCGGACCTTCTTCTCGAATCGCGGCGTGCTGCTGAACTACGACCTGCCCGGGCAGCCCGCACTCGCGAACACGTTCGGCGTCTCGTACCAGCGGGTCGACCTCGACGACGCATCCGGCTGGACGAACGTGCCGGCTTCCTTCAGCCCGGCCAAACAGGAGACGCTGACCGTCACCAACACGGCGTTCCCGGCGACGGACAACGTCACCCGCACCTACGACCTCTACATCTACGACTCGACGAACAACGGAAAGACGAGCTACAACCGCGTGCTGCTCGCACCTTCGACCGCGGGCAAGGACGGCTCCCAGAAGGCCGCCGACCTCAAGGCGGGCGACTGGGCGGACGTGAAGGTCACGCTGACGGGCGCACGCGCCGGTCAGACGGCCGGCTTCTACGCGAAGGCGATCGAGATCGCGCCGGATCTCTCGAAGTTCCGGGTGTACTTCACGTCGATCTCACGCGTGAACGCGACGTACAACGCCCTCGGCGCGGCCGGCTCGGCCGCATTCGAGGAGAAGCTCGCGCACGACTTCCCGACGTCCACGGCGGCCGACTTCGCGCCGCTCGAGGCGCTGATCATCGACGAGGACACCTACGTCGAGCAGGGTCTGAAGTGGAAGGACGCTCACTTCGAGTACCTCCGCTACATCCTGAAGACGCTCGACTACTCGCCGAAGTTCCTGATGGTCGGCAGTCCCACGACTGACGAGTTCCAGCACCAGTTCATGGGGTTGATCACGCCGACGGACATGGACGGCGACCCGAACCCGTACTACGACGATCTCACGAACGACAACATCCCCGACGGTCGCGTCGCGATCCGCGAGGGATACATCCGCGCTGCCTACCACGAGGCGGACGAGACGCTCAAGCTGGCTCGCGAGCTGGCGTGCTGCGACCCGACGACGTTCGTCGGCTCGGACCACGGCTTCGGAGCGCAGTGGTATGCGGTCAACGCCGGCAAGGTCCTGTTCGACGCCGGCATCAACACGGCGGAGATCTTCTCCAACTGCCGTGCCGTCTCCACCACGAGCGGCGCGGGCACGAAGGCGAAGGTCTGCTGGGCCGGCGGAACGGCGCAGTTCTACGTCAACCTGGCGGGCCGCGATCCGGGCGGAATCGTCCCGGCGGCCGAGTACGAGACGGTCCGCAACCAGATCATCAGCGCGTTCCAGAACCTGACCGACCCGGCCAATCCCGGCAAGCAGGTCGTCCTCAAGATCCTGAAGAAGGAGGAGCTCCGGAACGTCGACGGGACCGACTCACTGCACCCGACGCGGAGCGGCGACGTTGTCGTCGTCCTGCGGCCGCCGTACCAGTACGACGCGGCGACGCTGGGACAACGCATCGCGTTCTCGCAGTTCTTCGGCCAGCACGGCTACCTGCCGAACCTGGTCGACATTCCGCACAACATCAACATGCACGCGACGTTCATCGCCTCCGGGCCGGGGATCAAGAAGTCGAGCACGCCGGTACCCGGAGTGCGGGCGATCGACGTCGCACCGACCGCGGCGTACCTGCTCGGGATCCAGGGCGCAATGAATGCCCGCGGCAAGATCCTGCTGAACATCATCAAGGGCGGCGAGAAGCTGCGTGAGCTGACGGTGCTGAACATCAGCGACTTCCACGCGCAGTTGACCCCGTTGGCGGAGGCCGCGGACACTGTCACCGGGACCGGAGCAGTGAACCCGACCTTCCCGATCAGCGGCGCGGCGTTCATCAAGCCGTGGCTCGACGCGTACCGGGCCGAGGCCACGGGCGGGTCGCTCTCGATCGCCGGCGGCGACTCGTTCGGCGGCGCGACACCGCCGATCTCGAACTTCTTCGAGGACAAGCCGGGCGTCGACGCGATGAACCTGATGGGCTTCGACGTCGAGGCCCTCGGCAACCACACGTTCGACCGCGGCGAGGCGTTCCTGCGCAGCGTGCTGATCCCGCGTTTCAACGGGCAGATGCTGTCGGCGAATGTCGTCTACCCGGACAACACGACGCCGCCGGAGTGGAAGAAGTCGAAGGTGTTCACGCTCAACGGCGTCAAGCTGGGTATCGTCGGCTTCACGACCGAGGCGACTCCGAGCCTGCTCTTCCCGGGCAAGCTGGGGCCGTTCGAGGTGAAACCCGTCGTGCCCGCGGTCCAGGCCGAGATCGACAAGCTCAACACCCAGGGCGTGGGCGCGATCCTCGCGATCGGCCACGAGGGTGCCACGGCCGGGACGTTGACCGACCCGACAGGGCCGGTCGTCGACATCGCCGACGCGCTCCAGAGAGTCGACGCGGTCGTGGGTGACCACAACGACCTGCAGGTGCTCTCGAGGCGGGCCAACAAGGTCCTGACCGAGAACCGGGGCAAGGGGCTCCGCTTCACGCGAGTTCGCATGCTGTACGACACGAGCGTCAAGCGGGTCGTCTACGAGACCGCCGACTTCCACAAGCCGTGGAACATCGGCGTCACCCCGGACCCGGCGATCCAGACGCTGATCAACGACCTGAACACGCAGCTCGGGCCGATCTTCAACACGGTGATCGGCAGCTCGACGGTGACCATCCCTCGCGCCGACTCGTGCGGAACTCCCGACGGGCGCAGGTGCGAGTCGAAGATCGGGGACACGGTCACCGACGCGATGCGGAAGACGTACATGACCGACTTCGCGATCACGAACTCGGGCGGCCTTCGGGCCGACATGACGTGTCCGGCGGTGGACGCTTCGGGCGACTTCTGCCCGTCGTTCACGCCTCCGCCGTACCCGATCACGCGTGGGCAGGTGCTGGGTGTGCTCCCGTTCGGGAACATCATCGTGACGCTGTCGGTGAACGGAGCCGAGCTGAAGACGATGCTCGAGAACGGGGTGTCCGCGATGCCGGGGATCAACGGAAAGTTCGCCCAGGTGTCGGGACTCTGCTTCACGTACGACATCACGGCGGCCGTGGGCAGTCGTGTCACCGGAGCGGTGCGTCAGGCCGCCGACGGCTCCTGCACCGGTGCGCCCGTCGACCTGACGGCTGCGTCCACGTACTCGATCGCGGAGAACGACTTCATGGTGTCCGGCGGTGACGGATACCCGAACTTCTCCTCCCGGTCGGTGACGCAGGAGATCATGGACGAGGCGGTCGCCGACTACGTGACGGCGAACTCGCCGCTCAGTCCGTCGATCCAGGGTCGGATCATCTGCACCGGCGCGACCTGCCCGGTCGTCACGCCGTAAGCAGCAGCGAGTCTGGGAGGGGCGGCTTCGGCCGCCCCTCCCTCGCTTTGTAGTGCCGGCGCGTCTGTAGCGTCAGGACATGGAGACCGCCCGCCGCCGCGACGGCGTCCGTGCAGGACTGCCGCTCGCGCTCGCGCCGCTTTTGTTCGGCGCCTCGTTCGGGCTGCTCGCCGTCGACGCGGGCATCGGCCGTCTCGGCGCGGTCGTCATGTCGGCGACGACGTTCGCCGGTTCGGCTCAGTTCGCGGCCGCATCGATCCTCCAGGATGGAGGCGGTGCCGCGGCCGCGATCGTCGCCGCGGTCCTCCTCAACGCGCGCTACGTGCCGCTGAGCCTCGCCGTCGCCTCGATCTTCCCCGGCTCGCGGAAGCGGCGGTTTCTGGAGGCGCAGCTGATCGTGGACGAGTCGTGGGCCCTTTCCGGGCGCAGCGGGCGCTTCGACCACGGGATCCTCGTCGGCGTCGGGATCCTTCTCTACGGCCTCTGGGTCGGCGGCACTGCGCTGGGAACCATCATCGGTGACCTGCTCGACCCGGAGGCGATCGGGCTCGACGCTGCGTTCGCGGCGCTCTTCCTCGCCCTCCTGGCGCCGTACCTGCGGAGCCGGCGCGCGTTCGCCACGGCTCTCGTCGCCGGTGCGATCACGCTCGTGCTCCTGCCGTTCGCACCCCCGGGCGTGCCGATCGTCGCCGCGAGCCTCGCCTGCCTGATCGGTCTTCGCCGGTGACCTGGCTCGTGATCGCAGTCGTGGGTGTGGTGACGATCCTCTTCAAGGCGTCGGGACCCGTTCTGCTCGGCCGCCGCGAGCTGCCGCCTCGCGCGCTCGCCCTCGTGGAGGTGCTCGCGCCGGCGATGCTGGCCGCGCTCGTCGTGACGCAGACGTTCGGGGGAGACCAGGAGCTCGTGATCGACGAGCGGCTCGCCGGCGTCGTTGCCGGTGGCGTCGCCATCCGGCTCCGCGCTCCGCTGATCGTCGTGATGGCCGTCGCCGCGGCCACGGCGGCGCTCATCCGGCTCTTCTAGCCCAGACGGGTCAATGAACGTCGCGAACGAACGGCCTGACGACACGGGGCCACTACCATCGCCCGACTATGCAGGTCGAACAGATGGTGGAGAAGGTCTGGCCGGGCACGCGCCCGCAGATCGAGGTGCTCGGGGGCGGGATCACGAACCGCAACTTCAAGGTCACGCTCGACGACGGCGCGTACGTGCTGCGGATCGGCGGCAAGGACACGGAGCTGCTCGGCATCGACCGCCGCGCGGAGTACGAGGCGTCGCTCGCGGCGGCAGCGGTCGGCGTTGGCCCCCCGGTCGTCGCGTTCATCGAGCCCGAGGGGTACCTCGTGACCGGCTTCCTGGAAGGAACCGTCGTGGAGCCGGAGGCGATCCGCGCGCCGGAAGCGCTGCGCCGTGTGGCCCAGTCGCTCCGGGCAGTGCATGCCGGGCCGCCGATTCCTGCGCGGTTCGACGCATTTCGCGTGGTCGAGGCCTATGCCGCTACGGCTGCGACGCACGGCGTGACGATGCCGGCTGCTTACGACTGGGCGCTCGAGACGGCGTTTCGCGTCGAGGGCGCCCGCGGCCCCGCAGCCGAGCGGCCGTGCCACAACGATCTGCTCACCGCCAACTTCATCGACGACGGCAACCGGATTCGGATCGTCGACTGGGAGTACGCGGGCATGGGCGACGTCTTCTTCGACCTGGCGAACTTCGCCGTCAACAACGGTCTGTCGAAGGACGAGACTGCCGGATTCCTGCGCGCGTACTTCGGTGACGTGCGCCCGGAGCACGAGCGCGCGCTGGCGCTGATGCGGTACATGTCCGACTTCCGTGAGGCGATGTGGGGCGTGGTCCAGCAGGCGCTCTCGGATCTGGATTTCGACTACCGCGGCTATGCCGACGAGCACTTCGAGCGGTTGAAGCGCACCGCGTCGGAGCGCGCTTTCCGCCGGGCTCTGGGTTAACCGCCGCGCTAGGAGGCGTGGCGCTGCGGGAAGAGCAGGGCGGCAGCGGCGGCCGCGTGCGCGAGCACGGAGACCGCCGCCACGAGCTTGAGCGTCGTGTTCATTGCCACATGAACGATCATCGGCAACAGGCGGATACGGCTTTAGCCGACGGTGAAGCTCCCGTTCATCTGACTGGCGTGCGGGTCGCAGACGAACGTGTACTCCCCTGCCTGCAGCTCGACGTCGAAGCTCTTCTCACCCGTTTCCTCCACGGTGGTCGACACGTCCACTCCGCCCGGGCCGGTGAGATGGAAGTTGTGCGAGGACGACTGGTCGTTCACGACGAGCGTGTAGCTCCCAGCGGTGAGGCCGTCGGTCCCGTCGAGGCTGATGTCGAAGCCCGGGCCAACGCTCCCGTTCAGCGTCGTGCCCCCTCCGGAGCCACTCGACTCTGTCGTGGTCTCGGTCGCCGCAGCTGTGGTGGCGCTCCCCTCGTTGTCGTCTCCGCCGCAGCCGGCGACGGCCAGGCCGAGCACGACGAAGAGCATCGTCAATGCGGTGCGCGAGCGCGTCACGGCATCCCCTCTCCTCGGTGGTTTAGGAGACCTTACGACCGGCACCGCCGAACGGTTCACGAGACCCGGTTAGGTTCTCCCTGCGATGAGATCCCGGGCGAGAGCAGTGGTGATCGGCGGCGGCGTCGGCGGCTGCTCGATCCTCTACTGGCTCGCGCGGCTCGGCTGGGACGATGTCGTCCTTGTTGACCGCGCGGATCTGACGTCGGGCTCGACGTTCCACTCCGCTGGTCTCGTCGGCCAGCTGCGCGGCTCGCTCTCGCTGACGAAGATGATGATGGCGAGCGTCGACCTCTATCGCGAGATCGGCGACGAGGTCGGCCTCGAGACCGGCTGGCGTGAGGTCGGATCGCTCCGGCTCGCCTCGTCGACGGAGCGGCTGGAGGAGATCTCGCGGCAGGCCGGCTGGGCGAAGACGTTCGGCTTGCCGCTCGAGCTCATCTCGGCGGCCGAAGCGCAGGAGCTCTTCCCGCCGATGTCCACCGACGGCGTTCTCGGTGCTGCGTACCTCCCGACCGACGGCTACGTCGACCCCTCGCAGCTCACGTTCGCGCTCGCCGCAGGTGCGCGGCTGCGCGGCGCAGAGATCGCGACGGGCACCCGCGTGACGGCGATCCACGTCGAGCGCGGCCGTGTCACAGGCGTCTCCACCGACAAGGGGGAGATCGAGGCCGACGTGGTCGTCAACGCGGGTGGCATCTTCGCCCAGGAGCTCGGCGCACTCGCGGGCGTGAACGTCCCGATCGTGCCGATGGCGCACGAGTACCTCGTCACGCGCCCCGCCGGCCTCCCGCTCGACATGCCGACGATGCGCGACCCGTCGCTCCTCGTCTACTTCCGGCCGGAGTCGGGCGGGCTCGTCATGGGCGGGTACGAGAGGGACCCCGCCCCGTGGTCGCTCGACGGCATCCCGCCCGACTTCAACAGCCGGCTCCTCGAGGAGGATTGGCCGCGTTTCGAGCCCCTGCTGGAGAACGCAGTCCGCCGCGTCCCCGGGCTCGAGGAGATGGAGGTCGTCCGGCTGATCAACGGCCCCGAGGCGTTCACGCCGGACGGCGAGTTCATCCTCGGGCCGACGGACGTGCGCGGCTTCTGGGTCGCGGCGGGGTTCTGCGCGCACGGTCTCGCGGGTGCCGGCGGGATGGGGAAGCTGGTCGCCGAGTGGATCGTCGAGGAGACGCCGAGCCTCGACGTGTGGCAGATGGACTCGCGCCGGTTCGGCGCGGCGTACCGGACTCGCGCCTACACAGTCGCGCGCACGACAGAGGTCTACTCGACGTACTACGACGTCAAGTATCCGGGTCACGAGCGCGAGGCGGGGCGGCCTCTGCGCCTCTCGCCGGCGTATCCGCGGCTCCAGGACGTCGGGGCGTCGTTCGGCGAGAAGTCCGGCTGGGAGCGCGCGAACTGGTTCGAGCCGAACGCCGTGGGTGGCGACGAGAGCCTGCGTCCCCGCGGCTGGGCGGGCCGGCACTGGTCACCCGCGATCGGGGTCGAGCATCGCGCGTGCCGCGAGGCCGCAGCCCTCTTCGACGAGTCGTCTTTCGCGAAGATCGAGGTGGCGGGCGAGGGCGCCGCCGAGCTGCTCGAATGGCTCTGCGACAACCGGGTCGCCCGCGACGTCGGGGCGATCACCTACACGCAGATGCTCAACGCACGGGGCGGCATCGAGTGCGACTTCACGGTCACCAGGCTCGAGGCCGAACGGTTCAGGATCGTGACCGGCACCGCGTTCGGGCGGCACGATCTCGCCTGGATCCGCCAGCACGCTCCCGACGACGGCTCGGTCACGGTGACGGACGTCACCTCGGCGTACGCGTGTCTCGGGCTCTGGGGCCCGAAGGCGCGGGAGATCCTGGCGCCGCTCACCACGGATCCGCTCGACTTCCCGTACATGCGGGCGCGCGAGCTCGCGGTCGGCCCCGTGCCCTGCCTGGCCCTGCGGGTCACCTACGTCGGCGAGCTCGGCTGGGAGCTCTACTGCCCTTCCGAGTTCGGGCTGAGGCTCTGGGACACTCTCTGGGAGGAAGGCCGCCGGCACGGGCTCGTGGCCGGCGGCTACAAGGCGATCGACTCGCTCCGGCTCGAGAAGGGCTATCGCGTGTGGGGCGCGGACATCACCGCAGGAGACACACCGTACGAAGCCGGACTGGGCTTCGCGGTCAAGCTCGACAAGGACTTCCTCGGGAAGGAGGCTTTGCTCGCAGCGAGCGAGCCGGTGCGTCGGCTCGCGTGCGTCACGCTCGCCGACTCACGCGCCGTTGCGCTCGGCTCCGAGCCGGTGCGCGTGTCGGGCGAGATCGTTGGGCGCGTCACGAGCGGCGGCTACGGCTACACGGTCGGGAGATCGATCGCATACGCGTACCTACCCGAGGCCAGCACAGTGCCCGGCACGCCCGTCGAGGTCGAGATCTTCGGCGAGTGGGTCGGCGGCGAGGTGGCGTCAGAGCCGTTGTACGACGCGAAGGGCGATCGGCTCCGCGCCTAGTCGCTCGCGAGAGCGGACGCGACGACCTCGTTCAGCTCGGCGTGCGAGAACGGCTTGTAGAGCAGGCCGACGGCACCGAGCTCCACCGCCCTCGTCGTGCGCTCCGGCTCCTCCGATCCGCCCGTCATCAGGATCACCGGCAGGTCCGGCTGGCGCCCGCGGAGCTCGTAGAGGAACTCGACGCCGGTCATCCCCGGCATCACCACGTCGGTGACGACGAGGTCGAACCGCTCCTCGTCGAGCAGGTCGAGTGCCTCGCGAGCCGTCGGCACCCCGTGCGGCTGGTAACCGCTCCGGCGCAGGATCTCGACCGTCAGATTGCGTACTGACGGCTCGTCGTCGACGACCAGGATCTTCACGGGCGCAGCACTTCGCCGTCGACGGTCACGGCGCCGTCTCGCACCTCGAGCGCGATCGTGGCGCCCCGCTCGGCCCGGCCCAGCGCATCGACGAGTAGCTCGACGAGCCGGCGCTGAAGCTCGCCCGGGCTCGCGACGACCGTTGCGTCGCCGCTGACGCTGAACTCCGTGTCGTGCACGGGCAGCACCTTCGAGACCAGGGCGACGGCGTCTGTTGCTGCAGCGCCGAGCGACAACTCGCGCTCCGGCTCGCCTTGCAGCCGTATGAACGCCTGCAGGGCGCGAACGATCGCGGCGATCTCCAGTCCCGTGCTGTGCGTCAGCGCGATTCGATCGGCGAGCTTCGTGCCTGGTTCGGTTTCGGTCAGCGCGAGCTCCGCAGAGCCGACGAGCCCGACGAGCGGGTTCGAGATCTGGTGCAGCGCGCCTCGCGTCAGGATCCCCAGGGTCTGGAGCGCACGCGCGTCTGGGGTCTCTGCGGCCACGCGCTCTATGATCCCCACGCGGATCTGTGTCCGGTCCGGACAACTGTCATGCAAAACCCCGCCACTCGACCGCCCAAACCCGGCATCCTAGAGCCCCGTGTCTGACCGGGCTGCGGTGACGACCTGCCTTGTCGCCGATGACCACCCAGCGGTCGTCGAAGCGGTGGCCGACGTCCTGGGGGAGCACGGAATCGAGATCGCCGGCCGCGCGCGTGACGGGCGCGACGCCGTGGAGCAGATCGAGCTCCGTAAGCCGCGGGTCGCCATCCTCGACCTGCGTATGCCGGGCATGTCCGGCATCGAGGTCGCACGGCATGTGGCGCGCACCGCGCCCGAGACGGCCGTCATCCTGTACACCGCATTCGGTGACCGAGCGCTCCTGACCGAAGCGCTCGACGCCGGCGCACGCGGGTTCGTCCTCAAGGAAGCGCCCCTCGCGGAGGTCGTCCGCGCGGTCGAGCTCGTCGCGGCGGGGCGCACGTATGTCGACCCCGTCCTCGCGGGCGTTCTTTCGAGCTCAGCCGCGACCGAGAAGATGAAGAACCTGACCCAGCGCGAGCGCGACGTGCTTCGGCTGCTGGCGGACGGCATGTCGAACGAGGAGATCGGCAAGGCGCTGTTCATCTCGCCCGAGACGGTGCGCACGCACGTGCGGAAGGCGATGGGCAAGCTGGAAGCAGACACCCGGACGCAGGCGGTCGCAACGGCGCTGCGGCAGAGCCTCATCGCCTAGCGAGCCCTCTAGCGCGAGTACGTAGGCGCTGTCGGCTTGCCGACGAGCGTCGAGAGCAGTGTGCGGAACGCGGCAGGACGCATCGATGCGGCCTCGTCGGTTGGTGAGTCGGGCCGGTAGGAGTTGTCCTTCGACGGCCAGTACGCCCACACGACCATGGACGCGAACCGCTCGCAGCCGTTCGCTGCGTGTGAGAGGCCGGCCAGTTCGTAGCACCAGGCATCCGTTCCCAGCTCCTCCTGGAGCACGGCGCGGCTCAGTGCGTCGAGCACGTGGTAGTCGATCTGGTGCGCGTACTCATCCATCACGGTCGCCCACGAAAAGCGGCCGGCGCGGAGCAGGCCTCGGTCGAGCCAGATGTCTCCGGGCGCGGAGTGGGAGACGCCGTAGTGACCGACGTGAATCGTCACCCGCCTGGGAACGATGCTCCAGTCGAACGCGCTCGCGTTGAGCGCGGCCCGCACGGTCGAGCGCTCGGCCGGTGCGGCGCCGTCGAAACCGTAGTTGCCGCCGCCGGCGAGGGCGGAGGCCGGCAGGGCGAGTGCGGCGAGGGTTACGGCGAGGATGAGAAATCTGCGGAGCATCAGCCCTGTTCGTCGTCTGGAGCGGCCCGCACGTGCATACCCGGTCACGCTTTCATGCGCCCCGATAGTGCGGGGCTGCCGTCACCCGAATCGGGGATGGCCTACGCGGGTGGACGCAGGGTTGCGAACGGATCGGTGATCTCGAGCCGGCGGACGCGGAATCGGTACACCTCCGCCGGGCGCCCACCCGTACGGCCCGGCTCGCGGCGCGATCCCGTGGCCTCGAGCACGTTGCGACGCAGCAGCACGCGCTTCAGGTTCGTGGCCGAGACGTCGTGCCCCAACGCGGCCGTATAGAGGCCGCGCAGCTCGGAGAGCGTGAACGACGGCGGCGCGAGGGCGAAGCCGATGTTGGTGTAGGAGAGCTTGCCGCGCAGACGCTCGCGGCCGGCGAGGACGATCTCGCCGTGGTCGAAGGCGATTGCCGGGGGGCCGTCGACGGCTTGCCAGGCCGTGTCCTCGGGCAGCGTCGGGTCGACATTCGCCGGGACGATGCCGAGAAACGCGGTCGCGAGCTCCCGGTGGGTGGGGTTGCGGCCGGGCTCGCTCCACGAGCCGAGCTGCTCCAGATGTGCGAGCTCTCTGACGTCGACCTTCGCCGCGAGGTGGCGGCGGATCGACGCCTCGAGCGTCTCGTCCGGCCGGAGCGTGCCGCCGGGAAGCGCCCACGCGCCGGCATCGGGCTGGCGAGCGCGCTGCCACAGGAGCGTTTGCAGCCGTCCTTCGCGCACCTGGAGCACGACCGCGAGCGTGACCTGCACAGGGGAGGTCGGAGGGGGTGTGGTAGGATCGACTTCAGGTTTGTGCCTCACAGTCTAAAACCTAACGGAAAGGCTCTCCTCATGCGTCGTCTGCTCCCGTTCGCATTGCTCCTGTCGCTCGTCGTCCTCGCCGGCTGCGGCGGCTCCGACGACGAAGCCGGCCAGACGACGGCGACGACAACGACCGCATCCGAGGGGAAGCCGATCCGTGTCGGCCTGATCACCGACCAGGGCCAACTCGACGACAACGGCTTCAACGAGCTCGCGTTCAACGGGCTCACACGCGCCGAGGATGAGCTCGGGATCCAGGGACGCGTGGTCGAGTCGGCGAGTGCCGCCGACTACATCCCGAACATGAGCACGCTCGCCCGCGACGGATACGACCTCGTGATCGGAGTCGGCTTCGCCCAGGGCGACGCGGTCGGCAAGGTGGCGCAGAAGTTCCCGAACGTCGGCTTCGCGATCATCGACGTCGACCACTCATTCGTCCCCGGCAAGCCCGCGAACGTCCAGGGGCTGCTCTTCCGCGAGCAGGAGGTCGGCTACCTGGTGGGCTATCTCGCCGGGCTGGAGGAGAAGCGGCGCACGGGCGCGGATGTGATCAGCGCCGTCGGCGGCATGAAGGAGCCGCCGGTGGACCGCTTCGTCGCCGGCTACTTCGCCGGTGCCGCGAAGGCCGATCCCGGGATCAAGACGATGCTCGACTACTCCCAGGACTGGGACGACCAGGCGAAGTGCAAGGAGCTGGCGCTGAACCAGATCGCACGCGGCTCGAACATCGTCTTCCAGGTCGCCGGCGGTTGCGGCCTCGGCGCGCTGAACGCGGCCGGCGAGCGCAACCGCTGGGGCATCGGCGTCGACGCCGACCAGTCGTACCTCGGCCCCCACATCCTCACCAGCGCTCAGAAGGGCGTCGACGCGGCGGTCTTTTTGACGATCAAGGCGGTGCAGGACGGCAGCTGGAAAGGCGGCGGCAACGCGACGTTCGGCCTCAAGGAGGACGGCGTCGGGCTCGGCAAGGTGAGCTCGAAGGTGCCGCCGGGCGACCTCGACAAGGTCAACGCGATCAAGGACGAGATCGCCTCCGGCGAGATCACGGACATCCCGACGACGGTCGGCAAGAGCTAGCCACACCACCTCTCTGCGAGACATGACGGGGCCAGGACCCGTCGTGTCCGCGGCGGCCATGGCGGAACCAGGAAGGAGGACGAGTGTCGACAGTGACGGAGGGCCAGGCGGCATTCCTGCACGAAGAGCCGAACCTCGCCGTTGTCGCCGCCTTGCGTGAGGACGGGAAGCCACACCAGACTCCGGTCTGGGTGGACTGGGACGGCGACCACGTCCTTCTCAACCTGAACAACTTCCGCGCGAAGCTCGAGCACCTCCGGAACGACCCTCGCGTCTCCGTCCTGGTGCTCGACCGCAACGACCCGTTCCGTTGGATCGCAATCGAGGGAACGGTCGACGAGATCACGACCGAGGGCGCCGACGAGCACATGGTCAGACAGGCGGGGGTCTACCTCGGCAAGGACACGTATTCGCGCGACGAGGGGGAGGAGCGGATCCTCGTGAAGATCGCCCCAGAGCGGGTCGAGGCGCACAACGTGGAGTGAGAGCCGCGCGTTCGCAATGTCCAAAGCGGCTGATTGCAGGCCCGCGTTATGGACACCGTGGCCTATGAATCGCCTCGTCGGCACGCAGAACTTGTCCACGCGGTCGAAGGCGAGCTAGGCTCGCGGCGAGATCCCCCCGAACGGAGGCTGCAGCGTGAGCGTGTCGGTGACCAAGTACAAGAACTTCGTCGGCGGCGAGTGGACCGAGTCCTCCTCCGGCGAGACGATGGAGGTGCTCAACCCGTCGACGGGCGAGACGATCGCCGAGGTGCCGAAGTCGACGGCCGAGGATGTCGAGCGTGCCGTCCAGGCAGCCGTGAAGGCGCTTCCTGAATGGCTCGACAAGACGCCGAAGGACCGGATGGAGCTCCTGCTGAAGCTCGCGGACGCGATCGACGACAACGCGGACGAGTTGACGCAGCTCGAATCGCAGAACGTCGGCAAGCCGATGTCGATCGCCGGCGACGAGATGCCGTTCTCAGCCGACAACCTTCGCTTCTTCGCAGGTGCGGCTCGGACGCTCGAAGGCAAGGCTGCGGGAGAGTACGTGGAGGGCTACACCTCGATCATCCGCCGCGAGCCGCTCGGGGTCGTGGCCGGCATCACCCCCTGGAACTACCCGCTGATGATGGCGATCTGGAAGCTGGGCCCGGCGCTCGCGGCCGGCAACGTCCAGATCCTGAAGCCGGCCGAACAGACGCCGCTGACCACGCTTCGCTTCGCCGAGCTCGCCCAGGAGTTCCTGCCGCCGGGCGTGTTTCAGGTGATCACGGGGGAAGGCTCCCCCGCGGGCGAGGCGCTGGTCCGCCACGACGAGATCAGGCTGATCTCACTGACGGGCTCGGTCGAGACGGGCAGGCTGATCGCGGTCGGAGCTGCGCAGAGCAACCTCAAGCGCGTCCATCTCGAGCTCGGCGGCAAGGCGCCGATGGTCGTCCTCGACGACGCCGACCCCGCGACGGTCGCCGAGGCGATCAAGATCGGCGGCTACTGGAACTCGGGCCAGGACTGCACCGCTTCCTCGCGCATCCTCGTGCACAAGAAGATCTACGACGACGTCATGTCCGAGACGGTCAAGGCGCTCGAAGCGATGAAGGTCGCAGACCCCGCCGAGGGCGACGACGTCGACATGGGCCCGGTGATCTCCCGGGAGCAGCAGGAGCGGGTGCTCGGGTTCCTCGAGCGCGCCGTCGATGCGAAGGCGACGGTCGTCACGGGTGGGGAGGCAGTCGGCGAGCGCGGGTTCTTCGTCAAGCCAACCGTGGTCGCGGATGTGAAGCAGGACTCCGAGATCGTCCAGAACGAGGTGTTCGGGCCGGTCGTGACCGTACAGCCCTTCGGCTCCGACGACGAGGCGGTCGCAATGGCGAACGGTGTCCGCTACGGCCTCGCCGCCTCGGTCTTCAGCCGCGACGTCGGTCGCGCGCTGTCGGCGGCGAGGAAGCTCGAGTTCGGCACCGTGTGGGTGAACGAGCACCTCTTCCCGCTCGCCTCCGAGATGCCGCACGGCGGCTTCAAGGAGTCCGGCTACGGCAAGGACATGTCGCTCTACTCGATGGAGGAGTACACCCGCATCAAGCACGTCGCGGTGAAACTCTCCTGATCGTGGAGGCGTCTGCGGCGATGCGCTCCGAACCCGTTGTCGACCGATCGCGGCTCGACGCACTGGTTGCGCGTGAGCTCGAGCGCTTCGCCGAGTCGAACCCCCGCTCGCGCGAGCGTTTCGAGCGGGCAAAGAGCTCGCTGCTCGGCGGCGTGCCGATGAGCTGGATGGCGAAGTGGGCCGGGGGCTTCCCGCTCTTCCTCCGCGAGGCCACAGGCGCGCGGGTTGTCGACGCCGACGGCCACGAGTATGTGGACTTCTGCCTCGGCGACACCGGCGCCATGGCCGGGCATGCGCCGCCCGCGACCGTCGCGGCCGTCGCTGCACAGGCGGCCGGCGGCGCCACGACGATGCTTCCGAGCGAGGACGCGATCGGCGCGGCCGAGGAGCTCTCGCGCCGCTTCGGGCTTGCCGCGTGGCAGTTCACGCTCTCCGCGACCGACGCCAACCGCTTCGCGCTCCGGCTGGCACGGGAGATCACGCAGCGTCCGAAGATCCTGGTGTTCGACTACTGCTACCACGGCACGGTCGACGAGACCTTCGCGACGCTGGACGGCGACCGCGTCGTTGCGCGTGCGGGCAACGTGGGCCCGCCTATCGACCCGGCGCTGACGACGAAGGTCGTCCAGTGGAACGACGTCGAGGCGCTGGAGCAAGCCCTGGCGCCCGGGGACGTCGCGTGCGTGCTGGCCGAGCCGGCCCTGACGAACATCGGCATCGTGCTGCCGGCGCCCGGCTTCCACGACGCCCTGCGAGACCTGACGCGCCGGACCGGGACGCTCCTCGTCATCGACGAGACGCACACGTTCAGTGCAGGACCCGGAGGTTGCACGGCGGCCTGGGGGCTGGAGCCGGACATGCTCACGATCGGAAAGGCGATCGGAGGCGGCGTCCCCGCAGGCGCGTACGGCGTCTCGGCCGACGTGGCCGCGCGGATCGAGGCGCGCGAGGACGCCGACTACGAGGACGTCGGCGGCATCGGCGGCACGCTCGCAGGCAACGCACTCTCGCTCGCGGCCGTTCGTGCGACGCTCGCCGAGGTGCTGACCGAGGAGGCGTTCGCGCGGATGATCCACCTCGCGGCGCGGTTCGCTGCGGGCGTGGCCGACGTGATCGAGGAGGCGGGGCTCCCCTGGCACGTGACCGAGCTCGGCTGTCGGGCCGAGTACCGCTTCTCAGCCGTACCGCCGAGGAACGGCGCCGAGTCCGCCGCAGCAGGCGACGACGACCTCGAGCGCTTTTTGCACGTCTACGCTCTCAACCGCGGAATCTTGATGACGCCGTTCCACAACATGGCTCTCATGTCGCCCGCGACGAGCGAAGCCGATGTCGATCTTCACACCCGCGTCTTCACCGCTGCGGTCGCGGAGCTCGTGTGAGCGAGGCACCGGTCGCCGAGCAGGAGGTCGAGCTCGACCACGAGGCGATTGGCTTTGTGGACGCGCTGGTGATCGGCCTCGCCTCGACTGCGCCGGCCTACTCCCTGGCCGCGGTCATCGGCGCTGTCACGGTCGTCGTGGGCTTCAACGCGCCGGCCGCCCTGCTGACCTCGTTCGTGCCCATGTTCCTGATCGCGGCTGCGTTCTACTACCTGAACAAGGCCGACCAGGATGCCGGGACGACGTTCAGCTGGGTCACTCGCGCGCTGGGCCCTTTTTCGGGCTGGCTGGGCGGGTGGGCGATCTGCACGACCGGGATCCTCGTGATCGGCTCGCTCGCCGACGTCGGCGCGCGCTATTCGTACCTGCTCGTCGGCTGGGACTCCGCGGCCGAGTCGAAGGCCGCAGTGATGATCCTCGCAGTCGCGATCATCGTGCTGACGACAGCGATCTGCATCGCCGGCACCGAGCTCTCGGCTCGAGTGCAGAACGTGATGATCGTCGGCCAGGTCGGCGCACTCCTCCTGTTCGCGGGCGTCGCGCTCGGAAAGGTCTATTCGGGCGACGCACCGCCGGGGTCGGTCCGACCACGTGCGGAATGGCTCTCCCCCTTTTCGATCGACGGCTTCACGCCGCTCGTGTCGGCGCTGCTGATCGGAGTCTTCATCTACTGGGGCTGGGAGAGCGCTGTGAACCTGACGGAGGAGACGCGCGACAGCGCCCGAGCGCCCGGACTGGCGGCTGTCGTCAGCACCGTTCTCCTCCTCGTCACCTACCTCGCGGTCACCATCGCGGTCGTCGCGTTCGCGGGGCTCGAGCGGCTGGCGGAGTTCGACGACGACGAGGGCGTCTTCAGCGTCCTCGCCGGCGATGCGCTGGGCTCTCCGTGGGACAAGCTCGTCGTGCTCGCGATCGTGACGTCCGCTGTCGCCTCGACCCAGACGACCATCATTCCGTCCTCGCGGACGTCTTTCTCGATGGCACGCCAGGATGCGTTGCCGCAGGTGTTCGCCAAGATCCATCCGCGCTTTCGCACGCCGTACGTCTCGACTGCGGCGATCGCGGCGCTCGCGATCGCGTGGTACGTGCCCGCGAATGCGCTCTCGGAGAACTTCCTCTTCGACACGCTCTCGGCGCTTTCGCTGCTGATCGCGTTCTACTACGCCCTGACCGGAATCGCCTGCGCCGTCTACTACCGGAGGCAGCTCCGCAACTCATGCGCACCTTCGTGTTTGTCGGAGTGGCCCCACTCGTCGGCGCCGCGATCCTGGCCTTCCTGCTCGTCAAGTCGGCCCTCGACCTCGCCGACCCCGAGAACTCGTACTCCGGTCAGTCGATCTTCGGCCTCGGCGTGCCGCTCGTGATCGCGGTCGCCTTCATCCTCCTGGGAGTGTTGATCCTGATCTTCTGGAGGCTGGCCGGCCACGAGCGGTTCTTCGGTCGCCGTCCATTCGAGCACGCTGCGGTGTCGGTCGAATGAGCGGAATCGTGATCGGCTACGACGCCTCGGCCTGCGCCGAGCAGGCACTGGACACGGCGCTCGATCTGGCCTCGGCTCTGGGCGAGCCGATCATCGTCGCCTATGCGGCAGAGCCGCCGTTTCGCTCGGTCGGCGAGGAGTTCGGGGAACATCGACGTGCGCTCGAAGAACTCGGCGGCGCCGCAACCGAGCAGGCCGTGCAGAGGGCGCGACAACGCGGAGTCGAAGTTGAGGCTGTGCTGATCGCGCAGCGGCCCGTGGATGCGCTGATTCAACTCGCGGGCGAACGAGACGCGCGGATGATCGTCGTCGGCGCCACGGGCGAGGGCCCGATCGCCGGCGCGATTCTCGGCTCCGTTCCCTACAAGCTTCTGCACCGGTCTCGTGTGCCGGTGCTCGTCGTTCCGGGCGGCGGCTCGTGAATGCCGCCGACGTCAAGCTGGACGGCCTGGTCAAGGCGTTCGACGGCGTCACCGCCGTGGACGGCATCTCGCTCGAGATTCCCGCGGGCTCGTTCTTCGCGCTGCTCGGTCCCTCCGGCTGCGGCAAGACGACGACCTTGCGCATGATCGGCGGGTTCGAGGAGCCCGATTCCGGCACGATCGAGCTCGGCGGGAAGGACGTCGTCGGTCTCCCGCCCCACAAGCGAGATGTCAACACGGTCTTCCAGAGCTACGCGCTCTTCCCGCACCTCACGATCTTCGAGAACGTCGCGTTCGGGCTGCGCCGCAAGGGCATCAAGGGCACGCCGCTGGACGGACGAGTGGTCGAGATCCTGCGGCGCGTCGGTCTCGAAGACTTCGGCTCGCGGAAGCCGCGCCAGCTGTCCGGCGGCCAGCAGCAGCGGGTCGCGCTCGCCCGTGCGCTGGTCAACGGCCCGCAGGTGCTGCTTCTCGATGAGCCGCTCGGCGCCCTCGACCTGAAGCTGCGCAAGCAGCTCCAGCTCGAGCTGAAGGCCCTCCAACACGATTTGGGGATCACGTTCGTTCACGTCACGCACGATCAGGAAGAGGCGATGACGATGGCCGACACGATTGCGGTGATGAACGACGGGCGCGTCGAGCAGCTGGGCGAGCCGGCCGAGCTCTACGACCGGCCGCGCACGGAGTTCGTCGCGGGCTTTCTCGGCGTCTCGAACCTGCTCCGGGGCACGGTCACCGCTCCCGATCGTGTCCGGATCGAGGCGGGTGACGAGCTCAACGTTCCGCTGTCGGGCCGCACCGGCGATGTCGCCATCGGCGTCCGGCCGGAGAAGTTTCGCCTCGGCCCGCCCGTGGACGGAGAGAACACGCTCTCGGGTACCGTCAAGGAGACCGCCTACGTCGGCGTCGCAACCCAGTACATCGTCACCACCGGGGCCGGTGACGTCGTGGTCTATGCGCAGAACCGGGACGGCGGCCGGCCGCTTCAGCCGGGATCCGTTGCAGTGCTCAGTTGGAGCCCCGAATCGACGTTCGTCCTCGACCCTCAGCAAAAGGAGACTGCGGCATGAACCGTTCCCTGACCCGGAAGCAGCTGCTCGAGCGTGCGGCGCTCGGCGGCGCGGCCTTGACGCTGCCCGCATTCCTCGCGGCCTGTGGCGGCGGCGGAGGCGAGGCGGCCGCCACGACAGCGGCGGCGGGCGGCGGCACGCAGCAGCTCGCCGACCAGTTGCGGTTCTCGAACTGGCAGCTCTACATCGACGTCGACGAGAAGACGAAGAAGCGGCCGACGCTCGAGCAGTTCACGAAGGAGACGGGCGTCAAGGTCGACTACTTCGAGGACATCAACGACAACGCCTCGTACTTCGGGAAGATCCAGCGCCCGCTCGCACAGGGCCAGTCGATCGACCGCGACATCATCGTCCTCACCGACAACTCGCGCTTCCCCGGCCTCATGATCGACAAGGGCTGGGCCGAGCCGCTCGACAAGGACGCCATCCCGAACATCGTGAATCTGCAGGACTCGCTCGCTCACCCGAGCTTCGACCCCGACCGGGAGTACAGCCTGCCCTGGCAGTCCGGCATGACCGGAATCGCGACGAACACGAAGCTGACCGGCGGCAAGCCGGTGCTGACGATCGACCGACTGCTGGAGGACTCGTCGCTCAAGGGGAAGGTGACCCTCCTGACCGAGATGGCCGACTCGGTCGCGCTCGTGATGCGCGCGAACGGCGATGATCCGACGAAGGTGGACGACGCATCGTTCGACCGCGCGATCAACCGGATTCAGAAGGCTGTCGACTCCGGGCAGATCCGACAGTTCACGGGCAACGACTACTCGGGGCCGCTCACGAAGGGCGACCTCTTCGCGGCGATGTCCTGGTCGGGCGACGTCGTCCAGTTGACGCTCGACAACAAGAATCTCGAGTGGCATCTCCCCGAGTCGGGCGGCGCGATCTGGACGGACAACATGCTGATCCCGAAGGGCGGCGACGCCTTCACGGCCTCGACGTACATGAACTTCGTCTACCAGCCCGAGATCGCGGCTCAGATCGCCGCCTACATCAACTACGTCTCGCCGGTGAAGGGCGCGAAGGAGGCGATGGTGAAGATCGACCCGGATCTCGCCGCGAACCCACTCGTCTTCCCGAGTGCGGAGACCCTCGCAAACGTCTCGATCTTCGACGCGAAGGCGCTCCAGAACCAGGAGTACAACGAGCGATGGCAGGCACTGATCGGAGGTTGAGCCAGGTGAGGCGCCGTCACCTCGAAGCGACCTCGGCTGCGCTCCGGCGATGACGTTTCTGCACCGTCATCGCGGGCTCGTTCCGTATCTCCTGCTCGCTCCGGGCCTGCTCTGGCTCGCGATCTTCTTCGTCGCCCCGCTCGGGTTCCTCGGCTACCAGTCGCTCCAGAGCGGCTCGTTCGACTTCGGCTACATCTTCGACTGGAACTTCGGCAACTACTGGGACGCGATCGACCGCTACCACGAGCACCTGATCCGGTCACTGGTCTACGCGGGGCTCGCGACGATCCTCGCGCTGCTCATCAGCTACCCACTCGTCTACTGGATCGCCTTCCGCGGCGGCCGCTGGAAGAACCTCTACCTGCTGGCGATCATCGCGCCGTTCTTCGTCACGTACCTGATCCGGACGCTGGCCTGGCAGTCGATCCTGGCCGACTCGGGCTTCGTTGTCAACGCGTTGCGGACGGTCGGGATCCTCCCCGACGACGGCCGGCTCCTGGCGACGCCGGTGGCCGTCGTCGCGGGCCTCACCTACAACTTCCTCCCCTTCATGGCCCTGCCGCTCTATGTCGCCCTCGAGGGGATCGACCCGCGGCTGCTGGAAGCGGCGCAGGACCTCTATGCGAGCAAGGTGCGTGCCTTCCTGCGCGTGACCCTGCCGCTCTCGCTGCCCGGCGTCTTCGCCGGCACGCTGCTCACTTTCATTCCGGCCACCGGCGACTTCATCAATGCACAGCTGCTCGGCACCCCGCGCCAGCACATGATCGGGAACGTGATCCAGTCGAAGTTCCTCGAGCTGATCGACTACCCGGCGGCGGCGTCGCTCTCGTTCGTCCTGATGGCCGCGATCATCATCCTGGTCGCGATCTACGCCCGGTCGCTGGGCACGGAGAAGCTGACGGGATGACGGCCGTGATCCGCCGCCACGCGCTCACCGCGTACGCAATGTGCGCGTTCATCTATCTGCTGCTCCCGATCGCCGTCGTGATCGCGTTCTCGTTCAACGACCCGGCCGGACGCTTCAACTACACGTGGCAGGGCTTCACGCTCGACAACTGGATCAACTGGAACGCTGTGCCAGGCCTCGCGGACTCGATGGTGCTCTCCCTCGAGATCGCCGCGATCTCGAGCATCGTGGCGACGGCCCTCGGCACGTCGATCGCGCTCGCGCTCGTCCGTCACCGCTTCCACGGGCGGGGAGGAACCAACCTGCTCGTCTTCGTGCCGATGGCCACGCCCGAGATCGTGCTCGGCGCCGCACTGCTGACGCTCTTCCTGCAACTGAAGGTCCCGACCGGCTTCCTGACGATCGCGATCGCGCACGTGATGTTCATCATCAGCTACGCCGTCGTCACGGTGAAGGCGCGGCTGATCAGCTTCGACCGGCATCTCGAGGAAGCGGCGATGGACCTCGGCGCCGACGAGTGGACGACCTTTCGCAAGGTGACGCTGCCGTTGATCGCGCCGGCGATCTTCTCCGCGCTCCTGCTCGGGTTCGCGCTGTCGATCGACGACTTCGTGATCACCTACTTCAACTCCGGGTCGGAGACCACGTTCCCGCTCTTCGTCTGGGGCGCGGCACGCGTCGGAGCGCCCCCGCAGGTCAACGTCCTTGCCACCGCGATCTTCGTGCTCGCGTTCACGGTCGCAGTCACCAACGTCATCATCCAGAACCGCCGAGCGAAGGGAAATGAATGAGCCTCGACCTCCAGCAGGCCGCGAGAGACCACCTCTGGCTCCACTTCACCCGCATGGGTGGCTACCGCGACGCGGAGATCCCGGTGATCGTCGGGGGCGACGGCTGCTATCTGACCGACTCGAACGGCAAGCGGTATCTCGATGCGCTCGCGGGCCTTTTCTCCGTCAACATCGGCTACGGCTTCGGCGACGAGGTCGGCCAGGCGGCGCTCGCGCAGATGCGGGAGCTGCCCTTCTACACCAACTGGTCGTACGCCCATCCGCGCGCGATCGAGCTCGCGAGTGAGCTCGCCTCGCTTGCGCCGGGCGACCTGAACCGCGTCTTCTTCGTCAACGGCGGCTCGGAGGCCGTCGAGTCGGCGTGGAAGCTCGCACGGCAGTACTACCTCGCCCGCGGCGGCAAGCGAGTCGACGCCGACGAGACCAGGCACGACGAGCATGCAGGGGCTCCGCTGCCGCGCAAGTACAAGGCGATTGCGCGTCAGGTCGCCTACCACGGGACGACGATGGGTGCCCTCTCGATCAACGGCATTCCGGCGCTGCGCACGAGCTTCGAGCCGCTGGTGCCGGAGGTCCGCCACGTGATGAACACGAACCGCTGTCACCGGCCGACGGACGAGACCGAGGAGCAGTTCACCGCGGTCCTGCTCGCCGATCTCGAGCAGGCGATCCTCTCGCTCGGGCCGGAGACCGTCTGCCTTGTGCACATGGAGCCCGTCCAGAACGCGGGCGGAGCCTTCACGCCGCCCGAGGGCTACTGGCGCGGCGTCCGTGAGCTCTGCGACCGCTACGACATCCTCCTCTCGGCCGACGAGGTGATCACCGCGTTCGGCAGGCTCGGGCACTGGTTCGGCTCGGAGCGGTACGACATCCGCCCGGACATCGTCTGCTGCGCGAAGGGCCTCTCGTCCTCCTACGCCGCGATCGGCGCGGTAATCGCGACCGACGCGGTGATGGAGCCGTTCCTGGAGGGCGCCTCGATGTACTCGCACGGGATCACCTTCGGCGGCCATCCGGTGATGTCCGCGATCGCTCTCAAGAACATCGAGATCATGAAGCGCGAGCAGCTCAACGAGCGCGTGCTCGAGAACCAGGGGCCGTTCCGCGCGACGCTGGAGCAGCTGCTCGACCTGCCGATCGTCGGCGACGTGCGAGGCACCGGCTACTTCTACGCGATCGAGCTGATGAAGAACGCCGAGACACGGGAGGCGTTCTCGGCCGAAGAGTGCGAGACGCTCCTGCGGGGCTTCCTCTCGCCGGCGCTGTTCGAGCGGGGCCTGATCTGCCGCGCCGACGATCGAGGCGATCCGGTGATCCAGATCTCGCCGCCGCTCGTCGCCGGCCAGGCGGAGTTCGACGAGATCGTCGGCATCCTGGGCGACGTGCTGGAAGAGGCCGGCAACCGTCTGGTGGCGGAGTCGGCGACTGCATAAAGGTGTGGTTAACCGCCCCTCCAGGGCGTTGCTCAATCGGTAGGGTCCGAAAACCGTCCAGGGAGGTCAGATGGAGAATGGAAACTCGGGCGCCGTCGTCGTCGCCGCAGACGTCACGCGCCGGTACGGCGAAGGCGACACCGCGGTCGACGCACTGCGCGGCGTCTCGCTCGACGTGTTGAGCGGCAATCTGACCGCGGTCATGGGGCCTTCGGGCTCCGGCAAGTCCACCCTCATGCACATCCTCGCCGGCCTCGACAAGCCGACGTCCGGCACCGTCGCGGTCTCCGGGACCGAGATCACGACACTGAAGGACTCCGATCTGACCAAGCTGCGCCGCCGCCACATCGGTTTTGTCTTCCAGTTCTTCAATCTCCTGCCGATGCTGACCGCGGAGGAGAACATCACGCTGCCGCTCTCGATCGCAGGCGAGAAGGCGGATCCCGAGTTCTTCCGTGACCTGATCGAGAAGGTCGGTCTCGCGAACCGTCTCCACCATCGGCCCTCCGAGCTCTCGGGCGGCCAGCAGCAACGCGTCGCGATCGCACGTGCGCTCGTCTCGAAGCCGACGGTCCTCTTCGCCGACGAGCCGACGGGGAACCTGGACTCGGCGACCGGGACCGAGATCCTCGCGCTGATGCGTGACTCCGTCGACTCCTACGGGCAGACGACGGTGATGGTCACGCACGAACCGCGCGCCGCGGCGATTGCCGACCGGATCCTCTTTCTCGCAGACGGCGAGATCGTCCGCGATCTACCGGGTGCAAGCCAGGCTGAAGTGCTCTCGACCCTGAGTGAGATCGCCGTAGCGTGACCAAGTTCGCGTTGAAAGGGCTCCTTGGCCGGAAGCTCCGTACCGCGCTGACCGCGTTTGCGATCGTGCTCGGGGTCGCAATGGTCAGCGGCACGTACGTGCTGACCGACTCGATCGACAAGGCCTTCGACTCGATCTTCACGGAGTCGCGTGCCGGCTCGACTGCTGTGATCACCGGCAAGTCCGCGTTCGACGTCTCGGAGGGGAGCGGCGCCTCGGTGCCGCTGCTCGACGAATCGCTGCTCCCGCAAGTGCGCGAGGTCTCCGGCGTCGCTGCAGCCGAGGGCAGCGTCGACGGCGAGGCGCAGCTGATCGGGACCGACGGGAAGGCGATCGTTTACGGGGGCGCGCCCAATCTCGGCTTCTCGATCGCCAATGGCGACTCGGTTTTCAACCCGCTCACCCTGGTCGACGGGAAGTGGCCGGGTCCGAACGAGGTGGTCATCGACCAGTCGACGGTCGACAAGGAGAGCCTGAAGGTCGGCCAGACGATCGGCGTCCAGGGGGACGGGCCGGTGGAGCGTCTCCTCATCGCCGGCGTCGTCAAGTTCGGCTCGGTCTCGACCATCGGCGGCGCCACGCTCGCCGGCTTCGACCTGTCGACGGCTCAGCGGATCTTCGACAAGGCCGGGAAGCTCGACGAGATCGCAGTGGCTGCCGCGCCGAACGTCTCGGAGGCGCAGCTCGTCGAGGACATCAGGAAGATCCTGCCATCCAGCGCGGAGGTCAGGCTCGCTTCCGAGCAGGCGAAGGAAGACGCCTCGGAGACGAACTCGTTCATCACATTCCTCCAGGGCTTCCTCCTCGCCTTCGCCGGCATCGCGCTCTTCGTCGGCAGCTTCGTGATCGCAAACTCGCTTTCGATCACGATCGCGCAACGCACCCGTGAGTTCGCGACGATCCGGACCCTCGGCGGGTCGCGCCGGCAGGTGCTCGGATCGATCGTGGTCGAGGCTCTCGTCGTCGGGACGGCCGCCTCGGTCGTCGGCCTCGTCCTCGGCCTCGCGCTCGCAAAGGGGCTCTTCAAGCTCTTCGACGCGGTCGGATTCACCCTCCCGAACCAGGGGCTCCTCCTGGAGACGCGCACGATCATCGTCTCGCTGCTCGTCGGCATTCTCGTCACGCTCCTTGCCAGCCTGAGGCCGGCGGTCCGGGCCACACGCGTGCCCCCGATCGCGGCAGTGCGCGAAGGAGCGACCCTGCCGGAGTCCCGCTTCGCGCGCTTCCGGACGATCGGCTCGCTGGGGCTGACCGCTCTCGGGTTTGCCGCGCTCGCCTACGGGCTCTTCGGGAGCGGCCTCGGCACGACGCAGATCCTGCTCTGGATGGGAATCGGAGCGCTGCTGATCTTCATCGGCGTCGCGCTCTTCTCCGCGAGAATCGTTCGACCGATCGCCGGTTTCGTGAGTCCAATCGGTGCCTGGGCGGTCGTCCTGCTCTCCATCCTCGTCTGGCCGTTCTGGACGCTGCCGTTCTGGTTGCTGCGTGCGGCGGCCTTCGGACCGGGCTCCCTTGGCCGGCGCATCCTCTTCGGCTTCCTCGGCCTCTTCCTCAACCCGCTGCTCGCGCTAATCGTCCTCCTGATGCGGCTCCGCGCTTCCATGAGCTCATGGCAGCCGGAATGGCCGATCGACTTCCCCGGAGTTCTGCCGGACCGGACGATGAACCGCGTCGCGACGGCCAACTCGCGCCGGAACCCGCAGCGAACGGCCTCCACCGCCGCTGCGCTGATGATCGGCCTCGCCCTGGTGACCCTCGTCGCCACGCTCGCGGCTGGAATCACGAGCACCTTCCGCAGCGCCGTGGACGAGCTCTTCACCTCCGACTACGCGATCACGGCGCAGAACAACTTCTCGCCGATTCCGACCGACGCTGCCGATGCTGCCGCGAAGGCACATGGAGTCAAGGCGATCGCCAGCACCCGGACCGGGGAGGCACGCGTCTTCGGCAAGGTGGAGTTTGTGACAGCGGTCGACCCGGACGCGGATCAGGTGCTGACGCTGAAGTGGGTCGAAGGCTCGCAACGGACGCTCGCCACCCTCGGCGCGGACGGCGCTTTCGTCGATGACGACTACGCCGACGACCACGACCTGAAGGTCGGTTCGACGATCGCCGTTCAGGTGCCGTCGGGCAACACGCTGCAGCTGAAGGTGAAGGGCATCTTCGACCCGCCGGCGGGAGGCTCGCCGTTCGGGCACGTGACGTTCTCGAGCGCCACGTTCGACCGCGAGTACGAGTCGCCGAAGAACCTCTACACGTTCGTGCTCATGGACGGGGGCGTCACCCCCGAGAACACAGCGACGCTCGACACGGCGTTGGCCGGCTTCCCCAACGCGAAGGCGCAGACGCGCGACGAGTTCGTCGACAACCAGATCAGCGGCCTGAACGACATCCTCAACATCCTCTACGTGCTGCTTGCGCTGTCGGTCATCGTCAGCGTGTTCGGGATCGTGAACACGCTCGTGCTGACGGTCTTCGAGCGCACGCGGGAGCTCGGGATGCTGCGCGCGATCGGGATGACGAGGCGTCAGGTGCGGCGCATGATCCGGCAGGAGAGCGTGATCACCGCGCTGATCGGGGGTGTCCTCGGCATCATCCTCGGCATCGTCCTCGGCGGCCTGTTGATCGCCCGGGTCGACTTCATCGAGTTCACCCTGCCGACGACCCAGATCATCGTCTTCGCGATTGCGGCGATCATCGTCGGCATCCTCGCGGCGATCTTCCCGGCCCGACGCGCGGCCAAGCTCGATCCGCTCGAAGCGCTCCAGTACGAATAGGCTCGGCGCGTGCGCGTCACGCTCTGCGACGTCGGCCCTCGCGACGGGCTTCAGAACGAGCCCGAGACGCTCGCTCCCGAGGTTCGGGCGGATCTCGTACGTCGCCTCGCCGCGGCCGGTCTCCCTCGCGTCGAGGCAGCCAGCTTCGTCAGCGACGAGCGCGTCCCCCAGATGGCCGGTGCCGAGGAGGTCGTCGCAGCGGCCGGCGACGTTCAGGCCGAGCTCTCCGGGCTCGTGCTGAACGAGCGCGGCTGGGAGCGGCTCGCGGCAACCTCACTCGACCGAGTGAACGTCACGCTCGCGGCGACCGAGTCCTTCAACCAGCGCAACGGGAACGCCTCGCTGACCGAGGCGACCGTCCGGGTCGAGCGGATTCTCGCCGTTGCGGACCGGCCGTCGACTGCGACCATCAGCGTCGCATTCGGCTGCCCGTTCGAGGGAGAGGTCGATCCGGGTGTCGTCGCAGACCTGGCGGAGCGGCTCGTCCGCGCCGGGGCGGGCGAAGTCGTGCTGGCGGACACGATCGGGGTGGCGACACCAACGCCGGTGCATCGGCTCGTCGAGCGGGCGTCGATCCTCGGGATTCCCATCGGCGGCCACTTCCACGACACGCGCCACACGGGCGTCGCCAACGCCTGGTCCGCTCTCGATGCGGGTGCGACCCTGCTCGACGCTTCGGTCGGCGGCCTCGGCGGCTGCCCGTTCGCGCCGCGCGCGACCGGCAACGTCGCGACCGAGGACGTTCTCTTTCTCCTCGAGCGCGAGCGCGTCGAGACGGGCGTCGACCTGGAGGCGCTGATCGGCGTGGCGAGGTGGCTGGAGACGTTGCTCGGCCGCGAGCTACCCGGCCGCGTCTACCGCGCAGGCCCTTTCCCGGCCAAGTAACAGTCTGTTACAAGGCTCGTCTGGCTCAGAATGGAGCGTCACGCCGGCCAAGTAACAGTCTGTTACTTGGCGTCGGCTTCGGGGACGCGGACGATGCCGGCGTCGGCGAGCCCGGAGATCTCCTCGTCGGCGTAGCCGGCTTCGCGCAGGATCTCGGCCGTGTGCTCGCCGAGGAGCGGCGGCGCGCTCCGGTGCTGGACGCGGCGTCCGTCGAGCGACAGCGGCAGCGCCGGCAGCCTGAGGTCGGGGATCTGCGGGTGGGGGAGGTCCTGCATGAGCTCGAGCGCCTCGGTCTGCGGGGAGGCGAGGATGTCGGCGACATCCGCGACCGGAGCCGCCGGGACGCCGGCGCCGGTGAGCCGCTCGTGCCAGGAGACGGTGTCGTCCTCGGCGAAGTACGGCTCGAGCAGCGCAATCAGCGCCTCGCGGTTCGCGACGCGGTCGGGGTTCGTGCGGAAGCGTGGATCAACGGAGAGATCGTGCGCGCCGAGCACGCCGCACAGCAGGATGAACAGGCGATCGTTCCCGGCCGCGACCATCAGCTCGCCGTCCCGCGTGCGGATCACCTCGTACGGCGCGATGGTCGGAAAGCCGGTTCCGTGACCGCTCGGGACCGTTCCGTCGGCGAGGTAGCCGGCGAGGTGGTAGCCGATGTAGCCGAGTGAGGTCTCGTAGAGCGAGACGTCGACGAGACGTCCCGCGCCGGTCGTCTCGCGCTCCAGCACCGCGGCGAGGATCCCGAGAGCCGCCCAGGTGCCCGTGCCCTGATCGATGAGAGAGGAGCCGACCCGCACACCCGGCCGTCCTGGCTCCCCGGTCATCGAGATCAGGCCGCCTGCAGCCTGCATCAGAGCGTCGTAGCCGGGCTCGTCCCGCTGCGGGCCGACTCGGCCGTACGCGCCGATCGAGCAGTAGACGAGACGCGAGTTGCGCTCTCGGAGAGCGTCGGGGCCGAGCCCGAGACGCTCGGCGAGCCCGGGGCGGAGGCTTTGCAGGAAAACGTCCGCGCCGTCCACCAGCCGCAGCAGCACCTCGCGTCCACGGGGTTCGCGCAGCGAGCAGGCCAGCGAGCGCTTCGACGCGTTGGCCGAAAGGAACATCGTTCCCTCACCGTTCCAGAAAGGCGGGCCCCAGGCGCGGCCGTCGTCACCCGTGTCGGGCCTCTCGACCTTGATCACGTCCGCCCCGAGCGCGCCGAGGATCTCTGCGCAATAAGGCCCGGCGATCGACGTCGTCACGTCGAGCACGCGCATCCCTGCGAGAGGCGAGAAAGACATCGACGCATCATCGCCACTCGACTCTCTGCGAGGATGCCCCAAGTGTTCGAGTCGATCGTAGATGCCGTCTCCGGCTCGAACTGGAGCTACCTCATCGTCTTCGCGATCGCGATGATCGATGCGTTCTTCCCCCTCGTGCCGAGTGAGGCCACGGCGATCGCTGCTGGAGTCGTCGCAGGCACAGGGGGTCTGCGGGTCGAGTTGGTCATCCTCGCCGCCGCCCTCGGCGCCATCGCCGGCGACAACATCTGTTTCTTCGCGGGGCACTTCCTCGGCGAGCGGCTGAATCAGCGGTTCTTCCAGGGTGAGAAGGGGAAGAAACAGGTTCTCTGGGCGCGGAAGATGCTCGAGGAACGCGGTGGCTACATCATCGTCGTCGCCCGCTTCATTCCGGGCGGCAGAACGGTGACCACCTTCACTGCCGGCTTCGTGGACGGGATGCCGTGGCGACGGTTCATCCGCTACGACGTCATCGCCGGCCTGATCTGGGGCACCTACACGGTCATGCTCGGCTACGTCGGCGGCAAGACGTTCGAGGAGCAGCCCTGGAAGGGGCTCATCCTCGCATTCGCGTTCGCCCTCGCTGTGACCGGGGTGATCGAGTTGGTGCGTCACATCCGCGGCCGCCGCTCGCACGCATGAAGCTGCATGTCACCGGCGCGACCGGCTACCTCGGCTCGGAGCTCGTCCGGCGAGCGCCCGAGGCGTCGACCGATCGGGTCGAGGTCCGTGACGCGGGCGCTGTCGAGGAGCTGCTCCGGCGCGTTCGCCCCGAAGTCGTGATCCACACCGCCTACCTGCAGGACGGGCCGGGCGCGCACGAGATCACCGTCGACGGTGCCGGGAACGTCGCGCGGGCTGCGGCCGCCGTTGGGTCGAGGTTGGTGCACATCTCCACCGACGTCGTGTTCGACGGGCGCAAGAGCACGCCCTATGTCGAGGACGACCCGCTCTCGCCGGTGACCGAGTACGGCCGCGCGAAGGCGGAGGCCGAGGGTCGCGTGGCCCGGGCGCACCCGCAGGCGCTGATCGTCCGCACCTCGCTGATCTACGGCGGCCCGGAGCCGTCCGAGCACGAGGCGACCGCTCGCGATCCCTCCTTCACCTTCTTCACGAACGAGATCCGCAACCCGGTGCAGGCCGGCGACCTCGCCGAGGCCCTGCTCGAGCTTGCGGGGCTCGATGTGTCCGGCCCGCTGCACGTCGCCGGCGCGGACGCGGTCTCACGCGCCGAATTCGCCGAGCTGATCACGGGCGGCCCCGTCGCCAGCGCGCCTGCGCCTCCGACGCGCCCGCTGAACTGCTCGCTGGACTCGTCCCGCGCGCAGGCGCTGATCAGCACCCGCCTCCGCGGCGTGCACGAAGTTCTCTGAGGGTTTGGCGGAATATCAGCTGAGTCGCCGGGCCGCGCTGCTCGCCCCGAGGCCGCGTCCTCAGTCGCGTCGATAGCAACCGCTATCGACGCTCCCTGCGTCCTTGCCTCGGAACGAGCATCGCACCCCGACGACGAGCGACACTCCGCCAAACCCTCCTAGCGCTCGCGCTCGATCCGCTCGGCGATCTCGTCCGGGCGCTTCGCCGCCCGGTCCGCGAGTGCGTCCACGTCCGACAGCGCTTTCTCGAGCGACGCCTCGACAGACTGCTTCACGCTTGCCTGGATTCGCGCCGCCAGCCGCTTGCCGAAGTCCACGCCGGGGTCACCCTCGTCTGGGTGTGAAGTCTCTTGCACGGGCGCTTCCGGCCGTGCGGCGCCGTCGATCTCGAGCTCGAAGACTCGTTCGGGCTCGTCGATGTCCTTCAGTCGCCGCTCGCCGAGCGGGAAGATCGAGACCCCGTCCGGCAGCGAGGAGCCGACGAGCGCGCGGGTGGTCTCGGAGAGCAGCACGTGGCCGCCGCTCCCGGCCGTGCAAAGCCGAGCCGCACGCACGACGTCGAGCCCCAGGTAGCCCTCGCTGCCGAGAGCAGGCTCTCCGGTGTGCAGTCCCATCCGGACACGGACGTCGACGCCGCCGGGCCACTCGTGCGCCGCGTGTGCACGTTGTGCCTCGACGGCGGCGGTGACGGCATCCCGGGCGCGTGGGAAGGCGAAGAAGAACGCGTCCCCCTGCGTGTCGATCTCGACGCCGCCGTGCTCTGCGAACCCTTCGCGCATCAGCCGCCGGTGTGTGGTCAAGACGTCGTCGAAGCGCTCGCCGAGCTGCTTCAGGAGCGCAGTCGACCCCTCGACATCGCTGAAAACGAACGTGACAGTGCCGCTGGGAAGAGGAGGCATCGACCGAGTATTGCGAGCGCGTGGCAAGCTCGGGGTGATGAACCGCCTCGCCGGTGAGACCAGTCCCTACCTCCTGCAGCACGCGGCCAATCCCGTGGACTGGTATCCGTGGGGTGACGAGGCGCTGGCCAGGGCACGCGAAGAGGACCGGCCGATCCTCATCTCGATCGGGTACGCCGCCTGCCACTGGTGCCACGTGATGGAGCACGAGTCGTTCGAGGACCCTGCGACCGCGGCCGTGATGAACGAGCACTTCGTGAGCGTGAAGGTCGATCGCGAGGAGCGTCCCGACCTCGACGCCGTCTACATGGAGGCAGTCGTGGCGATGTCCGGCCACGGTGGCTGGCCGATGACGGTCTTCCTGACGCCGGCGGGCGAGCCGTTCTACGGCGGCACCTACTACCCACCGGAACCGCGGCACGGGATGCCGAGCTTCCGCCAGGTGCTCGAGGCAATCGCCGAGGCGTGGCGCGAGCGGCGCGAGGACGTTGCGCGTTCGGCCGGCCAGCTCGTGGAGGCGGTTCGCCAGTCGGCGCTCCTCCGCCCGTCGCTGGAGCCGCTGACGGATGACCTCCTTTCCGGCGCGGCGCGTGAGGTCGGTGCGGCGTTCGAGCCGGCGTACGGCGGCTGGGGGCGGGCGCCGAAGTTCCCGAACGCCCCCGTGCTCGAGTTCCTACTGCGGCGTGGCGATGACGCCAGCCTCGCGATGGCGGTCAAGACGCTCGACGAGATGGCAGCCGGCGGCATGTACGACCTGCTCGGAGGCGGATTCCACCGCTACTCGGTCGAC
Source organism: uncultured Gaiellaceae bacterium (assembly GCA_963820225.1). Classification (GTDB taxonomy): domain Bacteria; phylum Actinomycetota; class Thermoleophilia; order Gaiellales; family Gaiellaceae; genus Gaiellasilicea. Next base: position 24,498 of record CAWFYY010000013.1, on the reverse strand, counting down.
GACCGGTGGCTGGTGCCGCACTTCGAGAAGATGCTGTACGACAACGCGCTGCTCGCGCCGGCGTATCTGCATGCCTGGCTCGTCACCGGGGAAGACCGCTACCGCGCGATCGCGGAGTCGACGATCGAGTATCTGCTGCGCGAGCTGCTGCTCCCCGAAGGCGGCTTCGCGTCCGCGCAGGATGCGGACACCGACGGCGTCGAAGGGCTGACGTTCACGTGGACGGAGGACGAGGGTGTCCCGGCCGAGCTGCTGCAGCCCTTCGAGCACGGACGCTCCATCATCCGCGGCGAGCTCGACGAGGATCTGCGCTCACGGCTCCTCGAGCTCAGAGAACAGCGTCCGAAGCCGCTCCGTGACGACAAAGCCATTGCGTCGTGGAACGGGCTCGCGCTCGCTGCGCTCGCCGAAGCCGGGCGCCGACTCGAGAGGCCCGACTGGGTCGACGCCGCCCGAGCACTCGGCGAGTTCCTGCTCGGCCCGCTCTCCGACGAGACCGGTCGGCTTCGGCGCAGCTATCGCGAGGGCCGCACGAGCGGAGCGGGCTATCTCGACGACTACGCGAACGTGGCGCACGGGTTCCTCGAGCTCCACATCGCGACCGGAGAGACGCGCTGGCTCCACGAGGCCAACAGGCTCGGTCGGCTCGCGCTCGAGCTCTTCGCCGACGAGGAGCACGGCGGCTTCTTTCTCTCGCCGGCTGACGGCGAACGCCTCGTCGCGCGGACGAAGGAGCTCGACGACCACCCGCTTCCCTCGGGCAACTCGATGCTCGCGCACGTGCTGCTCCGGCTCTCGCGGATCTACGGCGACGACGAGCTCGAGCGGCACGCCGTCTCGGTGCTGCGCCTCGTGCGCCCCGCGCTCGAACGCGCTCCGACAGCCTTCGGCTGGGCGCTCTGCGCGCTCGACCTCCACCTGAGCACTCCGCGGGAACTCGCCATCCTCGGCCCGGTCGGCTCCGAGGTCGCCCGCGCGGCCCTTCGGCCGTGGCAGCCGACCACCGTCGTGGCGGTCGGTCCAGACGACGGCGTGCCGCTGCTCGTGGGGAAGACGCTCGTCGAAAGCGAGGCTGCCGTCTACGTCTGCGAGCGGTTCGCCTGCCAGGCTCCTGTGACTGATCCGGCGTTGCTCTGACCCGTTTTTCAAACAGGGTTCTAACTTCCCCGACCGTCCGTTGTCTAAGTACTCCAGAAGGAGTAATCTCGCCTTCCAGCGGGCCTTTTTTTGACTATCAAGGGGAGAGTTCTATGCGTAGGGTCTCACTTGCCGGGGCGGCAATTATCGGAGCTTTGCTCCTTGCCATCCCCTCGGCGTTTGCGAAGACCGATCTCAAGGCGGCGGATCCGGGTATCACCGCCAGTTCGATCACGATCGGCGGCACCTTTCCGCTGACCGGACCGGCGTCGAGCTATGCGCCGATCCCGGCCGGCATGAAGGCGTACTTCAGCTACATCAACGCCAGGCGTGGTCCGGACAACAAGCGCGGTGTCGGTGGCCGCCAGATCGTCTGGAAGTACTACGACGACGGCTACAACCCGGTCAACTCCGTCCAGCTGCAGCGCAGGCTTGTCGAGCAGGACAAGGTCTTCGCCGTGGTCGGGACGCTCGGAACCGAGGTCAACCAGGCGGTACGGCCCTATCTGAACGCGCAGAAGGTGCCGCACGTCCTCGTCTCGACCGGTGCGAGCGAGTTCGGCAAGGTGGACAAGGCAGCCCCGTGGACGATGGGCTGGCAGCCGGACTACATCGCCGAGGCCCGGCTCTACGGCCTCGACATCAAGAAGAACCATCAGACCGCGAAGATCGCGGTCCTGTACCAGAACGACAGCTACGGCAAGGACTACCTCTACGGCTTCAAGTCGTCGCTCGGCAAGGCGAATGCCGACAAGATGATCGTCGGAGAGCAGGCCTACGACGTGCTCGGTGGCGGTACTCCCGCCTCCCAGCTCGCGCGGCTGAAGGCCACGGGTGCGGACACGCTGATGATCTTCGTCACACCGACCCCGACGATCCAGTCGTACGCGATCCTCCGGGGGCTCAACTGGCAGCCGGCGAACATCTACGTCAACTCGGTCTCCGCGACCGACACCTTCATGGGTGCCGCGGTCCGGAACTCGAGCGCTGCCACGGTGAACGGCTCGATCAGCACCGCGTACCTGAAGGATCCGGCCTCGCCGACATGGGCGAACGACGCGACGATGAAGCAGTACAAGTCGACCATGGCGAAGTACGCCCCGAGCGCGAACGCGAACAACGGGCTCTACTTCTACGGCTTCGCCAAGGCGCAGACGTTCGTTCAGGCGATGTACAAGGCGGGGAAGACTCCGACCCGCCAGGGCTTGATGAACGCTCTGCAGTCGCTCAACGAGACCAACCCGTTCACGCTTCCGGGCGTGCGGCTGAAGACCTCGAAGACCGACCACTACATCATCAGCCACCAGCAGCCGATGCGGTACAACAACGGCCTCTGGGTGCTGTTCGGCCAGCTGGTCGACGGACGCCCGACCAAGTAGCGAACACGCGGAATGAAAGCATCGTGGGGGCCGGCGACGGCCCCCACGGCGTTGGAGAACCTCCAACACACTGAAGTCTGAGTCGTCGGTGTGTTAGAGGTTCTCTCATGGACTTCACGCTCACCCCCGAACAGGAGCTGATCCGCGCCTCGGCGCGCGAGCTCTGCGACCGCGAGCTCGTACCGCATGCCCGTGCCTGGGACGAGGCCGAGGAGCTGCCCCGCTCGATCGTCGCGACGCTCGCCGAGGCCGGGTTTCTCGCCGCGGGCTTGCCGGAGGAGCTCGACGGCGGCGGGCTCGACTCGGTCTCGTACTGTCTGCTGTGCGAGGAGCTCGGCCGCGCCGACTCCTCGGTGCGCGGGATCGTCTCGGTCTCGAACGGGCTCTTCGGCAAGACGGTGGCGAAGTGGGGGACGCAGGAGCAGAAGCAGGACCTGCTGCCCCGGCTGGCGAGCGGCGAGGCGCTCGGCTGCTACGCGCTCACCGAGCCGGGGTGCGGCTCCGACGCCGCTGCGCTGGCAACTCGAGCCGACCGCGACGGGGACGAGTGGGTGCTGACCGGCTCGAAGGTCTTCATCACGCTCGGCTCCTGGGCCACGACGGCGATCATCTTCGCGCGAACGGGCGGGGAGGGGCCGAAGGGGATCACGGCGTTCCTCGTCCCGACTGCGTCCTCAGGCTTCGAGGCACGGCCGATGAAGGGCAAGCTCGGCCTGCGCGCCCAGGACACCGCCGAGCTCTCGCTGGACGGCGTCCGGGTTCCGGGCGGCGCGATGCTGGGCGAGGAGGGAAAAGGCTTCAAGGTCGCGATGTCGGCACTCGACAACGGCCGCATCTCACTCGCCGCCGGCTGTGTCGGAATCGCGCAGGGCTGCCTCGACGCCTCGGTCGCCTACGCCACGGAGCGGGAGGCCTTCAAGAAGAAGGTGGCGGCGTTCCAGCTCGTCCAGCAGCTCCTCGCGGAGATGCACGTCGAGACCGAGGCCGCCCGCTTGCTGACGTGGAGGGCAGCGGCGCTTGCCGATGCGGGCAAGCCGTATACGGTCGAAGCGGCCGTCGCGAAGTGGTACGCGAGCGAGGCTGCCGTGCGTGCCGCGAACGCTGCGGTGCAGGTGCTCGGAGGCTACGGGTACGTCGACGAATACCCTGTGGCGAAATACCTTCGCGACGCACGCGTTACGACGCTGTACGAGGGGACGAGCCAGATTCAGACCCTGATCGTCGGCCGCGCCTTGACCGGCGCCAGCGCTTTTACGTAATCAGCGCCTTCACCTAAGGAGACCAGATGCCCGAAGCCGTCATCGTCAGCGCCGTCCGCACCCCGATCGGGCGCGCCGGCAAGGGGTCGCTCACCGACGTCCGCCCGGACGACCTGCTCGCGTTCGCGATCAGGGAGGCGGTGGGGCAGGTCGAAGGTCTCGATCCAAACGACATCGTCGACGTGATGGTCGGCTGCGGCTTCCCGCAGGAGAAGCAGGGAATGAACCTCGCCAGGCGTGCTGCGCTGCTGGCCGGCCTGCCGAAGAGCGTGCCGGGCACGACGGTGAACCGCTTCTGCGCATCCTCGCTGCAGACCACCCGGATGGCATTCCACGCGATCAAGGCGGGCGAGGGCGACGTCTACGTCGCGGCCGGGGTCGAGTCGATCTCGCAGGTGGACGGGTACCCAAAGGACTCGGAGGAGCTTCATCCCAAGCTCGTCGGCGAGGGCGCGATCGCGAACGTCTACATCCCGATGGGCCTGACCGCGGAGAACGTCGCGGAGCGCTACGACGTGTCCAGGGACGACATGGATCGCTTTGCGCAGCGCTCGCAGGAGCGCGCGGTTGCGGCTCAGGCGTCCGGGTTCTTCGAGCGGGAGCTGACGCCGTACGTCAAGGAGGACGGGACCGTTGTCTCGGCAGACGACGGGCCTCGTCCGACCTCGACGTACGAGAAGCTCCAGGAGCTGCAGCCGGCATTCAAGCCGGAAGGCCGGGTGACGGCCGGAAACGCGTGCCCGCTGAACGACGGCGCCGCGGCGCTCGTGGTCATGTCCGAGGAGCGGGCCGCGGAGATCGGGGCAACTCCCAGGGCGCGGATCATCTCGAGCGCCGTGACCGGGCTCGATCCAGAGATCATGGGTGTCGGGCCGATCGATGCCGTCAGGGTCGCGCTCGGCCGCGCCGGCATGACGATCGACGACGTCGACGTGATGGAGCTGAACGAGGCGTTCGCCGCTCAGGTGCTCCCGGTCTGCCGCGAGCTCGGCGTCGACCCGTTCGGCGAGAAGCTGAACCCGCACGGCGGCGCAATCGCACTCGGGCACCCGTACGGGATGACCGGCGCCAGGATCATGTGCACGCTGCTCAACGACCTCGACGAGGTCGACGGCACGATCGGGCTCGAGACGATGTGCGTCGGCGGCGGCCAGGGCATGGCCATGGTCATCGAGCGCCTGAGTTGAGCGACGACCGACCGGATCTCGCGCCGCTCGAGCAGATCGCGCGGGAGGTCGCGACCGAGTGGGACGTCGAGCTCGGGGAGCCGTTCGAGCTCGGCCGGTACTCCTACGTCGCCCCGGCGCGCAGCGACGCCGTTCTGAAGGTGACGCCGGCGGAGGACGACGAGTCGGACGAGGAGGCGGAAGCGCTCGAGCTCTGGGCCGGTGACGGGGCGGTGCGGCTGCTCCGGTGCGACAGGTCCCGGCGCGCGCTGTTGCTCGAGCGCGCGGATGACGACATCTCCGAATTGGCGGAAGAGGAGGCGACCCGGATCGCAGTCGCGACCGGGCTCAAGCTGTGGCGGCCTGCGTCGGCTCCGTTTCGCTGGATCGGAGACCACGTGCCGAGGTGGCTCGATCACGCCGCGGGCCACGAGCTCGCTCCGCTGGCGCGCGAGCTGTACGCCTCGCTGCAGGTCGGTCGAGCGACGCTCGTGCACGGCGATTTCCACCACCACAACATCCTCCGGTCGGCCCGTGGGCCGGTCGCGATCGACCCGAAGCCGATGCTCGGCGAGCCGGAGTACGACGTGCCGTCCTTCCTCTGGAACCCGCTGTCGTACCGGATGCGCCACGACGTGACCGAGCGGCGGCTCGCATCGTTCGCCGCGGCCGGGCTCGACGAGGAGCGGATGCGGAAGTGGACGGTGATCCGCGGCGTCTACCTGCGGCCGGAGGAGGCGAAGGCGCTAGCGGCGCTCGTCTAGATACGGGCGGAGCTGCTCCCAGAGGTGCTCCATCGTCGTCTCGCGCGCCGGGTGGAGCGGGTCGTACGGGACGTAGTTGACGGTGCGCACGATCCAGCCGTCGTCACCGAGATCGAGGACGTTGATGCACGCCGGCGCCTGCTCGAACGTGCCGAAGTACGTTCGGTCGCCGGAGAGCGCGTAGGAGATCACGATCCGGTTGACGCCGCCGTGGAAGACGGCGAGCGCCGTGTGCCACTCGCGCGCCACGAGCCGGTCGAGCGCGGGGTGGACCCGGTCGAGCGCCTCGCCGAGCGACTCGCCGCCGAGGAAGCGTGCGTCCTCGTCGGTGACGCGGAGCGCGCCGACGAAGAGCGACTCGAGCTCCTCGGGCGGGAGCGCATCGAGGCGGCCGCCGCGCCACTCCGAGAACTCGGGCCAGCGCTCGATCTCGTGGCCGGGCGCGGCGATTGCGGCCGTCTCGGCCGTGCGCGGGCAGGTCGCTCGAGACGACGAGGTCGAAGGCAATGCCCGCAAGGGCGTCGCGCGCCGCTTCGGCTTGCGCGAGCCCGCGCTCGGTGAGCGGAACCTGCTCGGGGCTCACCGGGCGGCCGGACTCGTCGACGTACGACACGTCGGCGTGCCGCATCAGGTAGAGACGGCGCCTCATTCGTACTTGGCGAGGAGGCGTGGATTCGAGATGCGGAGCTTCTGCGCGACCTGCTCCTTCAGGAGCGCGACGGCGTTCTCCGGCACGTCCCCGGCGCGGATCCTGCGCGCCAGCTCCCAGTCCTCCTCGCGCGGTGGTGTCGTCGCCCACAGCTCGCGCTCGGCGATGCCGAGTCCGTTGATCGCGACGAGCGTTCGGAACTTCAGCCGGTGGTCGTCCAGGATCGGGAAGAATCTCCTCCTGCAGGAACTCGCGGACGGCTTCCGCGAGCTCCTGTGGGGTCGGCCGGTCATGCTGCATGTTCGATCAGATCCAGCAGCTCGTACTCCATCTCGGCCGCGAGACGCCCGAGCACCGCGAGCTCGACCGAGCGCTCCTGCCCGTTGAAGTGGCGGCGCGACTGGGTGAGACACCCGGTCGCCCACTTGACGTTGCCGAACACCTCCCAGACGAGCAGCTCGTCGCGTGTGACCTCGGTGCCGGTCAGCTCGGTGTACCGGTCGAGGTAGCGGTCGAGATCGCCGACGCCGCCGAGATGCTTGTCGTCGGCCCCGAAGCGCCACGCCCGCACGAGCGGCCAGGCCAGATCCTCGACCGGGTCGGCAAGGTGTGAGAACTCCCAGTCCAGCACCGCCACGATCCCGTTCTCGTCGACGGCGATGTTCCCGATCCGCCAGTCGCCGTGAACGACGACGGGGTCGCGGTCTCGGGGCAAGCGGTCCTTCACCCAGTGGAGCCCCAGTTCGATCGCGGGATGCGGCTCGCCGACGGAGTCGAGCTCGGCGTAGAAGCGGGCCACCTGGTCGCCCGTCTCGAGGAACGGCAGCCGGTCAGGCGAGATCGCATGGATCTTGGCCAGCTCCTCCGCCAGCTGGAGGTCGAGTCCCGACGGAGGCTGCTTCACGATCCGGCGGCCGATCGTCTCGCCCGTGATCCGTTCCATCACGAAGGCCTCGCGCCCTTCGACCTCTCCGAGGTACGCGATCGGCTCGGGCACCTTCACGCCGGCCTCGTGTGCGGCCCGCAGCACCTCGAACTCGTGCTCGAGGGTCAGCGTCCCCTGGTGGATGACGCCACCCGCGGCACGCCGGATCAAGAGCTGGCGGCCCTCCGAGTCGACGGCCCAGGCCTCTTTCGACGCGCCGCCCGCGAGCAGGACGGCCCGCTCGACCGGAGCGTCGAGCGCAGCCGCGAAGGCGTCCTCGAGAGCTCGACTCACGACGAAGCCTTGAGCCGCTCGAGCACACTCGGCGGCGCGCTGCGGCGTCCTCGGTCGCGCCCGTAGCCTCCGGCTACGAACGCTCCCTGCGTCCTTGCATCGCACTCACCGAGTGCACTCGAGCGGCGAAGCTCCGCCGCGAGCCGAGCTCTCACAGGAGCAGCTCCGCCATCACCGCCAGCGCCTCCTTCTGGCGCGTCTGGATCAGCAGAGACGAGACTCCGGCTTCGCGCCAGGCTTCGAGCCGCTCCGCGATCCGCTCCTTCGGGCCGACGAGCGCGATCTCGTCCACGAGCTCGTCGGGGACGGCCATCGCCGCCTCGCCCTTCATGCCGGAGAGGTAGAGATCCTGGATCTTCGCGGCTGCCTCCTCGAACCCGTAGCGCTGGGCGAGCGAGTTGTAGAAGTTCTTGCCGCGTGCGCCCATGCCGCCGATGTAGAGCGCGAGGGTCGGCTTCATCATGTCGCGGCAGGCCTGGACGTCGTCGTCCACGAGCACGGGGCACAGCGGGGCGATCTGGAAGTCCTCTGCTGCGCTCTCGAGCGACGGCCCGTGGATTTCGCGAAAGCGGTACGGCGAGAAGAAGATCGGCAGCCACCCGTCGGCGATCTCGACAGCGAGGGCGACGTTCTTCGGGCCGAGCGCGGCGAGGTAGATGGGCACCTCGCGCCGGAGCGGCTTCAGGATCAGCTTCAGCGGCTTGCCGAGCCCGGTCGCATCGGCGCCCGTGTACGGGATGTCGTAGTGGGCGCCATGGTGCTCGAGCGTCTCGCGGCGGAGTGCTGCGCGGACGATCTCCACGTACTCGCGGGTCCGGCCGAGTGGCTTGCCCCACGGGACGCCGTGCCAGCCCTCGACCACCTGCGGCCCGGACGTTCCGAGGCCGAGAAGCACGCGGCCGCCCGAGAGCTGGTCGAGCGTCGCGACGGTCATCGCGGTGGCTGCGGGCGTGCGCGCCGGCATCTGCATGATCGCCGTCCCGATCCCGATCTGCTCGGTCGTCGCGGCCACCCAGGAGGCGACGGTGACCGCGTCCGCACCCCAGGCTTCGGAGGTCCACACGGAGTGGAAGCCGAGCCGGTCGGCCTCTTGCGCCAACGCGACCGACCCGATCGGGTCGTCGTAGCCGAGCTGCATCCCGAGCTTCATCTGCTGCCGATCCTACGAGACACGCCGGTTCGGGACGTGACGGGTCCTGGCCCCGACATGTCCCACGCGGACGTGTCGGGGCCAGGACCCGCCGTGTCCCGACTGGACGATCAGAGCTGCGGCACCATGCCCTCGGCGCCCTCGACCCGCGGGCCGGGGACGTTCGGGAACTTGAACAGCAGCGGCTCGCGGCCGGGCTGGCACACCCACGCCTGGCCGGTCTCCTCGCTGCGCGCGGCGACGAGCACCGCGTCGGCGATCTGCTCCGGCTCCATCAGCGGAAAGCCGGCCGCGTCGAGATCGGCCTGCGCCGGCTCGGTCATCGGCGTCCGCACAATCCCCGGGCAGATCAGGTTGATCCGGATCCCCCGCGGCACGAGCAGCGGCGCCATCGACCGCGCGTAGCCGACAACGGCGTGCTTCGTGAGCACGTAGAGCGGATCGGACTCCATCGGGATCAGCCCGGCTAGGGAGGCGGTGACGACGAAGACACTCCCCTCGCGCATCCGTGGCGTCAGCGCCTGGACGCCGAAGACGACGCCGTCGACGTTCACGGCGAGGATCCGGCGATAGTCGTCGACCGTGCCATCGCCCTTCGCAAGCACGCCGGCGTTGAGGCACACGACGTCGGCCGGCTCGACGTCGAGCCAGGCCTGCGGATCGGAGACGTCGAAGCCGTCCACAAGGTCGAGTCCGCGTACCTCAGCGCCGTCGGCCTGGAGCCTCGCCACGACCGCACGCCCGATGCCGCCCGACGCCCCCGTGACGAGCGCGGTCTCAGGGAACAAGGACGACCTTCCCGGTCGACTTGCGAGACGCGATCAGCTCCTGTGCCTCGTTCACCTGCTCGAGGGGGAACTCGGCCCCGACCACCGGCCGCAGAGCGCCGCGGCGCCACAACGCGAGCAGCTCGTCGGTCTCCTGCCGGACGAGCTCGGGGCGGAAGCCCATCAGGCGGCCGAGGTAGAACCCGAGGACGCCGATGTTGCGGCCGACGAGCCGTGCCGGGTCGATGGGCTCCCACGCACCGCCGGCGAAACCGATCGCGATCGCGGCGCCGAGCGGCCGGAGCGACGAGATGCACGCGGCGAAGACGGGGCCTCCGACCGGATCGAGGGCCACGTCGATGTCGTCGAGCTCGCCGATCTCCTCGTAGGAGACCGTGCGCGTCGCGCCGAGCTTGCGCGCGAGCTCGAGCTTCTCCTCCGAGCCCGCTGCAGCGGTCACGTTCGCGCCGGCGAAGGTCGCCACCTGGATCGCCGCTGTCCCGACGCCTCCGCCGGCGGCGGTGACGAGCACATTCGAGTCGGGGTGCAGACGGACTTGTCGCGTCAGCGGGATCCAGGCGGTCAGGTAGGTCGTCAGAAACGAGGCGCCCTCCGAGTAGCTCGCGCCGTCGGGAAGGTCGAAGATCCACCCGTCGTCGGTCACGGCCTTCTCTGCGTAACCGCCCCCTCCGCCGCGGACGAATGCCAGGACGCGCCGGCCGTTGACCTCTCCGGCCACCTCGTTCCCGAGGATCGTGGGCAACGGCGGCGGCTGTGGATAGTGACCTTTCTGGACCAGCACGTCGGCGAAGTTGATCCCAGCAGCCTTGACGGCGATGACCGACTGCCCGTCGCCGGGCTCGGGGTCCGGGACGTCCTCCACCGAGAGCGGCTCGCCCACCTGGTGGAGGACAGCGGCCTTCACTTGCCCGTGAACTCCGGCTTGCGCTTCTCGAGGAACGCGACCACGCCCTCGGCGCCGTCGGCGCTGCCGATGCAGCGGATGAAGCCCTGGGCCTCGCGCCGTAGCCCCTCCGAGAGCGGCAGGTCACGCGTTTCGGCCGCCAGGTCCTTGATCACGCCCATCGCGAACGGCGACCGCTCGGAGAGTGTGCGCGCCAGCTCGAGCGCCGCCTCCATCAGCCCGTCACGCGGCACGGTCTTCTCGACGAGACCCCAGTCGTAGGCCTGCGAGCCGGAGATCGGATCTCCGCTCAGGTTCAGGTAGAGCGCGCGACCGTGGCCGACGAGGCGCGGCAGCCGCTGCGTCCCACCGCCGCCGGGGATCAGGCCGAGCTTGATCTCGGGCTGACCGAGCTGAGCATCCTCTGCGGCGATCCGGATGTCGCACGCCATCGCCAGCTCGAGCCCGCCGCCGAGGCAGTAGCCGTGGATCGCGGCGACGACCGGCGTACGGCCGGCATCCATCCGCGCCGCGAGCTTCTGGATCCCGCGCGCCGACCCTGACTCGGCCGCTTCCTCGATTGCCTCGCGCATCGCCGGGAACTCGGTGATGTCGGCCCCCGCCACGAAGGCCTTCTCGCCTTCGCCGCGGATCACGATCGCGCGTGTCTCGTCCGAGCGGTCGAGCTCGTCGTAGGCCTCCTCGAGTTCCTCGAGCAGTCGCGCGGAGAGCGCGTTCACGGGAGGGTGGTCGAGGGTGACGATCGCAACGCGGCCGTCGTGCTCGACCTTGACGTACTCAGCCATTCGACTCCTTTGTTATCGCGGGGCCATACGAAGGGCGCCGTCGAGGCGGATCACCTCACCGTTCAGGTACTCGTTCTCGATGATGTGCTTTACCAGAGCTGCGAAGTCCTCTGCCCGGCCCAGCCGTTTCGGGAAGGGGATCTGAGAGGTCAGGCTCTCGCGAATGTCGTCGCGCATCGGGCCGAGCATCGGCGTGTCGGAGGGGCCGGGCGCGATCGTGACGACGCGGATCCCCTTCGAGGCGAGGTCCCGTGCGACCGGCAGGGTCATCCCGGCGACGGCTGCCTTGGAGGCCGAATAGGCAGCTTGTCCGATCTGGCCGTCGAAGGCGGCGTTGGAGGCCGTGTTGACGACGACACCGCGCGTTCCCTCCTCGTCGGGCTCACCCTCGGCCATCTTGGCAGCGGCGATCGAGAGGACGTTGAACGTTCCGATCAGGTTCACCTCGATCACCTTCCGGAAGCGGTCGAGCGGGAACCCGATCACTCGCGCGCCGCCGCCGATCCCGGCGCAGTTGACGGCACCGTGCAACTCGTCGAGCGGCTCGATCAGTGCCCGCACGGCCGCCTCGTCGGTGACGTCGGTCTCGGGCAGGTCGGCGATCACCACCGTGGCGCCCTGGGCATCGAGCATGGCGGCGGTCGCCTCTCCGAGACCGGACAGGCCGCCCGTGACGACGAATGTCTTGCCGGCGATCTGCACTACGAGGAGACCGGTTCGGTCGCGAACTGCTCCCGCAACGCGGTCTTGCGGAACTTGCCGACTGCCGTCTTCGGGATCTCGTCGACGAACTCGAATGCGTCCGGCAGCCAGAACTTGGCGAAGTTCGGTGCGAGGAACTCGCGCAGCTCAACCGGTGTCGCGGACTGCCCTTCGCGCAGGACGCAGACCGCCAGCGGCCGCTCGTCCCACTTCTCGTGCGGGATCGCGATCACGGCCGCCTCGGCGATGGCCGGATGCGCCATCAACGCGTTCTCGAGGTCGACGGACGAGATCCACTCGCCGCCCGACTTGATCACGTCCTTCGAGCGGTCCTTGATCATCACGTAGCCGAGCGGGTGGAAGGACGCGATGTCGCCGGTCTTGAACCAGCCGTCCTCGGTCCACCGCTCGGCCTGCTCGGGCGTGTTGTAGTAGCCGGCAGCGACCCAGGGGCCGCGCACCTGGAGCTCGCCCATCGCCTCGCTGTCCCAGGGGATCTCCTTGCCCTCGTCGTCGACTCCCCGCAGCTCCACGAACGGCAGCGGCAGGCCCTGCATCGCGACGACGTCGAGCTGCGTCTCCTCGTCGGCCGAACGGAGGTCGCCGATGTAGTCGGAGGTGGTCGCAAGTGGGGAGGTCTCGGTCATGCCCCAGCCGTGCACGACGGTCTTGCCGTGCCGCTGCCGGAAGCCGGCGATCATCGCGCGCGGCGCGGCAGAGCCGCCGACGAGCATCGAGTGCAGCTTCGAGAGGTTCCACCGCTCCGGTTCCTTGTCGAGCATCCCGAGGATCCCCATCCAGATCGTGGGCACGCCTGCGGTGATCGTCACCTCGTGCTGCTCGAGGTCGTCGAGCAGCGTCTCCGGGTCGAGGAACGGGCCCGGGAAGACGAGCTTCGTCCCGACCATCAAGCAGGTGTACGGATAGCCCCAGGCGTTCGCGTGGAACATCGGCACGACTGGCAGCAGCGTCTCGGCTTCGGTCACGTGCAGCCCGAGCGGCGCGGCGAGGGCCTGGCCGAGCGTGTGGAGGACGGCCGAGCGGTGCGAGTAGAGGACGCCCTTCGGCATCCCGGTCGTGCCGCTCGTGTAACACATCGCTGCGGCGGTGTCCTCGTCCAGCCTCGGGTCCTCGTAGTCGTCCGGATTCGCGCCGGCGAGCAATTCCTCGTAGGAATCCTCGACGACGAAGACGTGCTCGATCTCCGTCTTGTCCTTGACCTGATCCCACAGGGGCAGCAGCGACCTGTCGACGATCACGGCCTTGTCGCCCGCGTGCGTCGCGATGTAGCCGAGGTCGTTCGGGTGCAGCCGGAGGTTGAGCGTGTGGAGGACGAAGCCGGCGCACGGGATCCCGAGGTAGGCCTCGAGGTGCTGGTAGTGGTTCCAGCAGAGCGTTGCGACGCGGTCTCCCGGCTCGAGGCCGAGTCCCTGCAGGGCGACGGAGAGCTGCCGTGCCCGCTTGCCGAAGTCCGCGAACGTGTAGGTGTGGAAGCTGCGGTCCGGCATGCGCGTGACGATCTCCTGGCGCGGGAAGTACGTCTCCGCCCGCTGCAGGATCGTCGGCAGCGTCAGCTGGAAGTCCATCATCAGACCCTTCACTGCTGCTCCTTTCCGAGACCCACGCGAAGCGCCAGGTCCTCGTCGCTCGTGACGTGGCCGTCCCGCTCGACGTAGCCGTCCTTGCCGCCGATCACGAGCAGGACGAGGTCGTCGTCGCCGGCGTTCGCGATCCGCCGGGGCGTCGTCGACTCGACGTGGAAGAGGCCGCCGGGGCCGAGGATGCGCTCCTCGCCGTCGACCTCGACCTTCGCGGTGCCGCTGTGGACGAAATAGAGCTCGTCCTGTGTGTCGTGGTAGTGGCTGATCCCGGGAAAGCCGGGGGGATAGACGACGCCGTTGACGCCGAAGGCGGTGATCCCCATCGGGGTTCGCACCTTGCGGAATCCCGGGCCGTCTCCCAGCTCGTCGAGGGAAGAGAATGCGTGCGCCATCAGACCGACCTCCTCGGTGCATCCGTATAGACCCGCTCGCCCTTGAAGCGGCGCGACTCCCGGTCCCAGGGGAAGAAGATCGCGTTCCGCCAGGTCATCTTCTCGCCGGTCGGCTCGTTGCCGAGCCACTTCGCGCTGTGCGTGCCGGTGACGATCGCCTCCTCGACGACGCCCTGCGGCCCGATGACGATGTTCTGCAGCTCGAAGACGATGTCCGGGAACGCGGTCAGAAGCTCCGTGTAGAAGCGGGCCGCGCCCTCGTGGCCGTGCCACGACACGTCGTCCGGATAGACGGTGTAGACGCAGTCGTCGGAGAGCGTCGCGAGCAGGCCCTCGATCGAGCGGTTGTCCTCCGCCTTCGAATGCTCCTTCCAGAGCTCGCGAATCTCGGCGACCTCGTCCGGGTCGACGTCCATCCGCATCAGCTCGAGCACTTCCGCTTTCGGGACTGGCATTGGTCTCCTTAGTCGATTCGCATTTCAGTCGAGCAGAGCTGCGGCGACGACCTGGCGTTGCTCGGCGGCGTGGCCGCCGAACGCGTCGATCCACTGCGCGCGCTTGTAATAGCGGTGCAGCATGTGCTCCCAGGTGAAGCCGATGCCGCCGTGCACCTGGATCGAGCGCTCGCACGCGGCGACGGCCGTCTCGGCCGCCTGCGCCTTGGCGGCGGCGACCGCGACCGGCGCCTGCTCGTCGTCCACCGAGACGCACCACGCGGCCCAGTAGGCGAGCGAGCGGGCGAGCTCGGTCTCGACGTAGGTGTCGGCCAGCGGATGCGAGACCGCCTGATACGTGCCGATCTTCTTGCCGAATTGCTCTCGGTCGGAGACGTAGGCAACGCCGAGCTCGAGCGCTTTCTGCGCCACGCCGACCGCTTCGACGGCGAGCGCTGCGAGCAGGCGCAGCCGTACCGTCTCGAACTCGCCGTCGACCGGCTCTCCGGCCCCCGCCGTGATTCGACCCAGCGGGCGTGTCTCATCGACGGTTGCGAGCGTTTCGCCCGCGGCCGGCACGGCGGTCATGTCGCCGCGCAGCACCTGGTCGACGATGTCCAGATGCGGCACGAGCCCGTCGACCTCGACCGACCACGCGTTTCCGTCCACCTCGGGCAGAGCGGGGAGGACGACCGCGGTCGTCAGGAAGGGGCCGGAGTAGAGCGCGCGGCCCGCCTCCTCGAACAGGATCGCCTCGTCGACGAAGGAGAGGCCGCCGCCGCCGCGGTCCTCGGGGACCGAGACGCCGAGCCACCCGAGCTCGCGGAGCTCCGAGAGCGGCGCATCCGGATTCGCCTCGAGGAACGACCGCGCCTCGCGCCGCAGCTCCTCCTGCTCCTGGCTGAAGGCGAACTCCACTAGCGCGACCTCGGAAGCCCGAGCACGCGCTCGGCGATGATGTTGCGCAGGATCTCGGAGGTGCCCGCCTCGATCGTGTTGCCGCGCGAGCGCAGCTGCTGGTGCTGCCAGTAGCCCGGCTGCACGTTCCCGTTCGCGTTCAGGAGCTGCGCTTCGGGGCCGAGGAGCTCGAGGCCGAGCTTCGTCACGCGCTGGTTCGCCTCCGACCACCAGAGCTTCGCGCCGGAGCCTTCGGGGCCTGGAATGCCTGTCTTCATCAGCGTCGTCAGCGAGCGGTAGTTGGTGTAGCGGACGGCCTGCAGCCCGATCCACTCCCGGGCGATCGCGTCACGCTGCACCTCGCTCGCGCCCTTCTCCTTCGCCAACGCGATCAGCTTCCGGATCTGGCTCTCGAGTCCAGCGACGAGCGCGAAGCCGAGGGTGCCGCGCTCGTGCAGCAGCGTCGTCATCGCCACCTGCCAGCCGGCGCCGATGTCGCCCACGGCGTTTTCGACCGGCACCTCGACGTCGGTGAAGAAGATCTCGTTGAACTCGGCCTCGCCGGTGATCTGGCGCAGCGGCCGGACGTCGACCCCGGGCGCGTGCATGTCGACCAGCAGATAGGTAAGTCCGGCGTGGCGCTCGCTCTCCGGGTCGCTGCGGGTCACGAGGATGCACCAGTCGGCGATGTGAGCGAACGACGACCAGACCTTCTGGCCGTTGACGACGAAGTGGCCGTTCTCGCGGCGGGCGCTCGTGCGCACCGCGGACAGGTCGGAGCCGGCTCCGGGCTCGGAGAAGCCCTGGCACCAGATCTCCTCGGTGGAGAGGATCTTCTCGAGGTGCTTCTGCTTCTGGGCGTCGGTGCCGTGCGCGATGATCGTCGGCCCGGCCATGCCGAGCCCGATCACGCCGAGATGCGGCGGCGCCTCGGCGCGTGCCATCTCCTCGAGGAAGATCGCCTGGTGGCTGTACGGGGCGGAGGCGCCGCCGTACTCCTTCGGCCACGTCAGGCCGGCGTAGCCCGCCTCGTGCAGCTTGCGGCTCCAGTCGCGGCCCGCTTCCTCGAAGCGGCCGCGCCGAACCTCGTCCGTGAGATTGGTCTCGATCCACGCCCGCAGCTCGCTGCGGAACGCGGCCTCCTCGGGCGTGTCGCGGAGATCCATTCCTGTGACTCTAAACCGCTCAGCGCAAGACGGGGAGCTTCGTGACGTCCGTGCTCAGCCAGCGCTTCTGTAGCCGCGCGAGCGTGCCGTCGCGCGCCAGCGTCCGTAGCGCCGCGTTGACGCTCGCGCGGAGAGGGCTGCCCTTGGGGAACGCGATGCCGTAGCGCTCCCGCGTGACGATCCGGCCCGCAAACGGTCCGTACCGTTCGGGCGCAGCGGCGCGCGCCGCCCCGAGGATGTCCGCGTCGTAGACGACGGCGTCGCACCGGTCGTTGTAGAGGTCGTACAGCAGCTGCGACGGGTCGTTGGCGAGCCGCGGCGCCTTCCTAGGCGTGATCCGGTCGAGGATCGCGCGTGCTCCGGTCGTCGCTCGCTCGCTGCAGAGCTGAAGTCCGCGTAGCCCCGCGATCGAGGTCGGTACGGGCGGGCGCCATCCCTGGCGCATGAGCACGGCTTGGTCGACCGTGAGATACGGGACGGAGAAGTCGACGCGGCGGCTGCGCTCCGCGGTGATCGTGATCGCCGCGATCGCCAGATCCCAGTCGGAGGGGCGACCGCTGACCAGGGTCGAGAAGAACGCTTCGTTGACGAAGCGCACCCGGGGCACCGCGAGCTTCTTCGCGAGCGCGCGCGCCAGCTCGATCTCGAGCCCCTTCGCGAGCACGACGTCCCGTCCACGAACGGCTCCCACCTGCAGGCCGGGGGCGGGCATCGAGACGGCGACGACCAGCTCACCCGGTTCCCGGGTCGGCGGGGCCGCGGCGCCGGCGGGCAGCGCGAGTGCGAGTGCGACCAGGACGGCTGCCGTCGCAACTCTCACCTCGAGCTCCCGAGCACGGTCACGGCGGTCCCGTTCGGTGCGCGCTCGTACAGCCACTTCGCGTCGTACCGGGGCACCCGCACGCATCCGTGCGAGGCCGCTTGGGCCGGAACGTCCGGAGACTCGTGGAAGGCGACGCCGCCGACGAAGTAGCTCGCCCAGGGGAGCCATACCTTGTACGGCACCGACCATGAGTTCGTCTCCTTGCGAAAGACGCTGAAGCGCCCGGTAGGCGTCTCAAAACCTGGGGCGCCGCTCGACACATGAAGCGTCCGCACGACCGCGCCGTTCTCGATGTAGAGGACGAGCTGGCGGTCGAGGAGCACCTCGAAGCGGCGGCCCGCGCCGGTCGTCCGGGGCGTGGGGCGGGTTGCGCCTGCGAGTGCCGCCATGGTTGCCGGACCGGCCGTGCCGTCCCGGCCGAGCCCCTGCCACTTCTGGAAGGCCATCACGGCGAACCGCGTCTGCTCGCCCGGCCTTGCCGTCGACGGCGTCGGGGGGCAGGAAGGACAAGTCGGCCAGGCGCTGCTGCAGGTCGCGCACGGCGGCTGTCGGGTCGGTCGTCGGCTCCGGCGCGGGCTCGCCCGGCGGCGGCACATCGGGCGCGCGCGCGAATTTCGCGCTGATCGGCCGGGACGTCACGTAGCCGGGGAAGAGCCCCAGCGGTGTTGCGCCCTTGACGAGGAGACGGACCGACTTCACGCCGCTGATCGAGGTTGCCGTGAGGACGAGTTGGGTCACCCGTGCCGACAGGCTCGCCGTGTTCGTTCCGGCGGCGAACTTCTCGCCGAGATCGATCGTCGCGACTCCCCCTGTGATCGAGACGGCGCGGAGCGGCGTCCGCGCCGGGACCGCGCTCGCGACCTCGCGTCGCTGTTCCGCCGTCGTGGGGCCGGCGAGCAGGGCGTTGACCGCCTGGCGCAGCGTCGAGCCGTTCCGCGTCACGTAGACCACCTGCTCGCCCTGCAGGAAGGCGACCTTCACCGTCGCCGCAGGCGCGCTGGCTCCCGTTGCCGTGACGGCGAGCGCCGCCAGTGCGCAGGCGGGGAGCAGTCGGGCGAGACGGCGCATCGGCCGAGCCTACCGGCGGCGGGCCGTGGCGCTCAGCGCGTGTGTGCGACGGTCGAGCGGTCGACGTCGCGCACCGAGCGGACGCCCGCCAGCGCCATCGTCAGGTCGAGCTCCGCCGCGAGCTGCCTGATCACTGCTTCGACACCAGCGGCGCCGCCGACCGCGAGGCCGTAGGCGTAGAGGCGGCCGAGGAGGACGGCGTCGGCGCCCAGCGCGAGCGCCTTGAGGATGTCCGCGCCGCGGCGGATCCCGCCGTCCATCAGCACGGTCGCCTCCGGGCCGACCTCGTCCCGCACCTCGGCGAGCGCATCGAGTGAGGCGATCGAGCCGTCGACCTGACGGCCCCCGTGGTTCGAGACGACGATCCCGTCGACCCCGTGCTCGAGCGCGAGCCGGGCATCGTCGCCGCGGAGAATGCCCTTGACGAGGATCGGCAGGTCGGTGCGTGCGCGCAGCCAGTCCAGGTCGGACCACGTGAGCGCGAGATTCGGGAACGCGGCGAGTGCCATCAGCGACGCGGTCTGGACGTCCTCCTCAGGCGGCACGTCCAGCCGCGCCCGGAAGAGCGGGTCGCTGAAGAACTGCGCCAGGCCTTCGCCGCCGAGGAAGGGGAGGTAGCCGTTCCCGAGGTCGCGCTCGCGCCAGCCGAGCGTCAGCGTGTCGAGCGTGACGACGATCGCGCCGTAGCCGGCTGCGGCGGCGCGATCGACGAGGCTGCCCGCGAGCTCGCGGTCCGACCACCAGTAGAGCTGAAACCATCGCTGCGCGTCTCCGAGCTCGGCTGCGACTTCTTCGAGCGCCGTCGACGCGGCGCTCGAGAGGATCATCGGGACGCCGGTCGCCTTCGAGGCACGGGCGACGCCGAGCTCCTTCTCCGCGTGGACGATCGAGAGGACGCCCACGGGCGCGAGCAGGAACGGCGCCGGCGAGCGCAGCCCGAGCACCTCGACGGACAGGTCGCGCTCCGCGGTCCCGACGAGCATTCGCGGCCGGAGCCGGCACCGCTCGAACGCCTCGCGGTTCGCTCGGATCGTCGACTCCGACCCGGCGCCGCCGGCGACGTAGTCGAACGGCCCCTGCTCGAGCATCTCGCGTGCGCGGGCCTCCCAGTCGTCGGGCGACACGGGCCACGCCGCGCCGCCGGCGAGATAGATCGCGTTCTGGACCTGGCTTCCGGGCTCCAACATGTGCAGACTCTCTCGCATGACAGAGCTCGCCATCAAGCCGGAGGTCGACGAGCGCCGCGCACCAGGTGCGGGCGTTCATGGAAGAGCACGTCTATCCGAACGAGGCGGCGCTGGCACGCGAGGACGAGTCGTCCGACGCGCTGGTCGCCGAGCTGCGCTCGAAGGCCAGGGCAGCCGGGATCTGGGCTCCGCACCTGCCACCGGAGGCGGGCGGTACCGGCTCGGGCTTCATCGAGTACGCGCTGCTGAACGAGGAGATCGGCCGCAGCATGTGGGCCCAGCTCGTCTTCAACTGCCAGGCCCCCGACGCGGGCAACGGCGAGATCCTCCACATGTTCGGCACGGACGAGCAGAAGGAGCGCTTCCTGCGTCCCCTCGTCGAGGGAACTGCGCGCTCGTTCTTCTCGATGACCGAGCCCGAGGTCTCCGGCGCCGATCCGACCGAGCTGCAGACGACCGCCGTGCAGGACGGCGACTCGTGGGTGATCAACGGCCACAAATGGTTCTCGTCCTCGGCCGAGGGCGCGACCTTCGGGATCGTGATGGCCGTGACCGACCCGGACGCGCCGCCCCACCGGCGCATGAGCCAGATCCTCGTCCCGACGGAGACGCCGGGCTACGAGCTGATCCGGCCAATCCCGGTGATGGGGCATGCGGGCCGCGGCTGGTCGACCCACTGCGAGGTGCGCTACACGGACGTCCGCGTTCCGCTGAGAGCAACGTGCTGGGCGAGCCGGGCGACGGCTTCCGGATCGCGCAGAAGCGGCTCGGGCCGGGGCGGATCCACCACGTCATGCGGTGGCTCGGCCAGATGCAGCGGGCGTTCGAGCTGATGTGCACCTACTCGCTCGAGCGCCAGGTCGGCGGAGCGCCGCTCGCCGAGAAGCAGACCGTCCAGAACTGGATCGCCGACTCGGCCGCCGAGATCCAGGCGTGCCGGCTCCTCACGCTCGATGCGGCCCGCAAGCTCGACGAGGGCGGCGAGGCGCGGGTCGAGGTCTCGCTGATCAAGTTCTACGCCGCTCGCGTCCTGAACGAGGTGATCGACCGCGCCATCCAGGTGCACGGCGCCCGCGGGCTCACCGACGAGACTCCGCTTGCAGGCATGTACGAGCAAGCCCGCGCCGCCCGCATCTACGACGGCCCGGACGAGGTGCACCGGATGGTCGTCAGCCGCCGGATCCTCAAGGAGTTCCGAGACGGCGGCACGTACGCCTTCGACTAGCCGAGCTCGATCTCGATCGCGCGCGCGAGCTCGTCGGGCTTGAAGCCGTCCGGCCCCGGCTCGCCCTGGAAGGCGACCCGTCCGTCGCGACCGATCAGGTAGAGCCGGTCGGGCCAGCCGCCGTAGGCGAGCGCGACTCCATCGTCGACGTCGTCCAGCAGGACCGGGATTCGCGTCCTCAGACGCACCGCGCAGGCTCCGGCTGCGTCCGCCCGCTCGTCGAGCGACGTCGGATCGACGACGGCGATCTCCTCGCGCCGGTTGTCGGCGAGCACCCAGCCGTCCTCCGGATGCGCTTCGCGGATGTAGACGATGAGGAACGCGACCGCGTCGCCGTGGCGGTCGTGCAGCTCCTCCAGCTCGCCCAACTGGCGGCGGAAAGGCGGTCAGGTGTACGAGCCGAAGACGAGCGCAACGGGCTGCACGCCGGTGAAGTCGCCGAGGCGAACGCGCTCGGCGCTCGGGCGGTGGGTCTCGCCGTCGAGGAGCGGCAGATCGAAGGCGAAGGCGGCTTCACCCGGGGCGAGGGTCGGAGTCATCGGCCTCCGGTAGGAGGGCGACGACATCACGTCCTCGAGCGTCAGCGGCGAGTCGGGAGGCGTCTCCGGCCCGGTCACGGGCTCAGTCTGGCTGGAGCTGGCGGCGGCGCTGCATCTCGGCTGTCGGCTGAACGACCTTCCAGACGAGCCCGAGCCGTCGCATCAGCCTGATCACAAGCCCGCCGACGTCGAGCTCCCACGGCTTCAGGCCGTGGAATGCGGACGACGGGAAGGCGTGGTGGTTGTGATGCCAGGACTCGCCGAACGAGATCCAGGAGAGCCACCAGACGTTCCGCGACTCGTCCTTGACTCGGAAGCGGCGCGAGCCGACGAAGTGGCACACCGAGTTGACTGACCACGTGATGTGGTGGAGCAGGAAGATCCGGATCAGGCCGCCCCAGAACATGGCCTGCAAGCCGGCTCCGATCGTGCCGCCCCACAACCAGCCTGCCGCGAACGGCAGGATCAGAGACAGGGCCACCCAGAGCCCGAACGTGCGCGAGACGAAGACCATGCCGCGGTCCGCGGCGGGTCCTTCGCGTACTTCGTCCACTCGGCGCGCCCGACGTTGCGGAAGAGCCAGCCGACATGAGCGTGCCAGAGGCCTGCGATCTTGCCGCGGATCCCGGGCCCGAAGCCGGCGTGCGGAGAGTGTGGATCGCCCTCGCGGTCGGCGAAGCTGTGATGCTTGCGGTGGTCCGAGACCCAGCGGATCACCGGTCCTGCACGGCCATCGAGCCGAGCACGGCGAGGCTGTAGCGGATCGGGCGATAGGTCTCGTAGGAGCGGTGCGTGAACAGCCGGTGGAAGCCGATCGAGATGCCCAGCGTGGTCAACGCGTAAGCGACCGCGAAGATGGTGAGGTCACGCCAGGTGACGTAGCTGCCCCAGAGAAAGAAGATCGACGCGAGGAAGCCGACGAACGGAACCGTCACTCCGATGAGGTTCGTAATCTTCTGACCCCGCGACATGTGGGTCTCGGCGGCAATTTCGCTCACGTAGCGGAAGAGAGTAGCCGCCTTTTCGGAGGGGAGCGCATCTTCTTTGCCATTTTCGATCCGGGCCTGCATAAGCTGCCCCGGTCGATGGCCCTGCTCTCGCTGCGGAATGTCACTCGCCGGTTCGGCGGGATCGTCGCCCTCGACGGGGTCTCGTTCGACGTGCTCGACGGCCAGATCGTCGGCCTGATCGGCCCGAACGGCGCCGGCAAGACCACGGCGTTCAACGTCATCACGCGGCTCTACACGCCGAACGAGGGCGAGGTCGAGTTCGACGGCGAGACGCTGCTGAAGACGCCCGTGCACGGGATCGTGGGGCGCGGGATCGCGCGCACCTTCCAGAACGTCGAGCTCTTCAGGACGATGACCGTCCTGGACGGCGTGCTCGTCGGCGCCCACACACACGCGGTCGCCACGTCGACGCCGAGGCGCTCGAGGTGCTCGACTACGTCGGGCTCGGTGCGATCGCGCAACGGCCGGTCGCAGGGCTCCCGTTCGGGACGCTGAAGCGTGTCGAGCTCGCCCGCGCCCTCGTCTCTCCGTCCCAGGCTGCTGCTGCTCGACGAGCCGGCCGGGGGCCTCAATCACGAGGAGGTGGCCGACCTCGGCCGCTTCATCCTGAAGATCCGGGAGGACCGGAAGCTGACCGTGCTCCTCGTCGAGCATCACATGAACCTGGTGATGGGGATCTCCGACCACGTGAGCGTGATGAACTTCGGCAAGAAGATCGCCGACGGCCCGCCGGCCGAGGTGCGCGCCCAACCCCGCCGTGATCGAGGCCTATCTCGGCACCGACGACGATCCCCCTCCCCGGGCCAAGCCCGAGGAGCACGATGCGGAGGAACCAGATGGCGCTGCTTGAGCTGCGCGACGTCGAGGCGCGCTACGGGCAGGTCCGCGCCCTCGAGAGCGTCTCGCTCGCGGTCGACGAAGGGCAGATCGTCGCCGTTCTCGGCGCCAACGGGGCCGGCAAGACGACCACGCTGCGTGCGATCTCGGGCACGGTCAAACGGAACGGCGAGATCATGCTCGACGGCAAGCCGCTCGGCCGCAGGGGGCCGGAGGCGGTCGCGAACCTCGGCGTGGCGCATGTCCCGGAGGGCCGCGGCACCTTCTCGGAGCTCTCCGTCGAGGAAAACCTGCGGCTCGGCGCCTACACGCGCCGCGGTTCGGCCCGCGCCGACATCGAGCGGATATACTGCGCTTGGACGAGGTCACCTCGGTGTCAATCCCGAGTATCAACCAGGAGGCTTGCCGCGATCTGGTGCGTGCGCACGGAGACTCTCGCGGTGATCTGATGAGAGCGCGCCATCGACTCTCCAAGCTGCTGCTGCGCCATGGCATCGTCTACTACGGGGGCGCGGCCTGGACCGGTGGGCACGACCGGTGGCTGCGTGCCCACGCGGCGCCCCGGTTGAGTCGCCGGCGACGCGGATGGCCTTCGACGCCGACTACGACCACGTGTTGACGTTGCAGGCCCGACCCTGGGGTCTGGACTCGGCGATCGAGGACATCGCCGCCGACAGTGAATTCACCCCGGTCGTGCGCCGGGTGTCCTGCCTTCGCGGTGTGGGTACCTTGACCGGGTTCGCGTTGGCGGTCGAGATCGGCGACTGGAACCGGTTCACCGGCAACACGATCGGTTCATTCATCGGGCTGGTGCCCTCGGAGTCCTCGTCGGGTTCCTCGCGGTTTCAGGGACCGATCACCAAGACCGGGAACACCCATGTGCGTCGGCTGCTGGTCGAAGCGGCCTGGCATCACCGACCCAGGTATCAGGTGGGAGCGGTCATGCGTGCACGGTGGGACCCGGCACCGGCAGCGGCCCGTGCTGGCGGGGACGAGGGCAACCGTCGTCTGCATAACCGGTGGGTGGTTTTCCTGGCGCGTCGCAAGCGTCCACGGTGGCCAATGTTGCGATCGCCCGTGAACTCGCCGGCTGGTGCTGGTCCTTGGCGGTCATGGACGACTGACCGCCACCTGACTGCTTCCTCGCAAGCACGGTGGTGGCAGCGCGTGGATCGACCCGCGACACAACTATGAGCAGACCCGATCGGGTCGACGCTCGACCCTAGACACGCGGATGCGATCCAGCCGAAACCCCGTCCTGCGGTAGCCAACCCGCGAATATCAGTCTGACCGCGCGTCGCCAACCGACACGCTCACCACACAGGCTCGCGAGAAAGCAACGAGGCGCCGTCGGGGTAGCTCCCCGACGGCGCCTCCCCATGCCTTCTTGACAAACTTCCCTACATATCAGTTGTTC